>NZ_SMLB01000038.1 GCF_004349105.1 Jiangella aurantiaca
GGCCGATCAGCAGCGGCACCACGTGGTCGCGCAGGTAGGACACCACCGCCAGCTCGCGGCCGTTCAGCGTCGCGTCGCCGAGCCCGGTCAAGCCGTCGTCGGTGGTCAGCTTGAGGGTCACGAAGTTGCGGTCCGGACTCGTGACGACGACCTCAGCCCTGTCGATGATCAAGGACGTGTTCCTTCCTCGTCGCCGGTGGGGCCGGCGACGCCGCGGAGGGCCAACGTCGTGCTGAAGTGGCAGGCGGCCAAGTGCGCCGGGCCGTCCCCGGCGCCGGCCCGTGCCAGCGCCGGCGATTCGGTGTCGCAGCGCGTCTCCTGGCGGTGCGGGCACCGGGTGTGGAACCGGCAGCCGGGGGGCGGCGCGCTCGGGTCGGGGAGCTCGTCGGCGAGCCTGATCCGGCGGCCGGCGCCGCGCAGGTGCGGGTCCGGCACCGGCACGGCCGACAGCAGCGCCTCGGTGTAGGGATGCCGCGGCCCGCGGAACAGGTCCACGGTCCTGGCCTGCTCGACGATCCGGCCCAGGTACATGACGGCGACGCGGTCGCAGGCGTGCTCCACCACGGACAGGTCGTGCGAGATGAACAGGTACGTCAGCCGGTACTCGTCCTGTAGGTCGCGGAGCAGGTTGAGGATCTGCGCGCGGATCGACACGTCGAGTGCGGAGACGGCCTCGTCGGCGATGACCAGCCGCGGCCGCGTGATGAGGGCCCGGGCGATGTTGATGCGCTGCCGCTGCCCGCCGGAGAAGGCGTGCGGGTAGCGCCGCAGGTACTCCGGCCGCAGGCCGACGCGTCGCAGCATCGCCGCCACCTGGTCCTCGACGGTGCTGTCCAGCTTCGCGGAGTGGATGCGGCGCAGCGGCTCGGAGATCAGCTGCAGCAGCGTCTTGCGCGGGTTCAGCGACCCGAACGGGTCCTGGAAGATCACCCGGACCTGCTCGCGGTACGGCCGGAGCTCCTTGGGCCCGAGCCGGGCCAGGTCGACCGCCGCCCCGGTGTCCGGATCGCGGTAGAGCACGGTGCCCGCCGTTGGATCCAGCGCCCGCACGATGCAGCGGCCCAGGGTCGTCTTGCCACAGCCGGACTCACCCACCAGGCCCAGCGTCTCGCCGGGGAAGACGTCGAGGTCGACGTCGTCGACGGCCTGGACATGGCCCACCGTGCGGCCGAAGAACCCCTTCTTGACCGGGAACGTCATCCGCAGGCCTCGTACGGACAGCAGGGGCTCCGTCGCCGGCGGCACCGCACCCGCGGCCGCCGGCGGCGCGGCCGCGACCGGCGCGGTGGCCGGTGCCGCCGGCGGCGCCGTGACCGGAGGCCGTTGGAGGCCGGGGTCGAGCAGGTGGCAGGCCGCCGCGTGCCGGTCGCCGAGCGGCCGTACCGCCGGCGCCGTCACGTCGCACAGCCCAGGCATGACCGACGGGCACCGCGTGTGGAACGGGCACCCGACGGGCCGGTTCTCCGGCGACGGGACCATGCCGGCGATCGCGGCCAGCCGCTCCTTCCTGGCCTGCCCGAGTGTGGGCACCGACGCCAGCAGCGCCTGCGTGTAGGGGTGCCGCGGCCGGTCGAAGATGTCCGTGACCGAGCCCTGCTCGGCCGCGGTGCCCAGGTACATCACGGTCACGTCGTCGGCGATCTCGGCCACCACGCCGAGGTCGTGGGTGATGAACATCACCGACATCCCGGTCTCCTCCTGGAGCTGGGCGATCAGGTCGAGGATGCGGGCCTGGGTGGTCACGTCGAGCGCGGTGGTGGGCTCGTCGGCGATGAGCAGCGCCGGGTCGCAGGACAGCGCGATGGCGATCATCACCCGCTGGCACATGCCGCCGGACAGCTGGAACGAGTAGGCGTCGAACCGGCGCTCCGGCTGCGGGATCCCGACGCGGCGCAGCTGCGCGATCGCCAGCTCCCGGGCCTCGGCCGGGGTCACCGCGCGATGCAGCCGGATGGCCTGGACCAGCTGGTCGCCGATCGTGTACATCGGCGACAGCGACGCCATCGGCTCCTGGAACACCATGCCGATCTGCCCGCCGCGGACCTGCCGGATCGCGTCGCCCCGTGGGTCGAGCCCGGCGAGGTCGACGGCCGGCGCCTCGGGGTCCGGGTGCCACCAGAGGTGACCGCCCTCGATCCGCCCGGGCGGATCGATGAGCCCGAGCACCGACCGTGCGGTGATCGACTTCCCGCAGCCGGACTCGCCGACGACGCACATGGTGCGGCCGCGCGGCACGTCGAGGCTGACGCCGTCGACGGCCTTCACCACCGACTCGTCGCCGTGGAAGTAGGTGCGCAGCCCGTCGATCCGCAGGATCGTCCCGGTCGCGGCCAGCTCGCGCCCGACGGCAGTCGGATCGGCCGGCGCGGCGACGTCCTTCTCGGCCACGGCGGCGGCGCGGCGGTTGCTGTCGTCGCTGTGCGGAGTCATTGCGGGTCCCGTCCTCGTCTGCTCATCGTCGATACGGATCGGCGGCGTCGCGCAGCCCGTCGCCCAGGAAGTTGAGGGACAGCACGGCGATCACGACCGCCAGGCCTGGCAGCAGCAGCCACGGCGCCGTCGAGATCACCCTGATCTGCTGTGCCTCCTGCAGCAGCACCCCCCACGACACGACCGGTGGCTGAAGGCCCAGGCCCAGGAAGGACAGCGCCGTCTCGGCCAGGATCATGGCGGGGATCGCCAGCGTCAGCGTCGCGATGAGATGCGACGTGAACGACGGCAGCATGTGACCGAAGATGATCGCCCGGCGGCCCGCCCCGTCGAGCCTGGCGGCCATGACGAAGTCCTCCTCGCGCAGCGACAGGAAGCGGCCGCGCACCTCACGAGCCAGGCTCGTCCACGCGACGAACGAGAGCACGACCGTGATCATGAAGTAGCGCGTCAGCGGACCCCAGTCGGTGGGTACCGCGGCGGCCAGTCCCAGCCACAGCGGCAGGGTCGGCAGCGACATGAAGAACTCGACCATGCGCTGGATGACGGTGTCGACCCGGCCGCCGAGGTAGCCCGACACTCCGCCCAGCGTGATGCCGAGCACGAACGCGATCGCGACGCCCACCAGGCCCACCGACATGGAGACCCGGGTGCCGTGGATGATGCGCGACAGCTGGTCGCGGCCGAGCCGGTCGGCGCCGAGGAGGTACATCGGCGGGCCGTCCGGGTCGGCCGGGCCGATCAGGTGGATGTTCGTCTCGAACAGCCCGAACAGCCGGTAGGACGGGCCGCGGGTGAACAGCTCGACCGGCACCTTGGTGCTCTCGTCGACCGCGAACCGGATCTCCAGCGTCTCAGGGTCCTGCTCGGCGGTGTACCCGTGGACGTAGAGCCCCCAGTCCCATCCCTCGCTGGTGTCCACCACGTGCAGCGACTGCGGCGGCGCGTAGGTGTACTCGGGGTCCAGCCGCCCGGAGTCGTAGGGCGCCAGGAAGTCGGCGAAGACGGCGACGAAGTAGAGCAGGGCCGTCACCACGAGCCCGCCCAGCGCCAGCTTGTGCTTGCGGAACCGCCACCACATGAGCCGCCACTGCGACGCCACCGACACCGTCGCGGGCTCGACGTCCTCGACCGTGGTCCCGGCCACGCCGCCGGTGGCCTGGTCGGCCCCAGCTGGGGGCAACTGCTGCGTCATGTCGCTCTCCCTACCGGTAGCGCAGCCGGACCCGCGGATCGAGCCAGGCCAGGGCGATGTCGGAGATGAGGGTCCCGACGACGGTCAGGACGCCGAGGATGAGGATGATCGATCCGGCGAGGTACATGTCCTGGCTGCGCAGCGCGCCCAGGAGCAGCGGACCGACGGTGTTGAGGTTCATCACCGTGGCCACGATCACCTCGCCGCCGACGAGGCTCGGCAGCAACCAGCCGATCGTCGAGAAGAACGGGTTCATCGCCACCCGCAGCGGATAGCGCACCAGCAGCCTGCCCTCGGGCAGGCCCTGAGCGCGGGCCGCCACCACGTACGGTTTTCGCAGCTCGTCGAGCAGGTTGGCGCGCAGGATGCGGATCAGCCCGGCAGTACCGGCGGTGCCGAGCACCAGGATCGCGATGGCGAACGTCACCGGGTTGGCCTCGCCCACCGACAGCCCGAACGTGCTGAAGGCGACCCACAGCATCACCAGCGCGAGCAGGAAGTTGGGGGTCGCGAGGCCGAGGAACCCGATCGTCGTGGCGAGGTAGTCGCCGATCGAGTACTGCCGCACGGCGGAGTACGCGCCGAGCGGTACCGCCACGATCCAGGTCAGCAGCAAGGTCAGCCCCGCGAGTGCCATGGTCAACGGCAGCCGGTCGGCCAGCAGGCTGGACACCGACCGGCTCCACTCGAACGACTGCCCGAAGTCGAGGTGGAAGAGGATCCCCGAGATCCACTTCCAGTACTGGACGTAGAACGGATCGTCCAGGCCGTAGCGCTGGTTCAGAGCGTCCAGCTGGGCCTGGTCCAACGACTCTCCCTGTGCGGCGTACTGCGCCACGAGGGTCGTCAAATAGTCGCCGGGCGGCAACTGGATGATGACGAACGCCACCAGCGAGATCAGGAACACCGTCGGCACCATGTACAGCAGCCGGCGCGCCAGGAATGCGGCCATGGAGAAACGACACCCCCAGGAGGTCGGGTGATCGGCACACGTCGAAAGACGGGAAAGGGCACCAGGGAGCGCCCGGGCGGCCCGGGGGCCGACCGCGAGGTCACAGGCGGCGGCGAGTCGCACAAGGGAAAGAGAATCAGTCGCCGCGCCACTCCGGTGGCAGGTCGTTGAGCCGCTCCTGACTGGCGCCGAGCTCGTCCAGCGCCGCCAGCGACGTGCCGCCCTTGGCCTCGGCCACGGCCGTCGCGATGGCCTCGAGCAGCGCCAGGCCGGCCACCCGGGCACTGAACTGGGCCGCCCCGCGCGACACGGCGGCGCTGAAGATGGTCAGCGAGGTCTCGACGACGTCGCCCAGCGGTGACTGCGGGTTCGCCGTCAACGCGGCGGTCTCGACCCCGTGGCTCCTGGCGTAGTGCAGCGCCTGGACGGTGTCGCGGGACCGGCCGGAGTAGGAGATGCCGAGCACGAGGTCCCCGGGACGCAACCGCGACACCTGCGCCAGCATCACCATCGGATCCGACGTCCACGCCACGGCGACGCCGATGCTCGCCAGGCGGTACGACAGCATCTGGCACAGCGGAGCGGCCGTCCCGGTGCCCACGAGCAGCACCGACGGCGCCGTCGCGAGGCGGTTCACGACGTGCCGCAGGGCCGGCTCGGAGAGGTTGGCCAGCGTGTCCTGCATGCACTCGACCTCCAGCGCCATCACCCGCTGGATGAGGTCGCTGACGCCGCCGGTGCCGGCCCTGGCCTCCAGCGCGAGGTCGACCGGGTGGGAGTGGGCGAAGCCCAGCGTCTTGCCCAGGTCGAGCGACAGCGCCTGCGCGAACTCGCGGTAGCCGGAGTAGCCGAGCGCGTGGGTGAGCCGGCTGACGGCGTTCTCCGAGACGCCCGCGGCCTGCGCCAAGACCTGGATCGCGACGCCACGCGCCTTCCACGGGTCGGCCAGGATCGTGTCGGCCACTTGCGCCCGCGCGCCGCTGAGGTTCGGGCGGGCGCGGCGCAGCCGCTCCAGGCAGGACGGCGCATCCGCCGCCTCGGGCTTCCCAGGCAAGGGCTCGGAGGTCATGTCATGCTCCAATTCCGATCACACGGTAGCCGCACAGCGGCCGTCTTGGTCGTCAGCCGCGCAGGCGGACGCGGAGGAAATCGTCGCCGGTGCGGTCGCACCAGCCGGCCAGCCGGGAGCGGTGTTCGTCGAGCACCATCCCGTGCCGGGCGTCCTGGGCGAGGTTCACCATCTCCCCCGGGTCGGTCTCGAGATCGAACAGCTGCTCCCGATTGCGGCCCCACGCGTAGACCGCGTATTTGTACCGGCGCGTGCGCAGCATGCGGCCGTAGGCGTGCGGCAGCACCGGCGAGTCCCACCGGGTCTCGACCACCACCTGGTCCGGCCGCGCGCCGCTGCCCCGTCCCTCGCAGACGTCACGCAGGCTGGCGCCGGCCAGACCGTCCGGCGCGTCGATGCCGGCGAGGTCGCACAGCGTGGGCAGGACGTCGGCGCCGGCCGACACGAGGTCGCCCGACACCGCCCCGGGCGTGGTGACGCCCTTCCAGGAGACGATGAACGGGACGCGGACCGACTCCTCGTAGAGCGTCCACTTCTGGTTCCAGCGGTGCGCGCCCATGCCGTCGCCGTGGTCGCTGGAGAACAGGATCAGCGTGTCCTCCTCCAGCCCGGCCGTGCGGACGGCGTCGAGCAGCCGGCCGATCTCGGCGTCGACCTTCTCGCACAGCCGGTAGTAGGTGTGCCGGTAGTGCCGCCAGTGGTCGTCGGACCAGCCGGCGACCGGGTACCACCGCGGGAACTGGGCCTGCGCGATGCGGATCAGCTCGGGCTCGTACGGCGCGATCGGGAAGTTCGCCGGCAGGGTCGGGCACTCGTCGGTGGCGGCGTCGGGGACGTCGCCCCACGGCAGCGGCTCGTTCCTGGCCCACTCGCAGATGTTGTGCGGGTTGTCGAAGGCGGCCACGAGGAAGAACGGGCGGTCGCGCGCCTCCCGGATGAAGGCAACGCAGTCGTCCGCGAGGTGGTCGTCGCCGAAGCCGAACACCCGCCCGAACCCGTAGTCGCCGACCATGTCGTAGTCCGGCAGGTGCCACTTGCCGCCGTAGGCGCAGTCGTAGCCGGCGTCGGCGAACAGGTAGCCGAGCTGCCTCTTGCGCAGCGTGTCGTCCATCGCCGCCGCGTTGCCGGTGACGCCGGTCTGGTGCGGCATGAGGCCGGTCATCATGCTCGCCCGGGACGGGCTGCACAGCGGCTGGGCGCAGTAGGCATTTTGGAACCGCACCCCGGCGGAAGCGAGTGCGTCCATCGCGGGCGTGCTCAGGTCCGGGTTGCCGGCGCAGCTCATCGCGCCGGCGAACTGCTGGTCGGTCAATATCACCAGCACGTTGGGCCGCGACCTGCGCACCTCGGTCATGTCGTCGTCCTCAGGAGGCATGGAAGTACTGCTCGGGACGGCTCGGGCCGGGCTCGGGATAGACCGCGGAGACCGGCATCGGCTCGTAGACGTTGCGGAAGGAGTTCTTGACGATGCCGTAGCCGCCCATGGGCAGCACCGTCCCGATGAGCCAGAACTCCTCCTTCGAGATCGCCAGGATCTGCCGGAAGACCTCCTTGCGCGCCTCGTCGTCAGGGGTCGCCCGCAGCTGGTCGTACAACGCCATCTGCTCCCGGATGCGGGGCAGCGGCTCCTCGCGCGGGTCGCCGGCGCTGTTGTACCAGTTGGCCCAGGGGACGCCCCAGTTGGAACCGGTGTGCGACGGGAAGTAGTAACGCGGGTCGAGCAGTCCGTCCAGGAGACCGCCGTCACCCACCCAGACGGCGGCGTCGTGCAGGTTCGCCTCGCGACGCTCGATGAACAGCGACCGGTCCATCGGGTTCATGCGCGCGTCGATGCCGACCTCGCGCCAGTACCCGGCCACGAGTTCGGCGACGTCGGGGTGGAACGGGAAGAGACTGGGGGTGGCGACGTCGAGCGCGAAGGAGATGCGGGCGCCGTCGGGGCGCAGCCGGAAGCCGTCGCCGTCGCGCTCGACGTAGCCGGCGCGGTCGAGGTGCTCGTTCGCGAGGTCGACGTCGTACTCGGTGTACTGCTTGGCGAACTCCTCGTCGTAGAAGTCCGACTCCTCGCGCGGCGCGGCCTGCCACGGCTCGCCCTGCTGCTGGAAGACCGCGTCGATCAGCTCCTGGCGGTCGATGGCGTGGGACAGCCCGATGCGGAAGTCCCGGTTCTGGAAGACCTCGCGCAGCACCGGGTCAGGGTGCACGAGATTGAGCGCCATGACGGCCTGGTTCATCTTGCCGTCGACGATGTCGAAGAAGTCGTAGTCGCCGTCCTCACGGCTGTTGGCGAGGACCGGCTTGTTGGTGAGCGAGTTGATGTGCCGCATGTGCATGTCGAGCTCACCGTTGGTGGCCTGCAGCAGCATCAGCTCCTCGTCGCTGACCACGGTGTACACGACGCGGTCGAGGTATGGCAGCTGGGAGCCGTCTGGGTCGGTCTTGAAGTAGTACGGGTTGCGCTCCAGCACCACCTGCTCACTCGCCCCCAGCGGCGTCGTGACCACCCAGGCGTTGAGACGGGGCAGCTCGGGGTTCTGCCAGAAGCCGGAGTCGAGCAGGATCGAGAAGCCGACCTTCGAGGTGAACAGCTCGACCCAGTCCGCGGCGCCCTCGGCGGCGGCGACGGCGGCCACGTCCGGGTTGTACGTGGCGTGGAACTGCTCGAGGTAGTGGCGCGGATAGCTGGTGAGCAGGCCGCCCTCGTCGGGCATGCAGAGGTTGTGCATGAACAGGCCCTGCGGCTCGGCGAAGGTGAACCGGACGGTGACGTCGTCGATCTTCTCGATGGCCGCGGGCTGGCCGCTCACCGTCGTCAGCCAGCGCGGCACGCCCAGGAGCTGGTCGTTGGCGATGACGTCGGTATAGGCGAAGACGATGTCGTCGGCGGTGAACGGGGCGCCGTCGGACCACTTCATACCCTGGCGCAGGGCGATGGTGTAGGCCCGGCCGCCGTCCTCCTGCTCGACCGACTCGGCGATGTTGAGCACCGGCTCGGCGAAGTCGATGCTCCAGTGCATCAGCAACTCGTATCCGGCCGTGCGGGCGAGCCAGGCCACGTCGCCGGGCCCGAGCAGCGCCGTCCTCCAGTCGCCGCCGTACCGCCCGATGGCGTCGACCGGCTCGACGACCAGCGGTGTGGCAGGCAGCCGCTCCGCGACGGGCGGCAGCTCACCGGCGGCCACGCGCTCGGCCAGCGACGGCGCCTCGAGCCCCTTCTCCGCTCCCCCACCGGCGGGGTCGCCGCCGTCACCGTCATCGCCGCCGGAGCAGGCCGAGCCCGTCACGGTGAGCAGGGCGGCGGCGCCGCCCAGCTGGAGCACACGGCGCCTCGTGTACCTGGATCCCAACCACGGTCCGCGCGTCATCGCGCCTTCCCTTCTGCAGTCTCATTCAGAAGTCGGGTTGCGCAACGATCGCGAACTCTCTCCAATCGACATTCGCCCTGGACCGAGGACTCTGGGGGACCTTCGGCCCCCCGTCGCCCGTCGGTGTTGCACAACCCTCCTTGGCCCTGCACGTTCCGAGCACCGTATTCGCGGGCCCGATCCGTTGTCAATGGAGAAAACTGATACCTAGCAAAAGTTTCCACCACTCGCTAGGGTGCCGCCCATGGAGGCACAGAGATGACGAGGTTCCGGGTGGCGCTCGCCGGTGCCGGCCACTGGCACACGGGCATGCACGTCCGCGGGTTCGCGGCGGCATCGGCCCTGGTGACGGCCGTATGCGAGCCGCATGACCGAGCGGCCGCGGAACGCTGGGCTCGCGAACTCGACTGCCCGGTCTACCCCACTGTCGATGACCTGCTCGAGGCCGGCGGCTTCGACGTCGTGTGGGCGATGCCCCGGCACGCGGAGGCCGCGGCGCTCGCCGAGCGGCTCGTCGAGGCCGGCATCCCGTTCGCGATCGAGAAGCCCTCGGGGCTCGACAGCGTGCAGATCGAGCCGCTGGTGTCACTGGTCGAACGCGCCGGTGCCTTCGGGGCCGTCGCGTTCATCAACCGCTACGGCCCGTTCTGGGAAGAACTGCGAGCGCTGCGCACGGCGGGCCATCTCTCGACCGTCGTCCACGGCCACTTCCGCGTCATCAACGGCGCACCGGTCCGGTACGTCCACGAGGGCGTGCCGTGGATGTTGCAGGCCGAGGTCTCCGGCGGCGGCGCGCTGCGGAACCTCGGCAGCCACGGCGCGGACGCCATCTGCGAACTCACCGGCGGCGATCCGGTGGTGCTGGCCGCCGCCACGTCCTCCGGCCTGTACCGCGGCGAGGTCGAGGACTATGCCGCTGCGCTGGTCAGAGGGGTCGACGGCGGCATCTTCGGACTCGAAGCCGGATACACCCACGGCCACATCGACGCCAGCGACCAGGAGTTCCGGGTTGCCGGCCCGGGCGCCTACATCGTCGAACGCCGCTCCGACGTGGTCGTGGCGACGTCGTCCGGCGAGCGGGTCCGCCGCGGCCTGTCGATCAGCGAGCGCTACGTACGGTTCGTGGTCGACACGCTCGACCGGCTGCGCACCGGCCGGCCGCCCATCGCGTCGATCGCGGACTGCTGGCGAGCCATGCGCCTCATCGACCACATCTACCTCTCCGCCGAGACGTCCGCAGGGACGTCCGCCGGGCTGTCGCCCGGCGCCGGTCGCTGAGCGCCGCCCCGTCATGTCCGCACCCGTCGCGGCCCGCGCCCGGGGGCCACCGCGCCGCCCGACGTCCGGACCATGCCGTGGACGCCACCGCGCGTCCCGGTGATCTCCCTGCGCGTGTACCCCGATCACAGCGAATCGAAGGAGAGCCATGTCCGAACGCACCCGCCGGCGCCGCTGCTACCGCGCGGCCGCACCGGCCGCCGCCGTGCTCCTGTGCGCGGCGGCACTGTCCACCTCCCCATCCACAGCCGCCGCGACCCCGTTCGCCGACGGCGTCACCGCCAGCACCGTCTTCGAGCGCGGCGAGAACGGCTACCACTCGTTCCGCATCCCCGCGATCATCGAGACGCCCGACGGCGACCTGCTGGCCTTCGCCGAGGCCCGGGTCGGCGACGCCGACGACAACGGCGACATCGACATGGTCATGAAGCGATCCGTGGACGGCGGCCTCACCTGGACCGACTTCACGGTCGTCGCCGATGCCGGCCCGAACAAGTGGGGCAACCCGGTGCCGATGGTCACCGACGAGGGCGACCTCGTCCTCAACATGACCCGCACCGGCGGAAACGTCACCGGCGAGGACGTCCGCTGCGGCAACGCCACCGCGGAGGAGACCCGCCGCTCATTCATGATCCACAGCACCGACGACGGCGAGACCTGGATCGACCTCACCGAGGTGACCGCCGCCGTCAAGCCGGCCAACTGGGGCCATTTCGTCGGCGGTCCCGGCCACGGCGTCACCATGACGGATCCGGACCACCCGAGCCGGCTGGTCATTCCCGGCAACCACTCGATCTTCCCGCCTCCGGGCTCGGGCATCGACTGCCTGGATCCGAGCCTGCTCGGCGCGCACGCGCTGTACAGCGACGACGACGGCGCGACCTGGCAGCTCGGCGCGGTGGACCAGCCGCAGACCACCGGCTACCACCCGCACGAGTCGACTGCGGTGGAGCTCGACGACGGAACGCTCTACTTCAACGCCCGCGACCAGCGCGGTGACAGTGCCGGCCTGCGCGTCGACACCACCAGCAGCGACGGCGGCGAGACGTTCGACGCGACGTTCGGCCCGATGGACGGGGTCGTCACGACCGAGATCGGCGGCTCGGTGATCAACGTCGCGGACCCGGCCCACGGCAGCCGGCTGGTCTTCTCCGCGCCGGGCCACCCCACCGCGCGGGAGAACCTGACGCTGTCGTCCAGCTTCGACGACGGCACCACCTGGCAGGAGAGCCTGCGGCTGTACGACGGCCCGTCCGGCTACTCGGATCTGATCGACCTCGGCGGCCAGAGCATCGGCGTGCTGTTCGAGAACGGCGAGCGGCTGTACGACGAGGTCGAGCTGTTCTACAGCCACCGCATCAGCTTCGCCGTCGTGCCGCTCGCGCTCCTGGACGGCACGCCGGATCCCGAGCCGGTGACGCCGGACACCTCAGGCAACGGACACGACGGCCTCGTGAGCGGGGACCCGCAGCTCGTCGGTGCCCGGTTCGGCACCGGCATGGCGATGGCCGGCGACTACGTCGAGCTCCCGGCCGACGCCGACCTGGAGTTCGGCAGCGGGGAGTTCACGGCGGCCACCTGGTTCCGCAGCACCGACTCGACGTTCTCCCAGGCCCTGTTCTGGGCCTATTCGCGCATCGAGGGCGAGCCGACGTGGTGGATACGGCTCCAGTCGGGGGACGTCGTGGCGCAGCTCGAGACCGCCGGGGACGCCCGGACGATCCGCGTGGACGGCGCCTACGCCGACGGCCAGTGGCACCACGTCGCACTCACCCGCTCCAGCAGCGGCGTGACGCTGTACGTCGACGGCGTGGCGGCCCCGGCCGTGCCGGCGATCTCCGGCTCGATCTCCGGCGATCCGCGCACGGGCATCCGGGTCGGCGCACGCGTCGACGGCGTCAACAACCCGCTGCGCGGCGCGGCCGACGAGGTGTGGCTGTTCGACCAGGCCCTCACCGCGGCGCAGGTCAGCACGCTGATGACGTCGAACACCGGGCCGGCGACGGCGACGGTGGCGCACCTGCCGCTGGACACCGTCGAGTGCGCAAGCGGCCCCCAGGCGACGCCCGACACCTCCGGTCAGGGCAACACCGTCACAGTCGTGGGCTGCGCGGCGCCGGTCGACGGCCCGTTCGCCGACGCGGCCGAGCTGTCCCACGCCGACCACGTGGAGGTGGCCGACCACTCGAGCATCCGGGTGGCCAGCCAGCCGTTCACCGCGTCGGCCTGGTTCCGCAGCACGGAGGCCTCCGACCAGGCCATCCTGTGGGCACACGACTACGGCGCCAGCCACCCGCAGTGGTGGGTCCGGCTGGAGCCCGGCCAGAGCCGCATCCGGGCCAATCTCAACGACGGGACGACGACGGCGTCGCTGGAGGCGCCCGGCGCGTATGCCGACGGCGAATGGCACCACGTCGCGTTGACTCGGGACACCGGCGGGACGTCGCTGTACGTCGACGGCGTGCTGGCAGACGCCGCCGGCCCCGTGACCGGGTCGCTGTCCTTCGGCGCGTCCTACGGCATCCATGTCGGCCAGCGGCCGGACGGGCAGAGCCCGCTCAGCGGCGCCGTCGACGAGGTGTGGCTGCTGAACCAGGCTCTGACGGCGACGCAGGTCGGCACGTTGATGCAGCAGAACACGGTGCCGTCCGGCTCCGCCCGGCTGCACCTCCCGCTCGACGACCTGTGACCGTCTGCCGCTGAACGCCCGTGAGGGCGGGTCCGCCGAAGCGGATCCGCCCTCACGCGTACGTGTCGTACGCGGCTCTGGACATCTCGTGCTCCAACGGCTTCCCGGCCAGGAACCTGAGCACCTCGTCGACCGTCACGGCCCCCTGGTCGCGCAGTGTCTCGGCGGTGAGCGCCGCGATGTGCGGCGTCGCCACCACGCCGTCGCAGTGCCGCCACGGGTCGTCGGGCGGGAGCGGCTCGGTGTCGAAGACGTCGGTCATGACCCGCACGCGCCCGGCCCGCGCCGCGGTCAGCAGGGCATCGCTGTCGACGAGCGCGGACCGCGCCGTGTTGACCACGAGCGCGCCCGGGCGAAGCGCGTCGATCTCGGCGGCGCCGATCATGCCTCGCGTCTCCGGCAGCACCGGCGCGTGGAGCGACACGACGTCGGCGGCGCGCAGGAGCGCGGGCAGGTCGATCCGCTGCGCGCCGAGGCCGGCCGCCTCGACGTCGTCGATGAACGGGTCGTACACCAGGCAGTGGCAGCCGAACGGGCGCAGCCGTCGCAGCGTCGCCCGGCCGGTGCGGCTGGCGCCGACGATGCCGACCACCTGGTCGCGCAGCAGCCGGCCTGGTGGTCGGGCGGCCAGCGCGGCCCAGGACTCGCCGGCGCGCATGGCCGTGGCGAAGGACACCGCGTCGCGCAGCCCGGCGATGATCGACATCACCGCGAATTCGGCCACCGCCTCGGCCAGCACGGCCGCCACCTGGGTGATCCGGACACCGTGGTCCAGTGCGGCCGCCGGCACGAGGTGCCGCACCGATCCCCCGGTGTGTGCCACCAGAACGGGCCGGTCGCCGCCGACGAGCCACGAGAACGGCAGCGACGGCGTGTCCCAGCCGGTGATGCAGACGTCGGCGCCGTCGACGGCGCCCGGGTCGGCCGCGGCGTCGGGCACCGGGCGCACCTCGGCGACGGCCGCCAGCCGGTCCCAGTCGCGGTCGCTGATCAGCCGGTGCCGCAGGTCGTCGCTCATCGCGACGGCGACGATCCCCGTCGTCACGCCGCGCCGCCCGCGACGATCGTCGTCACCAGTGTGCCGATGCCTTCCACGTGTGCTTCGACGGTGTCGCCGGGCGCGAGGTACTCCGGCGGCGTCCGCGCGTCACCGACCCCCTCCGGAGTGCCGGTCAGCAGCACGTCCCCCGGCAGCAAGGTGACGAAGCGGGACAGCTCGACCAGGAGGCCGGGGATGTCGAAGACCATGTCCGCGGTGGTCGAGTTCTGCTTCGCGACGCCGTTCACCGTCAAGGACAACCCCAGCCGGTGCGGGTCGTCGATCTGGTCGCGGGTGACGATCCAGGGACCGAGCGGGCAGAAGCCGTCCAGGCTCTTGCCGAGGAACCACTGGCCCTCCGGACGACCGTGCTGCTGGTCGCGGGCGGAGAGGTCGTTGGCCACCGTGTACCCGAAGACGGCGGCCTCGGCCGCCGCTCGCGACAGGTACCGGCCACCGTCCCCGAGCACGACGGCGAGCTCGACCTCCCAGTCGACCCGCTCCGTCAGCGCCGGGTCGACCGGCACCGGACCGGGGCCGGTGACCGTCGTCGACGCCTTGGTGAAGAAGATCGGCCGCGCGGGCGCCGCGGCCGAATGCGCCGACTCCTCGACATGCCCGCGGTAGTTCGCACCCACGGCGAAGACGTTCCGGCGCGGCCGGGTGATCGGCCCGAGCAGCTCGAGCTCGTCGAGGGCGGCGAAAACCTCGTCGGGCCCCTGCCCGGCGGACGCCACCGCGTGCACCTCGGCGAGGACGGCGTCCCGGGAGTGGGCCGGCAGCTCCAGCAGGGCCGTCACGTCGGGCGGCACCCGCAGGCCGGACCTCGTCGCGTCGCAGACGATCGCGTCGCCCGGCGGGTCGCCGTCGTCCACTGCTCGGCCGTCCGGTACCACGACGACCCCCCAGCCGACTGTGGTCGCCGAACCGGCCGGGCGGCGGAAACTCACGATGCGCATGCGGGACCTCATCTCACGGGATCGTTGACAGTCAGCTGGACGCTCGGATGCCGCGCAACCAGGCGATGTCGGGGGGCAGGCCGAGCTCAGCGGGCGGCAGCTGGTCCGGGAACCAGCGGCGTTCGTACTCGAAGGTCACGGCGCCGCAGTGGAAGCCCAGCAGCGGCAGGACCGTCCGCCAGTCGACGACGCCCGCGGCCAGGCCGGCGGGGCGCCGCTCCGGCACGCCGGGGAGGAAGTTCTTCAGGTGGACGTGCCGGATGTACGAGGCCTGGAGACGCACCGCCGTCGCGGCGCCCTCGGCGGCCATGATCGCCAGGTTCGCCTGGTCGTAGAGAATGCCCACGGCCGGCGCCGCGGCGGCCTCGACCAGCTGGCGTGTGGCGCGGGCGCTGGTGGCCAGCGTGTCCATGTGGTTCTCGACGTTCAGGCTGACGCCGGCCTCGCCGGCGTGCTCGGACGCCTCCGCGAGCGACCGTGCGGCGCGGCGCACGGCCGCCGGCCGCACATCGCCGTCGTGGTCGTGGCCAGCGAGAACACGCACGTGTGCGGCACCCACCGCCGTGGCGAGATCGACCGTGCGCCGCAGCTCGTCCACCGCGGCGCGTCGCCGGTGCTCGGAGTCCGCGTCGATGTCGCGCACGTACGAGCACAGGGCTCCGACGCGCAGGCCGAGGTCGGCCGCCACGACCCCGACGGCGTTCATGACCGCCGAGCCCGCATCGAGGGGCAACGCCGCCGGGTACTCCTCGTCCACGATGAGTTCCACGCCGTCCAGCCCCAGGCGCTGGGCCACGCGCAGACAGCCCACGGCATCGGTCTCCGGCGTGGCCATCGAGTGCAACCAGAGCTCCCAGCCGGCACCCGTCATGCCCGCCAGGCTAGAGATATTCTCCACCTTCGGCAAGGATTCATAAGAAACTTCTACCAATTTGCGGGTGCCGCCCATGCCGCGGGCGAGGCCAGGCGGCTACTGCCCTACCCGGCCGTCGATGCACTCGCGCAGCAGATCGGCGTGGCCGCAGTGGCGGGCGTATTCCTCGACCCGGTGCACCCACAGCTCCCGCAGGGCGATGCCGTCGCGACCCACCCGCGTACCCAGGTCCGGGTACTCGGCCATGACCGCGTCGGTCGCCGCCTGCTCGCGGGCGAGATCGGCGAAGGCGGCGTCGACCACCGCCTGCTCCCCGACGGCGCCATCGAAGTCCGCATCGCGCGACCCGTACAGTTTCGGCGCCGGGTCGTCCGGCACGATCCAGTTGCGCCAGTCGCGCTCGACCTCGGCGAGGTGGCGGACCAGCCCCAGCAACGACATGGTCGACGGCGGTACCGACCGGCGGGCCAGCTGTTCCGGGTCGAGCCCCTCGCACTTCATCCGCAGCGTCAGCCGGTAGGACGCCACGTAGTCCTGCAGCGTCGGCAGCTCACCGTCCGGGCTGACGCCGTCGGTGTTGCGCGGATCGTCGGCCGGGTCGACCCACATGTCCGGATAGACGCTGGCCTCGGTCCACCGCGCGGGTACGTCGCTCATCCCGCTCACGATGCGCACCGGTGAGCCGGCACGCAAGCGAATATCCCCGCGTCCGGAGGTATGGCGGACTGCGGCGGCCGAACTCACACCGTCACGTTGATCATGGAGAAACGCCCTTCTCCAGCGCCCGGAAAGGGGCGTTTCTCCATGATCAACAAGGGTTTTGGCCCACCTCTCATGGGCGCCTGGCCGGCCGCCGGCCGAGCAGGAGCCCGAGCAGCACCATCCCGGCGGCCAGGACGAAATGCAGCCAGTTGTCGGCGGTGTTGACCGGGACGAAGTTCGCCGAGCTCTCGCGGTCGATGAACAGTCCGTACAGCCACAGCACCGCGTAGACGATGCCGCCCCAGATGAGGAAGTTCCGCGCGCCGGCCGCCGTCCGTGCCAGCGCCAGCCCGGCCACGCCGAACAAGAGGTGCACGATGTTGTGCAGGATCGAGACCTGGAAGACGCCCAGGAGCATCGCCTCGGACTCGTGCCCGGCGAACTCGATCGTGTCGAAATCCGTGGTGATGCCGGGAATGAAGCCCGCCACCCCGACGGCCAGGAAGATGACCCCCACGACGGTGGCCGCGGTCTGCACCTGCGTCGCCGTCATGCCCGTCCTGCTGGCGTCCTGTGCCATATCGATCACTCCTTACCGATGACGCGCTGGACCACGCTGGCCGGGCCGCGGCGGCGTCATAGGCAGTGCCCCATCAGCCGCCGCGACCCGTGCAGAGGAGATACCCGCAGGCGGCCGGTACACGCACCTGCCCGTCGTGCTCACACATTCCGGTCGTGACCGGGATGCCGGGGCCGGGAAGTCGACCGTGACCAGACTGGTCGCCGAACGGTTACCGCGTTCGGCCAGGCTCGCGGGCGACGAGCTGAACCGGATGATCGTCAGCGGTTTCATGAAACTCGTTATCAATGGCTATTGTTAATAGTAACGGTTCTCATTACTCTACGAGCACAGCGTTCCGACTGGAAAGGATCACGATGAGGACCCTGCTCTCGGGGGGCGCCAGGTCCGTGGCCGTCCCCGTTGTCGCGGGTGCGCTGCTGGCGGCGGGCGTCACCGCCACCGCGGCGGCCGGCGAGTTCGAGCTGGTGCTCGACTCCGGCCATATCGACGCGTTCACGTTGACCTGGCAGGACGACACCCTGGCCGTCAGGCTGCAGGAGGACGTCACCGGGCACCACGTCCAGCATGCGCCCGAGGACGTGCTGCTGCAGGTCAAGCCCGAGGCGGCGCTGGTGCTGCCCGACCCGGTGCCGCCGAGCCTGTCCTTCCTCGGCCAGGCCGGAGACACCGTGTACTACCTGCCCCAGACCCAGGACCCGGAGCTGATCTGGCCAGGCTGGAGCACCGAGCAGATTCCCGCCGGCGTGTTCACCAACCCGCTGCGCATCGAGATCACCGACGTCCAGGGACCCGGCGAGGTGTTCCTGTGGCAGAGCGGCTCGTTCGGCGAGTCGATCTCGGTCCTGGGCGGCGGCTACCAGCTCCCTGGCACGATCTCCCCGAACGCCAACGTGCACGCGCACGCCAACTGGGCCTTCACGGAGGCCGGCCGGTACACGCTGACGGTCCGGGCCAGCGGGACCCTGGCGAGCGGCGGCACGGTCACCAGCGCGCCGGCCACCTACACGTTCCAGGTCGGCGACGCCGACCCCGTCCCGTCGACCACCCTCAGCATCTCCGGCCTGGCCGATCGCTACCAGCCTGGTGACGTCGTGACCCTCACCGCGCTCCAGGACCCGCCGACAGGGCTGGACCACTACCACTGGTTCACCCGGGCGCCGGGCAGCGACGAGTGGGTGGTCGTGCCCGACGCCGGCACTGGCGAGTACAGCTTCACCGCCACGGCCGAGCACGACGGCGTCCAGGTCCTGGTCCGGCTCTACGACGCCGACCACGCCGTGGTCGCGGAATCCGCGCCGGTCACCCTGGTCGTCGACGATGACGGCGGCGAGCCCGAGCCGGGCGAGGCGTCGCAGCGGATCGTCGCCAAACTGCCCGAGGACGAGGGCGCCCTGGTGGTCGGCGTCGACCCCGACGACGACGTCGTGACCATGAGCGACTTCGAGCTCGGCACCGCCGCCGACCGATGGATTTCCACCGGCGAGCTGCGGCCGGTCACGGTCACCGACACCCGGGCGTCTGCGCCCGGCTGGGTGGTCTCGGGCCAGGTGAGCGACTTCACCGCCGGCGACGAGGTGCTGCCCGGCCGACACCTGGGCTGGACCCCGCTGGTCGCCGAGGAGCCCGACGGCGGCGGCGTGACGGCGGGCGACATCGTGGCTCCCGGCCTGGAGTCCGGCGACGGCCTGTCCGTCAGCCGGCCGCTGGCCAGCGCGCCGACCGGCGACGGCACCGGAACCAGCCGCCTCGGCGCCGAGCTGCTGATCGAAGGACCGACGACGCTCGTTCCCGGCACCTACGAGGCGACGATCACCTTCACCGCGATCTGACCTCCGCTTCCACCACAGACTCGGCGCGACCGGCCTCGCCCAGGCCGGTCGCGCCGACCCCTGCCTCGACCCTCGGAGCCCGTCCGTGCGACCCATCGGCCGACTCGCGGCCCTCGTCCTGATCACCGCCGGCATCGCCCTGCCGGCGACCGCGGGTGCCGACGACGACGCCGGCGAGCAGGCACCGCTGACCTGGGGCATCGTGCCGTCCGGCCCCGACGGCCCCGGTGACCGCGCCGCCTTCGCGTACGTCCTCGATCCCGGCGCCGTGATCAGCGACGTGGTCGCCGTCAGCAACTACACCGAGCAGCCGCTCACGCTCGACCTCTACGCCAGCGACGCCGTCCGCAACACGCAGGGCGGCTTCGACCTGCTGCCCGCCGCCGACGAGCCCATCGACGTCGGCGCGTGGGTCGATCTCGGCGATCCTGTCGTCACCATCCCGGCCCGCTCGCGCGTCGATGTCCCCTTCCGGATCACCGTCCCGGCGAACGCGACGCCCGGCGATCACGCCGGTGGCATCGTGGCCGGGCTGACCACGCACGCCACCGACAACGCCGGCGGCCAGGTCGCCGTCGACCGCCGGGTGGGCGCCCGCATCTATCTCCGCGTGACCGGCACGCTGCAGCCGCAGCTCACCGTCGACGACGTCGACGTCGCCTTCGACGGCCTCCCGCTCGGCCAGCCCGGCACGGTCCGGGTGGAGTACACCGTCCGCAACGACGGCAACGTGCGGCTCGCCGGCCGGCCCACCATGCGCGTCGCCGGGCCGTTCGGGCTCGGCGAGCGCGTCTGGACCGGCGACGTGCTGCCGGAGCTGCTGCCGGGCGACTCCGTCGCCGGGTCGGCCACCGTCAGCGGCGTGTGGCAGCTTGGACCCCTCGACGTGGACATCGTGATCCGGCCGGAGACCTCGGGGACCCAGGTCCTCGATCCCGCCCCGCCGCCCGGCACGTTCGCCACCCGGCTGTGGGTGGTGCCGTGGATCGCCCTCGCGGCGCTCGCCACCATGGTCGTCGCCCTCGTCTGGCGACGGCGTCGGCGAGCCGCCCGGCGGACGATCGTCCAGCGAACGGAGCACGCGGCCGGCCGCACTTCCGTCATCTGAAGGGTGCCGCCGCCAGCGCGCGACGGTAAGGTCCACTGAGCACCGTTATCATTACTGGCTCGTGGAGGATTCCGGCTCGTGAGCGATCTGCAGGTCACTGACGAGCGCCGCCGCCTCGGCCGGTTCGTCCCCGAACTGTTCGTGCTCGTGCTGGTAGCGGCGGTCCTGCTGCGGCCGCGCGTGGCGGGCTGGTTCGACAGCGCGACCCTGCAGACGTGGTCGACGGTGTTCGTGTCGATCACGCTGCAAGCCCTGCCCTTCCTCGTCCTCGGCGTCGTGGTGAGCGGCGCGGTGACGGCGTTCGTGCCGTCCTCGCTCATCGCCCGGCTGCTGCCGGACCGGCCGGCGGTGGCCGTGCCGTCGGCTAGCCTCGCCGGGGCGGTCTTCCCGGGGTGCGAGTGCGGGTCGGTGCCGATCGCCGGGCGACTCACGTCGCTGGGCGCTGCGCCGGCTGCCGCGCTGGCGTTCATGCTGGCCGCGCCCGCGATCAACCCCGTCGTCATGGCCGCGACCGCAGTCGCGTTCCCGGGGCAGCCGGAGATGGTGCTCGCCCGGTTCCTCGCCTCGTTCGCCGTCGCCGTCGTCGTCGGACTGCTGTGGTCGCGGTTCGGCCGCGGCTCGTGGTTGCGCCTGCCGCGACGCGCGGTGCCCGAGGGCGCGAACCGCTGGGACGTGTTCGCCGGCACGGCCCGGCACGACTTCCTGCACGCCGGCGGCTGGCTCGTCGTCGGCGCCGCAGCGGCCGCCGCCTTGCAGGTGTTCATACCCCGCTCGCTCGTCACCACGGTCGCCACGAACGAGTGGCTGGCGGTCCTCGTGCTGGCCGGGCTCGCCGTGCTGCTGGCGCTGTGTTCCGAGGCGGACGCGTTCGTCGCGGCCAGCCTGTCGCAGTTCTCGCTCACGGCCCGGCTGGTCTTCCTCGTGGTCGGCCCGGCCGTCGACATCAAGCTGATCGCGCTGCAGGCCGGCACGTTCGGCCGCGGCTTCGCGCTGCGGTTCGCACCGCTGACCTTCGTCGTCGCGGTGTCGAGCGCGCTGGTCGTCGGGTGGTGGGTGTTGTGAGGCTCATGGACCGGCGGACGGAGTCTGTGCTGCTGCTCGCGGTCGGCGCGGTCGGCGTCCGGTTCGGGTTCTCCGACGCCGCCCTCGCCTACCTCAAGCCGAGCTTCCAGCCGATCCTGCTGATCGCCGGTGTGGTGCTGGTGCTGCTCGGCGGGCACGGGCTGCTGCGCGACTCGGCCCGGCCCGGTTCGCCTGGCGGTGGGGAGCACGGCGACCACGACGACCACGGCGGGCCCGGGGTCGCCTGGCTGCTGGCCGTCCCGCTGCTGGTGCTGTTGCTCATCGCGCCGCCGGCGCTCGGCTCGTTCGCCGCCGGCCGGCAGGGACCGGTCGCGTCCGTGTCCGACTCCGGATTCGTCGAGCTGCCGGCCGCTCGCGAGGGCGCCGTCGACCTCGGCCTGCGCGACTTCGTCACCCGCGCCCTCCAGGACCCGGAGCGCTCCCTCGACGGCGTCCCGGTACGGGTCGTCGGGTTCGTCATGCCGGACGAGTCGGGCGACGGGTACCTGCTGTCGCGGTTCACGGTCGCCTGCTGCGCCGCCGACGCGACCGCCTACACCACCCGCGTGGTCGGCGACGGCGAGCGGCCCGCCGACACCTGGGTCGAGGTCACCGGCCGCTGGGAACCCGGCGACGGCGACGTGCCGGTCCTCGAGGCCGACACCGTCACCGTCGTGCCGGCTCCCGAGGAGCCCTACGAGTACTGACTCGGTGGCTCCGGCCCGGGGGGCGACGGCGTGCACGCGGGCCGTCTAGGCGGCCGAGACCGGCGCCGGGCTCTCCTCGAGTCCACCGCGCCGCCAGCGCTTGGCGACCAGGCCATGGCGAGGCGCGAAGGTCCAGGCCGTCAGGAACACGCCGGCCAGCACGAGCACGATGGTGCCGCCGACGGGCAGGTCGTAGCTCCACGACAGGTACAGCCCGACGACGGCGCCGGACCCGCCGATCGCGGGTGCGAGCAGCATCATCACGCCCAGGCGGTCGGTGAGCAGCCGGGCCGTCGCGGCGGGGGTGACGAGGAGTGCGAGCACGAGGATGTTGCCGATGGTCCGGACGGAGATGACGATCGCGATGGTCACCAGGACGTAGAGCGCGATGTCGAGCCAGAACACCCGCAGGCCGACCGCGCGGGCCAGTTCGCGGTCCAGGCTGACGGTGACGAACTGCTGGTGCAGCAGCAGCACCGCGGCAAGAAGCAGCAGACCGATGACGGCGGCCGTGTAGAGGTCCTCGTCCGGGACGCCGGTGATGGAGCCGAACAGGAACTGCTGCAGCGAGCCCGCGTACCCGGGCGCCTGGGAGATGATCACGACGCCGAGCGCGAATGACGCCACGTAGAAGACGCCGATGACGGAGTCCTCCTTGATCCGGCGGTTCTGCGCGAACACCGCCACCAGCACCGCGGTGACGACGCCGGCCACCGCTCCCCCGACGACCAGGCTGCCCTGCAGCACGAACGCCACCGCCAGTCCCGGGAAGACGGCGTGCGCGACGGCGTCGCCGATGAACGCCATCCCGCGCAGCACGACGTAGCAGCCGACGACGCCGCAGACCACGCTCGACATCACCGCGATCAGCAGCGCCTTCGGCAGGAACGCGAGGTCCGGGTTGGTGAGGTCGGCGATGAACTCGGGGATCGACACGGCTCACATCACCTTCAGGATCTTCAGCAGCGGGCTGTTCTCACCGACGCCGAACGCGCGCATCCAGGGATCGGGATCCAGCAGCTCGCTCGGCGGCGCGTCGGCGACGATCGTCCGGTTCAGCAGCGCGATGCGCGTGCAGGTGTCCAGCGCGCCGAGCAGGTCGTGGGTCGTCATCAACACCGCCTTGTCTTCGCCGGCCAGTTCCTGGAACAGGCCCGTGAGCAGCTCCTGGGTGGGCAGATCGAGGCCGGTGAACGGTTCGTCCAGCAGCAGCACCCGCGGTTGCAGCGCCAGCGCCCGGGCCACCAGGACCCGCTGCCGCTGCCCGCCGGAGAGCTCGCCCACCGGCCGGCGCGCAAGGTCGCTCATGCCCACCCGCTCCAGGGCCGCCGCGACCGCCCGCCAGTCGTCCACCCCGGGCCGGCGCAGGAGGCCGATGCGGCCGCTGCGGCCGGTCATGACCGCGTTCTCGACCGAGATCGGGAAGTCCCAGGCGAACTCGTGCCGCTGCGGCACATAGCCCACCGGTGAGCGGCGCGGCCGGACCGGCCGGCCGTCGACGAGCACTCGCCCGGATGCCACCCGCACCAGGCCGAGGATCGAGCGCAGCAGCGTCGTCTTCCCGGCCCCGTTCGGACCGATCAGGCCGGTCAGCTCACCGAGGCCGAGCGTCAGGTCGATGTCGCGCAGGACCGTGCGACCGCCCAGGCCGACGGTCACCCCGCGGACCTCGAGGACGCTCACGGCCGGGTCTCCGCGGCCGCCGCCCCGGCGGCGGCGCGGCGCTTCGCACCCCGGCCGCGCAGGAGGACGACCACCAGGGCGACGACGAGGACAGCGGCCGCACCGGCCACTCCCAGGAGGACCGGAGCAGGGCCACCGTCCTCGTCGGGCTCGTCCACCGCCGCGGCGGGCGAGCTGGTGCCGTCCGCCCCGGCACCCGGACCAGACGCGCCGGCGTACTGCGCGGCGAAGGCGTCGTCGGTGCTGGTGGCGTCGCCGACGGCGAAGCGGAGGACCTGCGTGTCCGACTCGGCCTCGCCGGAGACCAGGTCGGCCGAGACCTCCACCTCCACCAGGTAGACGCCGGGCTCCGAGAACACCCAGTTGGCATGCGTGTGCGTGTTCACCTCGACCCAGACGTCCTGCGGGTAGGGCTCGCGGCTGTCCCAGAGCACCTCGGGCTCGCCCAGCGTCCCGCTCTGCAGGAACATCACCACGTCGCCCGGCCCGTCGACGCCCCGCAGGGTCAGGGTCGCGCCGCGGTCGATGGTGTCCATGACGGTCGGGTCCTGAGTGTTCCATCCCACCCAGACGACCCCGGGCTGCTCCGCCTGCGGCACGACGTGCACGTCGGTGCCCGCCTCGGCCGGCAGGAACGCGTAGTCGGGGGTGTCCGGCACCGTCGTCAGGGACGCGTCGGCGACCTGGAACACGGTGGTCGGCATCGTCCGCCACACCGGCGTGGCCGTGGTGCCGTCGTGGACCAGCAGCGTCCACCGGCCGTCGACGTAGCGCGGGCCGATGTCGACGTGACCGTCGCTCAGCACCGCCTGTTCGGTGGCGACGGGCTGGTCGGCGTCGATCTCCTGGTCCAGGCTCGGGTCGTCGGCGGCCACGGCGGCGGCCGACGCGGTCACCGTCAGCAGGCTCGCCCCGAGCAGGGACACCGTCCGGAATCGTCGCGTCATTGCTCTCTCTCCGCTGGTTCGGACAGGCAGGAGCGCAGCGACTCGGCGTTGAATCGCATCATCTCCACGTAGCTGGTGACCTCGTCGTCGAACGTGTCGCCATAGATCGGGCAGACGCGGACGCTGAGGTCGTCGGCGACCTCGGTGAGCGTCGAAGAGCGGGTCACCAGGTTCGGTTCGAGGAAGACCGCCGGGATGCGCAGGTTGCGGATGGTCTCGGCCAGCTTGCGGCGGTCGGCCAGGCTGGGTTCCGTGGCCGGGTTGGGGGTGACGAACCCGGAGATCTGCACGTCGTAGGCGGCGCCCAGGTAGCCGAACGCGTCATGCGTGGTGATCAGGTGGCGGCGCGACTCCGGGATCTCCGCGATCGTGTCGCGCACGTGCTGGTCGAGCTCCTCCAGCTCGCCGATGTACCGGTTGGCATTGTCGCGGTACTCGCGGGCGCCGTCGGGGTCGACGCCGATCAGCGTGTCGCGCATCAGCTCGACGTAGGAGATCGCGTTGCCGGCGTCGTGCCACAGGTGCGGGTCGATCTCGCCGTGGACGTGCCGGCCCAGCACCGCCTGCGGCAGCTGGAAGATCGGGTCGCCGGGATGGCCGAGGAACCGGAAGCCCTCGTCGGCGGGGATCTCGTGCAGCGCCTTGTTCGGCACCTCGATCACGGTGCTCGCCGGGTCGAGGACCTCGGCGTGCGCATGATCGTCGCCGCCGCCTTGCGGGTCGACCAGGAGGTACAACTCGCCGGCATCGATGTCGACGGTCACGTCGGCGTGGCCGGAGCCGAGCACGTCCGCGCCCTCCATGCCGGGCACCGCATGCGGGTCCACCCCGACGGCGAACGTGAACGTCTGCTCCCCCACGTCGACCGGACGCTCGTCCGGCGCGGGCGCCAGCGTGGCGCGCATCGTCAGCCGGTACACCCCGGGCTCGGTGAACGCCCAGCTCATATGCGTGTGCGCGTCGGGCGGCAGGGTGGCGGTGTCGTCGCGGTACCCGTCGGCGGCGTCGAACCCGTCGGTGGAGTCGACGTAGAACGCCGGGTTGCCGAACGACTCGGTCAGGTACGCGACCAGGTCGCCCGGCCCGTCGACGGCGGTGCCGCTGAGGTAGACGTCCGAGGCGCGGTTCGCGCCGTACTGCTCCCCCGTCCCGCGCACCCGCATGCCCAGCCAGATCGTGTCGAGGGCGACGTTCTCGACCAGCGGGATGATCTCCGCCGCGTACTTCACCGCTCCCTCGGCGAGCGAGATGTTCGGGACTCCCGCGTCGAGGTTGGCGTCCAGCGCCTTGATGATCGCTTGCTGCTCCAGCAGCAGGTAGTTGCTGAACGCCACGTCGGCGTAGACGACATTGCGGACGTCGCGCAGGCTCGGCTCGTACGAGTGCGGGTCGGCCTGGTCGGGCACGAGCGAGCTGACGTTCACCCGGTCGCCGCCGATGTTGCGGACGAGGTCGGCCAGCAGCCCGGTGGTGGTGATCACCTGCACCCGGTCGTCGCTCGCGCTCAGCGTCTCCGGTGCCGCGCACGCCGACAGGACGAGCCCGGCGGCGGCCAGCCCGGCCGCTGTCCTAAGCCCGGCCCGCACGGCGATCGCGCCAGTACGCCGCCATCGCGACCGCTCCCGCCATGACCAGCAACCCGCCGAGGACCGTCAACCCCGGTGTCGCCGACGTGCCGGTGCTCGCCAGGTCGCAGTCGTCGTCGGCGGCGGGGGTGGTCGTCGTCGGCGACGGGGTCGGCGTGCTCGTCGGCGTCGGTGTGGGCGAGGGCGTGGCGTCGATCCGCGTCATTGTCGGCTCGGTCCGGTGGACGGCCGGAGCGACGACGCCGGCGCGTGACGCCGACACGTTGCTCGTCCCGGACAGCTCACCGACCACGAACGAGTACTCCACCGGGCCGGTCGTGACCGCCCCGCCGCCGGCCAGCGTCCCGCTCACCTCGAACGTCAACGTGTAGCTGCCCTCAGCGGAGAACGCCCAGTTCGCGTGCACGTGCTGACCGACGCTCTGCTGCCGCGCCGGCAGCGACTCCTCCGAGCTGAAGATCCGGCTGACGTCGCCGAACCCGGTCGTCTGGAACACCTCCACCGTGCCCGGACCCGCGACGTCGACCAGCCGCATGTCGACGGTGTCGCCACTCAGCTGACCGGGCGCGAGCTCCTCCGTCGACCAGCCGGCCCACACCAGGTCCGGGTTCTGCGTCTCCGGGATCAGCCACAGCGGCGCGCCGGCCGAACCGAGGAACGCGTAGGTGTCGCCGTCGGGCACCGTGCTCGCCGCGGCCTGGCCGACGTGGACCAGCACGTCACCCGGATCGTAGAACGTGTGGTCCGTCGCCGAACCCACCTTCGCCTGCAGCTCGAGGCTGGACCCGTCCAGGCGCGGCGACAGCAGGTCGACGTGCTCGTTCGTCAGCACCACCGGATCGCCGGACGTGCCGCCCGGTGCCGACGGGTCACCGCTCGGCGTGCTGGGCGTCGAGCTCGGCGTGGGCCGCGGGTCGCACACCTCGTTCGTCGGCTTGGTCGTCGGCTTCGGGCTCGTCCCGTCGTCGTCTCCCCCGCTCGCGCCGCCGTCAGCGCCTGCGGCGTCTCCGCCGTCGTCGGCGCCGTCCTCGGTCCCGCCGGTCTCGGTGCCGTCGGCGCCCGACTCCGTGCCGTCGTCCGCGCCGCTCTCGTCCGTACCGCTCTCGTCAGCGCCGCTCTCGTCGGCGCCGCTCTCGTCGCCACCGGTGTCTGTGCCGTTCTCCCCCGACTCGGTGCCGTTCTCGTCACCCGGATCAGGGTCGCATTCGATGTCGCCGACGACGAAGGCGTAGTCGACCGGACCGCTCGACACCTCGGTGCCGTCGGCCAGCGTGCCGCTCACCTCGAACGTCACCGTGTACTCGCCGAGCGCGGTGAACGCCCAGCTCGCGTGCGAGTGCACCGGGACGTCCTGGACCAACGGCTCCAACGACTCGTCGGAGCTGAAGTTGCGCACCGGTGCCGCGCCCGCGAAATACTGGAAGACCTCCACGTCGCCGGGCCCTTCGACGTCCACCATCGTGATGTGGACGATGTCGTCGCGGAACGCGCCCAGCGGAAGCTCCTCCGTCGACCAGCCGGCCCATACGACGTCCTCGAGCTGGTGCTGCGGGATCACCCACACCGTCGAGCCCAGCTCAGCGATGAACGCGAGCTGCTCGTCGTCGGGCAGGACGACCGCCGCCTCAGGGTCGTTGACCTGCACGAGCACCTCGTCCGGTGTGTAGAAGACGTGGTCGTTCGCCGAGCCCACCTTCGCCTCGAGCACCAGCTCGTCGCCGGTGAGACGCGGCGAGACCAGGTCGACGTGCTCGTCATCGAGTACGACCCGCGGGTCGTTCTCACACGTGCCCGGCCCCTCGTCGACGCTCAGCGTGAACGGAGCGGAGTGCGCCACGTGCACGCCGTCGTCGGTGTAGAGGGCCGCGCGGTACTGCCGGCCGTCGTCGGCGGCGGACGGCGTGACGGTCAGCGTCTCCGTCGTGGCGCCGTCGACGGGGTCGAACGTCAGCGCGCCCGGCGCGCGGGTGGACCACTGGTAGGCCGTGAGGCCGGTCGGCGGGTCCTGCGTCACCGTCAGCGTCACCGGCTCGCCCGCGGGGACGGCGCCGCCGGGCCCGGCGACCGTCAGCGTCGTCGCCGGCGGCTCGACGTTGCCCTCCTCGACCGTGACGGTGACCGTCGCGCTGGTCGACGGCGCGTAGAACTGCGGCTCCTGCGACGTGTACGTGGCGGTGACGGCGTGCTCGCCCGGCTCGGCGAACGTCACCGGCAGCGTGGCACGGCCGTCGGTGAGCGGCGCCCAGCCCAGCGCGGTGTCGCCGTCGTGGAACTGGACGTACCCGCCCGGCGCCGGCGGCGCGCCGGAGCCGGGATCGGTCGTCACGCCGGCCTCGAGCACGACCTCCTCGCCCACGACGGCGGTCGGCGGAGCCTGCAGGGTCGTGGCGGACGGCGCGGCCGCCGGCAGCGCGCCGTTCTCGCCGCCGACGACCCAGGTGTAGTCGACCGGGCCCGACGTGACCGGCGCGCCGCCGACCGTCGCCGCGACCGTGAAGGTCAGCGTGTAGACGCCTGGCTGGGTGAACGCCCAGTTCGCGTGGACGTGCGCGTTCACGCCCTGCCGCAGGGTCGTGTAGTCCTCGTCAGAGCTGAAGATCCGGATCGGCTCTCCGAACGAGCCGGTCTGGAACACCTCGACCTCGCCCGGCCCGCGCACGTCCGTCAGCGTGATGTCCACGGCGTCGCCGTCGACGACCCCGGCGGCGATCTCCTCGGTGCTCCACCCCGCCCAAAGGACGTCCGGGTTCTGGGTCTGCATGATCACCCAGGCCGTGTCGGCGCCGATGAACTCCGCATACTGCTCGGGCAGTCCTTCGACGCGCCCGAGGTCGGAGAGCTGGTACACCAGGTCGTCCACATCGACGTGCTCGACCGGCGGGCCGATCTTGGAATCGACTGTCAGCCGCTCGCCGTCGAAGCCGACGTTGATGGCGTCGACGTGCTCCGTCGTGAGCACCCTCCGCTCCTCGGCGGGCGGCGGGGCGTCCGACTCCGCGGCCGCCGGCGGCACCGCGGCTGGAACCGCCGCGAGCAACCCGGCGCTGCCGGCCACACCCACGATCTTCCGGACCAGAGAACGGTGCATGACGAGATCGGCTCCTGTCAGGGACTGGCGAGACGTTCAGACTATAGATAACGATTTTCACTTTCGCCAGCTCTGCACGATCTGTGCTGTAGCGTGCATGATGGTAATCGTTATCGTTCGTAGGGTTACCGGACCGGCGGAAGACCGGGATTGCTGTCCGGGCTGCTCGCGGCGCCGGGGGTGTTACCTGCTGGATGTCCGTATCAGGGCGACGGAACTGTCGATCGGCTCGAGCACGAGCGTGGACGGCAGATCGGCGGCGACGTCATGGGCGGTGACGATCCGCCAATCACCGGCGAAGCGATGGGACCGGATCAGAGTGCCGCCCTGCCAGACCTCGTAACGACTGGAGTACTCCTGCGGGCCGTCGCCCAGCATGTGGTGAGCGCGATATTCGTAGTCGCCGAGCCGACGGGACTCGACGATCTCCCCGCCCGCCTCGCCACCGTCTGCTGTGTCGGGCGGACGCTGGGTCGTGACGACGGCCACCCCGTCGCCGGACAGGTGGGCCCCGAGCCAGCCGAACAGGTCACGCCGGTCGTCTTGGGCGAGGTGGCCCAGCATGTGCGCGCAGACGAACCCGTCGACGCGGTCCGGCAGCAGGCCCAGGTCGGCCGGCGCGGCGCCGGCGACGACGGTCACCCGCTCTGCCAAGTCCGGGTCGTCGGCCACCCGCGCGGTCAGGATCGAGCGCATCACCAGCGCGGGCTCGAGCGCGACGATCCGGGCCCGGCTCTCGGCGGCGACGACGCGGGTGCCCATGCCGGTCCCGGCCCCGATCTCGACGACGACGGCGTGCTCGTCGAGGTCGGCGAACGCGGCCCGCACGTGCGGGCGCAGCCGTTCCCACGGCTCGGTCATGAACAGGTCGTGGAACTCGGCGAGTCGCTCGTAGGCCGTCTGCGTGGCGGACATGCGCGGCGCTACCAGCTGGACTTGGTGACGCCGGGCAGCTCACCGCGGTGCGCCATGTCGCGCAGCCGGATGCGCGACAGGCCGAACTTCCGGTAGACCGCGCGCGGCCGGCCGTCGACCTGGTCGCGGTTGCGTAGCCGGGTGGCGCTGGCGTCGCGGGGCTGCCGGGCCAGCGCCCGCCGCGCCGTCACGCGCTCGTCCTCGGTGCTGGCGGGGTCGGCGATGACGCGCTTGAGCTCGGCCCGGCGCTCGGCGTACCGGGCGACGATCTGCTGCCGGCGCGCGTTCTTCACGATCTTGCTCTTCTTCGCCATCAGAGCCGCTCCCCGCGCGCCAGGATCTCGGCGACGACCGCCTCGATGCCGCGCTTGTCGATGGTCTTGATGCCGCGCGCGCTCACCGTGAGCGTGACGTTGCGGCCCAGCGACGGCACCCAGTAGCGCTTGCGCTGGATGTTCGGGTCGAACCGGCGTTTGGTGCGCCGGTGTGAGTGTGAGATGGCGTGGCCGAAGCCCGGCTGGGCACCGGTCACCTGGCATCGTGCGGACATGGTCGGGTCCCCTGCCTTCCGTGGGTTCCTCAGAGCGGGCTGTGGATGTCGCCGAGCCAGGCATCGAAGCCGTCGCCGGCGGCCTCCCAGTACCTGCCGCGGCTCCGGATCTCGTCGTCGGTGAGCAAGCAGTGCTCGAACGCCGCGGCGATGTCGTCGCGGCCGTCGTCCATGCCGGTGACGACGATGCGGGTGAACGGCCGCCGGTGCCCCCACGGCTCGGCCACGCCGATGCTCAACTGGCCGCCCGCGCCGTCCCAGGCACACGCGACCGTCGCCCGCGTCGGCAGCCAGAAGCAGCCCCGCGAACGCCGCGGACCGCCACCGACGGCCACGATGTCCCCGTACAGCCGGTCCGGGTGGAACGGCCGGTCCGACCGCAGATCCAGCCGCCACACGTGCTCGCCGTCGAGCGCAGGTAGCGGCTCCCGGCGCACCTGCGCGGTCCACTCCTCGGCGGCCGCGTGGCCGTGGATCCCGGCCAGCAGCCGCACCGGCGCCAGCGCCTCGCCGTCGCCGAGCACCGCCACACCCGGCCGGGCGAGCGCGCGGACCAACTCCAGCTCCGCCTCACCGGCGGCACCGACGACGGTGACGGCGTCGGCGTACTCCACCTGCGCCGCACCCACCTCGGCCACCCCGCGGCGGTCGTCCGCGGCGGTATGCGTGCCGCGCTCGCACAGCAGCTCGTCGCCCAGCAGATCGTCCACCAGCCGCTCGCCGTCGACGGCACACAGCACACCGGCGACGCGCACGTGCCGCAGCCGCGCGTCACCGGCGACGACCCGACACACCTGCTGCGCCTCCGCACCCGCCGGCAGCTGCGCCACGATGACACCCCACCGCCCGGCCTGCGCCAGCCGGGCCAGCGTCGGCACCACGTCCTCACGCACCGCGCAGCTGACGCACGCATGCTCGAGATCGATCTCCTCCGACTCGACCACCCCGGTCACCTCGCTCACGGTTCTGAGCAGCCGGCTCCGTGCGACGTCGATGCGATGGTGCACCACGACGGCATCGGGCAGGTCCCACTGCAACGTGATGGTGGCCGACGCCATCGCGTCCGGGCTGACACCGGTCACCAGGACCACGGGTGTGGTGCGCATCCGCAACTCTTCCTAACGAGAATCAAACTCATTAGGACCGACCTTAGCATCAGGCGTCGCCCAAAGGGATGCGGCATCAACCTGGGGCCGCTTCAGGTGTCGTCAGTCGTGGCGGCTCGGACCAGGCGGTCGCCGTCGGACGTGCGGTAGTAGAGGACTGAGCGGCCGGCGCGACGGCGGCGCACCAGCTGGGCCTCGAGCAGCACCTTGAGGTGGTCGCCGATGGAGCCGAGGGCGAACCCCGTCACCGCGACGAGCTGGGTCGTGCTCATCGGGTTGTCGAGCAGGCTCAGCACTGTCGCGCGCGCCGGGCCGATCAGCCGGCTCAGAGCGCCCGGCGCCGCGCGGCGTCCCTCCGCGAGCACTCCTGCGCACGGATAGACGATCGAGTAGCGGTCCGGGCGGCGCCAGCCGACCCAGCCGCGGGCGCCGGTGACGGGGATGAACAGCAGCTGCCCGTGATTCAGGTCGTGTGGCGGATAGTCGTAGGCGTTGATCCGCAGGCGTCCCTCACCGAGCCAGCGCATCCCCGGCCGCATGTCGTCCAGGGCGGACGCCCAGCCGCTGGTGCTCAGCCGCCGGGTCCGGGCGATGACGTCCGCCTCGAAGGCTCGCGCTCGGCGCTGCCAATCCGGTTCGATCGCCTCGGTCCACACCCATTCGAGCACGGCGGTGATCCGATCGGGCAGGTCCGGAACGTCGAGCGCGGGGTCATCGCCAGCCAGGTCGGCACGCAGCGCGGCGGCCGGCGTGGTGCGGATGCGGTGCAGCTCGTCGTCGAACGTCGGCTCATCGTCGAGTGGTGGCGCGCAGAGGAAGTCAGCCAGCCAGGTGGGGAGCAGAGCGCCCTTCAGGAACGCCCGGCCCACCGGATCGCCGGCCATCCGATCCCGGAACGCGGCCCGCGCCTGGGCCGGGCGGGCCAGCTGACCGGGGCGGTTGGGCCGCTCGCCCGTCAGGACCCTGATGGCCGCGATGGTCTCGGCCAGCGCCGACACCCGGAACCGGCTGCCGGCGAGGACGTCGGCGTCGATCAGCCAGATGCCCACGTTTCGCCTCCACCCGAAACTGTACCGGTCGGACGACGGCGCTGCCCAGACTGCCTGCCATGCGTACCTACCGGGAACTGTTCCGCACACCGGGATTCACCGCACTGTTCGTGGCGTCGTGCGCGCAGGTCGCCGCGACGACGCTGACGGGGCTCGCGCTCGCCACGCTGGTGTACGCCCGCACGGAGTCTCCGCTGCTGTCGGCGCTGAGCATGTTCGGCCCGTCCTTCGCCGCGGTGATCGGCGCCACCACGCTGCTCTCGGTGGCCGACCGCGTGCCGCCGCGGCCGGCGATGACCCTGGTCGCCCTCGCCACTGCCGTGGGCTGCCTCGCACTGGCGGCACCGGGGATGCCGCTGCCGGCGATGTTCGCGGTGATCTTCGCGCTCGGCCTGACGGCGTCGATCGGGTCGGGGGTGCAGTACGGACTGCTCGGCGAGATCCTGCCGCCCGACGGGTACGTCCTGGGCCGCTCGGTGCTCAACATGTCGGTCGGCGCGATGCAGGTGACGGGGTTCGCGCTCGGCGGCGTCCTGCTCGCGGTGGTGTCGCCACGGACGGCACTGGTCGTCGGCGCGGCCCTGGCCGCCGCATCGCTGCTGGTCGTCCGTCTGGGACTGAGCGCCCGGCCGGCGCGGGCGTCGGGTCGTCCGTCCCTGGCGATCACCTGGCGGATCAACCGGGAGCTGCTCTCCTCACCGGCACGCCGGGCCGTCTATCTCGCGATGTGGGTGCCTAACGGCCTGGTGGTGGGCTGCGAAGCGCTGTTCGTCCCCTATGCGCCGCACGCCGCCGCCGTCCTGTTCGTCGCGGCGGCTCTGGGCATGCTGCTCGGCGACCTGGCCGCCGGGCGGTTCCTGCCGCCGGCGACACGGCAGCGGTACGTCACGCCGCTGCGCTACCTGCTGGCGGCGCCGTACCTGCTGTTCGTGCTCCCGCTGAACCTGCCAGTCGCCGCCGTCGCGGCCGCCGTGGCGTCCGTGGGCTTCATGTCGACGCTGCTGCTGCAGGAACGGCTGATCGCGCTGACCGGCGAGGACGTGCGCGGTCAGGCGCTGGGGCTGCACGCGTCGGGCATGAAGGCGATGCAGGCGGCCGGCGCGACCCTGGCCGGCCTGGTCGCACAGGTCCTTCCGATCGGGGTGGCGATGGCCACGATGGCGGCCCTGTCGCTCGCCGTCACCGCCGCGCTCAGCCCTGGCCTGCGTCGGTCCGATCCCGTACCCGAGAGAGACCTCGCCCGGCGCACCGTGTCGGGAGGCAGCCGTGCATGATCCCCGACCGCAGACCGCTGCCGGGAAGGTGCACCTCGCGTTCGTGATGTCGCTGGACGGCTTCGTCGCCGGTCCCGGCCACAGCATGGACTTCATGGAGGGAACCACGGTTCGCGAAGGTCTCCATCAGGAGTACATCGAGAGCACCGGCGCGATCCTGGCCGGACGCGATGGATATGACAGCGCCATCGGCGACTCGCGGCCCTACGGCGGCGCATGGAGAGGTCCGATCTTCGTCCTCACCCACCACCCCGACGACGCCCGCGCCGCCGAGGGCATCACGGTCATCAGCTGCTCGGTGGCGGAGGCGGTTCGTATCGGCCTGGACGCGGCACGGGGCAAGAACCTGCAGGTGTTCTCCCCGACGATCGGCCGGCAGCTGCTGCAACTGGGACTGGTCGACGAGATCGACATCCACGTCGCGCCGGTCCTGCTCGGCGACGGAGTCCGGCTCTACGACGCGCCCGGAGGCGAGATCATCCGCTTGGCACGTGACGGCGACGAACCCACGCTCGCGGCACACCTTCGCTACCGGCCAGTCCCCACGTGATCGGGCCGAGACCTCCGGCGGTCACGGGCTGGCGGACCAAGGAGATGTCCATGACCACGCCCGCCCCATCTGCCCGCCCGACCTCGCCGCCCGGCCGCATGCACTCACGGTCGAGCGCACCATGACCGCCCCGCCAGACGTGTTGTTCGATGCCTGGACCCAGCGGTTCGACCGCTGGTTCGCCGAGTCCGGCACGGTCGTGATGCGCGCCGAGGTCAATGCCCCGTACTTCTTCGCCACCCGGTACGCCGGAGAGTTGCACCCCCACTACGGCCGGTTCCTCCGACTCGAGCCGGGGCGACTGGTCGAGCTGACCTGGCTCACCGGCGCGGCCGGAACCAAGGGCGTGGAGTCAGTGGTCACGGCCGAGTTTTCACGCCCGGCGGCAGCGGGACGCGGCTACGGCTCACCCACGCCGGCTTCCTCGACGAGGCCTCGCGGGACCAGCACCGCGACGCGTGGCCGCTGGTGCTCGACCAGCTCGACCAGCGGATGGCGGGCTGACGGGCGGGCAGTCGTCAGTGCTCGTGGTCACGACGCTGCTCGGGTGCGCCGGCCGGCGCGCGGCGGCTTGGACTCCCGGGTTGCCGCCCAGGTCGCAAGCAGCGCGAACTTGTCGGCGGAGTCGGTGCCGGGCGCGACGCTGTAGGTGACGATCTGCAGTCCGGCCTCACCGTGCAGCTCGAACACGTCGAACCCGACCTCGAGCATCACGCAGGACGGGTGGGCGCCGGCGATCCGCGCGATCACCACTCGCCCACCGAGCCGCTGACCAACTCCACCGCACCCGGGCGAGGATCGACGAACCGGGGCCCATCGCGCGCGCCTGAGGTGACGACTGGTCTCTCCCGCGCCGGTGCCACACGATGGTGCGGTGACCTCCTGGCCAACGCAGTGGCCGAGCACCGCGGCGGAGTTGGTCGCCGTTCAGCAGGATCTGGCCGTCGCCCGCCCGGAGCCGTGGCACCCTGGCCGGCATCACGTCATCGGTGGTTGCTACGCGTGCGGCCCCCACGGGCTCGTCGGCCGGGGCCAGGCGGGCGATCCGGTGTGGGCAGCGGCAGCCGCCTACAGCGGCGAGCAGTGCGTCAGTCGAGCAAGCGTCTCAGGCGTCGCCCGCGGCCCGTACACGCCGGGACTGCTCGCGCTGCGCGTGGGGCCATCGCTCGCCGCCGCCGTCACCGCCTTGACGGTGGCTGTGGACGTCCTGATCGTCGACGCCACCGGGCGTGACCATCCGCGCCGGGCGGGCCTCGCCATGCAGCTCGGCGCATCGGTCGGCGTGCCGACGATCGGCGTCACACATCGTCCACTGACCGCAGTGGGTGCGCCGCCGGCCGATCAACGTGGTGCCACGAGCCCGCTGACAGTGAATGGCGCCGTCGTCGGCTACTGGCTGCGCACCCGCACGGGCACGCGGCCGGTCGCGGTCCATGCCGGCTGGCGGGTCGACGCCGAAACCGCAGTCCAGATCGTCCTCGGCAGCGCCCGCTGGCGGACGCCGACGCCGCTTCGAGAGGCCCGGCGGCTGGCACGTGTACGACGAAGATGACGATCACAGCTCAGCGCTCGTCGACCGACACGCTGTCGTACGGGCTCCGCGGTCCGGTGATGCTGCAGCCGTACGACAGTGTGGTGGTCTACGACCCGGGCACCGACGAGTGCCCCCGGCGGCTACTCGCCCTACGAGACGGTCGTCTTCGGCGACGTCGACTCCGGGGTGCTGAACGTCGAGCGGCCCCGGTTCGAGGTCAGGCGGCCACGTAGGGGTGTTCGGCCCCGTCGCGACGGGTGCGGATGTTGCAGTAGTGCTGGGCGACGGTGTCGGCCTGTGTGCCCGGGCCGCCGCTGCCGATCCACACGGCGAGCGGGACGTGCGCGGCGTACACGCCCTTGCCGGCCAGCGCCTGATGAAGCGTCAGTACCCAGGAACGCAGCGCCGCCGAGGCGATGGCGACGTTGGCGAACTCGGGCGGCGCCGGCCGCGGGTCGACCGACGAGGCGCCGGTGGTGAACAGCAGCGTGCCGGTCCCCCGGTCGATCATGTCCGGCAGCACCTGCTGGGCGGCGGTGAGCGCGCCGTAGAGGTAGTAGCCGACCTGCGGCTGGAGGTTATCCACGGTCACGTCCAGCGGTCCGGCCATGGTGATCCCGGGCACCGGCTGGTGTGGTGCCGGCGAGTACTCCAGCACGTCGACGTCGCCGTACCGGTCCTCGATCCGGGCGAACGCCGCCACGAGGGACCGGCGATCCATGATGTCGGCTCTGAACCCGGCGGCGTCGATGCCGAGCTCGCCCAGCTGGGCCGCGAGGGCCGTCGAGCCGTTTATCTGGTCGGCGACGGCGCGGGTCTGCATCGGATCGGCCAGGTCGCCGACGACGGCTTCGGCCCCACGACCCAGCAGTTCTCGCACAGCCGTAACCCGATCGCCGTTGCGGGTGTGGACGACGACGCGATGCCCGGCTTCGAGCAGAGTCTGCGCGGCCGCCCGGCCGAGTCCGTCAGCGGACCCGGTGACGAGGACACGTGCCATGACATCCTTCCGGCGGAGGTCGCCCCACTGGTCAGTGCCGGTGATAGTCCTCGTCGCCGACGTGTTCCAGCCACGTCGCGCCGTCGCCGTCGGAGGTGCCTTCCAGGAGCGCGAGGTGCTCCATGAAGTCGTCGGGCGTGGCGCCGTGCCAGTGCTCCTCACCGGGCGGGGTGTAGACCGTCTGGCCGGGATGCACCTCGAGGATCGTGCCATCCCGGGTGCCCATCAGGGCGACGCCGGCGGTGACGTGGAGAGTCTGCCCGTGCGCATGCGAATGCCAGGCGGTGCGGGCCGCGGGCGCGAACCGGACCCGGACGGCGACCATGCGCGACGGCTCGGGCTTGCGGGAGGCGATGGTGTCGATCCAGACGTCGCCGGTGAACCAGTCCGCCGGACCCTTCGCGGTGGCCGTCTTGGGCTCGATGTTCACGCGTCTGCCTCCGTCTTCCGGGTCGTGTCGGCCAGGGCGTCCGCCTCGAGTGATGCCGCCCAGGAGGCCAGCAGCTGCAGCCGTTCCGCGGAGGGCGATCCGGGCTCGGCGGTGTAGATCGTGAGGGTGAGGCCGGGCTCGGCCGCCATCTCCAGGCCCTCGTAGGCGAGGGTGAGGTCACCGACGACGTGGTGGTGGTACTGCTTCGTACCGGTCCCGTGGAGGCGCACGTTGTGCGCGCCCCACCGGGTGCGGAAGTCGTCGCTACGAGTGGACAACTCGCCGACCAGGTCGTGCAGGTCCTTGTCCCGCGGGTCGCGGCCGGCCTCGGTGCGCAGCATCGCCACGACGATGTCCGCGGCTGCCTCCCACTCCGTGTAGAACCGGCGCGCGGCGGCGTCGAGGAAGGTGAACCGTGCCAGGTTCGCCGGGTGCTGCCCGTTCGCGGCCGCGCTCGCGTAGACCTCGTCATAGAAGGCGCGCGCCAGCTGATTGGCCGCGAGCAGGTCCATCCGGCCGTTGCGGACGAACGCCGGCCCCGCGGTGACGGCGTCCAGAGCCCACTGCAGGCTCGGACGGGTCATCCACTGTCTGCCGACGCGGCGGCGCGGCCGCACTAGCGCGCTCGTGCCATCGGCGGCCTGGGCCAGGTCGAACAGGTGGGCCCGCTCGGCGTCATCGAGCCGCAGGGTGCGCGCGATCGCGTCCAGCACACTCGTCGAGACGCCGGCCAGCGCGCCCCGCTCCAGTTTGGCGTAGTACTCCACGCTGACGCCGGCCAGAGCAGCCACCTCGCTGCGGCGCAATCCGGGCACGCGCCGGTTCGTGCCGGCGGGCAGGCCGGCCTGTTCCGGCGTGATCCTCGCACGCCGCGAGAGCAGGAACTCACGGACCTCGTGACGGTTGTCCACACCTCGAGGTTAGGCCGCGCCCGCTGGCCGTGGGGTGCTCTGCCAGTACACGTCACGACAGTGACTCCCACCCACCCCGTACGCGGTGGTCTGCTGGATGTCGTGGACGCGGCAGCCCGGCCGTCGCCACACCAGATTCCACCGAAACAAGGAGAGACCCCACCATGCGTGGAGCGGTGATGTACGCCCCTGGCGACGTCCGCGTCGAAGACCGCGACGTGCCGGTGATCGTCGAGCCGACCGACGCGGTCATCCGCGTCGCCGCGGCCTGCATCTGCGGCTCGGACCTGTGGCCGTACCGCGGGATCGAGCAGCTGAACGGGGCGACGCCCATGGGGCACGAGTACGTCGGCGTCGTCGAGCAGGTCGGCTCCGAGGTGACGACCATCAAGGCCGGCGACTTCGTCGTCGGGTCGTTCTTCGCCTCGGACAACACCTGCGAGATCTGCCGGGCCGGCTACCAGACCCACTGCGTCAACCGCCAGCCCGTGGGCGCCAACGGCGCGCAGTCCGAGCTGCTGCGCGTGCCGCTGGCCGACGGCACCCTGGTCGCCACGCCCGGGCAGCCGGACGCGAACCTGGTCCCGTCGCTGCTGGCCGCCTCCGACGTGCTCGGCACCGGCTGGTTCGCCGCCGTGGCCGCCGAGACCGGCCCGGGCAAGACCGTCGCCGTCGTGGGGGACGGCGCCGTCGGCCTGCTCGGCGTGCTGGCCGCGCACCAGCTCGGCGCAGAGCGGATCATCGCCATGTCCCGGCACGCCGACCGGCAGAAGCTCGCCCTCGAGTTCGGTGCCACCGACATCGTCGAAGAGCGCGGCAACGCCGGCGTGGCGAAGATCAAGGAGCTGACGCACGGGCTCGGCGCGCACTCGGTGATCGAGGCCGTCGGCACCCAGGAGTCGATGATGCAGGCGATTCGTTCCACCCGCCCCGGCGGCCACGTCGGCTACGTCGGCGTCGCCCACGACGTCAGCCTCCCCGGCAAGGAGCTCTTCTTCTCCGGCGTCCACCTGCATGGCGGCCCCGCACCGGTGCGGCGGTTCCTGCCCGAGCTGATCGACCTCATCTGGCGCCGGGCGATCGACCCCGGCAAGGTCTTCGACCTCACCCTCCCGCTCGAGGACGCCGCCGAGGGCTACCGCGCCATGGACCAGCGCACCGCCATCAAGGTGCTCCTCCAGCCGTGACGCTCAGCCCGACCGATGCGGCCGTAGCACCGTCCGAGGCCGCCGCCCGGGTGAGCCGCGCCCTTGCCGTCGTAGGCGGGGCCATCACGAGGACTTCCCGAGCGTCACCACGATTACAGGCCTGGTGAAGCACGGGATTTCGTGGTGAACGTGATCATCTCCAAGGCCAGCGGTCGGCAGGGGACGGCGTGGCGTGACCTACGGCGCCGGGCCGGCCCGCCCCGGCAGGCGAGCCGGCCCGGCATGCTCGGGTGGCGGCCGAGCTCAGCCGACCCGGATCGGCGCGATCTCGAACCGGTCGAGGTCGGGCGCCCATGGGCTGTCCAGCGCCGGCCGGCACGGCTGCGGGCACTCGCTCGCCGTCGCGCCCCTGGCGGGGTCGTTGAACAGCGTGATCTCGTTGCGCCCGGCCGCTAAGGTCACCGGAACGCCACGGGCCCACCAGTTCCCCCACGACCACGTGTTCTTGAACCAGTGCCGCGACGGCTCACCGCCGTTGACGGACACGTCGATCGGGCGGGAGATGATGTCGGCGTTGTACGGGTGGCCGGTGTCGCGCTCGTCGTTGGCGTAGTGGACGACTAGGAGGTGCTCACCCGCCTGCGCGGCGTCGACGGTCACGGTCACCGAGTTCGCGGGGCCGTTGCCGACGCCGCCGACGAACGACCCGCCGGAGGCGGCCCGGTGGGTCCGGACGACAGCGGACCCGGCCAGCTCGGCGTCCTCGGCCTCGACGACGGTCACGGCGTCCTCCGCCCGGGTCGCGGTCACCGCGTCCAGCCGCACCGGCGTCGGCCCGGCGGGCGTCACGGTCACGCGGTTGACGCCGGCGGACAGGAACAGCCGATGGGTGTCGGTGTCCCAGAACGCCGCACCGGGCGCGGCGCGCAGCACGCCGCCGTCGACCGGCCGCCGGTCCAGCCCGATGCTCGCCGCCGCCGCTCCCGGGACTCCGGGACTGCTGTGCCGGAACTCCACGTCGTAGTACCCGTCGTCCTCGGCGTACACGGTGAACAGCGCCTCGGCGCCGCGGCGCAGCACCAGGTGGCCGGCGCCGGACTGCTCCGGCTGGTCGTACGCGTATCCGGCGGAGCCGCTGGTCTGCGCCAGCTCGGCCTCGTAAGTGCGCGAGACCGGAGCGGCGTCACCGCTCAGCTGCTCGAGGTCGATGCGGTCGAGCGTCGCCTCGCCGATCGCCCGCCCCAGCGAGGGATGCGACGCGGCCAGCCTGATCTCGTTGCGCCCCGCCTGCAGCGAGACGACGACGTCGGCGCGGGTGCGCCAGGTCCAGTTCATCGTCGCCTCATACTCGACGAAACGCGGCGACCCGCCGTTGACGGTGAGGACCTGCTGCGACGGCTGGCCGGTCTGGTTGCCGTACATGATGCCGAGGCGGTAGTCGCCGGCGGCCGGGACGTCGACGGTGAACGCGACGGCGCTCTCCGGCCGGTTGAGCGAGCCGACGTCGCGGTTGCCCGACGTCGCGGCCGCGTTCCAGTTCTGCAGCGTGCCTTGCGTGTAGACGGTGCCGGCGGTGATCGCCGCGTTCTCCGCCTCGTACGTCGCCCGCCACGGCCGCTCGACCGACTCCCGGCTGCCGCTGCCGCCCGGCGACAGGACGATCTCGTAGGCGGCCATCCGGTCGACGTTCGGGCCGCCGTCGCCGATCCCGCCCAGCCCGCGGATCGGCACGGTCACCGTCCCGTCCGACGGCGTCACGTCGGCGCGATGCAACACCTCCGGCGGCGGCGCGGCGGAGTTCTGCCCGCTCCACGTCGTGGCCCGGACCTCGACGTGAACGGTGTCGCCGAACAGCTCGTCGTCGACACCGGACACGACGACGTCGACGGGGTCGGCGGTGCCGCCGGTGACGATGCGGGCCTGCCGGCGCTCGTCGTCGACGACGGCGATGGCGTCCAGGGCGTCGACCGTCGTGGGGTCCGGACGAGTGACGGCGACGGTGTCACCGCCGTGCAGGTCGGCGTACATCTTGTAGAACCACCAGCCGCCGCCGGGCTGGTTCGTCTGCACGACGTCGCCGGCCAGCCCGCCGGCCGCCGTCCAGTAGGCCTTGCCGCCGGCGGCGACCTTGGCCTCCTCGAACATCGCCGTCCACTTGATCAGCTGTCCGGGCACGGTGAGGTCGCGGTTGCCGCCGTACTCGTTGATGTCGATCGGGATGGGGTCGATGCCGCGCTCGCGCTCCAGCGCGCGGTAAGCCGCGTACGTCCGGCGGAAGTAGTTGCCGCTGTTCGGGTCGAGGCTGTTCGAGGGCAGCTGATGCCAGGTGGTGAGGTCCGGCAGCACGTCGTTGTCGCGGGCGAAGCTGAGGAAGTCGCCGTAGTTGCGCTGGCGGAACGTGGCGTCGTTCATGCCGGCGACGCGCGCGCCGGGGTGGTGGGCGCGGACGTACTCGACGGCCTGCTTCCAGTGCCGCAGGAAGGCGTCCATCCGGGTGCGGTAGTTCGCCGCGTTGCCGGTGCCCAGGTCGTACCAGATGTTGTCGGGCTCGTTGAACAGCACGTAGACGAACCGGTCGGCGTGCGGGCTGTTCGCCGCCTGGTCGACCACCCAGGCCAGCTTCTCCATGTAGTCGGCGAAGCAGACGTCGTTGCAGGGCACGACGCCGCCAGGGTTCTCGTACTCCCACTCGGCGTACATGTCCTGGACGTAGATCTGGATGTACTCGCCGCCGGTGCGGACGAACGGCTCGGCGACGACCAGTGCGTCGCCGTTCGGGTGCTGGGCGCCGGCCGGCGGCTTCTGCGCGATGCTGTGCAGCCGCAGCGGCTCCAGCGCGTTGTCGCTGGGCACGCCGTCGTCGCTGAGCCCGTACAGCGTGCCGCTGCCGGTGCCGAGGAACGGCCCGGTGCGCTCGGCGAGGTCGACGTGGAGCTGGCCGACGTCGTCGGCGCGGGCCGGCTCGGCGGGAAGCGCGCTCGTCGCGACCGTCGCGGTGAGCACGACGCTCAGCGCGGCGATCGGAGCGATCCACCTTCGCATGGTGTACCTCTTTCCGTCGTCATCGGTGGAGTGAGGCGTTACTTGACCGCGCCGCTGGTGATGCCGGAGATGATCTTCCGTTGGGCCACGACGAACACGATGAGCAGCGGCAGGCTCATCAGGACCACGTACATGAAGATCAGGTGCCAGTTGTTGAGGTAGAGCCCGGCGCTGGCCACCTGGAACAGGTTGAGCGGCAGTGTGTCCAGCCGCCCGCCGAGCACGAAGAACGCGTAGAACACGTCGTTCCACACGTAGAGGCAGATGAGGATCGTCGCCGTCGCCAGCACCGGCCGGAGCAGCGGCAGGATGACTCGCACGAACACCGTCACGGGACCGGCGCCGTCCACCCGTGCCGCCTCCTCCAGCTCCAGCGGGATGGTGCGGACGAAGCCGGTGACGAAGAAGATCACCGTCGAGAGGTAGATGCCGGCGTAGACGCCGATCATGCCGGTCGCGGTCCCGGCCAGGCCGAGCTGCCGCAGCAGCAGCACGATCGTCACGACCGCCGGCGGCAGCACGATGCCGCTGATGGCGGCCGCGTACAGGACGGCGTACGCGCGGCCGGTGCGCCGGGCCAGCACCCAGGCCGCCATCGACCCGAGGATCAACACGCCGACGACGGCCGGCACCATGACCAGCAGGCTGCCGGCGAACGCCGACGGGATGCGGCCGCGGTCCCACACCTCGCGCAGGTTCTCCCACAGCTGCCAGTCCGTCGGCGGCGCGAGGTTGGGGCTGAGCGCGTCGCCCTGCGACTTCCCCGCCGTCATGACGACCAGCCACATCGGTATGCCGACGAACACGGCGACCAGGACGACGGTGACCACCGGCTGCAGCCGTGACCAGGCCGAGCGCTCCCGCAGCGGCCGCCGGCGCAGGGTCGCCCCGCTCACAGGATCTCCTCCCGCCGGCGCAGCATCCTGATGACCGGGAACGCGAGCAGCGCGACCATCAGGAAAAGCACCAGGCTCATGGTCGTGGCCTGGGCGAACAGGCCCTGGCCGAACGTGCGGTAGATGAAGATGTTGAGGATCTCGGTGGTCCGCGCCGGGCCGCCCTCCGTCGTCGCCTGGACGATGTCGAAGCCGTTCATCGAGCCGAGCAGCGCCGTCGCGACGCTGAACGTCACCGCCGGCGCCAGCAGCGGGAAGCGGATGGTCCAGAACGCCTTCCACGCAGGCGCGCCGTCCATGCGGGCGGCCTCGAGGATGTCCTCGGGCATCGTCTTCAGCCCGGCCAGGTAGATGAGCATCGACAGCCCCATCCACTTCCAGGCGTGGATCAATGCGACGACGACGATCGTCCAGGTGGTGTCGCCCAGCCACGGCGTCGTGACGTCGCGGCCGGCGAAGAACCCGAGCACGTCGTTGAGCGCGCCGTCCGGCTTCAGCAGCGCCTGGAAGATGTACCCGACCGCAAGCGCCGACATCAGCACCGGGATGAAGAACGCCGCCCGGGCGAACCGGTTCAGCGCGGTGTCCCGCTCCAGCAGCACCGCCAGCGCCAGTCCGAACACGTTCTGGAAGATCGCCACCAGCACCGCGTAGACGAGCGTGATCCGCAGCGACGAGAACAGCGTGCCGTTGCCGGCCAGCTGGGTGAAGTTGTCGAAGCCGACCGCGTTGATCTCGCTCTTGAAGCTGGACCAGTCCGTGAACGCGTAGACGAAGTTGAAGACCGTCGGGACGACGAAGAAGACGGCCAGCACGACCAGCGCGGGGAGCAGGAACCAGCCCGGGTGGGTGGTCCGCTCCCGCTGCCGGTCAGCCGCGGGAGCGGAGGCGTGCGCCATCGACGGTCATCCTCCGACCCCGGCCGCCTGGGCCAGCTGCTCGAACTGGTCTTGGGTCGCCGCGGCCACCTGCTCCGGGGTCATGGTGCCGGCCAGCATGTCCGCGAGGTTGAGGTAGAGGTCCGGGTTGGCGACGGCGAGCGCCTGCATCGAGCCGACGGCGTCGGCGAGCGACGCGTGCACGTCCAGCAGCGCCTGCGGGACGCCGTCCGGGCTGGGCACGTCCGGCTTCAGCGAGACCGTCTGCCGGTCGGCCACGAAGTCCGCGTAGCCCGGGCCCATCCAGTACGCCAGCAGCTGGCGGGCCGCGGCCTCGCGCTCGGCGTCGCCGGTGCGGAACGCGACCAGCGCGTTGCTCTGGTCCGGGATGAACGTGCCGACGTTGCCCGACGGCGAGATCGGGAAGAACCCGATGGTCTCGTCCAGGGTCGCGGTGTCGGCCTTGGCCTGGAGCTGGCCGAAGAACGAGTTGACCTGCACGACCATCGCGGCCTCGCCCGCCAGCAGCGCGTCGCCCTGGTCCTCGAAGGTCGCCGTCACGATGTCGTCGTTGAACAGGCCCTCCTCGACCAGGCTCTGATACGTCGTGATGGCGTCGAGGACCACCGGGCTCTCGAACGTCTCCTCGCCGGCGTTGACGCGGTCCCAGAACCCGTCGGCGGCGGCGTCTGCCAGCTGCACCTGCACCCACCACTGGGTGGCCCAGCGGTCGGCGCCCATCTCGAAGAACGGGGTGACGCCGGCCGCGTCGAGCTGCCGCGCGATGTCGATCATGCCGGCGAAGTCCGAGGGCGGTTCGGTGATGCCGTTGGCCTCGAAGACCTGCTTGTTGTAGTAGACGCCCTCGACGGCCGGGCTGGTGATCAGCGCGGCGTACCGGGTGTCATCGAGGATGCCGGTCATGTCCTGGAGCTCCGGCTCGAGCTCCTCGATCCACGGCGCGTCGTCCAGCGGCTGCAGGTTGGTGCGCGCGTTGATGGCCGTGAGCATCGACGCCGTCGGCTGCCAGAACGCCAGGTCCGGCATGTCACCGGTCGCGACGCGGGTCTGGATGCCCTGCTCGTAGGGGTCGGGGATCGTGACGACCTCGACCGAGGCCCCGGTCTCCTCCTCGAACGCGGCCACCACCTGCTCCGGGACGGTGGTGCTGTTCTGCGCCGCCCAGATGGTCAGCTCGACGCCGTCGAGATCGGCGGTCGGCTCCGGCCACGCGGCGTCGCCGCCGGCCGTCTCGCCGTCGCCGCCGTTCCCGCCGTCGCCGGACGGGCCGGAGGCGGGGTCGCTGCAGGCGGTGGCGGTCAGGGTGAGGGCGGCCAGCGCCGCCACGACGGTCAGGGATCTCTTCATCGAGCCTCTCCTCGTCCTCGGTCGGTTCTTTTCGGTCAGGTGGTGTCGCGCAGCCGGAAGACCCGGGCGGCCGGGGCCGGCCCGCTCTCGAGGCGCAGGACGCCGGCCTCGGCGTCCCAGGCGTGCGGCCAGGCGGGCAGCCGCCGCGGGTACAGCACGTCGATCTCGGGCGTGCCGCCGCGCAGGTGCGGCAGTGGGAGGTCGGCGACGGCATCCGCTCCGGCCCGCCGCCACACGGCCAGGACGCTGTCGCCGCCGGCACGCAGGCCGAGAGCGATCCAGCCGTCGGTCCAGCCGGGCAGGCCGAGCGGCCAGAACGGGACGGCCGCCGCCAGGCCGGTCCGCAGTTCCCGGTATGCGTCGACACCGTCGCGGACCAGCGCGAATTGGTCCGCGGTCATCCGGTTCAGGTGCCCGGAGAGATACAGCCGGCCGAGCAGCCCGGTCGTGACGGTGAACGCGATCTCCTCGTCGGACATCTCCGGCTGCGGGTACGCCCAGCTGGCGGACTGCTCGGGCAGCACCGCCATCGGCGCCGCGGCGGCGATCGGCGGATAGCGCAGCGGGTTCTGCTGGTCGCTGGTCGACTGCAGCTGCAGCCGGGCGAGCAGCGCGTAGTCCATGCGCATGCCGCCGGAGCCGCAGTTCTCCAGCACGAGATCGGGGTGGCGGTCCAGCACGCCCTCGAGCCAGCGCAGGTGGGCGCGGTTGTGGGCCAGCAGCCCGGCGCCGGGGGCGTCGGCCTTGGCGTCGGTGCCGGCGCCGGGGTTGATGTTGTAGTCGAGCTTGAAGTAGCCGATGCCGAATTCCTCGACCAGCCGGTCGACGGTGGCGTCGAGGTGGGCGATCGCGGCGGGGTGGCGCAGGTCGAGGTGGTACCGGCCGTTCTCGGCCTGACGGCGGCCGTCGCGCTGGAAGAACGCGTCGGGCGGCAGGCTGTCCGCCAGCGGGCTGCGCACGCCGACGACCTCGGGCTCCAGCCACAGCCCCGGGCGCATCCCGGCGGCGCGGATGCGGTCGACCACCTCGCCCAGCCCGTTCGGGAACCGGGTCGTCGACGGCTCCCACGCGCCGACGCTGTCCCACCAGGTGCCGTCCTCGTCGTACCAGCCGGCGTCGATGCAGAAGTACTCCGCACCGGCCCGGGCCGCGGCGTCGACCAGCGGGAGCAGCCGCTCGGTGGTCGGGTCACCGTCGAGGGTGTTCATGTAGTCGTTGAAGACCACCGGCAGCGCCTCGCGGTCCGGGTGCGGCCGGACGATCGCCCGCCGGTAGGCCGTCAGCGCCGCCACCGCTGCCTCGAGCCCGCCGTCGCCGACGGCCAGCGCGGCCGGCACGCTGCCGAACTCCTGGCCCGGCTCCAGCGTGTGCCGCCACTGGTGGTCGGCGTCGCCGGGCCCGTGAAGGGCGAGGTAGACGCTGTCGAGCCGCTCGCCCACCTCCCACCGCCAGGCGCCGTTGTGCTCGACCTGGAACGCCCACGCCCGCCCGCTCGCGGAGTCGACGAGCGCGCCCGCGGGCAGGTACTCGCCCGACGACCACGAACCGTGGCTGGCGAGCACCAGCGCGCCGCGCGGGCTCTTGCCGTGCGTGGCGAGGTCGACGTCGGGCAGGCGGCGCTCCCGCAGCGGCCGCCGCTGCCACCGTCCCTCGGCCAGCCAGTCGTTCTCCGCCCAGATGACGTCGATGCCGTCGGCGCCGTCGCGGCCCGGCCGGAACGCGCCGGTCGCCAGCGAGCTGACGGCGTGCAGCGTCACCGGCTCGGCCCCGGTGACCCGGACGGTCGTCGCGCCCTGGATCGCGGCCACGCCGGTCGGCGAGCGCAGCACCGCGGTGACCAGCAGCCCGGCCCGCTCGTCGACCTGGTCGACCTCGAGCGTCGTCCAGCCGTCCGCCCGGTGCTCGCGGTGCCCGGCGTAGCGCAGCCGCGCGCCGACCGTGCTCTCGATCTGCCGCGGCCCGGACCACGTCGCGCCCTCGCCCGCGATCAGCAGCTCGACGAGCGGCTGGGTGGGCGCCACGCTGCCCGCGGGTTCGGAGTCGCCCGCCGGCTCGATCCGGGTGAGCCGGACCGGCCCACCGGGATCGGCCGCCAGGACCACGGTCAGGGCGTCGTGTCCCCACACGACGCGGACGGGCTGCGACGTCATCGGCATCGGCCTTCCTCGGTGCTGTTAACGCTCACACGGTGAGGCGTTCCGCCGATGATAACGTTTTCAAAATGGGAGTCAAGAGGTCCTGAGCGGATCGGCGGGGCGGTGGATCAGCCGGCGGCGGGTGGCGGGCCGCTGCTCTCGCGGACCACGAGCCGGGGCGCCGCCGACGACGTCTTGGCGGCGTGACCAGCGCCGAGCAGCCCTCCGAGCAGGGCGAACGAGCGCCGGCCGAGATCGGCGAAATCCTGCTCGACGGTGGTGAGCGCCGGCGTCCAGAATCGGCCCATCGGATGGCCGTCGAAGCCGACGACGCTCACGTCGGCAGGCACCCGGCGGCCGGCCTCGTGCAGGCCACGCATCAGACCCATGGCCAGCTCGTCGTTGCCGCACAGCACGGCGGTGACGTCGTCGCGCCCGGCCAGTTCGCGGCCGATCTCGTAGGCGCGCTCCGGCTCCCAGCCGGCATCCAGCACCGGCGGCACCTCCACGGCGGCCCGCGTCAGCGCCCGCTTCCAGCCGGTGGCCCGGCCGGCCCGTCGGCCCGACGTCGGGACCGCGACATAGTGCACCGTCCGATGGCCGAGCCCGAGGAGGTAGTCGGTGGCCGCCATGGCACCGGCGGTGTCGTCGAGGACGGCGTGCGGCACACCGTCGCCGCGGCCACCCGAGGCCGCCACCACTGGCAGGCCGTCGGGCAGGCGGTGCAGCGCGGCCGCGCCGGGAGGGTCGAACTTGAGCACGACGACGCCGGCGACGGGGTGGCTCAGCGCGAGGTCGACGGCGGCCTGGACCGCCGCGGGTTCGTCGGTCTCGATGACGGTGATCATGACGATGAAGCCGGCCAGCCGGGCGGCCTCCTCGATGCCCTGCAGCGTGCTGGCGTATCCGTACCGGGTGGTGTTGCTGGCCAGCACCGCGATGACCGACTGCCGGCCGGTGACCAGCGCGCGGGCGGCGCCGTTCGGGCGGTAGCCCAGCTCGCGGACGGCCGCCAGGACGCGGTCGGTGCGCTCGGGGCTCACCGGTACCGACCCGGTGATCACCCGCGAGACTGTCGGGACGGAGACCCCGGCAAGCTTCGCGACGTCCGCGATGGACGGAGCACGAGTCGACGACCTGGCCATATGCTCGGAGCCTACCGCTCCGCGGCCGTGGGTCGGCCATCACCGTGATCCGGGGCACGTCACCACGTTTTCTGGAGCATCACCAGGCCTGCAATCGTGTTGAGGCTCCAGGACTCCTGGTGATGCAGGCGATCGTTGATGACGTCGGCGATGCGGGCGACCTGGTCGAGGTCGGCATGGCAGGGGTACAGGAGCACGTCGGTGACGCCGGCGTCGTCGAGCCGGGCCAGCTCGTCATGCAGCTCGCGGACGGTGGTGGCGGTGCCGGCACGGGCCGCCGTCCAGTACTCCGCACCGTAGTAGTGGCGCAGATAGTCATCGGCGACCTCACCGCCGCCACTGCCCAGGCTGACGTAGCGGCCGGTGACGATGCGCGGCTCACCCGGCCGCGCGGCGCGCTCCCACGCGGCCCGGACATCGCCGGAGCCGCGTAGCAGCGTGTCGTGGCCGAACAGCGGCGCCACCCAGCCGTCGCCGCGGGTCGCGGCGCGGGTGAAAGCCGCCGGGACCAGCCCGCCGAACAGCAGCGCCGGACGTCCGGCCGGCAGCCGGCGCATGGGCCCGCCCTGGCCGGCCACCCGGCCGGTCCACACGGCGCGCATGGTCGCCACCGCATCGTCCAGACGAGCACCGCCGCCGCGCTGCGGCACGCCGCTGACGTCGTGGTCCTCCGGCCAGCCGCCCAGCCCGAGCCCCGCCGTGAGCCGTCCGCCCGAGAGCAGGTCGACCGAGGCCAGCTGCTTGCCGAGCAGGACGGGGTTGGCTCGCCACCCGACGTCGAGCACCGTCGTGAGCAGCTCGACCCGTGACGTCGTGGTGGCTGCCGCGGCCAGCGCGGTGAGCGGTTCGAGGTTGTCGTAGACGAGCCGGTCGATGACGCCGACCGAGGCGAACCCCGCCTGCTCGGCCGCCGCCGCCCACGGGCCGATGACGCGCGCGTCCACACCCGGCACGGCCGCGGGCAGTCCGATGCCGATTCTCATGTCAGGCCTCCTCCGGTGAGTGGGAAGGTGACCCGGAACGTGCGGTCCGGGTCGTACTGCTCCTTCAGCTGCCGCAGCCGGGCAAGGTCGTCCGACCGGTAGTGAGGGCGGGCGCCGTCGGGGGTGGCGTCCTCGACCCCGCTGAAGTTCGGGTAGCTGCCACCGGTCGACCACGGCGCCATGGCCTCCAGCAGCTGGTCTCGCGCCGCGCGGTCCGCCGGCTCGGGGCCGGCGATCGCCAGCAGCGAGAACGCGGCATCCCGGCTGGCGACGACGTTCGGCACCGATGGCGGCCGCGACAGCGCGCCACCCCAGGCCCGGACCTCGGTCAGGAACGGCGCGTCCGCGTCCGGCCCGGCGAGCTTGCCCAGGACCGCCGCGGCATCGTCGTCGTACTCGCGCAGCAGGACGTTCCGGTCGAACGCCGCGACCGGCGTGCCGGTCGGCTCGTGATGGATGGTGCCGACGTCGGCGTACGGCATGCGCCGCACCGTGTCCACCAGGCGCGGCCCGGTGGCGCGCAACCGGTCGGCCAGCTCCCGTCCGGCCGCGGGATCGGCGCCGCTGTCGGCCAGCCGCAGATGGGTCACGTGCCGGCCGCGCAGCTGCGGCGGCACGGCGGGATCGTCCGGGTACCGCAGCAACAGCACCGACGACGCCATGGTCTCGGGGACGGTGCGCGCCCACGCCGCGTAGGCGTGCAGCACGTCCTCCCCTGCCTCCGGGCCGAAGCACAGCTCGCCGCCGTACAGCGTCGCGACGGGGAACAGGTCGAACTCCATCGCGGTGACCACGCCGAAGTTCGCACCGGCGCCACGCAGCGCCCAGAACAGCACCGGGTCGTGCTCACCGTCGACCCGCCGCACCCGGCCGTCGGCGGTCACCACGTCCAGCCACCGCACGTGATCGGCGGCGAACCCGTACCGCCGCGCCAGCAGCCCGACGCCGCCGCCGAGCGTGTACCCGACGGCGCCGACGTCCGGGCTGGATCCGTTGAGCGGCGCCAGCCCGTGCCGCGCGGCGGCCGCGATGACGTCGCGCCACCGCACGCCGGCCTCGACCCGGGCGGTACGCCGGAACGGGTCGACGTCCACCCGGCTCAGCCGGCCGGTCCGGATCAGCACCGCACCGTCCGCCGGCACCGACGGGCCGTGCCCGGTGTTCATCACGCCCACCGGGCGGCGCTCCCGCACGGCCGCCGCGACCGCGGCGGCCACGTCGTCGACACTCCGCGCCTCGACGATCACCGCCGGCCGGTGCGTCACGGCGAGGTTGAAGCCCGCCCGCAGTTCCTCGTAGCGGCCCTCTCCCGGCCGCACACCCTCGATAGCCATGGCGCCATCGTCGGCGTCCGCCGACCCGGGCGTCTTGAAGCTTTCGGACGCGCCGGGCGCCCGTTCACGGCGACCCGGCCGGCGCGACCAGGTCGTTGGCCGACCGCAGAACGGCCGGTGAGCTGAAGTCCGCCGTGCCGGCGTCGAGCGCACCGGTGACGGTGAACCGCGTGGTCTGCCCGGGGAGCAATGTGACCAGCGCGTCATCGACGACGGCGTCGGGGTCGATGCGGTCGACGAGCAGGGTGAGGTCTCGGATCAGCGTGCCGGCGGTGACATCGACCGTCCAGCCGGCGCCGGACCGGGCGGCCGTCACGGTGACGGCAGGGTGCTCCAGCAGCGAGTCGCGGTACTCGGCGAAGAACCAGTGCGCCGCCGCCGTCCCGCACCTCGCGACGACCAACTCACCCTCAGGCGACTCCGGTGCGGAGACGGCGTCGTCGAGAACGACGCGGCGGGCGTCGCGAGGCGCGACGGTCATGCGCGCGGTCTGCCGCGCCCGGCCCTCCCCCGCATAGGTCAGCCGCTCGACGAGCAGGTCGGCGTCCCACGGCTCGGCGGTGTCGTTGACGGCCACGAGCACCAGCCCGCCGTCCTCGGGTTGGACGGTGAGCAGCCGCTCGGCATGGGCGTGCCGCAGGGCGAACAGCAGCGGCTTCGCGCGGCCGTTGCCGTCCACCGCCGCCCAGGACGTGACGGGCCAGCAGTCGTTGAGCTGCCAGACGATGGACCCGGTGCACCGCGGCGTCAGCGAACGGAACCACTCGATGCCGGTCCGCACGGCGACGGCCTGGTTCAGCGACATGGCCCAGTGCCAGTCGGCCATGTCGTCCGGCAGCGGCAGATGGGCCACCAGCCCGAGGGTGAGCTTCTCGTTACCCCGGGCCGCCTTCTGATGGACGATCATGCCGGGCGACTCGGGCGTCAGCGGATCGTCGGAGATCGAACCGGTGAGGGTGCTCCAGGTGGGCGGTCCCTGCCAGCCGAACTCGGCGACGAACCGGGGCCGGTGCTCGCGGTACCGCGGGTAGTCCTTCTCGTTCACAGGTCCCAGAGGTGGGTCGTCCCCTTCGCCGGGTCGTTCTGCGGGTCGCCGGGGTCCGGTGAGAACGGGCTGCCGGGAACGTAGGCGATGTGCGGCGCGAGCTCGGCGACGATGGCGGGGAACAGCTCGTAGTAGTAGCCGGCGCCCCAGGTCCGGCCGTCGAGCCGGGGACCCCAGTTCCAGTCCTGGCGGCCCCACAGGTTCTCGTTGTTGCCGTTGAGGATGACCAGGGACGGATGCGCGCCGAGCCGGGTGACAGCCTCGCGGGCCTCGGCCTCGATCTCCGACCGCAGCGGCTCCTCCTCCGCGTAGGCCGCGCACGCGAGCAGGAAGTCCTGCCAGACGAGGATCCCGCGCTCGTCGCACTCCTGGTAGAAGTGGTCGGACTCGTAGATCCCGCCGCCCCACACCCGGACGAGGTTGAGGCCGGCGAACTCGGCCTGCGCCAGCCGGTGCGCGTACCGTTCGCGGGTGACGCGGTGCGGGAAGGCGTCGTCGGGGATCCAGTTGGCGCCTCGGACCAGCACCGGGCTGCCGTTGACGCGGAGCTCGAAGCCGACCCCGTCGGCGTCGGGCTCGGCGCGGACCTCGACGGTCCGGAAGCCGACGCGGTGCGCCCGCGTGTCCAGGAGCTCGCCGTCCGCTGACAGCTCCACTGTCAGGTCGTGCAGGACGGGCGCGCCGTGCCCGCGCGGCCACCACAGTTCCGCGTCCGGGACCTCGAGCCGCAGCCGGGACGAGGTGGCGCCGGCGGGGATGACAGCGCTGACCTCCCTCCCGCCGACGCGCACCCAGGCGTTCAGCGGCGCCGGTGTCGTGCGGGCGACGGCCACGTCGACGGTGACAGCCGGGACCCCGCCGTCGACCGTGGCGACGACCCGGGTCGCGTCGATGCGAGCGCCGGACCAGCTCTCCAGGTACGCGGGCCGCCAGATCCCCGATGTCGACGTGTCGATGCCCCAGTCCCACCCGAAGCCGCAGGCCATCTTCCGGATCGCGTTGTACGGATGGTGCATCGTGTGCGGGCGGTAGCCCAGCTCCAGGCTGGCAGCGTCGGCCTCCCGGACCGGTGACGAGAACGCGACGACGAGCTCGTTGTCGCCGTCGCGCAACAGCTCTGTCACGTCGAAGCGGTGCCGTCGGTGCATGTTGCGGGCCACGCCGACGTGAGCGCCGTTCAGTGAGATCGCGGCCACCGTGTCGAGCCCGTCGAAGACCAGTTCGCGCCGGCCCGAGCCGTCGGGGTGCCAGCTCAGCCGGCGGCGGTACGTCCAGTCCGTGACGCCGATCCAGGCCTGCAGGTGCTCGTTGTCGTCGAGGTACGGATCGTCGATCAGGCCGGCGGCCAGGAGGTCGGTGTGGACGGTGCCGGGAACGGTCGCCGGCACGGGTCCGGCGGCTCGCACGGCGGCGGGCACGCGCGGCCCGCCGCCCTCGACCGTCCAAGCGCCGGCCAGCGGCGTGCGCGTGGTGCTCATGCGGGCAGTGCCCGGCTGCGGATGACCGACGAGTACCACCTCGCGCTGTCCTTGGGGGTTCGCCGCAACGTGTCGTAGTCGACGTGGACGATACCGAACCGCTTGGAGTATCCCCGGGCCCACTCGAAGTTGTCCATCAGGGACCAGAGGAAGTAGCCCCTGACGTCCACGCCGGCGTCGATCGCGTCCAGGACGGCGCGCAGGTGCCGGTGGACGTAGTCGATGCGGTCGGTGTCGTGGACGGCACCGTCGACCACCTCGTCGGCGAAGGCCGCCCCGTTCTCGGTCACCATGAGCGGCAGCTCCGGGTACGCCTGGTGGAGGCCTGTCAGCAGGTCGGCCAGGCCGGCCGGCTCGATGTTCCAGCCCATCTCCGTGTACGGGCCGGGCTGGCGGAGGAACTCGACGTCCTCCGCGCCGGGCCAGGCCGAGCCCGATCCCGGCTGGTGGCCGTCGGCGGCCTCCTTCTCGCCCGTGCCGTCCCAGAGCCGCACCCGGCTCGTGCTGTAGTAGTTGACGCCGAGCACGTCCAGCGGCTGGCGGATGTGGTCCAGGTCGCCGTCGCGCACGAACGCCCAGTCGGTGACGCTCGCGGTCGTGACGACCAGGCGGTCGGTGTAGCGCCCGTCCAGCATGGGGCCGAGGAAGGCGTCGTTGGCCAGCGACTCCACCTTTGCCCGCGCCAGGTCGCCGGTGTCGCCGTCGGGGCGGAAGACGTGCAGGTTGTGCGTCACCGAGAACAGCCCGGCGTTCGTCACCAGCGGCCGCATCGCCTGGATGCCCAGGCCGTGGGCGAGGTTGAGATGGTGGACGGCGACCAGTGGCTCCTCGCGCCCGCGCAGGCCGGGGGCATGGGCGCCGGAGCCGTAGCCCAGGTACGCCGAGCACCACGGCTCGTTCAGGGTGGTCCAGGTGTGCACCCGATCTCCCAGGGCATCCGCCACCACGGCGGCGTAGTCGGCGAACGCCTCCGCGGTCGTCCGGGACAACCACCCACCGGCGTCCTGCAGCGGCTGCGGGAGGTCCCAGTGGTACAGCGTGGCGACGGGCTGGACGCCGCGCGCGAGAAGACCGTCGACCAGGCGCGAGTAGAAGTCGATGCCCTTCTGGTTCACCGCGCCGATGCCCTGCGGGACGATCCGCGGCCAGGCGATCGAGAACCGGTAGGCGTCGAGCCCGAGCTCGGCGATGAGGTCCAGGTCCTCCTCCAGCCGGTGGTAGTGGTCGTCGGCCACGTCGCCGGTGTCGCCGTTCAGGACCCGTCCCGGGGTGCGGCTGAACGTGTCCCAGATGGACGGGCCGCGGCCGTCCTCGCGCGCGGCTCCTTCGATCTGGTAGGCCGCGGTGGCCGAACCGAACAGGAACGTGCTGGGAAACGTCACAAGTCACTCCACGTCAGGGGTCGGGTCCGTGCCGTCGAAGCCGTCGTAACGGACGCCGACGAGCCGCGGCGTGCCCGCGATCGCGCGGACCCCCACGACGCGACCGGTGAAGCCACCGGCGACCTCGGTGGACAGATAGCGGCCGTCGACCCGGGCGAGCTGGTGCTCTCGCCCGCCCACGACCGCGGCGAGCCGGATGTCGTCGGGTCCGGCCTGCGAGGCGGCGACCGCCTCCACGGCCAGCGTGACGACGGATCGCCGCAGCGGCGCGACGTCACCACAGCGGGCCTCGAGCGGGCCGATCCGCATCCACGCCTCGAGCCGGTCGCCGTCCGCGCGGACCTCGCACCAGTGCAGATCGTCCAGCCGCAGCCGGACAGCACCCGCGCCGCCGGCGACGTCGACGGTGCACTCGAACCGCCACCGCTGATCGCGGACGCGCACCCCCATCATGCTGGTCACGCCACTGGGCGCGACGTCGGGACGCAGGACGACGCCGCCCGCCGCCGCGGCCTCGGTGAAGTCGGCGAGCGCGCTGCCGGGCGAGATCCACCGTGGATGACGCGCGCCGCCGGCGAAGTCGTCGCTGAAGGTGTGGTCGCCCACCTCGGCCACGAAGGCCGCGGCGTCGACGACCGGCCAGCCGTCGGTCCACCGCACGCCGGCGAGAAACGTCTCCCGCCCGTTCACGTGGAACATCGGGGTGATGCCCCGCGGCCGCACGCCGAGGTAGACCATCGCCCACGTGCCGTCGGACAGCTCCACCAGGTCGGCGTGCCCGGTGTTCTGGACCGGGTGGCTGGTGCTGCGCTGGGAGAAGATCGGATTGCGCGGAGCCGGCACGAACGGACCCTCCGGGCTCTCCCCGCGAGCGACGGAGACGCTGTGGCCACGCTCGGTCCCGCCCTCGGCGATGACCAGGTACCACCAGCCGTCCCGCTCGTACAGGTGCGGCGCCTCGGGGAAGGCCAGCCCGGTGCCGCTCCACAACGATCGCGACGGCTCGAGCGTCGCGCCGGTGGCGGGATCGATGCGCGCCTGGGCGATCCCCTCCAGTCCCGGCTGCGTCGAGCAGTAGGTGACGTAGCAGGCACCGTCGTGGGTCCAGACGATGTCCGGATCGATCCCCTGCAGACCGCTGATGATCGTGGGCGCGCTCCAGGGACCGCTCGGATCGTCGGCGGACACCAGCAAGTGACCGCCGGCTCCCGACACGTCGGTCGTGATCAGCCAGAACCGGCCGTCGTGGTGCCGAAGCGTCGGGGCATAGACGCCCTTGCTCGACGCCGCGTGGCCGGGCGCGAACTGGTCCTCCCGGTCCAGGATGTTCCCGATCAGGCGCCAGCGCACCAGATCGGTGCTGTGCCAGATCGGCACTCCAGGGCTGTACTCGAACGACGAGTTCGCCAGGTAGTAGTCGCCGCCGACGCGGCAGATCGACGGGTCCGGGTGGAAGCCGGGGATCACCGGCTGGACGCTCGCCGGGACCGCGAGGCCCGGCTTCCCCTCGCTGTCCTCGGCGGTCAGACCGACATCGGCAGTCGTCACTTCACTCCCGTCAACGCGATTCCCTGGATGAAGTAGCGCTGGAGCGCCACGAACAGAAGGAGCACCGGGGTGATCACCAGAACCGAGCCGGCGAGCAGCACGCCGTAGTTCGTCGAGTTCTGTCCCACGGAGTACAGCGAGAGCGCGACGGGCAGCGTGTACATGTCCTCGGTCTGCGCCACGACGAGTGGCCAGAGGAAGTTGTTCCACGAACCCAGGAACGTCAGGATCGCCAACGTCGCCAGGGCCGGCCCGCACAGCGGCAGGACGATCCGGGTGAAGATCCGGACCTCGCCGGCACCGTCGATCCGCGCCGCCTCGATCAGCGCGTCCGGGATCTCGCCGATGAACTGCCGCATGAGGAACACCCCCAGCGGCCCGGCCAGGAACGGCAGGATCAGCGCGGGGTACGTGCTCACCATCCCCAGCTTGCTCACCACGACGAACAGCGGGATGAACGTCACCACGCCGGGCACCATGAGGGTGAGCAGGACGAGGACGAACAGCACCCGCTTGCCGGGGAAGTCCAACTTGGCCAGGGCGTAGCCGACCATCGAGCAGAACAGCAACGTGCCCAGGACGGTGAAGAGCGCGACGACCACGCTGTTGACGAAGAACGTCTGGATCTGCAGGCGCCCGAACCACGCGTCGAAGTTCCCCCAGGTGAACGTCTCGGGCCACCACGTCGGCGGACGCTGGAGCAGTTCCCGTTCGGTCTTCACCGACCCCAGCAACATCCACACGAACGGGATCAGCGTGGCGACGACGGCCAGGATGAGCACGACGTACGTGACGGCGCGGGCGCTGGAGCGGCGGCGACGGCGGGAGGGGGGCGGCGG
>NZ_SMLB01000039.1 GCF_004349105.1 Jiangella aurantiaca
CCCCAGCCCCGCTGCCCGCCGAGCCGACGTTCGTCGACGGGCTGGCGCAGCCGGTCTTCACCGGGCCGTTCGTCCGGCACGAGCTCTGGGTCGAGACGGAGTTCGACACCGACGGCGACGGCGAGCCGGACCGCATGCACGTCGACGTCACGCGGCCGGTCGAGACCGACAGCGCCGGCCTGGACGTGCCGGTGATCTACGAGTCCAGCCCGTACTACTCCGGCACGGCGAGCACCGACCGGAAGTTCTTCTGGAACGGCAACGTCGAGCTGGGCGTGCAGCCGCCGCTGCGGCTCTCGCCGGACGACCTGCCCGACGCGCCGCGCGCCCCGGGCGGCACCAGCCCGGTCATCTCGAACAGCCTGATCAACACCTGGGTGCCGCGCGGGTTCGCCGTCGTCCACTCCGAGTCGCCCGGCAGCGGCCTGTCCGAGGGCTGCCCGACGGTGGGCGGGCCGAACGAGTCGCTGGCGCCGAAGGCCGTCGTCGACTGGCTGAACGGCCGGGCCAAGGGCTACACCAGCGCCGACGGCGGCGCGGAGGTGACGGCGTACTGGTCGACCGGCAGCGTCGGCATGACCGGCACGTCGTACAACGGCACCCTGCCGCTGGCCGCCGCGACAACCGGCGTCGAGGGCCTCGAGGTGATCATCCCGGTCGCGCCGAACACGTCGTACTACCACTACTACCGGTCCAACGGCCTGGTGCGCAGCCCCGGCGGCTGGGTCGGTGAGGACATCGACTACCTGTTCGACTACATCAACAGCGGCGACTTGGAGAAGCGGCAGTACTGCCGCGACACCGTCCGCGACCTCATGCAGGCCGAACACGACCGCGTCACCGGCGACTACAACGACTTCTGGGCCGGCCGCGACTACCTGAACCAGCTCGACGACGTGCACGCGGCGGTGCTGATGGCGCACGCGTTCAACGACTGGAACGTCGTGCCCGAGCACAGCGTCCGCATCTCCTCGGCGCTCGAGGCCAAGGGCGTCACCGTCCACGAGTACTTCCACCAGGGCGGGCACGGCGGCAACCCGCCGACGGACATGATGAACCGCTGGTTCTCGCAGTACCTCTACGGCCAGGACAACGGCATCGAAGACGACACCGACACGGCGTTCGTCGTCCGCAACGAGCTCGGCGGCAGCACGCTGACCTCGTACACCGACTACCCGAACCCGGCGGCGGCGACGGCGACGCTGAACCTGCAGGCCGGCGGCGCGACGGAGGGCGGCCTGACGTCCCTGGCGCTGGCCGACGACGCCACCGAGACGTTGGTCGACGCCGGCGCCAACGCCTGCAACGCGGGGGTGCTGGCGACGACGCCGTCGGCGAACCGCCTGCTCTACACCACGCCGACGCTGACGGAGAACGTGCACCTGTCCGGGACGACGGAGGTGACGGTGCGGCTGGCGGCGTCGAAGGCGCGGGCCAACCTGTCCGTCGCCCTGGTCAAGCTGCCGTGGACGGGTGACTCCGGCTGCACGTCGACGACGCAGCGGCCGACCACCAGCGTCATCACCCGCGGCTGGGCCGACCCGCTCAACCGGAGGTCCATCTCGCGGGAGCACCCGGTGACGCCGGGCGAGTTCGTCGACGTCACCGTCCCGCTGCAGCCGGACGACCAGGTGATCCCGGCCGGCTCCCGGATCGGGCTGATGATCTGGTCGACCGACCGCGAGTTCACGCTGCGCCCGGAGCCGGGCACCGAGCTCTCCGTCGACCTCGCCGGCACGACGGTCGAGCTGCCGGTCGTCGGCGGTCCGCTGGCGCTGCCGATCTGCGGCGCCGAGGACACTCGCACCACGGTCGTCATCGACGGCGTCGACACCGGCGTCCCGAACGCCGGCCTGGCCGGCACGTGCACCGTCAACGACCACGTCCTCGACGAGGAGGGCTGGCCGAACCTCGGCGCGTTCGTCCGGCACACGACTGACCTGGCCGACCGGCTCGCCGACGCCGGCCTGATCACCGAGCGGCAGCGCGGCGCGCTCATCCGCGCGGCCGCGCAGGCGGACGTCTGACCGACTCGGCGACGGCGGGCCGCCCCGGTATCGGGACGGCCCGCCGTCGCGTGCGTCGACCGGAGGATCAGCGGTTGACAGTGATCTCCGGGCTGGTGATCTGCTGGTTCACGCTCTCCAGGTACACCATCTGCGTGCTCAGCTTCTTCGCCGACGACGGGAAGGTCACCGGCAGTTCGAGGACGCGGCCGAGCTCGTCGGCCGTGGCCTCACCGACCAGCACGTCCTGACCGCGCTCGACGTTGCGGACGTAGACGTTCACCGTCTCGCCCGGGTCGTAGCCCCAGGCCGAGACGTTGACCGTGCCGCGGAAGCCGACCGTGGTGGTGTCGACCGCAACCTGCTCGCCGACGGTGTTCTCCGGCGTGCGGATCTCCTGGACGGTGCGCTCGCCCGCGTCGTTCTTGCGGATGACGACGCCGTCGTGGTGCTCACCGTTGGCGTAGCGCGCCTCGTAGGTGATGCTGTCCTCGGTGACGTCGATCATCTGGTAGAGCTGCATGTCCTGGCCGACGGACATCTGGTCGGCGCCGTTGTCGACCCAGTTCGAGGCGACGGCGTCGTACATCTTGCCGCCCGAGACCGACGTCGCGTAGACGGTGCTGTCGTGGACGGTGGCCGACCTGCGCGAGGCGGTGGTGCTGCCACGTCCGTAGGTGTGGTCGTGGCCCTGCAGGACCAGATCCACGCCGTACTTCTCGAACAGCGGTCCCCACTGCGCACGCACGGTCGGGTTGTTCCGGCCCGACGCGACCGAGTACACCGGGTGGTGGAATGTGACCACGGTCCACTTGTTCGGGTTGTTCGCCAGCTGCTGCTCCAGCCACGCGGTCTGCGCGGCCATGATCGGGGCGAGGCTCTGCACGTTGCTGTTCAGGCCGATGAAGCGGACGCCCTGGTAGTCCACCGAGTAGACGGTGTTGCGCATGGCGGCGTTCGTGGCCGCGTCGCCGAAGTCCGGGCCGTTCGTCGGGTACGGGAAAGTCGGCTGCCAGAATGTCGACAGCCGGCCACCGCTGTACTCGTGGTTGCCGGTGATCGAGATGTTGTTGATCTGGCTGTTGATGAAGCCGTCGGCGGCGTGCCACTGGCCCCACTCGAGCTCGCTGTTGGCCGAGTTGATCAGGTCACCGGCGTTGACGATGACCTTCGCCTCCGGGCGGTCGGCGAAGGCCTGTCGGAACACCCGCGGGCCGGCCGAGTCGATGTAGTTCTGCATGTCACCGTAGTAGATGAACGAGAACGGCTCGAACCCGGCGGAGGCCGTGGTGAAATCGATCCACTCGCTCCAGTTGACGCCGTCGCCGACGCGGTAGGTGTAGCGGGTGTTCGGCTGCAGGCCGGTGAACTCGACCTGGTGGTACACCGAGGCGTAACCCAGGCTGGTGGTGACCGGGTTGGTCGAGCCGGCCATCACGGTCCGCACGGCGCCTTCCGCGGGACGCACGTCGCCGAGGGCGATCGGGGCCTCCAGGAGCTGGGCTTGCGCGTACTCGCCGCCGACCTCGGAGCGCCAGGTCACCTTCTGCGAGGTGGCCGGGGTCGCCGTCGGGACCAGGATGATGCGGTCAGGCAGCGCTGACGGCTCATAGACCTCGGCATCGGGAACCTTGACCGGGGGCCCGCTGTCGGCACCGACGGCCGCGGGGACGGCGATCAGGCCGCCACCGAGCAGCACGGCGCCGACGGCGGCACCGGCGGCACGCCGTGAGCCGAACGGCCCGCGCTTCCTCACATCACTCACGTTGAGTCTCCTCCCAGGACACTCTTCTGGACGCTGCCGGCAGAGCGCGCGGCAGTCTGACCGATTCATCCCAGACCCGGCGGAAAGGGTGAGAACCGGCAGGTCACGGCTGGTTGTCCCGGCGATGAACACCTGAAAACGATTCTCTTGTTGCGACCAGGTCGCAGCGCGCGACGGCCAATGGCCACGTCCGGTCGGCCGGGCGGGCATCCGGACGTCAGGCGGCGTTCATCCGGGGGTGCCTACGATCCGGCCGTGCCCGACCCGTCCGCCGTCCGTCGCCTGGTCCGCGTCGCGCTCCTGGTGCCCGGGGTGCTTGGGGTGGCCGCGTGCGGCGGTCCGGCCCACAAGGACGACGCGTTCATCGACGCCGGCGTCACCGGGCTGCTGGACATCGAGCTGACGGAATGCTTCTCCGACCCCGAGTACTCCGAGTTCGCCGGGGAGGATGTGGTCGTCTATACGCCGTGCCCGGACGGCGCCGACAACCAGTCGTACCTGTTCGTGCACGCGCCGGACGGCCCGTGGGACCGCGACGCCGTGGCCGAGCTGGGCTGGGCCGAGTGTGGCAAGGGCTTCGAGCAGCAGTGGACCAGCAAGGACGAGTCCGGCCTGGACTACTACCCGATCCTGCCGACCGCCGAGACCTGGGCCGACGGAGATCGCGCGATCATGTGCGCGGTGTACGACCCCGACGGCCGGCTGGAGGACTCGGTTCTGCCCCGCGCCGACGGCGTGGGCTCCTAGGGTGATCGCATGACCGACGACCAGCCCCGCCCCGAGCCGTTCGCCCCGCGCGCCACCGCCGCGGAACTCGACGACCTGCGCGCCCGGCTGCGGGCCACCCGCTGGCCCGACGCGCCCGAGGACGCCGGCTGGTCACTCGGCACCGACGTCGGCTACCTGCGCGAGCTGGTCGCGTACTGGGCCGACGGCTTCGACTGGCCGGCGCAGGAGGCGGCGCTGAACCGGCTGCCCCGGTTCCGCACGACCGTCGGCGGTCTCGGCATCCACTACGTGCATGCGCGCGCCGTCGCGCCGTCCGGTCCGGTGCTGCCGCTGGTGCTCACGCACGGCTGGCCCGACTCCTTCTGGCGCTACACCAAGGTGATCACGCTGCTCACCGACCCGGGCGCGCACGGCGGCGACCCCGCCGACGCGTTCGACGTGGTGGTGCCCGACCTCCCGGGTTACGGGTACTCCGACCGGCCCGGCCGGCCGCTCGACTCCGTCGCCGTCGCCGGACTGTGGGCGCGGCTGATGAGCGGGCACGGCTACGAGCGGTTCGGCGCGGCCGGTGGCGATCTCGGCAGCCACGTGAGCCGCTACCTCGCGCTCGACCATCCCGATCGCGTCGTCGCCGTGCACCGCATGGACGCCGGGGTGCCGGTGTTCGGGGGTGATCCGGCCGAGCTGACACCTGAGGAGCGCGAGTTCATCCAGGGTGCCGCCGCCTGGGGTGCGACGGAGGGTGCATACGCGGCGATTCATCGGACGAAGCCGCAGACCGCGGCCGCCGGGTTGACCGACTCGCCGGCCGGGCTGGCCGCCTGGATCGTCGAGAAGCTGCGGTCCTGGAGCGACTGCGACGGCGACGTGGAGCGGCGGTTCAGCAAGGACGAGATCCTCACCAACCTCACCATCTACTGGCTGACGGGGACCATCGGCTCGTCGATGCGCATGTACCAGGCGAACGCGGCCATCCCGCCGGCGCAGCTGGCGCGGCGGGTCGAGGTGCCGTCGGGGTTCGCGCTGTTCCGCGGCGACCTCGTACGCCCACCGCGGGTCTGGCTCGAGCGCACGGCCAACGTCGTGCGGGTGACCGAGCCCGAGAGCGGCGGTCACTTCGCGCCGTTCGAGGAGCCGGAGCGCTACGCGCAGGAGCTGCGGGAGTTCTTCCGGCCGTATCGGCGATGAGCGGACGGCGTCAGCTCGCCGGTGTGGGCAGCGGCGCCGCGGCCAGCGCCCGCGCCGTCGCGACCAGGTTGGCCGCCATCGTCCGGCCGGTCGAGTGCGCCCAGTCGTGGCCCTTGGTCTCGTCCAGGTAGTCCGGCCCGGGGCCGGGGCCGAGGTGCCAGTACGTCCACGCCTGCGCCGGGATGGTGAACCCGATGTCGACCATCCCGCCGCACAGCTCGGAGATGACGTGGTGCGCGCCGTCCTCGTTGCCGGTGACGACCACGCCGGCGACCTTGTCGAACGCGACCGGCCGGCCGTCGTCGCCGGTCTCGGAGATCATCGCGTCCATCCGTTCCAGCGCCCGCTGTGCCAGCGACGACGGCCGGCCCACCCAGGTGGGGCTGGCGACGACGAGGATCTCGGCAGCCAGGATCGCCTCGTGCACCCGTGGCCAGTCGTCGCCGTCGCCCATGTCGGTCTGGACGCCGGGCGGGATCTTCAGGTCGGCCAGCCGGAACGCGGTGACCTCGACGCCGTCGTCACGCAAGGACCCGGCGACGACGTCGGCCAGTGCCCCCGTGTTGGACGGCTGCGGCGACGGCTTGAGCGTGCAGTTGAGGAGGACGGCTCTCATGCCTGGTCGCTACCCGGTCGCCATGCATGGCATGCGCGCATGCCCCGTGGCCTGGGCGGGTATGGGGCCGGCATGGCACGGTCGATCTGGAGTGGGTTCCTGAGCTTCGGGCTGGTGTCGATCCCGGTCCGGCTGTACTCCGCGACGCAGGAGCACGAGGTGGACTTCCACCAGTTCGAACGCGGGACGTCCGACCGGATCCGCTACAAGCGGGTCAACGAGCGCACCGGCGACGAGGTCGACTACGACGACATCGTCAAGGGTCACGAGGTCGGCGGCGGCGAGTACGTCATCGTCGAACGCGAGGAGCTGGCCGAGATCGCGCCGGGCCGGTCGCGGGCACTGGAGATCGAGCAGTTCGTCGAGCTGGCCGAGATCGACCCGATCCACTTCCAGAAGAGCTACTACCTGGGCCCCAGCGACGACGACACCGCCTCCTCGTACGCGCTGCTGCGCACCGCGCTGGAGAAGACCGACCGCGCGGCCATCGCGAAGTTCGTCATGCGCAGCAAGGAGTACCTGGCCTGCGTCCGCGCCTCCGGCCCGGTCCTGGTGCTCGAGACGATGTACTTCGCCGACGAGATCCGCGACCCGGTGACGGAGCTCGGCGACCTGCCCAAGGCGGCGTCGAAGAACAAGCAGCTCGACATGGCCGTCGACCTCGTCGAAGCGATGACCGAGCCGTGGAAGCCGGAGCAGTACCACGACACCTACACCGAGCGGGTCGAGGAGCTGGTCGAGGCCAAGCACGAGGGCCGGGAGGTCGTCGCCGAGACCGAGCCGGCCGCCACCGGTGCGACCGACCTGCTCACCGCGCTGCAGGAGAGCGTCGCGGCGGCGAAGAAGGGGCGCTCCGGCGGGGCGAAGAAGAAGGCGCCGGCCAAGAAGACCGCTGCGAAGAAGAAGGCGCCGGCGAAGAAGACGGCGGCGAAGAAGACGTCCACAAAGAAGAAGTCGGCGGCATGATGTAGAAGTCCCGTCCCCGACTCCGACCTACGGACATGACCACCACACAGAAGCTCCGCGTCCACATGTTCTCCGTGTCCGTCGACGGCTACGGCGCCGGGCCCGACCAGAGCATCGAGAACCCGCTCGGCATCGGCGGCGAGAGCCTGCACGACTGGGCCGTCGTCACCCCGACGTTCAACGCCGACGATCCCATCGCGGCCGCGCCCGCCGGCGTCGACGACGAGTACGTCCAGCGCAACTGGCGCAACATCGGCGCCACGATCATGGGCCGCAACATGTTCGGCCCGGTCCGCGGCGACTGGCCGGACGAGAACTGGACCGGCTGGTGGGGGCCGAACCCGCCTTACCACCACCCCGTGTTCGTGCTGACCCACCACGCGCGCCCGTCCGTCGAGATGGCGGGCGGCACGACCTTCCACTTCGTCACCGACGGCATCGAGTCGGCCCGCGAGCAGGCCCTCGCGGCCGCCGACGGCAAGGACGCCCTCGTCGCGGGTGGTGCCGCGACCATCCGGCAGTACCTGCGGGCCGGGCTGATCGACGAGATGGAGATCGCGATCTCGCCGATCCTGCTCGGCGGCGGTGAGCGGCTGTTCGACGAAGGCGTCGGCGTGCCCGGCTACCGGTGCACGGGCTTCACGGCCGGCGAGAACGCCGTGCACGCGCGGTTCGAGCCGGCCTGACGTGGAGGCGAGGGCGGCGCGCAGCCGCGCACGTATGCTTCGGACGTGCTCGAACTGCGCGCCGACTGCGATCGCTGCGCGGCGCTGTGCTGCGTGGGGCCGGCGCTGACCCGCTCCGCCGACTTCGCCATCGACAAGCCGGCGGGGGAGCCGTGCCCGAACCTGCGCGACGACTTCCGCTGCGGCATCCATGCCTCGCTGCGCTCGCGCGGGTTCCCGGGCTGCACGGTGTACGACTGCTTCGGCGCCGGCCAGCGGGTCGTGCAGGTGACGTTCGGCGGCGCGACGTGGCGGTCGTCGCCAGAGCTGCGCGAGGAGATGCTCGCCGCGTTCGCCGTCCTGCGGCCGGTGCACGAGCTGCTCTGGCACCTCGAGGCGGCGCGGCGGATCGCGGCCGCGGCGGCGCTGCGCCCGGCCCTGGACGAGCAGGTCGACGCGGTGTCGCGGCTCACCTCGGCGCCGCCGGCCGAGCTGGCCGGCGTCGATGTCGGCGCGCTGCGGGCCGACGCGGACGTGCTGCTACGCGAGGCGTCCCGGCTGGCGCGCGCGGGCACGCCGGGCCGCGACCTGCGCGGCGCGGACCTCATCGGGAAGAAGCTGCGCGGCGCCGACCTCACCGGTGCGGACCTTCGTAGCGCCTACCTCATCGGCGCCGACCTGCGGGACGCGACCCTCGACCGCGCCGACGTCATCGGCGCGGACTTCCGCGCGGCCGACATTCGCGGCGCCGACCTCTCGGCCGCCCTGTTCCTCACCCAGCCGCAGGTCAACGCCGCGGCCGGCGACGCCGCGACCCGGCTGCCCGCCGGCCTGGACCGTCCGCCGCACTGGCTCGCCTGACGGGCTCTTCTGACGCATCCGTGGGTCATCGGCCGGGGGTGCGGCGTTGGCCTCCCCCTGCCGCCCATTCTCTTGGCCGGGTGTCCACGTGGTGAGATTTCCCACTGATCCGGAGGGCATCATGAGGTTTTCTCGAGCCTCAACACGCCTGCAATCGTGGTGAGGCTCGGGTAATCCTGGTGGTGTACGCGATCGTGGATGATCATCGCTGTCCACAGACACCAGCGCCACACCGAACCACGGCTGCGCGGGGTCGAGGTGTGCCCAGACTCGCCCCGTCCCCCTGATAGCTGCCCGTTCTTAGACCGCGCAGCCGCGGGTCAAGCGGTCCTCGCCGCGCGAAGCGCCCAACAGTCCGCTTGAGGCGCGGTTGCGCGGCTAAGACAATGGGCAGCAGGGGGACGGTGGACGTGGCAACCCCCGGCCGACGCGGCATCCCCGGCGAGCCGAACGCGACCGACCCACGGATCGGGCAGAAGAGCCTCATTTTGAGCCTGTCATCTCAGGAGATGGCGCGGCTGGTGGTGGCACACGGCGATCTCGCCGTCCGGGCCGGCACAGCCCGCGGCCGCGTCGGCGACCTCTGCCCGGCCCTCGACTCGACCTGGTCGCGCCCGACGTAGCCGCCGCTGCCGTTGACCGCTCTGCCCGGCTCGACCCGGGTGCCGCCGGGGAGGGCGACGGTGCCCGGGTCGGCCTGCCAGGTGGTCCCGCCGGGCCAGACGACCGGGAGACGGCCGTCCAGCAGCATGCAGTCGCCGTCGAGCACGACCTCGCCGAACACCTGGGCGTCGTACCCGCCGTAGGCCGCGCTGCCGGACGTCAGCACCGGCCCGTCGACGGCGCCGGTGGTGTCGCCGCACGCCGCCACCGCGGCGCTGGCCGCGACAACGGCGACCGTGACCCGGTTCATGCAGGTAGGCCGGGGTGCGCCGGCGCACGGTTCCGCACGGATCACCGCGGCGTACGGCTCAGCCGGTCCTGCAGGAACTCCTGTTCGGCGGCGTTGTCGCTAAGGGCGAGCGCCGCCCGGTAGGCCGCGGCGGCCTCGGCGTGCCGGCCGAGCCGCGACAGCAGGTCGGCCTTCGTCGCGGGCAGGTAGCGGTAGCCGGCCAGCCGGCCGTCCCGCTCGAGGGCTTCCACCTCGGCGAGCGCCGCGGCCGGGCCGTCGACCATCGAGACGGCCACGGCGCGATTCAACGCGACGACGGGGGAGTGCCAGCGGCGGAGCAGCTCGTCGTACAACGTCAGGATCTGCGGCCAGTCGGTCTCGGCATAGCTGGGCGCCTCGGCATGCAGGGCGGCGATCGCGGCCTGCAGCGTGAACCGTCCGGGCGGCCCGGCCCGCAGCGCGCCCACCACCAGCCGATCCGCCTCGGCGATCAGGGCGCGATCCCACGCCGACCGGTCCTGCTCCTCCAGCCGCAGCAGCCGCCCGTCGGCGTCAGTGCGGGTGGCCCGGCGTGCCTGGTGGACCAGCAGCAGCGCCAGCAGGCCGGCGGTCTCCGGCTCCGACGGCAGCAGCGGCCGGAGCATGCGGGCGAGGTCGAGGGCGCGGCCGGTGAGCTCGTCGCGGACCAGGTTCTCGCCGGAGTGCGCGGTGTGCCCGGTCGCGTACAGCAGGTGGATGACCGTCAGGACGGCGTCGACGCGGGCCGGCAGGTCGGCCGCGGCGGGGACGGCGTACGGGATGCGCGCGGATGCGATCTTCTTCTTGGCCCGGGTGATCCGGGCGGCCATCGTCGGCTCGGTGACGAGGAACGCGTGCGCGATGTCCGGGGTGCTGACGCCGCAGACCAGCCGGAGCGTCAGCGCGACCTGCGCCTCCCGCGACAGCGCCGGGTGGCAGCAGGTGAACACCAGCCGCAGCCGGTCGTCGGGAATCGGCGCGGCGTCGTCCAGCACGGCGGCCGCGACGCTGTCGCGGCCGCCGTCGTCGACGTCCATGACCAGCAGCGGGAGCTTGGCCTGCAGGGTGCGCTGGCGGCGCAGGTTGTTCAGCGCGGTCCGTCGGGCGACGGTCGTCAGCCAGGCGGCCGGCTTGGCGGGGACGCCGTCGCGGGCCCACCGGGTCAGCGCCTGGACGTAGGCGTCCTGAACGGCCTCCTCGGCGGCGTCGAGGTCGCGCGTGACGCGCACCGTCGCGGCGAGCACGAAGGCCCACTCGCGGCGGTGCGCGTCGGCGACGGCGGTCTCGACGGTCAGGACGTCAGCCCGGAGAAGTCGAGCCCGAGCAGCGGCCGCACCTCGACGCCGCCGCTGACGATCGGCGTCATGCGGGCCAGCTCGATCGCGTGGTCGAGGTCGCGCGCCTCGATGACGAAGACGCCGGCCAGCGCCTCCTTGGTCTCGATGAACGGGCCGTCGGTGACGAGGTCGCCGCGGATCGACGTCGCGGTCGCGCTGGGCTCCAGCGCGATGCCGCCGAGTTCGCGGCCGCCCTTCTCGGCGATGCGGCCGGGCAGCGCCTCGTGCGCCGCCATGATCTCCGGCGGCAGGTCCGGCGCCTGGCCGCCCTCCGCCTCGCGCTCGAAGATGAGGATCGCGTACTGGGCCATGAGGTCTCCTCGATGGTGTCGGTGTGACTGTCGGTCTTCATACCCTCGACACGCGGCCGGCAGGTGAATCGACAACCCCGGCCAAGAAATTTCTCAATGGTGTTCGGAGAGCAGGACGGCGACCGTGTCCGGCTCCAGCGCGCGGAACACGTGCGGCAGGTCGCCGGGGTAGGAGACGTAGTCGCCGGGTGCCAGCTCCACCGGGTCGTCGGTGAGCCCGACCAGCGCCCGGCCGGCGCTCAGGACCACATGCTCGACGACGCCCGGCATGTGCGGGTCGGACGCGCGCGGCTCGCCGGGCTGCGCGCTGACGAGGTAGATGTCGCGGCGGGCGTTCGGCGGGCTGGCCGACAGGACGGTGGCGACGTAGTCCGACCGCTCCGACGCGACGGCCGGCCCCTCGCCCTTGCGGATCACCTGGACTCGCGGCCGCGGCGGCTCGACGAGATGGGCGAACGGCACGTCCAGCGCGACGCTCAGCGCCCACAGCGTCTCGACGCTCGGGTTGCCGGCGCCTGACTCCAGCTGCGACAACGTCGACTTCGCGATGCCGGCCCGGCGGGCCACCTCGGCCAGCGACAGGCCGGTGCGGCGCCGCTCCCGCTGCAGGGACGCGGCGATGACGGCGAGCGGGGCGCTCGGGGACTGGCTCATCGTTCGCTCCATCGATCGATCGTTCGTCTTGACGAACGGACGTTAATCGTTCAGTCTACTGGTCATGCGTTCGATCTACCGAACACTACGCGCCGACCGGGCGTTGGCGCGGGACATCGCGCTCGTGTGTGTCGCCGACGGGGTGGTGGGGCTGTCGTTCGGGGCCATCACCGTGGGCGAAGGGCTGCCGGTGTGGCTGCCGATGCTGCTGTCGGTCGTGGTGTTCGCGGGGGCGGCGCAGTTCATGTTCGTCGGGCTGGTCGCGTCGGGCGGCAACCCGGTGGCCGCGGTGCTGGCCGGGCTGCTGGTGAACCTGCGGCACGTGGTGTTCGGCTTCACCGTCGGCGACGTCGTCGGCCGCGGCTGGCAGCGGGCCGCCGGCAGTCATGTCATGGTCGACGAGTCGGTCGCGTTCGCGCTGGCCCAGCCGGACGGGGAGCGCCGACGGGCGGCCTACTGGGGCTGCGGGGTGGCGGTGTTCGTCTGCTGGAACCTCGGCGTGCTGGCCGGCGCGTTCCTCGGGACGGCGGTGAGCGACCCGGCCGCACTCGGGCTGGACGCCGCCTTCCCGGCGGTGCTGCTGGCGCTGGTACTGCCAGCGCTGCGAGACCGGACGACGGCGCTGGCGGCGGCCGTGGGCGCGGCGATCGCGCTGGCGACGGCGCCCTTCCTGCAAGCCGGGCTGCCGGTGCTGCTGGCGCTGGCCGGGGTCGTGGTCGCGCTTGCCCGGGCCCGGTCCGCGTCGCGCCCCGAGGAGGTGGCTGCATGACGGTGTCGACGACAACGCTGGTCGCGGCCGTTCTGGTGCTGGGCGTCGGGACGTTCGCGTTCCGCTACGCCGGTCCGGCGCTGCGCGAGCGGATGACGCTGCCGCCGCGGGCGGAGCAGCTGCTGGGCGTGTCGACGATCGTCCTGCTGGCCGCGCTGGTCGCGACCGCCACGATGCTGGACGGCCGCGAATTCGACAGCATCGCCCGGCCGGCCGGCGTCGTGGTCGGTGCGGTGCTGGCCTGGCGGCGCGCGCCGTTCGTCGTGGTGGTCCTGGCCGCCGCCGGGACGGCCGCCGTCCTGCGGCTGCTCGGCGTCCCCTGACCGTAGGCCGGGGTGGATGTGGGTCGTCGAGGTCGGCTGGTCTGCGCGCCCATGCCGTTGATGCATCCCGGGCCCGGGCGACGCCACGCCGCCCACCCAGTGTTGATCTTGGACTTGTTCGGCCATCTATCGGACATTTCACCTCGCAATTGCCGAACAACTCCAAGATCGACATGGGATCCGACGCTGCCCAGTTACTCGGCGGGAGCGTCGGCCCAGCCCTGCCGGCGCACCTCATAGCAGGCGACGGCGGCCGCGGCGGCGACGTTGAGTGAGCCGACCCGGCCCGTCTGCGGCACGTAGCCGACCGCGTCGCAGAGGTTCAGGCACGTCGAGGACAGCCCGCGGTCCTCGTTGCCCAGCACGATGCAGACGTCCCGGCGCAGGTTCAGCGAGGCCAGCGGCTCGGCCTCGTCGGCCAGCTCCAGGCCGACGACCAGGTAGCCGTCGGCGCGCACCACGCCGACCGCCGCCGCGATGTCCTCGTGGGTGCTCCACGTCAGGTAGCGGCCGGTGCCCAGCGCGGTCTTCTGCGCCTTGGGGGAGTTCGGGGCGGCGGTGCGGCCGACGACGTACAGCTCGCTGACGCTGAGCGCGGCCGCCGTCCGCATGATCGACCCCACGTTGAACGGCGACTGCACGTCCTCGAGCAGCAGCGCGAGCCGGAAGGAGTCCTTCCGGCGCCACGACCGGTGCAGTCGCTTCAGTTCCGTTCCGCCGAGCTGTCGCACGTGCTACTCCGTTGTCGTGGTGGACGAACGTGGCTTGACCTCGAGCACCCGGTAGCCGTGCCGGGACAGCAGCCGCCGGGTCGGGAAGCCGGTCTCCGACAGCCACCGGGCCAGCGAGTCAGAGCCCAGGTTGCGCTGCACGACCAGGTACGCCGCGCCGCCCGGCAACAGCCGGGGCAGCCACTGGAGCAGCAGGTCGTGCAGGGCCGCCTTGCCGACCCGGATGGGCGGGTTGGAGTACACCGCCGCGAACCGCACGTCGGCCGGCACGTCGCCGGGCAGCGCCGCCCGGACCCCACTCAGGCCGGCCGCGGCGGCGTTCTCGCGCACCAGCTCCAGCGCCCGCTCGTTGACGTCGACCGCCCAGACGCGCCGCCGCCGCTGCCGGTGCGCCAACGTGAGCGCGATCGGCCCGTATCCACACCCGAGGTCGAGCAGGTCGCCGCGGACCGCCGGTCGCGGCGCGTTCTCCAGCAGCACCCGGGTGCCGGCGTCGAGCTGCTTGAACGAGAACACCCCGGTGTCCGTTAGCAGCGTGAGCCGCAGGTCCGGCAGGTCGAGCTCGATCGTCCGCCTCGAGCTGGCCACGCCGGGCGTGCTCGCGTAGTAGTGCTCGGGCGGTTCGGGCAAGGCGCGGCCTCCATCGATCGGCGGGACGGCTCACAGGGTAGGTCACGGGAGGACGAAGCGGCGCGTCCACTCCCCGCCGGCGAGGTCGAAGCGGGCCCTGGTGGCGATGCCGTCGTCGCCGGCGTCGGAGAGCCAGCGCGCCAGCAGCTCCAGCGGCCGGCCGGAAACCCCGTTGAGGGCGAGGTCGTCGTTTGCCATCATCCGTCCATGATGTCGACACCCGGTCCCCGCGCGCTGCCCGTCCCCGCTCGTCCGGCGGCGACGAAGCAGCAGACGCGCCCGGGCTGGAGGCCGATCGCTCCGACGCCGTGACCGCGGCGATCGTCGCGGGGTTGCTGGCCGGCTACGGCATCGCGATCCCGGTCGGTGCCGTGGGCGCCTATCTGGTGGCCCTGACGGCGCGCACCTCGCTGACGGTGGGCACGGGCGCGGCCCTGGGCATCGCGGCCGTCGACGGCGGCTACGCGATCGCCGCCGTGCTCGGCGGGGCGGCGCTGGCCGGCGCGATCGAGCCGTACGCCGTCCCGTTGCGCTGGGCGTCCGCCGCCGTGCTGCTGGTGATGGCGGCCGTCGGGGCGGTCGCCGCGTACCGCCGGCACCGTGCCGGCCCGGCCACGGCGGACCCGGACGACGGCCGCGCCGACCGGGTGACGCCGGCCGGGGCGTTCGTCAGGTTCGCCGGCATCACCGTGATCAACCCGATGACCGTCGTCTACTTCGCCGCGCTGGTCATCGGCAGCGGCGCCGAGCTGGCCGGCGGTGCCGAGGCCGTCGCGTTCGTCGTCGCGGCGTTCGCCGCCTCGGCCAGCTGGCAACTGCTGCTGGCCGGCGGGGGAGCGCTGCTCGGCCGGTTCGTGACGGGGCCGCGCGGCCGGCTGGCGACGGCGTTCGTGTCCGGCGCCGTCATCGTGGTGCTGGCCGTTCGCATGATCGTCACCGGGGGCGGGTAACCTCGCCCCGGTGAGGGACGCCGGGCACTCCACACTCGTGACCGACCGGCTGCTGCTGCGGCGGCCGCGGCCCGAGGACGTCGACATCATCTTCGACATCTACCGCGACCCGCGGTCCAGTGAGCACAACCCGTCCAACCGGCTGCGCGACCGCGACGGCGCGGAGAACCTGTACCACAGCTGGGACGAGCACTGGCGCGCCACGGGGTTCGGCTACTGGACGGTGCTGCGGCAGGAGTCCGACCGGCCGGTCGGGTTCTGCGGGCTCAAGTACATGTGGTTCCACGACGACCAGGTGACGAACCTCTTCTACGGCTTCGACCCGGCCTGGTGGGGACGCGGGCTGGCAGCCGAGGCTGCCCGCGCCGCCGTCGAGTGGGCCGCGAAGCACCTGCCGGGCGTGGCGGTCGTCGCCCGGATCCGGCCGACGAACCTCGCCTCGCAGCGGGTCGCCGTCCGGGCCGGGCTGACCCGGGCCGAGCACCTCGACGGGCTCGGCTTCGACGGCCTCGAGTGGATCTACGTCACGCCGTGAGTCAGCCGGCGCGCGATCGGCCGAGCGGCTCGCGCACGAGAATCTCGTCGACGTAGCAGTACTGCCAGTCCGCGCCCGGCTCCAGCGACTGGATGATCGGGTGGTGCTCGGCTTGATAGTGCGCCCGGGAGTGCCGCCGGGGTGAGTCGTCGCAGCAGGCCACCAGACCACACTTCATGCACAGCCGCAGCTGCACCCAGTTGGCGCCCTCGTCGACGCACTGCTGGCACACGTCGATGTCGGTGTCGGTGACGTTCATCTGGTCCTGGTGGGTGCAGGACGTGCTCATGGTCTCGGAGCGGACGTACTGCCAGCGCGACCGCAGGATCCGGTCGGGCACGAATCGGGCGAAGTGCCTGGACTGCGACGCCAGCAGCGGCGCCGCGATCGCGAGCACCAGCACGTACAGCGCGACGAACGGGCCGATGCGCTCGTCCAGGCCGGCGGCGATGGCCAGCGTCGCCAGGATCAGCGAGAACTCGCCGCGGCCCAGCACCGTCAGCCCGATGTTCGCCGCTGCCCGCTGGTTGAACCCGAACAGCCGGGCGGTGAAGACGCCGGCGGTGAGGTTCGTCAGCAGCGTCATGCAGACGGCGATCACGACCGGCAGGGCGACGGCGCCGAGATCGCCGACATCGATCGTCAGCCCGAACGAGATGAAGAACACCGCCGCGAACACGTCGCGCAGCGGCAGCACGAGCTGCTCGACCCGCTCCTTCAGCGCCGTGCGCGACACCACCAGCCCGATCATCAGCGCGCCGATCGCCTCGGACACGCCGACCTCGAGGGCCACGCCCGCCACCAGCACGACCAGCCCGATCATGAGGATCGCCAGCAGCTCGTCCTCGCGAGAGTCCAGGACCAGCGCGATCGCCCGGGCGCCCCACCGCGCGAGCGCGAAGAGCGCCACCAGGAACCCGAAGCTGACCAGCAGGTCGACGACGAAGTCCAGCGTCGAGCCGGAGTCGTTCAGCACCGGCGCCAGCAGGGCCAGATAGAACGCGAGGAACATGTCCTCGATGACGATGATGCCGAGGATGATCGGCGTCTCGGCGTTGGTCAACCGGCGCAGCTCGATCAGCAACTTCGTCGCGATCGCCGACGACGAGATGCCCAGCGCGCCGGCGATGACCAGCGCCTCGGACGTGCCCCAGCCGAGCGCAAAGCCGAGCGCCAGGCCGGCGCTCACGTTGAGTCCGATGTACACGCCGGCGGCGATGAACAGCCGCCGCCCGCTGCCCAGCACCTGCTCGGCCGGGAACTCCACGCCCAGGTGGAACAGCAGCAGCACCAGACCCAGCGACGCCAGCAGCGAGAGGTCCTCGGGGTGCTCGATCAGCACCGGCCCGGGCGTGCCGGGGCCGAACACGATGCCGATCAGCATGTAACAGGGCACCGTCGGGAAGCCGTACCGGCGGCCCAGCCGGGCCACCAGCCCGGCGAGCAGGACGATGGCGCCCAGGCCGATGAGGTCAGCGTGCACCTGCGCCCTAGCCCTCGAAGAACGTGCCGGTCAGGACGGCGCCCAGCTTCAACGCCTGCTCGCGGCTCAGCTCGAGGACGGCGGTCGGCTCGTCGCCCTTGGTGGTGAAGACGTAGAGGTCGCGGATGTCGCCGTGGCGCACGACGACGGAGATCCGCTGCGTCGCGCTGCCGAGGTCGATGTCATACCGCTTGCCGATGCCCGGCAGCTCCTGCATGTGCACGCCCTGGCCCATGATGTATCCCTTCTCGCCGGCGAACAGTGACCGAGTCTAGGGTCGGCCGGCCCGTGATTGCGCGAGTCGCTCGAACGCCGGTTCCGGCCGGCGCACCCTCGTGTCGCCGACGGCGCCGAGCTGGGCCCGCAGCCGGGCCGCGCCGCCAGGCAGGAACGGCTCCAGCTCGGCGGCGACCACCCGGCACGCGTGCACCAGACCGGCCAGGACGACCGCGGCCCCGGGCCGGCGGCGGCGGTCGCGCTCCCATGGCCGGTCCGCCTCGATCGTGCGGTTCGCGAGGTCCACGACGGCGACCAGCGCGGCCGTCGCCGCCCGCAGGTCGAACCCGTCCAGCGCCCGGTCGACGGCGGCCGGCAGCGCGCCGGCTGCCGCGACCAGCTCGGCGCCGGGGTCGGGCGCGCCGACGACGCCGTCGTCCAGCCGGTGTACCAGTGTCAGCGTGCGCTGCACCAGGTTGCCCAGCCCGTTCGCCAACTCGAGGTCGTGCCGGGCGACCAGCCGCTCCTCGGTGAAGTCGGTGTCGCCGGTGCGTGGCACCTCGCGGACGAACCACCAGCGCAACGCGTTGGTGCCGTACCGCTCGACCAGGGCGGCGGGGTCGGCGGCGCCGCCGCTGCTCTTGGCGATCTTCGCGCCGCCGGCGGTGAGGTAGTCGTGGACGAGGATCGCCGTCGGCAGCGGCAGTCCGGCGGAGCGCAGCTGGGCCAGCCAGTACACCGCGTGGAACCGCACGATGCCCTTGCCGATGACGTGCACGCGGTCGGCCGACTCCGTCCACCAGTTCCGGTAGGCCCTGTCGTCGCCGCCGTAGCCGAGCGCCGTCACGTAGTTGGCCAGCGCGTCCCACCAGACGTACACCACCTGGCCGGGGTCGCCGGGGACCGGGATGCCCCAGCCGCCGCCCCGCTCGGCCGGCCGGGACACGCTGACGTCGCGCAGGCCGGACCGGACGAAGGCCAGCACCTCGGCGCGTCTGGCCGCCGGCTCGATCCGGACGGCGCCGGATTCCAGGACGCGCAGCAGCTCGTCCTGGTACCGCGACAGCCGGAAGAACCAGTTCTCCTCGCTGACCTGCTCGGGTGCGACGCCGTGCTCCGGGCACACGCCGCCGGGCAGCTCGGCCTCCGCGTAGAACTGCTCGCAGCCGGCGCAGTACAGCCCGGTGTAGCGGCGCCGGTAGAAGTCGCCGCGCGCGGCGCACCGCTCCCAGAGCCGCCGGACGCCCGGCGGGTGCCGAGGGTCGCCGCTGGTCCGGATGACGTCGTCCACCGACAGCGCCAGCGGCCCGCGCAGCGCGGCGAACCTGGCGGCGTTGGCGTCGACGAACTCGCGGGTGGGCACGCCTGCGGCCCGCGCGGCGACGACGTTCTTCAGCGCGTTGTCGTCGGTGCCGGTGAGGAACCGGACCGGCCGCCCGCGGCGGCGCCGGTGCCGGGCGAGCACGTCGGTCTGGACCAGCTCGAGCGCGTGGCCGAGGTGCGGCGCCCCGTTGACGTACGGGATCGACGTGGTGACGTAGTAGTGGCCGGTGGTCATGGTGGCTCCCCTCCGCCCTGCGCCGGCGGGGGAGTGCGCACGATGACGAAGCCCCCGCTGAGCAGGGGCGACGCTTGCTGTGGGTGACGGTGTCAGCGCACGCGTAGTGGCCCCTGGACGGGGCGCATCATCGGCTGCGTGCACTGGGTCATGCCGTCAATGGTACGCCTGACTTGCTGCGGAACGCCTCGACAGGCCGTGACAAGCCGGTGATGCGGCGTGTCAAGACACGTATGTCCGCCTTTGAACGACATTCTGTGCGTCGAGAATGTTTATTGGGACGACACGCAAGAAGGATTTCTTCGTTTCTCCTTGCGCCACTACTTTCTCTGCCTAGACTCACAGTCAAGAACACGGGGCCGTCCGGACAAGAGCTTGGCCCTGCGGTTCGCCAACCGAAGATCTTCACCGAAGGAGTCACGATCATGGACGCACTTTCCGGCATCCTCGACAGCATCGTCGCGCTGGTCAACCAGCTGCTGGGTACCGTCACCGGCCTGCTCGGCTGACATCTGGCGCGTAAGCCCTTCTCCATCCGGTGGGCGCTTGGCGGCTCCCCACGAACCCGTCCGCGTATGCCTCTGGGATTTCCCGGGCATACGCGGACGGTCTTTTTTTGCGGAAACTATCCGGGTGCGATGTCCGGATTAAACCGGTTGCGCCGCGCCGAGCGGATCAAGAAGGCTCGCCGGCGTGATCGACACCGGATTGAGCGGAAAGGTCGCGCTCGTCACGGGCGCCGACGGAGGTATCGGCGCGGCGGTGGCGCGAGCGTTCGCGGCGCAGGGCGCACAGGTCGCCGTCCACCATCATCCCGGCGGCGAGCAGGTGCCGGCCGGCGTGACGTTCAGGCATCGCGCGGGCCCGCCGTGAGAAGCGCATCACTCCGGCGCTATCTCCCGCGGCATGAGGTCGTGCGGCAGCGACGTCCGGGCCGCCCGGAGGAACGCGAACGGTGTGCGCTGCCCGAGGTTGGCGACCCGCGAGGTGTAGATGTCGGCGTACTTCTCGACCTGGCGGGCGAACAGGCTCTTGTCGTTGCCGGCCCGCATCATCGGGCCCCACGTGGGGTTGCCCAGTTCGCTGGCGGCGCGAGCCAACGGCACGATGCGCTCGTCCAGCGTCCGCAGCGCCTCGCGCAGCGCCTCGACGCTCTCGCGGGGCGCGTCGTCGCCGGGGCGCAGTAGTGCCATGCGGGCGTGCGCGAGGCGGTCCTCCAGGACGGCCTTCTCGGTCATGAGGCGCCGCAGCTCGGCCTCGTCGCCGGCGAACACCTGGGCCGCGGCGATCTCGGCCTCGAGCTCTCGCATGATGAGCGCGGTGCGCCAGCGCAGCGCGGACTTGGTGACGTGGACGTCGCCGAACAGGTGGTCGCCGACGTAGAGGATCTCGGCGCCGGTGAGGCCGAGGCTCTGCTCGACCTGCCGGGCGCACCCGCCGTGGTAGACCTCGCCGGTCTTGAACGGGCCCCAGTGCGGCTGCAGCAGCCCGCGCTCGCCGTCGACGACGCGGTACACCGGCTCGACCTCGGCGAAGAACCGCGGCTTGGCGGCAGCCACGACCACGATGTCGAACAGGTCGCGCCACGAGCCGGACGGCACGTGGCGGTCGAAGGCGTAGCTCATCATCGCCTTCGTGTACGACCAGTCGCTGTTCGTGATGAGCAGCAGCCGTTTCCCGGCCAGCCGCTGGTCGATCAGGGTCTGCGCGGTGGACGGGTCGATGTCGCAGAAGCGGTCCGGGTCGGCGACGATCTCCGCCTTCAATGCCCCGGTGGTGTGCGACTCGTCCAGCGCGGCCGACACGATGCGGTACAGCTCGTCGTAGCCGAGCGGCCCGGGAATGGTGCCGTCGTCGAGACGGTCGACGAACTGGGCGTAGAGCGCGGACTCGGAGATCGTGAACAGCGTGTTCATGAACCTGAACCGCGGGTTGTTGAGGTCGACGTTGACGCCGTTGTACGTGGTCCGCAGCTCGTCGAAGGACAGCTGGCGCGTGCCGTGCTGCGCCTGGATGATGTAGCCGAATCGGGTGGCCTTGACCAGGTTGCCGAGGTCGAGGTCGATGACCAGGCCCTGCAGGTACCGGTCGGGCTCGAACGTCAGGCCGGCGACGGGGTAGTCGCCGGCCGCGAGCACCCGCGTGGCGTGCTCGAACGCCGTCCGCTCCCATTCGCGCGTGCGGTAGTGGATGAGCGTGTAGTCCATGTCGTAGCCGATGGCCTGCACCGAGCGCAGGTTCAGCGTGCGGTTGGCGTAGACACCGCGTTCCAGCGTCATGCCCCCGAGCCTAGCCAGACGCCGACCGCGAAGGTCCCGAGCGACGACGAGCCCCACGAGGAAAGGAGGGTCAGGGGCCTGGGCGGGCCTCCCGTGACCGGGAGGCCCGCCCAGGCGTGAAAGCCGCCGACCAGGTCGATCGCGTTGACCAGCCCGAGCTCGCGCAGCGACCCGGCGGCGAGGCTGGACGCGTAGCCCTCGTCGCAGAAGACGATGACGCTCCCGCTCTGCGAGGCATGCATGTCTGGTGAAGCGGGAGAACGTCTGGGGAAGCGCGAGGAGAACCTCATTTCCGACCGGGATGGGTCACTTGATGGCGCCCATCGACAGGCCGCGGACGAGCTGCTTCTGCGCCACCCAGCCGGCCAGCACCACCGGCAGCGAGGCCAGCGTCGCGGCGGCGGCCAGCTGGGCCCAGTAGAGGCCCTCGCTGGTCATGAAGCCGACGAGGAACAGTGGCACCGTCGCGGCCTGCGAGGCGGTGAGGTTGACGGCGAAGAAGAACTCGTTCCACGCGAAGATCACGCAGATCAGCGCGGTCGCCGCGAGGCCGGGCGCGACCATCGGCAGCATCACCTTGAGCAGCGTCTGCCGCAGCGAGGCGCCGTCCATGGCGGCGGCCTCGAGCACCTCGGCGGGGATCTCCTGCAGGAACGAGCGCATCATCCAGACCGCGATCGGCAGGTTCATCGCCGTATACAGCACGACCAGCGTCCAGACGTTGTCCAGCGCGCCGATGCGCCCGGCGATCACGTAGATCGGCACGATCACCGCGACGACCGGCAGCATCTTCGTCGAGATGAAGAAGAACAGCACGTCCTGGGTCTTCTTCACCGGCCGGATCGCCAGCGCGTACGCCGCCGGCACCGCGAGCGCCAATACCAGCAGTGTCGACACCGTCGTCGCGAACAGCGAGTTGAGGAAGTACGGCCAGGCGCCGGCGTCGAACAGCGCCCGGAACTGCTCCAGCGTCGGCGTGAAGATCAGGCTCGGCGGGTCGGTGTAGGCGTCGGCCTCGTGCTTGAAGGCGGTGATCACCATCCAGAGCACCGGGAAGAAGAAGACGATGCCGATGATCCAGGTGAGCACGGTCAGCAGGCCGGCGGACCGGCGGCGCGGGCCGGCGACGGCGACGGCGGCGGCAGTCATCGGTCCTCCTGGACGAACGAGCGGAACAGCAGCCGCAGCGCGAGCGTCGCGACGACGATGGTGCCGATGACGACGACCACGCCCATGGCCGCGGCCTGGCCGACGTCGAAGCCGAGGAACGCCCGCTGGTAGATGTAGAAGGGCAGGTTCGAGCTGGCGGTGCCAGGCCCGCCCTGCGTCATGATGTAGATCTGGTCGAACGTGTTGACCACGTAGATCGCGCCCAGCAGCACGCCCAGCTCGATGTAGCGGCGCAGGTGCGGCAGCGTGATCGACCGGAACGTCCGGGCCGCGCCCGCACCGTCGACCTGCGCGGCCTCCAGCACGTCGCGGCCCTGGCTCTGCAGCCCTGCCAGCACCAGCAGCGTCATGAATGGCGTCCACTGCCACACCAGCGCGGCGATGACGGAGATCAGCGGCGCGGAGCTGGTCCAGTCGTAGTCGCCGGCGCCGAACGGCGACAGCACGAAGTTCACGATGCCGAACAGCGGGTCGAGCATCGTCGTCTTCCACACCAGCGCGCCGGCCACCGGCATGATGAGGAACGGCGTGATGATCAGCGTCCGCACCACGGACCGGCCGACGAACTTGCGGTCCAGCAGCAGCGCCAGCGCGACGCCCAGCAACATCGCGACGATGACGCAGCCGGCGGTGATCACGATGGTGTTCAGCGCGGCCTGGCGGAACACCCGGTCGGCGAAGACGTCGGCGTAGTTGGACAGGCCGACGAACCGCTCCGAGCCGGGGCGGACCAGGTTCCACGAGTTCAGCGAGTACCAGAGCGTGACGAGGAACGGGATCTGCGTCACGAGGATGGCGAAGACCAGCGCGGGCAGGAGGGGCGCCCGCCGCCGCCAGCCTTCGCGACGCGCGGAGCGGACGGGCTCGCGGGCCGGGACGGCCGGCCGTGGGACGGCGGTGGTGGCGACGTCGGTGCTCACGAGCCCACCTCCTGATATGACTCGCCGACGGTCTCGGCGTAGCGCTGTGCCTGGTCGAGGGCCTCGTCGACGCTGATCTGCCCGGCGATGGCGGCGGAGATCTGCTGCCCGACGCGGGTGCCGAGGTCCTGGAACTCCGGGATGGCGAGGAACTGGATGCCGTCGTAGGGGACCGGCGCCGTCATCGTGTGCTCCTGGTCGGCGACCTCCATCGACGACAGCGTCGGCTCGGCGAATGCGGCCGCCACCTCGGCGTACTCGGGGATCTCGTACGTGGACGTGCGGCTGCCTGGCGGCACCCGCTCCCATCCCAGCTCCTCGGCGACGAGGTGGGGGTACTCCTTGTCGGTCATCCAGGCGATGAAGTCCCACGCCTCGTCCGGGTGATCCGACGACGCCGGGATGCCCAGCGACCAGGTGTAGAGCCAGCCGCTGGCGTCGGTCTCGACGACGGGCGCCGGCGCGTAGCCGTTGCGGCCGGCGGTGACGGAGTCCTCCGGGCTCTCGACCACGTTGACCATCGACGTGGCGTCGTACCACATCGCCGCCTGGCCCTGGCCGTAGCGCGTCGCGCAGTCGGCGAACCCGCTGGTGGCCGAGCCCGTCTGACCGTGCTCGCGGACCAGGTCGACGTAGAACTCGACCGCCTCGCGGACCTCGGGGGAGTCCAGCTGCGCGTTCCAGTCCTCGTCGAACCAGCGGCCGCCGAACGTGTTGATCACGGTGTTCAGCGGCGCCAGGTTCTCGCCCCAGCCGGCCAGCCCGCGCAGGCAGATGCCATTCATGTCCGGGTTGGCCTCCTCGATGGCGGCGGCCAGCTCGCGCACCTCCGGCCAGGTCGGCCGCTCCGGCATGGTGAGGCCGGCGGCGTCGAACACGTCCTGCCGGTACACCAGGAACGACGACTCGCCGTAGAACGGCACCGAGTACATGTCGCCCGCGTAGGACAGCGACTCGCGGACCGGTGCGATGAAGTCGTCGGTGTCGTAGTCCTCGGTGGCGTCGGCGTACGGCTGCAGGTCGACCAGCCAGCCGTTCTCGGCCCACATGGCGGTCTCGTAGTTGCTGACCATGATGACGTCGAACTCGCCGCCGCCGGTGGCGACCGACGCGGTGATCTTCGCCCGCGACTCGTTCTCCGGAAGTGAGACGAAGTCGACGTCGACGCCGGGGTGCACCTCGCGGAAGTCGTCGGCCAGCGCGATCGCGTCGGTCATCTGCGGGTTCGAGACGACCGCGACGACGATCGTCGTGCCCGAGTCCGAACCGGACGTCAGAGCGCCGGCCCCGGCGCAGGCGCTGAGCACGGCCAGCGAACCGGCCGCGGCGGCCAGCCGGAGCGTCCGCCGGCTCATGCCGCACCGCCCGGTGCCACCTGCGCCTTGATGGTCGCGCCGGACCGGACGAGGTCGAGGACGGCCGGGAACTCCTCCAGGCCGACGGTGTGCGAGACGAGCGGCTCGGTGCGCACCTGCCCGGACGCGACCAGTCCGACGGCGTCGCCGAAGCTGTGCAGCACCGCCATCGAGCCGACGATGGTGATCTCGTCGTTGTAGATGCGGAACGGCGACAGCGCGATGCGGGCCTCGGCCGGCGCGACGCCGAACACCTGCAGCCGGCCGCCGCGGTCCAGTGCACCGAACGCCGCCTCCAGCGCGGGCGGCGCGCCGGTGACGTCGACGGCGGCGTCGAAGCGCTGCGTCGGCAGCTCCGGCACCGAGGCGGCGACCTCGGCCGCGCCCAGCTCCGTCGCCAGCGGCAGCTTGCCCGCGGCGAGGTCGACGACGCTGACCCGGGCGCCGGCCGCGGCCAGCAGCTGGGTCATGATCAGGCCCATCGTGCCGGCGCCGAGGACGAGCACCCGCTCGCCGGGCTCCGCGCCGAGTCGGCGCAGGCCGTGCACCGCGCACGACACCGGCTCGATCACCGCGCCCTGCGCGAACGTCAGCTCGTCGGGCAGCCGGTAGCAGGATGCGGCCGGGACGGCGACGTACTCGGCGAACGCGCCGTCGACGGTGTCGCCGATGGCGCCCCAGTTCTCGCACAGGTTGCCGCGGCCGCGGCGGCACTGCCGGCAGTGCCCGCAGAACAGCGACGGGTCGACGGCGACCCGGTCGCCCACCTGGAGGCCGGTGGTCACGCCGGGGCCGACCTCGGCCACCACGCCGGCGAACTCGTGCCCCGGGACCAGGGGATAAGGGCTGGGCGGGAACTCGCCCGCCGCGATGTGCAGGTCGGTGCCGCACAGGCCGCAGGCGCCCACCGCGACGACCACGTCGCCGGGTCCGGGCGCCGGGTCGGGCACGTCGCGGACGGAGATGTCGCCCGGCTTCTCGATGACGACGGCGCGCATGCAGCCTCCTTGCTGTCGCTCATATGAGCGAATTTGACGCTCATATGTGTACAATGATGGTTGTATCGCGGTGTGAGTGGACGGTCAAGGGGAGTCATGCCACGCAGGGGAAGGCCACCGGCCGGAGGCGGTCCGTCGATGGGGCCGTCCGACCTGGTGCTCGCGGGCGCCGTGGCTCGCCGGCACTACGTCGACGGCCGGTCGAAGGTCGAGATCGCCGACGAGTTCGGGCTGTCCCGGTTCCAGGTGGCGCGCATCCTCACCGAGGCGCGGGCGCGTGGCTGGGTGCGGGTCGAGATCACCCTCCCCGGGCACCTCGACGACGAGCTGTCGCTGGCGCTGCGCGACGCCGTCGGGGTGCGTGAGGCGGTGGTCGTCGAGGCGCCTGCGCAGCCGGAGTCGGCCACCCGCGACGAGCTGGCCGAAGTCGTCGCCGGGCTGGTCACCGAGACCGTTCAGCCCGGCCAGGTGCTGGGCCTGACCTGGAGCCGGACCATCGAGGCGATGTCACGGCGGCTGCAGCGGCTGGCGCCGTGCACGGTGGTTCAGCTGGCCGGGTCGATCGCCGTCGAGGGCGCCTCGGCCGGCACCGTCGAGGTGGTCCGGTCGGTGGCGGCCGTGGCCGGCGGCGAGGCGCTGCCGGTCTACGCGCCGCTGGTGGTCGAGGACGCCGCGACGGCGGCCGGGCTGCGCCGGCAGCGCGAGATCGCCCGGGCCCTGGACCGGTCGAGGGCGCTCGACGTCGCCGTCGTCTCGGTGGGCAGCTGGGGGCCCGGGCTGTCGACGGTGTGGGACGCCGTCACCGAGGCCGAGCGGGCCGAGGCGCTGGCCCGCGGCGCCGTCGGCGAGTCCGGTGGCCGCCTGTTCGACGCTCGCGGGCGCGACGTCACCGGCGACTTCGACGAGCGCGTCGTCGGGGTGACCCTGCAGGAGCTGCGCGACACCCCTGTCGTCATCGCCATCGCCTACGGCGCGCGCCGGGCCGAGGCCGCGCTGGCCGCGGTGCGCGGCGGCTTCGTCACCACGCTGGTGACCGACGCCGCGCTGGCCCGGCGGGTGCTCGAACTCGCTGCGTCATCGTCGTGACACGTGGTGGTAGCCGACCGCGAGGTCTGACGTCAGTCTCCGATAATCCAGTGTTCGCCCGAGAGGTCTAGGGTTGCCCGGTTCGGGTCCACCACGGGAAGGACACCCATGCGCATCTCGATCGCCGCCGTCGCGGTGACGGCGGCCCTGACCACTGCGGCCGCGGTGCTGATCGCCGCGGCACCGGCGAGCGTCGGCCGGCCCGACGGCGGCGCCGCCGCCATCCGCGTCGCCACGTACAACCTCAGCCTCAATCGCGCCGCCGAGGGCGAGCTGGAGACCGACCTGGCCAGCGGCACCGACACCCAGGCGCAGGCCGTGGCCGAGGTCATCCAGCGGACCCGGCCCGACATCGTCCTGCTCAACGAGTTCGACTACGTCGAGGGCGGCGTCGCGGCCGACCTGTTCCGCGACAACTACCTGGAGGTCGGCCAGGGCGGCGCCGACCCGATCGAGTACCCGTACGCCTTCGTCGCGCCGTCCAACACCGGCATCCCGAGCGGCTTCGACCTCAACAACGACGGCACCGTCGGAGGCGGCGACGACGCCTACGGGTTCGGGCTGTTCCCCGGCCAGTACGGCATGGCCGTGCTGTCGAAGTACCCGATCCTGGAGGACGACGTCCGCACGTTCCAGAACTTCCTCTGGACGGACATGCCCGGCGCGCTGCTGCCGCCGGACTGGTTCTCGCCGGAGGAGCTCGAGGTGGTCCGGCTGTCCAGTAAGTCGCACTGGGACGTGCCGGTGCAGGTGGGCCGCCGGGTGGTGCACGTGCTGGCCTCGCACCCGACGCCGCCGACGTTCGACGGCGCGGAGGACCGCAACGGGCGGCGCAACCACGACGAGATCCGGTTCTGGGCCGACTACGTGGGCCCCGGCCGGGGGTCCTACATCTACGACGACGAGGGCGTGCGCGGCGGACTGAAGCCGGGCTCGGCGTTCCTCGTCCTCGGCGACCAGAACAGCGACCCGGTCGACGGCGACTCGGTGCCGGGCGCGATCCAGCAGCTGCTGGAGCACCCGCGCATCGTCGACCCGCTGCCCACGTCGGAGGGCGCTCCCGAGGCCGCCGTCCTTCAGGGCGGCGCGAACACGACCCACGAGGGCGACCCGCGCTACGACACCGCCGACTTCGCCGACACCGCGCCGGGCAACCTGCGCGCCGACTACGTCCTGCCGTCGCGGCAGCTGCGCCCGGTGGGCGCGGGCGTGTTCTGGCCGGTGCGCTCGGACCCGCTGTCCCGGCTGACCGGCGAGTTCCCGTTCCCGACCAGCGACCACCGGCTGGTCTGGGTGGACGTGCGGGTGCCGGGCGGGCGGTCCTGACCCGGTCAGAGCTGCCGCGGCTAGAGCTGGCGCACCCACAGCACCACGAACAGCGCGGCCAGCACGACGGTCGTCACGGCCGCGGACCGTACCCACCACGCCGCCGGTTCGCCCTGCTCCCGCGGGACGAGCCGGCGGCGCAGTCGTTCCACCGCCACGAGCAGGGCGCCGGCGACCACCCCGATGGGCACCGCGACCGCGGCGTGTACCAGCCACGCGCCCGATCGAGACGGCCCGCCCCAGGCGCCGTCGTAGGGGCCGCCGTCGACGACGCCGTACAGTGGGCCGCGCGCGATCAGCAGCGCGATGAGGGCGATGAGCAGCAGCTGGACCAGGCGGAGGCCGCCGCGCAAGGGTGCGGTCGTCATACCTGCGGACGCTACGGACGCCAGCTTCGCGAGTCGTCACTCCGGAGAGCCATCGTCGGCCCCGTACCACGGAGGTACGGGGCGGCTTTTGATTGTCAGGCTGTTGTCAGGGTGCTGTAGCTGTTGTGTCTCGCCCCGGCACGACATTGTTGTTCCTGCGGGGGGAGGAGTGCCGGACCCGAAGCAGATGTGGGTGGACATGGCCAGGCGCCGGCGCCGCACAGCTTGGCCGGCAGCGCGTCTAGCGGGGGGCAAGACCGCTGCCGGCCGGGCATTTTACCCACTGGCCCGACACACCGGGGGCAGCGCTCACCAGGGGGTGTCGAGCGTGCTCAGGGTGTCGGGCGGGTAGCCGTCGGCGACGGCGTGCAGGGGTGTGGCTTGACCCGCCCCCCACGCGTGGGCGAACGCGCGCTCGCCCAGCTTGTCGCGAACGACCGCCATGGTGAGTTCGTTGTCCGGGCGCTCGCACAGCGGGACAGGCGCGCCGATGGTGTCGCGGACCGCCGCCGCGGCGCCCAGCAGGAACGCGGCGTATGCGCTGTTGTCGTGCTCCTGCGCCACCGAGGCCAGCGCCTCGAGGACGCTCGCGGCCCGCCACTTGTCGCCCAGTTCCTGCTGTTCGGCGAGGCTCTCGTCGAGCAGGTGGATGGCCCGTTCGAGGCGCCCCTGACGGCGGGCGACCACCCCCAGCAGGTTCAGCGACCAGCCGACGCCCTCGCGGAACCCGAGCCGTTGCGCCCGGCCCAGGCTCTGGTGCAGCAGCCGCTCGGCGGTGCCGAGGTCGCCTTCGTAGAGGGCGACGACGCCGAGGTTGATCTGCGACCAGGTGATGCCCTCGCCGTCGCCGGCCTGTTGGAAGTAGGCGAGGGCCGCCTCGGCGTAGTCGCGCGCGCGGTCGAAATCCATCCGCAGCCACGAGACGAATGCCAGGTAATGCCAGGCCCAGGCGATGCCGGCCTTGTCGCCCAGCTGCTGGCGTAGCTGCATGCCCTCGAGGTGTAGCTGGTAGGAGCGATCGTAGTCCCCCTGCTCGCGGGCGATGCTGCCCAGGTGCCGCAGCGTGAGCGCCGCGCCGGCGGCGTCGTCGAGCCGGCGGTAGAGCGCGAGCGCCTCGTCCAGCCGCTCGGCCGCGACGTCGTACTCGCACTGCAGGAACGCCAGGTATCCGGCGCCGCGGGAGGCGGCCGCCAGTGCGGACGGTGCGACGGGTTCGGGCGCGGCGCGGGCGATCCGCAGCGCCGACTCCAGCCAGTCGCGCCCCTCGGAGTAGTGGCCGCGCAGGTAGAAGTAGCGCCACAGGGCGGCGCCCAGCCGCATCGACTCCGCGCCCAGTTCGCGGCTGATCGCCCGGCCGAGCGCGACCCGCAGGTTGTCCAGCTCGACGTCGAGGTGGTCCAGCGTCGCGGCCTGCTGGTCGGTGCCGAGACTGCGCTCGGCCCGTTCGGCCAGCTCGACGTAGTAGTGGAGATGCCGCTGCTCGATGAGGGTGCGCCGGCCGCCGTCGTCGAGCCGCCGGTCGGCGTACTGGCGGATGACGGAGAACATCGAGTAGCGCGCCTCGGCGGCGTCGCGGTCGACCCGGATCAGCGACTTGTCGATGAGCCGGCCGGTGAGGTCGAGGACCCGCTCGTGGCAGGCGTCGGTCTGCTCGGCGCAGAACACCGCGACGGCGGCGGACATCGTCCAGCCGCCGGAGAACGTCGAGACCGCCTCGAAGAACCCGCGCTCCTCGGCGCTGAGCAGCTGGTAGCTCCAGTCCAGGGCGGCGTCGATGGTCTGCTGGCGCAGCGGCGCGGTGCGGCTGCCACCGGAGAGGATGCGCGAGGAGGTGTCCAGCTCGTCCGCGATCTGCTCGATCGTCAGGACGTTGACGCGGGCGGCCGCCAGCTCGATCGCCAGCGGGATGCCCTGCACGCTCCGGCACACGCGGCTGACCTGCAGCAGGCGGTCGTCGCGCGGGTGCACGCCGTGGGCGGCGGCACGGGCCAGGAACATGCGGACGGCGTCGGCCTCGCGGATCTCCTCCGGCGCGGCGCGGGACGGCGGCACCGTCAGCGGCTGCACCTGCCGGACCACCTCGCCGGGCGCGCGCAGCAGTTCGCGGCTGGTGGCCAGGATGGTCAGCCGGGGGCAGCGCTGCAGCAGGACGGTGCACAGCCAGGCACACGTCTCGACCACGTGCTCGCAGTTGTCCAGCACGATCAGCAGCTGCCGGGAGCTGATGTGCTCGGCCAGCGCGTCGACCTCGGCGGCGTCGGAGGCGGGCCGCAGCCCGACGGCGGCCGCGACGGCGTCGGTGACCTCCGGCCCGTCCGGGCGCGCGCCCAGTGGCACCCAGCAGGCGCCGGCCTCGAACTGCCGGCGCACCTCGTTGGCGACGGCGATCGCGAGGCGGGTCTTGCCGACGCCGCCGAGCCCGGTGAGCGTGACCAGCCGGACGCCGCCGTGGCTGAGCAGTGACGACAGTTCGGCCAGCTCCGACGCCCGGCCGATCAGCGTGTCCGGCGGCAGCGGCGGACCCTGGACCTGCGGTGCGTAGACCGTGGGGGACCGGCGCAGCGACTCGGTGAACTCACCGAACTCGCTCTCGGAGAGGTTCAGCGCGGTGGCCAGCAGGCGCACGGTGAGCGGCCGGGGCGCGCGACGGCGGCCGCGTTCCAGGGCGGCGACGGCGTCGGAGCTGAGACCGGCTTTTTCGGCAAGCTCCTCCTGCGACAGACCGGCCGCCAGCCGATGCCGCCGCAGCATGCTCGCGAAATCGTCGATCTCGTTGCTGGCCGACACGCCTTGTTACCTCCGAGATGACCCGGTAGCTGTGAAATCGTACCGGGTGATCTTGGGGTATCAGATGTGGCGGAGCAAGTGATTCCCATCAATACCGCCAGACCTCCGCCACGGCGACGAATGCGCTGGACGACGGGCGCTCCGGTGTACCCGCCCGGATGATCTCCCCGGGCAGCCGCCGGCCGCGGACCTCGATGGACGCGACGGCGCTCGGCCCGGTCACCAGACTGAGGCTGTGGACGCGGCCGCCGAGGTCGTACTCGTCGGTCGCGAACGCCCTCCGGTCCAGCACATCAGCGATGCGGACTGCGACGTCGCCCGCCCGCGCGTACGTGCCGCGGGCGAGGTCGTTGGCGACGCGGACGGCGCGCCGCTCGATCCGCGGCTCCGGCCACGGCAGCCCCTCGGCCTCGGGGAAGAACCGGGTGAAGGTCCGCTCCAGCCAGTAGCCGAGGTCCGAGTGGTCGGTCAGGACCCGCACCTCGCCGTCGTGCCACAGCACGATCGCCGAACCACTGCCCTGAGCGGACCAGTCGACCGTCCAGACCGACGCGTAGGCGCTGACGACGTCGCGATGGAACAGTTGGACGCCGGGGTTGGCGCCGACGAGGACGACCTTGCGCTGGGCGGGCGCCTGGGCCGCGTCGGCGATCGCGGGGAGAGCGAGGCCGGCGGTGAGGCCGGCGGCGGTGGTGGTGCCGGCGCGGAGCAGCCGGCGGCGGGTGAGGTTCGGTTGCGTCATGGGCATAGCCGACCCGGGCGGGCGCCGGTGCCGCCAGGAATTCGAGTAGGTTCGAATCGTGACGGTCCGGATGCCGATGACCGCGGAGGCGCTGGGCCGGTCCCGGTTCGGCATCTCGCCGTGCGCCGAGGTGGTCGGCAGCCTGCGCGCCCTGCACCGTCCGTCGCCCGGGTCGCCGCACCTGATGCGCTGGCGCGCGCGGGCGCTCGACGCCGTCCCGGCTGCCCCGCTCAGCCTGCTCGCCGCACTGACGGGCAGCGACGTGTACAACCTCGACCTGCTCACGCCGCCGCCGGAGGCCGCCGTGATGACGGTCGACGACGAGGTGGCCGCCATCGCGGCGACGCCGGTCGAGCTGATCGAATACCAGCTGGACATCGCGTTCCGCGGCCGGGCCATTCCGCCGGCCGTGGCCGAGAGCGTCGGCGGCCCGGCCCGCCTCGAAGAGCTGCGCCAGCCGATGCCCGCCGTCGTCGCCGAGGTGCTCGACGGGGGACCGGCGGCCTTCGTGGCCCGGGTGGCCGACGCCATGCGGACGTACTTCGAGCGGGTGCTCGCGCCTGACTGGCCGCGGGTGCTCGACGTCCTGACCGCCGACGTCGCCTACCGCGGCGACCGCATGGCCCAGTACGGCGCGCTGGCCCTGCTGGACGACTTCCACTCGTCGGTGCGCTGGGACGACGGCGCGATCCTGGTGCGCAAGCCGTTCGAGCTGGTGGTCGACTGGGCGTACGACGGGCTGTTGCTGATCCCGTGCACCGGCTTGAGCGACGGCGTGCTGCTGAACGCCGAGCGCCCGACGACGCCGTCGATCCTGTACCCGGCGCGCGGGCTGCACGCGCTGTGGTCGACGAGCGCCGCGGCGCCCGCCGACCTGGGCGAACTGATCGGTCACACCCGGGCGACGTTGCTCGCGGCCCTGGACATCCCGCGCACGACCGCCGAGCTGGGCCGTCGCGAGGCCCTCTCGCCGGCGACGGTCTCATACCACCTGACGATCCTGCACCGCACCGGCCTGGTCTCGCGCCGCCGCACCGGCCGCCGCGTCGTCTACACCCGCACCGACCTGGCTGCCGCGCTACTGGCGCCATCGGTGTGAGCGAGCGCCGGCGGCGGGCTGGCGGCGAGTGAGGTGAGTGAGGTTGATGAGGTGAGCACCACCCGCGGCGTCGCTGACCCGCGGTGCACGGTGGCGGGCCTGCCGCGGCGTCGGCCGAGAACCACCGGCCCCGCGGTGTCGGCGGGTCGGGCGGTGTCGCCCGGACCGGCGTGCGGAGGCGCGCCGTCGCGGATCGGCTCGCCGGGCTTGCTGGTGCTGGCGAGTGTTGAGGCTGCGTTGGCGCAGTTCGGGTGGCAGCAGCCGAGGTGGCCCGACTCCAGCGCGGTCCAGGCCAGGCCGGTGAGCGGGTCACCGTCGGCGGCCGGTCCGCGTTCGACGACCTCGACTCCGACGTCACGTCGGACGACTGGAGCTTGACGGTGCACGGGCCCGTGATGGCTTCGCACACCGTCAGCCTCGGCGGCAGGGGGCTGCTCCTGATTCCGTCAGTCCTTGCCTTCGGAGTCTGGCCGCGCGTCGATGACCCGTGGGATCCGGCGTTGACCTACCAGCCGCCGGGATTCGGGGACGTCTGGCTCCGCGACGATCAGGGACCGCGAGCACTCGAAGAACTCCTCGGCCGACGACGCGCGACGATCCTGCTCGCGCTGGACCAGCCGGCGTCGACCCAAGCGCTCGCCGCGAGGACGGGGTGGAGCGCGGGCGGCATCAGTACCCACCTCGGCGTGATGCGCCGGACCGGTCTGGTGGTCCGGCGACGCAGCGGACGTGAAGTGCTGTATTCACTGACCGCCACCGGCGGCGCACTGGTCGCAAGCAGCGCATGATCCAGTCGCGTGAAGCACGGCACGTCATGGCCTGGCGACGCTCAACCGCCCGCAACCTGGTGGCGTTCACGATCAACGCTCGCGCCACCCGTACTTGACTTAAGCAGATATGCAAAACACGTGTCCGGCTCGCAACTCGAAAGGTCCGGGCGGGCAGGGCACGACACGCGGCGGATAGATCGTCGCCCGACAGCTGCGGGGGTGGAGGGAGAACGGTGGTGCGGCGGACGGCGACGGTGCTCGCGGCGGACGGGGAGGCGCGGCCGGCTCGCGCTGGCCGGCGCCGCCCTGCTCTGGCTGGCGTTCGCCGCCTGGTTCGTCGTCGTGGTCGTGCTGCCGAGCTAGCCCTTCAGGCCGTTGCGGGCGATGACGTCGCGGTACCAGTGGGCGGAGTCCTTCCAGGTCCGCTCCAGCGTGTCGTAGTCGACGCGGATGAGGCCGAACCGGCGGTCGTAGCCGAAGGACCACTCGAAGTTGTCCATCAGCGACCACGCGAAGTAGCCGCGCACGTCCGCGCCCTGGTCGATCGCCTGGCCGGTGGCCTCCAGGTGGCGGGCGATGTAGTCGATGCGCTGCGGGTCGTGGACGGCGCCGTCGGGGGAGACGGTGTCGGCGAACGCGGCGCCGTTCTCGGTGATCATCATCGGCAGGCCCGGGTGCTCGCGGTGCATCCGCAGCAGCAGCTCGGTGAGGCCGGACGGGTCGATGTTCCAGCCCATCGCGGTGTACGGGCCCTCGGGGCGGACGAACTCGACGTCGTCGGCGCCGACCCAGGGGGAGCCGAGCGCGTCGTCGTGGCCGTCGTCCTCCGAGCGCGGGCTGACGCCGTCCCAGCGGCGGGCCAGGCCGGTCGAGTAGTAGTTGACGCCGAGCATCTCGAGCGGCTGGTGCGCGATCGCCACATCGCCGTCCTGGACGAACGACCAGTCGGTGACGTGCGCGGTGTCGTCCAGCAGGTCGGACGGGTAGGCGCCGTCCAGCATGGGGCCGGTGAACGCGCGGTTGGCCAGCGCGTCGATCTGGCGGACGGCGTCGAGGTCGCCCTCGGACGAGGGGTCGACCGGCCGGATGACGTGGAGGTTCAGCGTCACCGAGGCTCGCGCCGACGGCAGCACCGAGCGGACGGCCTGAATGCCCAGGCCGTGCGCGAGGTTGAGGTGGTGGACGGCGGCGAGCGCGGCGGCCGGCTCGGCCCGGCCCGGTGCGTGCGCGCCGGAGGCGTAGCCGAGGTAGGCGCTGCACCACGGCTCGTTCAGCGTGGTCCAGGTGTCGATGCGGTCGCCCAGCTCGCGGGCCATGATCTCGGCGTAGTCGGCGAACCGGTACGCGGTGTCGCGGGTGGCCCAGCCGCCGGCGTCCTCGAGATCCTGCGGCAGGTCCCAGTGGTAGAGCGTCAGCACCGGCTTGATGCCGCGCTCGAGCAGGCCGTCGACCAGCCGGGAGTAGAAGTCCAGCCCTTCGCGGTTCACCGGGCCGCGCCCGCCCGGCTGCACCCGCGGCCACGCCGTGGAGAACCGGTACGCGCCGAGGCCGAGGTCGGCGATGTGGCCGAGGTCCTCCTGCCAGCGGTGGTAATGGCCGTCGGCGACGTCGCCGGTGTCGCCGTTCAGGGTCTTGCCGGGCGTGTGCGAGAACGTGTCCCAGATGGACGGCCCGCGGCCGCCCTCCTTGGCCGCGCCCTCGATCTGGTAGGAGGCCGTGGCCGACCCCCAGAGGAAGTCGTCGGGGAAACGACGGCCGGTGCCGGTGCTCATGGTGTCGCGACTCCTAGCGAAGACGTGGCCGGAACAGCCCCGACCTTATCTAAGCTGCCGTGCATGAGCGGCGACCGGGGAACGGGCCCGCGCAGTGCGGCAGCGCGACGGAATTGCAGTCGGGACGCTACCTGCGCCGACGTCCTGCTGGCGGCCGGGACTGGCCTGTTAGTGGTGCTCACGACGGTGATCGGGGAGGGCGATCCGGTCGGGCTGCGGCCGGTGCCGGCGGCCGGCTGGCTGCTGATGTTCGTGGGCTGCGGCGCGCTGACGTTCCGGCGCCGGTTCCCGGTCGCGGTGGGCGTCGTCACGCTGCTGGCCTCGACGATCTACTACCCGGCCATCAACCCCGACGGCGCGCTGCTGGTCACGCTGATCATCGCGCTGTACACGCTGGCGTCGGCCGGCCGGATCGTCGCGGCTGCGGTCATCGGCGGGCTGGCCATCGCCGGCTCTGCGTTCGGTGAGTACGGCACGGACGCGTCCCCGCTCGGCGACGCCGGGATGTTTATGCTGGTCAGCTGGCTGGTGGCGGCCGTCGCGATCGGGGCGGTCATGCACAGCACACGGCGCGAGCGCGAGGAGGCGCTGCGGCGCCGGGCGACGGAGGAGCGGCTGCGCATCGCCCGCGAGCTGCACGACGTTCTCGGGCACAACATCTCGCTGATCAACGTCCAGGCCGGGGCCGCGCTGCATGCCCTGTCGCGGGACGGCGCGGACGGGCCGGCCGCGGAGGCGCTGACCGCGATCAAGGAGACCAGCCGCGAGGCGCTCCGCGAGCTGCGCGGCACCCTCGGCGTGCTGCGGCAGGTCGACGAGGAGGCCCCGACGGCGCCCGCGCCCGGCCTGCGCCGGCTGCCGGAGCTGGCCGAGCGCAGCCGGGCCGCCGGCCTGTCCGTCGACGTCCGCACCGACGGCGACCCGGTCGGCCTCCGACCGGCGGTCGACCTCGCCGCCTACCGGATCGTCCAGGAGGCGCTCACCAACGTCACCCGGCACGCCGGTGCGGGCCGGGTGACCGTCCGCATCGGGTACGGGCGCGATGATGTGCTGGTGGACGTGAGCGACGACGGACGGGGCGCCGGGGCGCGGGCCGGTGGCGGCAGCGGCATCGACGGCATGCGATCGCGGGCCGAGGCGCTCGGCGGTTCGCTGGAGGCGTCAGACCGTCCTGAGGGCGGCTTCCGGGTGACCGCGCGGCTGCCGTACGGGGGTGCGGCGTGACGACGGTGCTGCTGGCCGACGACCAGCGGCTCGTCCGGGCCGGGTTCCGGTCGATCCTCGACGGCGAGCCGGACCTGGAGGTCGTGGGCGAGGCCGCCGACGGCGCGGAGGCGCTCACGCTGGTGCGCGAGCTGCGGCCGGACGTCGTGCTGATGGACGTGCGGATGCCCGAGCTGGACGGCCTGGAGGCGACGAACCGGATCGTCGCCGACCCCGCGCTGGCCGGCGTCCGCGTCGTCATCCTCACCACGTTCGACCTCGACGACTACGTGTACGGCGCGTTGCGGGCCGGGGCCAGCGGGTTCCTCGTCAAGGACACCGAGCCGATGGAGCTGATCCACGCCGTCCGGGTCGTGGCCCGCGGCGACGCGCTGATCGCCCCGTCCGTCACCAGGCGGCTGATCTCCGAGATCGCCGGCCGGGCCGCCAAGCCGGTCCCGAACACCCGGCTCAACGCGCTGACCGAGCGGGAGCGCGAGGTGCTCGAGCTGGTCGCGGCAGGGCTGTCGAACGACGAGATCGCCGACCGGCTCGTGCTCAGCCCGGCGACGGCGAAGACGCACGTCAGCCGCATCCTCACCAAGCTCGACGCGCGCGACCGCGCCCAGCTGGTCGTGCTCGCCTACGAGGCCGGGCTGGTGACGCCCGGCTGGCTGGGCTGAGGGCGCCGCAGCCGCGCGACCAGCGCGTGGACGGCGGCGCACCCGGCGGCGACGGCGGGCGCGGCGAGCAGCGTGTGCGCCAGCCCGTCCGGCGGCAGCAGCAGGCCGAGCACGCCAGACAGTCCCGGCTCGTCGGCGATGCCGGGCGCCGCGTCGACGACGCCCTCGTGCGCCACCACTGCGGCCGTGTACGCGTACCAGACCGCCAGCAGCGTCGTCGCCGGCCGCGGGCGCACCGGCTGGGTGTGCACCTGGAAGTAGGCCACCGCGAAGACCAGCATGAACACCTGGATCGCGTAGATCCGCACCAGCCGCGCGCGCCCGTCGTCGAGCACCAGGTCGGACGGGCCCTGACGCGGCGGTGCCGGCGGGGGTGGGGGCGGCGGAGCCAACTCCAGGCGTACGTGATCACCCCGAGGACGCAACTCCTGGAGTACGTCAGGTGTCCGCTCCAGCCGGACGCGCACGGCGGTGCCGTCGCCCGATCCTCGTCAATGGCCGGGAGAACCCGGCATGAACGAGGGAGGACAGGATCATGGGGCTGGAACGGCTCGCCGCCTGGTCGCAGCGGCACCACTGGCTGGCCATCGGGCTGTGGGTGGCAGTGCTGGCCGGCGTCACGGTGCTGTCGCAGGCCGTCGGCGACGACTACCACGACGAGCACACGCTGCCGGGCACGGAGTCGCAGCTGCTGTCGGACACGCTCGAGGACGCCGCCCCCGCGCAGGCCGGCGACTCCGTCCAGGTCGTGCTGCACGACGAGGACGGCGTCGAGGCGCAGCGGGACCGCATCGAGCCCATGCTCGGCGACCTGAGCATGCTGCCGCACGTCGCCCACGTCGCTGACCCGTTCGACACGCCGGGCACGGTGTCCGGCGACGGCACCATCGCGTACGTGACTGTGACGCTGGACGGCGCCGCCGCGGACGTGCCGGCCGACGCCGTCCGCGACATCATCGACACCGCCCAGGCCGCGTCCGGGGACGGGCTCGACGTCGAGCTGGGCGGCGACGCCGTCCGCGGCGCCGAGGAGTCCGAGGGCGGAGCCGCCGAGGGCGCCGGCATGCTGGCGGCGCTGGTGATCCTCGTGTTCATGTTCGGCTCGTTCCTGGCCGCGACGCTGCCACTGATCACCGCGGTGTTCGCGGTCGGCTCGACGCTGGGTGTGATCGTCCTGCTCTCCAACGTCGTCACGATCGCGACGTATACGGCGCCGCTGATGATGCTGGTCGGCATCGGCGTCGGCATCGACTACGCGCTGCTGGTGTTCGCCCGGTACCGCTCGGAGCTGCTGGCCGGCGCCGACCGGCAGCAGGCCGCTCGGACCGCGCTGGACACCGCGGGCCGCTCGGTGATCTTCGCCGGCTGCACCGTGATCATCGCGCTGCTCGGGCTGTTCGCGCTGGGCCTGGGCTCGCTGCAGGGCGTGGCGCTCGCCGTGGCGCTGACCGTGCTGGTCACCATGCTCGCGTCGCTGACGCTGATGCCGTCGCTGCTGACGGTGTTCGGCAAGCGGATCGAGAAGCGGATCCTCACCCACGCGCAGCGGTCGAAGCGGCAGCCCGGCGCCCGGTGGCGGCGCCTGGCCGACGCGGTCCGGCGCCGGCCGCTGCCCGCGCTCGTCGCCGCGGTCGCCGTCCTGCTCGCACTGTCCGCGCCCGCGCTCGGCATGCGGCTCGGGTTCGCCGACGCCGGCCACGAGGCCACGTCGTCGACCAGCCGGCAGGCCTACGACCTGCTCGCCGCGGGGTTCGGCCCAGGCTTCAACGGTCCGCTGATCGTGCTGGCGGAGGGCGCGTCCGACGGCGGCGCCGCGCTGGCGTCGACGCTGGAGGAGACCGACGGCATCGCCGGCGTCGCGCCGCCGCAGCCGTTGCCGGACACCGACCTGACGCTGGTGGTCACCTTCCCGGACTCCGCGCCGCAGGACGCCGCGACCGCCGAGCTCGTCCACCGGCTGCGCGACGACGTGCTGCCGCCGCTGGAGGAGTCGACCGGGGCGACCTACCTGGTCGGCGGGTCGACGGCCGCCGCGGAGGACTTCTCCGCCGCCGTCAGCGACCGGCTGCCGCTGTTCGTCGCCGTCGTCGTCGGGCTGTCCGCACTGCTGCTCACGGCCGTCTTCCGGTCGGTCTGGGTGCCGGTGAAGGCGGCCGTGCTGAACCTGCTGAGCATCGGCGCGTCGCTGGGCGTCGTGACGCTGGTGTTCGGGGAGGGGTTGTTCGGCGTGCCGGCCGGCCCGGTCGAGGCGTTCGTCCCGGTGATGATCTTCGCGATCGTGTTCGGCCTGTCGATGGACTACGAGGTCTTCCTTGTGTCGCGGATGCACGAGGAGTGGCGCCGGTCCGGCAACGCCGTCCGCGCCGTTCGCGAGGGCCTGGCCACGACCGGCGGGGTGATCACGGCGGCGGCGGCGATCATGGTCGTGGTGTTCGGGGCGTTCCTGCTCAGCCCGGACCGGATGCTGCAGCAGTTCGGCCTCGGCCTCGCGGTGGCCGTCTTCCTGGACGCCGTGGTCATCCGCTGCCTGATCGTGCCGGCCGTGATGAGCCTGCTGGGGGAGCGGGCGTGGTGGCTGCCGCGCTGGCTGGACCGGATCCTGCCGCACATCGCGCTGGAGCGGGCCGACCGGCTCACGCGGGACGACGCCGTCGCCGCCGGCCGCGAGCGGTAGCCGATGGACGTGCTGGAGCTGGCGCGCCTGCAGTTCGCGCTGACGGCGGGCGCCCACTTCCTCTTCGTCGCGCTGACGCTCGGGCTGGCCACCGTCGTCGCCGTCCTGCAGACCCGGGCCACCGTCGGGCGCAGCGCGATCCATGCCCGGATGACCCGGTTCTGGGGCCGGCTCTACGTGATCAACTACGCGATGGGGATCGTCACCGGGCTGGTCATGGAGTTCCAGCTGGGCCTGAGCTGGAGCGGGCTGACGCACTTCGCCGGCAACGTGGTGGGCGCATCGCTGGCGATGGAGACGCTGGTGGCGTTCTTCGTCGAGTCGACGTTCCTCGGCCTGTGGGTCTTCGGCTGGGACAAGCTGAACCGGTGGGCGCACCTGGCCGCGATCTGGGTGGTGACGCTGACGGCGTACGCGTCGGCGTACTGGATCCTGGTGGCGAACGGGTTCATGCAGAACCCGGTCGGCGCGGCGCCCGGCGGCGAGGGGCTGCGGCTCACCGACGCCGCCGCGGTGCTGACGAACCCGAGCACGCTGCAGGCGTTCTGGCACGTGCTGGCCGGCGCTCTGGTCACGGCCGGGTTCTTCCTCGCCGGGGTGAGCGCCTGGCACCTGCTGCGGCGCACGCCCGAGGCGGAGTTCTTCGGCCGGTCGCTGCGGATCGGGGTGTTCGTCGCCGCGCCGGCGCTGTTCGCGTCCGCGGTCACCGGTGGCCGCCAGCTGCAGCTGATTCGGGACATCCAGCCGCACAAGTGGGCCGAGTTCAGTGACGGCTCCAGCGCGGCCAGGGTCGGCGCGCTGCTCATGCTGACGAGCTTCGCGGCGATGTTCTTCTTCTCGCTGCTGAACGTGCTGCTGGCGCTGTCGCGACGGGTGATCGTGACGGCGCGCCTGTGGCACGTCGCGTTGATCGCGGCGATCCCGCTGCCGTACGTCGCGATGATCTCTGGGTGGGTGTTCCGCGAGGTGGGCCGCCAGCCGTGGGTCGTCGACGGGCTCCTGACCACGCAGGACGCGGTGTCGGACCTCTCGCCGTCGGCGATCCGGTTCTCGTTCGCGCTGTTCGGGACCGCGTTCGCGGTGCTCATCGCGGTCAACACGTGGCTGCTGGCCCGGCAGGCGCGGCGCGGCCCCGATCCTGTGACGCGAGGCCCGGAGCCGGTGACCCAGGGGGTGCTCGTATGACAGAGACGATGGCCGCGGTGCTGCTCGGGTTCTTCGCCACGGGCTACTTCGTGCTCGGCGGCGCGGACATCGGCGTCGGCATGATGCTGCCGTTCCTCGGCCGCGACGGCGGCCGGCGGCGGCTGGTCGTCGCCACGATCGTCCCGTTCTTCCTGGCCAACGAGGTGTGGCTGGTGGCGACCGCCGGCCTGCTCATCGGCGCGTTCCCGGCCCTGGAGGCGGAGCTCTTCCCGGGCCTGTTCCCGCTGATCGTCGCGCTGGTGACCGGGTGGATCGTCCGCGACATGGGGCTGTGGTCGCGGGAGCGCGCGGGCGCCCGGGTGTGGCCCGCGGTCTGTGACACCGTGGTGACGCTGGGCTCATGGACGGTCGCGGGCGCGTGGGCGTGGATCCTGGCCGGGCTGCTGACCGGCGTGACGGACGGTGTCGCCGGCGGCGCCGTGGTGGCCCTGCTCGGCGCCGTCGTCGTCGCGCTGTTCGCGCTGCACGGCCTGGCCTTCGCCGGGCTTCGGCTGCCCGGCCGGACGGGAGGGCGCGCGAGGTTCGCGCTGACGGCGGGCGCGCTGGCCGCGGTCGTGCTCGCCGTCGGCGCCCGGCTCGAGTTCGCCGGCTCGGCCGCCGACGACGCCACGCTGCGGCTGCTCGTCCCGGCGGTGGGCGCCGTGCTGCCGTTGCTGCTGATCGGCCAGGTGGTGACGTGGTGGGTCTTCCGGCACCGCGTCGCCGGCCCGTCGTCCCCGTAGCGCGGGCCGGCGACGACGTCAGCCGGAGACGAGCTGGTCGGCGGGGACGGAGAGGCGGACCATCTCGCCGTCGACCCGATGGACATCGTCCGCCGCGGCGTAGAGGTCCCTGGCCATCGCCCGGTCCACCCGCAGGTAGCCGACCCGGCGGAACCGGGCGATCTCCTGCTCGGGCAGGTCCGGGCCGCTCCAGATCGCCCGGGCCGCGGTGCCGACGAGGTCGTCGCCGCCGGGTGCCGGCTCCTGGCCGGCCGTAGTGACCGCCTCGGGGTCGCCGAGCTTCACCTCCGCGACGGGGCCCAACTCCTCACCGAGGGCGTCGACCACCGTCATTCCTTCGCGCACGTCGCCGAGCCGGTCGGCCGCGTCGTTCCCGTTGGTCATGCCGTGCTCATACCCGTTCCCGGCGGCGCCAAGCGGTGCGGTCAGGACGGGCGGCGCACCTCGGTGTGGAAGCAGCCGAACTCGACCGCGCGGACGTGGACGACCTGGACCGCCGGGTCGGCGAAGAGGTCGTCCAGCGCGGCCGCCGCGACCTCCTCGGCATGCCCGCGCGCGGGGTCGACGAGCCGGCCGCCGACGATGTGGCCGCGCTTGTCGTAGCCGCGGAACACCCGGCGGGCCGACGCGACGCCGGCCGGGAACCCGTCGTGGCGCGGCCCGGCGCAGGCCTGAGCGTGCAGGAACACCGGGCCGGTCTCGTCGTAGGCGCCCGGGTCGGCGCCGTGCTCCTCGGCCCACCGGCGCAGCGGCGCATAGGACACGAGGACGAGCGTGTCGCCGGGGACGCTACGGGTCAGGCAGCAGCGCAGCGGCGCGCCGCCCTCGTCGTCGACGAACGGCTCTCGGATCTGCCCGGCGTCGTCCCGCTCGCGCAGCCGGGCGGCGACGTCGGCGGGGATCGGGCGGTAGTCGTACGTGTTCATGAGACCAGCCTCGGCGCCGGAGCGGGGGAACGCTGGCGGGAATCGGACACGGCGTCGGGCTGCCTAGGATGGCCCGGTGCCCGACCTTCCGCTGCCACTGACCACCGGCCGCCTGACCCTGCGCCACTACCTCGAGACCGACCTCGACGACATCCACCGCCTCCACTCCCACCCTGACGTCGCCCGGTACATGTACTGGGAGCCCTGGTCGCGCGGCCGGGCACTGGAGGGTCTGGGCAAGCGGATGCAGCAGACGACGCCCGCGCACGAGGGGGACACGCTCGATCTCGCGGTCGTCCGCACCGCCGACGGCATGTTCCTCGGCGAGGTGCACCTGCACTACGCCAGCGAGACGCACCAGCGCGCCGAGATCGGGTTCGCGTTCCACCCGGATCACCACGGCCAGGGCTACGCCCGTGAGGCCGCAACGGAGCTGCTGCGGCTGGCGTTCGAGACCCTCGGCTTCCGCCGGATCATCGGCCGCTGCGACGCCGCCAACGCCGCCTCCGCCGGCCTCATGGAATGGCTCGGCATGCGCCGCGAGGCCCACCTCGTCGAGAACGAGCTCGTCAAGGGCGTCTTGGCGAGCGAGTACGACTACGCCATGCTCGCGTCCGAATGGGCCGCCCGCGCCGCCTCCGAATGAGTCTCTTCTGCTGCTTCCGTGGGTCGGCGGGTCCCGGTTCGACGGGCGGCCGTTCACGGCGTTCGACCGTTGGTTCTCACGTGAGGTGGCCGATCGTTGATGATCACCGCTGTCCACAAGCACCAACGCCACACCACAAGCCCACGCACGAACCCCGGCTGACGTGCCACGTGCCACGCGCTCGGCAGAACACAACCACCGCGAACGTGTGAGCCGCCAATGAAACTGCCGATGATGGCGTCACTGATCATGAGGATCTGGCGGTCACGGGCGAGGTCGGGTGATCGGCACGGCGACGTCGGCGTCGTCACGGCGTCGGCCGCGCCCGCGGGCCTGGCCGACCCGGCCAGGGCACCGAACACGACCCGGGCGTGTTGACACCAGCGCCAACAGTTGGCGCTCATGTCACCACCCCGCGACCACGACCGGCCCCCGGGCACGGACGCCCGGCCGCCGCAGCGGGCAGCGCCTGGATGAACTACCCCCATGGCGGCTCACACCGCCGCCACCGAGTTGATCATGGAGAAGGGGTCGGGTTTCCCGCGACTGCAGAGCCGACCTTCTCCATGATCAAGCCGTACCCGGTCGTCGTCGCCGTGTGCGCCAGCCCCGTACGACACGCTGACGGCGCAGACGACCCGTCCGACATCGGACCGGTTGTCCGCCGCCGCCACCACCCGCAACACCCCGAGCGTCCGTCACCCACCGCGGCCGCTCACGGGCGAGATGGACCCACGGATCGAGCAGAAGACCCCCGAATGATCAAGTCAAGTTGGGTTGATCACGTGATCATTTACGGGTCGGCGTCAGACCAGCCCGGCGTCGTGCACGAGCAGCGCGATCTGTACCCGGTTGTTGAGGCCCAGCTTCGTCAGCACCCGCGAGACGTGCGCCTTCACCGTCGCGACGCTCATGAACAGCTCAGCGCTGATCTCGGCGTTCGACTTGCCGTGGGCGATCGCGACCGCCACCTCCAGCTCCCGCTCGGACAGCTCGGCCAGCTGCTTCTCCGCCCGCCGGGCCCGGCCGCCGCCGTCGCCGTCGGACACGTGCGCGATGAGCTGCCGGGTGACCGACGGCGACAGGATCGGCTCGCCGGCCGCCGCGCGCCGGACCGCTGTGACGATGTCGGCCGGCGGCGTGTCCTTCAGCAGGAACCCGGTCGCGCCGGCCCGCAGCGCGCGCAGCACGTGGTCGTCGGTGTCGAACGTCGTGAGGATGACGATCTCCGGCGGGTCGGTGCGCCGGCGCAGCGCCTCGGTGGCTGCCAGGCCGTCGACCCGGGGCATCCGGATGTCCATGAGCACGACGTCGGGCCGGGCCGACTCCACCATCGCCGGCACGTCGGCGCCGTCGGCCGCCTCGCCGACGATATCGAGGTCGGGCACGCCGGCCAGCATCATCGACAGCCCGGCCCGCACGAGGGCGTCGTCGTCGACGATGAGGATCCTGGTGACCGCTGGCTCGGGCTCGGACGTCATGCCGGCCACGGTAGCCAGGCGTGGACCCGGAAGTCGCCGTCAGCGGTGATTCCGTGCTCCAATGAGCCACCGGCCAGCTCGACCCGCTCGGCCAGCCCGATGAGCCCGGTGCCGGTGCCGGGGATCTCCGAGCGACCCGCCGAACCGACCGGCATGCGGTTGCGCACCTCGACGGCCAGTCCGCCGCCCGGCCCGCCGGTCAGCGTGACGCAGACGCCGGTGCCGCGGGCGTGCTTGCGCACGTTGGTGAGCGCCTCCTGCACGACGCGGTAGGCGCAGCGGGCCACGACCGGCGGCGGCTCGGCGCCGGCGCCGGCGAGCTCGTCGACGACGGTGACCCGCATGCCGGCCTGCCGTGACTCGTCGACCAGCGCCGGCAGCTGCGCCAGCGTGGGCTGTGGCCGGTCGGGGTCGTCGTCGGAGGACGGCGCCCGCAGGACGCCGATGATCTCGCGCAGGTCCTGGAGCGCCTGATGCGCGCTGGCCCGGATGACGCCGGCGGCGTTCGCCACGTCCTCTCGCGGAGCGTCCGGACGGTACTCCAGGGCGCCGGCGTGCACGCTGAGCAGCGAGATGCGGTGCGCCAACACGTCGTGCATCTCGCGGGCGATGCGCTCGCGCTCGAGGTGACGCGCCCGCTCGACCCGCAGCGCCGCCTCGGACTCGGCCTGGTAGGCCCGCTCGCGCAGCGACAGCACCAGCTGGCGGCGCGAGCGCACGAGCATGCCCCACAGCGTGATCGCGGCGATGCCGAAGACGGTGAGCAGTGCCATCCACTGGAACGACAGCTCGGGGTCGGGGTAGATGCGATAGAAGACCAGGCCCGACAGGGCGCCCAACGCGGCGACGGCGGCGGCCACCGCCCAGCGGCGGTGCACGGCGACGGTGAACATGAGGATGAGGCCCGCGCCCGCGGCCGACGACACCCCGATGGACAGCAGCGTCACGACGACGGCGAGCTGCACCGGCCAGCGCCGGCGCCACCACAGCGTCAGGCAGGCCATCGCGCCGGCGACGAGGTCGAGAAGCTGGACCGGTTCCGGCGGATCGGTCTGCATCGCCGTGTCGTAGGACATCAGGCCCACGAGGATCGCGACCACGAAGCACAGCGTGTCGATGATCCAGTCCCGCACCGACCGCCGCACCCGCCCGCGCCGGGCCGGGTCCGCGGCATCGGGGTCGACCCGCAGCATGCCCGGCAGCAGCGCCGGCAGCTCCGGGCTGCTGGCCACGCCGCCGGGCACAGGGGTCGTCATGAGACAGCACGCTACGAGCCGATCGGCGCGGACGGATAGCGACGAAGGTCGATCACGCCCTAGACCTTGGTCGGACGGCGGCAGCCTTCGGGCCGACGCGCGTGGCCGGGTGGCGCGGCCAGGGTGGATGCCATGATCACTGTCGAGCACCTGACGAAGCGGTACGGCGCCTTCACCGCCGTGAGCGACGTGTCGTTCACCTGCGTCCCCGGCACCGTCACCGGCTTCCTCGGCCCGAACGGCGCCGGGAAGTCCACCACGATGCGGATGATCAGCGGCCTGACCCCGCCGTCGTCCGGCACCGCCACCGTCAACGGCGTCGCCTTCCGCGACCTCCCCAACCCGGGCCGGCACATCGGTGTCCTGCTGGACGCGTCCGCCCAGCACTCCGGCCGCACTGGCCGCGAGATCCTGTCGCTGTCGGCCCAGCTGCTCGGTGTCGGCCAGAAGCGGGTCGACGCGATGCTCGAGCTGGTCGGCCTGGCCGGCCCGGCGGAGAAGCGCCGCGTCGGCAACTACTCGCTCGGCATGCGGCAGCGGCTCGGCCTCGCGCACGCCCTGCTCGGCGACCCCACTGCGCTGATGCTCGACGAGCCGGCCAACGGCCTCGACCCCGAGGGCATCTTCTGGATGCGCGGCGTCCTACGCGACTTCGCCGACCGCGGCGGCACCGTCATGCTCTCGTCCCACCTGCTGCGCGAGGTCGAGGCCGTCGCCGACCACCTGGTGGTCATCGGCAACGGCAAGATCGTCGCCGACGGCGCCAAGGACGACCTGCTGCACGCCGGCGGCCTCTACGTCCGCGGGCTCGAGCCCGCCACCCTGGAGAAGGCGCTCACCGAGGCCGGCCTCTCCGTCCAGCCGACCCGCGACGGCGGCTTCAGCGTCGCCGCCGACGCCGAGACCGTCGGGCGCGCCGCGCTGGCCTCCGGCGTCGTCCTGCTGGAGCTGCGGAACGCCGACTCCGGAGGCCTGGAGGAGATGTTCCTCCGTCTCACCTCGAAGCACGACGCCAGTGACTCGAAGAAGGAAGCCGCCTGATGTCCACCCTCGCCACCACCCCGGCCGCCGGCACGCACCGGCCCGCTCGCACCAGCCGTCCGTCGCTCGCCCGGCTCACCGCCGTCGAGCTGCGCAAGGCCACCGACACCCGGGCCGGCTTCTGGGTGCTCGCGATCATCGCACTGGCCGCGCTCGGCATGGTCCTCATCCAGATCTTCACCGGCCGGGCGGAGGACCGCACGTTCGCCGAGTTCTTCGGCGGCGCCCAGCTGCCGGTGGGCCTCCTGCTCCCGGTCGTCGGCATCCTGGCCGTCACCGGTGAGTGGTCGCAGCGCACCACGCTGAGCACGTTCGCGCTGGAGCCGCGGCGCGAGCGGGTTGTCGCGGCCAAGCTGTCCGCAGCCGTCCTGATGGCCGTCGGCGTCGTCGTCGCGAGCCTCGCCTGGGCCGCGCTAGCCAACGTCGTCGCCCCGCTGGTCACCGACGCGGACGCGAGCTGGAGCTTCAGCGCCGAGGGCCTCGGCCGGGTGGTGCTCTTCCAGGTCGTCAACGTGCTGATCGGCACCGCGTTCGGCCTGGCGCTGCTGAGCACGCCGCTGGCGATCGTCCTGTACTTCCTGCTGCCGACCCTGTGGACCATCCTCGGCAGCACGATCTCCGCGCTCGAGACCCCGGCCGAGTGGCTGGACCTCTCGAACACCACGATGCCGCTGATCGACGGCGACATGACCGGTGAGGCGTGGGGCCGGCTGGGCACGTCGCTCGCCGTGTGGCTGGTCGTCCCGCTGGCCTTCGGCCTGTGGCGGGTGCTGCGGTCGGAGATCAAGTGAGCCGTATCGGGCCTGGCGGCGAGGCGGTGGTCGGCCGCTCGGTCTGGGAGGCGGTACTGGTCTGGGCCGGGTTCCCGGTACTGGGTGCGCTGCTCGGGCTGGGCGTCCGGCCGCTGGCCGACTGGATCCTCGAGACGTCCTGGGTGCCCGACATCGGCCCCGCCAGGTTCGTCGCCGAGCTGCCGCAGCCGCAGGCGTCCATCGCGACGGTCGCCGCGGGCGTGGTGCTCGGCGTCGTCGTGGCGTTGACGGCGCAGGGCGAGGTGCTGCGCGTCGGCGTCGGCCCGTCCGCCGTCACGCTGACCCGCGACGGCACGACCCGCACCATCGCCAGGGGCGATGTCACCGCGGTGTTCGCCGACGGCAAGGAGTTGGTGCTGACCGGCCGGTCCGGCGAGGAGCTGGCCCGGGAGAAGTCCGACCTCGCGACGGGGCGGCTGGCGGCGGCGTTCACGGGGCAGGGCTACCCGTGGCGGGCCGACGGCGACCCGCACCGCGACGAGTACCGCCGCTGGGTGCCGGACGAGCCGGAGCTGCCGGCCGGCGCGAACGCCGTTCTCAAGGCCCGGGCCGGGGCACTGGAGAAGGGCGACCAGAAGGACCTCGCCGAGCTGCGCGAGGAACTGGGCAAGCTCGGGGTCGTGGTGCGTGACCAGGACAAGCGGCAGTACTGGCGGCGTGCCAGGATAGGCGGATGACGCAGACCCCCGCCGCGCCACCGAGCAGCGCCGACGCCGAGGTCGTCGACCTCTGCCGCGACCTGCTGCGCATCGACACCTCGAACTTCGGCGACAGCAGCGGCCCTGGCGAGCGCAAGGCCGCTGAGTACGTGGCCGAGAAGCTCGCCGAGGTCGGCCTCGACCCCGTCGTGTTCGAGTCCGAGCCGGGGCGCACCACCGTCGTCGCCCGGGTCGAGGGCGCCGACCCTGGCCGATCCGACGCGCTGCTCATGCACGGCCACCTCGACGTCGTCCCGGCCGACGCCGACGACTGGACGCACGACCCGTTCTCCGGCGAGATCGCCGACGACTGCCTGTGGGGGCGCGGCGCCGTCGACATGAAGGACATGGACGCCATGATCCTGGCCGTCGTGCGGCACCGGCTGCGCACCGGCCGGCGCCCGGCCCGTCCGCTGATCCTCGCCTTCCTCGCCGACGAGGAGGCGGGCGGCGGGCTCGGTGCCCACTGGGCCGTCGACCACCGGCCGGAGCTGTTCGAGGGCGCGACGGAGGCCATCAGCGAGGTCGGCGGGTTCAGCCTCACCGTCAACGACGATCTTCGCTTGTACCTGGTCGAGACCGCCGAGAAGGGCATCGACTGGATGAAGCTGACCGTCACCGGCCGGGCCGGCCACGGCTCCATGGTCAGCGCGAACAACGCCGTCACCGAGCTGGCCGAGGCGGTCGCGCGGGTCGGCCGGTACCAGTGGCCGGTGCGGCTGACGCCCACGGTGCGGTCCTTCCTCGAGGAGGCCGGCCAGGCGTTCGGCTTCGAGTTCGACCCCGACGACCCCGAGCGGCTGCTCGGCCAGCTCGGCAACCTCGGCCGCATCATCGGCGCCACGCTGCGCAACAGCACCAACCCGACCATGCTCAGAGCCGGCTACAAGCACAACGTCATCCCCGGCCGTGCCGAGGCCTACATCGACGGCCGGTTCCTGCCCGGCCAGGAGGCGGAGTTCGCGGCCACCCTCGACGAGCTGCTCGGCCCGAACGTCCAGCGCGAGTCGCTGGTCCACGACATCGCCGTCGAGACCTCCTTCGACGGCCCCCTGGTCGACGCCATGAGCGCGGCGCTGCTGTCCGAGGACCCCGGCGCCCGGACCGTCCCGTACTGCATGTCCGGCGGCACCGACGCGAAGTCGTTCAGCCTGCTGGGCATCCGCAACTTCGGCTTCGCGCCGCTGCGCCTGCCCCCGGACCTCGACTTCGCCGGCATGTTCCACGGCGTCGACGAACGCGTGCCGGTCGACGGGCTCGGCTTCGGCGCCCGCGTCCTCGACCGCTTCCTCGACCTCGCCTGAACACGTCTTGGTTGACGAAATTCGTTCTCGTGGAGCGTCGACGCCGCGAGGTCGCACACGGGCGCGACCCCGGTGGCCGGTGGCGGCATGGAGCACGCGCGCTGGTGGTGCTCGGCCTGCTGCTCGCCGGCGGTGCCGCGATGACGCTGCAGGCCCGGCGGGCCTGACGGTGCCCGCGCGACGCTCTCGCCCGGCTGGTCAGAGCGTCGGGCGCACCCGCATGATCTTGCGACGGAGCACGATCTTGCGCGTGCCGTCGGGGTGGAGGCGCAGCCGAGCGAGTTCCCAGTGCCCGTGCTCCGCCTGCTCGGTCAGCAGGCGGCGAGCCGCACCGCGCGACGTGGTGCGGGGGAGCGAGATGTGCCGGAACTCGTACTCGGTGGCCGGGGAGACTCGGGAACTGAGGCTTCTCGCCACCGACCATTCCATTTACGTATCTTGCCACGACCGAACCGGGTACGGTCGTCGACTGTGACCATGCCGCCGCACGACGCCGAGCGCCTGCAGGCCGCGCTCGACGACCTCACCGACGCCCTGGAAGCCCACCTCAACGCCTGCCTGGCGCGCACCGGTGAATCGGACCCGGTGGTCCAGGCCGCCTACAACAAGCTGCGGATCGCCGCCGACCGCTACGACGACCTCCTCTACGACGTGACCGAGGAGGTCACGCCGTGGGAGTTCCCCGAGGAGCCGCCGAGTGTCGAGTTCGAGGACCTCGACGCCGAGCCGGGCGTGGTCGGCGTGCTGGTCCGCCGCGACTACGAGATCGACGACGCCGACCGGCTGATCGGCGCGGGCCGCGAGGCGTACGGCGAGCTGTACCCGCAGGACGCGCGCGAGTCCGCCGTCGCCGATGTGTCGCACCCGGGCCGGGCGCTGTACCAGATGCTGCACGCCTACGGCGTCGACGGCCTGGACGAGCGGGCCGAGGACGCCGGGCTGCTGCCGCGCGGCGGGACGGTGTGGGTGCAGGCGCTGGGCGAGGCGGACGAGCAGACCCTCACCACCGACCCGTTCGGCGTGGCCGACGAGGACCTCCTGGTCTACCGCGTCGACGAGATCATCCACACCGACGACTGACGTCCGCGCTCAGCGGTTCTCCGGGTAGCCGAACTCGATCGCGGACACCTCGTCCAGCGCGGCCCGGATCTCGGCCGGCAGCTCGAGGTCGTCCGACCCCAGGACGTCGCGCAGCTGTCCGGCCGTGCGGGCGCCGACGATCGCGGCACTGACGCCCGGCCGGTCGCGCACCCACGTCAGCGCGACCTCCAGCGGCAGGGCGTCGAGGCCGTCGGCGGCCGTGCAGACGGCGTCGACGATCTTGGCCGAGCGGCCGTCGAGGTACTTGTCGACGAACGGCGCGAAGTGCGTCGTCGCGGCCCGGGAGTCGGCCGGGGTGCCGCTGCGGTACTTGCCGGTCAGCACACCCCGCCCGAGCGGCGACCACGCCAGCACCCCGAGCCCGAACCGCGATGCCGCCGGCAGCACCTCGCGCTCGACGCCGCGTTCCAGCAGCGAGTACTCGACCTGCGTCGACACCAGCGGCGCCTGCGTCCCGGCGACCCCGCGCTGGTGGACCGCGGCCGCCGCGGTCTGCCAGCCGGCGTAGTTGGAAACACCGGCGTAGCGCGCCCGCCCGGACGTGACGGCGTGCTCCAGCGCGGCCAGCGTCTCCTCCATCGGCGCGGCGTCGCTCCACGCGTCGACCTGCCAGAGGTCGACGTAGTCGAGGTCGAGGCGGTCGAGGGAGTCGTCCAGCTGGTCGAGCAGACCCTTGCGGGACACGTCGACGCGGCCGCCGAGCGTGCGCCGCGTACCGGCCTTCGTCGCGATCAGCAGGTTCGTCCGCGACACCGCGCTGTCCAGCAGCGCGCCGACGAGCTTCTCGCTCTCGCCGCCGCCGTACGACGCCGCGGTGTCGACCAGCGTGCCGCCGGCGTCGGCGTACGCCTTCAACTGCTCCCGCGCGTCGTGCTGGTCGGTGTCGCGTCCCCACGTCATGGTGCCGAGCCCCAGACGCGAGACGTACAGCCCGCTTCCCCCGAGTCGTCGCTGTTCCACGCCGTGAGGCTACCGGGTGCGGCGCGGGCGCGGGCCGCGCATCGCCGACGGGTAGAGTCGCCCGGGATGTCTCGCGGGAGGTGACGGATGCGGCTCGGGCTGAACCTGGGCTACTGGGGCGGTGGCGACAACCACCTGAACCTGGCGCTGGCCAAAGAGGCCGACCGGCTCGGCTACTCCGTGGTGTGGGCCGCCGAGGCGTACGGGTCCGACGCTCCGACGGTGCTCGCCTGGGTGGCGGCGCAGACGGAGCGGGTCGACGTCGGCAGCGCCGTCATGCAGATCCCGGCCCGCACTCCGGCGACGACGGCGATGACGGCCGCCACGCTCGACAGCCTGTCCGGCGGCCGATTCCGCCTCGGCCTCGGCGTCTCCGGCCCGCAGGTCTCGGAGGGCTGGCACGGCGTCCGGTTCGACCACCCGCTGGCCCGCACCCGCGAGTACGTCGACATCGTCCGGCTCGCGCTGTCGCGGCAGCGGCTGGCCTACGACGGCGAGCACTGGCGGCTCCCGCTGCCCGACGGCCCGGGCAAGGCGCTGCAGCTGACGGTGCACCCGGCGCGGCCGTCGATCCCGGTGTACCTGGCCTCGATCGGCCCGCGGAACCTGGAACTGACCGGCGAGATCGCCGACGGCTGGCTGGGCGTCTTCTACGCGCCGGAGCACGCCGCGGAGTCGCTGGACCTGATCCGCGCCGGACGCGACAAGGGCGGCGCGACGATGGACGGGTTCGACGTCGTGCCGACCGTCCCGGTGTCCGTCGGCGACGACCTGGAGGCGTGCGCCGAGCCGGTCCGGGCCTACTCGGCGCTGTACCTCGGCGGCATGGGCAGCCGGCAGCAGAACTTCTACAACGCGCTCGCTGTCCGCATGGGCTTCGGCGACGCCGCGCGCACCGTCCAGGACCTGTTCCTGGATCGCAAGCACCGCGAAGCGGCGGCCGCCGTCCCGCTGGAGTTCGTCGACCGGACGGCGCTCATCGGCCCGCCGAAGCGGATCCGCGACCGGCTGCACGCCTACGCGGAGTCGGGCGTGACGACGCTGTCCGTCGCGACGCACGCCGAGCCGCTGGAGGCCCGCATCGCGGCGCTGCGCACCGTCGCCGAGGCGCTGGACGCCGCCGGACTGGCATCCTGACCGGGTCGTAGGGAGTCGACGCACACATGGAGTGGTTCCACGCCGTCGTGCTGGGCGTGCTGCAGGGTCTGACCGAGTTCCTGCCCATCTCGTCCAGCGCTCACCTGCGGATCTATCCGGAGCTGTTCGGCTGGGAGGACCCGGGCGCCGCGTTCACCGCCGTCACGCAGATCGGCACCGAGTCCGCCGTCATCCTGTACTTCGCCCGCGACATCGGCCGCATCGTCAGCGCGTGGTTCCGCTCGCTGGTCGCCTCGCGCGACTCGCGGGACGGTGCGTCGCGGGGCCGTCGCCGGCGCGCCACGTACGACCCGCAGGACGCTCGCATGGGCTGGTTCGTGATCATCGGCACGCTTCCGATCGGCGCACTCGGCTACGTGCTCAAGGACGTCATCGAGGACGACTTCCGCTCACTGTGGATCATCGCGACCACGCTGGTCGTCCTCGGCATCATCCTGGGCATCGCCGACCGCGTCGGCCGCAAGGAGCGCACCGCCGCCGACCTCACCTACAAGGACGCCGTCCTCATCGGGTTCGCGCAGGCGCTGGCGCTGATCCCGGGCGTGTCCCGGTCCGGCGCGTCGATCAGCATGGGTCTGTTCCTGGGACTGGACCGCAAGGCGGCGGCGCGGTTCGCGTTCCTGCTCGCGATCCCGGCCGTGCTCGGTTCGGGCGTCTTCGAGTGGCCGAGCGCGATGAAGGAGGGGTCGGTCTACGGCGCCGGCCCGACGATCCTGGCGACGATCGTCGCGTTCTTCGTCGGCTTCGGCGTCATCGCCTGGCTGATGTCGTGGCTGGAGAAGCGGTCGTTCGTCCCGTTCATCGTCTACCGCATCGCGCTCGGCGTGTTCACGTTCGCGATGCTGCTGACCGGCACCTGGAGTGCCTAGGGTCGGCACGGGTGGACGAACGGCTGCTGCTGACACTGCTGCGCGAGCAGCACCCCGACCTCGCGGACCTGGACGTCCGTCTGGCGGCCCCGGCTGGGACAACCAACGGAGTACCGGTGGGTGCCGGGCCTCGCTCCGCGGCTGCCGCTGCCGGTCCGGTGCCGCTGCGGATGGGGAAGCCGTCCGCGAGCTTCCCGAAGCCGTGGGCCGTCACGACCTGGGTCACCGGCGAGCCCGGCGATCGCGCCGCGGTCACCCGGGGGCCGCCACGCGGCCGAGGCGCTGCCGGCCGGCGAGTCGGCGCCGGGGCACGTGCACCTCACCCGCCTGAACGCCAGATGGCGTGCGTACGGGTCCCCTGTCACGGCCCTCACGCGGGTGAGGTGTCATCCGGCCGGGTGCCGACGATGCCCGGGGGCGGCGGGCTGGGCGCAGCGGACAAGCCCCGATCAGGATGATCACGTGCACCACGAGATCCCGTGTCGTACTACGCCTGCAATCGTGTGAGGGCCCGGAAGTCCTCGTGATGGCCCGGAACGGCCGCCGGAAGCGTTCGCCACCACCCGCGCTGCCGTTGATCACGGAGAAGGTCGGGCTTGAACCAGCCCACGGCTGGACCCGACCTTCTCCTGATCAACACGGGCTGGGGCGCATCGATGGCTGCGGTACCCACTACGGCCGAGAGTTTGGAGACCGCCGCCTAGGACGCGCCGCCGGGGAGCGGGGCGTTGACGATCCACGGCCACGGGTCGGTGTGCTGGCCGTCGAGGCGCACCTCGAAGTGCAGGTGCGGCCCGGTGGAGTAGCCGGTCGAGCCGATGTTGCCGATGTACTGGCCCTTCTCGACCCGCTGGCCGGGCACCACGATGAGGTCGGACTGGTGGGCGTACATCGTGGTGAGCCGCTGGCCGTTCACCACGCCGTGGTCGACGATCACCATGTTGCCGTAGGCGTCGTTCCACCGCGCATCGACGACGGTGCCGGCGTCGGCGGCGTAGATGCGGCCGTCGCCGCGGCCGAAGTCGAGGCCGGTGTGCATCTTCACGTAGCCGAGGATCGGGTGCAGCCGCTGGCCGTACTCCGACGTCGTCGGGCCGGTGGCGGGCCGGATGAACGACCCGGTGCCGTAGCCGGGCCCGTAGTTCGCCGTGGCCAGCAGCTCGCCGACCTCGGTGGACTGCTGCAGCAGCTCCATGTACCGCTGGTAGTCCTGCAGCCGGGCGTCGGCGGCCGACTGCAGCGCCGCCTCGACCAGCGTCTGGGTGTTGTCGACGACCTGGCGGGCCGCGAGCGCCGCCGCCTCGGCCGTCTCGAGCGCCGCCAGCGACTGGCCGGCCTGGTCGGCCAGCGTCTCCAGCTGCAGCCGCTGGCCCTCCAGCCGGGCGTGCGCGTTGGCCAGCTCGGCCTGGGTGTTCGCCATCTCGCCGAGGGCGCCGTCGGCTGTGCGCAGCAGCGTCCGCATGCCCATGTATCGGGAGGCGAGGTCGTCGGGCGTCTCGGCGCCGAGGACGACGCCCATCGCGGCGAGGTTGTTGCCCTGGTAGGCCTCGCGGGCGATGGTGCCGATGGTGTTGCGGGTGGCGTCGGCGCGGGCGTCGAGCTCGTCGATCTCGCGCTGCGTGCGTGCGACCGACTCGGTGGCGATCTTCAGCTGCTGCCGGGCGTGGACGTCGTTGGCGCGGGCGTCGTCGGCGGCCGCGGAGGCGGTGGCGAACACCTCCTGCGCCGAGCTGAGGTCGGCCATCACCTGCGCGAGCAGCCGCTGCGCCTCGGCGACGGCGACCGTCTGGGCGCCCTGCAGCCCCTGCGCGTAGGCGCTCTCGGGATCGGTGGGCGCCGGGGGCGTCTCGACCGGTGGCGGCGGGACGGTGCCCGGCGGCACGTCGTCGGGCGGGACGTCTGTGGGCGCGCCGTCGGTGGGCGGGTGGACCGGCTGCTGGGTGGC
>NZ_SMLB01000003.1 GCF_004349105.1 Jiangella aurantiaca
CCCCGGCAGATGCACCCGCACCCGCCACACGCCGTCCGCGGCCTGCGCGGACAACTCGCCGCGCAGCAACCGCACGCGCTCCCGCATGCCGCTCAGGCCGCGGCCACCGTTCGCCCGGCCGGACGCACCACCCGCCGCCGCGCCGTCCGGCAGCGGGTTCGACACGTCGATGTCCAGGCCGTCCGCCGTCGCGGCGACCCGGAGCCGGACCGGCACGTGCTCCGCATGCCGGGCCGCGTTCGTCAGGCCCTCCTGCACGATCCGGTACGCCTCCCGTGACAGCACCGGCGGCACCGCCGCCAGATCGCCGTCGACCGTCGCCTCCAGCTCCATGCCGGTGGTCCGGGTGTCGTCGATCAGCCGGGGCAGGTCGGCCAGTGTGCGTTGCGGCGACGCGTCGGCGTCCGGTGCCGTCCCGCCCGCGCGCAACACACCGAGCACGTGGTCGAGGTCTTCCATGGCCGCCCGGCCGGCCTCCTCGACCGCGACCAGCGCGCGGCGGGCGAACTCCGGGTCGGAGTCGAGCACCCGGCGCGCGGCCGCCGCCTGCAGCGTCGTCACGGTCAGGGCGTGGCCGACGGAGTCGTGCAGCTCGCGGGCCAGCCGGTTGCGCTCGGCGAACTCGTGGGCCTGCGCCTCCATGGCCAGCCGCAGTTCGGCCGGCGACGGGCCGAGCAGCAGCGGCGCGAACCATGCCAGCAGCGCGCCGAGCCCGGCCACCAGGTACGCCGTCGCCACGACCAGCCCGAGCCCGAGCAGTACCGCCCACACCCCGGTGACGCCGTCGAGCAGCGACAGCCCGGCGATCCCGCGCCCGTCGTCGAACCCGAGCCCGCGCACCACCAGCAGCACCGCCGTCGGGGCGGAGAACAGCACCGCCGCCATCGCCGCACCGCCGCTGAGCAGGTGCAGCACGTACCAGCCGGCACCGAACAGCCGGCTCTCCCACGGCGGGTCGGCGGCCGGGTCGGGCAGGTCGACGTCGAGCAGGCCGCGGGTCGCGGTGATCTCCAGCGCCCGCATCGCCGGCAGGAACGGCGGCACCGTCGCGATGACCAACGTGACCGCCGCCAGCACCCCGGCCGGCACGTACGGCGTCCCCGGCTCGGTGAACAACTGCACGAAGCCGATGATCAGCAGGACGTACGGGAGCAGGATGACGCCGCCGAGCAGCAGGTGGACGCCCCGGCGGACCAGCCGGCGCACGGCGAGTGGCGCGACGATGCTCCGGAGCGATCCCACGCCCCCGATTGTCGCAGGCTGTGTCAGGACGGCGGGCGCTCGCCGTCGTCGTCCCCGGGCAGCATCGACAGCGCCACCGCACACGCGGCGTCGAAGACCTCGTCCGAGGTCGCCTCGACGTCGTTCATGATCATCGGGGCGCCGTGCAGCGCGAAGAACGCCATGCGGCCGCACAGCTGCACCGGCAGGGGGTCGCGGGGATCGACGACGAAGTCGACCAGCACCCGCATCCGGTCGCGCAACGCGCCGCCGCACTCGTGCACGCGCAGCGCCGGCTGGTTCTCCATGAGGAACCGCAGCAGTGGCGTGCCCTGGCTGCGGATCGCCTTGGCGTACCGCTCGATCAGCTCGCGCCGGTTCTCCGGCGTGCGCTCCTGGCCACGGGCCCAGTCGACCACTTCGTCGACGGCCGTCAGCAGGTCGTCGACCAGGCTCTGGACGATGTCGTCCTTGCTCTTGAAGTAGTAGTAGAGCGACGCCTTCGTCATGCCGAGGCGCTCGGACAGCTCTCGCAGCGACGTCTTGTCGTAGCCCTGCTCGGCGAACAGCTCCAGCGCGACGTTCTGGATGCGCATTCGCGTACTGCGCGTGTCTCGGTCGAGCATGGGGCTCCGTCGTCCGTGGGGGTCCGTGCAGTGAACGTACCCAGATGCGGGAAAGGTTCCACGTCAACGACCTGGCGGAGAACCCGCCGGAGAGACAGAGAGGCCCGCGGGCCAGCATGGTGCTGGCGCGCGGGCCTACTCAGGAGGGTCGGGCAGACCGGCGATAAGAGGGGGCCGGAGGCCTCCTCTTATCGCTGGTGCAGGACGCCGGGCCAGGGCGACCGTGGCTGGAGCCATGCCCGGCCCGACGACATCCGATAGCTCGTGTGACGGGCGTCAGGCCGGGACGACCTCGAGCGCGACGTCGGCGGCGACCTCGGGGTGCAGGCGCACGGTCACGCGGTGGGTGCCGACCGTCTTGATCGGCGCGCCCACCTCGATGCGGCGCTTGTCGATGGCCGGGCCACCGGACGCCGTGACCGCCGTCGCGATGTCGGCCGAGGTGACGGCGCCGAACAGCCGGCCGGAGTCGCCGGCCTTGGCGGCGAGCTTGACGGCCGTGCCCTCGAGCTGCGCCTTGACCGCACGAGCGGAGTCGAGGTCGGCGAACTCGCGGGCCGAACGGGCGCGGCGGATGGAGTCGATCTCCTTCTGCCCACCCTTGGTCCACGCGATCGCGAAGCCACGCGGCACGAGGTAGTTGCGGCCGTAGCCGTCCTTGACCTCGACGACGTCACCGGCGGCACCGAGCCCCGGCACTTCCTGAGTGAGAATCAGCTTCATGGCGTCTTCTCCCGTTCTCAGCGAGCCGTCGAGGTGTACGGCAGCAGCGCCATCTCGCGGGCGTTCTTGATCGCCGTGGCGACGTCGCGCTGGTGGCGGGTGCAGTTGCCGGTGACGCGACGGGCCCGGATCTTGCCGCGGTCGGAGATGTACTTCCGCAGCAGCGAGGTGTCCTTGTAGTCGACGTAGTCGACCTTGTCCTTGCAGAAGGCGCAAACCTTCTTCTTCGGCTTGCGCAGCGGGGGCTTTGCCATCGTGGTGCTCCTCCTTCGGGGAGCCCGGTCGCCTCGCTGGCCGCGGCTGACCGGGATGGGTTGACGGGCGCGTTCTCGAGCGGGGCGGCCTCCAGAGCCGCCCCCGAACGCTGATTACCTGGTGTTCAGAACGGGGGCTCGTCGGCCGGCGGACCGGCCGGGGCACCCCAGGGGTCGTTGCCGCCGCCCTGCGGCGCACCGCCGCCGGACGGGGTGGCCCACGGGTCGTTGCCACCGGCAGGGGCGCCGCCGCCGCCGAAGCCGCCGCCACCACCACCGGACCGCTGGGTCCGGGTGACCTTGGCCGTGGCGTAGCGCAGGCTCGGACCGATCTCGTCGACGTCGAGCTCGATGACCGTGCGCTTCTCGCCCTCGCGGGTCTCGTACGAGCGCTGCTTGAGCCGGCCCGTCACGACGACACGCATACCGCGCTGCAGCGACTCGGCGGCGTTCTCGGCCGCCTGCCGCCACACCGAGCACGACAGGAACAGCGGGTCGCCGTCCTCCCACGTGCTGGTCTGCCGGTTGAACGTGCGCGGCGTGGACGCGACGCGGAAGTTCGCGACCGCGGCGCCGCTGGGCGTGAAGCGCAGCTCAGGGTCGTCGGTCAAGTTGCCGACGACCGTGATGACGGTCTCGCCTGCCATTGGTGGTCCCTCTCAGTGGGCTTCCGGCCGAACGACCTTGGTACGCAGCACCGACTCGGACAGTCCGAGCTGGCGGTCGAGCTCTGCCACAGTGTCGGCCTCGCACGTGACGTCGAGCACCGCGTAGATGCCCTCGCTCTTCTTGCCGATCTCGTACGAGAGCTTGCGGCGGCCCCAGATGTCGATCTTCTCGACCGAGCCACCGGACTCACGCACGACCCCGAGGTACTGCTCGAGGCTGGGGGCAACGGTGCGCTCCTCGGACTCGGGGTCCAGGATCACCATGACCTCATAACGACGCATGCCGGATCACCTCCTGTGGTCTTCGCGGCCACGGTCTCTCCGTGGCAGGAGGGCTGAACGTCGATGGCCCGGTCGGATGCACACAGGTCCGTGCATGACCAGGCCGCTGGCAAGGTTACCAGCGTTGAGCCGAAACGCCGATTCGGTTGTCCACAGGGTGTGACCTGCGCGTCTCAGGCGCGGTGGCGGAAATGCTCCTTCCGGATGATTCCGTGCACGCCAACTGTACGGTCGACCACCTGGGAGACGGCGAAGTCGGCTCCGGCCGAAAGGTAGGCGTACGCCGTCGAGCGGTCCATCCCGAGCTCGTCCTGCAGGAAGTCCAGTGCGTTCACGACGGCCCGGCGCATGGCGACGTCGAGGTCGCTCACCTGGCCACCGATGGCGCCGTCGGGGTCGGACAACCCGATCGGGACCCACGCGTCAGGCGTCTCCGCGAACGGGTAGCCGAACGCGACGCCCGGGGCACGGCCGTCCCCGCGCTTGCACACGGTCAGCCGGAAGGTCAGCCGCAGTGACCCCTCCAGCGCCGTCAGCGCCACCTCGCCGTCGCCCATGGCGAAGTGCGGGTCACCGACGTGGAACAGCGCACCCTCGGCGACCACCGGCAGATAGAACGCGGAGTCGAGGCCGAGCAAGCTGATGTCGATGTTGCCGCCGCCCTTCGTGGGCGGGATCGAGTTGACGGAGGGGTCGGTGGCCGACGCCGCGCTGGTGGTGGCGACGCCCATGAGACCGGCGAAGGGCTCGATCGGGAACGTGACCTCGCCGGAGTGGCCCACTGGCAGACGGCCGACCGCGCTGCCGCGCCGGGTGGTCACCGGCGTGAACGTCGAGACATTGCCGTAGCGCACCGGGTCGCCGGTGGCCCGCCCGTCGGTCTCGATGGGCGGCATCACCTCGGAGCGAGCGAGATCGGCGAACGCGGCGGACAACGCGCCCTTGCCGTGCCGGCTGGACACGACGCCGTACGGCACCCGCGGCAGCGCCGACAGCGTCTCGACCTTGAGGACGTCGCCCGGCTCGGCGCCCTCGACGAACACCGGACCGGTGACCACGTGGGGCCCGTCGACGTCGAAATCGCGCGGGGTGCGGTCGTACCCGGCGGCGATCGCTATGGCGTCGTCGAGCACGTCACGGCGGCGCACGCCCTTGTTCGCGAAGTACGCGACCGGGTCTCGGCCCTGATCCTCGAGGATCCCCTCGTGCGAGACGGTGTCGATGGTGACGGTCTCGCCGGAGCGCATCCGCAGCACCGGCTCGTCCCCGACGCGGGGCAGGTATCCCCACAGCACCTGGTCGGGGTCGCTGCGCAGGTAGTGCCGGCCATCGATGGGGCCGGTCCCGGGCTGCAAGACGCGTCCCGGCAGCCGCACCCGGGACGCGGGTACGGCGTCGGCGTCCGCGCTCGCCCGGCCCGCCAGCGGGACCGCCGCCGCGATGGCCGCACCGAGCGTGCCCATCGCGCGCAGCAGTCCTCGCCGGCCGAGGCCGCGCGCCAGTCTGGCGCCCACTTCGGCGGTGACATCGTCATCGGGCATCGCAAAGCGGCTCATGGCGACCCATGCCAGCGCGCCGCCGTGACGGCACTGTTTCGCCCGGCGCGTGGGAGCGTTACGAAACCGTCAGAAGTCGGGCCCGGCCTCCAGCCGCTGGCGCAGTAGCCGCTCCAGCGGCATCGACTCGCCGTCGCGGGCGCCGACGCCCACGTGCAGCGGCGGGTCCGACGGCGCGATGCGCACGCCGAGCAGCCGCGACCGCGGCGACCGCGGCACGTCCATCAGGTAGAAGGCGCCATCCTCACCCACCGCCATGGCCCCGTTGCGGCGGACGTACCAGCCGCGCAGCCCCGTCTTGTACCGGACGGCGCCCTCGGCGGCCCGCGCCCGGAGCGGGTGCGCGGGCACACCGGCCGCCGTCATCGCGGCGACGAACTCCGCGACCAGCGCCTTGGCCCGCTCGGTCTCGGCCGCCTGCTTGCGCGCGAGCGCCTCGGCCTGCGCCCGGACAACGTCCCGCCGCTGCTCCCGCCAACTGCCCTCGCCCACCCCTGCACCCTACGGCGACGGCGCGTAGGCCGAGATCACGGCAGCCGCCGACCTGTCAGCGCCGCGCGGTAGCGTCTGTGGCATGGCTGAGCAGCGCATCGGAGCCCACGTGAAGCAGGGCGACCCCATCACGACGTCCAAGGCCACCGGGGCCGGCGCGGTGCAGATCTTCCTCGGCGACCCGCAGGACTGGAAGGCGCCGAAGCTGGCCTACCCGGGCGGCGCCGAGACGCTCAAGGCCGACGCCGAGGCGGCCGGGCTGACGGTCTACGTGCACGCGCCGTACGTCGTCAACGTCGCCACCACGAACAACCGCATCCGCATCCCCAGCCGCAAGATCCTGCAGCAGCACGTCGACGTCGCGGCGCAGGTGGGCGCGGCGGGCCTCGTCGTGCACGGTGGCCACGTGCTGAAGGGCGACGACCCGCAGGTGGGCGCCGACAACTGGCGCAAGGCCGCCGAGCGGCTGGACGCGAAGGTGCCGGTGTTCATCGAGAACACCGCGGGCGGCGACTACGCCATGGCCCGCAAGCTCGACCGGCTGGCCATGCTCTGGGACGCCGTCGGCGAGTTCGGGTTCGGCTTCTGCCTCGACACCTGTCACGCCTTCTCGGCCGGCATCGCGCCGGAGGACATGGTGGAGAAGACGCGGGCCATCACCGGGCGCATCGACCTCGTGCACGCCAACGACAGCCGCGACCCGTTCGACTCCGGCGCCGACCGGCACGCCACCATCGGCACGGGCACCATCGGCGGCGAGGCCATCGTCGCCGTCATCGAGGCGGCGGGCACCGACGCCATCGTCGAAACGCCGGCCGAGGGCCAGGACGACGACGTCGCCTACCTCCTCAACTACTTCGAAGCCCGCTAGCGGCGGTGGGCGGCGAGCCCCCGTGGACCGCGGGACGACAGGTCAGCCAGGCCGGTGTCCGGGGATGCCGGCGGGGCAGGCTCGGGCGTCCGAGCGAGGAACGAGCGAGGCGGGCGGGGCCGGCATCCCCGGACACCGGCCGGACCCACGGCAGCCGGCCACCCCGGCCGAGCGGATCAGACGTCCACGCGCGGCCGCGCCCGGGCCGCCTCCGCCACGCCGGCGACGGCCTCCGGCCTGACGGTGTCGCGCACGATACGCAGTGCCTCGGTCAGGGCGGCCAGCTGCTCGGGCGTCAGCAGTCCGGTGTACCAGCGGTCGACGTCCTCCATGTGGTCGGCGACGGCGGCCGTCACGCGCTCCAGGCCGGCGTCGGTGAGGACCGCCCAGGTGCCGCGGCGGTCGGTGTCGCAGCTGGCGCGCACCACCAGCCCGGCCCGTTCCAGGCGGTCGACCACCCGGGTCACGCCACTGGTGGTCAGGCTGGTCTGGGCAGCGAGGTCGCTCATGCGCAGCTGGGTGTTGGGCGTGCGGCCGAGCCGCAGCATGATCTCCAGCTCGTTCTCGGACAGGCCGTGGCGGGCCAGGCGGGCGGCGAACTTCTGCGTCAGCCCCCGATGCACCTCGACGAGCAGCCCCACGGCAGTGAGCCGGTCGTCGTCGATGATTCGCGTCGTCGCCATAGATGCTGATGCTAACAATGGTTGACGGCGCAAGATATTGAACGTTGAAGCACATTCGCCAGAGAAAGGGCAGGCCATGGCCGAGGCGCACACCGCCCGCAACGTGCACCCGTGGAACGGGCTCACCGTGCCGGGCGCCGGCGTCTTCACGCTCGACCCCGCGCACGCCGACGTCACCTTCGCCGTCCGCTACCTCATGGTCAGGCAGATCAGGGGGCGATTCGGCGACGTCCGCGCCACGCTGACGGTCGGCGAAGACCCCACGGCGTCGCACGTCGAGGTCGTCGTCGGGACGGCCAGCCTGGGCACCGGCGAGGACGACCGGGACGAGCGGCTCCGCTCGGCCGACTTCTTCGACGTCGTCCACCACCCGGACCTGACGTTCCGGTCCACCCGCATCGCCCACGTCGAGGGCAACGAGTTCGTGCTGGCCGGCGACCTCACCATCCGCGGCACCACCCGGCCGGTGGAGTTCCGGGCCAGCTTCGACGGCGTCGGCTTCGACCCGTGGGGGGCCCAGGTCGTGGGTCTCAGCGCGCGCACCGAGATCGACCGCGAGCGCTGGGGACTCACGTGGAACCGGGCGCTCGAGACCGGCGGCGTGCTGATCGGCAAGACTGTGGTGCTGGAGATCGACGCGGAGTTCACCCGCCCGGCCCAACCGGACACTCCCGGACGTTCGTGATCGTTCTCGGGTCCACACCGGAACCGGGTACCCTCGCCCCGTGACACGCTCCCCCGCCCTCGCCGTCCGAGAGATCACCAGCGACCAGCACCTCGCCGCGATCGCCGAGCGGCCCTCGGTCAGCTTCCTCCAGACGCCGGCGTGGGGTGTGGTCAAGCGCGACTGGCGGTCCGGCTCCGTCGGCTGGTTCGACGGCGACAAGCTGGTCGGCGTGGCGCTGGTGCTGTACCGCAAGGCGCCGCGCATCCGCCGCTACCTCGCCTACATTCCCGAGGGTCCGAGCATCGACTGGGACGGCGCCGCGGCCGCCGGCGACCTGCATCGGTGGCTCGCCCCGCTGGCCGAGCACGTCAAGTCTCAGGGCGCGTTCGGCCTGCGCATGGGGCCTGCGGTGGTGACCCGCCGGTGGCACAACGCCACCCTCAAGAACGCCCTGGCCGATCCCGTCATCACCCGGCTGCGCGACCTGCCGGCCGACGAGACCACCGCCACCGGCACCGCGCTGGCCGAGCAGCTGACGGCGCTGGGCTGGCGCCCGCCCGCGGACATCGACGGGTTCGCCGCCGGCCAGCCGCGGCACGTGTTCCAGCTGCCGCTGGAGGGACGCGACGCCGACGACGTGCTCAAGGGTTTCAACCAGCTGTGGCGGCGCAACATCAAGAAGGCCGACAAGGCCGGCGTCGTCGTCTCGTCCGGCACCGCCGCCGACCTGCCCGAGTTCCACCGCATCTACGCCGAGACCGCCCAGCGCGACGGCTTCACGTCCCGCCCGCTCTCCTACTTCGAGGGCATGTGGGCGGCCATGACCGCCGAGGCCCCGGAGCGGCTGCGGCTGTACCTGGCGCACCACGAGGGCGACCTCGTCGCGGCCACCACCATGACCCGCGTCGGCACGCACGCCTGGTACTCCTACGGCGCCTCGACGACGGCCAAGCGCGACGTCCGCGGCTCCAACGCCATCCAGTGGCGCATGATGCAGGACGCGCTGGCCGAGGGCTGCGCCGTCTACGACTTGCGCGGCATCACCGACACCCTGTCCGAGGACGACCCGCACGCCGGCCTGATCCGGTTCAAGCTGGGCACCGGTGGGCAGGCGGTCGAGTACCTCGGGGAGTGGGACCTGCCCATCTCACGGGTGCTCTACTCTGCCTTCGACCTCTACATGAAGCGCCGGAGCTGACCCCGTTGTCCCTGACCCTGCACATCGCCGCCGGCCAGTGGCGCGGCCGGGTGCGTCGCTACGTTGAGGACGCCACCGAGGCGGGCGTCACCGTCGTCCCCGTCGCCAAGGGCAACGGCTACGGCTTCGGCAACGCCGTGCTGGCGGCCGAGGCGGCCCGGCTCCGGGTGGCCACGCTGGCCGCCGGCACCTATGAGGAGGTCCCGGCCGTCACCGGCGAGTTCGGCGGCGACGTGCTGGTGCTGACGCCGTGGCGGCCCTGGCTGGCCGGCGCGCTCGGCGACGACCGCGTCGTGCACACCGTGTCGCGGCTGGAGGACCTACGCCAGCTGGCCGCCGGAACCGCCCGGCCGCGGGTCGTCGTCGAGGTCCTGACGAGCATGCGGCGGCACGGTATCGTCCCCGGCGAACTGGCCGAGACGGCGAAGCTGCTCGACGACGTGCGGTTCGAGGGGTTCGCGCTGCACCTGCCGCTGGCCGGCGACCACACCGCCGAGGCGACGACGCTGGCCCGGCAGGCGTTCGAGGCGGTGCCGGCGGCGGCCCGCACGATCTGGGTCAGCCATCTCACCGCCGCCCGGGCCGCGGCGGTGGGCATTGCCACGTCCGCGGAGGTGCGGCTGCGGGTGGCGACGGCGCTCTGGCTCGGCGACCGCTCCGGGCTGACCCCTAAGGCGGCCGTCCTCGACGTGCACCGGGTCCGGCGCGGCGAGACGTACGGCTACCGGCAGCGCCGCGCCCGCCGCGACGGCACCGTCGTGGTGGTCGCGGGCGGGACGGCACACGGCATCGCGCTGCAGGCCCCGACGGCGGCGAGCACGCTGCGGCAGCGGGCGACGGCGCTGGCCCGCGGCGGGCTGGAGGCGGGTGGGCGGGCGCTCTCGCCGTTCCGCGTCGCCGGCAAGCAGCGCTGGTTCGCCGAGCCGCCACACATGCAGTGCTCGATGATCTGGCTCCCCGACGGCGTCGAGCCGCCGGCCGTGGGCGACGAGGCCGACGTCGAGGTCCGCTTCACGACGACGTCCTTCGACACCCTCGCCTGGGACTGACGTCGCGCTCAGCCCGGGTGCAGGGTCGGGTCCCGGTCCTCGACGACGAACGTCGCCGCCGTCTGCGCCTCGGCACCCGGAGCGGTGACGTAGGGCAGGATGCGGAAGTCCGCGCGCAGCTCGCCCTCGGTGAACCTGGTGCGGACGTAGCCGCGGCGGTTCTTGAAGAACTTAATGTGCGGGTTCTCTGAGAGCTCGCGCGAGTTCGTGTTCTCGTTGCCGTCACCCGTGCTGGTGATCGAGGTGGTGACCAGTTCGACGCCGACGCCCGCGGAATCCGGCTGGTCGGGGTTCTCCCTGAGGTCCGCGGCCCAGTGCCGATGCACGTCACCGGTGAGCACCACACCGTTGCGCACCTGGCTGCCGCCCATCGCGGCGGCGATCCGGTCGCGGCTGGCCCGATAGCCGTCCCAGGAGTCCATGTCGAAACCTTGCAGCTCACCGTAGGTTCGGTCGCGCTGGGCGAAGAACACTTGCTGGCCGAGTACGTCCCAGCGGGCTCGGGAACGGTGGAACCCGTTGATCAGCCAGCGCTCCTGCTCGGTGCCGGTCATGGTGCGGTTCGGGTCCAGCCGCTCCGCGCAGTCGACTCGCAGGCCGTCGCCGCAGGCCTGATCGTCGCGGTACTGGCGGGTGTCCAGCATGTGGAAGGTGGCGAGGTCGCCCCAGGCGAACCTGCGGTAGAGCCGCATGTCGGTTCCGCGGGGGCGGGCCGTCCGGCGCAGCGGCATGTTCTCGTAGTAGGCCTGGAAGGCCGCGGTCCGCCGGTCCGGAAACCCCGGGTCGGGTGCCTCGGGCACCTCGCCGGCCCAGTTGTTCTCGATCTCGTGGTCGTCCCAGATCACCAGCCACGGCGCGGCGGCATGGGCCGACTGCAGATCCGGGTCGGCCTTGTACTGGGCGTACCGCCGGCGGTAGTCGGCCAGTGTGCGGATCTCCGGGCCGAGCACGGCTCGGATGTCGCCGGAGTTGGCGGGGTACTCGTACAGGTAGTCGCCGAGGTGCAGGACGAGGTCCGGGTGGTCCTCGGCGAGCCGTCGATACGCGGTGAAGTAGCCGTCGCCGTAGTCCGCGCACGACGCGAAGCACATGGTCAGGTCGGGCATCGTGCCTGGCGCCGGCATGGTGAGGGTCCGGCCGACCGGCGAGATGTGGCGGTCGGCACGGAAGCGGTAGTAGTACTCCGTGCCCGGGCGCAGGCCACCGGCCTCCACGTGCACGCTGTGCGCGGCCGCGGATCGTGCGGTCGTCGCCCCGCCGCGCACGACGTGCCGGAACCGCTCGTCCGTCGCGATCTGCCACTGAACGACGAGGTCGCGGTCGGGCATGCCGCCGAGTCCGCTGTCGGCGAGCGGGTCGGTGGCCAGGCGGGTCCAGAGCACCACGCTGTCGGGCCACGGGTCCCCTGACGCCACGCCGAGCGTGAACGGGTTCGTCGTCAGCGGGCCGCGCCCGGCGCCCCGCTGAGCGGCCGCGGCCGGTTCGGCGGCGAGGCCCGCCAAGCCGAGGCCGACGGCGGCGGTGCCGCCGAGCAGGATCGAGCGGCGGTTGACGGTGGACGGGGCATCAGACACGAGAACCTCCCTGATCGGGTGTTACTCGTGCATGCAACATTACGGTCATGGCCGATATTGGTGGCGGTGAGTGAACCCTCCGGAACGCGTGGGTGAACGGATCACCGGCTCGGCGTCATGGGCACGCCGTGCCCGGCCTCGGTCAGAGCTCAGCCGGCCCAGCGACCCGTCAGATAGGCCGCCGCCCACACCGACATCAACGGCACCGAGACCGCCAGGTACGCCCACAGCACCCAGCGCCGCCGGGCCGCCAGCAGGGCGATCGTCACCCACAGGGGCCACCACAGCAGCGTGGCCCGCGGCACCGAGAAGAACCACGTCGACGTGCCGAACGCGATGACCTGGAGGCCGACCCAAGTCGCCTCACCCCAGCGACGCCACCACAGCAGCGCAGCCGTCAGCACGACGCCGACCAGCATGGCGACGATCTCGGCCCGGAACATCCAGGCGAACCCGGGCGTCTGGGTGCCACCGAACGCCGCCTGCCAGGTGGTGTCGAAGGCCGTCCACGGCCAGCTGAAGTGCCGGTCCCAGCCCTCGGCCTGGGCATGCAGCCACGCCAGCCAGTCGCCGGTCTCGGACTCCAGGTACAGCGACCACGCCAGCAACGGCAGCGCGGGCAGGAACAGCCAGCCGAGCCCGGACCACCACGGCCGGCCGGTCCGCTCGATCGCCTCGCGCCGCGTCGTCAGCCACTGGACGGCGATGGCCGCCGCCAGGAACAGGCCGCTGACCCGCACGGTGCACGACAGCGCCGTCAGCACGCCGGCCGCCAGCCAGTGCTGCCGCCGCGCCGCCAGCCAGGCCGGCAGCGCGCAGGCGAGGAACAGCGACTCGGTGTACGGGGCGGCCAGGAACACCGCCGACGGCGACGTCACCCACACCAGGACGGTGAGCCGGCCGATCCGCTCGCCGCCCTCCAGTTCGCCGATGCGGCCCAGCGCCACCGCGGCGACGGCGCCGGCCAGCACGGACACGACCAGCCCGGCGAGGACGTGCCGCAGCCCCAGCTCGGCGCCGAGCCACAGCAGCGCCGGGAAGCCGGGGAAGAACGCCTCGTTGGGCACGCCGGTGGGCTCGCCGCCGTAGCCGTGGATCGCGATGCCGGCGTAGTGCCAGAAGTCCCACTGATGCCACCGGTCCAGCGCAGGGACGACGTCCTGGCCCTGGGCGACGAACATCCAGCCGGTCGCGCCGGCGATCACCCACATCGAAACCCGGCTGGCCAGCCAGATGCCCAGCGAGTCGTAGTCGATCGCGCGCACCCGCTCGGCCAGCGTCCGCGCCGTCATGCCGGCATCGCCCCCCGGCGCCGGTGCCTGGGTTCGACGGCGCCAGGCGGCGGCGTGAGGAACCGGCGGATGGGGTCCTCCTCGGGACGGCGGATGTCGCGCACGACCATGACAACGAGCCAGAGCAGCCCGGCGATCCGCAGCATGATGGCCAGCGCGTACTGGTCGTTCGACAGCAGCGGCGCCGACGGGTCGTAGAGCGTGGCCAGGTAGCGCCACACGAGCAGGAAGTAGACGGCCTCGGCGACCTGCCAGACGGCCAGGTCGCGCACCCGCGGCCGGGCCAGCACCGCCAGCGGCAGCAGCCAGAGCGAGTACTGCGGCGACCACACCTTGTTCACCAGCAAGAACGCGGCGACGGCGAGGAAGGCGAGCTGGGCGACGCGGGGCGGGACCGGCGCCGTCAGGGCGAGCGCGGCGATGAGCACCAGCAAGACCACCGCGGACGCAACGACGAGGTCGTCGACGGACTCGGGCAGCAGGTCCGGCGCCAGCAGGTCCACCGCGAACCACGTCGACCCGAAGTCGGCCGCGCGGTCGGCGTTGAACGTGAAGAACTCGCGCCAGCCGGTCGGCGCCCACCACGCCACCGGAAGGTTCACCGCGGACCACGCGACGACGGCACCCGCCACGGCCACGGCGGCATCGCGCAGCGCGCCGCGCCGGTCCGGCGACCGCAGCGCCACCAGGACCAGCACGCCGAGCAGCAGCGCCGGGTACAGCTTCGTGGCAGTGCCGAGCCCGATCAGCACTCCGGCGAGCAGCGGCCGGTCACGCGACCACGCCAGCATCGCCAGTGCCGTGGCCAGCACCGCCAGCAGGTCCCAGTTGACGTACGCGCTGAGCAGCAGCAACGGCGAGGCCGCCACCAGGAGCCCGTCCCACGGACGGCGCGGTACCGTGCGAGCGGTCGCGACCACCACGCCGAGCGCCGCGACCGCCATGATCACAGCGGTGAGGTCGAAGAAGACCACGCTCTCCGCGATCGCCGGCGGGAGCCCGCCTCCACCGCCGAACGCGCCGTACAGCGCGGCCGCCGCGACCGCGGTCACCTGCATGACCGCGCCGGTCAGCACCGGGTACTCCAGCAGGCTGTCGCGGTAGGCCACCAGCCCGTCGACGAAGCCGCGCTCGCGGTACAGGAACGCGACGTCGCTGTAGCACAGCGACGTCCACATCGACCGGTCCGCGCGGTCGGCCCAGCCGTCGGCCCGGCAGGGCTGGTCGGCGAGGAACCCGAGCGCCAGCACGACGACCGCGACCAGCAGCGCGATCCGGACCGGACCCCACCAGCGCCGCGGCGTGGCCGCATGGCGGCCGAACGGCCCACCGATCGCCTCGCTCAGGCCCGCGACGACCGGATCCTCACGACTGGGCGCGGCGGACTCCTCGCGGCCCTGCTGCGGCACCGACACGAGTCGACAGCCTAGACGGACGGCGTGACGTCAGCGGTCGGTACCGCCGGCGTCACCCCAGGTACCGCCGTTGGCGTTCCCGTTGCCGGTGTCGTCGCTGGTCGGTTCCTCGGTGGGTTCCTCGGTGGGTTCCTCAGTGGGTTCCTCGGTGGGGTCGCCGCCCGTGTCGCCGTCTCCGCCGTCGGTGCCGCCCCACTCGCTCCCGGACTCGTCGCCGCCGGTGTCGCCGGACACATCACCACCGTCGCCGGACTCGTCCGAGCCGGACTCGTCGCCACCGTCGCCGTTGCCGTCACCGCCGCCATTGCCGTTGTCGCCGTTCTCGTCCTCGGTCGGGCTCTCGGTCGGGGTGGGCGTGGGTGTCGGCGACGGGTTGACCGGCTCGCCGACCTCCGCGGGCTCCGGGAACTCCTCGACCTCGATGCCTTCCAGCGCGCCGGCCATGAACGCGGTCCAGATGCGGGCCGGAAACGCGCCACCCGTGAAGGTGTCCATGCCGTCGACGCCGTCGAGCGACACGGTGCCGGCGGTCTCGCCGTCGCCGCGGAAGATCGCGACGCTGGCCGACAACTGCGGCACGTAGCCGGAGAACCACGCGGTGAGGTCCTCGTGGGTGCCGGTCTTGCCGGCGGCCGGCCGGCCGAGGTTCTGCGCCTCGCGGCCGCTGCCGTTCTCGACCACCTGGCTGAGCGCGAAGGTGGTGTCGGCGACGACGCCCGCGTCGAGCACCGTCTCGGGGACGGGCTCGACGCGGTACGGGACGTTGCCGCCGGGCTCGGTGACCGAGCGGACGGTGTACCAGTCGGCGTGCCGGCCGCCCGCTGCCAGCGTGGCGTACGCCTCGGCCATGTCGATGGGCCGGACGTGGCCGATGCCGATGGTGACACGGGGGTCCAGGCGCAGGTCGGCCTCCTCGTCGGCAGCGTAGGTCAGTCCGGAGGCCAGCTGGGTGTCGACGATGGTGTCGGGCCCGATATCCAAGGCGAGGTCGACGTATGCCGTGTTCATCGACTGCTCGGTCGCGGTGACGAGGTCGATGGCCTCGCCGTACTCCTCGTCGCCCTGGTTGTGCACGGGCGGGCCGAGGATCGGGTCGGTGAGGGTGTTGCCGGAGTAGCGGCTCTCCAGTGAGATGCCCTGACTCAGGGCCGTGGCCAGCGTGAACGGCTTCACCGCCGAGCCGCCTTGGACGGAGCCGTCGATGGCGTCGTTGAACGGCTGCTCGACGGCGTCGGGCCCGCCGTACATCGCGACCACCGCGCCGTCGCCGGGTGTGACCGCCGCGAGGGCGACGCGGACGCCGTCGGCGTCCTCCTTCGGCCGCTCCGCCTCCACGGCCTGGATCGCTGCCGACTGCGCCTTGGGGTCGAACGTCGTGACGACGCGCAGACCGCCGGTGTCGATCTCGTTCTCGGTGAAGCCGTTGTCGAGCAGCTCGTTGCGGACCTGCTGGAGCAGGTAGCCGTTCGGACCGCCGTAGACGTTGGTGTTCTGCTCCGGCACGACGGCGGGCGGCACCAGGGTGTCGGCGGTGGCGGCGTCGAGCTTGCCGATCTCGACCATGCCGTCGACGACGTACTGGAACCGCCGCTCGTACCGCTCGGCGTTCTCGGGACCCAGCGTGGGGTCGTAGCGCGTGGGCGAGCGCAGGATGCCGGCCAGCGCCGCGCACTCGGCGGTGCCGAGCTCGGACACCGGCTTGCCGAAGTAGGAGCGCGACGCGGTCTGGATGCCGTAGACGCCGCGGCCGAACCAGATGGTGTTGAGGTAGGACGCGAGGATGTCGTCCTTGTCCAGCTGCTGGTCGATCTTGACCGAGATGAACAGCTCCTGCACCTTGCGGGTGAGGGTCTGCTCCTGGGTCAGGTAGTAGTTCTTGACGTACTGCTGCGTGATGGTGGAGCCACCGCCGGCCGCCGTCGACCCGTTGTTGCGGATGTAGCCGATGCCCGCGCGCATCATGCCGACCGGGTCGAAGCCGTTGTTCTCGTAGAAGCTGCGGTCCTCGGCGGCCACGACGCCGTCCTGGCAGGCCTGCGGGATGTCGGAGATGTCGACGGTCTCGCGGTTCTCGGCGCTGAACCGGCCCAGCTCGGTCTCGCCGTCGTTCCAGTAGACGATGGTCGCCTCGGACCGGGCGAACGCGTTGGCCTCGGGGATGTCCGTCATGGCGTAGGCGATGCTGACCCCCGCGACGCCGAGCAGCATCATGCCGAGTGCGTAGAGACCGAACGCCTTCCAGGAGACGAACCGGCGCCAGCCCTTGCGGCGGCCCTTGGCGCCCTTCTTGCCGTTACGGCCGGCGGCGTAGCGGCGGCCGCCGCGTTCAGGGGTCGCCGACGGGACCGCTCCGGCGGACGCGGCGGTTCTCGGAGCCGCGTTCCGGGACGCGGCTGTACGCGCGCGGTCGCCCGCGCGGCGTCGCCCTTCGTTCGTCACAGAGTTCCCGGTCGGTTCGCGGACATCGGCCTTCCGGGGCGCGCGATGAGGCGCCCCGGATTCATGCAGAGCCTACGACGCTCCATGCTCGATCACGCCAATCCTGCTCCGGCCTCGGACGTTTCAAACCTGCGTGTGACGGCACAGCCGTCCCACCCGTCACGCCGGTGTACAGGGCCCGGGCCTGCGGCAGCGCGATCGTGAGGCCGGTCACTTGCGGTTCACGTCGGAGACGTTCTATCGTCCTGAACTATCGTATGGATGTATCGGTTCGATACATCGATCTGAATGATGCAAGGGAGCGTACCTCGTGGGCAAGCGGGCAGAGGCGCTGGAGCTGGCCATCCTGGGCCTGCTCCACGACGCGCCGCTGCACGGCTATGAGCTCCGCAAGAGGGTGAACTCGCTGCTGGGGTGGGGGCGAGCCTTCTCGTACGGCACCTTGTATCCGACCCTCAAGGCGATGGTGCGGCAGAACTACCTGGCGGAGGACCAGCCGGTCGACACCTTGGTGACGCCGGCTCCGCATCGCAGCGGGCGCCGCGGCCGCATCGCCTACCGGCTCACCCCGGAGGGCAAGGAGCGCTTCGCCGAGCTGCTCTCCCAGACCGGACCATCGGCCTGGGACGACGAGCACTTCGGTGTGCACTTCGCGTTCTTCGGCCGGGCCGACGCCGATACCCGCATGCGGATCCTCATCGGCCGGCGCAGCCGGCTGCAGGAGAAGCTCGACCAGTTCCGCTCGGCGCTGTCGCGCACCCGCGAGCGGCTCGACGCCTACACGCTGGAGCTCCAGCGGCACGGCCTGGAGTCGGTCGAGCGTGAGGTCAAGTGGCTCGACGACCTGATCAGCGCCGAACGGCGCTCGATCGACAGGCCACCGGGCGCCATGCCCACCCCAGGGGCCGGTGAGCCACCGGCGCCCCCCACCGGAAACGAAGGAGAGAACGGCCGATGAGCTCGGTACGTGTTGGCATCGTCGGCGTGGGTAACTGCGCCGCCTCGCTCGTGCAGGGCGTGCACTATTACCGTGACGCCGACCCGGCGACGAAGGTCCCCGGGCTGATGCACGTTCAGTTCGGCGACTACCACGTCCGTGACGTCGAGTTCGTCGCCGCGTTCGACGTCGACGCGAAGAAGGTCGGGCAGGATCTCGCCGACGCGATCGGCGCCAGCGAGAACAACACCATCAAGATCTGCGACGTGCCGCCCACCGGCGTCGTCGTGCAGCGCGGCCACACGCTGGACGGCCTGGGCAAGTACTACCGCGAGACCATCGTCGAGGACGAGAGCGAGCCGGTCGACGTCGTCGCCGCGCTGAGGGCCGCCAAGGTCGACGTGCTCGTCTGCTACCTGCCGGTGGGCTCGGAGCAGGCCGCGAAGTTCTACGCGCAGGCCGCCATCGACGCAGGGGTGGCGTTCGTCAACTGCCTCCCGGTCTTCATCGCCGGCACCCAGGAGTGGGCGGACAAGTTCACCGCCGCTGGTGTCCCGATCGTCGGCGACGACATCAAGTCGCAGATCGGCGCCACCATCACGCACCGCGTGCTGGCCAAGCTGTTCGAGGACCGCGGCGTCACCGTCGACCGGACCTACCAGCTCAACGTCGGCGGCAACATGGACTTCAAGAACATGCTCGAGCGCGAGCGGCTGGAGTCCAAGAAGATCTCGAAGACGCAGTCGGTCACCTCGCAGCTGGTCGAGGGCCTTGAGCCGCGCAACGTCCACATCGGCCCGTCCGACTACGTGGCGTGGCTGGACGACCGCAAGTGGGCGTTCATCCGGCTCGAGGGCCGCAACTTCGGCGACGTCCCGCTGAGCCTCGAGTACAAGCTCGAGGTCTGGGACTCGCCCAACTCGGCCGGCATCGTCATCGACGCCATCCGCGCGGCGAAGATCGCACAGGACCGCGGCATCGGCGGGCCGATCCTCTCCGCGTCGTCCTACTTCATGAAGTCGCCGCCGGAGCAGTACTCCGACGACGTCTGCCGCGAGAAGGTCGAGCAGTTCATCCGCGGAGAGATCGAGCGCTGAGCGAGCGGAGGCAGGGGCGTCGCCGCAACGCGGCTCGCCGCGGCGACGAAGCCCCTGCCGGAGCGAGCGAAGCCGAGATCTCGACCAATGTGGCGGAGAGATCGAGCGCTGAGCGAGCGTCGCACGGGTGACAGGAGCCGGCGCCCCACGGGGTGCCGGCTCCCTCGCGTTCGTACCGACGCCCGGGCGTTGGTACGAGCCCCGATCGGCCGAACGGCATGAGAATCCCATCAGCGATGCGGCAGTTTGACGTGGCTCGTCTACCATTTCCGTCATGCTCCGGTGGGATCGTGTGCCAGATTGAGGTGTTTCACCCATCGGTCGCCTATTGACAGAACGCTGCCGGGCAGCAAGCGTCGTCTAGCGGCGCGTGTGCGTCCCGGAGCACGACGGCGGCCATGAGGGGCCCGAGTCGCTCATTGTCGAGCGGCCATGGGGGACGACAGAGGAAGGATCATCGATGACGCGGACCGCCCGAGGACGCCGTAGCAACGACGGCGCCACGAAGCGGGCGCGCGCGAACCTGCGCCCAGCAGACCAGCGCCCAGCCGTGAAGTCCGGCCGTGCGAGGGAGGGCGGCGACAGCGACCGCTCGCGGTCGTTCTGGCAGTCCTTCCTGCACGACCGCAGCGTCCGGTCGCGGGTCGCCGCACTGGTTCTCCTCCCGCTGCTGGGCACGCTGGTGCTCGGCACGCTGTTCTTCCAGAACGCCCTCGACGAGGCGTCGTCGGCCTCGCGCACCGAGAGCCTGGCCGAGGTCGGCATGGTGTCGCTCCAGGCGCTCCAGGCACTCCAGGACGAACGCGACATCACCGGTCTCGCCCAGGGCGGCGGCGCCGACGCCGAGTCGGTCGACAATGCGCGCCAGACGACCGACGCCGCCCTGGCGGCACTGTCCGACGAGATCGAGGAGCGCCGCGGCGACGACCTCGGCGCCAGCTACGAGGCCGCGGTCGAGCAGTTCGATACCGAGGTCGACCGGCTGAGCGGCACCGAGCACGAGTCGAACTACCGCATCCAGCGCGACGCCGACGACCCGCCCTTCAACGAGGGCGGCACCGACGGCTACCACCGGTTCGCCGAGACCCTGCAGCGGCTCGCCACGGCCTCCGCCGCCGGCACCGACGACCCCACGCTGGCCCGCCGCATCTCAGCGCTCGCCGACATCGCCCAGGCGGTCGAGTCGGCGTCGCTGGAGCGCGGCATCGTCGCCTACTTCATGCAGCCCGAAACCGTGCCGACGACGGCCCAGCGCGACCAGGCCGTCCTCCTGCAGGGTGAGCAGGACCTGCTCCTCGACGGCCGGTTCCTCCGCGCCCTCGGCTTCACCGAGCAGGCCCGCATCTACTCCAACGAGATCTACGTCGCCAACCGCGCGCTCACCGAGGCCCGCACCGACATCGCCGACGGCGCCGCACCGCGGGTCTCCAAGCAGGACTGGTGGACGGCGTCGACGGAGCGGCTCGACGCCCTGCGCGACATCCAGCAGGAGTCCGGCAACACCGTCCTGTCCCTCGCCGCCGACCGCACCGACAGCGCCCGGGTGACCGCGCTGTTCAGCGCGCTCGGCGTGCTCGCCGTCCTGGCGCTCACCGTCTACCTCGCCATCGTCGTGGCGCGGTCCATCATCGGCCCGCTGCGCCGGCTGCGCGCCTCGGCGCTCGAGACCGCGCAGACCCAGCTGCCGGCGCTGGTCGACCGGGTGCACAAGGACGGCCCGGTGGTGGCCCGCAACCTGCCCGACGCCGTCCAGGCCGAGGGCCGCGACGAGATCGGCCAGGTCGCCACCGCGTTCAACAACGTCCACGCCACAGCCGTCCGGGTCGCCGCCGAGCAGGCGCTGCTGCGGCAGAACCTCGACACCATCGTCGTCAACCTCTCCCGCCGCACGCAGTCGCTGGTCGACCGCCAGCTCGGCGAGATCGAGGGCCTCGAGCAACGCGAGCGCGACCCCGACCAGCTGAGCACGCTGTTCCGCATCGACCACATGGCCACCCGCGTCCGGCGGCACGCCGAGAGCCTCCTGGTCCTCGCCGGTGTCGACGAGATGCGCAAGCACACCAGCGCGGCCGGTGTCCTCGACGTCGTCCGCACCGCGGTCGGCGAGGTCGAGCAGTACCCCCGGGTGAAGTTCGGCGTCATGCCGACCGACCTCATCACCGCCGGCGCCGTCGACGACATCGCCCACCTGCTGGCCGAGCTGATCGACAACGCGACCGAGTTCTCCGCGCCCGCCACGCCGGTCCGGGTGACCAGCCAGCCGCTGCTCGGTGGCGGCCTGCGCCTGCAGGTCACCGACTCCGGCCTGGGCATCTCCCCCGGCCAGCTCGAGGAGCTCAATGAGCGGTTGCGCAACGTCGGTGACATCGACGTCGCCGCCTCGCGCACCCTGGGTCTCTACGTGGTCGCCCGGCTGGCCGCCAAGCATGGCATTCAGGTGCGGCTCGAGGCGGTGCCCGAGGGCGGCACGGCCGCGCAGGTCGACCTCCCGGCGCACCTGATCCTCTCGCCGCTCGACACCAGCGAGGGCGTCATCCCGGCGGTACAGGCCGAGCCGGCCACGCCGCAGCAGTCCGGCGGCCTCGGCGACTCGTGGAGCCTCGCCCCGAGCTCGGCGCCGTTGCGTCGCGACGACTCCTCGCCGTCGATCCCGCTCACCCCGACGACGGCGTCCGGCCTGACCCGTCGCGAGGAGCGGTCCGACGAGACCCGCTTCCCGGCCGAGCCCGGCCGGTCCGACCAGCCACGCCCGGCCGAGCCCGCGCCCGCGATGGACGCCGGCCGGCCCACCTGGCCCAGCCCGGAGGAGTCGCGGCTGCGTCCCGACACCGGCGAGTCGCGCATCGCGCCCATCACGGCGGAGACCCGCCCGGCCGACACCGCCGAGCGCGACCTGACCGAGTCCGGTGAGCGACAGCTCACCGAGACGGGCGAGCGTCGCCTCACCGACACCGGTGAGCGCCGGTTCACCACCGACCACGGCACCCGGCCGGACGAGTCGTGGCGGCAGCCGCTGACCAACGGAACCACGGGCGGGGCGCTGCCCACCCGCGAGCCCCGTCAGGAGCCGCTTCCCGAGGTCCGACCGCCCGCCCCACCGGTGCCGCCCGCGACACCGGCCAGGCCCGCCGCCGCCCGCGCCTCGCTGCGCGCGCCGGAGCCGGTGCTCCCGGAGAGCGACTCGCCCATCTACGACTCCGTCGCCTCGGCCTGGTTCAGCCGGTCGGGCAGCTCGTCCAGCGACTGGTCCAGCCCGGCCGACGAGGGCTGGCGGCGGGCCGCGGAGGCGCTGCGCTCGGCCGAGGAGGCCGCCAGCGCCCGCGCCGGGCAGCGCGACACCGAGCCGATCGCGACCTCGCCTCAGGTCGGTTCCGGCTGGGCGAACCGCGAGACGCCGTCTGTGCCCGAGCCGGTCGCGCAGGCGGAGCCCGCGCTCAGCGCGTCCGGCCTGCCGCTGCGGCGGCGCGGTGCCTCGCTGGTCCCCGGCTCCATCGGCGAGCTGGGCGAGACCGAAAGTACTGGACGGCCTGCGGCCGCGTCCAAGGACGCGAGTACCGTGGCCTCCACACTGGCCAGCCTGCAGCGAGGTGTCGGGCGTGGCCGGGAGGAAACAGGTGGCTGGGTCCCGAAGCGGCCCAGTGACCCCGAGAGGAGCGATTCGTGACCAACGCCTCCAGCGACGAGCTTGGCTGGCTGCTCGACCGGTTCGTCGACCGCACCACGGGCGCCGCCCACGCAGTCGTGGTCTCGGCCGACGGTCTGCACCTGGCCGGCTCCACGGGCATGCCGCGCGAACGCGGCGAGCAGCTCGCTGCGGTGGTGTCCGGACTGGCCAGCCTCACGGTCGGCGCCTCCCTGATCCTGGGCGCCGGCACGGTCCAGCAGACCCTGGTCGAGATGTCCAACGGCTTCCTGCTGGTCATGGCGGTCGGCGACGGCGCGCACCTGGCCGTCCTGGCAGCCTCCACCGCTGACCTCGGTCAGGTGGGCTACGAGATGGCCCTGCTCGTCGAGCGTGTCGGTGCCGTCCTCAACCCCGCCACCCGGGTGGGGTGAGATACGACGTGCGCGGGCGCCTGATGTGGTAGGGATCGGGTCAGCATCGCGCAGATCCATGGTCCGACGATGGTCAGGAGGTAACGATGGCGGCACCTGACGGCCGGAGGGTACGGCCGTACCTTGCGACGCGTGGGCGCACGCGCCCGGTGCAGGACATCGCCATCGAGGCCCTCGTCTCCACCACCAAGAACGGCCGCACCAACGGCTCCGACCCCGAGCCGGAGCGGGAACGTATCCTCCGGCTGTGCCACTCGCCGCGGTCCGTGGCCGAGGTGGCGGCAATCGTCTCGATGCCACTCGGCGTAGCCCGCGTGCTCGTCGCCGATCTCGAGACCGAGGGACTGGTGCGGGTCGCTGACCCGCATGCGGCCTTCGCCGGCTCCGAGGAGCCGGCCCGTAATCTGAGCGTGCTGGAAAGGGTGAGGGATGGCCTTCGTCGACTCTGAGGTGTCTGGCGGCACACAGGCCGACCAAGACGCACTGTCGGTCAAGATCGTCGTGGCCGGCGGCTTCGGCGTGGGCAAGACGACCTTCGTCGGCGCTGTGAGCGAGATCGAGCCGCTGCGAACCGAGGCACTCATGACCGAGGCCTCGACCAGCGTCGACGACCTCTCCATGCTGCCCGAGAAGCGCACCACCACGGTCGCCATGGACTTCGGCCGCATCACGCTGGCCGACGACCTCGTGCTGTACCTGTTCGGCACGCCGGGCCAGAACCGGTTCTGGTTCATGTGGGACGACATCACCCGCGGCGCCATCGGTGCCGTCGTGCTCGTCGACACCCGCCGGCTGGCCGACTGCTTCGGCGCCATCGACTACGTCGAGCAGCGGGGCATCCCGTTCGTCGTCGCGCTCAACGCGTTCAACGGCGTCCAGGAGCACGACGTCGAGGACGTCCGCGACGCACTCCAGGTCGGCCCCGAGGTCCCGTTCGTCGTCACCGACGCCCGCGAACGCGAGTCGGTCAAGGTCGTGCTCGTCACGCTGGTCGAGCACGCGATGTCGCTGATCCAGCAGACCTGACGATTCTTTTGCCCGTGCCGTCAGCCGGCGGCCCATTGTCCGGTTCCTCCTGGAACCTCCAGCCCGCACGATCCGTCCTAGTGACATGCGTCACAGGGGGTGGCTGGCTGGGCTCGTCGTCACGCTGACGGCGTGCACGGCCGCGGACGCCGAGCCCGGCGGTGGTTCCGCGACCGACGTGGAGCAGCGCTACACGGGCTCGTTCACCGTGCTCGAGAACGCCGAGCACGGCCCGCAGCTGTGTCCCGCCGGCGCGCTCGCGAGCAACCCGCCGCAGTGCGGCGGGCCGGACATCCCGAACTGGGACTGGGCCGCCGTCGAGCACGAGACGCTCGACGGCGTCAGCTGGGGCGACTACACCGTCACCGGGACGTTCGACGGCACCGAGTTCACGCTGACCGAGCCGGCCGGCCCGCCCGAGCCGCCCGGCCTCGGCGACGAGAAGCCCGACCTCACCGTCCGGCTCGACACGCCCTGCCCGGCGCCGGCGGGCGGCTGGGTGCTGGTCGACGCCGCCACCGCGAGCACGGAGGCACTCGACGCCGTCGTCCGCTATGCCGAGGGTCTGCCCGGCTACGGCGGCCTGTGGGTCGACCGCGAGGTGGAGCAGCCGCCGGACGCCCCGCCGTCAGCGGCCGCGGCGGCGGCGATCCTCAACGTCAGCTTCACCGGCGAGCTCGCTGCGCGCGAGGCAGACCTGCGCGCGGTCTGGGGCGGCGCGCTCTGCGTCACGACGGCCCGGCACCCGCACGGCGCCGCCCGAGCCACCGCCGCCGCCCGGGCCGCCGGAGGACCTGAACCAGCGCTTCGACACCTCCTGCCCCACCCCGCCCGGCGGCTGGGCCATCGCCGACGGCACGTTGACGCATGCCGCCGACTTCCAGCGCGCCCACGCCTACGCCCTGGCCGCGCCCGGCTACGTCGACTCCTGGCTGGACCGCCACGTCGCCCCCGAGGACAGGTCGGCGACGGCGCCGGCGGAGATCATCGTGAACTTCCGGTTCACCGGCGACCTCGCCACCCACGAAGCCGCACTGCGGAGCCTGTACGGCGGCGCCATCTGCGTGAGCCAAGGCGAGCGGAGCGAGCAGGAGATGGAGGCCATCGCCGCCGAGGTCGCGGCCGAACACGACGCGCTCGCCTGGACGGTGGAGACGCCGGCCAACGCGGCGTGGATTCAGGTGATCGTCGACGACGGCCTGCAGGAGCAACTCGACGCCGCGTACGGGCCAGGCGTGGTGCGGGTCGAGGCGCTGCTGCAGCCGGTGGAGTGAGCCGGCCGCCGGAACGCCGTGGCCCTCGCCGCCGTCCAAGTGGCATGCGTCACTTCGGGTGGATCGTCGCCGCGCCGGTCGCGGCCCTGTTGCTCGCCGCTTGCGGCGACGAGGAGGCGCCCATCAGCGCCTCGCCGTCGGACGCCCCGTCGTCCGCCGACCCCGGTCAGGTCTACACGGGGTTCTTCACCGTGCTGGAGAGTGCCGAGCACGGCCCGCAGCTGTGCAGCGTGGTCATGGAGTCCTATCCGCCGCAGTGTGGCGGTCCCGACGTCCTCGGCTGGAACTGGGACGAGACACCGGACGCGGAGACGGTCGACGGCGTCACCTGGGGCTTCTACTCCGTTACCGGCACCTGGGACGGAACCGCACTCACCCTCACCGAGGCGCCGCTGCCCGGCGCGGCCACCTCGCCCATGGTCCCCGACGACGCCCTGCCCGACTTCACCTCGCCGTGCGAGCCTCCGGCCGGCGGCTGGGCCGTCGTCGATCCCGCCACCGCCACGCAGGCGGCGCTCGACGCTGCCACGGCGCTCGCGGCGAGCGAACCCGACTTCGCCGGTGTGTGGGTCGACCAGTCGATCAACCCCGCGAGCACCGAACCGACGCCGGACGAGGGCGCCATGAACGACCCCACCAAACTCGTGCTCAACGCCCGGTTCACCGGCGACCTCGAGCGGCACGAGGCCGACCTGCGCGCCGTCTGGGGCGGCGCCCTGTGCGTCAGCGCGGCCGAGCACACCGAGCAGGACCTGCTGGCGATCCAGGAGGAGGTGCTCGCTGAACTGGGCGAGCTGGCCAGCGGCGCCGGTACCGACCCGACCACCGGCGCCGTCACGGTCGACGTGTTCGTCGACGACGGTCTGCAGGCGCGGCTGGACCAGCAGTACGGCGCCGGCGTGGTCCGGGTGACGGCCGCGCTGCAACCGGTCGAGTGACCTCTGCCGTCAGCGAAGGAGCCGTGACGGGCGCCAGGCCGGCTGGCTACCGTCGGGCGCCATGAGTCCTCACGCGATCGTCGTCGGCGGCACCGGTCAGATCGGCCGGGCCGCCGTGGAGTCCCTGCTCGATCACGGCTGGGCCGTCACCGCCGTACACCGCGGCAGCACGCCGCAGCCGACCGGCTGGGCCGCGCGCGGTCTCGTCGAGCGGCGGGCCGACCGCGCCGACCTCGCCTCCCTCGTGCGCGAGGCGGGCGGGGCGGACGTGCTCATCGACACGATCGCCTACGACGACGCCGACGCGCGGCAGCTGCTGGACCTTGCCGGCGACGTCGGCTCGCTGATCGTCGTCTCCAGCGCCTCGGTGTACGCCGACGACGACGGCCGAACGCTCGACGCAGCGACCGGGCCGGACGACTTCCCGCGGTTCGCCGGGCCGGTCCCGGAGACCCAGGCGACGCTGCCACCAGGCCCGGCCACCTACTCGACGAAGAAGGCGCTGCTCGAGACCACCCTGCTCGACGACGGCCGGCTGCCGGTCACCGTGCTGCGGCCGGGCGCCATCCACGGTCCCGGCAGCAGCAGCCCGCGCGAGGTCTGGCCGCTGCTGCGCGCACTAGCCCGGCGGCCGCGCGTCCCGCTGGCCTACGGCGGCGAGAGCCGGTTCCACACCACCAGCGCGCCGAACCTCGCCGAATTGATCCGGCTCGCGGCCGAGCGTCCGGGCAGCCGGATCCTCAACGCCGGCGACCCGGAACCGCCGACCGTCGCCGAGATCGTCCGCGCGGTCAGCGCCTCCGCCGGCCACGAGCCGGACCTGGTGCCACTCGACGGGCCGGCCCCGGCGAACGGCGTCGGCCGGACCCCGTGGTCGGTGCCACGCCCGTTCGTCGTCGACATGACGGCGGCCACGACGGAGCTCGGCTACGCGCCGGTCGTGGCCTACACCGACGCCGTCGCCCATACGTCGGCCTGGCTGCGCGAGCGGCTGGCCGAGCGACCCTGGCGCGAGGCGTTCCCGCTACCGGCGCGGTACTACGGCGACCGGATGGACGACTTCGCCGCCGAGGACGAGCTGCTCGCGACGCTGCCCTGACGCCGCCGGATCACCCACCCGACTCGGCCCCGACTCCCGTTGATCTTGGAGTTCTTCGGCAATCGTGGGGTGAAATGTCCGGTAGATGGCCGAACAACTCCAAGATCAACGGGGCGGTGCCGGTTCGGCGGGGAGGCGAGCGGCCAAGCCGCGCCAGCCGACCAGGAACACGCCGAGCACCACGGTCGCGACCACCACGAACGACGCCGCCGTCCCCTGGCCGGAGGCCGCCCGCAGCAGCATGCCCGCGGCCACCGTCGCGACCCACACCGTCACCCCGGTGACCACCGACGCCGCCGGCCGCCGTCGCAGCACGGTCACGGCCCATCCAGCGGCCAGGCCGGCCGCGAACGGCCACGCCGTCGTCGCCAGCCCGGCGAGCTCCAGCGGGTGGTCGTGCGTGCGGCGGCCGATCAGCACGAACACCAGCACCAGGACGGCGTCGACGACGGCCGCCGGGCCGGCTCTCACGCCGAGCGCTCCGGCTGCTCGGACCACCACCGCAGCAGCTCCGCGCGCGCTTCGTCCTCGGACAGCACGCCGCGGTCGAGCCGGATCTCGAGCAGGTGGTTGTACGCACGCCCGACCAGCGGCCCCGGACGGATGCCCAGGATCTGCATGATCTGGTTGCCGTCGAGGTCGGGCCGGATGGCGGCCAACTCCTCCTCCTCGGCCAGCCGGGAGATGCGGTCCTCGAGGCTGTCGTACGACTGCTGCAAGGCCAGTGCCTTGCGCCGGTTGCGCGTCGTGCAGTCGGCTCTGGTCAGCACGTGCAGCCGCTCGAGCTCGTCGCCGGCATCGCGGACGTAGCGGCGCACCGCGGAGTCGGTCCACTCGCCGCCGCCGTAGCCGTGGAAGCGCAGGTGCAGCTGGATGAGCTTCGCCACACTGTCGATGACGGCGGACGGGTAGCGCAGCGCCGTGAGCCGCTTGCGGGCCAGCTTCGCGCCGACCACGTCGTGGTGGTGGAAGCTCACCCCGCCTCCGGGCTCGAACTTGCGGGTGCGCGGCTTGCCGATGTCGTGCAGCAGCGCGGCCATCCGGGTGACGAGGTCGGGGGCGCCGCCGGGCAGCCGCCGCTCCAGCTCGATGGCCTGCTCGAGGACCGTGAGCGAGTGCTCGTAGACGTCCTTGTGCCGGTGGTGCTCGTCGATCTCCAGGCGCAGCGCGGGCAGCTCGGGCAGCACGTGGCCGGCGATGCCGGTGTCGACCAGCAGCGTCAGCCCGGTGCGCGGCGACGGCGAGACCAGGATCTTCGTCAGCTCGTCGCGGACCCGCTCGGCCGACACGATCTCGATGCGGCCGGCCATGTCGGTCATCGCCGCAACCACCTCGGGCGCCACCTCGAAGCCCAGCTGCGACGCGAACCGGGCGGCCCGCATCATGCGCAGGGGGTCGTCGGAGAACGACTGCTCAGGCGTGCCGGGGGTGCGGATGACCCGCCGGCCGAGGTCAGTGAGCCCTCCGTACGGGTCGACGAACTCGCGGCCGGGAAGCAGCACGGCCATCGCGTTGATGGTGAAGTCACGGCGCACGAGGTCGTCGGTGATGGACTCGCCGTACGCGACCGCCGGCTTGCGGCTGTCGGCGTCGTAGCTGTCGGCGCGGTAGGTGGTGATCTCGATCTGGAAGCCGTCCTTGGTGCCCCCGATGGTGCCGAACTTCTGCCCGACGTCCCAGAGGCTGTCGACCCAGCCCGCGAGCAGCTGCTTCGTCTCCTCGGGGCGGGCGGACGTCGTGAAGTCGAGGTCCTGGCCCAGACGGTCGAGCAGGGCGTCGCGGACCGAGCCGCCGACCAGCGCCAGCTCGTGCCCGGCGGCCTCGAAACGGGCACCCAGCTCGTCGGCCACGGGCGCGATGCGCAGGAGCTGCCGCACTGCCTGCCGCTGGGCCTTCGAGAGCACGTGGGTCGCCGCTTCCTTCGTTCCGATCACGACGGACCAGCCTACGGGTCGACACCCCCGGGATCCCAACCACATGATCGGAGACTGGCGTCAGACCTTCGCGGTCGGCGACCACCGTATCCGCAGCAGCGCAGGTTGCGGCCGCATCCCGGCTACTCTGGACGTATGCCCGGCTCGCCGTCCTCGCCAGCCGACGGTCCGCACCATCGGCGACGTCGGGGGGCGCGGCGACGGCGGAAGGCGAGCCGGCCGCGGCTGCGCACCGTCCGCGAGACCTCAGCGGGGGGCCTGGTGGTCGACCACTACGCGCACCCGTCGAGCGTCGCCCTCATCGGCCGCATCGACCGGCGTGGCCGGCTGGAGTGGGTACTGCCCAAGGGACACGTCGAAGCAGGTGAAACGCCCGAGGAAGCTGCGGTGCGGGAGGTATCGGAGGAAACTGGTCTGCAGTCGAGAGTCGTCGCCCCGGTCGGCGACATCGACTACTGGTTCGTGGCGGACAATCGGAGGATCCACAAGACGGTGCACCACTTTCTCCTCGAGGCCACCGGTGGGAGCCTGAGCACCGACGACGTGGAGGTGAGCGAAGTGGCGTGGGTGCCACTGGACGAACTGGCCGGCCGGATGCGCTACGCGTCCGAGCGGCGGCTGGCGCGACGGCTGCGCGAGCTGCTCCCGGCCTCGCCCGGCGACACCACGGCCAGCACCGTCCCGGAGCCCGGCGGCGCCCGGAAGGACGGGTCATGAGGCCCGCCGGCCTCCGAGCGCTCGCCGCGATCTGCGCACCCGCCGCCGTCATCGCAGTGGGGCTGCTCTCGCCGAGTACGGCCGCGGCCGAGGAGAACGCGCCCGAACCCGACCCCATCAGCGCCGCGAGCACGCTGACCGGCGTCACGCCCAGCGTTCTCACCCCCGACTCCGACGGCCTCACGCTCACCGGGACGGTGCGCAACACCGGCGACGCTCCGCTCCAAGAGGTGCGGGCGATGATCAGGCTCAGTGGCAACCGGGTCGAGTCGCGGTCCGAGATCCGCGAGATCGGTACCGACGAGGAGCTCTACTGGGGGTCGCGGCCCGGCGACGGCCTCGACGACGTGGCCGACACGCTCGAGCCGGGTCAGGGCGAGACGTTCACCGTCACGATCACCAACGAGCAGCTCGGCTTCGACACGTCGGGCGTCTACGTGGTCGGCATCGACATCCTCGCGTCGCCGCCCGGCAGCGGTGACCGCGAGCGCGTCACCACCTCCCGCACCGTCGTGCCGTGGATCGAGAGCCCTGACGAGCTCCCGGCCGTGCCCGTCGCCATGCTCTGGCCACTCGCGGCCCGGCCGGCGCTGCTGCCCGACGACACGCTGACCGACGAGACGCTGGCCGAGCAACTGGGCGCCGACCAGCCACTGTCCGCCGTCCTGGAGGCCGCCGCCGACGCCCCCGTCACTTGGGCCGTCGACCCCGACCTGCTCGACACCGTCTCGGTCCTGGCTGACGGCTACCGCGTCGTCTCGCCCGAGGGCCCCATCGACGGCACACAGGCGAACGCCGACGCCGCTCTGGCCTGGCGCGAGCGCTTCGACGAGGTCACCCAGGACCACGACGTCTGGATGATGCCCTACGCGCTGCCCGACGTCGGCGCCCTCGAGGAGCACGACCCACCGCTGGCCACGGAGTTGACCCAGCAATCACTGGCGGCCGCCGACGCCGCGGCGGAGCGGCTGCCGTCAGCGACCGGCGGCGTCGCCTGGCTCGACGACGGCTCGGTCACCGACGAGGTCCTGACGACGCTGGCCGACGCCGGCGCCCGGACCGTCGTCGTGCCCTCCGGCGCGGTCCAGCCCACGGACGACGCCGACGCCGATGCCGAGGACGACGGCGGGAGCGGTGGGGACGGCGAGGGCGGCGCGCTCGGCGAGATCACCGCCGGCGACCACACGCTACGCGTCGTCTCCGCCGATGCCGGGCTGAGCTCCGCCATTGCCGACGCCGCCGCCCACGACGACCCGACCGCCGGCGCCGCGGACCTCCAGCAGCGCTGGATCGCCGAAACCGCCATGGTCGCGCTGGCCGCCGCGGGCGACGACACCGAGCCGCCGCTCCTGGTCGCCGCGCCGCCGGTGCGCTGGCGCCCGGCCGACCCGATCCCGCAGAGTCTGGTGGCCGCCTGGACGTCCAGCACCTGGGTCGAGCCGGTCGGCCTCACAGACCGCATCGACACCGTCGACGCGCCCGAGGTTTCGGCGGCGCCGTCGGAGGGCACGACCGTCCTACCCGAAGCCAACGTCGCCGCCACGGCCCAGCTGCGCGACGACGCCACGCAGTACGCCACGCTGCTGGCCGACCCCGAGGACGTGACCACAGCGCTCGACCACGCCACGCTCCGTTCGGCGTCCACCGGCTGGCGCGACCGTCCCGACACCGGGGTCTCCTACGCCCGGGGGATCGGCGACGGCCTCACCCGGCGGGTCGAGCAGGTCAGCATCAACGTGCCCGAGTCGGTCACGCTGTCCAGCCGGACCGGCTCCTTCCCGCTCACCGTCACCAACGAGCTGCCCGAGGCGGTCAACGTCCGGCTCGAGGTGCAGTCCGAGAACCCCGACCGGCTACGCATCTCCGAGGTCGAGACGCAGGAGATGGGACCGGGCGAGCAGAAGCTGGTCGAGGTGACCGCCCAGGCCGCCGCCAACGGCCGGGTGCCGATCGAGGTGCAGCTGACCACCGACGACGGCCGGCCCATCGGGCACCCGGTGGCCACCGTCGTCAACGCCACGGAGTACGGCACCATCGGCTGGGTCATCGTCGGCGGGGCCGGCGCCCTGTTCCTGGGCGCGATCGTCCGCCGGACGCTGCGCAACCGCCGGCCGCGTCGGCGGCCCCGTCGCGGCTCCGAGCCGCCCGAGCCGCCCGCACCGTCCGCACCGTCCGCCGGGGGCGTCCTCGACGAGTTGCCCGCGGAGGCGAGGCCGACCCAGGAGGCGGCGCGGTGACGGCGACGCAAGAGCCGCCCCGCAGCTCCGGCCTGCTGGGCTCCAGCGCCATCATGGCCGCCGGGACCGTGGTCTCGCGGCTCACCGGCTTCGCGCGCGCGGCCGTCATCGCGGCCGCCATCGGCCTGACCGCGGCGACGGCCGACGTGTTCAACGTGCCGAACGTGCTGCCGAACATGATCTACATCCTGGTCGGCGGCGGCGTGCTCAACTCCGTCCTCGTCCCGGTGCTGGTCCGGGCCATCAAGAACGACGCCGACGGCGGCGAGGCGTTCTCGCAGCGGCTGTTCAGCCTGGCCGTGACGGTGCTGGCGCTCGCGACGGGGATCGCGGTGCTGGCCGCGCCCTGGCTCATGCAATTGATCGTCGACGACCGCTTCCTCGATCCGGACATGCGGCCGTACTTCGACAACATGGTGATGTTCGCCCGGTTCTGCCTGCCGCAGATCTTCTTCTACGGGCTGTACGTGCTGATCGGCCAGATGCTCAACGCCAAGGGCCGGTTCGGCCCGATGATGTGGTCGCCGATCCTCAACAACGTCGTCTCGATCGCCGTGTTCGGCGTGTTCCTCTTCGTCTACGGGACCCAGGGGTTCGAGCCGTTCACCACCACGCAGACGCTCCTCCTGGGGCTCGGTTCCACGCTCGGCGTCGTGGCCCAGGCCGTGATCCTGATCCCGGTCCTGCGCAAGACCGGGTTCTCGCTGCGGTTCCGCACCGACTGGCGCGGCCAGGGTCTCGGCGAGTCGGTGCGGCTGGGCCTGTGGACCGTCGCGTTCGTGGTGGTCAACCAGCTCGCGTATCTGGTGGTCGTGAAGGTCGCGTCCGGGGCCAGCAGCGTGAGCGCGGGCGACGCCGGCGCCGGTTACTCGGTGTACGCGAACGCGATGCTGATCATGATGGTGCCGCACTCCATCATCACGGTGTCGCTGGCGACGGCGCTGCTGCCGCGGCTGTCCGACCTCGCCTCCGACGGCCACCTCGACGAGGTCCGCGAGAAGCTGGTCTCGGCGCTGCGCATGTGCCTGGCGGTGATCATCCCGCTGGGTGCGCTGATGGCGGCGCTCGCGTTCCCGCTGACCGCGATGATCTTCGACTACGGGTCGGCCGGCGGCCAGACCGACCGGCTGGCGCTGACGTTGATCGTGCTCATGCCGGGGCTGGTCGCGTTCACCGTCCACTACCTCGTGCTGCGCGGCTTCTACGCCCTGCAGGACACCAAGACGCCGTTCTACACCCAGATCTGGGTGTCCGCGGTCATCATGGTCGGCGCCGTCGCGGTCGCCATCTTCGCGCCGGGCGACCAGTACGTCACCATGGCGCTGGCCGGCGGCTACAGCCTCGCGTACCTCGTCGGCGCCACTGTCGGCGCCGTCCGGCTGCAGCAGCGCATCGGCGCGCTCGGCGGCGCCCGGCTCGTCCAGCACGTCGTCCGGCTGCTGATCCACTCGGCCATCGCGGCCGGGCTGGCCTGGCTGGTGTGGCGCGGCTGGACCGGCCTGGGCATCGGCGACGCGCTGCCGTCGCTGCTCGCTCGGGCGCTGGAACTGGTCCTCGGCGGAAGCGTGGGCCTCGCGACATTCGTCGGCCTGGCCTACGCCTTCCGGGTGGCCGAGGTCCGTACCGCCGTCGCGATGGTGCTGTCGCGGCTGCGCGGCGGCGGCCGGACCGCTCCCGCCGTCGACGCCGGCGACCTGCTCGAGGACACCGCCGAGTACAACATCCCGATCGAGACCGGCACGCTCAGCATCTTCCGCCGTCCCGTCGATCCCGACATGACGTCGGAGTTCTTCCTCGACGAGACACTTCCCGGCGTGCCGAGCTTCTTCGACACCCATGCCGGCGGGTATCGCGACCGCGCAGGCGTGGGCGGCGCCGCCGCCATCGGTCTGGACGGGGCCCGCGACGGCGCCCGGGTGGTGCAGCCGCTGCCGGGCACCCCGCCGGGAACGCCCACGGAGCCGGCGCCGGGTCCCCGCGGGCTGGTGCCGGGCCAGCGGCGCACGGTCGCTGGACGCTACCGCTTCGAGCGGCTGCTCGAGGACGCCGACGGCATTCAGTCCTGGCAGGCGGTCGACGACGTCCTGCGGCGGGCCGTGTTCGTCCAGGCCGTCGCGCTGGACGACCCGCGGGCGCCGGGGTTCGCCACCGCGGCCCGGGTCTCGTCGACCGTCTCCGACCCGCGGTTCCTCCGCGTCCTCGATGTCGGCAGCGACGCCGACGTCGCCTACGTCGTGCGCGAGTGGACGCCGGGGCAGAGCCTGGCCGCGCTGCTCGCCAACGCCGGCGCCTTCCACCCCGAGCAGGCGGCCGCCGTCGGGCGCGAGGTCGCCGAGGCCATGGCCACGGCGCACGCGCAGGGGCTGGCACACCGGCATCTCGACCCCACGCTGGTGTTCGTCACAACCGACGGCTCGGTGAAGATCGCCGGGCTGGAGACGGAGTACGCGCTGCGCGGACCGGCCCAGACGCCGTGCGCGCCCACGGACCCGTCCCACCCGCACCCCGCCGAACTCGACGCCATCGGCATCGGCGGCGTGCTCTACGCCGCGCTGACCGCTCGCTGGCCCGTCGGCACGCCCGGCGGACTGCCGGAGGCGCCGCTCATCGACGGCCGGCTCGCTTCGCCCCGTCAGGTCCGGCCCGGGGTGCCGCGGCAGCTGGACGCCGTCACCGACCGCGCCATCGGGCACGCCCGCCGGCACCACGCGACGCCGCTGCTCACCCCGTTGGAGGTGGCGACGGAGCTGGCCAACGGCGCGCGGAACCACCACCGCGCCGTCGTCGCCGACGAAGCGGTCGTCGCCGCACCGCCTGCCCTGCTGGACGAGCCCGGCGAGGCGCCGCCGTCGAGCCGGGTCGAGCAGCTGCGCGAACGGCGGAAGTCCGGCCGCACCGCCCGCCTGCTCGGCGTCATGGCGGCGATGCTGCTGCTGGTCGGCGCCACGTTGGTCGGGCTGCAACTGCTGCTCGGTGCCATCGACGACGCCGGCGACGACGAGTCCCCGTCGGCGTCCGCGCCGGGCGTCACCGGCACCACTCCGGCCGAGGAGAGCCCGGCGACGGAACCGACCGCGATCGCGGCCACCGCCGCCACCGACTACGACCCCGCCGGGAACGGCGAGGAGAACCCGAGCGACGTCGACAACGTCATCGACGGCGACCGCGAGAGCACGTGGACCACCGTCAACTACTACGACCCGCTCGAGGACCAGAAGGACGGCGTCGGCGTCTACCTCGACCTCGGGCAGGCGGTGCCGGTGCGCGAGGTGCGGCTGGCGTTGATGAACGCCGGCGCGAGCGTCGAGCTGCGGGTCGCTCCCGAGGACGCCACCCAGGCGCCGGCCGATCTCGACGGCTGGACCGCGGTCGACACCGTCGAGGACGCTGAGCAGAATGTCACGCGCACACTTGACGAGGCGGTGACCACTCGGTATCTCCTCGTGTGGTTCACTCAGTTGCCTCTTGCCGATGACGGCAACTACCGGAGCGGAATAGCCGAAGCGGAGGTGCTCGGGTGACGCTGTCCGCGCCCGGTTCCCGGGTGCCCGACGAAGAGCTCCTGCGCCTGCACGTCGACGGCGATCCCGATGCCTTCGGGGAGCTGGTCAAACGCCATCAGGACCGCATGTGGGCGGTCGCGCTGCGCACCCTCGGCGACCCGCACGACGCCGCCGACGCCCTGCAGGACGCGATGATCAACGCGTTCCGGCGGGCCGCGTCGTTCCGGTCGGAGTCCGCGGTCACCACCTGGCTGCACCGCATCGTCGTCAACGCCTGCCTCGACCGCGTCCGGCACGCCGCCGCCCGGCCCGCCGACCCCGTCGCCTTCGACGGCACCGAGATCCCCGGCGTCGCGCCGGCCACGCAACCGTCCAGCGACCCCGCAGAGCGGACCGCGCTGCGCGTCGACCTCGAGCAGGCGCTCGCCTCGCTCCCCGCCGACCAGCGCCTGCCGCTGATCCTCGTCGACGTCGAGGGCTTTCCAGTGGCGGAGGCGGCCGAGCTGCTCGGGCTGCCGGTCGGCACCGTCAAGAGCCGCTGTGCCCGGGCCCGCGCCAAACTGGTGCCACTGCTGGCCCCCGGCCGGTTGAGCACCACGGGCAATGCGACGGGGAACCAAGGCGCCGGTGCCGACGTCCCATCTGAGACGTCGCGTGGAACAGGAGGTGAGCATCGGTGACCACTGCCGGCGCCCATCCGCCCACGCACGTGCTGGCCGGCCTCGCCGAAGGCGTCCTCGACGACGCCCAGGCCCGCGAGGTCCAGGCCCACGTCGATCAGTGCCTCACCTGCCGGGCCACCCTCGACGAGTTGGCCCAGGTCACCGTCGCGCTGCGCGCGCTGCCGCCCGAGCTGCCGGTCCCCGAGTTCGTGGCGGCGCGCATCTCGCATGCGCTCGCGGCCGAGCGCGCGGGCAGTTCCAGTGTTGGTAACGGGGCCGAGGGGCCGGCTGCGGGTGCCGAGGGCGGAACCGTCGCCTGGTTCCGGCGCCGGCTGCCCCAGGGACTCGCGGCCGCCGCCAGCGTCGCCGTCCTCGGCCTGGCCGGCTACGTCGCCGTCGAAGGCGGCGGCGACGACTCGGGCAGCGACACCGCCGCCGACGAGGCCGCGGCCGGTGCCCAGGCCCAAACCGAAGACGCCGCGCCGGGGCTCGGCCCGTCCCTTGAAGGCTCCCGGCTAGGCGCCCCGGACACGACGCTGCAGGACACCACGTCGGAGTCACCGACCGGGCCAGGCGAGGAGGCCTACACGTCCACTGACGGTGCCGACGTCGACGCCGCGGAGCTGACCGCCAGCGCGCAGAACGTGATCCGCCAGCGCACAGCCGTCAATGACACGTGCGGCGAGAAGCTCGCCGAGCAGCAGGGGCTGCCGCTGGTCGGCTCCGCGTATGACTTCGCAGGGGTCGTCGTCGTCCTCGATGCCGACACGACCTACCAGGGCTGGCTCATCGACACCTGCAACTCGGTCGATGCCGGAGAGATCGTGCCGCACGTTGACGTGCCGAAGGCGGAGTGAACCGCCCCGTCGGGAATGCCGACCGCCTAGGATCCGTTGGGGCAGATGAACCAACGCGAATGCTACGGAAGGCACAGGCGTGACAGACATCCGTGACCTGATCATCATCGGTTCCGGGCCGGCCGGCTATACGGCCGCTGTGTACGCTGCCCGGGCGCGTCTCGAACCGCTGCTCATCGAGGGCGAGGTCAGCTGGGGCGGCGCGCTCATGAACACCACCGAGGTCGAGAACTACCCCGGCTTCCGCGACGGCATCCTGGGCCCGGCGCTGATGGAGGAGATGCGCGCTCAGGCCGAGCGGTTCGGTGCGCAGATCCTCACTCGCGACGTCGTCGAGGCCGACCTCACCGGCACGGTGAAGTCGGTCACCGACAGCGAGGGCAACGTCCACCGCGCTCGCGCCGTCATCATCGCCACCGGTTCGCGCTACCGCGAGCTGGGCCTGACGAACGAGAAGCGGCTGTCCGGGCACGGCGTGTCGTGGTGTGCCACGTGTGACGGGTTCTTCTTCCGCGACCAGGACATCGCCGTCGTCGGCGGTGGCGACTCCGCCATGGAGGAGGCCACGTTCCTCACGCGGTTCGCGCGGAAGGTCTACGTGATCCACCGCCGCGACACGCTGCGCGCGTCGAAGGTCATGCAGGAGCGGGCCTTGACCAACGACAAGATCGAGTTCGTGTGGAACACCGAGGTGGTCGACGTCCTCGGCGACGACAAGGTGAGTGGCCTGCGGCTGCGCGACACCGTCACCGGTGCCGAGCGCGAGCTCGCCGTCACCGGCCTGTTCATCGCCATCGGGCACGACCCCCGCTCGGAGCTGTTCAAGGGCCAGCTCCGACTCGACGACGAGGGCTACGTGCTGGTCGACGCACCGACCACGAAGACCGAGCTGGCCGGCGTCTTCGCCGCCGGCGACGTCGTCGACCACATCTACCGCCAGGCCGTCACGGCGGCCGGCACCGGTTGCCAGGCCGCTCTCGACGCTGAGCGCTACCTCGCCGACCTCGAGGCCGCCGACCACGCTGCCAAGCCCGAGCTCGCCGTCCGCTGACGCCGAGCTCCGTCACCATAGAAGCGCCCACCATCAAGGAGTCCCCATGGGCAACATCCAGCACGTCACCAGCGCCGACTTCGACGAGAAGGTCCTCAACAGCGACAAGCCCGTACTTGTCGACTTCTGGGCCGAGTGGTGCGGGCCGTGCCGCATGATCGCCCCGGTTCTCGAGGAGATCGCCGCCACGCAGGACAATCTCGAGATCGTCAAGCTCAACGTCGACGAGAACCCCGAGATCGCGGCCAGCTACCGCATCACCTCGATCCCGGCGCTGAACGTCTACTCCGGTGGTCAGGTCGTCAAGCAGATCGTCGGCGCCAAGCCGAAGGCCGCCCTGCTCAACGACCTCGCCGACTACGTGAACTGACGCCCTCGCGGCGACCAGACGGCCCGCGCAACGGCCGCACCCGGCGCCCGCCGGTGGACCCCACGGTCCGCCCGGCGGGCGTCGTCGCGTCCGAGGGCACCGTCGTCCTTCCACCACGTTGTTGATCTTGGACTAGTTCGGGTATCAATCGGGCGAACCGGGCCGCAATTGCCGAACAACTCCAAGATCAACGGAGGCAGCTAGGCTCGGTGGCGCGGGCCGGGCCGACCGAGCCCGCATCGGCCGATCGGCGGCCGGCCATCGCCCATCCGGAGGAAAAATCATTCGGACATAACCGCCACAATCGCCTTAAAAACACGTTGTACCGCGTACTAGATTGCTCCGGACCTCTTGCCCTGTGGACCGAAACCGACATTGAATGTCGTAACCGCAGAAACGAACCGCTCCGTTTGCCGAGCGCCGAGTTCTCCCGGATCATCTCGTCACGGAAGTCCTTGCTCGGACACCTACCGTGTCAGTGACCGGGCCCTCGGGACGTCAGGCGAGAGGTGTACATGGAATACAGAGACGATTTGGTGAACGCCGAGAACGCCGCCGTCGAGGCCTACACCTCGATGGCGGTTCGGCAGACCAAGCTGTTGCTGCTCGGCATCGGCACGATGATCGCCTCGATCGTGGCGATCGTCTTGGCCGCGCTGGCGACCCTCGCCGACCTGGCGGGTGTGGCCGATCTCCACGCGGCCTTCATTCCGGTGGCGGTGATCGGCCTCGCGTGTGGCGGGGTGGACTTCATCGCCCGGCGGCGTGACAACGACTACGTCGCGGGATGGGCGACGGTGGTCGGCCAGGGCGCGCTCACGGCGGCCGGCGCCATTGCTGTGCTCGGATGGTTCTCAGCAGACCTCTGGGTGTTCGGAGTTGGCCTCGTCATCGGAATTGTAACCAGTTCGATCTTGGTCAAGTATCCCGAATGGGAAACCGAAGCGGAAATGCTCGAACGGTTTGTCCGAGTTCCCGATGACGGTGAGGACGATTTCTTCTGACCGTCGTCCGTTCGGACGACCCTGACCGAACCCTCGAGCACCTCTGCCGGCCGACGCCCCGGAGTCGGCCGGCCGCGTCATCCCCGGCGCGCCCCGCCGCCTGACGACCGTCCCCAGCCCGTCCGCACAGAATCACCGCCCTCCCAGTCACAATCCGGCCATCCCGCGCACCTACGTAGGGGACAGGCACCTCGACAGGAAGGGCAGGCATGCGCGTTTCCGCCCTCCGCCTCGGTCTGCTGCGCGGCCCCGATCCCGACGACGACGGCCCGGCCGCCCTGGCGCATGCCGTCCAGGCGACCGAGGACGCCGCACTCCACCTGCGTGCTCTCGCCGACTCCGCCGCCGAGCGCGAGCGTCGCCGGCTCGCCGAGGACCAGCAGTCCATCGCCCGCGAGTCCCGCCGCCGGCAGGCCCGGTCGCAAGCCTCGCTGCTCGCCGCCGCCGACCGCGTCCGCCTCGACATCACCGAGCTGCTCGGCCGCGGCCCCGGCTACGCCCACGAGGGCTGGGAGTCACCGCTCTGGGCCGAGCCGTACGACCAGCCCGTCGACGTCACCCAGCTGGTGCGCGCCGCGACCCTCGGGCTCGCCTCCCCCAGCAGCATCGTCGAGCTGCCGTTCGTGCTGCCCGCGCTGGGCGGCAATATCGTCATCACGCACGCGCCGGCCGGCCGGGCGCCGGCCCACAACCTCGCGCAGGCGTTCGTCACCCGCGCGCTCGCGTCGGCGCTGCCCGGCTCGCTTCGGCTGCACCTGCTCGACCCCGGCGGGCTCGGGCAGAACCTCGGCATCCTCAGCCGGCTGCCTGAGCCGCTGGTCGCGGGCGGCGTGCGGGCCACCCACGAAGAGGTCTCGGCCGAGCTCCGGGCACTGCGCGAGCACGTCCACCGCCTCAACAGCCAGGTCCTGCTCGGCGACGACGACTCCCTGGTCACCCGCTGGCACGAGGGCACGGCGCAGGGCATCCCGTGCTCGCTGGTGCTCGCGGCCGGCCTCGGCCCCAACCTCACCGCCGACGACGCCCAGCAGCTCTGGTCGTTGGCGCGAACGGGCAACCGCTGCGGCGTCGCGGTGGTCGCCGTCATCGACACCGGGCGCGAGCTGCCGCAGGGCGTGGCGCTGGCCGACTTGCTCGAGAACGCCGAGCACCTCCACGTCGACCACGAGGGCGGCGCCACCTGGGCATCGTCGCCGCCGGCGCTGCTGCACAACGCCCGCGTGCGCTGCCCCAATCCGCCCGGCTCGGCCCAGCACCGGTTCCTCACCACCATCCTGGCGCCGGCGGTCCGCCGCGGCGTCAACAAGCCGGTCGTGCTCAGCGACCTGCTGGCCGCGGATCGGCCTGGCACCGGCACCACGCATGCCCGCGTCGCCGCAACCGTCGGCCAGGCCGCCGACGGCTCCACCATCGAGCTCGCGGTCGGCGACGACGAAGGCGTGGCCATCGGCGGAATCGTCGTGGGACCGTCCGGCTCCGGCAAGACGACCCTGCTGCACGCGTTCATCCACGCGCTGGCGCACCGGTACCCGCCCGACGAGCTCGAGCTCTACCTGCTGGACATGAAGGCCGGCGTCGAGTTCGCGGAGTACGCACCTCGGCCGGGCCGGCCCGCGCTGCCGCACGTGCGCGCCGTCGGCATAGAGGCCGACGCCACGTTCGCGCTCGGCGTCCTGCAGCACCTCGCCGCCGTCGACGCCCAGCGCAAGCAGCTGTTCAAGCAGGCGTCCGCCGACACCGGCCGCGAGATCAAGAACATCGCGCAGTACCGCGAGGTCACCGGCGAGGTGTTGCCGCGCGTGCTGTTCGTCGCCGACGAGTTCCAGCTCATGCTCGCCGGGCCGACCGAGGACGCCGCCTGGGACACCCTCGACGTGCTGGTCAAGCAGGGCCGCAGCCAGGGCATCCACGTGGTGCTGGCCACCCAGAGTCTCAACTCCGTCGGCTCCGGGCGGGCAGCGCAGAAGGCGTCGGTCTTCGACCAGCTCGAGCTGCGGGTCGGGCTGCGCTGCAAGCCCGACGAGCTGAGCCTGCTGCTCGACCGCACGGTCCGCGACCGCCTCGACACCGGCCGCCGCGGCTCCGGAGTGCTCAACCAGGCGCGTGGCGACAAGGACGCCGACCAGCTGTTCCAGGGCGGACTGCTCGACACCGACGACCGCCGCCGCATCCGCGACTCTGTCGTCGCCCGCTACGGCACCGACCCCCGCATCCGGGTCAGCCGCGGCACCGGCGGCGTCGAACTGGCCGACGCCGCGCCGGTGCTGGCGTCGACGCTGCGGCCGACCGTCTACGTCGGCGCGCCGGTCGGCGTCTCGCCGCCGCTGGTGGGCATCCCGGCCCGATCCGGCGACGGCCGCGGCCTGCTGCTCGCCGGCCGCGACGAAGCGCACGCCGTCGGGGCGGTCAGCGCCACGCTGGCCGGCCTCGCCCTGCAGCCCTCCTGCGACGACGCCGGCTTCGTCGTCGTCGACCTCCTGCCCGAGCGCATCCCCGGACGACGGCCGCTCGACCAGGTCGTCCAGTGGCTCGGCGACCGCGCCGTCACGCTCGACGAGGCGCGGCTCGACCAGCTGCCCCAGGTCGCCACGCGGCCGTCCGGGCCGGTGTTCGTGGCCGTGCTCGGGCTGCAGTACTCCAGTGTCGAGGCGCCGCTCTACACCGACGAGCCGCATCCGCTCGGCTGGCTGTGCGGCACCGGCCCGTCGCTGTCGGTGTTCCCGCTCGTCTGGCTCGACACCCCCGACCGGCTCCGCAAGCTGGGCCAGCACGGCCAACGGCTGCAGCTACGCGCCGACGCCGGCGGCGACATCATCGACAGCACCTCGTTCCTCGGCGTGCGGCCGCCGTTCCCCGCGTCCCGCGGGCGGCTCTGGTTCCACGACCTCGCCGGCGACGCCGACCCCGTCCTGCTCGATCCGCTCCAGGTGGGCGCCTACCTGCCCGAGCCGCGTCAGGTCGTGCCTCCTGGCCCAGCGGTGTCGGAACCCGGGTTCGGAGTGCTCCCATGACCGCCGACCTCGAGTTCGGCACGACCGGCGACCACGGCACGGCCTGGCGCCCCGGCCCGCCCGTCCGGAGCCCGGCCATGCGCGCCTACTGCGCCACCCTGGCCCGCTTCACCTCGTCAGTGCAGAGCACAGAGCAGCTGCTGCGCAATGACGACGCCGGTACTCGCGAAGACACCGAACAGCGCGAGCTGGCCGCGGCCACCCGTCTGCGCGGCATCGACCGTGCTGGCGCCGCCGCCGACGACGGCCTCGCACAGTGCGCCGCCGTCCGCGCTGAGTACGGCCTGCCCGCTGGTTCCGCGCTCCACGCCGTCCGCCGGCCGTCCGACGATGTCACCGTGGCGCCCCCGTCCGGGCCGCCCGCCGGCGCCGGCCGCCTCGACGACTCGGCGCCGCCACTCGATCGGCTGCGTCGCACCGGTGGCGCCGATCTCGGCATCGCCCTGACCGCGCTCGGCCGCCGGCGCGACGAACTCAAGCTGGCCGAGACCGAGTTCGCGCACTGGCTCGAGGCGGACGACGAGCGGTCCCGCCGCGTCACGCTCGGCGCCCTCGCCGCTGCCGGCCTGGGCGCCGCCGCCGTCATGGCCGTCGCCGGCACCCGGACGTCCGCCGGCACGGCGCTCGCCCTGCTGATCGTCTGCGCGCTGACCGTCGTCGCGGTCGGGCTGGGCGTGGCCGCGGCCCGGCGGCTCCCCCGGGTCTGCCGGGGCGCCGGACTCGCACGCCGACCGGATGGTCGGGCGCTGGTCAAGTACGGCGCGCGGATCGGCGGCGTGGCGCTGCTCGCGCTCACGGCAGCCAACCTCACCGCCGGAGCGCTCTGAATGGCCACCGAGTGTCACATTCACCATCCCAGAACGACCTACAGAAGTAGGCGGCCCCACCCGGTCCCGGCAGGTGCGGCCACAGACCGAGAAGGGCGGCATCCATGCCGAGCATCAAGGAATCCGGCGAGATCCTGATCGACGTCTCCGCCGGCCTGTCCCGCGGCGGCGACGAGACCTCGCGCGGCCTCACCGAGCTGGAACAGAAGGCCAACGCGGCCATCGAGGCGCTGCGCGACCTCCGGGCGCCGGCCGAGGAGGCCAAGGCGGCCGCCGAGCGGCTGCGCGCCCGGGCCGAGAACGCGCGGTCCAAGTTCGAGGAGCTCGAACGCGCGGCCTCGGTCACCGAGGACGGCGCCCGTCTCCTCCAATCGGCCTGCGACGATCTCCAACGGGGTGATGCCGACCTCGCCGCCGTATTCGAGCCGCAGATCCGGCCCATCGCGACACAGGTCAGCCAGTTCACCGACACGCTGCGCCAGAGCGCCGACCGCCTCGAACGGGCCGTCGACGGCGTCGCCGAGGGCGCGCAGCAGATCGGCCGGAGCACCGACCAGCTGCTCGATCACGGCGAACAGATCACCCAGGGCGCCGGCCAGGTCACGGCCAACCTCGCGCAGGTGAAGAAGCGCCTCGCCCAGATCATCCCGGCCGCCGCCCGCGCCGTCCGCGACCGCGGCCGCGAAGCCGTCCACGTCGCGCGGAGGTAGCCGTGTCCTCGGCGCCGAACCACGCCCTCTCCGTCATGGAGGAGGAGATCCGCCTGTTGCTCGAATCGCGGCGCGCCTTACGAGAGGCCGTCGCCGCGGCGGAACGCGGTCGCGACGCCACCGCGGACGACCTCAGGGCCGTCCGGCAACGGCTCACCGCCAAGACCGACGAGGCACTGCCCCACGACGAACAGATCCGCCGGCGCATCACCAGCGCGATCGAGTCCGCCTTCACGACGGCCCTTCGCGCGCTGACCGCCCGCTGGAACCAGATCGTCAACCTTCTCAAGTCGGCGTGTGAACGACTCGACGAGGCGTTGAAGGAGGCTGAACTTAGGCTGCTGCAGCGCGAGGAGGCCGTGCGCCAGGCTCAGCAGCGGACCACCTGACGGGCAGCAGGGCGGCAATCACCGGGCCGAAAACCCCTGGCCCGGCCCGGAACCATGCGCTAGACAGAGACGGTGACGAACGACCTGGTCTTGCGCACCGCGACCGAAGCCGACTACCCCGAGCTGGAAGCGCACATCCACAGCGCCTTCCTCGACGACGTCGACGAGGACACCGCCGACCTCAACCGGCTGATCTTCGAGCCCGACCGCACCCAGCTGATGACCGACGGCGGGCGCATCGTCGGCTCCGGTCTCGTCCTCACGCGCGACCTCAGCGTGCCAGGCGGCATCGTCCCGGCCGCGCACGTCACCGGGGTCGGGGTCGCGTCGACGCATCGGCGGCGCGGTGTGCTGACGGCGCTCATGAACGCCATGCTGACCGAGGCGCACGGCCGCGGCACGGAGCCGCTGGCGGTGCTCTGGGCCAGCGAGGGCGCCATCTACGGACGGTTCGGCTACGGCCTGGCGTCGTGGCGGGTGTCGTACGAGATCGCCACTCGCGACATGTCCGTCGGCGGCACGGTACCGGCCGGCGCCCGGCTGCGGCAGGCCGCCACCCGCGACGCCCTCGACGAGATCGTCGCGGTGTACGACCGCGTGCTGGCGCAGCGGCCCGGGCTGTCCACCCGGCGGGGCAAGTGGTGGGAGTACCTGACCGCCGACCCGAAGGGCTGGCGGCGCGGCATGTCCGCCGAGCGCGCCGCTCTCTACGAGGACGAGGGCGGCGTCCGCGGCTACGTCCGTTTCCGCACCAAGGCCGGCTGGGGCAAGAGCGGCCCCGACGGCGAGGTCCGGGTCACCGAGCTGCTTGCCGAGACGCCCGAAGCGCACGCCGCGCTGTGGCGGTTCCTGACATCCATCGACCTGGTCCGCACGGTCAAGTACATGCACGGGCCCATCGACGACCCGCTGCCGCACCTGGTCAGCAACCCCGACGCCCTGGTCGGCACGGCCGGCGGGTCGCTGTGGGTCCGCATCCTCGACGTCCCGGGCGCGCTGGCCGTCCGGCGCTACGCCGCCCCGGTCGACGTCGTGCTGGAGGTCACCGATACCGGGTTCACTGGCAACACCGGCCGCTGGCGGCTGGTCGCCGACGACGACAAGGTCGATGTCTCGCGCACCGATGCCGACGCCGACCTTGCCCTGGACGTCCGGACGCTCGGCTCGCTCTACCTCGGCGGGGTCTCGGCGGGCACGCTGGCCGCCGGTGGGCTGATCATCGAGCGCGCGCCCGGCGCCCTCGCGCGGTTGTCGGCGGCGTTCGGCTGGCACCGGGTCCCGCTCTCGGTCGAGGTCTTCTGACGCATCGCACAGGCCCGTCGGGCGGGTCAGCTGCTACCCCAGCCCTCGGTGTCGATCTTCCGGTTGCGGTTGCGCCGGGAGACGATGGTGCCGAGGGCGAGGACGAAGAGCACCAGGCAGACCAGCAGGACGATGTGGGCCCCGCTGATACCGGCACCGTTCCAGCCCGGGACGTCCCAGACGGCGTCCTCCGCGGAGGCGATGAAGCCGCGCTCGATCATCCACTCGCGGCCCTCCTCCCAGGAACTGAACACGAGCGGCGCCACCACCGGGAGGGCCAGCGGCGCGGCCAGGAACATCATGAACACGTCGTTGTCGGAGACGTTGTCGGCCAAGGCGCGTCTCCTCAGTAGATGCCGTCGTTGAGGTGCCGGATGCGGACCGCGCGCGTGCGCGACACCACCTGGGAGCCGGCGCCCTCATTGCCGCGCCAGCGGATCAGCAGCTTGGTGCCGTCGTTCTGGATCGGCTCGACCTGCTCGATGATCACCCAGCCGGTGTCGTCGTCGAGGCGGGCGAGGCTTCCGGCCTGTAGCTGCGACACCATGACCATCTCGGACCAGCCTGCGGTCTCGACCTGAGTGGACGCGGCCGCGGAGGAGCCGCCGGAGGTACGCGCGCGGCTCCAGTCGGCGAGGCCGGACGTGCTGGCGCCGTAGCCCTCGGCGAGGTCGGCGTTGAGGTTGACGCGCCAGGACGCCTCCGGGCTGTCGGCCAGCGCCCGTGACCGCTGCACGTGCAGGACGGGGTGCGTGACGAGGCTCGGCCGGAGGGCATCGAGCAGGTAGATGTCCTGTTCGTCGTCGACGCGGCGAGCCTCGCGCGGGTCGGGGGTCCAGTAGCACTGGATGAGCACCGGCTTCGCGTCGCCGGACTGTACTGTCGCCCGGCCGGGGACGGGTTCGGCGGGCTCCGTCGGGCGATCGCTCCCCCACAGCGCCGAGGCGACGCGGCTGTCGAGCCGGCCGAGCGCCACGACGGCGCCGAGGTCGTCGCGGTTCTCCTCGCGCAGCAGCGGATCGTCGGCCCGCTGCATGCTCAGGACGACGTAGACGTTCACCTGACGGCCATGGCGGAGCAGGTCGGTGACGCGGTCGTGCGCGAGCGACGCGGCCGCCGGACCCTGACCGGCCCGGTTGGCGGCGTCGGCGACGGCGGTGGCGAACTCGCGGAAGTGGTGGATGACGACGACGAGCGGCTCGAGCTCCGCGCGGCTGGACCCGGACTCGATGAGCGCGACGCGGCCCTCCATCTCGCGCCACGCCTGGTTCAGAACGACGATCTGGTCGTCCAGCGTCGACGCGACGATCTGCACGTTCGGCCAGTCGCGCACACCCAGGAGGTCGACGCGACGGTGGTCGATGATCCACACCGGCCAGCCGCGCGCTGCCGCCTCGACGACGATGCCGGTGAGCAGCACCCGTTTGCCGGCGCCGGACCGGCCGAGCACCAGCAAGTGCCCCTGCGGCGCGGCCAGGTTCCAGCCGACCCGGGTCCCCGTGGCGTCGACGCCGAGCGGCACCAGCCACGACGACAGGTCGGGCTGCGTCGGCACCGGCCGGGCGACCTTCTCCGGCAGCGCCCGCCGAACGGCGTCGCGCGCCCGCTCCGCGCGTGCCGCCGGCTCCGGGGTGAGCGACCCGCCGGTGCGGGTGGGGTCGCGCAGCGTGAGCCGATGGCCGCGGATGTTGTGCCGGCCGACCGTGTACTGCTGCTCCAGCTCGTGGTGGACGGCCTCGGCGATTCCGGCGGCCCAGTCGGGGGCGGAGTCGTCGACCTCGGTCGGGTACTGGATGTTCAGCACGTGCGGGACGCCGACCCATCCGCCCTGCCACTGCCGCGCGTCGACGTCGAGGTACGACGCGTCGGGCACGCCGATGTGCCGCGCCAGCGCCTCGGCGAGGTCGGCGACCACCCCCTCGCGCGTCCGCCGCCGCACCGACACCGCGTACAGCGCACCGGCGCAGGCCAGCGTCGGCAGGAGGAACAGCACACCGATGTCCGGCTCGTCGAGAGCGGCCAGGATCGCCCACATCGACACGGCGAGGAACACGACGCCGACGGCGCTGGCGGCCAGCTGCCACGGCGTGAAGCCCTTGATGGTGGGCTCGGCCGGGCGCGCCGACGCGAACCTGTCGTCCTTGTCTTCCGGATCCGGTCCGGACGAGGCGGCGAAGGTGTCCACCGGGTCATGTGGCGCCACGGGACTGCCTCTCGGTTGGTCGGTCCTCACTGTCGAAGGTGCGCTCGGGCGGGCTGTTGTGACAAGGGACGGCTGGAGACGTCGACGCGGTCAGCGGTGCGCCAGCGGGGTCTGAAGCTCGACGATGCGCCACGGGCCGGCGGCGGACTCGCGCTCGAGGAAGGCGAACCACTGGTGCTCGACCAGCGGGCCGTTCCACGCATCGCGGCCGATCGGCGTCATGCGCACGTAGAACCGGCGCTCGGCCCGGGTCTCGGTGTCAGGGGTGTCGATGTCGGTGGTGTGCGGCTCGATGGCGTTGATCGAGGCGAATGCCTGGTGCTCGGCCCACAGGTCCCAGTCGCGCTGGACGTCCTGCCGCAGGCCGTCGAGGTCGTAGGCGGAGGAGTCGTACGGCGCGACCAGCCAGGTCTGGACCCGGTTCATCGCGTCCTCGGACGAGGCGTCGTGCGTGGTGTCGAAGCTGTACGCGGCGGTCAGGGCGGCGACGGCCACGGCGGTCGGATCGGCGCCGTCGACGGTCGCCGGATCGGGCACGACGACGGGTTCGGGCACCTGCATCCCGGGCGGCAGGGTCGGGGTCTGGCGCGGACCCGGGGTGGAACGGGCGGTCGGGGTGTCGGACGGTTCCAACCTCTCCGCGGTCGTGTCCTCGGTGTCGGTCTCGTCGGCCGCCTCGGTGCCGGGTGCGGGCTGGTCGCCGGATGGGTCGGTGGCGCTGGTGTCGCCCGGCGTGGTGGAGCCGTCCTCCGGCGCTGGTCGTGGCGCCCGGCTGTCTTCAGCGGTGACCACAGGGGAGTTGCCACCCACCCCGTCATTCCCACCGCCACCGAAGACCAGCAGCAACCCGACGAGGGCGAGCACCACGGCGGCGCCGATGAGCAGCAGCGAGGAGCGCGAGCGGATCATGGGTTCATCCGCCCGTAGCCGACCACCGGCCCGCTCGGGCCCATGGTGAAAGTACCGGACGAGCGACTGATGCGGTTGCTCTCGTTGCCGCCGACGGTGACCAGCGTGCGGCTGGCCTCGTCGACCTCGACGACGATGCTCACGTGGCCGGAGTAGATCATGACGTCACCTGGCCGGGGCGGCTTCGTCGGGCCGGCGCTGCCGACGGGGATGAACTCCTGGCCGTGGCCGCCGGACTCGAACCACGCCTGCATGCCTATGACGGCCGGGATCTGCCATGGATGTCGCCAGAAATACATCTGTGTGCCGGGTTCGGCCTGGAACGGGATGCCGGCCGCTTGGAAGACCCAGCTGACGAAGTCGGCGCACCATTGCTCGCAGCCGGTGGCGATGTAGGTGTCGCTGATGGTGGGGCCGCAGTTGCTGCCGAACGGCTGCTCGACGATGCCCTTCGCGTACTCCTGCTCCGCGATCTGCACGACGCCGTCGAGGCCACCGCCGCTGATGCCGCCGCAGCCGGCCCACCCGCCGCCCTCGCCCTGCTCGCCGTCCTCGCCCTCGCCGATGCCCATGCCGTGCGGCGGCGGGTAGGTGGCGTACTGTCCGTAGTCGCCGGTGCCGCCCTGGGTGAAGTTGGACGAGACGAGCGCGTGGACGTTCTCGACGTAGCGGCGGGTCTCGTTGTTGTTCCAGTTGCCGGCGGGCCCGGCGTTGTAGCTGGCCGCCGAGTACACGAACGTGCCTGGCTCCCATCTGGCGACGTCGCCGAGCGGTGTCTCGGCGGTGACGCTGCCGTAGACGCCGTCGGCATGGGTGAAGAGGTTGGCCGCGGTGAAGATGGCGTCCCAGGGGTCCATGTAGTCGGGTGGGCCGCCGTCGGCGCTGTACTTGTACGCGTCCCAGGTGCCGGCGCCGACGTTGAACTGCATGGGGCCGTGGCAGCAGCCGGAGCTGGGCCAGTCGGTGTCGAGGTCCTTCCAGGCGTTGCCGTTCTCGGTCAGGTAGATGGCTGCCAGGTAGGCGGGTTCGACGCTGAACTCGTTGCCGGCGGCGGTGAAGATCTCGGCCCACGGTTCCGGGACGTTGGCCAACGTGGCGCCGCCCGTGCAGACCTCGTCGCCGGGCGTCATGGTGCACTCGGCGAGCGGGGCACGGTCGGTGATCTCGCACCAGAGCGCCATGACGGTGGCGACCGGGATGAACGCCAGCGACGCCGCGCCGACCACGCCGAACACGGTGAGCAGCGCGATGCCGAGCAGCCACTTCTTGACCCGGCCGGAGCCCTTGCCGCCCGGCGTGCGCGCCGGCTTCGCCCTCGTACGCCTCGCGACGACGGCCCCGCCGGCGGCGACCGAACCCTCTGCCATACCCGCCCTCCATCCGGGCGCCCGCCACCGCGGCTGTGTAGCGGACGTCTGTGTAGGTCGGTGAGGGGGCGGTTCTGTGACAGACGGGACGATCAGGTCGTCCATTCCGGTGTCGCTCTGCGCCGGTCGATCAGCGACGAGGTCGCGTACTGCGCGCCCACGTGCAGGGCCCACGCCAGCGCGACCAGCCCGAACAGCCAGCGCTCGGTCGTCGTCGCAAGATGCCAGTACGCGAGCGGCCAAGCCAGCAGGCCGATGGCCGCCGGAACGTAGATGAGCTCCAAGCCGCTGCGGTGTCCGATGGAGATGTAGGCGATGTAGCCATAGAGGGCCACCACGATGGCGACGGCGATCGGATACCGCAACGCGACGTCCAGTGCGTCCGGCCCGGCCGCCGCCGGGCGGATGAGCCCGTGCGCCACGAGCAGAACCACCGCCAGGAACACGAACGTGGCGCCGATGACGACGTAACCGACCCGGACGACGCGGCCTCCCACGTCCGTCCGTGCCCATAGCGTCAGGTCGCTGACCTGCGACGTGCCCGAGGTGTCGCGGAACATCCGTGCCTCGTCCCATCGGCCGAGGACGATCGACAGACCAAGGAGCAGGCCGTTGTAGATCAGCCAGACGACGACACCGGCGACGTAGGTCCATCGCTCCGCCGCCCTGGCGAGGTCCCAGTAGGCGATCGGCCAGGCCAGCAGAAAAACCGAGAAGAGCGCGTGGACGAAGATCAAGCCGACGGCCGACTCCGATCGCGCGGCCCCGAGCAGGAGGACGTAGCCGAGCGTGACGATCAGGCGCAGCACCGGCTGCCCGTCGTACCAGCTGACGAGGTCGGAACCGGCGTCCGCGGGGCGCATGAACCCGGGGTCGTACAGCAGGATCAGAGTCCCCAGGACGAAGATCACACCCGTAGCGGCGGCCAGCGCCACCAGGGTCCGGCTCCCCCGGCGTGTGCCGGCCCCGGACTCGTCAGTATCGGAAGCGAACGGCCGGTCCGGCCTGCCGTCCCCGGCGGCCCAGCTCGTCTCCTCGCCCCACTCGGCGTCCGCCTCGTCCGGGCCGGGCTGGGCAGCGGGGCCGGGCGCGTCGGACCACTCATCGACTCGTGGACCACTCCTGGCGCCCAGGCGCGCGTCGTAGTCGGCTCGTCTGGCCGGGTCGCTCAGCGTCTCGTACGCGGCGGTGATGAGCCGGAACATGCCGCTCGTGCCGCCGACGTCGGGATGCGCGGCGCGCACGGCCCGGCGATAGGCCTCCTTGATCTCGGCCGTGGTCGCCGTGGGCGCGACGTCCAGCAGCTCGTAGTAGTCGAGGTCCGCCACGGTCAGCCGATCTGCGTGCCTCGGGAGCCAGGAAGTCCGCGTCGCGGCGAGCGGTCGTCCAGCACCGACTGGGTGGCATCGAGCCCGCCGACCTCGACCCGGCCGAGGGACGCGGTCACGGCGTGGACGAACCACGACTCGGCGGCCAGCGCCGCTGCTGCCTCCGCCGAGTCCGGTGACCGCGTGATCGCACGACTCGCGACGATCGCGATGACCACCCCAGCCGTGGCCCGCACCAGGCATGCCTCCTGCCGAAGCCCCGAACCGCGGTCGAAGCTCTGGATCAGCCGTTCGTCCTCGAAGTCCGGCTCCGGCACCGTCGCCAGGACCTGGCGGCGCACCGGCGCCGGGAGCACGTCGAGTACCTCGGGTTCGTCCTGCTCGTGCACTGCTGAGCCGCTCGGAGGAGTTGGGGCGCCGGCCGAGACGACGCCTCTGCGTTCCTTCACCTCACCGACGAACGGGCGGCGGTGGATGGTGAACCGCCAGCCCTCGCGCCCGGCGGAGTGGACCGGACGCACGGCGTCGATGATGGTCAGGGCGTCGTCGTCGACCGTCCAGGCATGGCCGACCTCGACGTCGACGCCCCCGCGGACCTCTCGCTCCGGCGGGAGGGCGCCCGAGGCGAACGCGAGCTCACCGGCGTGGCCGGCGCGATCGAGAGCGAGATGAACATCGACCGGGAGGTAGTCCCAGCTCGACCAGTCGCCGGGCACCGTCCTGACGAAGCTGATGTCGAGCGTCGAACCGGACTGCCCAGCATCGAGCCTTGCACGCGACGTGGTCCGTCGCTGCGGTGCGGGCGCTCCGCTGCGGTCCAGTTCCGACATCACTATGCCCCGTCCTGCGGCTGACGTGCTCGAACACACCCTAGGTGGATCAAGGTCGGGCTGTCACTCGCTCTCGTCGAGGTCGGCGGCGCCGGCGATCCGCCGCGCATCCGGAAAGGCCAGCTCTGCGGCGTCGAACACGGCGAGCCCCGACACGATGCCGGTGTTGATGGCCAGATCGACACGGTCGACGGTCGGGTCGGCGCCGAGATCGGCCGTGACCTCGCAGTGCAGGCCGATCCACCCCTCGTTGTCGGGCAGCACGAACACCTTCGGCCACACGTGCTGCGCGTTCCACTCGTTCGCGAAGACGACAGCCGCCTGGAATCCGCCAGGCGGCATCATCCGCTCCCACAGGCCGTGAACCTGCAGCACTTCGGCGCGACCTTCGTCGTCCGCCAGCACACCGAAGTCGAAGATGCCGTTCTCCCAAACGCCGATGACGTCGCCGCCGTCCGCCTCGTAATCGGCAGAAATGGCGTCGAGTGCGGCCCGGACCAGCTGGTGCAGGTGGCTGGTGGCCCCCGTCGCGGCCGCCGGCCTGGCCGGAAGGTGGCCGCTGGCTGTGACCGGCACCGGGAGCCGGCCCGTTGCCGGCCTCGGCCCCCCGGACAGGTCGGCTCGCAGGCGGTCGAGCTGACTCACGGCATGATCCTCTCGTCGTCCGTCGTCGGCGGGATTCGATCGACCGTTTATCACGGCTTGCCCTTCTTGCGGCGGCGGGCCTGTCGCTGCTCCCTGAGCTGATCCTCCCTGATCTGCTGCCACTTCTTCTGCTGCATGTCCCGACGATCGCGCTCGTGTGCGGCTCGCAGCTCGTCGGGCGTGAGGCGGCTGCGCTCGGCCCGGTTCTGCGCCCGGTGGTCGCGGTTCAGGTGGCGTCGCTCGCGCCGCATCTGCTGGATCAGCCGACGGCGTTCCTCCGGTGCCGAATTGACCCGCTCAGCGCCGTAGCGTCCTTGCGTCATGCGCGCGAGCCGCTCGGCGCGGCGCGTCTGGTTGTCGAACTTGCGCAGCCGGGCCTGGTCCGCGCGCACCGCCCGGGCCATCTCGGACCGGCGTCGAAGGGTGTTGACGCGATTGACCGCGGCGTGGTTGCCCTGGCGGAGGTGGTGCTGGACCCGGTGCCGGCGGGCGAACTCGACCGTGCGGCTCGCGCCGTTGGCCATCGCGTTCCGGGCGGCGTAGCCGGCGCTACGGGCGGCAGTGGACTTGGCGGCCATGGCGCCGCCCTTCGCAACGACGGAGCCGCCACCGGTGGCCCAGGCGAGGCCGACGTGGCCGGCGAGGCCGCTGGTGCGGCGGATCACGCCTTGGAGGCGACCTTGGCCGGACTGGCCGCCGAGGTTGCGGGCGGCGTCGCTCATGGCGTTGAAGTTGCCGGCGACCCGGTTGAGGGCGCCACGGGCACCGCCGCCGCCGGAGGGGACGAGGGGCGAGCCGCCGAAACCGCCGCCGCCTCCGCCGCCACCGGAGTTGAACCTCGACGCCATCGCGGCGGCGACGCGGTCCTTGGTCTCGTGGACGGCGCCGCGGCCGCGCCAGAAGAGGACGATGCCGGCGATCAGCAGCAGGTCGATGAGCAGGAACTTGCCGATCTCGGCCCACCGGACGGAGCGGTCGTCGGGGTTGCCGGTGGGTGCTCGTCCGGACGACATGATGTCGGTGACGACGTGGAGGAACACGCCGAGGAAGACGATGCAGAACATGAGCATCAGGACGGTGGCGAACAGCTGGCCGATGTTGCGCCACAGCACCGATCTGGCGCCGCCGGGGAGGATCGCCAGCAGCAGCGTGACCAGCAGCTTCACGCACTGCACGAGGGCGGACAGGCCGGCGATGAACACGACGCCGGCGACGATGAGGATGAGCACGGCGAGGATGGTGACGGCCGGCTGGATCGCGAACTGGGCCATCCAGCTGTCCGGCCGCGCCATCTTGGCGAACGTGTCGACCTCGTCGTTGAGGCAGCTGCCGACCACCTTCCAGACCTCGGGGTCGTAGTCGACGGGCTCGTCGCCGGTGCCGCCCCACCAGGTGCCGGGGTCGGTCAGCTCGGATCCGGTGTCGACGCCGTCGGCCGCGGAGCCGCGGCCGGCGAGGTCGCGGCTCTCCAGGTCCTCGCGGAGATCGTCCTTCGACGTGCTGTTGCCGGCGTGGGACAGCGCGACGACGTAGGCCTCTTCGCAGTCGCCGTCGAGGATGTAGCCGAAGTTGACCAGCATCGCCGGGTGGTAGAGGAACGTGTCGAGAATGCTCTCGCCGGGACTGACCCGCTGGTTGTCGGGATCGCTGAGGTCGTCGAGATAGTCGTCGTCGTTGACGATCTGGCCGACGAGGTACTGGGAGGTGTCGCGGGCGTCGTAGAGCAGGCCCTCCTGGCTGTCGTTGTCGCCGACGAGCCAGGTGATCGGGTTGATCGGCGCGAGGTTGTTGTCGGGATGCTGGCCGTTGTAGCTGATCGCGGCCACCGCGTAGTTGGCGACGATCAGCGACAACAGGAGTTGGACGAGGCCCTTCCCCCACATGCCCCTGGCCATCCAGAGCATGCACACGAACGCGGTGATCGTCAGCATCGCCACGTAGACGTTCAGGTTCGACAGCATGCCGGCGATGGAGTCCTGGAAGTCGCCGGCGATGCCGGTGAACCAGTCGAGCCACGTCATGCCGAGCACGAAGTCAGTGACCCACGCCAAGGCGATGACCTGGAACTGGTAGATCGCCCACGTGATCGTCATGAGCACCTTGAAGATCAGGTGGAACGGATCGGTGATGCCACCGGCCAGCGACAGTTGCACGTGAAACGCCGACAGCTCGCAGTCGCCGGTCGGGTTGATGAACTGGTCGCCGAGGCCGTTGCCGCCGGGGACCTGGCAGGCCTCGGCGACGATGTTGACCGCGCCGGCGACGACGCTCATGCGGGCCTCGACCCGACGGCGTGGTCTGTACGGCCGGCCTCGAGCTCGGGCGGGCCGAGCCGCGCGGCGCCCGGACCGTAACCGCCGATCTGCACCTCCGGCGGCGACGTCTTCATGGCCTCGAACCGCTCGGGCCGGGACGGCGGCATGACCTTGATGCGGGCGACGTTGCCGAGGGCGTCGCGCATGAGCGCCTCGCCGCGCCGCATCTCGGGGACGCCGTCGGGGCCGACCGGGGACGTGTGTTCCGTGATCAGCGCGACCAGCGACTCGTCGTCGGGGTCGAGGTCGAGCCACTTCAGGCCGCGCTTGGCCAGCGTCTTGTCGCGGTGCCGCATGAGGATGCGGGTCGGGATGAGGCCGCGCAGGGTGGCGTCGCCGAAGTCGCTTTCAGGGTCGTGGCTGCCCAGCGCGACCGCGGCCTGGTGCTTGCGGCCGTCGCGGACGAAGACGGTGATCTCGCGCTCGCCCTCGGGCGAGGCCGTGACGTGGTGCGCCTCGTCGACGATGAACAGGGCCAGCTCGGAGCGATCGCCGAAGCAGACCTGCCGGCCCATGCTGGCCATCAGCGCGTACATGGCGCGGCCGAAGATCTTCTCCAGTTTCAGCTGCTCGAACAGGTGCGCGTGCTGCAGCTCGTCGCGGTCGGGCAGCTCCAGCGTCCGGGTCCAGAAGACGATGGCGCGGTCGCTCAGCTCGACCGGCGGCAGCGAGGTGTCGAAGATGACCCGGCCGAACTCCTTGCGGGCGAACACGTTCATCAGCCGGCCCAGCTCGTAGGCGCCGTCGAGCGTGCAGCTCTCGAGCAGGTGCTTGGTGAGGTCGCCCAGCCCGCGGATGCCGTGCCGGGCGAGGTAGCCGACCTCGAGCACCTCGGACAGCAGCACGCCGCGCTCCGACGTCGGCGACACGTTGAGTAGCGGGGTGAGGAACGACTGCGCGACCCGCGAGCCGGTGTGCCGGTCGAACACCCGCAGCGGGTCCATGCTCATCGTCGGGTCGACGACGGAGACGACGGTGGGGGTGGTGAGCGCGCGGGCCATCGTCACCCACTCGCCGGACTCCGTGCGGTCCAGCGCGATGAACCGGCCGCCGCGGTCGACGGTGTCGGCGGCGATCTTCTTCAACGCGACCGACTTACCGGCACCCAGTTCGCCTGCGATGGCCAGCGAGCCGGACACGTCGAGGCGGGTGGTGGCGCCGGCGGGATCGTGGTGCACGACACCGGTCTGGCCGGTGGAGATGTTCAGGCCCAGCAGGGTGCCCTTGTTGTCGCCGACGTCGCAGGTGACCACCGGAACCGACGCGGAGAAGGAGTGCGACGTGGTGATCTGCGCGAACTCGCGGACGGACTTGGACAGCGGCGTGCCGGGCAGCATGGCCCACCAGAGGTCCTCCTGGTTGCCCAGCGGGTGGGTCAGCTTGAACCCGGAGGCCCCGTAGAACGCCTGCAGTTCCTTGGCCTGCTCCATGACCTGCTCGCCCGTGCGCCCGGCCACGCAGAAGATGACGGTGGCCTCGACCTCGACCTCGAGGTCGTCGGCGGACAGCAGCGCCTCGTACTCGGCGAGGTCGCGGGCGGAGCGCTCGATGGCGTGCATGCCGGTGGCGAGCTGGCCCTCCTGCTGGAGGAACTGGTCGTTGAGGTTGGCGACGGCGCGGCGGTTGCGCGCGATGACCTCTTCGCGGGTGCGGGTGTGCAGCCGCACCGCCCAGTCGACGTCGAGGCCGGCGTCGTCGACGCGGCCCAGGTACTCGCCGCCGGGGAAGACCATTCCGTCGGCCGGGGTGTCGGCCAGCGCCAGGAGGCCCTGGTAGGAGACGGCGTCGGGCTGGTCGGGCTGGGTGATCTTGAGGTACTTGCGGCGCAGCGGGTTCCAGCTCTTGAGCTGCTTGCGGTCGAGCTCGGACTGGCCGCCCTCGTCGATGAGCGCGTCGGGCCACAGCACGCCGTGACGGGGCACGACGGCGGCCTCGTGGTCGGCCCGGGTCTCGGGGAGGTCCATGTCGGCGAACAGGCCGCGCTGCAGTGTGTGCTGATAGAGCCAGACCAGCTGGGCGACGGTGGCCGGCCGGGGCCGGAACACGGCCGGGATGCCCAGCTCGACCTTGCGGGCCTGCTCGGTGCGCACCTTCAACTCGGCCGGCGAGATGCCGTGCCGCGGCAGTGCGAGCTGGTCGCGGAAGTCGTCGACGGCGGCCCGGAAGGACTCGCCGAGGTTGCCGAACCGGCCGCCGTTGCGCAGCGGGACGCTCAGCCAGAACGTCCGCTGCCCCAGGGCGAGGTCGTCGAGGGTGTCGAGGGTGGCCTCGCACTCGGCCGCCCACTCGGGGCAGTGCTCCAGCGGGATGCCGGTGATCATCCGCTCGACGATGGCCGCCGGGTCGAGCGCCGCGCAGGCACCCACCAGCAGCGCCTCACCGGGCAACGCCCGCAGCAGAGCCTGATGCGCCGCCCGCACGCCGTGTTTGTCCTTGTCGGGACGGAAGCCGTACGGCAGAGCCTGCAGCCGCCACGTCGCCCACACCGTCCCGCCCCGCGACCAGAGCAGATGGCCGGCCATGGCCCGCGCCGGACTACGCATCGTCCTCACCCCACGAATCGCTGACCTCGCCGCTCCCCTGCCGGACGGCGGTGCGCTGCTGGCCCCGCGGACGCGGCGCCGCACGCCGTGCGTTCGCGGGTCGATGGTCGTGCTGTTCGGCCGGGAGCAGGGCCAGCAGCGCCTGCACCCCGCTCAGTGGTGCGGCGGGCTGCGCCGTGACCGGCGCGACCGCGGTGGCCGGTTCGCCGACCGGTTCGACCGGTGCCGGGGTCCGGTCCAGCCGGCGCCGCAACGCGTCGGGCAGCTCCCGTTCGACGGCGACGGCGACGCCCGGCTCGAGACCGGCCCACGGGTCGGTGCCGGGCAGCGGACCGAGATGGACGCTGGTCCGGTGCCGGATGCGCCGCGGCCGGCGGAACCGCACCGGCCGGCCCTGGTACTTGCCCGACGCGGGCGCGTTGAGCACCCGGTACAGGCCGAGCAGCGCATACAGCGGGTTGCGGCCGTTCATCGGCAGCCGGCCGATGAGGAAGACCGCGCCGAAGGCCGCCCCGAACAGCAGCGCGATGTTGCCGAAGACCCCGAAGACGCCCCAGGTGTCGATGGTCAGCCCGCCGACGACGATGATGATGATGGCCGCGATGAGCTGCTGGACCGTGTACGGCCCGCCGGGGATCTTCGTGCCATCGGGCATCCGCCCCAGCAGCTGCGGGAACTTCCGGGCCCGCGTGTAGTACTTGACGGTCTCCAGTTCGTCCGGGTCCTCGGCCATCGATCGTCACCTCCGCCCTCGGTCTCGTGGCTGGCCTGCTCGTGGGGACGACTAGGTCAGGTCGACCTGCTGTGACGCCGGCGCCGACCCGGGAAGGTCCTCGCCGACGGTGTCGCGCAGGGCGGTGACGTTGTAGACGATCCAGATGAAGACGCCGGCCGCGAGCGCGGAGACGATGATCGTGCCGATGGCGAACTTGGACTGGACGGCCTTGTAGACGACGAACAGGATCGCCACCGTGATGGCCACCACCCGCAGCACGGTCTGCAGGCTCGATGCGGTGTCGGTGGTCCAGTCGAGCAGGCCGGCCTGGATGGTGATGGACGAGGTGGCGAGGTCGGGTGCCGTCGCCGTGAGTCCGGTGATGAGGCTCATGGCTCCTTCTCCTTGTGAGCGGGCTGTGGTGCTGGGGTCGGGTGATCTAGGGCGACTCGGTGGTCGTCCCCGTCGGTGGGTCTGATCCGGCCTCCCTCGTCGGTTCCTCGGACGGTGTGGGGCTTGGGCCCTGGGACGAGGTCCCCTGCGACGTGCTCGTCCCAGAAGGAGGTGTGTGGCCGTCAGCCGATGACGATCCGGACGATGGCGTGGTGGTGACCGGCACCGGCTCGGGCAGCGGGACCGGCTCGGCCAGCGCGGGCGACGTGCGCAGCCGGGCCACCTCCCACCGGCCCTCGCGTGCCTGGAGCACCAGGGAGTACTGCGCGCCGAGCTGCTCGCCGTTGGAGCCGCTCAACGTCACGTTGGCCTGGACCTCGGCGGTCTCGCCGTCGGACGGCTCTTCGCTGGGCGCCTCGCCGCCGGCGGCGACGATGGTCTCGACCCGGACGCCGGCGTACGGCACCGGGTTCAGCACCCGGAACGACGTGCCCGGGCTGCTGTAGGCCTCGAGCGAGGCCTGGTCGCCGCTGACGAGCATGGCGTTGAGGAAGTTGGCCACCCGGGCGAACGCGGGGTGGTCGGCCGCCAGTCCGTGGTCGTAGGCCGAGGCCAGCTGGTCGAACTCGTCAGGCGCCGGCACCGGCGCGGGCAGCGCCTGCGCGATCATCTCGCCGTCGACGTAGAGGACCGGCACCTGGAAGTAGAGGCGGCCGGAGGTGATGCGCTCGACCGGCTCGGCGTCGCCGTCGTCACTGTCGCCCTCCGCGGGCGTTTCGGCGGGGGTCTCGACTGGCGCGTCTGCCGGCGTCTCGGCCGGCTCCGAGGCGGGCTCGGCGTCGGGCGGGGACGTGCCCTCGGCGGCGTCGACGCCCACCGTGACCGACCACAGCCCGCTGTCGTCCTTGACGATCTCGGCGACGGCGGACCCGGAGGTGGTCCACGGGATGTCGGGCCGGCTCTGCCCGAGGTCGCCGAAGTAGGCACGCAGCGCGTCGGACTCCTCGGACGGTGTCTCGAGCCAGGCGACGACGGCGCGCTCGGCGAACTCGCTGACGGCGGCGGCCTCGCCGATGCGGTCGACGTAGCCGTCCTGACGGACGACGGGGCGGCTCTCGGGCAGGAGCACCTGCAGCGCCAGCGCCAGTGGGCCGGCGATCAGCGCGCCCCACAGCAGCCCGACGACTATGCGGGTGGCGAGCTGGGAGCCGCCGGTCCAGGTGTGCTGCTCCGAGCGCGGGGACGCGACACTCGCGCCGTCGCGCGCGGCACCCTCGCCGTCGGTGCCCTTCGGCTCCTTCGGCGGGCCGAAACCCCAGTTGATCTTCATGGTGCCGGTTCCTCGTGTGTCGCGTCGTGCCGGTGCGGGCTCGAGGACGGCGGAGCCACCTCACCGTCCGAGCCCGCACCGGGGTCCGTCCCGACCGCGCCGGATTCCCATGGCTCGCGTAGATCTGCCACCTGCACCAGCCGTTCGAGCGCCTCCTGCGCGCGGTCGGCGTTGGCGCCGACAGCGTCGTGCAGCCGCTTGGCGGCGTCGCGGTCGAAAGGGTCGGCGATGAGGTGGGCGAGCTCCCTGTCGATGGCCCGTCGCGCCGCCAGAACCGTCGCCGCGTCCATGAGGGACTGCCGGTTGCTGAAGCGCTCTGCCATCTCGGGCTCCCTCGGTCGGCGGGTCGGTTGTCTGCGTAGGTGCCGGGGGATGGCGTCTTGTGACGGTGTGATCGGTGCGGGTTGCGGCGGCGGATCGGGCATTCGGACCATCACGGGCATCGGGCAAGCCGCTGACCTGCGCACTCCCCGAGCGGGCAAGAGAATGAACCCGCGCCGGAGCCTTGCGGGCAAGAGCCGGGGCAAGCCCCGCCCACCACGGTTGAGGGGTCGATCCACCCCGGAGGAGCCACCCGATGCCGATACCTGGAGCCCCTGCCCACGACGTCACCTGCACCGGCGCCCGCCGCCGCACGGACGCCAGTCTCGTGGGCCGGTTGAACGGCGAATGGAGCCGGCTCTGCGCCGACCCCCGCACCGAGTCCGCCGTCGCCCACTGGGCCCGCCGGCACCCCGAGCTCGCCGGCTGCCTCGCCCTCGAGGACGTCGAGCTGGCGGTTACCGCGGCCGACGCGGAACAGGCCGACCGGATCCTGCTGGCGCTGCTGCGCCTCGCCCGCGCGGGCGACTCACTCGCCGGCCGGACCGTGCTCCAGCTGATGCTCGGCAAGGCGGTGCGCATCGCCACGACCCGCGCCGGCCGCGACACCAAGCCGAGCCTCGAGCACACCGCCGTCGCCGCCCTGTGGACGACCATCGCGACGTATCCGATCGAGCGGCGGCCGGCCAAGGTCGCGGCGAACATCGCGATGGAGACGCTGCGTGCCGTCACCGGCGAACTGACCCATCAGCTCAGCGAGACCCCCACCAGCCCCGACGTCCTGGCCGCCGACCTCATGCCACTGACCCCGTCCAAGCGCACCACCGCCGACCACGAACTGCTCGACCTGCTCACCTGGGCGGTCGACGAAGGCACCATCACCGCGGCCGACGCGACGCTGATCCTCGACATCTACACCCCCGCGCCCGGTTCGGAGGGCGGGGCGGCCGCGGCGGAACGGCACGGCCTCAGCTGGCCGGCGGCGCGGCAGCGGGCCAGCCGAGCCATCCGCAAGGTCGCCCGCCAGCTCCGCGCCGACGTGCCCACGGCCGCCTGACGGATGACGGAGGCTGGGTCGACGTGGGCCGATGCCACGTTCGTCGAGGTCGGCTCCACACATCGTTGATGATCACGGCTGGGCGGCGACGGCCGGAGTGCCGGAGATCTTCCGGCGCTGCCTGCCAGGTGAGCCTCGAACCAGCAGCAGGAGCCTCTCTGTTCACGCGGGTCACACCTGAACCGTAGTGATCACGGAACTGGGCTGTTCGGGTTGCGCCGACGCTGGTCAGCCGTGAAGATCGGCTGAACGGCCGAGTCGGCAGGGATGTTCGGCCGCCCCGGATGGAGCCCATACATGGGTCATACAGTCACCAGACGGTCGCCAAGACTTAACAATCCGTGGCCTATACGGTTGTGGGCCCAGTCACATACCCTCATGCCACGAGGCCGCCCGTGCAGGGCGCGGCCTCGCACGTGTATCGAGGAGGCCGGCGTTGACCGAGAGCACTCCGACCGCTGAGTTCCTGCGGCAGGGCATGAATCCAGCGGTCGACGTCGCGCCGGTCATCAAGCCGAGCGTGGTGCACGTCCCGTCCAGCCTGCTGTCGCTGGTGGCGGCGGAGCGCCAGCGGTCGGGCCGGTCGAACGGGCAGATCCTCATCGATGCGATCGAAGCCGGACACGAACACCTGGTCAAACTGCACAATGAGTCCAACAGCATAGGAGGCCGACTCTTCACCGCCCGCACGGCGAAGCCCCAACTTCCCGTGGCCCAGCCCCTCTCGCCGCTCAACATCCGTCTCTACAAACAGGACTACGAGGTACTGGACCGACTCGTCACCGAGCTCGGCGCAGGCTCCCGCAGCCGGCTGGCGACCCTGGCCCTCGCCCACTACCTCGACCGCTCCACCTAGCGACCAGCACAGCCCTGCCCAACCAGCAACACCAGCGACACCTCCCTTCCCCGGACATGCAGGACGGCAATGATGAGTTCGCCCCCCACCCATCAGCCGGCGCCCGATCAGCTCGACGACGACTTCGAGATCGCCGAGGCCAAGCTGGAACCGGCCGTCGCCGCGCCGCCTAAGCAGCGCCGCCGGCCGGCGTTGATCGGCCTCGGCGTGGCCCTGGTCGCCCTCGGTGGCCTGGGCGCCGCCTGGCTGGCCACGAGCATGAGTGAGACGGTCGACGTCATCGCGGTGCGCGAGGACGTCGCCCGCGGCGAGCAGATCACCGAGGACGACCTCACGAGGGCGAGCATCAACGCCGACCCCGCGCTCGACCCGATACCCGAGACGCGCCGCAGCGAGGTGGTCGGCCAGTACGCGTCCGTCGACCTCGCGGCCGGCACGCTGGTCACCGAGAACTCGTTCAGCGGGAGCATCCAGCCCGCCGAGGGCGAGTCGATGGTCGGTGTCGCGGTGACGACCGCCCAGCTGCCCAGCGAGCCGCTGCGCCCCGGCGACACCGTCCGCATCGTCGACACCCCGAACCCGCAGGACGACCCGCCCGGCTCGACGCCCGACTCGATCGAGGCGACGGTCGTGTCGACGTCGGTCGACCCGGAGACGGGTCAGCGGATGGTCAACGTCGTCCTGCCCGAGGTGCGCGCCCCCGACCTCGCCGCCCGCGTCGCGACCGGGCGCATCGTCGTCATTCTGATGTCGCGCGCGGGAGGCGAGTGATGGCCGTCGTCGCGCTCACCTCGGCACGAGGGGCCCCTGGCGTCACAACCACGGCGCTGGCCATGGCGATGCTGTGGCCGCGGTCGGTCGTGCTGGTCGAGGCCGACGTCGCCGGAAGCAGCAGCATCCTCGCTGGGTACCTGCGCGGCACCGTCCCACCCGACCGCGGCCTGGTCAGCCTGGCCGTCGCGCACCGGCGCGGCGTGCTGGACGAGAAGTTCTACGACCAGAGCATCCCGCTCATCGAGAACCGCGTCCGGCTGGTCCCCGGGCTGGTCAACGCCCAGCAGGCGGCCAGCATGGACAAGCTGTGGTCGCCGCTGAGCATCGTGCTGGCCAACCTCGAGCGCACGGGCACCGACGTCATCATCGACGCCGGGCGGCTCGGCATGCGGCACGGGCCGATGCCGCTGCTGCGCTCCGCCGACGCCGTCCTGCTGGTCACCCGCACGACGCTGCCCGCCGTCAGCTCGGCCCGAGCCCGGGTCAACGTGCTGCGCGAGGACCTCCTCGAGCTGGGCCAGGGCGACGACACGCTCGCCATGCTGCTGATCGGCGAGGGCCAGCCCTACCGTGCCCGCGAGATCCACTCCGCGCTCGGCGTGCCGGTGCTGGCGTCCATGGCCTGGGACCAGGCGGCGTCCGACTCGCTCAGCGTGGGCGCGCCGTACGGACGGCGGTTCGCGGCGGCTCCGCTGTTCCGCAGCACGCGGGTCGTCATCGGCGCCGTGCACGAGCTGATCGACCGCCATCGCACCCGGCTGGCCCCGGCCGCGGAGTCCCTGATGGAGGAGCACACCTATGGCTGACCCCACGCAGGCCGCTGCGAGCCTCGAGAACCTCCCGCTGTTCGCGGAGAACGGCGGGAACGGCTCCGGCGACGAGTGGGGCGACACCCATCACTCGTTGAGCGGGCCCGGCCAGACCGACCTGCGCCGGTCGCTGCAGGCGCGGCTCGCGTCCGCCTCGGCGCAGCGCGGCCGCGGCTCGGTGCCGTCGGGCCAGCACGCCCGGCGCGCCGACGACGACCTCACCGCGCTGGAACGCAACGGTGGCGTGCTGCGGCCCATGTCGCGCGGCGGCGAGGTCGACTGGGGGCTGGTCCGCGCCTATCGCGAGCAGGCCGCCGACCAGCTGGCGCACGCGCTGCGCAGCCGTGAGGGTCTCGACGACGCCGGCCGGCGCGAGCTGGGCCGCAGCATCGTGGTCGAGCTGCTGGCCGACCACGCCGAGCGGGCGCTCACCAAGGGCCTGCCGATCATCACGCCGGACGAGCAGATCCAGCTGGCCGAGGCCATCATGGCCGCGCTGTTCGGTCTCGGCCGGCTGCAGCCGCTGGTCGACGACCCCGGCATCGAGAACATCGAGATCAACGGGCACGACAACGTCCACCTCATCTACGACGACGGCCGCATCGTCCAAGGCCCGCCGGTGGCCGACAGCGACGAGGAGCTGATCGAGACACTGTCGTTCCTGGCCACCCGCACGGGCACCAACGAACGGCCGTTCTCGCCGTCGAACCCGCGGCTGCACCTGCGGCTGCGTGACGGGTCGCGGCTCGCGGCCACCGCGTGGATCACGCCGCGGCCGGTCGCCGTCATCCGCAAGCACCGGCTCACTGACATCGGCATCAAGGAGCTGGTCGACCTCGACATGCTCAGCCCGGCCGCCGCGGCGTTCCTGGCCTCCGCCGTCCGGGCCCGCAAGAGCCTGGTCGTCTCCGGTGCGCAGGGCGCCGGCAAGACCACGCTGGTCCGGGCCCTGACCAACGAGCTGGACCCGATGGAGCGCATCGGCACCATCGAGACCGAGTACGAGCTGCACCTGCACGACATGCCCGACCGGCACAAGCGCATCGTGGCGTGGGAGGCGCGGCCGGGCAGCGGCGAGCGCGGCCCCGACGGGCGCGCCGTCGGCGAGATCACCCTCGACGACCTCGTCTTCGACTCGCTGAGGATGAACCTCTCCAGGCTCATCGTCGGCGAGGTGCGCGGCCGCGAGGTGCTGCCGATGTTCAAGGCGATGCAGTCCGGCGCCGGCTCGCTCTCGACGACGCATGCGCACTCCGCGCGAGCGGCCATCGAGCGCCTGGTCACCTGCGCCATGGAGGCCGGCCAGCACGTCACGGAGTCCTTCGCGTACCGGCAGATCGCCGAGCACATCGACCTCATCGTCCAGATCGAGCTGGTCGACGATAGCCACTCCGGCGGCAAGCGGTCGCGGTACATCAGCGAGATCATCGCGATCGAGCCGGGTGAGCACGGCCTGCCCGCCGTCACCGACGTGTTCCAACCCGGCCCCGACGGCCGCGCGGTGCCCGGCACGCCGCCGATCTGGCTGGGCGACCTCGAACGCGTCGGCTTCAACCCGCGGCTGCTCGACCACGGCGGTGTGCCGTGACGCCGTTCGCGGCGGCCCTCGCCGCGATCCTGGTACTGGGCGGGCTGCTCGTCATCGTCGTCGGGCTGATCCCGCAGCCGGTGCAGGCGCGTCCGGCCACGCCCGGGCAGCGGCTCAAGGCACGATTCATCAGCATGACCGGCGGCCGCAACCCAGCAGCCCGGCAGCTGCGCATCCTGCTCGGTATCGGCCTGGCCGGCGGCATGGCCGGCTGGCTGCTCACCGGCTGGCTGATCCTCGTCGTGCTCGTGCCGGCCGCGCTCATCGGCCTGCCCGCGTTGCTCGCGCCGCCGCCGTCGGCCACCCCGGTCGCCAAGCTCGAGGCGATGGAGGAGTGGACACGGTCGCTGGCCGGCGTGCTCACCGTCGGCGTCGGGCTGGAACAGGCCATCACCGCCACCATGAAGTCCACCCCCGACGCGCTGCGGGCCGAGGTGACGACCCTGGTGGCGCGGCTGCGCGCCCGCTGGCCGACGGTGGCGGCGCTGCGCGCGTTCGCCGACGACCTCGACGACGCCACCGGCGACCTCATCGCGTCGTCGCTGATCCTGGGCGCGACGCGGCGCGGCGCCGGCCTCGCCGCGGTGCTCGAGGGGCTGGCGGCGACGGTGGCGCAGGACGTCCAGGTGCGGCGCAAGATCGAGGCCGACCGCTCCAAGCCGCGCACCACGGCGCGCATGGTCACCATCATCACGCTGGTCGTGCTCGGCTTCATGACGTTCAACAGCTCCTACATCGAGCCGTACGGCTCGGCCATCGGGCAGATCGTGCTGATCGTGCTGCTCAGCTGCTACGTGCTGTGCCTGCTGTGGATGCGCCAGATCACCAAGCCACGGCCACTGCCACGCATCATGGGCTGGGACCTCCGCTCGTCCAGCGGACCGACCCGAACGGAGGCGCGATGATGTGGGCACAGCGGAGTCTGCGCGCGGCCAGGACGGATGTCCCATGATCTGGGAATTGAGCATTCTCGCGGGGGCGCTGGCCGGCCTCGGGCTGGCCCTCGTCGTGCGCGAACTGGTCCCGGCCCAGCCGCACCTGCGGGCCACGCTGGGCCGGCTGCACGACACCGGCACCGAGACCACCCGGTCGTTGGAGCCGCAGGCCACCCAGTCGAGTTCGCTTTTCCAAGACCGCCTCGGCCGGCTCCTCGAGCAGCGGCTGCCGACGCTGGTGGGCTTCCGGCTCCCGCGGCAGGAGCTGGACCTGCTGCGTATCCCCGCCTACCGCTACTACGGCGAGAAGGCTCTGTGGGCGCTGCTCGGGCTGGCGTTCCCGGCCATCTTGACGCTGACGCTGGCCATCACCGGCGTCTCACTGCCGTTCACGGTGCCGGCGTTCGTCGGCCTCATCCTCGCCGTCGTCATGTGGTTCCTGCCTGACATCGAGACCCGGCAGAAGGCCAACAACGCCCGCGAAGAGTTCACCCGCGCGCTCGGCGCCTACATCGACCTCGTCGCGCTGGAACGCGCCGGCGGCGCCGGGTCGACCCAGGCGCTGGAGAACGCCGCCGAGGTGGGCGACTCCTGGGTGTTCCAGCGGCTGCGCGAGGAGCTGGCCCGGGCCCGGTGGTCCGGCACGACGCCCTGGGAGGGCCTGCACACGCTCTCGATCCAGCTCGGACTCAGCGACCTCGACGACCTCGCCGACATCATGCGGCTGTCCGGCGAAGAGGGTGCCACGGTCTACGAGAGCCTGCGCGCCCGCGCCAGCGGACTGCGCGACGCCACCCTGTCGGCGGAGCACGCCCGTGCCAATGCCGATAGCGAACGAATGGTCATGCCCGTCGCACTTCTGGGCGTGGTTTTCATGGCTCTACTGGCGGCTCCAACGGTGATGCGTATGCTCGAATGACTCTTTGTCCGTTATTTCCTCAGTCAGGAATTCCCCGATCCTGGCGCGTCACAGAAGTCTCCCCGGACATGCCTACAGCTGTGACGGGTCGGGAACAGCCCGCACCCCCGAGAGGAACACGACAATGCTGCAACTCCAGACATGGATGACGGTCCTGTCCGCCGAGCTGCGCGACCGCTACTCCGAGCTGACCGAACGCCGCCCCGAGCAGGGCGCCACAACGCTCGAGTACGTCGTCATCGCCGCCGCGGTGTTCGTCGCCGCCGTGGCGCTGGTGGGCATCATCATCGGCGTCATCAACCGCGAACAAGCGAAGATCCAGTAGGCCATGAGCCGCCGGCCACGTGACGGGCAGCGGCGTCCCCGGCGCCGCCTCCCCGGACGTCCCGAACGAGGCGCGGCGACGCTGGAGCTCGTGGTCCTGTTCCCGGTCGTCCTGCTCATCACCTTCGGCGTCATCGAAGGTGCGTTGTGGTACCACGCGCGCAACGTCGCCCTCGCCGCCGCCGAAGAGGGCGTGCGGGTGGCCACCGGCAACGGCGGGACGCTCGCGGCCGGCGTCGCCGAGGCCCGCTCGTTCGCCCAGGAGGCCGGTGCCGACGGCGTGCTCAGCAGCGTCACCGTCACCGGCGACGGTGGCGACGTCGAGGTCAGCATCACCGTCGAGGGCTCGTCGCAAAGCCTGTTCCCCGGCTGGTCCGGTCACCAGGTCTCCCAGACGGCCAGCGGGCCGGTCGAACGCTTCACCGGGCCGGGCTGACATGTCCGCGCTGGCAGCACGCAGGGAACACGGCTCGGCCACCGTCGAGCTCGCGGTGGTCGCGCCCGGCCTGCTGATGATCATCGCGCTCCTGGTGCTGGGCGGCCGGGTCACCATCGCCGGCGGCTCGGTCGAGCACGCGGCGGCCGAGGCTGCCCGCACGGCGTCCATCGCCCGTACTGAGAGCGATGCGCTCATCCAGGGCCGCAACGCCGCCGAGGCGTCGTTGGCGCAGCAGGACCTCCTGTGCGTCGGCGGACCGTCCATCCAGATCGACACCAGCCAGTTCAGCCGGCCACCGGGCGAGCCGGCCACGGTCTCGGCCACGGTCACCTGCCGGGTCCAGCTCTCCGACCTCGCCATCCCCGGGCTGCCCGGCTCGCGGGAGATCACCGAGACGGTCGAGAGCCCGCTCGACACCTACAGGATGCGCCGATGACGGCCCGGAGCCTGCGGGCCGAGGGCGAACGGGGCGCCGTCGCCATCTTCGCCGTGGTCATCGTCATGGCGTTGTTCCTGGCCATCGGGCTGGTCGTCGACGGCGGCAGCAAGATCCGGGCGATGCAGCGGGCCAACGCCATGGCCGCCGAGGCCGCCCGCACCGGCGCACAGGCGGTCATCATCGACGGCAACGGCGCCGGTCACCCCACCATCGACTTCGCCCGCGCCTGCACCGCCGCCATGAACTACGTGACGGCGGCGGGTGGGCAGGCGACCGACTGCCGCCGGGTCGACGACACGACGGTCCAGGTCGACACCACCGTCACCTACGACAACGTCTTCCTGTCCCTGATCGGACCCCCGACGTCCCAGGCCACAGGTAGCGCGCAGGCCCGCCTCGCGCGCGGCGTCGGTACGGAACAGTGAGGAGTATCCCCGTGCCTCGAACCCATCGAACCGCCCGCCCCCGGCGCACGATTTCATCTGGGACTGACGTCAGACCTCGCGGTCGGCTATCGCGGCTCGGATCGGTCCTGCGCGGTCTGGGAGCGTTGGTCGTCATCGTCGCGGTCCTGGTCGGCATCCCACTCGCACTGATCGCCGTCGCCGGCAACCCACTCCCCGACTCCGTGCCGAGCTGGGACGACGTCACCTCCGCGCTCACCGAGCCCGACGACGGGTCGCTGTTCCTCCAGGCGCTGGTCTGGATCGGCTGGCTGGGCTGGATCAGCTTCGCCGTCGGCCTGGTCGTCGAGATCCCGGCCGCGCTCAGCGGCCGGAAGGCGCCGCGACTGCCGGCGCTGCGGTTCCAGCAGCGCGCCGCCGCCGGCCTGGTCGCCGCCGTGGCCGCCGTGTTCGTCGTCGGCCCGGTCGGCGTGGCCACGGCCACGGAGCCGGTCCAGCCGCCGGCGCCGCAACCCGCTCCGGTCACGACGGCCCAGGCGCCGGCCGCGTCCGAGGTGGCGACGGCCGAGGCGGCACCCGCCGCTCCCGAGGCGGCCCAGCCGGCCACGGTTCAGCGCACGCACACCGTCCAGCGCGGCGAGTCGCTGTGGCGCATCGCCGAGCAGGAGCTGGGCGACGGCATGCGCTGGCCCGAGATCGCCGAGCTCAACTACGGCGTCCCGCAGCCGGGCGGACGGGCGCTCGACAACACCCATTGGATCGACCCGGGTTGGCAGCTGCTGCTGCCGCCGGAGCCCGCCCCGTCGGCCGTCCCGGTCGCCGACACCGGCGCCACCACGCACGTCGTGGCCGAGAGCGACACCCTGTGGGGCATCGCCGAGCAGCGGCTGGGCGACGGCGCCCGGTACCCCGAGCTGGTCGAGGCCAGCCGCGACACCGTCCAGCCCGACGGTGCGCGGCTCACCGACCCCGACCTCATCCGGCCCGGCTGGACCATCACGATCCCGGGCACCGCCGGCACGCCGCCGGTGGTCGGCGACCCGGTGTCGCGCGAGCCCGTGCAGCCGCCGCCGGCTGAGGAGCCCGCTCCGCCGCCCGCGGAGGAGGTGCCGCCGCCCGCCGCCGAGCAGCCCCAGGAGGAAGCTCCGGCCGAGGAGCAGCCGCCGGCGGAGCAGCCGGTACAGCCGCCGGTCGCCGAGCAGCCGGGCGACTCCGACGTCGGCGACTCCGCCACGCAGGCCGTCGGCGACGACGTCGACGTGCCGATCCGCACCACCGCCGGCGTCGGCGCACTCCTGGCGGCGGGCGTGCTGGCGTTCCTGGCCGTCCGGCGTCGCACTCAGCAGCGGCGGCGGGAGCCCGGCGAACGCATCGCCATGCCGGCCGGCGCGCTGGCCGACACCGAGCGGGAGCTGCGCGGCGTCGCCGACCCGATGAGCGTCGAGCTGGTCGACGTCGCGCTGCGTGGCCTGGCCGCCGACTGCGCCCGGCGCGGAGTCTCGCTGCCGCCGCTGCGCATCGGGCGGCTCACGTCCGAGCAGTTCGAGCTGTACCTCGCCGACCAGGCGGAGCTGCCGCCGCCGTTCGTCGCGACCGATCAGGGTCACGTGTGGCTGCTCCCCGCGGCCGCTGGTCGCGCCTTCGACGCCGACGAGCTGCGCGACGTGCCGGCGCCGTACCCGAGCCTGGTCACCGTCGGCCACGGCCCCGAGGACGGCCACCTGCTGCTCGACCTCGAGCGGGTCGGCACGCTCGCCGTCGTCGGCGACCGCGAGCCGTCCCGCGAGGTCATGGCCGCCCTGGCGGTCGAGCTGGCCACCAGCCCATGGGCCGACGACCTCCAGGTCACGCTCGTCGGCACCTGCCCCGAGCTGGCCGGCGGACTCGACACCGGCCGCATCCGCTACCTGCCGACGGCCGGCAGCCTGCTCACTGAGCTGAGCACGCGCGCCCGGCACGACCGCGCGGCCATGGCCGAATCCGGCGCCAACTCGCTCGACGACGCCCGCGCCCGCGGGGTCGCCGCCGCCGCGTGGACACCCGAGATCGTCCTGCTCGGCGAGCCGCTGGGCCCCGAGCAGGACGCGCAGCTGGCCGAACTGGTGCAGTCGCTGCCGCGCGTGGCGGTCGCCGCGGTGACCAGCGGAGACGGCGCTGTGGGCCAGTGGTCGCTGGAGCTGACCGCCGGCGATCCCGACGCCGCCGTGCTGCAGCCTGTGGGCGTCGACGTCCAGCCGCAGCGGCTCGACCAGCACCAGTACCACCAGATCCTGGAGCTGCTCGGCGTCACGACGCAGCCGGCGCGGCCTTGGGTCGACCCCGGTGGCCGGCCGGCCGACGAGCCGGAGCCCAGCGACGTCGGCCCGGGGCTGCTGGAGAGCCTCGAGGCCGACTTGGACCGGCTGCACCCGGCCGAGCCGCCGGCTCTGCCGGTAGCCGAGCCCGCCGCCGTGGCACCGGCCGCACAGCCCCCGAGCGCACCGCCGTCGCCCGCCCCGGTGCCGGGCGACGGTCCCACCGTCCTGCTGCTCGGACCGGTCGAGGTCGAGGACGCCGAGGGACCGGTCGAGCAGTCCAAGTACCGGCAGCTCACCGAGATCGCGGCGTTCATCGCGCTGCACCCCGGCCTCGGCCACGCGGCGCTCGACGACGCCATGTGGCCCGGCAGCCGGGTCACGCAGAACACCCGCAACACCGCCATCTCCAAGCTGCGCCGCTGGTTCGGCCGCGACGCCAACGGCGACGACTACCTGCCGCGGGTCGATTCCGGCTACCGGTTCCACGCGGGCGTCACCACCGACTGGGACGAGTGGCGATCGCTCGTCGGGGACGACCCCACACTGGCGGGCACGCAGCAGCTGGTCGCGGCGCTCGAGCTGGTCCGCGGCCAGCCGTTCACCGGCGTCAACCCGCGCCGCTACGGCTGGGCCGAGCACTTCAAGCAGGAGATGATCTCGGCCATCGTCGACGCCGCGCACGAGCTGGCCCAGCGGGCCCTCCGCGGCGGCGACGCCCACCTCGCCCGCAAGGCGTCGACCATCGGCCTGCAGGTCGAGCCCGGCATGGAGCTGCTGTGGCGCGACCGCATCAAGGCCGAGCACCTGGCCGGCAACCGCGCCGGCATCGACGACGCGATCGCCCGGATGACGGCCATCAGCGCCGACCTCGGCGACGACCTGGAAGATGCCACCGTCCGGCTGATCGCCGAGCTCACCAGCCCGGCGCCGGAACGCTCCGGCGTGCCGGAACGCCTCTAGCCCGACACGACGAAGGGCGCCGCACCCGGATGGCCGGGGCGGCGCCCTTTCGTGTGCGCCGTACTCAGCGGGTGCGGACCAGCGCCTGGATCTCACCGACCGGGACGACCGTGCCGTTCCAGGGGCTCTCCAGGCTGTCGGGCACACCCGGCAGGTTCACCTCGGCGCCGCCCATGGTGAACGTGACGTCGTAGACGAGCCGTGCCTGGGCCGCGAAGCCCGGATTGCCGTCGAAGTCCTCGGCCGTCTGGTCGTGCGACATCTCCAGGTAGACGTGTTCACAGGCGCGCGAGCGCAGGTCAGGATCGCAGTCGATGGTGTCGGACCCGTCGCCGGGGTCGATCTCGACGTGGCTGAGCGTGCCGGTGGCCTGCAGCGGGCCTGCCACACTGCCGATGATCTCGCCGTCGCCGAGGCCGTCGAGCAGGAACCGGGTGTCGGCGCCGACGTACGTCATGCCGGCCGGCTCGAAGCGCATGGTGAACGCCGGGGTCTGCAGCCGGCCCAGCGCCTGCCAGCCCAGGCCTGGGAGGGCACCCTCGTACGGCTCGATCCACCGCCACCGCTCGTAGGGCTCCTCCTGCCCGGGAACGCGGCATTGCACGAACGTGAAGATGTGGTCCGGGCCGGGCCGAGTGTGCTCGGGCCACTCATCCTCGGGCAGCGGCGACGGGATGTCGGCCCGGCAGGCCTTCGTGCCGAGGCAGAACTCGTCGTACGGCTCCTCGGTGAGGTCGCACCGCGGCCCGCCACCGCCCGAGCCGCCGTCGCCGCCATCGTCGTTCTCGTCAGGATCGGGACAGATGTTGACGTATTCGAAGACGCCCGGGCGCACCTGGATCAGCACGTAGCAGGGGTCGTTGGCCGGATCGACCGCGTCGGCCGCGGCCGGACGCACCGTCGCGGCCTGGCCGGGAACGACGCCGCCGAGCAGGCCGGCCAGCAGGACGGCGGCGGCCAGCAGGACCTGGGACACGCGTCGGGGGGTCAGCATGTGATGGTCCCTCCAGGTTCGATCGGGTCACCGATGAGCCACGCACCATCGGACTCGACGACTTCGTACACCACGGGGTGCGGCGTCAGCTGCTCCTCGGCGGGCGGGATGGCTTCGCCGGAAGCCAGCTGGGGCGCCCACTCGGACTCGTCCATGCAGGCGCTCACGACCCCGGACCGGTCGACGACCTGGACGTTGACATCGCTGATGACTGGCTCGCCGACTCGGACGATGCCCTGGTCGGCGTAGCGCGATGCAATGCCGGCGTTGAACTCGATGGTCTCGTCGGTGGCGAGGCCCTCGAACAGCGTGGCGGGATCGTCGGAGCGGCCGCTCTGCGCCTCGACCACAGCATCGATGAACTGCTCGAACACCGTTCGAATCTCATCTTCTGCCCGCGTGGCTGCGTCGTCCGTGACGGTGGCCCTGGGCTCCGGCGACGCGGGATCGCCGAGGTCGTCGTCGCCGCTGCATGCGGCCACGACTGCGATACACACCAAGCCGACCGTGAAGCGCCGGCCCGCCCGGGGAAACGAGCCGCTCATGCAGGGACAATAGCGATCAGTCCGTGACACGGGCAACACGAACGTCGTGAACTATGGATGTCATTTCCGCTGGCCGCAGCGGCGAACCCGGGCTCACCGCGACACGGTTGGCGGCGCCCGTTGTGGGTAGAATCGGCGCGAGCTGTGGCGGAGGGTTGTGCGGGTTCCACGTGAAACGGGAACCGACGGAGCTGGTACGTCGTACAGCCCGATGTCAGGACACGGCCCAGGGAAGGACCACCTCCGGATGACCTCGCTTCGCTACCAGTTGGGCGACACCGGACCGGCGATCGCGGAGATCCGTTCCAAGCTCACGCAGCTCGGACTCCTCGACGACACCGCGCCCGGCCCCAGCACGTTCGACGAGGACGTCGCCCAGGCGGTCCGGCAGTTCCAGCAGGAGCGCGGGCTCACGGCGACCGGTGTCGTCGACGCCACGACGTACCGGGTGCTCGACGAAGCGCGCTGGCGGCTCGGCGACCGGTTGCTGTCGTACGTGGTCGGCAACCCGCAGGCCGGCGACGACGTCATCGCGCTGCAGCGGCGGCTGTCCGAGCTGGGCTTCGACGTGGGCCGGGTCGACGGCGTGTTCGGAGCGCGCACCGGCGACGCGCTGCGCGACTTCCAGCGAAACATCGGCCTGCCCGCCGACGGCACCTGCGGGCCCAGCACGTTCAAGGCGCTCGGCCGCCTGGCCCCCATCGTCACTGGGGGCCGCCCGGAGAGCCTGCGCGCGGTGGAGGCGCTGCGTCAGGCCGGGAAGCGACTGCCGGGCAAGGTGGTCGTCATCGATCCCGGCCACGGCGGCCCCGACCGCGGCCACCGGGCGAACGGCCTGGACGAAGCCGCCGTCGTCGAGGACCTCGCCGCCCGCATCGAGGGCCGGCTGACGGCCACCGGCGTCCAGACCTACCTGACCCGCGGCCCGGGCGCCGACGCGTCGCCCAGCGAGGCCGAGCGCGCCGCGTTCGCCAACGACTCCGGCGCCAACCTGCTGGTCTCGCTGCACGTCGACGCGCACGCGAATCCTGACGCGTCCGGCGTCGCCACCTACTTCTACGGCAGCCACGAGCCTGGCACGGCCAGCGCCATCGGCGAGCAGTTCGCCGGCCTGGTGCAGCGCGAGATCGTCGCCCGCACCGACCTCGTCGACTGCCGCGCGCACCCGAAGACCTGGGACCTGCTGCGGCACACCAGGATGGCCGCGGTCCGGGTCGAGCTGGGCTACATCACCAACGACGGCGACGCCGCGCGGCTGGCCGACCCCGACTTCCGTGACGTCGTGGCCGAGGCCATCGTCGTCGCCATCCAGCGGGTCTACCTGCCGTCAGGCGAGGACGCAGCTACCGGTGCGCTGCGGTTCCACGATCTGGCCTCGAACTGACCGAATCGCGGGCAATCGATTCGCCACCACCTGGCCCGATGAGGCACAGTTGACTCTGGGGTACCGGAACATCCGGTCCCCATCGTCTGTGTCGGTCCTTTCCCGGGAGGTGTGTACGTGAGCCAGCAGCCCAGCCCGAACCGGAAGACGACCGACGCAGCAGCCGCCACCGGCTCACGTCTGGACTCATACGTCGACCGCTACGCCACCCGCACCCACGGCATGACGGCGTCGGAGACGCGGTCGCTGTTCGCGGTGGCCTCCCGGCCCGAGGTCGTGTCGCTGGCCGGCGGCATGCCGAACATCTCCGGCCTGCCGCTCGACGTCGTCGGCTCACTGACGAGCGAGCTCGTCGCGAAGCGGGGCATGACGGCGCTGCAGTACGGCTCCGGCCAGGGCGACCCGAGGCTGCGCGAGCAGATCTGCGAGGTCATGCGGCCTACGGGCATCAACGCCCATCCCGACGACGTCACCGTCACGGTCGGCTCGCAGCAGGCCCTCGACCTGCTGACCCGCATCTTCATCGATCCGGGCGACGTCATCCTGGCCGAGGCGCCGTCGTACGTCGTCGCGCTGGGGACGTTCCGGTCGTACCAGGCCGACATCGTGCACGTCGAGATGGATGACCAGGGGCTGATCCCCGATCGGCTGCGTGAGGCCATCGCCGCCGTGCGCGCCGCGGGCAAGTCGACCAAGTACCTCTACACCATCCCGAGCTACCACAACCCCGCCGGCGTCACCCAGCCGCCGGAGCGCCGGGCCGCGGTGCTCGAGATCTGCCGCGAGGCGGATGTGCTGATCGTCGAGGACGACCCCTACGGCCTGCTCGGCTTCGACGGCGAGGTGCCGCGCGCCATCCGAGCCGACGATGCCGAACAGGTCGTCTACGTCGGCTCGTTCTCGAAGACGTTCGCCCCCGGCTTCCGGGTCGGCTGGGCGCTCGCACCCCACGCCGTCCGCGAGAAGCTGGTGCTGGCGTCGGAGAACAGCATCCTCTGCCCGCCGTCGTTCAGCCAGCTGGCGGTGTCTGACTACCTGGCCGGCCATGACTGGATGGCGCAGGTCAAGGACTTCCGCGAGATGTACCGCGAGCGGCGCGACGCCATGCTCGAGGCGCTCGACGACCTCATGCCGGCCGGCGCGCACTGGACCCGTCCCTCCGGCGGGTTCTATGTGTGGCTCACGCTGCCCGAGGGCATCGACGCCAAGGCCATGCTGCCGCGCGCCGTCACCAACCGGGTGGCGTACGTGCCGGGCACGGCGTTCTTCGCCGACGGTTTCGGCTCGCGCTCGATGCGGCTGTCGTACTGTTACCCGACGCCCGAGCGCATCCGCGAGGGCGTGCGCCGGCTGGCGCAGGTCATCGAGCAGGAGATGGAGCTGCGCGCCACGTTCGGCGCCTGGAGTGCCGCACAGCGGCCCGGCCTCGACGCACCGGCGCCGGACCAGAGTTGAGGGGTTCGTTCCAGCATGACTGATCTCGGCCGCGTACTCGTCCTCGCCGGCGGCCTGTCGCACGAGCGTGACGTCTCGCTGCGCTCGGGTCGCCGGGTGGCCGAGGCGCTGCGTGAGGTGGGCCTCGACGTCGAACAGCGCGACGCCGACGCCGACCTCCTCGCCTCGCTGCGCCACGACGTCCCTGACGTCGTCTTCCCGCTGCTGCACGGCGTGTCGGGCGAGGACGGCGCCATCCAGGAGGTGCTGTCGCTGGCAGGGTTGCCCTACGTCGGCTCGGCACCGGCGGCCTGCCGGCTGGCCTTCGACAAGCCGGTCGCCAAGGCCATCGTGCGGCGAGCCGGCATCGCCACCCCGCCGTCGGCCGTGCTGTCGCAGGCGACCTTCCGTGAGCTGGGCGCCGCCGTGCTGCTCGACGCGCTGGTCGCCCGGCTCGGCCTACCGTTGGTCGTGAAGCCGTCGCGCGGCGGCTCCGCCCTGGGCACGACGGTGGTGCGCTCGGCCGACGAGCTTCCCGCCGCCATGGTGGAGTGCTTCGCCTACGGCGAGCCGGCGCTGATCGAGCAGTGGATCGACGGCACCGAGGTCGCAGTGTCGGTGCTCGACACCGGCGAGGGGCCGCGGGCGCTGCCGGCGGTTGAGATCGTGCCGGAGTCGGGCACGTACGACTACCACGCCCGTTACACGGCCGGGACCACGGAGTTCTTCGTGCCGGCCCGGCTCGACGGCGAGGCGGCCGCTGCCGTGGCCCAGGTGGCGGTGGCGGCGCACCAGACGCTGGGGCTCAGCGACCTGTCGCGCACCGACCTCATCGTCGACCGTGACGGCGTGCCGTGGCTGCTGGACATCAACGTCGCACCGGGCATGACGGAGACCTCTTTGCTGCCGCAGGCCGTGCAGGCGGCCGGGTTGGACCTCGGCGTGCTGGCGCGGGAGCTCCTGGCCGCCGCCGTCGACCGCCACCTGCGAACCGCCGGCTGACCTTCGCTGCTATTTGTGACGGCGCGTCACTCGAACGCGCCGTCACCGCTCGCCTCGCGCACCTGCTTCACCATGCGCGGGTCGATGGTGCCCACGATGCGCTCGAGGTCGTCGATACTGGCGAACTCGATGGTGACCTTGCCCTTGCTGCGGCCGAGGTCGACCTTCACGCGGGTGTCGAGCCGCTCAGAGAGCGCGGCCGCGATGTCGTCGAGCCGTGGCGCCACCGGGCGTGCCGCCCGGCGGGCTCGGGTCTTCGGCGCGTCGTTGGTGTCGTCGAGCGCCACGATCTCCTCGACGGACCGGACGCTCAGGCCCTCAGCGACGATCCGTTGCGCCAGCCGCTCCTGCGCGGCACCGTCGCCGAGGCCGAGGAGGGCCCGTGCATGGCCGGCGGACAGGATGCCGGCGGCGACGCGGCGCTGCACGAGCGGCGGCAGCTTCAGCAGCCGCAGCGTGTTGGAGATCTGCGGCCGGCTGCGCTTGATGCGCACCGCGAGCTCGTCGTGCGTGCAGCCGAAGTCGTCGAGCAGCTGCTGGTAGGCGGCCGCCTCCTCGAGCGGGTTCAGCTGGCTGCGGTGCAGGTTCTCCAGCAGCGCGTCGCGCAGCATGTCGTCGTCGCGAGTGGTCCGGACGATGGCCGGGATGGTCGGGAACCCGGCCTCCTTGGTCGCCCGCCACCGCCGCTCGCCCATGACCAGCTCATAGCGCCCGGACTCCAGCTGACGGACGACGATCGGCTGCAGCAGGCCGACCTCCTGGATGGACGACACCAGCTCGGCCAACGCGTCCTCGTCGAACACCTGCCGCGGCTGGCGGAGGTTCGGCACGATCGCGTCGACGGGGATCTCGGCGAACGTGGCGCCGTCGACGGGCAACAGCTCGTCGCCCTCGTCCGACGCCGTTTCACGTGAAACATGCGGTGCGGAGCCGTTGGGTGTCGTCGTTCCGCCTGGGAAGAAGACGTCGACCGGCGACTTGCGCAGCGCGTCGCCACTCGCCGGCTCCCCCGTCGGGATCAGGGCACCAAGACCGCGCCCCAGCCCCCGCCTCTTCTCAGCCATGAATCGTCTCCCCATGTGTGCTGCCCGATGCTCCCCGCTCCGCGATCTCGCGCGCGGCTTCCAGATACGACAGCGCGCCACTGGACGCGGCGTCGTACGTCATCACGGTCTGGCCGTAGCTCGGCGCCTCACTGATGCGCACCGAGCGCGGGATCGCCGTCTTCAGCACGGTGTCGCCGAAGTGCCGGCGGACCTCGTCCGCCACCTGCGCGGCCAGGCGCGTGCGGCCGTCGTACATGGTGAGGAGAATCGTCGAGACCGCGAGGTCGCGGTTGAGGTGGGCACGCACCATGTCGATGTTCTTGAGCAGCTGGCTCAGACCCTCGAGGGCGTAGTACTCGCACTGGATCGGGATGAGCACCTCGTCGCCACCGACCAAGGCGTTGACCGTCAGCAGGCCCAGCGACGGCGGGCAGTCGATGAACACGTAGTCGTACTCGACCCCGGGCGCCTGCAGGTACTGGTCGAGCGCCTTCCGCATGCGCGACTCGCGCGCGACCATCGACACCAGCTCGATCTCCGCGCCGGCGAGGTCGATGGTGGCGGGCACACACCACAGCCCGTCGATCTCCTCGACCTTCTGAACGACATCGCCGATCGGGGTCTCCTCGACCATGACGTCGTAGATGCTGGGGATCTCCGCGTGGTGGTCGATGCCGAGTGCCGTCGACGCGTTCCCCTGCGGGTCGAGGTCGATCACCAGGACGCGAAGCCCGCTGACCGCGAGCGCCGCGGCGAGGTTCACCGTCGTCGTGGTCTTGCCGACGCCGCCCTTCTGGTTGGCCACGACCATGATGCGTGTCTGGTCGGGCTTCGGCATCGGCGCCGTCCGCCGGCCGACCGCCATGAGCGCGACTGCGGCCTCGCGAGCGATGGGTGTGTCCAGGTCGGCCAGCGAGCCGGACATCGCGAAGCCCGCCAGGTCGGACGTCGAACGTACGTGGGTGCTCGCGGCCGGTTCGGCCGGTCGGTCGCCCGCATTCACCGAAATCTCACGCTCCAGGTTCGACGGTCCGTCCGTCGGATCAATGGTCCCACTGACACGCGGCCACCCCGTGGGCGACCGCCGTTCCCCCGTAGCGCTGTCGATTGCGACGACCCCACCGGCTGCGGGCCACCCCAGGCCCGCCACGACGGTGGTATCGGTCATCAGTTCGTCCTCCGTTGTCGTGCACCTTGCTTCGGCGCCGTCCCCGTGCGTCCGGCGACCACGACGGCGACACGCGCGACCGGATCGACCACGCCTGCGCCGACTTCCTCAACTCTCCACGACGCCGCGCCCATTCTCGCCAATGACGCGGCGGAATCGTGCAACTCTTCGGAAACCGACTGGCCTTTGAGCGCCAGGAGCACCCCGCCGGGGCGCAACAGCGGCAGGGTCCAGCCCGCCAGACGGTCCATCGGCGCGACCGCGCGGGCCGTCACCACGTCGTACCGGGCCCGCGGACGGACGTCCTCGGCCCGCGATCGCAGGACGCTCACGCCGTCGAGCCCGAGCGCTGCCACCGTCTCTGTCAGGAAGTCGCTGCGACGGAGCAGCGGCTCGACCAGGACGACCTCGAGATCGGGCCGGGCGATCGCCAGGGGTATGCCCGGCAGGCCGGCGCCGGAACCCACGTCGGCGACGATCCGCCCCTCGTCGACCAGCTCGGCGACGACCGCCGAGTTCAGGATGTGCCGGTCCCAGATCCGCGGGACCTCACGCGGCCCCAGCAGGCCGCGCTCGATGCCGGGGCCCGCGAGCCGCGCGGCGTACGCCACGGCCAGCTCCAGCCGGTCCCCGAACACGGCGGAGGCCGAGTCCGGCACGGCGAGAACGTCGTCCAAGACTCGGCCTCCTGGGAATGTCAGCGGTGTGGTTTCACGTGAAACACGCACGCACCACTAGGCGGGCATCACCACGACGTACCGCCGGGGCTCCTCGCCCTCGGACTCGCTGCGCAGTCCGGCTTCGGCGACGGCGTCGTGGACGACCTTCCGCTCGAACGGGGACATGGCGCCCAGCGACTCCGGCTCGCCGGACGTGCGCACCGCCTCGATGACCCGCTTCGCCAGTTCCAGCACCTCGGCCCGCCGGTTGGCCCGGAAGCCGCCGACGTCCAGCATCAGCCGGCTGCGCTCGCCGGTCTCGCGGACCACGGCCAGCCGGGTCAGCTCCTGCAGGGCCTCGAGCACTTTGCCGTTGTCGCCGACCAGCGCGTCGAGGCCGTCGCCGATGATCGAGACCACCGCGCGGTCGCCCTCGACGTCCATGTCGATGTCGCCGTCCAGGTCGGCGATGTCGAGCAGCTCTTCCAGGTAGTCCGCCGCGATGTCACCCTCGCGCTCGAGCCGCTTCGCCAGGCTCTCCCCAGCGTCACTCCCTCGTTCCTGCGCCGCATCGAGTTCCGTGCCAGCGTCGCTCACCGTCGACTCCTTCTACGTTCGTTGTGGGGCGGATCCGCTGCCCGCCGAGCCCTGCTGCCGTGCGGTCGTCGCCGCCGGCTACTTCTTCTTGCGCTGTGAGCGCGACGTCTTCTTCGGCTGCCGCCGGACGATCTCGGTCTGCTCCGGCTCCGCCGGCTGGCCGGTGTCCGGGGTGGGCAGCTCGATGCCCTTCCTGCGCGCCTTCTCCTCCAGGCGGCGCTGGTGCGCCTTCTCGGCCTCCGTACCGGGCGCCGGCATCCGGCGGATGACGTACAGCTGCTGCCCCATGGTCCAGAAGTTCGAGGTGAGCCAGTAGAGGACGGTGCCGAGCGGGAAGTAGACACCCGAGAACGCGAAGACCAGTGGCAGCACGTACAGCAGGATCTTCTGCTGCTGCGCGAACGGGCCCTCGAGCGCCTCCTTCGGCATGTTCTTGCGCATGATCTGGCGCTGGGTGATGAACTGCGTGACGCACATCAGCACGACCATCACCGCGGCGATGATCCGGGTGTTGACGCTATCGGCGTTCAGGAAGGTGTCGGCCAGGCGGGCACCGAAGATCTGCGCCTGGCCTGCGGACTCGAACAGTTCCGGCTGGCTGGTGAACGCGCCCCGCTCATGCCCGTGCGCAACGCCGTCGAGCACACGGAACAGCGCGAACAGGAACGGCGCCTGGAGCAGGATGGGCAGGCAGGACGCGAACGGGTTGGTGCCCGTGTCCTTGTACAGCTTCATCATCTCCTGCTGGAGACGCTCGCGGTCGCCCTTGTACTTCTTCTGCAGCTCGCGCAGCTGGGGCTGGAGGATCTGCATCTTGCGCTGCGACTTGATCTGCCGCACGAACAGCGGGATCAGCAGGATGCGGATGACCACCACGAGGCCGATGATCGACAACGCCCAGTTGACGCCGTCGTGATCGATGCCGATCAGCTCGGAGAACAGCCAGTGCCAGCCGATCATGATCCAGCTGACCAGGTAGTACAGCGGCGCGAGGATGGTATCCACGGGTGTATCAGACTCCTCGGAGAGAGGTCGGTGCGCCGGGCGGCAGGTCCGCCCGCGGCGCGGAAGCTCCATGCGACGGAGCCGCGAGCGGCTCGTCGTCGCCGTCGGTACCGGCGGCCCGGCCCCACCAGCGGTAGCTCTCGCGGGTGGGCACGAGGTCGACGCCGCCGGCACACCAGGGGTGGCAGCGGCCGAGCCGGCGCAGGGCCAGCCAACTTCCGCGCAGGGCACCGTGCCGTTCCACCGCGCTCAAGGCGTAGGCCGAGCAGGACGGGTAGTAGCGGCAGGTCTGCCCGTACAGCGGGCTGATGACGAGGCGGTAGCCCTTGAGGAGGGCCACCAGGAGAGTCTTCATCGCCGCTGCTCCGCTCGGGTCACGGCGCGGTCGATGGCGGCGTCGAGCTCGCGCGCGAGTGCGGAGCTCGGAGCGCCGGCGATGCCGGGCAGCGCCCGGACCACGAGTTTGGAGCCGGCGGGGAGGCGGTCGACCCGCTCGGCGAGGAGATGACGCAGGCGGCGGCGGACGGTGTTGCGCACCACTGCACCCCCAACCATGCGTCCGACGACCAGACCCACCGACGCGGGGCCGGCATCGGCCGTGTCGGCGGAGTCGCCGGCGGGCAGCAGATGCACGACCATGGTCGGTCGTCCGACGCGGACGCCACGGCGCACGATCACCCTGAAATCGGCCGAGCGCCGGAGCCGGTGCTCGGCCTTCAGCACCTCGGATCGTCGAGCGAGCGCAAGCGTGCCTGCCGAATCAGGCGGACAGCTTGGCACGGCCCTTGCTACGGCGGGCGGCGAGGATGGCACGGCCGGCACGCGTACGCATACGCAGCCGGAAGCCGTGAGTCTTCGCACGACGGCGGGTGTTCGGCTGGAAGGTGCGCTTGACCACGTCCGAGCTCCTGTGTCGATCGATGAGATGTGCATGCTTCGGGTTGCCGTGCAGGGTCCGCGCATCCCCGGGCAGTGCAGCCCAGGCATGACAAAAGGAGCCCTCGTCGGACCGATTCACGGTACGCGGTCGCCGCGCCTCAGGTCAAACTCGTCATGCGGCAGGCGCCCCACGACGGCAACCGCCCATCGTGGCACCCTGGAACATGGCGCGGCCGGCAACGACACGCCGGTGTCCTGGGGGGAACCTGTGGACATCAGTTGAAGCCCTGGCCACATGTTGTTAGCGTCACGTGCTCCAGCACGCTGTCAGTCCGATACCGGACCACGGTACCGGCGCCGCGTTCGCGCAGGTCACAATGGAGCGGATGGAGACAAACCCGCACGTGTCGACACCCTCCACACCCTGTGGACGACCGTGTGGACAAGAGACGACGGGGGTGGCCAGCCAGTCGCCACTGATGTTCTGATGTGCCGTCGGCCGGCGGCCATCGTCGAGCTTGGAGGGGAACTGTGGCAGACGAGGCCGGAATCGACTTCGCGACCGCGTGGGCCAAGGCTCTGACCGACCTGGAGTCCATCGAGATCGGGCCGCAACAGCGAGCGTTCCTCTCGCAGGCGCGTCCCGTCACCCTCGTCGAGGGCACCGCCGTCATCTCCGTCCCCAGCGACTTCGCCCGGGCACAGGTCGAGCAGCGGCTGCGCTCACACATCGTCGACGCGCTGTCCGCGGTGCTCGGCCGGCCGGTCGGCCTCGCCGTCAGCGTCGCCCCGCCGCCCGACGGCGCCCCCCTCGACCCCGTGCCTCCTCCACCGCCGCTCGGCGGGTTCCGCGAGCCGGCGTCGTCGTCGGTCGACACCGAGGAGATCCCGCTGGTGAGCGCGGCCACCGAGGCGCCGGCGTTCGTGCCGCGGCCGTCGTCGGACGGCCCGGCCCGGCGCGGCGACGTCGAGCCGCACCTCAACCCGCGGTACACGTTCGACACCTTCGTCATCGGCTCGAGCAACCGGTTCGCGCACGCCGCCACGGTCGCCGTCGCCGAGGCGCCGGGCAAGGCGTACAACCCGCTGCACGTCTACGGCGAGTCGGGCCTGGGCAAGACCCACCTGCTGCACGCCATCGGCCACTACACGCGGACGATGTACCCCGGTACCAGGGTGCGCTACGTGAGCTCCGAGGAGTTCACCAACGACTTCATCAACTCCATCCGCGACGACAAGGCGTCGGCGTTCCAGCGCCGCTACCGCGACGTGGACGTCCTGCTCATCGACGACATCCAGTTCCTCGAGGGCAAGATCCAGACGCAGGAGGAGTTCTTTCACACCTTCAACACGCTGCACAACGCCAACAAGCAGATCGTCATCACCTCCGACCGGCCGCCGAAGCAGCTCTCGGCGCTGGAGGACCGCCTGCGCAACCGGTTCGAGTGGGGCCTGACGTGCGACGTGCAGCCGCCCGACCTCGAGACCCGCATCGCGATTCTGTCGAAGAAGGCCACCCAAGACCACCTCAACGTCTCGCCCGACGTCCTGGAGTACATCGCCAGCCGCATCGCCACGAACATCCGTGAGCTCGAAGGCGCGCTGATCCGGGTCACGGCGTTCGCCAGCCTCAACCGCCAGCCTGTCGATCTCTCGCTGGCCGAGATCGTGCTCCGCGACCTCGTGCCGACCGACTCCGGTCCCGAGATCACCGCCGCCACGATCATGGCGCAGACGTCGGCCTACTTCGGCCTGACCATCGAGGACCTGCAGGGCACCAGCCGCAGCCGGGTGCTGGTCACGGCCCGGCAGATCGCCATGTACCTGTGCCGCGAGCTGACCGAGCTGTCGCTGCCGAAGATCGGACAGCACTTCGGCGGCCGTGACCACACGACGGTCATGCACGCCGAGCGGAAGATCCGCACGCTCATGGCCGAGCGGCGCAGTGTCTTCAATCAGGTCACCGAACTGACCAACCGCATCAAGCAGCAGGCCAGGCAGTCATGACGGTGGCCGGCGCCGCCACGGCCGGGGAAGCACACGCACGGGGAGTGATCGACTTCTCACAGGCTGTGGACAAGTTTGTGGACATGAGTGCCATCGCCGTGGACCGGGACGGGGAAAGTGTCACCCATCGGTGGACAACCTCGGGCGGTCCACGTCACCCACTGCTCGCGCCCACAGCCTTCGTGGACAACGGTAGCGCCGCTCACCTGCGACGTTCATGGTTTTCCACACTTTCCACCAACGCTATGAACCTGACCAGACCATCTATGGATCGACGAACAGCGCACAAGCCTGGCGGGCCGGTTCCTGTGGATCGTGCGATTCACGGCCGTCGTTTGACGCCTCTGGCCGCCGCTGTCGGCGGCCCGTGGAAGGATGACGTCGAACCACAACGACCCGGGCTGGTGCCCGAGGGGAGGACGGACCGGTGAAGTTCCGGCTCGATCGCGATGTACTGGCAGAGGCGGTGGCCTGGACGGCCCGCACCCTGCCCAACCGGCCGACCGTGCCGGTCCTGGCCGGCCTGCGCATCGACGCGTCCGACACCCAAGTGACGTTCTCGTCGTTCGACTATGAGGTGTCCGGCCGCGTGTCCGTCGACGCCGACGTCGCCGACGGTGGCACCGTCCTGGTCTCCGGCCGCCTGCTGGCCGACATCGCGCGGTCGCTGCCGAACAAGCCGGTCGACCTCAACGCCGACGGCGCCAAGGTCACCATCACCTGCGGCAGCGCCCGTTTCACGCTCCAGACGCTGCCGGTCGAGGAGTACCCCGACCTCCCGTCCATGCCCGAGGCCTCCGGCACCGTCGACGGCGCCGTCCTCGCCGAGGCGGTCAGCCAGGTGGCGGTCGCCGCCGGCCGCGACGACATGCTGCCCACGCTCACCGGCATCCGCATCGAGATCGAGGGCGAGACTGTCACCCTGGGTGCCACCGACCGCTACCGCCTCGCGGTCCGCGAGTTCACCTGGAACCCCGGCACGCCCGACATCTCCGCGGTCGCACTGGTGCCGGCCCGCACGCTGGTCGACGCCGCCAAGACGCTCGGCCCGGCCGGCCAGGTCACGCTGGCGCTGGGCACCGGCACGCAAGACAGCCTGCTGGGTCTGGCCGCTGGTGGCCGGCACACCACCAGCCGGCTCATCGACGGCGAGTGGGTGCCCAACTATCGCCGGCTGTTCCCGGCCGAGACCGCCACCGTCGCCCGAGTCGAGATCTCCGCACTGGTCGAGTCGGTGAAGCGTGTCGCCCTGGTGGCCGAGCGCAACACCCCGGTCCGGCTCGCCTTCGACGAGGGCCAGGTGGTGCTCGAGGCCGGCAGCGGCGAGGACGCGCAGGCCTCCGAGGCGCTGCCCGCCGAGGTCCAGGGCCCGGCCATCGCCACCGGTTTCAACCCCACCTACCTGCTCGACGGCCTGCAGGCGCTGGGCACGCCGTTCGTGCACCTGTCCTTCACCGACACCCCGCTGAAGCCGGTGGTCATCCAGGGCGTCGGCAGCGCCGAGGCCGAGCCCGACGGCGGCTACCGGTACCTGGCCATGCCCATCCGGCTCTCGGGCTGACGACACTCGGCGGCGACCCGGTCGCATGCGGCGGACCCGGCGCGCGAGGATGGTGACATCGGCTCGCGCCTCGGCACGGGCGCATCGTCACGGGGAGGAACACTGGTGGCCACGGAAGGGAACGTCATGGAGCTGGGCCTGGTCGGACTCGGCCGCATGGGTGGCAACATGCGCGAGCGGCTGCGGCGAGCCGGTCACACGGTGGTGGGCTACGACCGCAACCCCGAGGTCAGCGATGTCGGGAGCCTGAAGGAGCTGGTCGAGCGGCTGTCCGCGCCGCGGGCGGTGTGGGTCATGGTGCCGGCGGGCGAGGCCACCCGGGCCACCGTCCAGGAGCTGGGTGAGCTGCTCGACGAGGGCGACCTCGTCATCGACGGCGGCAACTCCAAGTTCACCGACGACCGCGTGCATGCCGACATCCTGGCCGAGCACGGCATCGGGTACGTCGACTGCGGCGTGTCCGGCGGCATCTGGGGCCTCGAGGTCGGCTACGGGCTGATGGCCGGCGGCGACAAGCAGCACGTCGAGCGGCTGATGCCGATCTTCGACTCCCTCCGGCCACAGGGCCCCCGCGACGAAGGTTTCGTCCACGCGGGCGGCGTGGGCGCCGGTCACTACGCCAAGATGGTCCACAACGGCATCGAGTACGGCCTCATGCAGGCCTACGGCGAGGGCTACGAGCTGCTCGCCGCCTCCGGCATCGTCGACGACATCCACGGCACGCTCAAGGCGTGGTCCCGCGGCACGGTCGTCCGGTCCTGGCTGCTCGACCTGCTGGTCCGGGCACTCGAGCAGGATCCCGCGCTGGCCGAGATCGAGGGCTACGTCGAGGACTCCGGCGAGGGCCGCTGGACGGTCGAGGAGTCCATCCGCAACTCCGTGCCGGCGCCGGTCATCACGGCCGCCCTGTTCGCCCGGTTCGAGTCCCGGCAGGACGACTCCCCCGCCATGAAGGCGGTGGCCGCGCTGCGCAACCAGTTCGGCGGCCACGCCGTCAAGGCGGCGGAGGCCGGCCCGACGTCCGGGACGGGCGACACCCGCTCCTGAGCGCCGGGACCGGTCGCTCATGCACGTCGCCCATCTGTCGCTGGCCGACTTCCGCTCGTACGCCACGGTCGAGCTGCCGCTCGAGCCGGGCGTCACGGCGTTCGTCGGACCCAACGGCCAGGGCAAGACCAACCTGGTCGAGGCGCTGAACTACCTCGCCACGCTGGGCAGCCACCGGGTCGCGCAGGACGCTCCCCTGGTGCGGCTCGGCGCCGAGCGGGCGGTCGTGCGCGGCAGTGTCGTCGAGACGATGGGCGGCGAGCCGCGCAGCACGCTGCTGGAGATCGAGATCACGCCGGGCAAGGCCAACCGCGCCCGCCTGAACCGGTCCCCGGTCTCCCGGCCCCGCGAGCTGCTCGGCGTGCTGACCACCGTGCTGTTCGCGCCCGAGGACCTCGCGCTCGTCAAGGGCGATCCGTCCGAGCGGCGCCGGTTCCTCGACGAGTTGCTGGTCGCGCGGGCGCCGCGGTTCGCCGGCGTCCGATCCGACTACGAGCGGGTCCTGAAACAGCGCAACGCCCTGCTCAAATCCGCCGGCACCGCCATGCGGGCCAGCCGCGGCGGCGGGTCGTCGCGCGGCCCCGATCTCAGCACGCTGGACGTCTGGGACACCCACCTGGCGCAGGCCGGTGCCGAGCTGCTGGCCGCCCGCCTCGATCTCGTCGAGGCGCTGCGGCCGCTGGTCGCCAAGGCGTACGACGCGGTGGCCGGCGGCTCCGGCACGTCCGGCGACCGTGAGGCACGGCTCACGTACAAGTCCTCGCTCGGGCGCGAGGCCGAGCTGGTGCCGTCGCGCGAGACGCTGGCGGCGGCGCTGCTCGAGACGCTGGCCGGGGTCCGGCGCGACGAACTGGACCGCGGCGTGTCACTGATCGGGCCGCACCGCGACGACCTCGTGCTGTCGCTCGGCCCGATGCCGGCGAAGGGGTACGCGAGCCACGGCGAGTCGTGGTCGTTCGCGCTGGCGTTGCGGCTCGCCTCGTATGAGCTGTTGCGTTCGGCCGGCAGCGACCCTGTACTGGTGCTCGACGACGTCTTCGCCGAGCTCGACTCCGGCCGGCGCGACCGGCTGGCCGAGCTCACGGCCGGCGCGGAGCAGGTGCTGGTCACTGCCGCGGTTGCCGCCGACGTGCCGGCCGGGCTCAGCGGCGCCAGGGTCGACGTGCTGGGCGGCGAGGTCCGGCGATCGGGTTGACCACGGGAGGTGGACAGAGGCGATGAGTGACAGTGACGATGTCACCGTTCCGGCGCCGGACGTCGACCTGCCGGCGCCCGCCACGGACCCCGTGGGGCCCGCGGACGGTTTCACGTGGAACCCCGACGGCGACGATCTCGCGAAGGCGCTGCTCGCGCGGGCGAAGGCGGCCGGCCGGACCGGTCGTCGCGCGCCGGCCCGCAAGACCGGTGACGGCTCGGGTGGTGGCGGCGGCTGGCGGCGGCGCCGCGCCCCCGGAGCCGGCTGGAGCGGCCCGGGCTCGGACGACCGCGACCCGCAGACGGTGGGCTCGGCCGTCGACCGGCTGATCGGCGAGCACGGGTGGGCCGAGGACATCGCGGTGCACGGCGCGGTGGCCCGCTGGGACCAGGTCGTGGGGCCGGAGGTCGCGGCGCACGTCCAGCCTGAGCACTACGAGGACGGCGTGCTGACCGTGCGGGCCGACTCGACGGCGTGGGCGACGCAGGTGCGGCTGTTCGCGGCCGAGCTGGTCCGCCGGTTCAACGCCGAGGTCGGCGACGGCTCCGTCACCAGGGTCGACGTCCGCGGACCGCAGGCGCCGAGCTGGCGGCGGGGGCCCCGGAGCGTACCCGGGCGAGGACCGCGCGACACCTACGGCTGACCGAAATCCCCCGATCCGCTACGCGGCGCCAGACGGCCCCCAGCGTCGTTGAGGCTCCCGGTGCGGGTATGGGGACACATGCGCGGCGATCTACGCGGCTCCACGGGGCATTCAGGGCCGCAGAACGCACATTCTGGTGTCGGCACAAGGTAGAATAGGGCTGTCCATCCAGGCCGCGCGGTCTCCTGGGCCCTCTCATCGGCCTGCAGGTGGCGCGGTGTGGCCTGATCCCTGGCAGGAGGTCCCCCGCTCGTGACGGACACCACGTCCTACGACGCCAGCGCCATCACCGTACTCGAAGGTCTCGAAGCGGTCCGCAAGCGGCCCGGAATGTACATCGGCTCCACCGGCGAGCGAGGTCTTCACCACCTGGTTTACGAGGTCGTCGACAACTCCGTCGACGAAGCCTTGGCCGGTGTCTGCGACGAGATCGAGATCGTGCTCCTGCCCGGCGGCGGCGTCCGCGTCACTGACAACGGCCGAGGCATCCCCGTCGACGAGCACCCGGTCGAGAAGCGTCCCGCGGTCGAGGTGGTCATGACCGTGCTGCACGCCGGCGGCAAGTTCGGTGGCGGTGGCTACAAGGTCTCCGGCGGCCTGCACGGCGTGGGTGTCTCCGTCGTCAACGCGCTCTCGCGGAAGATCGACCTCGAGATCCACCGCGACGGCTACCGATGGACGCAGTCCTACTCGCTGGGCGTGCCCGATGCTCCGTTGCAGCGGCACGAGGAGTCCGGCCGCACCGGTACCACCACGACGTTCTGGGCCAGCCCCGACATCTTCGAGACCACCGAGTACGACTTCGAGACGCTGTCCACCCGGTTCCGCGAGATGGCCTTCCTCAACAAGGGCCTGACCATCATCCTGCGCGACGAGCGGCCGGAGGGCGTCGACGTCGGCGCCGACGAGGACGTCGACAGCGACCAGAGCTCCGAGCCGCGCGAGGTCCGTTATCGATACGAGCTGGGACTGGTCGACTACGTCCAGCACCTCAACAACGCCAAGTCGCCGGTACACCGCACCGTCATCGACTTCGAGGCGGAGTCCGAGGACGGCGACGGCCAGGCCATGAGCCTGGAAGTCGCGATGCAGTGGAACGACCAGTTCACCGAGTCGGTGCACACGTTCGCCAACACCATCAACACCCACGAGGGCGGCGCGCACGAGGAGGGGTTCCGGGCGGCGTTGACCACGCTGGTCAACCGGTTCGCCCGCGATTGGGGCGTGCTGAAGGAGAAGGACCCGAACCTGACCGGTGAGGACGTCCGCGAGGGTCTCACGGCGATCATCAGCATCAAGCTGGCCGAACCGCAGTTCGAGGGCCAGACGAAGACCAAGCTGGGCAACACCGAGGCCAAGAGCTTCGTCCAGAAGGTCGTCAACAACGAGCTCGGTGCCTGGTTCGAGCAGAACCCGACCGAGGGCAAGCTGATCGCCCGCAAGGCGCAGAGCGCCGCCATCGCCCGCGTGGCCGCCCGCAAGGCGCGCGACGCCGCGCGCAGTCGCAAGGGGCTGATGGGCGGTGCCGGCCTGCCCGGAAAGCTGGCCGACTGCCAGTCCACCGACCCGGAGGAGTGCGAGCTCTTCATCGTCGAGGGTGACTCCGCGGGCGGGCCGGCCAAGCAGGGGCGTGACTCGCGGACCCAGGCGATCCTGCCGATCCGAGGCAAGATCCTCAACGTCGAGAAGGCGCGCATCGACCGGATCCTTCAGAACCAGGAGGTCCAGGCGATCGTCAACGCGCTGGGCACCGGCGTTCAGGAGGAGCTCGACCTGAACCGGCTGCGGTACCACAAGGTCGTGCTGATGGCCGACGCCGACGTCGACGGCCAGCACATCCGCACCCTGCTGCTGACGCTGCTGTTCCGGTTCATGCGCCCCGTCATCGAGCAGGGCCACGTCTTCCTCGCCTGCCCGCCCCTCTACAAGATCAAGTGGAGCGGCCGTGACGTCGAGCCCGAGTACGCGTACTCGGAACGCGAGCGGGAGGCCCTCGTCGAGGCGGGTGTCGCCGCCGGCAAGAAGCTGCCGAAGGAAAACGGCATCCAGCGCTACAAGGGTCTGGGCGAGATGAACGACGACGAGTTGTGGGAGACCACCATGGACCCCACACAGCGGCTGTTGTTGCAGGCGACGCTCGACGATGCCGCGCACGCCGACGAGGTGTTCTCCACCCTCATGGGCGAGGACGTCGAGAGCCGCCGCAAGTTCATCCAGCGCAACGCCCGCGACGTCCGTTTCCTGGACATCTGAGCCGGGCGCGAAACACAGCAATCCGAGCACGACATGAAAGACAACGGGGCCGAGGACAACCGCGAGGCTGTCCCGCGCGTCATACCTGATGTGCAACCGGCAGGTCGCACCTGGAGGAACCACTCGTGACGAACGACATCACCACGGCCGGCGACGGGTTCGGGCCCGGGGGACGGATCGAACCGGTCGACCTGCAGGTCGAGATGCAGCGCAGTTACCTCGACTACGCGATGGCCGTCATCGTCGGTCGCGCGCTGCCGGACGTCCGCGATGGCCTCAAGCCGGTGCACCGGCGCGTGCTTTACGCGATGTACGACGGCGGCTTCCGTCCCGACCGCGGGTTCTACAAGTGCTCGCGTGTGGTCGGCGAGGTGATGAGCAACTACCACCCCCACGGCGACACCGCCATCTACGACACCCTGGTCCGGCTCGGGCAGTGGTGGTCGATGCGGTACCCGCTGGTCAAGGGCCAGGGCAACTTCGGTTCGCGCGGCGACGACAAGCAAGCGGCGATGAGGTACACCGAGTGCCGCATGGAGCCGCTCGCCATGGAGATGGTGCGCGACATCGAGGAAGAAACCGTCGACTTCTCGCCGAACTACGATGGCAGGAGCGACGAGCCCGACGTCCTGCCGGCGCGGTTCCCCAACCTGCTGGTCAACGGTTCCGGCGGCATCGCCGTCGGTATGGCCACCAACATCCCGCCGCACAACCTGCGTGAGGTCGCCGCGGGTGTCGACTGGTACCTGGACAACCCCGACGCCGACAGCGAGCAGCTCCTCGACGCGCTGCTCGAGCGGATCAAGGGGCCTGACTTCCCCACCAGCGCCCTGATTGTCGGAACCACCGGTATCGAGCAGGCGTATCGCACCGGCCGCGGCTCGGTCACCATGCGCGCCGTCGTCGATGTCGAGGAGGACAGCCGGGGCCGCGCCATCCTGGCGATCACCGAGCTGCCCTACCAGGTCAACCCCGACGCGCTGCTGCGCAAGATCGCCGAGCTCGCCGACACCGGCAAGGTGCCCGGCATCGCCGACCTCAAGGACAACTCGTCGTCCCGCACAGGTATGCGCATCGAGGTCGTGCTCAAGCGCGACGCCGTCGCGACGGTGGTCCGGAACAACCTCTACAAGCACACGCAGCTGCAAGACACCTTTGGCTGCAACATGGTCGCGCTGGTCGACGGCGTTCCGCGCACCTTGCCGCTGGACGGCTTCGTCCGGCACTGGGTCACCCACCAGATCGAGGTCATCCGCCGGCGTACCGAGTTCCGGCTACGCAAGAAGCGCGAGCGGCTGCACATCGTCCTCGGCCTGCTCAAGGCGATCGACGCGATCGACGAGGTCATCGCGCTGATCCGCCGGTCGTCCGACGCCGATGAGGCGCAGGCGGGCTTGATGCAGCTGCTGGACATCGACGAGCTGCAGGCCAGAGCCATCCTCGACATGCAGCTGCGCCGCCTCACCGCGCTGTCGCGTGACGAGCTGCAGAACGAGCACGACACCCTGGTCGCCGACATCGTCGATCTCGAGGACATCCTGGCCTCCGAACAGCGCAAGCGGACGATCATCCGCGAGGAGCTGGCGGAGATCGTCGAGAAGTACGGCGACGAGCGCCGCAGCCGCATCATCCCGGGCGAGGGCGACATGACCGCCGAGGACCTCATCCCCGAGGAGCCGGTGGTCGTCACGATCACCCGCGGCGGCTACGCCAAGCGCACCAAGGCCGACCTCTACCGCTCGCAGAAGCGCGGCGGCAAGGGCGTCCGGGGCGCGCAGCTGCGCGAGGACGACGTCGTCGACCAGTTCTTCGTGACCACTACGCACCACTGGATCCTGTTCTTCACCAACCGCGGCCGGGTCTACCGCGCCAAGGCGTACGAGCTGCCCGAGCTGGCCCGCGACGCCAAGGGCCAGCACGTCGCGAACCTGCTGGCCTTCCAGCCCGACGAGAAGATCGCCCGGGTGCTCACCCTGAAGGACTACGAGCAAGCGCCGTATCTCGTGCTGGCCACGAAGCACGGCATGGTGAAGAAGACCAGGCTCACCGAGTACGACTCCAACCGCTCCGGCGGCGTCATCGCGGTCCTGTTCCGCGAAGAGGACGACGAGCTGATCGGCGCCGAGCTGGTCAGCGCCGACGACGACATCCTGCTGGTGTCGCGCAAGGCGCAGGCCATCCGGTTCACCGCCACCGACGACCAGCTGCGGCCGATGGGCCGGGCCACCGGCGGCGTCTTCGGCATGAAGTTCCGCGACGGGGACGAACTACTCTCGATGTCCGTTGTGCGTGATGGAACCGACTCGTACGTCTTTACCGTCACAGATGGTGGATTCGCCAAACGAACCGTTGTCGAGGAATATCGTGTTCAGGGACGCGGGGGTTTGGGTATCAAGGCAATGAAGATCAATGAGGACAGAGGCTCTCTCGTGGGCGCCCTGGTTGTCGGCGACGGCGACGAGGTGCTCGCCATCCGGGCGTCCGGAGGGGTGACGCGTAGTCCAGTGGCGGACGTTCCCGCCAAGGGTCGTGACACCATGGGAGTCAAGTACGTTGCGCTGGGTGGCGACGATGCCGTCGTCGCCATCGCGCACAGTGCCGAGGATGACTCGGTGGAGGAGGCTGTCGAGGACGTGACGGACTCCGAGATCGACGCGGAGGGTGATGGCTCGTGACGAGCAGCGGCGCGACCGGGCGTCCGGGGACCGACCAGGACGCGCGCAACAAGAGCGCGCCCCCGGCGGACCGGCAGGACCAGCAGTCCAACGGCGCGAAGCCCGGGCCTCCCAGTAACAACGGGTCGCCGAACGGCCAGCAGGGCGGCGCGGATCCAGCGGTCGAGAACCGCCGCCAGCAGGGCGGCGGGCAGCCGCGTGGTGCCGCGGCCGCCCGGGTCGCCACCCGCAACCGCTCGCGCGAAGACACCACGCCGCGTACCGGGGGCGACTCCACGCAGAACCCGTGGGCCCGCCCGGGTGACCAGCCCGCCCAGAACGGAGCCCCGAACGCCGCGGCCTCGCCGAACGGTCCCGCGCCGCCCCCGGCCCCGTCCGGCCAGGCCGCGGGCGCGTCGCCGCACCAAGGTCCGGTGCCGCCGCCGTCGCTGGTCGCCCAGCAGGGCGGCGCGGCGCCGTCGGCCTTCCCGGCGGCCGCGCCCGGCACGCAGCCCGGCCCGGTCCCGGCCGCGCCCGTGCCGCCGTCGAATCTCGCCGTCGACACCCAGGCCAGCCTCGAGGCCGTCCCGCCCGCGCCCCGTCCGTCCGCCCCGGCGAAGGCGTCGGCGACCCCGAGCCCGTCCCGGTCCACCAGCTCGCGCCGCCCCGGCCGCGTCCGCAAGGCTCGGCTGCGGCTGCTGAGGGTCGACCCGTGGTCGGTCATGAAGACGGCGTTCCTGCTGTCCGTCGCGCTCGGCATCACGCTGTTCGTCGCCGTCGCGGTGCTCTGGTCGGTGCTCGACGCCGCCGGCGTGTTCAGCTCCATCGACGACGTCGTCACCGACATGACGGCGTCCGACAGCAACTCCGGCATCGACATCAACCAGTACGTCGAGCTGTCCCGCGTGCTCGGCTTCACCACCCTCATCGCGGTGGTCGACGTCGTGCTGTTGACGGCGCTGGCGACGCTGGGCGCGTTCCTGTACAACCTCTCCGCCAGCCTGCTCGGCGGACTCGAGCTGACCCTCGCCGAGGACGACTGAGCCGGTGTCAGCGGCGGTAGTCGCCCGGTTTGGGTTGGCCGCCGACGGTGAGGTACGCTGCTGCGGCGCACTTGGTGCGAAACACACCGGGCCTATAGCTCAGACGGTTAGAGCGCTTCCCTGATAAGGAAGAGGTCACAGGTTCAAGTCCTGTTAGGCCCACCCCACCTGATGCCCTGTCGACTCGCTCGGCAGGGCTTCGTGCTGCTGACGTCCCCATGCGTGATTCCGACGTCGCCCTGCTGCCGCCGGCGGCTCTGCGTTAACCTCACACGAGAGTCGATCACCGTCTGGAGGCGGACCATCGTGTTCAACAAGAAGATCCTGTTCGGAGCGGTCGTGGCCGTGGTCGGTTACCTCGGTTACCGCCGTTACCAGTCCGGACGGGCCGAGCAGGACCTGTGGGCCGAGGCCACGGATCCGATCCCGCCCGCCGACCCGCGCTGATTCATCCACCGACGGCCACGTGAGCCCTCGCCCCTTCGCGGCGAGGTCTGCGTGGCCGTCTGCTGTCTGCTCGACTTGAAGTTGACGTAGCGTCAACGACTACCGTCGTGGGCGGATCGGAGAGCCCGGTCCGGTGAACGACACGGAACACACGATGAGCTGGTCGATCAACGAGGTGGCGCGGGCAGCCGGGGTGACGTCGCGGACGCTGCGGCACTACCACGCGATCGGGCTGCTCGAGCCGGCCTGGACGGCCGACGGAGGCCGTCGCTTCTACGAGCAGGAGCAGCTGCTGCGGTTGCAGCGGATCCTGCTGCTGCGCGAGCTCGGTCTCGGGCTGGACGCCATCGGCGAGGTGCTCGCCGCGCAGGACGGCGCCAGCGCCGTCGAGGTGCTGCGGCGGCACCGCGCCTGGCTGCTGGCCGAGCGGGCCCGGCTCGACCGGCTCGTCGTGACCGTGGAGTCCACCATGACCACCCTCGAGAAGGGAGGGACCATGACGGTGAACTCGATGTTCGCGGGGTTCGAGCAGAACCCGTACGAGGAGGAGGCGCGCTCCCGCTGGGGCGACCTCGCGGTGGACGACGCGACCGCCCGGATGCGCCGCTGGTCGGCGGACCAGGCGGCGCAGGCTCGCGAGGGCTTCGGCGCGGCGTTGGCCGCGCTCGCCGCGCTCCGCGCCGACGGCGTGCCCGTCGACGACCCGCGGGCACAGGACGTCGTGGACGGCCATTACCGGTGGGTGTGCCTGTTCTGGACGCCCGACCGCGACGCCTACCGCGGCCTCGCCGACCTCTACGTCGACGACGACCGCTTCCGCCAGAACATCGGTCAGGGCGACGACGCCCTGGTCGAGTACCTCCGCGACGCGATGAAGGCCTACGCCGACTCGCGGCTCGGCCAGTAGTCCGACGGGTTCGGGAGAGCTGCAGATCTCCCGGCCCGCGGGCCCTGGATTCGGGTACGAATTCGCTGTACAGCGCGGTGACACGCTAAGGTTGTCGGCGCGGTCCGGCCCGTGCCCTCGGCGCGGCGCCGCTCCGCACCATCGGGGACGTAGCTCAATTGGCAGAGCACTGCCTTTGCAAGGCAGGGGTTAGGGGTTCGATTCCCCTCGTCTCCACCAGATCTCCTGAGATTCACCTGCGCGTTCAACGACGGTGGCTGTCATCGCGGCAGAACGACGACCTGGACACCTACGGCTGACCTGAACAGAGATCCCACAGGCCGCGACGACCGGGCACGCTTGATCATGGAGAAGGTCGGCTCTGGAGTCGCGGGAAACCCGACCTTCTCCATGATCAACTCGGTGAGGCGCGGGTGGTGGCATGAGCGCCAACGGTTGGCGCTGGCGTCAACACGCCGGGTCGTGATCGCCTGTCCTGCCCGGGTCGGCCAGCGCCCCGAGCGGGGTGACGCCGTGACGACGGCGCCGTTGCCGCGCCGGTCACACCTGACCGCCAGATCCTCATGAACGATGACGCCATCATCGGCAATCTCGATGGCGGCTAAGACACAGTGGTGCGGGGCCGCCTGTCGCTCTGAGTTCAGCCCTCCCGATCGACGTCGTGGCGGTTCCAGCGCCGCCGGCGACCGACCTTGCGATTCACCGACCACGGCGCGCGGGCAGCGTCCCCGTGCCCGCGGTGCTTGTGCGGCTTGCAGGTACCGCAGCCCTTGCGGCGCCGGTGTGGCGAGTGCGCCATCGTGTGACCTCCCGGGACCATCCCCGCCCAGGTGGGCGGAGTAGCCCAGGGGTGCCGCCAGCGCTCATGCAAGCCATTCTGCCTTGAACGACCGGAGGACGAGCCGGCACCGACCGTCGGGTAGGCGCCTGGTCGGCGACGCTTCGTGCCCGTTCGAGCCAGGTCGCTGCGCTACGCCTTTCGCGCGCCTCCCGGCCGGACCATCGACCCGGCGATGCGCAGGTCGTACTGGTCGACCACGCAGGTGGTGTGGTGGTGGGCGTTGGTGTGGTGGCGCGCCGCCGCGTCGGCCAGCCTGTAGCGGACGAACTGCCGTCCGACCCAGGGGCACTCGACGCATCGTCCCCGGTAGCGCAGCTGGCCGGGATCCTGTGACATGGACACAGAATAACCTGTGACAATGCATCGGACGTCAGTAGCAGCTACTGCTCTATCGTGAGGCGGTGCTCCGGGCCGTGACGGTCAGGTCGCCACGGCTGCCGTCGCGGTGGTGGGTGCGACGTTGAAGTTGTGCCGGAAGACGTTGTCGGGGTCGTAGCGGTCCTTGAGCTCGCCCAACCGCTCCAGCGTTGCCGGCGGGAAGGCCGCGGCCAGCACCTCCGCGCTCTGGTCGGTCTCGAAACTGATGTAGAGGCCGGAGAAGAACGGCTGGAGCGTGGCCCAGGCCTCGGCCAGCCGCTGGACGTGGGCTCCCATCGCCGACACCGAGAAGTTCGCCGACCGGTGCGCGTACGCCGTCGCGTCGGCGGGGACGTCCGAGACGGCGCCACCGACGGCGCGGATCTGGAAGAAGTGGATCGCGCCGCTCGACAGGGCCGCGGCGACGGCCGCGGCGAACTCGGGTGTGATGTGCTCGATCAGGCCGCTGTGCGCGAGCGGCTCGCCGGTCGACACGTGGGCGGGACCGGCGGCGTTCTGCATGATCGACGCGTATGGCCGGATCGTCACCTCCTGGTCGTAGAGCGGCGCGATCGACGCGATCTCCTGCAGCCGCGCGACGACGACGTCGGGGTCGGACGACTCGACCACCGAGTAGGTCTGCGCGATCGCCGGCTGGCCGTTTCGGGGCGGACCCATGATGAGGAAGCTCGTGAAGTCGCGGGGCGCGCCCTCGACCGCGGCGCCCCAGCCGACCAGGTAGTCCGCGACGTTCTCGGGGACCTGCGTGAGCTGGCCCCAGCCGACCTCGCCCACCTCGTCGACGACGAAGTCGAAGGAGGTGACGATGCCGAAGTTGCCGCCGGCGCCGCGGACCGCCCAGAACAGGTCGGGGTGCTCTGTCTCGCTGGCCCGCACCACCGACCCGTCGGCCAGCACGACCTCGACCGCGCGCAGGTGGTCGATGGTCAGCCCGTGCGACCGTGACAGGAAGCCGATCCCGCCGGCCGTCGCCAGCCCGCCGACACCCACCCCGCCGTAGTCGCCGGACGACAACGCCCAGCCGTGCGGAGCCAGCGCCGTCGCCACGTCCATCCAGCGTGCGCCGGCGCCGATACGCACCAACCGCTGCGACTCGTCAAGCACCTCGATCCGGTCCAGTCGGCCGACGTCGATGACCATGCCGCCGTTGTTCGTCGACCGCCCGCTGATGCCGTGGCCGCCGCTACGGATGCCCAGCGGCAGGTCGGGGTGGCGCCGCGCGTACGCCAGCGCCTCGACCACCTCAGCGGTCGACGACGGGCGCAGCACCAGGCCGGGCGACCCGCCGCGCAGGTAGCCCCCGCGCACGGTCCGGTAGTCGGGGTCGCCGGGTTCGACGGCGGAGTCCCGCAGCGACGCGGGCACACCGTCGTAGTCGATGCCCTCGCGACGGGCCGCGAGCGCCGCCGCCGGCCGGATCCGCTCGCCCGCGGAGCCCGCCGGCACCGCGTCGTCGACGGCCGCACGCAGGGCGGGTATGACCTCCTCGGCGAACTGCTGCATCGTCCGTGGGTCGTCGCCCATGACGATGAAGGTGCCGATGCCGTCCTCGACGACCAGCGGCAGCAGGTCGTCGACCCAGTCCTGGCTGGTGCCCTGGAGGAACCCGGTGCGCGACGCGCCGAACCGGCCGCCGATGTTGAGCAGCCGGCGGATCTCGCGCGGGTCGCGGCCGGTCTCGCGCGCGGCCTCGTCGATGATCGCGTTGCCGCGCTTCAGGTCGCCCGGCTCGAGATACGGCAGGCTGGGCAGCCAGCCGTCGCCCTTCTCGCCGATCAGGCGGAGCATGCGCGGCTTCAGCGCGCCGATCCACAACGGGATGGGGTGCTTCGGCGCGGGGCCGCGCTTGGCGCCGTCCAGCCGGTAGAAGTCGCCGCCGACGCGGGCGCCGCCGCGCGCGTCCACGTCCCACAGCGCGCGGATGACGTCGATCGCCTCGCTGAGCGCCTGGACGGACTCGCCGGGGGTGAGCCGGCGCCCGCCCATCGCCTCGATCGCGTCCCAGAACCCGCCCGCTCCGATGCCGAGCTCGGCCCGGCCGTCCGAGAGCAGGTCGAGGCTGGCCGCCGCCCGGGCGAGGACGGCGGGCGTACGCAGTGGGATGCTGTGAACGTTTGCGGACAGCCGCACGCGCGACGTCTGCGCCGCGACCCAGGTGAGCAGCGTCCAGGTGTCGAGGAACGCGGGCTGGTAGGGATGGTCCTGGAACGTCACCACGTCGAACCCCAGCTGCTCGCTCAGCTGCGCGAGCGCGACGGGGGTCTGCGGCGACTGGTTCGTGGGGGTGATGAAGGTGCCGAACTCGAGACGGTGGCCGTAGTTCACGATCCTCAGTCTCCGGATCGGCGCCACACTTGGCCAACCCGCGGTCAGAGACTTATCATGAGTAAGTGGCTATCGAAACCAGAGTCGCCCCCGAGCGCCCGACCACCGGCTACGAGCACATCGACGACGAGAAGTGCCGGCTGTTCACGGGCTACATCGAGACCATCGGCAAGAAGTGGAGCGGCGGCATCATGATGGCCGCGGCGCGCGGCGCCACCCGCTTCGTGGAGTATCGCGCGGCGGTCCGCGGCATCTCCGACCGCCTGCTCAACCAGCGGCTCAAGGAGCTCGAGGCCGAGGGGCTGATCGAGCGGACGGTGGTGCCGACCACTCCGGTGCTGGTGCGGTACCGCCTCACCGAACGCGGCCGGAGCCTGATGCGTGCGCTCCAGCCGCTGGTCGCCTGGAGCGTCGACGACTACGAGCGCACGCATCGGCGGCCGGATCAGGGACGCGTGTAGCCCACGTCGTCGATCAGCCAGTTGTCGCCGACCGGCTCGGTGCCGGCAGAACCCAGCTGGTTGCCGGTCATCGTGGCGAAGGGCTGCGACGGCGTGATGGTAGGGGTTCGTCCCGGCGATCTCGCCGGAACGGTCGGCCGCGATGCCTACGATGGATGGGCGCTCGTCCGTGCCGGATCGGAAGGAGATCCATGCGCTTGGCGTCGCCCCTCGTGAACAGCCGGAGCGCCGACGGAGAGCTCGTCGCGGCGGCGCTCCGGGCCCACGGCATCGGCGACGTGGACGCGTCGTCGCTGCGCCGCGCCGAGTACTCCACCGACGCGTCGAACTACCGCGTGGTCCCGCGGGTGGTCGTGTTCCCCCGCGACGCCGACGAGGTGGCCGGCGTGGTCGAGGTCGCCCGGTCCCTCGGCGTCCCGGTGACGGCGCGCGGCGGCGGCACGTCGGTGGCCGGCAACGCCGTCGGGCCGGGCATCGTCATGGACCTGTCGGCGCACCTGGACCGCGTCGAGCTGGTCGACCCGGACGCGCGGATCGCCGTCGTGGAGCCCGGCGTCGTGCTCGGGGCGCTGCAGCAGCAGGCCGCCCCGCACGGGCTGCGGTTCGGCCCTGACCCGTCGACGTGGTCGCGGTGCACCGTCGGCGGCATGATCGGCAACAACGCCTGCGGTCCCCGCGCGCTGGTGTACGGGCGCACCGCCGACAACGTGCTAGAGCTCGACGTCGTGGACGGTCACGGCCGCCGGTTCACCGCTGGCCGCGACCTCGACGCCGTCCCCGGCCTGTCCGCCCTGGTGCGCACGAACCTCGACGTCCTCCGCACCGAGCTGGGCCGGTTCGACCGGCAGATCTCCGGCTACTCGCTGGAGCACCTGCTCCCGGAGCGCGGCCATGACCTCGCCAAGGCGCTGGTCGGCACCGAGGGGACCTGCGGCGTCGTGGTACGGGCGACGCTGCGGCTCGTCGAGGCGCCGCAGCGGCCGGCGCTCGTTGTGCTCGGCTACCCGGACATGCCGTCAGCCGCCGACGCCGTCCCGGCGCTGCTGTCGCACCGGCCGCTGGCCATCGAGGGGCTCGACCGCCGCATCATCGAGACCCTCCGGACCGTCCGGGGTACCGCAGCGGTGCCGGATCTGCCGGACGGGAACGGCTGGTTGCTGGTCGAGGTCGGCGGCGGGGACCCGGACGACGCACGGGAGCGGGCCGACCGGCTGGTCCGCGACGGCCGGGAGGCCGGCGCCACCGGCATCCGGGTGGTGCCGGACGGGCCGGAGGCGCGCGCGATCTGGCGCATCCGCGAGGACGGCGCCGGGCTGGCCGGCCGGACGCTCGACGGTGCACAGGCGTGGCCCGGGCTGGAGGACGCCGCCGTGCCGGTCGAGCACCTCGGCGCGTACCTGCGCGACCTCGACGCGCTGCTGGAGCAGCACGGGTTGTCCGGTTCGCCGTACGGGCACTTCGGCGACGGCTGCGTGCACGTGCGGGTCGACGTGCCGCTGCACACCGGCGGCGCCGCGCTGCGGGCGCTGATGACCGACGCCGTGCGGCTGATCGCCGGCTACGGCGGCTCGCTGTCCGGCGAGCACGGTGACGGACGAGCGCGCGGCGAGCTGCTGCCGTACCTGTACTCCGACCGGATGATCGGAGTGTTCGAGCGGTTCAAGGCGCTGTTCGACCCGTCCGACGTGCTGAACCCGGAGGTCGTGGTCCGGCCGGCGCCGCTCGACCGCGACCTGCGTCGTCCGGCGGCCGCCCCGATGCCCGCGACCGACGGGTTCGCCTTCGCGCACGACGGCGGCGACATCACGAACGCGGCGCACCGGTGCGTGGGCGTCGGGAAGTGCCGGGCCGATCACACGTCCACCGGCGGCTTCATGTGCCCGTCGTTCGTGGCGGTCGGCGACGAGACGACGTCCACCCGCGGCCGCGCCCGGGTGCTGCAGGAGATGCTCAACGGCTCGCTGGTGGCCCGCGACTGGCGTGCGCCGGAGGTGCACGAGGCGCTGGACCTCTGCTTGTCCTGCAAGGCGTGTGGCACCGACTGCCCGGCCGGCGTCGACATGGCGACCTACAAGTCCGAGGTGCTGCACCGCGCGTACGCAGGACGGCGGCGGCCGTGGACCCACTACACGCTCGGCCGGCTGCCGCAGTGGGCCGGGATGGCGTCGCGGTTCGCCCGGCCGCTGAACGCGCTGTTCTCCGTCCGCTCGGTGGAGAGCCTCGCATTGCGGCTGGGCGGCATGGACCCGCGCCGGTCGATCCCGCGGTTCGCGCCGCTATCGTTCCACCAGTGGTGGCGGCGCCGGCGGCCGGCGGCGGCGACGACGACGACGAGGCCACGAGTGCTGCTGTGGGTCGACACCTTCACCGACCTGCTCTCGCCGTCCATCGGCGTGGCGGCGGTCGAGCTGCTGGAGTCGGCCGGCTACGAGGTGCTGACCCCTCCGCCAGGCGTCTGCTGCGGGCTGACCTGGATCACCACCGGCCAGCTCACGGCGGCGCGGTCGCGGCTGACTGCGCTGGTCGCCGCGCTGGCCCCATACGCCGAACAGGACGTCCCGATCGTCGGCCTGGAGCCGTCGTGCACGGCAGTGCTGCGGTCCGACCTGGTCCAGCTGCTGCCGGACGACCCGCGCGCCGCCACCGTCGCCGCGGGCACCGTGACGCTGGCCGAACTGCTGACGCGGACCGGCGCAGATCAGTGGGAGCGGCCGGACCTCGGGGGGGTCGAGGTCGTGGTGCAGCCGCACTGCCACCATCACTCCGTCATGGGCTACGGACCGGATCAGGAGCTGTTGCGCGAACTGGGCGCCACGACCACCGTGCTGACCGGGTGCTGCGGGCTGGCCGGCAACTTCGGCATGGAGCGCGGCCACTACGACGTGTCGGTCGCGGTGGCCGAGAACGCGCTGCTGCCGGCCCTGCGCGCCGCCGCGCCCGGCACGGTCCTGCTGGCCGACGGGCTGTCCTGCCGCACCCAGGCCGACCAGCTGGCCGGCGTGCGTGGCCTGCACCTGGCCGAGCTGCTGGTACGCGGCGCGGTCACATCCGCGGCGCGCGGTCCGTCAAGGATGTGACTGGACCCGGCACGGGAGAGTGGGACGTGATGCACGACGACGACTGGCTGGCTCAGCGGTTCGAGGAGAACCGGGCGCGGATGCGCGCCGTGGCCTACCGCATGCTCGGCTCGGCCGTCGAGGCCGACGACGCCGTGCAGGAGGCGTGGCTGCGGCTGAGCCGCACGGACACCAGCGACGTGCAGAACCTCGGCGGCTGGCTGACGACCGTGGTGTCGCGGGTGGCACTGGACATGCTGCGCTCGCGGACGTCACGGCGCGAGGACCCGCTCGACGACGACAGCGACCGCGACGCCGCCACCATCGACACCGCCGCACCCGACCCCGAGGGCGAGGCGATGCTGGCCGACGCCGTCGGGCCGGCGCTGCTCGTGGTGCTCGACTCGCTCGCGCCGGCCGAGCGGCTGGCATTCGTCCTGCACGACCTGTTCGGGATGCCGTTCGACGAGATCGCGGCCATCCTCGAGCGCACGCCGGCGGCCACGCGGCAGCTGGCCAGCCGGGCCCGCCGCCGGGTCCAGGGCGCCCGCGCCCCGTCCGCCGATCCGGCCCGGCAGCGCCTGGTCGTCGACGCGTTCCTCGCCGCCTCGCGCAACGGCCAGTTCGAGGACCTGCTCGCCCTGCTCGACCCCGACGTCGTGCTCCGTGCGGACGAGGTCGCGGTCGAGAACGCGCGGGCCGGTCGGGCGCAGGGGGCGCCGGAACTGGTCCGCCTGCTCCGCGGCGCGGACGCCGTCGCGGGCGTCTTCTCCGGCCGCGCGGCAGGCGCCGAGACCGTCCTCGTCGACGGCGTCCCGGCGGCGGCCTGGGCGCCCGGCGGGCGGCCCCGGGCGCTGTTCCGGTTCACCTTCGACGGCGACCGCATCACCGCCATCGACTTGGTCGGCGACCCGGACGAGATCGCCCGGCTGGAGGTCACCCTGCTCCGGCCGTGATGCCGGCACCGCGCGGGAGGCGATAGGATCGCGAATGCCCGGGCTGCGGCCCGGGTGCGACGAGTGTCTGCGAAGTCCGGTTCGATTCCGGCGCTGTCCCGCAACTGTGATGCCGCCCGCCTGCCGCGGACGGACGAGCCAGGTCGCCAGCCTCGTGGCTCGGATTCGTCCTCGGTAGAAGGGCGGTTCGCAGATGGCGCCCCGCCATCCGCGCCCCTTTACCGTCGTGAAGGAGGCGCTACGTGAGATCCACCCGTCCCCTGCGGCTCGCCCTGCTGGCGGCCGCGCTCCCGCTCGTCCTCGTGGCCTGTGGCGACGACGGCGACGGCGACGCCGCCGCGCCCAGCGACGCTCCGCCGCCGGCCGCGGCCACAGACGCCGGCAACGAGGCCACGTTCCCCGTCACGATCGACACCCAGGACGGGCCGGTCGAGATCGCCGAGCAGCCGGAGAAGATCGTCTCGCTGTCGGCCACGGCCACCGAGATGCTGTTCGCCATCGGCGCCGGCGACGCCGTCGTCGCCGCCGACTCGTACTCCAACTACCCGGCGGAGGCGCCGACCACGGACCTCTCCGCGTTCGAGCCGAACATCGAGGCGATCGTCGGCTACGACCCGGACCTCGTCATCGCGTCCAGCGACCCGGGCGGGCTGGTCTCCGGGCTGGCCGCGGTGGACGTCCCGGCGGTCGTCCTGGCCCCGGCCGCCACGCTCGACGACACCTATACGCAGCTCGAGCAGCTGGGCGCCGTCACCGGGCACGTCGGCGACGCCGCCGAGCTGGTCGAGCGGCTGCAGTCCGACGTCGACGAGCTGGTGGCGCAGGTGCCCGCCGACGCGCCGCCGGTGACGTACTACCACGAGCTCGACGCCAACCTGTACACCGTCACCAGCAGCACGTTCATCGGCGAGATCTACTCGCTGGCCGGCATGACCAGCATCGCCGACGACGCGCCCGACGCCGCCGGCGGCTACCCGCAGCTGTCGCCGGAGTTCATCGTCACCGCGAACCCGGACGTCGTCTTCTTCGCCGACGGCGGCGTCGGTGGCGTCACCGCCGAGGACATCGCAGCCCGGCCGGGCTGGGACCAGCTCACCGCCGTCCAGGAGAATCGCGTCGTCGAGGTCGACCCCGACATCGCCAGCCGCTGGGGTCCGCGCATCGTCGACTTCCTGCGGACCGTCGTCGAGGAGCGGACGGCGCTCGCGCCGGTCGAATGACGCCGTGAGCCGTGCCGCCGGAACCGAGCAGGACGCCGCGACGCCGACGTTGCGGCCGGTCCGGCTGCTCCGGCGCTGGGTGTTCGGGTCGCTCGCGGTCCTGGTGGCGGCGGTCCTCCTCGGCCTCACCGTGGGGCCGGCGGGGCTGCCGCTGCGCGGCGTCGTCACCGAGATCGTCGACGTGGTCCCGGGCGTCGACCTCGCCGGCGGGCTGGACGACCGCGAGGCGGCGGTACTCTGGCAGCTGCGGGCGCCGCGGGTGGTGCTCGGCCTGCTGGTCGGCGCGATGCTGGCGCTGGCCGGGGCCGGATACCAGGGCGTGTTCCGCAATCCGCTGGCCGACCCGTACCTGCTGGGCGTCGCCGCCGGCGCCGGGCTGGGCGCGACGTTCGCGATCGTCTCCGGCGGCAACCGGCTGCTGGTGCCGCTGGCGGCGTTCACCGGCGGCGTGCTCGGCGTGGCCGCGACGTACGCGCTGGGCCGCAGCGTCGGCGGGCGCAGCACCAACTCGCTGATCCTCGCCGGCGTCGCGGTCGCGGCGTTCCTGACGTCGGTGCAGACGTACGTGAACCAGCGCAACTCCGACTCGCTGCGCGAGGTGTACGGCTGGATTCTGGGCCGGCTGCTCACCGCCGGGTGGGACGAGGTGCTGGCGGTGCTGCCGTACATCGGGGTGTCGGCCATCGTGATCCTCGCCCACCGGCGGCTGCTCGATGTGCTCAGTGTCGGTTCGGACGAAGCCGGCACGCTCGGCGTCCCGGCGGCCCGGGTCCGGCTGGCGGTGGTCCTGGCGGCGACGCTCGGGACGGCGGCGGCGGTGTCGGTGAGCGGGCTGATCGGGTTCGTCGGCATCGTCGTGCCGCACATCGTCCGCATGCTGGCCGGCTCGTCGTACCGGATCGTCCTGCCGCTGGCGGCGGCGGTGGGTGCGACGTTCCTGGTGGTCGCGGATCTCGTCGCGCGCACCGTCGTCTCGCCCGGCGAGCTGCCGGTGGGCGTCGTGACGGCGTTCGTCGGCGCGCCGTTCTTCACCCTGGTGCTGCGCAGCTCGCGGAGGCCGTGGTGACCGCGCTGACCGTCGACGGCGTCGGCGTCACCCTGCTGCAGCGCCGGGTGGTCGACGACGTCAGCCTCACCGTCCCGGCGGGGACGTGGCTGACGCTGGTCGGGCCGAACGGCGCCGGGAAGTCGACGCTGCTGCGGGCGGTGTCCGGGGCGGTCGAGCACGTCGGCACCATCACGTTCGACGGCGTCGAAGTGGCGCGGCTGCGCTCGCGCGAGCGGGCCCGCCAGGTGGCGGTCGTCCCGCAGGACCCGGCGCGGCCCGACGGCATGACCGTCCTCGACTACGTGCTGCTCGGTCGCACGCCGTACGTGCCGTACCTGGGGACGGAATCGGCGGAGGACCTCGCGGTGGCAGGTGAGCTGCTCGACACGCTGGAGCTGCGCTCGCTGTCCGAACGGATGGTCACCGCACTGTCGGGCGGGGAGTTCCAGCGCGCCGTGCTGGCCCGGGCGCTGGCCCAGCAGGCGCCGGTGCTGCTGCTCGACGAGCCGACCAGCTCGCTGGATCTCGGCCACGCCCAGCAGGTGCTCGAGTTGGTCGACGAGCTGCGGGCGTCGCGTGGGCTGACGGTGGTCAGTGCGCTGCACGACCTCACCACGGCCGGGCAGTTCGCCGACCACCTGGTGCTGCTGGTCGATGGTCGCATGGTCGCGCAGGGGTCGGCGCAGGAGGTGCTGACCGAAGAGCTGATCCGGGAGCATTACGGCGCGCGCGTGCGCGTGGTCACCGACCCGTACGGCGGCGTGGTGGTGGTGCCACTCCGCTCGCGGCCGGCCCGCGGTCAGGAGGGCGTGGCGTGAGCGCCGTGGCGGTGGGCGTCGCCGTCGTGCTGGACGCGGCGTTCAAGGAGCCGCCGCTGGCCGTGCACCCGGTGCGCTGGACCGGGCGCTACCTGACGTGGGCCGGACGCCGCGTGCCGTCGAGCCCGCCCGGCCGCGCGGTGGTGGCCGGCGGGCTGGCATGGGCGGCCGGTGCGGCGACGGCGTACGCCGCGGGCCTGGCGGTGTCGCGGGCGGCGGCACGCCTGCCGCTGCCGGTGCGGCCGGTCGTCGCCGGCGTGGCGCTGTGGCCGCTCTTCGCGCATCGGATGCTGCTCGACGAGGTCGCGGGGGTCGAGCGGGCGCTGGCCTCGGACGGCGTGGCGGCCGGCCGGGCAGCGGTGGCGCGCATCGTCAGCCGCGACGTGTCCGCGCTGTCGGCCGAGGAGGTGCGGCAGGCGGCGGTCGAGTCCCTGGGCGAGAACCTGTCCGACTCCGTCGTCGCGCCGCTGTTCTGGTACGCCGTGGGCGGACTGCCGGCGGCTGCCGTGTTCCGGTTCGCCAACACCGCCGACGCCGTCTGGGGCTACCGCACGCCGCGCTGGAACCACGCCGGCCGGATCGCCGCCCGCGCCGACGACGTGCTCAACCTGGTCCCGGCCCGGCTCACCGGCGGGCTGCTGGGCGGCCGTCGCGTGTCGTGGGGCCGGCTGCGCGCGGAGGCCGCGCTGACCCCGTCGCCGAACGCCGGCTGGCCGATGGCGGCGCTGGCGCTGCGGCTCGGCGTGCGGCTGGCCAAGCCTGGCGTCTACGTGCTGGGCGCGGAGGGGCGGCCGGTCGGCCCTGCTGACGTCGCGTCCGCGCTCCGGCTGGCCCGGCGCCGCGGGTGGGCGCTGGCCGTCGCTGCCGCCGTAATCGCCGGGGTGCGGACGCGCGGAGGCCGCCGATGACCGCCGTCATGATCCAGGGCTGTACGAGCTGGGCCGGGAAGAGCCTGCTCACGACAGCCCTGTGCCGCTGGTACGCCCGGCAGGGCCTGAAGGTCGCGCCGTTCAAAGCGCAGAACATGTCCAACAACGCGCGCGTGATCGACGGTGGCGAGATCGGCGTCGCGCAGTGGCTGCAGGCGCGGGCCGCCGGGGTGGAACCCGAGGCGCGGATGAACCCCGTCCTGCTGAAGCCCGAGTCCGGGTCCAGCCAGGTCGTACGGCTCGGCCGGGTCGACGCCGAGCTGTCCCGGTGGCCGTGGCGCGATCGCAGCGAGGCCCTCTGGCCCACCGTCGAGAACGCGCTGGCCGAGCTGCTCGACGAGTACGACATCGTGGTCATCGAGGGTGCCGGCAGCCCGGCGGAGATCAACCTCGCCGCCAACGACATCGTCAACATGCGGGTCGCCGAGCGGGCCGGCGCGCCGGTGCTGCTCGCCGTCGACATCGACCGCGGCGGCGCGTTCGCCCACCTCTACGGCACGTGGTCGCTGCTGCCGCCGCACCACCAGCGGCGGATCCGCGGCTTCGTGCTCAACCGGTTCCGCGGCGACGCCTCGCTGCTGCCGCCCGGCCCGGAGCAGCTGGAACGGCTGACCGGCGTGCCCACCGTCGGCGTCGTGCCGATGATCCGACACGACCTGCCCGACGAGGAGGGCGCGGCGCTGCGGGCACCGGTCCGGGGCGGGCTGCCGCCGGTCGCGATCGTCCGCTACCCCACGGCGTCCAACCTGGACGAGTTCGCGCTCCTCGAGCAGGTGGCCGACGTGCGCTGGGCGACGCAGCCGTGGCACCTCGAGGGTGCGGCGACGGTGATCCTGCCGGGGTCGAAGCACGTGGCGTCCGACCTGGCGTGGCTGCGTGCGTCGGGTGTCGATGCGGCCGTGGTGGCGGCGGCCGGGCGGCCCGGAGTGCGGGTGCTGGGTGTCTGCGGTGGGCTGCAGCTGCTCGGGCGGCGGCTGGAGGACCCGTTCGGGGTCGACGGTGCCGGCGACGGGCTCGGCCTGCTGCCGCTGACCACGACGTTCGAGCGCGACAAGCTGGTCCGGCGGCGGTCGCTGTCGTTGCCCGTGTTCGGCGAGCCGTGGGCGGCACTGAGCGGGCTGGGGGTCGACGGCTACGAGATCCGGCAGGGCCGCACCGTGGGCGAGGCCGGCGCAGACGCCGTCGTCGTGTCTGAAGGGAACGTCGCCGGCTGGTACCTGCACGGGCTGTTCGAAGACGCGGCTGTGCTCGAGGCGCTGTTCGGCGGCCGGCCGACGCGGAGCCTGGACGCGACGTTCGAGCGGCTGGCCGACGTGGTGCAGGACCACCTGGACACGCGGCTGCTGCGCTCGCTGGCGGGGCTGTCGTGATCGGGGCGCTGCGGGCGGCGGTGGGATTCCTGACCCGGATCCCGGTCGGCTCGGCGCCGTTCGCCGGACCGGCGCTGGACCGCGCTGGTGCGTGGTTCCCGCTGGTCGGCGCGCTGGTCGGCGGGGTCGGGCTGGTCATGTGGTGGGCGACGGACGCGCTGGCCGGTCCGCTGGTGGCCGCGGTCGCGGCGGTACTGGCGACCGTGATCGTCACCGGCGCCCTGCACGAGGATGGGCTGGCCGACACCGCCGACGGGCTCTGGGGCGGCGCGACCCGGGAGCGGCGCCTGGAGATCATGCGCGACAGCCGGCTCGGCACGTACGGCGCGCTGGCCCTGGCCGGCGACCTGCTGTTGCGGGTGGCGGTGCTCGCCTCGGCCGGAGCCGGGTCGTCGGGGCTCGCCGACGTCGCCCGGATCCTGCTCGCCGGCCACGTCATCGGGCGAGCGGCGCCGCTGGTCCTGGCGGCGTGGCTGCCGCCCGCCCGGACCGACGGCCAAGGTCGGCGGCTCGGCCGGCTGGGCGTGGTGGACTCGGCGGTGGCGGCGCTCACCGTGCTGGTCGTCGCCGTACTGGCGGCCGGCTGGTGGGCGTTCGTCGTGCTCGCCGCGGCGGCCGTGCCGGTGCTCGGACTAGGCCGGGCGGCCCGTCGGCGCATCGGCGGGGTCACCGGCGATGTGCTCGGTGCCGGGGTGGCGCTGACGAATCTCGCGGTCGCGATCGCCGTCGCGGCCCTTGCTGCCCAGGAAGAGGACCTGCTGTGACTGTGACTCCGTCGCCCCCGACGCCTGCGTCCGACCCTCGCTCCCGCCTCACCCCAACCGAAGTCGATCACGGAGAAAGGGGGGTTCCGAGTGCCCGGAAGCCCGACTTTCTCCGTGATCAACGGGACAGGGGGCCGTCGCGGGGGCGGCTGACGCTGGTGCTGGGCGGGCAGAAGTCGGGCAAGTCGGGCCTGGCGGCGCGCCGGGCCGAGGCGAGCGGTCGTCCGGTCGTGGTCGTCGCGCCGGCCGTCGTCCGCGACGACGAGTTCAAGGCGCGGGTCGCGCGACACCGCGCGGACCGTCCGGCGCACTGGCGGACGCTCGAGACCTTCGACCTGGCCGCCGCGGTCGCCGACGCCGGTGCGGGGTCGTTCGTGCTGGTCGACGCGCTGGACACGTGGCTGGCCGAGACGCTGGAGTCGGCCGGCGTGTTCGTCGGCGACGAGGTGCCCGACCCGGCGCTGCGGGCGCGCGCCGAGGACGCCGTGGTTGCGGCGCTGCGGGCGTTCACCGATGCCGTCGCCGCCCTGGACGTCGACGTGCTGGTCATCGCGGGGCAGCCGGGGCTCGGCGTGCACGCCGGCGGTCCCGGCGCCCGCCTGTACGTCGACGTGCACGGACGAGCGGTGCAGGTTCTGTCCGCGGCGGCGGACGAGGCGCTCCTCGTCGTCGGCGGCCGTGTGGTCCGGCTCGAGGCCGACGTCACGTCCGAGCCGGCCAGGTCCGCGCCGGTGGTGGATCCGCTGTTGCGCGAGCACGGCGATACCCAGGTGCCGCCCGGTGCGGTCGACCTCGCCGTCAACGTGCAGCCGGGCCCGCCGTCGTGGCTGGCGGACCGGCTGGCGGCGGCCGTGCGCGACCTCGCCGCCTACCCGGAGGACCGCGCCGCCCGGGCCGCGGCCGCCGCCCGGCACGGCCGTCCCGCCGAGGAGTGCCTCGTCGTCGACGGCGCCGCGGAGGCGTTCTGGCTGCTGGCCCAGGTGCTCCGGCCGCGGCTGGCCGCCTGCGTGCACCCCTCGTTCACCGAGCCCGAGGCGGCGCTGCTGGCGGCCGGCGTCCCTGTCGTCCGGGTCATGCGCGACGCCGGGCAGGACTGGCGGCTGGATCCGGCGGGCATCCCCGCGGCCGCGGACCTCGTCGTGCTCGGGCGGCCGGACAACCCGACCGGCGTGCTCGATCGCGGCGAGACGGTGGCGGCGCTGGCCCGGCCCGGCCGGACCGTCGTCGTCGACGAGGCGTTCGCCGAGTTCCTCGACGATGCCGACGGCCTGGCCGGGCGCCGCGACCTGCCCGGCGTCGTCGCCGTGCGCAGCCTGACCAAGCTGTGGGGGCTGGCCGGCCTCCGCGTCGGCTACGTCGTCGGGCCAGTCGAGCTGATCAGCCGGCTCGCCGCCGGCCGCCAGCCGTGGACCGTCAACAGCCTGGCGCTGACGGCGATCGAGGCGCTGACGGCGCCGGTGGCCGAGGACGAGCGGCGCGCCCGCGCCGGCGCCGTCGCGGAGCTGCGCACCGAGCTGGTCGCGGGGCTGCGGTCCGTCGGCGGCCTGGACGTGTGGGACGCGCACGCCAACTTCGTGCTGGTCCGCTCCGGCCGGCCCGGCCTGCGCGACCGGCTGCTGCAGCACGGCCTGGCCGCCCGCCGGGCCGACACGTTCCCCGGGCTGGACGACCGCGCCGTGCGCGTGGCCGTCCGCGACCGGGCGACGAACGAGCGGCTGGTCGCCGCACTGCGCACCATCGAGGAAGGGGGGTCGGTGTGACGCCGACGGTGGAGGAGCTCATCGGGTCGGTCCTGCAAGTCGACCACGCGGCGTTCGAGCGGGCCCGCGAGCGGCACGCCGGGCTGGCCAAGCCGCCGGGCAGCCTCGGACGGCTCGAGGACCTCGGCGCCCGACTGGCCGCGATCAGCGGCCGTTGCCCGCCGCCGGTGCCGTCGTCGCCCGCGGTGGTCGTCGCCGCGGCCGACCACGGCGTGCACGCCCAGGGTGTGTCGGACTGGCCGCAGGAGGTGACCGCGGCGATGGTCGCGACCGCCGCGTCAGGTGGCGCCGCGGTGAACGCGATCGCCCGGACCGTCGGCGCGCGGGTCGTCGTGGTCGACGTCGGGACGCTGCGGCTCGGCCCGGTGCCCGACGGCGTCCGCGACGAGCGGGTGCGCAGCGCGACCCGCGACCTGGCGGTCGAGCCGGCGATGACGCTCGAGGAGTGCCGGACGGCGATCCGCGCGGGCGCCCGGGTGGCGGCCGAGCTGATCGACGGCGGCACCGACCTCCTGGTGACCGGCGAGGTCGGCATCGGCAACACGACGGCGTCGGCCGCCCTGTTCGCCGCGTTCACCGGCGCGGACCCGTCCGACGTGACGGGGAAAGGCGCCAACCTCGACCACGGGCGGACGCCGCTCAAGGTGGAGGTCGTGCGGACGGCGCTGGCCCGGCACGCCACCGACGCCGCGGCCGGGGCACAGGGACCACTGGCAACGCTGGCATCGCTGGGTGGGCTGGAGCACGCGGCGCTGGTGGGCGTCATGCTGGCCGGGGCGGCCGCGCGGATCCCCGTCGTCATCGACGGCGTCGTCACCGGGGCCGCGGCGCTGGCCGCCGTCGCGCTCTGCCCGGACCTGGCCGGCTATCTGGTCGCCGGACACACGTCCGCCGAGCCGGGCGGGCGAACGCTGCCCGACCGGGTCGGCGAACCGGCCCTGCTCGATCTGCGGCTGCGGCTCGGCGAGGGCACCGGCGCGCTGCTGGCGGTCCCGCTGGTGCAGGCCGCGGCGCGGGTGCTCACCGAGATGGCGACGCTGGCCGACGTGACGAAGGACGCCGGCTAGGGGCGGGTGTCCCGGAGGCCGGGAGACACCTCCTAGTTCTGGCTACCGTCGAGGGTGCCTTGGCTGCTGTTGCTGGCGGCCGAGGCGGGCGCGGTCTTCTTCGCCGGCGCCTTCTTGGCGGTGGTCTTCTTGGCCGGAGCGCTCTTCTTCGCCGGCGTTGCCTTCTTCGCGGCCGGCTTGTCGTCACCCGTCCCGTCGGTGCTCGCGGCCTCATCGCTCGCGTCGGACGTCGCCGCCGCAGCCGACCCGCTCGGGGTGGCCTTCTCGGCCGACTTGTCGTCGGGCGACGGCGCCGGAGCCCACGGACCCGTGGAGGGGTCGTAGGTGGTCCACTGGTCGGACTGCCCGCGCCGGCGCGCCACGGCGGCCACCGCGGCGCCCGCGGCGGCGAACCCGCCCAGCACCGCGACGACGCGGCGGCGGCGCTGCTTCTTGCGCTGCTTCTCGGCCTTCTCCGCGAGCGCGGCTGTGCGCTCGGACAGCTCGTGCGCGCGCTCGGAGAACTTGTCCGCCGCGACGGCCAGCGAGTCGGCGACCCGCGGGACGACGTCGTGCAGCAGCGTGTCCTTGGCCTGGTTGGCGGCCGGGCCCACCTTCTCGCGGGCGGCCTGGACCTTCGGGCCCACCTTGTCGACGGCCGACTCGACCACCGGAGTCAGCCGTTCACGCGCGGAGTCGACCACCGGTGTCGCGGCCTCGCGGGCGCGCCGACCGGCTTCGCGCGCGGCCTGGCGGGCCTGTTCCGCAGCCTCCTGCGTGCGCACCTTCGCGTCCTCGGTGCGGCTCTTCCGCCGGATGCTGAATAGCCTGCTCACGTTGGGCCTCCCTTGTCGGATCGCGTGCAGGGCCCCTGTCCCCGTCGTATCCCCCCGATCTTGCCTTACCGACGACCGTATGCCGACATACGCCACGGCGTGCGAGGATGGAGCAAATCGAGGAAATCGAACAGCGAAGGGCTTACCCGTGGCCGATGAGCTTCATGCCACCCTGCACACCAACCGCGGCGACATCACCGTGGCACTCCTGCCGCACCACGCCCCGAAGACGGTGCGCAACTTCGTCGAGCTCGCCAAGGGCGAGCGCGAGTGGGTCAACCCGGAGACCGGCGACAAGACGACCGACAAGCTGTACGACGGCACCGTCTTCCACCGCGTCATCTCGGGCTTCATGATCCAGGGCGGCGACCCGCTCGGCGACGGCCGTGGCGGCCCCGGCTACGACTTCGCCGACGAGTTCCACCCCGAGCTGGCGTTCAACAAGCCGTATCTGCTGGCCATGGCCAACGCCGGCCCGAACACCAACGGCTCGCAGTTCTTCATCACCGTCGGGCCGACGCCGCACCTCAACCACCGTCACACCATCTTCGGTGAGGTGGCCGACCAGAGCAGCCGCGACGTCGTCGACGCCATCGCCGCCACGCCCACCGACCGTGCCGACCGGCCGCTCGAGCCCGTCGTCATCGAGTCGGTGACCATCACCGGCGGCTGAGATCCGAGAGCCGGCGTTCCCATGACCGGAAATGCCGGCGGTCCGGCCGAGCCTCCCGCCAGCGGCGGCTCGGCCGCACCGCCGACCTGCTATCGCCACCCCGACCGCGAGACGTACATCCGCTGCTCGCGGTGTGAGCGGCCGATCTGCCCCGAGTGCATGATCGCCGCGCCGGTCGGCTACCAGTGCCCGCAGTGCGTCGCCGAGGGGCGCAAGGGCGTCCGCCAGGCCCGTACTGTGCTGGGCGGCCAGCGGCGCGAGTCCAGCTCCAACGTCGTCACCCTCACCCTCATCGGCATCAACGTCGTCATCTGGGTGATGGGCCTGGTGATCGGCACGCGCGGCGACTCGTTCTACGACCGCTACGCGCGCGGCGTCGGCACGAACGAACTGAGCGCCCGCCTGGGCCTCGTCCTCGGCGAGCGCAACGACCCGTTCGTCTTCGGCGTCGTCGACGGCCAGTGGTACCGGCTCGTCACGGCCGCGTTCACGCACGAGAACGTGCTCCACATCGGGCTGAACATGGTCGCGCTGTACATGCTCGGCTCGTCGCTGGAGCCGGTCCTGGGCCGCAGCCGGTTCATCACCCTGTACCTGCTGTCGGCGCTGGGCGGCACGGCGGCGTCGCTGCTGACCGTGTCCGACCCTTATTCGCTGTCGTACGGTGCCTCGGGCGCGGTGTACGGTCTGTTCGGCGCGCTGTTCGTCATCGCCCGCCGGCTCGGCCGCGACACCGGCGGCATCGTGGTGATCCTGGGCATCAACCTGGTCTTCGGGTTCAGCGTCCCGGGCATCGACTGGCGGGCCCACCTGGGCGGCCTGGTCATCGGCACGGCGTTGGCGGCGGTCTACGCCTACGCTCCCAAGCAGCAGCGTGGTCTGTGGGCGCTCATCGGCTCGCTCGCCGCCGCCATGCTGATCACGACGGCCATCATGGTGGCCATCTCCTGAGCTCGTCCCGGCGACCTGACTGGCTCGGCCGGTCGGGTCGCCGGTCCACGGCACGTGGCCGAGGCTTGGTTCCGGGCCTGGCACCTGGCTCGGGTGCGGTCCTCACTCGCCCAACGGCGGATGGCGCACCCATTCGATGCCCGCGAAACCGGCGGACACGGCGGGGATCGGCCCGGCATCCGTCGGCGGGGCGGGCATTCGCTGGTTTGCCGGGCATCAGCCGGTGTCCTCACTGGCCGGGCGGACACCTCACCCGTCTGATGGCCTCCTGGTGTGCCGACGGGTCCCCGTTACGGCTCTCACGCGGGTGAGGTGTCATCCGGGGGGGTGCGTGATCGGGAGGGAGTTTCCCGCGCCACAGCAGGCAGAGCTCCCTCCGGACACTCCCGCGTTGATCTTGGAGTTGTTCGGCAATTGGAGGGTGAAATGTCCGATAGATGACCGAACAACTCCAAGATCAACGCTGGCCGGGTGGCGTTCCTCGTTGGCTTGGGCCCAGGTCACACCGAGGAAGGTCGCCCGGGCACCGGCCGCCGACACCGGGGCGTCGGACGGCGCGCAGCGTCCATAGTCAACCTTCGCGTGTGCAGTTATCCACAGGGGTTATCCCCACTGGGGAAAATTACACACGTGTAATCACAGCTGTGCAATAACCTGTGGACAACGGCGTCCCCGCAGCTCAGCGTGGAAAACCGTCACTTCCAGCGGGTGGCGGTCATGAACCCGCCGGTGATCAGGCCCATGCCGATCAACAGGTTCCAGCCGCCGAGGTCCTGGACGAGCGGAAGGTCGTCGCCGACGAGGTAGTAGACGACGATCCACACGAGCCCGACGAGCAGCAGGGTGATCATGGTGGGGACGACCCAGCGACCGGAGACCGTCGGGTCCTTGAGCTCGCCCCGCTCCGGAGGGGTGTAGTCGTCGTCCTTGCGACGGCTGCGAGACTTGGGCACGGTCGGTTTCCTCTCGGTCTTGGCTGGTTGCGGTGATGCTCGGCTAGCGTAGTCGTCAGCAGGCCGAGTGCCCACATCGCGGCTTGCAGTCACGATCGTCCCACTTGGAGGTGGACACCATCAGCCGGTCGTCCGACTACCCACGGGCCTGGCGCTTCCTGGCCCCCGTGGTGCTCGCAGGCTGTGGTGTCCTGCTCATCACCAGCGCCAAGGCCGCCGACGGTGACGATCTGCGCGGCAGCGACGTCATCGCGTTCTCCGATCTGGTCCGAGCCGAGGAGCAGCGCGTCCAGGAGCTGCACGCCCGCATCGACGAGCTCTCCTCCGACATCGACGATCTCACCGCCGGCCAAGGCACCAGCGAGTCCGCCGAGGTCGACCGCCACACCGAGGAGCTGATGCCGGAGGCCGGGCTGACCCCGGTCCAGGGGCCGGGCCTGACGGTCACGCTCGACGACGCGCCGCTGCCGAACAACCTGGGCGAGGACTCCGAGCTCAACACCGAGGATTTCCTCGTGCACCAGCAGGACCTCGAGGGCGTCATCAACGCATTGTGGGCCGGCGGGGCCGAGGCGATGACCGTCATGGACCAGCGCATCGTGTCGACCAGCACGGTCCAGTGCGAGGGTCCGGTCCTGCTGCTCAACGGCCGCACCTTCTACCCGCCCTACACCGTCAGCGCCATCGGTGACGCCGACGCCATGCGCGATGCGCTCGACACGTCGCCGGCCGTGCGTGAGTACCGCGCCTGGGCCGACCGTATCGGGCTGCACTACGGCGTCACCGGCGAGCAGAACATCACGATGCCGGCCTTCACCGGCACAGTCCAGGGAGGCAAGACGTCGTGAGCCGGCGCATCCTCGTGGTCGACAACTACGACAGCTTCGTCTTCAACCTGGTCCAGTACCTCGCGCAGCTCGGCGCCGACTGCGACGTGCGCCGCAACGACGAGATCGGCTCGACCGACGGCTACGACGGCATCCTGCTCTCGCCCGGGCCCGGCACGCCGGAGAAGGCCGGCGGCTGCATCGACCTCATCCATGCGCTGGCCGGGCGCACCCCGATCTTCGGCGTGTGCCTCGGCCTGCAGGCCATCGGCGTCGCGTACGGCGCCACCGTCGGCCGCGCGCCGGAGCTGCTGCACGGCAAGACCAGCCAGGTCCACCACGACGGCGACGGCGTCCTGGCCGGGCTGGCCAGCCCGTTCACGGCCACCCGCTACCACTCGCTGGCCGTCGAGCCCGACACCGTCCCGGCCGAGCTGGAAATCACGGCGCGCACCGCGGGCGGCGTCGTCATGGCCATGCGGCACCGGTCGCTGCCGGTCGAGGGGGTCCAGTTCCACCCGGAGTCGGTGCTCACCGAGGGCGGCCACCGCATGCTGGCCAACTGGCTCACCGTCTGCGGCGACGACGGCGCGGTCGCACGGTCCGCAGGGCTCGCCCCGGTGGTTTCGCACGGCCCGTCCGCCGACCTGCGCGTCTGACGGCGATCGCCTCACACGAGAGCCGCGACGTTACTCGGTACTCCCGCCGATCAGGCCTTCGTCGGTTCCACTGTCCGTGCCCTGGTCCGTCCCCTGGTCGGTGCCCTGCTCGCCGGAGTCCGTGCCGCCCTCGCCGGACTCGTTGCCCGGCGTCTCGGTCTCGGTGGGCGTTTCGGTCGGCGTGTCCGTCTCGGTCTCCGTCGGCTCCTCGGTGGGCTCGGGTGCCTGAGCGACGTAGATGATGACGGTGTCGCCCTCTTCGAGCTCGGCGCCGCTGTCCGCGCCCGGCTCCTGGCGGAAGACCTGGCCCTCCGGCTGGTCGCCGGTCTCCTCGCGCCGGACGTCGGCCTCCAGGCCGAGCCGCTGCAGCTCGTTGACGGCGGCGTCCTCGCTCAGGCCGATCAGGTTCGGCACCGGAATCGCCACTTCGCCGCTGGAGATGGTGATGTTGACCGTGGTGCCGGGCGGGACCGGGGTGTTGCCCTCTGGCTCGGTCGCCAGGACGGTGCCGGCCTCTTCCTCACTGTCCCGCCGGCTGACGTTGCCCGGTTGCAATCCTGCATCGCGGATCAACTGCTCGGCCTCCGCTTGCGGCCGTCCGACGACGGCCGGCACCGGAACCATCTCGGGTGCGACACCGACCACTATCGTCACCGAGGAGCCCTCGTCCAGCTGAGTGGACGGCCGCGGGTCTTGGCGGATCACCGTGTCGATCTGTGCTTCGTCCTCGACGGGCTCGGTCTCGACAGTCGGTTCGAGGTTCTCGTCGGCCAGTCTGGCCTCGGCCTGTTCCTGCGTCATGCCGACAAGGTCGGGCACGGTCGCCTGTGCCGTGCCACCGGAGTTGAAGATCAGGTAGCCGATCAGCCCGGCGATCGCCAGGATGGCCAGCGCGCCGAGCACGACGGCCCACCAGCTGAAGCCCTTGCGCTGGTCCTCGTCCTCCTCGTCCACGAGCTCGTCGGGATACGGGGTGGCGTCGTCGAGCGGCAGCGCGCCGGCGGCGACAGTGGGCGCGGCGTTCGCGATCAGCTGCGTCGCGGCGGACGTGTCCGCGGCCGCCGCCACCGGCAACCCGGCGGCGGCGCGCTCGAGGTCGGTGCGCATCTCGTACGCGCTCTGGTACCGGTGCAGGCGGTCCTTGGCCAGCGCCTTCATCACGATGGCGTCGAGCTCTGGCGTGATGTTCGGGTCGAGCGCCGACGGCGGCGTGGGCATCTCGCGCACGTGCGACACCGCCACTGATACCAGCGACTCGCCGATGAACGGCGGCCGGCCGGTGAGCAGTTCGTAGAGCACGCAGCCGCTGGCATAGAGGTCGCTGCGGGCGTCGGCCTGCTCGCCGCGGGCCTGCTCGGGCGAGATGTACTGCGCGGTCCCGACGACGGCGGCGGTCTGGGTCAGCGCCATGCCGGTGTCGGCGAGCGACCGCGCGATACCGAAGTCGGTGACCTTGACCTCGCCACCGCTCGTGATCATGATGTTGCCGGGCTTGATGTCGCGGTGGACGATGCCGGCGCGGTGGCTGTACTCCAGCGCGTCGAGTGTCGCGACCAGGATCTCGATCGACCGCTCAGGCGTGAACCGCTGCTGCTCCTGCAGTATCTCGCGCAGCGTCTGGCCCTCGACGTACTCCATGACGATGTACGGAATACGGTGGCCGTCGATGTAGTCCTCGCCGGTGTCGTAGACGGCGACGATGTTGCGGTGGTTGAGGGACGCCGCCGACTGCGCCTCACGGCGGAACCGGGCCTGGAACGTGGCGTCGCTCGCGTGGTCGACCCGCAGCATCTTCAGAGCGACGATGCGGCCCAGCCGGGAGTCGCGGCCGCGGCGGACCTCGGCCATGCCTCCACGGCCGATCACCTCGCCCAGCTCGTAGCGATCTCCTAGGAGTCGCAACTCGTTCATTGTCCGGCCCTTTCTCGACTCAACCTCGCGCAGGCTACCCGTTCCGGCGGTCGTGGCGCTGCCTGTGACCGAACAGTGGCGATGGTCACGATCCCAACACCGCCTCCATGACGTCCCTGGCGATCGGCGCCGCCAGCCGTCCGCCGCCGATGTCGCTGCGGGCGGTGTCGGGCGCCTCTTCGATGACGACGGCGACCGCGACGCTGGGCTCGTCGGCCGGCGCGAACGACGTGAACCACGCGTACGGCGGCCGGTCGGGCGAGCTCTGGGCGGTGCCGGTCTTGCCGGCGACCTGGATGCCCGCGATCTGGGCGTTCTCGCCGGTGCCGTTCTCGACGACGTCGACCATCATCTGGGTCAGCTGCTCGGCGGTCTCCGGCGACACGGCGCGGGTGCGCTCCTCCGGCTCGGTCCGTTCGATCGGGCTGACGAGATCCGGGCCGCTGACCTCGCGGACGAGGTACGGCTCCATCAGTACGCCGTCGTTGGCGATGGCGGCGGAGACCATGGCCATCTGCAGCGGCGTCGCCTGGACGTCGAACTGGCCGATCGCCGACAGCGCCGTCTGCGGCTCGTCCGGGTCGGCCGGGAACACGCTGGTCGCGGCGTTCATGTCGTCGTTGGTCAGCGGCTGCGTGTCGAAGCCGAACTTCTCGGCCTGCTCGCGCAGGGCATCGTCGCCCAGTTCGTTGCCGAGATAGGCGAACGCGGTGTTGCACGAGATGCGCAGCGCCTCGGTGAGCGACGGTGTGCCGTCCAAGCAGGCCTCCCCGCTCTGGTTCGGCAGGTTGGTGTTCGTGAGCGGCAGGTCGTACTCGGCCGGGCCCGGCACCTCGGTGTCAGGATCGAACTCGCCGGACTCCAGCGCCGCCGCGGCCGTGACCAGCTTGAACACCGATCCCGGTGGGAGCCGCTGGGCGATCGCGCGGTTGAGGTCGGGCTTGTCCGGGTCGGCCTCCAGCGCCTGACGGGTGGCCGTCTGCTCCTCGATCGAGTGGCTGGCCATCGGGTTGGGGTCGTACGACGGCGAGCTGACCATGGCCAGGATCGCGCCGGTCTGGACGTCGATGGCGACGACGGCGCCCTTGTAGCCGCTCTCGGTGAGGCCGTTCCACGCCGCCTGCTGGGCCGCGGGGTCGATGGTCAGCCGGACGGCGCCGCCGCGCGGCTCCTCGCCGGTGACGAGGTCGATCAACCGGCGGACGAACAGCCGGTCGTCGTCGCCGGACAGGATGTCGTTCTGCGCCCGCTCGAGCGCAGTCCGCCCGTAGTTGTAGGAGTAGTAGCCGGTCAACGGCGCGTAGATGGGGCCCTCGGGGTACTGCCGCAGGAACTGGTACTCGTCGTCGACCGGCGTCGACTGCGCGATCGGGGTGTCGTCGGCGAGCAGGATCGGGCCACGCTCGCGCGAGTACTCGTCGAGCAGGACCCGGCGGTTCTCCGAACGCGCGTTGAGGTCGTCGGCCCAGAACGCCTGCACGTACGTCGCGTTGATGAGCAGCGCGACGCAGAGCAGCAGGCAGCCGGCGGAGATGCGGCGGATCGGGGAGTTCATCTGATTCTCACGACCTGGGTGACGGCGGTGTCCGCCAGCGAGGAGGACGACGACGGCGGCGCGGGCCGCCGGGCCGCGTCTGACAACCGGATCAGCAGTGCGACCAGCACCCAGTTCATCACCAGCGACGAGCCGCCGAGGGACAGGAACGGCGTGGTCAGACCGGTCAGCGGGATCAGCCGGGTGACGCCGCCGAGCACGATGAACACCTGCAGGAAGAACCCGGCGGCCAGCCCCGCGGCCAGCAGCTTGCCGAACGGGTCGCGCAGCAGCAGGCCGGCCCGCAGGCCGCGGGAGGCCAGCAGCGCGTACAGCAGGATGATCGCGATGAGCCCGGTGAGCCCGAGCTCCTCGCCCAGCGCCGAGCCGATGAAGTCGCTCTCGGCGATCGGCGTCAGGTCCGGGCGGCCCTGGCCGAGGCCGGTGCCGAGCAGGCCGCCGTACGCCAGTCCGTAGAGCGACTGCGCGACCTGCCCCTGCGGGTCGATGAACGGGTCGCGCCAGAACTCGATGCGCTCCGCGACGTGCGAGACGACGGCGTTCGCGGCGAACCCGCCGGCCAGGATCAGCAGCAGGCCGAGGATGATCCACGAGATCCGCTCGGTGGCGACGTAGATCATCAGCACGAAGATGCCGAACAACAGCACCGACGGGCCGAGGTCGTTCTGCACGACGAGGATGCCCAGGGCGGCGAGCCAGACCAGCAGGATCGGCCCGAGATCGCGGGCCCGTGGCAGGTCGACGCCGAGGAACCGGCGTCCGGCCAGCGCCAGCGCGTCGCGGGTCTGCACCAGGTAGGCGGCGAACGCGATGATCAGGATGATCTTGGCGGCCTCGCCCGGCTGGAACGTCATGGGACCGACGTTGATCCAGATGCGGGCGCCGCGGATCGAGTGGCCGATGACCGGCAGCAGCGGCAGCATCAGGAGCAGCAGCCCGGCCAGCCCGGCGAGGTACGGCAGCCGCGACAACACTCGGTGGTCGCGCACGAACAACAGCACGCAGACGAACAGCGCGACGCCGACCGCCATCCAGGTCAGCTGGGTGGACGCCCGGGTCGTCCCGTCGGCGATGTCGAGCCGGTGGATCATCGCCAGACCCAGCCCGCAGAGGGTGACGACGATCGGCAGGATGACGGGATCGGCGTACGGCGCCCGGATGCGGATGACGATGTGCGCCACCGCCGTGGCGGCCGACAGCCCGCCGAGGTAGGCCAGCGCGTTCGGCGGCACCCGGCCGAGTGCGCCGAGGTCGACGCTCACGTAGGCGAACGTCGCGATGCCGATGGCGAAGATCAGCAGCACCAGCTCGGTCCCCCGGCCGCGGCGCGGGGCGACGGTCTCGGGCGCCGGTGGTTCGGTGCGGGCGCGTGCGCGGTCGAGACTCATGACGCCCCCGCACAGAGCAGCCCGGGATACCCGACCTCGCTGCCGAGCCAGCCGTCGTCGGTGCCTTCGGTGGCGCCGCCGGTGGGCTCGGTGGCCGGCGGTTCCGCCGGTGGGGTGGTCGTCGTCGCGCCCGCGCGCGGCTCGGTGGTGCCGGTGGGTGTCGCCGACGGCGTCGGCGTCGGGGTGGGTGCCGGCGTCTCGCCGCCCTCCAGCCTCTCGTGCGCCCGGCAGGCCTCCAGCCGCAGCCGGTCGACGACGGCGTCGGCGTCCTCGAGGTCGTCGGCCGTGATGGTGTCGGCGACCTGCTCGCGGTAGATGTCGGGCAGCGCGTCGACCGGCAGGCCGCCAGGAATGTCATGCAGCTCCGACAGCCGGATCGGCCCGATCTCCTGACTGACGCCCTGGTAGACGGCGACCTGGCCATTGCTGTCGCCGACGTAGTACTGGTTGCGGACCCAGTCGCTGGCGAGGTCCAGCCCGACCCAGCCGATGGCGGCGACGGCGGCCACGATGACGACGGTGCGCAGCCAGCGGCGGCCCCGGGGCGGCTGCGGTGCGTACCGCATGGCCTCGAGGTCCTCGGGCGTCGGCTTGTGCTGCTCTTCGGCGCCGACGAGGGCGCGCAGCGCGGAGCCTCGCCGACGGCGCTGTGGCCGCTCCGGCGCCGGTACGTCGTCGCTGGCGGCGGCGCCGACGAGGAACGCCTCGGCGGTGTCGTCGGGTTGCCGCGGGGTGTCGGTCTCGACGATGTCGGCCAGCACCAGCGTGACGTTGTCGGGGGCTCCACCGGCCAGCGCCAGCCGGATGAGCTCGTCGGCGGCGTCGTCCAGCCCGGCGATGGAGCTGAGGGTCTCTTCCAGCGTGGCGTCGGAGACCACGCCGGTGAGGCCGTCGCTGCAGACCAGCAGGCGGTCGCCGGGGTGGACGTCGAGCACCTGGAGGTCCGGGTCGACGTCGCCCTGGCCCTGCAGCGCCTTGAGGATCAATGAGCGGGCCGGGTGTACGCCGGCCTCCTCGAGCGTGATGCGGCCCTCGTCGACCAGCGACTGCACGAACGTGTGGTCGTGGGTGAGCTGCCGGATGGCGCCGTCGCGCAGCAGGTACGCACGGGAGTCGCCGATGTGGCCGAGTCCGAGCGCGGTGCCGGTCCACAGCAGCGCCGTGACCGTCGTGCCCATGCCCTCGCGGCTGGAGTCGTCGACGATGAGCTGACGGATGCGCTTGTTGGCCGCCTCGATGGCTGCGGTCAGGGTCTGGAGCGGGTCGCTGTCGCGGGGTTCGCGCTCGGTCAGCACCAGCTCGTCGATGGCCGCCTGGCTGGCGACCTCGCCGGCCGCGTGGCCGCCCATGCCGTCGGCGACGGCCAGGAGGTAGGGGCCGGCGTAGCCGGAGTCCTCGTTGCCCTCCCGGACCAGGCCGACGTCGGAGCGCGCGACGTAGCGCAGCGTCAACGGCATCGACACCTACTTCCGCAGCTCGACGACGGTCTTGCCGAGCCGGAACCGGCTGCGGGCGGTGACCGGCGTGCTGCGTGTGAGTCGCTGGTTGCCGACGTAGGTGCCGTTGGTGGAGCCGAGGTCCTCGACGTACCACTGATTATCGTGGAACCGCAGCCGGGCGTGTTGCGTGGACACGTACTCGTCGGACAGCGGCACGGTGCAGTCGGCCCCACGGCCGAACGTCACGGGGGTGCCGTCGAGCGGCACGGACTTGCCGGTGTCGGGCCCCTCGACGATGAACGCCCTGGTCGGGGTGCCCTTGGCGCCGCGCGGCTGACGGTTCTGCCGAGCCGCCTCGCGGGCCTCGCGCTGCGGCTTGGGCTGCTTGGGCGGCCGCACGCCGAAGAGGTCGGCCCGCATGGCCGACGTGACGGAGAGGATCAACAGCCACAGCACGGCCAGGAAGCCGAGCTTGATGACCGTGAGTGTCAGTTCCGACACTCGTTCACCTCCCGGGACTGCGCCGACGGACGTCGATCACGGTGGAGCCGATCACGATGCGGGAACCGTCGGTCAGGGGCGCCTGGCCCACCCGGGCGCCGTCGACGACCGTCCCGTTGGTGGAGCCGAGGTCGACGGCGACCAGCTGGGACTGCGGTCCCTGCTGGTACACGCGGATCTCCAGATGCCGGCGCGAGACGCCGGGATCGTCGATGCGAAGGTCGCACTCGCTGCCGCGCCCGAGCACGACACCCGGCGGCAGCACCGGATGCTGGGTGCCGTTGATGATGAGGTACGCGTCGGCTTGCTGCTCGGAGGTAGAAGTGGGCGCGAACGACGACCCGCGGTCGACGCCGGCCCGCACCGCGCTGCGGATGCGGAAGGCGCCGGTGCCGAGGTCCTCGTGCCGCTCGAACCCGACCCCGACCGGACCCGTGAAGGCGTAATGCTGCAGCTCGGCGTGCTCGCGGGCCAGCTCGACCAGCTCGGTGGCCAGCGTGCCGATGTACGCGGACAGCCGGTCGTAGTCGCCGGGCCCCAGCTCGACGACGAAGTCGTTCGGCACGAGCGACCGGTCGCGGCTGACGATCTGCGCGTTGTTGTCGAGCTCGCGCTGGATCGCCGCGGCGATCTCGACGGGCTGCACCTCGGAGCGGAACGCCCGGGTGAACGCACCTTGGACCATGCTCTCGAGCCGGCGCTCGAAGCGCTGCAACACCCCCACGGGTACCTCCCTTCACCTCTCGTGCCTGTGCCGCGGACAAGACCCTGATCGTAACGGCGCGTGGCATGGTGGTGCGGCTGCGCCCTGGATCGGGGCCGTGCGGAAACGGCCGTCGCAACCTTATGTGACGAAGGACGGCTGGCGGCTGGTTCCGACGGCTCTCACTGTGCTTCTGCCCATGCTGACATCCAGAGGCCAGGATCGTGGAATCGACCATCCGCCGAGGCGTGTTAACCTTGGTGCCGCACCACGCGCGGGTGGCGGAATAGGCAGACGCGCACGGTTCAGGTCCGTGTGTCCGAAAGGACGTGGGGGTTCAACTCCCCCCTCGCGCACCACACCGAAGATCCCGGTCAGGTTCTCACCTGCCGGGATCTTTCGCGTTCTAGGATGAGCCGCCCCTACGGATCGACGCTTTGCTGTTGGCCGCCGTTGTCGATGACGATGGGTCGTCGTTGACGTTGACGACCAGGTGTGGACAACCGGTCCGATGTCGGATGGGTCGTCTGCGCCGTCACCGTGCCGATGAACGGGGCCGCCGCACACTGCGACGACGACCGGCACGCTTGATCATGGAGAAGGTCGCCTTTGGAGTCGCGGGAAACCCGACCTTCTCCATGATCAACTCGGTGAGGGAGGGTGTGAGCCGCCATGGGGGGCAGGTCATTCCAGGCGCTGCCCGCCGGGGCGGCTCGCATCCCTGCCGGCGCCGGTGATGGCCGCGGAGGTGTTGACATGAGCGCCAACAGTTGGCGCTGGTGTCAACACGCCCGGTTGTGATCGGTGCCCGGCCCGAGCCGGCCCAGCGTCGCGGGGGCGGCCGACGCCGTGACGACGGCGACGTCGCCGCGCCGATCACCCGACCGCGCCCGTGCCCGCCAGATCCTCGTGATCAGTGACGCCATCATCGGCATTTTCAATGGCGGCTAACACGCTTTGCTGACCTTGGCCCATCTGTGTCAGCACCCGACCATCAACCCTTCTGGGGCTGCTCAACTGATTCAGGTGAGCGAGGACGAGGCGATCCATCGCCTCGATGCCCTGGCGGCTGGGCCGGCCGGATTGATAGAGCGGGACGGCGACTCCCGGCGCGGGCTGCGATGGTGGCTCCGCCCCGCAGTCGCGACCCAGCTCGGGACAGCGGTGCAGCACCGTACCCGTGCGGATGCAGCCAGACCGCGGGTAGAGGCGCATTTGGCCGAGTACGGCTGGATCACGAACAGAACGATCAGGAACATGTTCGATCTCGACGTTCAGCAGGCCACTCAGATGCTGAACGACCTCCGGGCCGCGAACGTTGTCATCCAGGACCCTGAGGGTCCACAGCGCGGCCCATCGATCAGATGGTTGCCCACGCAACCGGCGCGGCGAGGCGGAAGAAGGAGCGCGACGTGAGAATCGTGGTCATCGGGGCGAGCTGAGTCGTGGGGTCGGCGGTGGCCGAGGAGCTGGCGGGACGCGGGCACGAGGTGGTCCGGGCGTCCCGGCGAGGGCCGGTCGTAGTGGATGTGGCGGAGCCGGGGACGGTGGAGGCGCTGTTCGCGGCGGTGCCCGACGTCGATGGCGTGGTGTGTTGCGCGGCGAACGCGCCGACCGCAGATCTGGTCGAGGCCAGCGACGAGGAGTTCACCGCCGGCCTCCCGGGCAAGCTGCTCGGCCAGGTGCGGCTGGCCCGGACGGCGGTGCGCCACCTGAGCGACGGCGGCTCGATCACGCTCACCGGCGGCACGTTCGCCGAGCCGCTGCCGGGCGGGTCGTTCGGGGCGCTGGTCAACGCAGGGCTGGCGGCGTTCGTCGAGGCGGCGGCGCCGGAGCTGCCGCGCGGTCTGCGGCTCAACCTCGTCGCGCCGGGGTGGGTGCGCGAGTCGCTGGCGGCCTTCGGCTGGGATCCCGCCCGGGGCGTCCCGGCGGCCGACGTCGCGCGGGTCTATGCCGATCTGGTCGAGGGTGCCGCCCATGGCGAGGTGGTCGCCGTCACGGTGCCGGTGCCGAGCACGCGATGATCTGCCGAGGCGGCGCGACGGAGCACGAGCCGACCGCCTCACCCACGTGACCGGCCCGGCCCACCCACTACCACGCCCACCTCGGCGACCAGTGCGCGGGCCGCATCGACCGTCGCCGACAGGTCACCGGCCGTGGTCCCAGCGGCGCCGAGCAGCCCGTGTGCACGATCCGCGAAGTCCGCCGGAGCCGACGGCAGCGCACCCGCGGCCGTCACGGCGCCCTTCTCGTTGATCAGCCAGCGGCCATCGTGGCCGTGTAGTGCGTGAGCGCAGATGCCGACGGCGCGGAAGAGGCACCCGGCGACGTAGGCGGCGTCGCCGCGGGCCGCCGCTTTCGCCGCGATCTCCACCGAGAACCTGGCCTCCCACAGGCCGGCCCGCAGCGCCGCTCGCAACGGCTCCGGGTACTGCTGTGCCCGCGCACGCAACGCCGTGAGCTCGCCGGACGGGTCGGCCAGCACCACGGCCAGCGCGATCTCGCCGGCGTAGGCGAAGTCGGGGACGCCGAGCGGGTGACCGGCCTGCTGGTGGAACGCGTACTCACCACGCTCGGCCGCCCGCCAGGCCGCTTGGACGCGGTCGGCGTCGCGGTAGAGCCAGTCGACCGCGATGCCATCGACGATGAGCCAGCCGCCGCCGTCGACCCAGGGACCCCACGCGCCGGACTCGGTGACCGTCGCCGACGGGCCGCCGAACCGGCGGGCCAGCTCGCCCAGCCGGTCGACGTCGAGAGTGCCCCGGTAGTAGACGCCGAGGTCGTAGTCGGAGTCCGGACGGTGCGTGCCCCGGGCCCGGCTGCCGCCCAGGACGGCGCCGACCACGCCGCCGACCTCGACGAGCGCGTCCGCCATCGCCGCCACCACGTCGTACAAGCTCACCCCTCAGCCGATCGGGACCACCTCGGTCTCGACGGTAGCGGTGCGGTCGTCCACGACCCGCCCCGAGGTGAGCAACCCGGCGAGCGCGACCAGGCCACCGGCCACGAGGATGCCCGCGAAGACCGCCGGGCCGGGTGCGGTCAGTGCGACCGCGGCACCGCTGACCGCCAGCGTGCCCGCCGTGCTGAGCGACCCGGCCAGCTGCCCGGCGCTGACGTTGCGGCCCTGGTTCGTCCGGTCGGACCCGGCGAGGATCAACAGCGACAGCACCGGCGACGTGAGCCCCATGCCGACGCCGGCCAGCGCCCAGCCGAGCAGGCCGACCACCGGCGGCACCGCAGGCCAGGCCAGCAGCGTCGTGACCGCGAGGCCGGCGGTCATCGCGGCCAGCCCGGCCCGCAGCACGACCGCGGGTGCATAGCGGTGGTCGCGGCCCTGCAGCCAGGAGCCGAACGCCCACATGACGCCGGTGATGGACAGGCTGACGCCGGCCGTCGTCGGAGTGAAACCGTGCACAAGTGTCAGCAGCAGCGGCAGCCATGAGCCGACCCCGGCGAAGGCGGCCGAGACGAACGCCCGCTGGGCCACGACGGCGGGCAGCCCGCGGCGCACCCGGAACGTCCCCCGGGGCAGCAGACGGACCGCCGCGAGCCCGGTCCCCGCCGCTCCAAGGGCTATGAGCGTGGCGGCTGGTACGGGGTCGGCGGCCAGGTGCTCGCCGGCCAGCGACAGCCCGAACACCGCGGCCGCCGCGATGACCGCCCACGGCAGCACCGCGCGCGGCGGCGACGCCGGCCCCGACTCCGTCTCCGCCCCCGCGGCCGGCGGCGATGACGGCGGCACCGTCCGCAGTGCCGGGCGGAGCAGCAGCCACACCGGCACCAGTACCGCCAGAGCACCGAGGAACACCCACCGCCACCCGACGCCCTCGGTGACGATCCCGGTGAGGAACGGGCCGACGACCGACGGGAGCACCCAGGCGGCCGCGAACAGCGAGAACATCCGCGGCCGCAGCGTCTCCGGCAGCGCCCGCGCGATCAGCACCATGATCCCGACGTCGATCAGTCCCTCGGCCAATCCGCCGAGCAGCCGGCCGGCGATCACCTGCGGCATCCCCGCGGCCGTGCCGACCAGCACCTGCGCGACGGCGAACGCGACCGCGCCGGCCCGCAGCGGCGGCACCGGGCCGGACCGGTCGGCCCACACGCCGGCCAGCGCCAGCGAGACGACGTACGTCGCGACGGGTGCGGCCGTGACCAGCCCGAAGCTGCTGACGGCGTCGAACTCGCGCACCAGGGTCGGCAGTGCGGTGCCGACCGCCCGGTTCTCGAACGCGCCGAGCGTCACCAGTGCGACGGCGCCGATGGCCAGCGGTAGGTACTCCCGGCTGAACAGCGACGCCGGTGGACTGGAAGGCATGTCCCCGATGCTGCAACCTCAAGCGGAGTTGAGGTCAACCCCTGGCGGGCGCGGGCAGGCCGGCCAGCCGGCCGAGGGTGTCGACGGTGTGGTCGAACAGCGCCGCGCGGTCGTCGACGACGTTGGCGAACTGACCGAACACCTCGAAGCTGAGGAAGCCGAACAGGCCGGTCCAGGCGGCGATCGCGCGCGCGACGAGGTCGTCGGGGAGGCCGGGCATCACCTGCCGAACGGCCTCGGCGTCGCCGGCGAACGAGTCTGGCGGCGCCGGGAACCCGTCAGGGGGCGCCAGGGCCCCGGCCGCATATGCGGAGGCGAGGATGCGCCCGTAGACGACGGTGTCGCGCATGGCCGGGGCGACGGTGTCGACCGGCGCCTGGTAGCCCGGCACCGGCGAGCCGTAGATGAGCGCGTACTCGTGCGGGTGCGCGAGCGCCCAGTCGCGGACGGCGTGGCAGACCGCTCGCCACCGGCCGGCGTGGTCCTCGGGCTCGCAGGCGACGTCGGCCCGTTCGACCGCCTCACCCACCGCGTTGTAGGCGTCGATGATCAGGGCGGTCAGCAGGTCGTCGCGGCTGGGGAAGTATCGGTAGACGGCCGACGAGACCATGCCGAGCTCGCGGGCGATGGCTCGCAGGTTGAGCCCGCCGGCGCCCTCGGTGCCCAGCTGCCGCCGGGCGATCTCGGTGATCTCCCTGGTCACCTCGGCGCGGGCGCGCTCACGTGCGGTGCGTCCGGCGTTCATGCGACGACTCTAGCAGAGCAACGCACCAAATCGAGAGCACTGCTCTTGACAGCGTCGCTCCAAATGGAGAGCATTGCTCTCGAAACGGAGCGGCAGACACAAAGGAGCAGTCATGGGCAAGCACGTCATCGTCGGTGCCGGGCAGATCGGCCGGTTGCTGGCCACCCGCCTGGTCACCGACGGCCACGAGGTCACCGTGGTCAGCCGGTCCGGGTCGGGTCCAGACGGCGTCACGAAGGTCGCGGCCAGCGCCGCCGACGAAGCCCGCCTGACGCAGATCACCCAGGGCGCCGACGTGCTCTACAACTGCGCCAACCCGCAATACCACCGCTGGACGCAGGACTGGCCGCCGATGGCCGCCGCGATGCTCGGCGCCGCGCAGGCGACCGGCGCCGCCCTCACCATCCTGGGCAACCTCTACCCGTACGGCCCGGTCGACCGCCCGATGACCGAGGACCTCCCGCTCAGCAGCAAGGGCGTGAAGGGGCAGGTCCGGGCCCGCATGTGGGCCGAGGCGCTGGCGGCGCACCAGGCGGGCCGGGTCCGTGTGACGGAACTGCGCGCGTCGGACTACTACGGCCCGGGCGTGCGCGACCAGGGGCACGTCGGCGAGCGGTTCTTCCCGTCGCTGCTGGCCGGCAAGCCGGCCACCTACCTGCACGACCCCGGTGTGGTCCGCAGCTGGACCTACGTCCACGACGTCGCCGCTGCGCTGGCCACGGCCGGCAGCGACGAGCGCGCCTACGGCCGGGCCTGGCACGTCCCGACGGCGCCGCCGGTCAGCGCGCGCGAGCTGGCGCAGCAGGCCGCCACGATCGCGGGCACGTCGCCGGCGCGGATCCGCCGGCTGCCGTATTGGGTGCAGGACGCCTTGGGCCTCGTGACGCCGATGATGCGCGAGCTCGAGGAGACCCGCTACCAGTTCGACCGGCCGTTCGTCCTGGACTCCGCTGACTTCCAGGCGACGTTCGGTCAGCAGCCCACACCCCTCGATGCGGGCGTGGCCGCAACGGTCAGCTGGTGGCAGGGCCAGCAAGCTCGCTGACGGCGGACGGCGGCAGCTCGCGGTACGGCAGCCCGCGCAGCAGCAGCGCCAGCCGGGCGGTCGACTCCAGTTCCTCGGCGAGGTCGGCGGCCAGGTCGACGCCGGCGGCGGCGACCACGCTGCCGTGATTGGCCATCAGGGCCGCGTGGTTCTCGGCCAGCGCGACGGCGACGCCCTCGGCCAGTGCGGCGCTGCCCGGCGGCGCGTACGGCACGACCGGCAGCGGGCCGATCCGCGTCACCTGGTATGGCGTCAACGTCGGCAGCGGCTCGTCCAGGCAGGAGACGGCGACGGCATGCACGGAGTGCAGGTGCACGATCGCCCGCGCCTCGGGCCGGACGCGGTACGCGGCCAGGTGCAGCGGGAACTCCTTCGACGGCCGCGCCCCGGACAGCGGCTCGCCGGTCAGCGACAGCACAGCGAGGTCGCCGGCCGTGACCCGGCTCAGCGCGCCACCGGTCGGCGTGACGAACACCTGCTCGCCCACCCGGACGCTGACGTTGCCGGATCCGCCGGGCGACAGCCCCAGCGCCGCCAGCCGGCGGCACGCTGCCACCAGTGACTCCACCTCGGCCGCGCTCACGGCCCCACCTCCCAGGCAGTGGTGAACAGGTCGGGCGGCCCGAAGTTGCCCGACTTCAGCAGCAGTGCCAGCGGCCGCGGCCCGGTGCTGACGGTCCACGGGACGCCCGGTGCGACCTGCGCGCCGATGCGCACCTGCCGGATCCCGAGCGCCTGGGTCACCGCACCGGACGTCTCGCCGCCGGCGACGACGAACCGCCGCACGCCCTCCTCGGCCACGGCCCGAGCGACGTCACCGAGCGCCTTCTCGACCAGCGCCGCGGCGCGGTCGCGGCCGTGCCGTTGCTGGACGGCGCGCAGCTCCGCGGGCGGCCGCGAGGTGGTGACGAGCACCGGCCCGGCCGGGATCGCGGCCAGCGTGGCATCGACGGCGGCGGCGACCGCTTGGACGCTGTCGGCCGCGAGGTCGTCGACGGCGATCCGCACCGTCGGTCCGGGGAACGCGTCGATCTGCTCCCGGGTCCGCCGCGAGCAGCTGCCGGCCAGCACGACCCGTCCGCCGCCGCGCGGGAGCGCGGGCAGGGCCGCCGGTGTGGCCAAGCCGCTGCCGGCCCAGTGCCGGGCCAGCGCGGCGGCCAGCCCGGACGCGCCGCCGAGCAGGTCGTCGCCGTCGGCGAGGGCGGCGGCGTGGCGGTCGAGGTCGGCGTCGGTGAGGGCGTCGAGCAGCACGTGCTCGGCCGTCTCGCCGGCCGGTACTCCGGCGGCCGGCCAGCGCACCAGCCCGACGGAGCGCGGCGTCTGCGCCGCGAGCAACCGGACCAGGTCGGCGTCGGTCATCGGCGTCAGCGGATGGTCGCGCAGCGGCGACTCCGACAGCAGCCGGCCGTCGACGAAGAGGTGGCCCTGGTAGACGGTCCGGCCGACGGCCGGCGTGGCGGGCGTGCCGATCGACCGGCCGCCCACCAGCCCGGCGAGCGCATCGGCGACCGGCCCGATGTTGCCCGCCGGCGTGGAGTCGAACGTCGAGCAGTACTTCTGGTAGAGCCGCCGAGCGCCGTGGCCGAGCAGCCACCGTGCGGCCGCCACCGACTCCGCGACGGCGTCCGCGACCGGCGCGGTCCGGGACCGCAGCGCGACGACGACGCAGGCGGCACCGTCCGCGGGCACGTCGGCCGGTGACGGCGGGCCGAGCAGCACGCTCGCCGGCAGGCCGGCCGCGGTCACGACCCCGGCCAGGTCGCAGGCGCCGGTGACGTCGTCGGCCACCACGCCGAGCCGGAGCGCCGTCATGCGGCCGCCCGCGACACTCGCAGGCCGGCCGCCTCGAGCGCCCGCACGGCCGCGGCATCCGCGGACGAGTCGGTGACCAGCGTCGACACAGTACTGATCGGGGCGAACCGGATGGGCGCGCGGGCCGCCAGCTTGGACCCGTCGGCGGCGACCACGACCGACCGGGCCGCCGCGGCCAGCGCCCGCTTGGTCTCGGCGTCGTAGGGGTCGGCGCAGAAGACGCCGTCCGGGCCGACCGCGGTCGCCGACAGCACGGCGAGGTCGACCGCGATGTCCTCCAGCGCACCGCGCACCGCCGGTCCGCCGAACGACCGCGTCGCCGGGTTGAAGACCCCGCCCAGCCCGATCAGCCGCAGGTCCGGCCGCGCCGCGCACACCGACACCACCGGCACCGAGTGGGTGACGACGGTGAGCCCGGCGGGCAGCAGCTCGGCCAGCCGGGCAACAGTGGTCCCGGAGTCCAGCGCGACGGTCGCGCCCGCCGGCAGCAGGTCCGCCACCGCCCGGGCCACCGCGGCCTTCTGCGCCGCGAATTGGTCGGTGCGCAACTCGAACGGGATGCCGTCGCCGCCGGGCAGCCGCGCGCCGCCGGTGACCCGCACCGCGAGCCCGTCCAGCGCCAGTTGGCGCAGGTCGCGCCGGATGGTCATCTCGGAGACGTCCAGCTCGGCCGCCGCCTGGGCCGCGGACAGGTAGCCGGCCGACCGGAGCTGTCGCAGCAGCTCGTCGCGCCGGCGCGGCGCGTCGGTGTAGCGCACGGCCCCAGCCAATCCCGGCGCCATCGAGAATGTCAAGAATCGGACACTTCTTGCGCGATGTGTGCGGCTTCGAACAGACTCAAGGCATGAGTGAACCCACTCTCGACGCGCTGGCCCGGCCCGGCGGCGGCCTCGCGATGGTCGCGATGGACCAGCGCGAGAGCCTGCGCACGATGTTCGACGACGCGGGCGCGGGCCGGCCGCCGGACGACGTGCTGACGGCGTTCAAGCTTGCGGTCGCCCGGGCTCTCGGCCCGCTGGCGTCGGGCTTCCTGATCGACCGCAGGTACGCTTTCGACCGGCTCCGGCGCGAGCGGCTGCTGCCGGACACCTGCGGGCTGATCCTCGCCGTCGACGCGCTGACGCAGGAGGACGGCGGGCCGGTCGAGGAGACCGCGCTCGACCCGGACTTCCTCGCCGCGGGCAGCGACCTGGACGGCGTCGCCGCCGTGAAGCTGCTGGTCATCTGGCGCCGCGACGAGCTGCGCGAGCGGCGCGTCGAGCTGGCCCGCGAGTTCGTCGACCGCGCCCGGGAGCGCGGCGTGCTGTCCGTGCTCGAGCCGGTCGTCCGGGCCACACCGGCCGAGCTGGAGCGCGGCAGCTGGGGCCTGAACGCGGCGATCGCCGAGGCCGCCCGCGAGCTGTCCGTACTCGGCCCGAGCCTGTACAAGGCGCAGGTGCCGAGCGCCGGCGAGGGTGACCCGGCGCAGCTGCTGGACGCCTGCCGGGCGCTCGACGACGCCGTCACCGGCCCGTGGGTCGTCCTCTCGCAGGGCGTGCGGCAGGACCGGTTCCCCGCCGCAGTCGAGGCCGCCTGCCGGTCCGGCGCATCCGGGTTCCTGGCCGGCCGGGCGCTCTGGAGCGACGTGGTCGGCGGCCCGCTGACGGAGCTTGCGGCGCGGTCGGCGCCCCGGCTGCGGCGCCTGACCGAGATCGTCGACGAGCACGCGACGCCATGGTGGGAAAAGAAATGACCCGGCTCGGACTCGTCCACACCGTCCCCGCGCTGGCGGCGACGTTCCACGACCTCGTGACGGCGGCGGCGCCGGCGGACGTCGAGCCGATCCACGTCGTCGACCCGTGGCTGCTGCGCACGGCGATGACCGCTGGCGTCACGCCGGAGGTCGTCGACCGGCTCGCGGCGCACGTCGCCCATCTGCGCGGCCGGGGGGTGGCCGGTGTGCTGGTGACCTGCTCGACGCTGGGCGAGGCGACCGAGCAGGTGCTGGACCGGCTCGGCGCGGACACCCCGGTGGTCCGGGTCGACCAGGGCATGGCCGACCGCGCCGTCGAGCTGGCCGGCGACGGCGGCCGGATCGCCGTGCTCGCCACCGTCGCCTCCACGGTCGGGCCGACCGAGCGGCTCCTGCACCGCAGCGCCGAGCGGGCCGGGATCGCCGTCACCGTCGAGTCGGAGCTGCTCGGCCGGGTCCGCGAGTCCGGCGCTGCCGACCCGCACGACGAGATGGTCGCCACCGCGATCGCCCGCTGGGACGGGGGCGCCGACGTGGTCGTCCTGGCCCAGGCGTCGATGGCCGCCGCGGCGAGCCGAGCGGACGTCACGACCACTCCCGTGCTCAGCTCACCCGAGCTGGCGGCGCGCCGCCTCGTCGACCTCACAACTTTGGCCTGACCAGCGGTGGAACAGGCGTTTCCGTTTCGTTAAGCAGGAGCCGTTGACGACCACTGCGAGTGTGGGTACGTTCTCACATGGCAACGATGCCACACCGGGTGACCCACCCGGCTCCTGGCGCGGAGCCGACTGTCCGTCCTTCTCCGGGGGTATGGACGGTTCGTACTCGTTGTGGACAGACGCGGCGCTCCCTCCTGGACGTCGCTGCTGACGTTCAGGCGTCGTTCGTCGGCGCCTCCCTCTGAAGTGGAGGACGGTCCATGAAGACAGCAGCCGTCAGATGGAGCGCTCTTGCGCTGGCGGCCGGCCTGGTGCTCGCCGGATGTGCCGAGGGCACCAGCGACTCGTCCGACGACGAGACCGGTGGCGGCACGACGTTCGACCCCGAGGCGGAACTGAGCGGTGAGCTCAACGTCATGGGGTTCGGCGCCACCGACGAGATCGCGCAGACGCGGCTCGACCTGGCCACCGAGGCCGTCGCGCCGGCAGAGATCAGCCTCATCGAGGGCGACCTCGACATCCAGCAGTTCCTGTCGGCCGTCGCCACGGGCGAGCCGCCGGAGCTGGTCTACGCCAACCGCGACCAGATCGGCACGTTCGCCTCGCGCGGCGCGATCATCCCTCTCGACGAGTGCATCGACGGCGAGGGCATCGACACCTCGCTGTACCTGGAGCCGGCGCTGAACCAGGTGACCTTCGACGGCAGCGTCTACGGCATCCCGGAATTCAACTCCGTCCAGATCACCCAGGCCAACGCCGACCTGCTCGCGGCCGCCGGGCTGACGCTCGACGACGTCAACGGCTCGGACTGGGACGCCGTCAGCGCCGCCAACGAGGCGATGTACGTCGGCAGCGGCGGCTCGCTGTCCGTCATCGGCTACGACAGCAAGCTGCCGGAGTTCCTGCCGCTGTGGGCGAAGGCCAACGGCGCCGACCTGCTGTCCGAGGACGGCCGGACGGCGCAGTTGGACGACCCGGCGGTGCTCGAGGCGCTGGAGTGGGCGGTCAGCATCTACGACGCTCAGGGCGGCTTCGGCGTGGTGAAGGCCTACCGCGACTCCGCCGACTTCTTCGGCGAGGGCAACCAGTTCGCCACCAACGTGCTGGGCGCGATGCCGATGGAGCAGTGGTACGTCAACGTGCTCAACGACGTCTCGCCGGACGCGCCGATGGCCTTTGACACCGTCCGCAGCCTCGAGGGCGAGCCACTGGCGTACGCGTCGGGCTCGGCGTGGGCCATTCCGGCCGACAGCGCCAACCCGCAGGCCGCCTGCCGGTTCATCAAGACCATGACCGAGACGGATAGCTGGATCGCCGCCGCCCAGGCGCGCGTCGACCTGCGCGAGGCCGAGGGCAAGCCGTTCACCGGCCTGCTGACCGGCAACGCGGAGGCCGACCAGGCCATCCAGGACCAGTTCGTCCAGCCCAGCGGTGACGAGAAGTGGGACGCCGCGGTGGCGGCCACCTACGAGGCCAACGAGAACACGTTCACCCTGCCGGCCAACCCGGCCGACGCGGAGTTCAAGACCGCCTGGCAGGACGCCGTCAACCGGGTCCTCAACGGGCAGCAGGAGCCCGCCGAAGCCCTGGCCCAGGCGCAGGAGGAGGCCCAGGCGGCGCTCGACGAGGCGTGGGCGACCTGGGACGAGCGGGAAGAGGGCTGACGGCCTTGTCCCGCACGCAGGTCAACGCGCCCGGGACGCTCGGTGACGACCGAGCGGCCCGGGCGCGCCGCATCGGCCGCCGGCGGGAGACGCGCGCGGCCCTGCTGTTCATCAGCCCGTGGATCATCGGGTTCTTCGTCTTCACGGCGTGGCCGATCATCTACAGCGCGTACCTGTCGCTGACCGACTACGACGTGATCAACGATCCGAACTACGTCGGGTTCGAGAACTACGAGGAGCTGTTCCGGGATCCCGACGTCGGTTTGGCGCTGTGGAACACGTTCTTCTTCACCGTCATCCAGGTGCCGATCTACGTCATCGTGTCGCTGGCGCTGGCGCTGCTGCTCGACAAGGCGGGGCGGGCGTCCGGGTTCTTCCGGACCGCCTTCTTCCTGCCGAAGATGACGCCGCCGGTGGCCGTCGGCATCCTGCTCCTGCTGCTGTTCAACGGGCAGAGCGGCCTGATCAACGAGGCGCTGGGCTGGTTCGGCATCGACGGGCCGGCGTGGACGACGGATCCCGACTGGGTGAAGCCGGGCCTGATCCTCATGAGCCTGTGGTCGGTCGGCGCGTCGGTGATCATCCTGCTGGCCGCGCTGCGCAACGTCCCCCAGGAGCTCTACGACTCCGCGCGGGTCGACGGTGCGAACTGGTGGCAGCAGACCAGGAAGATCACCGTCCCGATGATCAGCGGGGCGCTGTTCTTCATCTTCATCGTCAACACCATCGCCGGCTTCCAGACGTTCACCGAGGCCTACACGGCGTACTTCGGATCGGGCAATACGACGTACAGCAACGACGCGGCGCTGTTCTACGTGATCTACCTGTTCCGCCAGGCATTCGAGTTCCTCAACATGGGCTACGCCTCGGCGCTGGCCTGGCTGCTGTTCGTGATCATCATGATCTTCACCGCGATCCAGATCAAGGTCAGCCGGCGGTTCGTCTACTACGAGGGTGAGCAGCGATGACGACACAGACGCGGCTCGACTCCGAGGCCGCGGCGCCGGAACCGGCGGCCGCGCGGAAGGCGGCGCGACGCCGTCGCAAGATCACGCCGGTCAAGGCGCTGATCTGGGCGGCGCTGATCCTGTCCACGCTGATCTTCATCTATCCGTTCATCTGGCTGATCAGCGCGTCGTTCAAGCCCCGCGGCGAGGTCTTCGACAACAAGCTGATCCCCGAGACGTTCACGTTCGACAACTACCTGAACGTCTGGCAGGAAGCGCCGATGGCGCTGTGGCTGTGGAACACCGTCCTGGTCACGGTTCTCGCGGCGGTGACCGTGACGGTCAGCAGCGCGATGGTGGCCTGGGGCTTCGCGTACTTCCGGTTCCGAGGCCGCAACCTGCTGTTCGGCGTGGTGCTGGCGACGATGATGCTGCCCGGCGCGGTGACGATGATCCCGCAGTTCCTCATCTGGAACAGCCTGGGGATGGTCGACACCCTCACCCCCCTGTGGGCGCAGAACCTGTTCGGCAGCGCGTTCTACATCTTCCTGCTCAGGCAGTTCTTCCTCGGGCTGCCACGGGATCTGTTCGACGCGGCGAAGATCGACGGCGCGAACAACTGGACGATCTTCATGCGCATCGCCATGCCGCTGTGCAAACCGGCACTGATCATCACGCTGCTGTTCGAGTTCCAGGCGATCTGGACCGACCTCATGCGGCCGCTGATCTACCTGCGCGACAGCGACAACTTCACCGTCCCGCGCGGCCTGAAGGCGCTGCTGGACCAGTACGGGTTCGGCGGCGAGTGGCACTGGGAGATCGTGGTCACCGCGAGCGTCATCACGACGGTCCCGATGATCATCCTGTTCTTCCTCGGTCAGCGGCACTTCGTCCAGGGGATCGCGACGACCGGCAGCAAGGGGTGACGACGGTCGATCTCGGTGGTACCTGGTCGGTCCGCGAGGCGCTCGGCGACACCTGGCAGTGGTACGTCGACCAGCCGGTCACGGCGCGGAACAACGCCGGCGACGCGGCGGCCGCGGCGGCGCTGGCTCCGGGATGGCTGCCGGCGCGGGTGCCCGGTGCGGTCATCGGCGATCTGCGCCGGGCCGGCGAGCTGCTCGACCCCTACGTCGGGCGCAACTCACGAGCCGCCGAGTGGGTGAGCATGCGGTCGTGGGTGTACCGGCGGTCGTTCGTGGTCTCACCGCTGTCGGACGGTGAGCGTGCGGCTCTGTGCCTCGACGGTGTCGATCCGGGCGGGACTGTGTACGTGGACGGCGTCCGGGTCGGGGCGGTCGGCGGGCTGTACCGGGGCGCGCGATTCGACGTGACGGCGCTGGTGGCTGCTGGCGGCGAGCACCGGCTGGCCGTCGTCGTGGACCCGGCGCCGGCGACGGAGCCGCAGGTCGGCCGCACCGACCGGGTCCGGGTGCACGCGCCGCGCATGGGCTACGGCTGGGACTTCTGCCCACGGCTGGTGCACCAGGGGATCTGGCGCGGCGTCCGGCTGGAGGTCGGGACGGCGCTGGTCGACGAGCTGTCGGTGCGGCCGGTGGTGTCGAAGGACCTGGCGGCGGCGACGGTGCACGTGTCCGGCCGGGTGTCCGGCGCTTCCGCCGCGTCGGTCGAAGTCCGGTTCGACGGCGACGTGGTCGCGGCCGGGCCGGTCGAGGTGGGTGCCGACGGCGTCCTCCGCGGCGCCGTCGTGGTCCCGGAACCGGCGCTGTGGTGGCCCAACGGCCTCGGCGAGCAGCCGCTGTACGACGTCGTCGTGCGCGCGGGTGACGCGTCGCGCCGGGTCACCACGGGCTTCCGGCACGTCCGGATGGCGGGCAACGACGGCGCGCCGGACGGTGCGTTCCCCTACACCGCCGTCGTCAACGGCCGCCCGGTCGAGTTGACCGGCTGGAACTGGGCACCGGCCGACGCGCTGTACGGCGAGATCACCGAGGCGAAGGTCGAGTACCTGGTCGAGGTGGCCCGGCGGTCCGGCGCCCGGCTGCTCCGGGTCTGGGGCGGCGGGCTGGTCGAGACGCCGTCGTTCTACGCCGCCTGTGACCGTGCCGGCCTGCTCGTCTGGCAGGAGTTCTCCCAGTCCAGCTCCGGGATGCAGAGCGCGCCGTCGGACGACCCGGCGTTCGTCGCTCACCTGCGGGCCGAGGCGGCCGCCGTCGTGCCCGGCCGCACGCACCACCCGTCGCTGCTGCTGTGGGGCGGCGGCAACGAGCTGGAGGACGACGCCGGCCCGCTGTCCGACGACCGCTCCCCCGCGCTGGCGGCGCTGCGCGAGGAGGTGGCCCGGCTGGACCCGGGCCGGCCCTGGCTGCCGACGTCGCCGACCGGGCCCCGCTTCCACAACCGGCTCGACGTCATAAACGGCGACCCGGACGGGCTGCACGACGTGCACGGACCGTGGGAGCACCAGGGCCTCACGGCGCACTACACGCTGTACAACCGCGGCACCGCGCTGGCGCACACCGAGTTCGGCGTCGAGGGCATGGCGAACCGGCGGCTGTGGAGGGCGCTGGTGCCGCCGGCGGATCGCTGGCCGGTCGGCCGCGACAACCCCGTGTACCGGCATCTCGGCGACTGGTGGAACAACGCGACGCTGGTGCAGGAGTGCTTCGGCGGCCGGCTCACCACCCCCGACGCGTTCCGCCGGGCCAGCCAGTTCCTGCAGGCCACCGGGCTGGCGTACGCCGTCGAGGCGGACCGGCGCCGGTGGCCGCGGACCAGCTTGGTGCTGCCGTGGCAGCTGGCGGAGTCGTACCCGAACGCCTGGTGCACGGCCGTGGTCGACCACGCCGGCGAGCCGAAGCCGGCCTACCACGCGGTCGCCCGGGCGTACCGGCCGGAGCGGGTCACGGCGCGGCTGGACCGCATCGCCTTGGCCGGCGAGCCGGTCGCCGTCGAGGCGTGGCTGTGGTCGTCGCCAGGTCGCGCGGCCGGCGGGACGGTGACCGCCCGATTGCTGGACGCGTCCGGCAGCGTACTGGCCGAGGAGCGCTGGCCGGTCTCGGACTCCGTCGGCGTCCCGCGGCCCGTCGGCCGGCTGGTCGCGGCACTCGAGTGGCTACCCTCGCACGTCGTGTACGTAGAACTGGAGTGGCGGACGGCCGGCGGCGACCTCGTCGACCGGGAGTGTGTCGAGCTCTCGACGGCGGCCGACCTCGCCCCGCTGCTCGACCTCGAGCCCGCGAAGCTCTGGTTCCACGTGGAACATCCGGACGATTCCGGCTCCGGCTGGGACGTCGACGTGGCGCACGCGGGCGGTCCGGTGGTGGTCGGGTTGCAGCTCAGCGACGACCGGCCGCCGCAGTCGACCGGCTGGGCGCTCGTCGACGGCGACCCGCGGCCGCTGCTCCCAGGCGAGCGGCGCCGGTTCACCGTCGAGTGGCGGCACGACACCGGACCCCGCCGGCTGCTGCTGGAGTCGTGGAACACTGAACCTGTTGTCCTGGAGGATGCATGACCTTCCGCTTCCCGCCGGGGTTCCTGTGGGGCGCGGCCACCTCGGCCCACCAGATCGAGGGCAGTCTGGACGCCGACGGCCGCGGCGAGTCGGTGTGGGATGTCTTCGCCCGGCAGGCCGGCGCCATCGAGGGTGGTGGTGACGGCTCACATGCCTGCGACTCGTACCGGCGGTGGGCCGACGACGTCGACCTGATCGCCTCGCTCGGCCTGAACGCGTACCGGTTCTCCGTCGGCTGGTCGCGGATCCTGCCCGACGGCCGAGGCCGGGTCGAGAAGCGCGGGCTGGACCACTACGAGCGGTTCGTCGACGCGCTGCTGGACCGCGGCGTGACGCCGGTGCTGACGCTGAACCACTGGGACATGCCGCAGGCGTTGATGAGCGACGGCGGCTGGGTCGCGCGGTCGTCCGTCGACGCGTTCGCCGAGTTCACCACCGCCGTCGCGGACCGGCTGGCCGACCGCGTCGAGTGGTGGGTCACGCAGAACGAGCCGTGGATCATCGCGCTGCTCGGCTACCAGTTGGGACTGCACGCTCCCGGCGTCCGCGACCTCGGCGCGTCGGTGGCCGCCGGGCACCACGTCCTGCTCGCGCACGGCGCGGGCGCGGACATCCTGCGGCAGTATCCGCGGACGCGCGCCGGCGTCGCCCTGAGCCTGTTCCCGTGCGACCCGGCGACGCCGTCCGAGGAGGACGCCGCGGCCGCCCGGGGCTCCGACGGCTACGTGAACCGCTGGTACCTCGACCCGCTGGCCGGCCGCGGCTACCCCGCCGACATGCGCGAGCACTACGAACGCGCACTGGGCCGGCCGCTGACCGAGATCCGCGACGGCGACGAGGACGCCATCGCCGGGCGCAGCGACTTCCTCGGCGTGAACTACTACACCCGCCGGGTCATGGCCGCTGCCGAGCCGGGCGAGGGGCGGCCGTTCCCGTGGCGGGTGGTCGGCCCGTCCGGCGACGTCGCCCGCACCGACGAGGGCTGGGAGATCGCGCCGGACTCGTTCCGCGACCTGCTGCTGCGGCTGCACCGCGACTACGGCTTCGCGCTGATGGTGACGGAGAACGGCGGCGTCTTCGGCGACGCGCCGCTGCACGACGGGCGGGTCCGCGACGTGCGCCGGCAGTCGTTCCTGCGCGGCCACGTGCGGGCGATGGGCGAGGCGATGGCGGCCGGCGCCGACGTGCGTGGCTACCTGCACTGGTCGCTGCTGGACAACTTCGAGTGGTCGCTGGGCTACCGGCCGCGGTTCGGCCTGGTGCACGTCGACTACCCGACCGGGCGCCGGACCGTGAAGGACTCCGGCCGGCTCTATGCACGCATCGCCGCGGCGGGCACGACCGACCCCGAGGAGAGTGAGAACGCGTGACGTTGACCGTCACCGAGACCGACGGCGGCATCGTCGTCACCGGCGCAAGCTACGGACTGGAGGTGCAGGCCGAGCAGCCACGGGCGGTGCTCCGCGACGCTGACGGGAAGGTCTGGACCGAGCTGTCGCTGCTCGCCGGGCTGGACCTGGTCGGCGGCCGGGACGAGTCGTACGACCTCGCGCCGGCCCGCGTCGTCGAGCGCACCGATCGCGCGGTCGAACTGGTCGTGGCGTCGACCAGCTCGCTGTGGGAGCACAAGGCCGTGCACGTGCGCTGCACGGCCGGCGAGCTCGAGGTGTGGGCGACCGTGTCGGGACGGCGCGCGGACACCGGTGCCACGGCCCGGCTCGCCGAGGTGACGATGCTGGGCGGCCGTGCGGTGCTGCCCAACGGCGCCGGCGGCACGTTCCGCTCGGCCATCCGGTTCGCATCGCTGTTCAGCCCGACGCCGACCGAGCCGGTGCACGTGGTCCGTCCATCGACCGCCGGCGCGTCGCTGGGCGTCGTCGGTGACGCCGAGCCCGGCCGCCTGCACGGCATCTTCTCCCCGCCCCCGCTCTGCTGGGCGGTGGGCGACCGGCTGGCCGAGGACGCGACCGACGTCCCGGCGGGCCGCTGGTGGGGGGTGTCGTTCTGTGCGCCGGTCGACGAGCTGACCATGACCGCGGTCCGGTACGCGCCGCTGGACGGCGGGTTCCTGCTGCGGCTGGACTACGAGGGGCACACCGTCGTCGGCGACCGGTTCCGCACGCCGACGCTGGTGCTGCGGCCGGCCGCCACCCCATGGCAGGCGCTGACGGACTACCGCGACGACCTGGTCGCGCGGGGGCTGGCGCCGTCGCCGCCCGCGCCCGGACCGGACTGGTGGGCCGAGCCGATCTTCTGCGGCTGGGGCGCCCAGTGCGCCCGGATCGCGGCGCTGAAGGTCGAGCCGGCCGGTGCCGCCGACGGGCTGATCGGCGCGGCCACCGCCGCGACGGCCGCCCACCTGGCCCGGCAGGACGTGTACGACGAGTTCCTGGCCATCCTCGACAAGGGCGGGCTCGACCCCGGCACGATCGTGATCGACGATCGCTGGCAGGCCGCGTACGGCACGGGCGACGTCGACCTCGACCACTGGCCCGACCTGCGTGGCTGGATCGCCGCCCGGCACGCCGAGGGCCGCAAGGTGCTGCTGTGGTGGAAGGCCTGGGATCCGCAGGGGCTGCCGGTCGAGGAGTGCGTCACCGACCCGCTCGGCCGGCCGGTCGCCGTCGACGTCGCGAACCCGGCGTACCGCGCCCGGCTGCGGCGGATCGTGACGGAGCTGCTCGGCCCGGACGGCCTGGACGCCGACGGCTTCAAGGTCGACTTCACCCAGCGATCGCCGTCGGGCGAGTCGCTGCGCGCCGCCGAGGGCCCGTGGGGCATCGCCGCCCTCCACACGTTGCTGGCCACGATGACCGAGGCGGCGAAGGCGGCCAAGCCCGACGCGCTGATGGTCACGCACACGCCGCACCCCTCGTTCGGCGACGTCTGCGACATGGTCCGCCTCAACGACGTGCTGGAGCGCGACAACGCCGGCGACCCGGTGCACGTGGTCGAGCAGCTGCGGTTCCGGTTCGGCGTCGCCGACAGCAGCCTGCCGGGGCACCTCGTCGACACCGACCAGTGGCCGATGCCGGACCGGGCGTCCTGGCGCGCGTACGTCGAGGCCCAGGCGGCGCTCGGGCCGCTGGCCGTCCCGGCGCTGTACTACCTGGAGTCCATCGACGGCTCCGGCGAGGAGCTGACGGCGGACGACCTCGGCCTGGTCGCGCGGACGTGGGCGGCCTACCGCTCCGGACGGGGAACGGCATGACCGACGTCGTGGTCTACGCGGCGACCTCCGGCGGTGTGTGCGCGGCGGTCGCGGCTGCCCGGGCCGGTGCGTCCGTCGTCCTGCTGGAGCCGGGGCGGCACGTCGGCGGCATGACGTCCGGCGGACTCGGCTACACCGACATCGGCGACGTGCGAGTGGTGGGCGGGATGGCCGGCGACCTGCGCCGGGCCATCGCGGACTGGTACGGCGTCGCCGAGGGCCACTACGCCGGGCCGGAGCCGCACGTCGCCGAGGCGATCTACCTGCGCTGGCTGGAGGAGGCCGGGGTGGACGTCCGCTTCGGCGCGGCCCTCACGGCGGCCGATGCCGACGGCGGGGTCATCCGCTCGGTCGAGCTGGCCGACGGTTCGCCCGTCACCGGCGCGGTGTTCGTCGACGCGTCCTACGAGGGCGACCTGCTCGCCGCCGCGGGCGTGCCGCACGCCCTCGGACGTGAGGACCGGTCGCTCTACGGCGAGCGCTACGCCGGGCGGCAGGAGCTGGTGCCCGGGCGGCACACCGTCCCGCCGTGGATCTCCCCGTTCGCCGGCGACGTCTCCGGCGCGGCGGGTGGCGAGGTCCTGCCGCAGCTGCACGACCGTCCGCTCGCCGACGTCGGCACCGGCGACGGCGGAGTGATGTCGTACGGCTACCGGGTCTGCCTGTCTCAGGCCGCGGACCGGGTGCCGTTCGAGCGCCGCGACGGCTATGACGACGCCTACTGGGAGCTCGGCCGGCGCATCTTCGACCAGTGGCGGCGCGACGGTGTCGAGGTGCGGGCCGGGCAGTTGCTCGGCCTGGAGAAGAACCTGCCGAACGACAAGTGCGACGGCAACTCCATCGGCCCGTTCTCGCTCAGTGTGCTGGACGGGTCGGCGTGGGCGTATCCGGAGGCCGGCCCGGCCGAGCGGGAGCGGATCCGGCTGCACCACGTGCACCACGCGCGGGACTTCCTGTACTTCCTCTCGCACGACCCCGCCGTGCCGGCGTCGGTGCGCGAGGAGATGCAGGCCTGGGGTTATGCCGCCGACGAGTTCGCCGACACCGGCCACCTGCCGCACCAGCTGTACGTCCGTGAGGCGCGCCGGATGCTCGGCGAGTACGTGCTGACCGAGCACGACCTGCTGCCCGCGGCGCGGCCGCAGCACGACGTCGTGGCGATGGGCTCGTACCACATCGACGTCCGCGAGGTGCAGCGCACGTGGCGCTGGGTCGCCGAGCACCCGCGGCCGGTCGGCATGGTGTTCACCGAGGGCTACCTGTCCGTGCCGGTGCAGCCGTACCCGATCCCCTATCGGGCGCTGGTGCCGCGGTACGCCGACTGCACGAACCTGCTGGTCCCGGTCTGCCTGTCCGCGTCGCACGTCGCGTTCGCGTCGGTGCGGATGGAGGTGCAGTACCAGATGCTCGGCCACGCTGCCGGGCTCGCCGCGGTGGAGGCGGCGCGGACCGTGCGGCCAGTGCAGTCGATCGACGTGTCCCGCGTGCAGGACGCGCTGCGCGACGCCGGGCAGGTGCTCGCGCTCTGACCTACGTCGGTGTCTGGCGCAGGCCAGGGGCCTGCTCTCCGCCCGCCGGGATTCGTGGCGTTGGTCGTCCCCCTGCATCCGGGGCACGTCACTACGTCTTCTAGAGCATCACTACGCCTGCAATAGTGGTGACGCTCTAGGAATCCTGGTGATGTAGGCGATCGTCGGATGATCAGGGGCGGCAGGGGACGGCGAACGCCACGAACCCGACGCACGTCAGCCCGGCAACGGATCGGGTCGGCGAGCCTGCGATGAGCACCTATACGCACCGGCGCTGCGCGTTCAGCGGGCGAGGACGGCCTGAACGAACGGCGGCACCACGGTCCGGAGCACGTTCTGCTGCTCGTGCGCCTCGGCGACGGCGAGCGCCTCGGCCGCCGCCGTCCGCTCCGCCGCACCGGCGGACGGCGCCAGCGCGGCCAGGGCGGCCAGCCCGGCCCGGCCGGTGTCGGCCAGGGCGACCAGCCACGGCATGACCTCCCGCTCGAGCCGGTCGGCCGGCTCGCGGTCGCCGTCGGGCGCGGCGGCGACCATCGCCTCGAACCGGTCCCGCAGCTGCTCGCCGGCCGCCGCGAAGCCGGCCAGCGCCGCATCGATCAGCGCGGAGAGCTCCGGGTCCTGCGGCGCCGACGGCGGCCACGACGCGCACGCGCGGGCCAGCGTCCGTACGGCCTCGGTGGCCCCGACGGCGTCCAGCGCGCGCCCGTGCGCGGTGACCGGGTCGTACGCCGCCGGGTTCCAGGCCCAGTCGGCGACGGTCGCGACCGCGATCTGCGACGCCGCCTCGTGCGGCATCGGGTTCGCCGTGATCCCGGCCAGCGGCGCGCCGCCGAGGTCGGTCGTCCGTCCGTGCAGCGGGCCGAGGAACAGCCGCGGGAAGTCGAAGTCGTTGACCGGGAAGTTGTCCCAGAGCAGCAGCCGGTGCCCGTACGACCGCGCCGCGGCGTCGATCTCGGCCCGCGTGATGTCACCGACCACGATGTCGCGCCCGGTCCACCAGACCAGCACCTCGGGCGGCAGCTCGGCGGCGAGCAGGTCGCGGTGCGGCGTCGCGTCGATGCCGGCGTAGTCGGTCGGAACCATGATCAGCGGCCGGTCCAGCCCGCTCGGTGCGAGGAAGCGCTCGATCACCGCGTGGCAGACCGCGGCGTGAGCCCGCGCCGACGACCCCGGCGCCGTGCCGAAGGCGGCGCGGTCCGCGTCGTGCTCCAGCTCCAGCGGGATGTCGTCGAACAGCAGCGCGAAGTCCTGGACGCCGGCCCGCCGGACCTGCTCCAGCTTCGCGATCAGCAGGTCCAGCTCGGCGGGGTCGCTGTAGACCATGGTCAGGCCGGGCGAGAGGGAGAAGACGAACCGCACATGCGAGCATTGCGCCGCGGCGGCCAGTTCGCCGATCCGGTCCAGCTCGGCCGCCGGGTAGGGCTCGCGCCACTGCTTGCGATGGTACGGGTCGTCCTTCGGCGCATAGACGTAGGTGTTGAGCTTGTGCCGGCCGGCGAACTCCAGGTGCGCCAGCCGGTCGGCGTGCGACCATGGCGGGCCGTAGAAGCCCTCGATCGTGCCGCGCCAGGGCAGCTCCGGCCGGTCCTCGACGGTGACCGGCGGCAGCACGCCGTCCGCCGTCAGCGCGCGCAGCGTCTGGGCGCCGTAGAACGCGCCGGCCGGGTCCGATCCGGTGATGGTGACGGTGCCGCCGTCGACGACCAGGCGGTAGCCCTCTGCCGGGCCACCGGGCGTGACGTCCACCACGACGGTGACCGGCTCGCCGCCGTCCAGCGTCGGCGGACCGGCCAGCACGGCGGCCGCGTTCTCGCAGCCTACGGCGGCCTCGACCACCACGGAGCCCATGGGTAAACCGTCGTCTCCGGTGGCCACGAGGCGGTGGGGACGAGGGAGCACCCGCTCGGCCAGCTCAGGAAGCACCACTATGGGAACGATACCATCGGGGTCATGTCGTGGAGTGAGATCGCGCCCGGGGTGTTCCGCGTCCGGGACACCTGCAACGTGTATGTCGTCCGATCGCCGAACGGGCGCGATGGCATCGCCATCGACTTCGGCTCCGGCGCCGTGCTCGACCACCTCGCCGACATGGGCATCGACCGGCTCACCGACGTCCTCATGACGCACCACCATCGTGACCAGGCTCAGGGCCTGCCGCGCGCCGTCGCCGCCGGCATCGCCGTCCACGTGCCGCCGGTCGAGCAGGACCTGTTCGCCGACGTCGACGACATGTGGTCGTCGCGTCCGATCGTCAACGACTACAACCTCCGGCAGGACAAGTTCTCGATCCTCGCGCCGGTGCCGGTCGCCGGCGTCGTGCCCGAGTACCGCACCGCCACGTACGGCGGCATCGACGTCCGCGTGCTGCCGACGCCCGGGCACACGACCGGCTCGGTGACGTACGTCGCCGGGGGCATCGCGTTCACCGGCGACCTCATCTACGCCCCGGGCAAGGTGTGGTCGCTGGCGGCCACCCAGTGGTCGTACACCGAGAACGAAGGCCCGGCCATGACGGTGCTCAGCTGCTACCAGTTGCTCGAGGAGCCGCTGGAGCTGTTGCTGCCGTCGCACGGCGAGCCGATGGACGACCCGCACGGCGCGCTGAGCCTGCTGGCGCAGCGGATGCAGCGTTACGTCGACGCTCGCCGGCCGCAGCCGTGGGACCTGCGGACCTGGCTCGACGATCCGTTCATGCCACTCACCCCGCATCTGCTGCTCAACCGCACGAGCAACTCCTGTTCATACGTCTTGCTGTCGGAGACGGGGAACGCGCTGGTCATCGACTACGGCTACGACGTCTCGACCGGGCTGCCGTCGGGCACCGACCGCGCGTCGCGGCGGCCCTGGCTGGCGTCGCTGCGGGCGCTCCGCCGTCAGTACGGCGTCGACCGCGTGGAGGTGGCGCTGGCGACGCACTACCACGACGACCACGTGGCCGGGATGCCGTTGCTGCGCGACGTCGAGGGCACGCAGGTCTGGGCGCCGTCGACGGTGACGCCGATCCTCGAGCACCCGGAGCGCTACGACCTGCCGTGCCTCTGGTACGACCCGATCCCGGTCGATCGGTCGCTGCCCGTCGGCGAGTCCTTCCGCTGGCACGAGTACGAGATCACCGTGCACGACCTCCCCGGGCACACCCTGTACCACGCCGGCTTCGAGTTCGAGGTCGACGGCGTGCGCGTGCTGGCCACCGGCGACCAGGAGGAGCACCTCGGCGTGCCGGGCGGCCGCCGCGAGGTGCTCAACTACCAGTACCGCAACCTGTTCCGCATCGGCGACTACCAGCGCAGCGCCCAGTTGTATCGCCGGGTCGCGCCCGGGCTCATGGTGAGCGGGCACTGGGAGCCGCGCTGGGTCGACCAGGAGTACCTCGACCTGCTGACGAAACTGGGCGACGAACTGGTCGAGCTGCACCAGGACCTGCTGCCGCTCGAGACGGTCGACTTCGGGGCCGGCGGCGTCGCCGCGGCCATCACGCCGTACCGCAGCACGGTTCCGGCAGGCGGCACGCAACGGCTCGACGTGACCGTGCGAAACCCGCTGCCGGAGAAGGCCGAGGTCACCGTGCGGATGGCGATCCCGATAGGCTGGGCGTCGGCACCGGCCGAGCAGGTGCTCACGCTGGCGGCCGGCGAAGAGGCGACCGCCACTTTCGACGTCACGGCCGGCAGCACGCCGCGCCGCCGTACGCCGGTCGCGGCCGACGTGACGGCCGGTGAGCTGCGGCTCGGCCAGTACGTCGAGGCGTTCGTCGACGTCGTGGAGCCGTGACGAGGGGGTGGCGGAGTGGGGCGAGTGCCCAACGGTGACGGTAGGGCCGCGCCCGAGCTGACCCGCCGGGCCACCATCAAGGACGTCGCCGTCGCCGCGGGCGTCTCCCGCTCGACGGCGTCGCGAGCGCTCACCGGCCGCGGCTACGTCGCCACCGACGTGCGGGAACGGGTGCTGGCCGCCGCCGAGGACCTGCGCTACGTGCCCGACGCCACCGCTCGCTACCTCAAGCAGCAGGTCAGCCTGTCCATCGGCGTGCTCGTCTCCGACCTGCGCAACTCCTTCTACGCCCGCCTCGCCGCCGGCGTAGGCCAGGCCGCGCGCACCCAGGGCTACAGCCTGGTGCTGGCCGAGGACGGCGGCTCGGCCGAGGCGCAGGTGGAGGCCGCCGAGACGTTCGTCGCCACCCGCGTCGCCGGCGTCGTCGTCACACCGGTCTCCGCCGACGTCACCACCTACCTGTCCCGGCACCGCATCCCTGTGATCGAGGTCGACCGCCAGTTCGCGGCCGGCGCCTGCGACGCCGTCGTTGTCGACAACCAGACCGCGTCGCAGCAGGTCATCGAGGATCTCATCGGGTTCGGGCACCGGCGCATCGCGCTGTTCATCGACGAGACCACGTGGACCACCGGCCGCGAGCGGCACGCCGGCTACCAGGCCGCGCTGGCCGCCGCCGGCATCCCGCTCGACCCCGACCTCGTCGTCTCCTCCGGCTGGGACGTCGACGCCGCGCGGGCCGCGGCCAGGGCGCTGCTCCGGTCGGACGAGCGGCCGACCGCCGTGTTCGCCGCCAACAATGTCCTCGCCGAGGGCGTGTGGCGGGCGGCGAACGACCTCGCGCTGCGTATCCCCGACGACGTCAGCCTCGTCTCCTTCGACGACGCGCCCTGGATGAGCTTGGTCACGCCCGGCCTCACCGCCGTCGCCCAGGACGAGGCCGCCCTAGGTGCGGCCGCTGTCCGCCGGCTGCTCGAGCGCATCGCCGAGCCGGAGGCCGCCCCGGTGACGGTCATGATGACGACCCGCATCGTCCACCGGCAGTCCACCCGTGCCGTCACGCCCTGATCTCGCGAGCCGTGATCGTCGTCTCTTCGACCCGATCCGGGGGTCCTTGCTCACCTGTGGTTCGCCGCGGTGGGTGACGACGATCGGGGCGTCGCGGGTGAGGGGTGGAACAGGCCCACGGCTGTCAACACTGAGATGTGCCCAGGCTCGCCCCGTCCCCCTGACAGCTGCCCGTCGTGGCAAGAGAATGGGGCAGCAGGGGGACGGCGAACGCCCCGACCCGGCCAACGGATCGGATCGGGAACCTCATCGACGATTGCTGGCGTCAGGGCACCAGTGATCGCCGATGATCAAGGTCCGGGGTGGCGAAGCTGATCAGACCGACCGACGCAGCCAGACGTCCGCGACGGCGTGTGGCGTGAGCTCGAGCTCCAGACCGCCCTCGGTGCCGAGCGGCTGCCAGGTGCCGGCGGGCGCGGTGGCCTCGACCACGCCGGCCGCCGCCCAGCTCAGCCGCGCCCGCACCGGCGCGGCCGACAGCGACCGCAGCCGGGCCAGGACCACGCCGTCGGCGTCGGCCGGCCGGAGGTCGACCAGCACGTCCTCGCCCGGAGACACCACCAGCCCGGCCGCACCAGACGGCGCGACGTGGCCGGCGTACTGCCGGGAGACCAGCGGGTGCAGCAGATCGTCGCCGAAGCGGCGGACGGCCGCCGCGTCGTGCGAGCGGGCCGCGAACCGGTAGCGGAACGTCTGCGTCCCACCTTGGGCGGCGCGGAAGTTGGTGAAGTGCAGGTTGTTCATCAGCCAGCTGTTCACGTGCCCGGCCGGCGCGTCGAGCGAGCGAGCCCACTTCCCGGTCTGGAAGCCGCCGAACTGCGCCAGCGGCGCGTCGTACGAGCCCCACAGCACGGCGCTCCCGGTACCCGACACGCCGGCGGCGTGCTGAATCGCGTACCAGTCCTTGCTGGTGTCGGAGAGCTGCTCGTGCTCGGCGACGAACGCCGCGCCGGCCGTCTCGACCAGGAAGCGCGGGTCGGCGACGGCGAACGGGAACGTGACGAACAGGCTCTCCGGGGCGAGGGTCTCGGCCTTGGCGACGGTCACGTCAAGGTCGATCAGGTCGAACGACGGGTACAGCCGCAGCGTCGTGCTCACGTTGACGCCGGCGACACTGCCGGACCACGTCAGCGCGGTGAACGAGGTGCCCCGCATGACGCGCACCGGTGCGCTCGACGTCGCTGCCGCCCGGTCGAACTCGGGGCCGGGGAAGTCCGGATGGAAGTCGCGCGGCCGGACCAGGAACGGGTGTTCTGAGTCGGCCGGAATCATCTCGGCGACCAACGCACCCAGCGGGAACGCGCTGCCGGCGTCGACCAGGTCGGCGCCGGTGCGCCGGTCGACGAGGCTCACGACACCGCCGCGCCCGGGATCGACGGTGACGGCGTACTCGGGCGTCTCGACGGTGCCAGCGGTGTCGTCGCTCACGGGTTCGGCCGGCAGCTCCACAGTCGTGACCCCGAACGGCTCCACCGTGGCCGTCACCACGGTCGTCCGCTGCCCGGCCAGCTCGACCAGGACGGGTTCGGTGCGACGCCGGGCGGTCGGGTTCATCACCACGATCGACGGCCCGCCGAGGCAAGTGCGGTCGGTGCCGAGCCCGGTCCGGTGCATCGCGGAGCCCGCCACGTCGCCAGAACCGCTGGCCAGCAGCCGGAACAGGCCTTCGGTGGCCACGTGCCGGGCGATGTCGTAGGCGCCGTAGGCGAATCCCGCTTTGGCGTTCCAGTGCGACGCCGTGTAGACGCTGTCCGGGCGCGAGAAGCTCTCCCACGAGCCCCAGGTGTGCTCGCCGAACAGCCAGAGCTGCTCGTCGACGAAGGCGAGGTCGTCGGTCAGCTCGGCCCGCGACCGCAGCCGCACCGGGCCGCGCGAGTGACCGAGGACGGACGCGAGGTCGACCGCGCCGTCGCCGCGCAGGTCGGACAGCGCGTGCAGCACCTCACCGGTCAGCTGGTGCGTCCGCGCCTGCCGGTACACCGCCAGCTCGCGGGCGGTCGAGCCGTGGCCGTGCGACCACCAGTCGGCCCACTCGCCCCGCACCACCGGCAGCTCCACCGACGCGGCCACCCGCTCGAGACGGTCCAGCGCATCGTCCATGGTGGCCAGCCGCATCGGGCGGTCGGGATGCAGCTCGTTCCACTGCGCCATCAGCGGCAGGAACTCCAGCGTCGGCCACCGGTTGTCGTTGGCGGCGTGCACGACGGCCACGTCGAACGGGTAGTCGTCGCGTTCGTCCAGCTCGTCGACGAGGGCCGCGATGCGCTTCGCCGCCAGCCGGACGTCGCCGTCGATGATCCCCCATTCCTCGCCGATGCCGTAGTGGGTGCTGAGCAGCACGAACACGCGCGAGCCGTCCGGGCCCTCCCACCAGAACCCGCTGGGCTGCGGGAACGGCGGGCGGCCGTGGTCGGGGTTGAGCGCCATCACCAGGCGGCTCACGCCGTGCCGGCGCATGGCCGGGACGCTGCCCCAGGAGAGCCCGTTGACGTCGCCGTGCTGCTCGGTGCGCACCGGGATCCCGGCCTCGGCCAGCGGTGCGAGCGCCTCGTACATGCGCTCCAGCTCGCGCTCCCCCGGCAGCTGGGTCAGGTTGAGGTAGCCGGCCGTGACGGCGACGCGGCCGTCGAGAACCAGCCGTCGCAGCCGGTCGACGTCGGCGCGGCCGGCGCGGCGGACGAACTCGATGACCGGGCGGCTGATCTCGAACGTCCACCGCAGCGCGGCGTCGCCGTCACCCTCGGTCCGGTCGCACAGGTCGAGGACATGCCTGACGATGTCGCGGTGCTGGCGGTCGATGAGCCGCGGGCTGTCGGTGTAGCCGACGTCGTGGTGGGTGTGCGGGACGAGCAGGATCTCGCGTACGCGCGAACCAGCGGGCACGATGACACTCCGTTGTGGGAACGATCTCGGCACACCGAGCCAAGCACGGCCTTCGACGGGCCGTCAAGGCTGTACGCCCTGACCTGGCTATTCGGCAGAATGCCGGGTAGAAAGCGGTTTCCAGCACGTCGTAGCGGGTTGACGGTGCCGAGGAGAGCTTGTCATGATGCGGGCGGATGATGGGATCGATCCCACTCCATCTCCGTCGCACCGAGCGAGCGCGCGGCGAAGTGATCCGACCGACAAGAGGGAGCGCAACGATGCGGAGACCCATGGTGCTACCGGCCATCATGGCCGGCGCGGCCACACTCACCCTCACCGCCTGCGGGGGAGTCGGTGGCGGCGACGATTCGGACGGCGGCGGCGACTCGCAGTCCGGCGACCTGTCTGCCGACCCGAGCGGTTCGATCACCACCATCGGTTTCGCGCTTCCAGACGAAATCGCCACGGTCCGCGTCGACACGTTCCGGGAGATGTACCCGGACGTCGAGGTCAACATCAACGAGGGCGGCTTCGACGAGCAGCAGTTCCTGACGTCGGTCTCCAGCGGCGACCCGACCGAGCTGGTCTACATCCCCGGCGACCAGGTGGGCGCGTTCGCCGCCCGCGGCGCCATCCAGCCGCTCGACGAGTGCATCGAGCAGCGTGACATCGACCTCGGCCAGTACCGGCCGAACGTCCTCGATCTGGTCCAGTACGACGACTCCACCTACGCGATCCCGGAGTTCTACAACACCCCGGTCCTCATCGTGAACAACACCGTCCTGGCCCAGGCCGGATTGTCCGCCGCGGACATCGACATCTCCGACCAGGAGAGCCTGCTGGCCGCGGCCCAGGCGCTCACCGTCCGCAACGGCAGCACCTACGAGCGCATCGGCATCCACCTCCGGCTGCCCGACCTCACCCCGTTCTACGGCGTGGTCGACGGCAACCCGTGGGTCGCGGCCGCCGACGACTTCCGGCTCGACGACCCCGCCACCGTCGCCACCATGGAGCGGCTGAAGGCGGTCCAGGACGCTCAGGGCGGCCACACGGCGCTCAAGGACTTCGAGAACACCTGGGACCTGTTCGGTGAGGGCAACCCGTTCGCGCAGAACCAGGTCGGCGCCATGGTGATCGAGCAGTGGTACGTGAACGTGCTGGCCAACACGTCGCCGGACGTCGACATCACCGTGCTGCCCATCACGAACGCCGACGGCGACACCGTCACCTGGGCGACCTCCAACGCCTGGGCCATTCCGAAGGACGCCGACAACGCCGCCACGTCCTGCGAGTTCATGAAGATCATGACCGCGCCTGACACGTGGGCGGCCGCGGCCGAGGAGCGGATCCGGCTGCGCGAGGCCGAGGGCAAGGCGTTCACCGGCATCTACACCGCCAACGAGGCGGCCGATGACAAGGTCTTCGGGGAGCTGTACACGCCGGGCACCGGCGAGAACCAGAAGTGGGACGACGCCGTCCAGTCCGTCCTCGAGGCCCAGGCCGACGCCTGGGTGGTGCCGGCGAACCCCGTCGGCGCCCAGTTCAAGGCCGCCTGGCTGGAGGCCACGAACCGCATCCTCGCCGGTACCCAGGACGCTCCGAGCGCCCTGGCCGAGGCCCAGGACAAGGTCGAGCAGGCGCTCGCCGATGTCGGCTGACGTCTCCACCGCGCCGGTGGCGCCTCCGCTGTCCCGGGGGCGCCGCTGGCGCGCGGCCTGGCGCCGGCCGGAGACCCGCTGGGCGTACCTGTTCCTGCTGCCGTGGATCCTCGGGTTCCTGATCTTCACGGCCGGGCCGATGCTCGCGAGCCTGGTGCTGTCGTTCACCGACTACGACGTCATCAACCCGGCGTCGTACGTCGGCGGCGAGAACTACCAGCGCATGGTCGAGGACCCGCAGGTGCGGACGGCGCTGTTCAACACACTGCTCTACACCGTGATCCACGTGCCGCTGTCCATCGCGATCGCGCTGGCGCTGGCGGTGCTGCTCAACCAGATCGGCGGACGGTTCGCCGGCTTCTTCCGCACCGTCTTCTACATGCCCGCCATGACGCCGACCGTGGCCGTCGGCGTCCTGTTCCTGCTGCTGCTCAACGGGCAGAACGGGCTGGTCAACGCCGCTCTCGGGCTGTTCGGCGTCGACGGTCCGGCGTGGACGACGGATCCGGCGTGGGTGCGCTGGGGCATCATCATCATGAGCCTCTGGACGATCGGCGGGACCATCGTCATCCTGTTCGCCGCGTTGAAGAACGTTCCGATGGACCTCTACGAGGCCGCGCGCATCGACGGCGCCGGCGCCTGGCGGCAGTTCCGCGAGGTCACCGTCCCGATGATCTCCGGCTCGCTGTTCTTCGTGACCATCGTGAACACGATCGCCTCGCTGCAGATGTTCACCGAGGTCTACACGATGTTCTACGGCAACGCGCAGAGCCAGCTGCAGGCGTCTGACAGCGCGCTGTTCTACGTCATCTACCTGTTCCGGCAGGGCTTCCAGTTCCTCGAGATGGGCTACGCGTCGGCGCTGGCCTGGGGCCTGTTCGTCATCGTGTTGATCGTCACGCTGGTGCAGGTGAAGCTCGGCGACCGGTTCGTCTACTACGAGGGGGACGACCGATGACCATGGTCCAGGTGGAGCCCACGCGGCCGGCTGGCGGCGACCAGCGCCGGCGCCCGCCGTCCGGTACGTCCCCGGCCCGCCGGGTGATCCGGACGGGGTTCATCGTCACGGCCGTCGCGCTGGTGGCGGCGACGTTCACCTACCCGTTCCTGTGGCTGGTCAGCGCCTCGCTGAAGCCGCGGTACCAGGTGTTCGACAACCTGCTGATCCCGCGAGAGGTGCAGCCGCAGAACTACACGAGCCTGCTCGACGCCGTCCCGTTCCTCACCTGGTTCGGCAACAGTCTGATCGTCGGCATCATGGCCGCGCTGACGGTGACGCTGAGCAGCGCACTCGTCGCGTTCGGCTTCGCGTACTTCCGCTTCCCCGGGCGGAACGTGCTGTTCCTGCTGGTGCTGGGCACGATGATGCTGCCGGCGGCCGTCACGCTGATCCCGACGTTCCTCATCTGGCAGGAGCTCGGGCTGTCGCAGACCCAGGTGCCGCTGTGGGCGCAGAACGTGTTCGCGTCGGCGTTCTACGTGTTCCTGATGCGGCAGTTCTTCCTCAGCCTGCCGCGCGACACCTTCGAGGCGGCGCGGGTCGACGGCTGCGGCTACTTCGGGTTGTTCTGGCGCATCGCGATGCCGTTGTGCAAGCCGGCGCTCATCGTGGTGTTCATCTTCGAGTTCCGGGCCAGCTGGACCGACCTGATCCGGCCGCTGATCTATCTCCAGGACGAGGCGCTCTTCACGATCCCGCGGGGACTGAAGGCGATCCTGGATGCGTTCGGACAGGGCGGGGAGCAGCAATGGGAGATCGTCGCCGCCGCGTCGGTGCTGGCCACCGTCCCGCTGATCATTCTGTTCTTCTGCGCCCAGCGGTACTTCGTGGAGGGGATCGCCACGCAGGGGCGCAAGGGGTGAGCATCGGAGGTGAGAGCTCCGGGGGCCCTCCGGACGGGGGAGACATGGTCCAGCACGGGACAGGAAGAGCAGGGCGGATGAACGACACGGCACAGCACCAGGGTGGACGCGCGGTACCACCCGCACCCGGCGACGGCGGTGGACCTGCGGCCGCCGTGCTGTCCCTGGACATCGGCGGCACGAAGCTGGCCGTCGGCGTCGTGACGCCGGACGGCGCGGTGCACGGCTTGCTCGTCGAGCCGACGCGGCGCTGGGAGGGCCCGGACGCCGTGATCCGCCGGCTCTTCGACCTGGGCCACCGTGCGGTCGCTGCGGCCGGGCTGGACCGGCCGATCGACGCGGTCGGGATCTCCTGCGGCGGGCCGCTCGACAGCAGCACCGGCGTGCTCATCTCGCCGCCGCACCTGCCGGGCTGGCTCGACGTCCCGCTGGGCGGGCTGACTCGCCAGGAGTTCGGGGTGCCGGCGTACCTGGAGAACGACGCGACGGCGGCCGCGCTCGGCGAGCACCGGTTCGGCGCCGCCCGCGGCGTGAGCACGATGATCTATCTGACCATCTCGACCGGGGTCGGCGGCGGCGCGGTCATCGACGGCCGGCTGCACCGGGGTGCGGCCGGCAACGGCGGCGAGCTGGGCCACCTGATGGTGCGCCCGGGCGGCCGGCTGTGCTCGTGCGGGCGCCGCGGCTGCCTCGAGGCGTACGTGTCCGGCACGAACATCGCCGAGCGCGCGGCCGAGGGACTGCGCGCCGGGGCCTCCTCGTCGCTGCGCGACGCCGACCCGCTGACGGCGGCCGACATCGCGGAGGCGGCCCGGGCCGGCGACGCGTTCGCCCGGGAGATCTGGGCCGAGACCACCGACGTGCTGGGCCAGGCGCTGACCGATCTGGTGAACGTGTTCGAGCCTGAGCTGGTGGTACTGGGAGGCGGCGTCACCCGGGCCGGCGCGATGCTGCTGGACCCCGTTGCCGAGGCGGTGGCGCGCGACGCGATGCCGCCGGCGGCCAAGGCGGCCCGCGTGATCCTGGCCGGCCTCGGCGACGTCGTCTGCGTCGTCGGCGCCGGCGTGGTCGCGCTGGACGCACTGGAGGTGGAGCATGACTGATCGAATCGAGCAGCAGCTGGGTGACCATGTCGCCGTCGCCGAGGCGATGCGGGAACTTGTACCACTGGTACGAGAAGTCGGTAGCCTGATCTGTGATGCGTTCGCATCGGGCGGCGTGCTGTACACGTTCGGCAACGGTGGCAGCGCCGCCGACGCCCAGCATTTCACCGGGGAGTTGATCGGGCACTACAAGCGCGACCGCCGGCCGTTGCCCGCGGTGACGCTCACCACCGACCCGACCGTCATGACCTGCATCGCCAACGACTACTCATACGACGACGTGTTCGCCCGGCAGGTGACCGCGCTGGCCCGGCCGGGAGACGTCGTGGCGGCGTTCACCACCAGCGGTAAGTCGCCCAACGTCCTCGCCGGGCTGGCGGCGGCCCGCGCCAAGGGCGCCACCACCGTCCTGTTCGGTGGCGGCGACGGCGGACCGGCCAAGGCGCACGCCGACCACGCGCTGCTGGCGCCGTCGACACAGACTCCGCGCATCCAGGAGATGCACACCCTGTCCCTGCACCTGATCAGCGAGATCGCCGACGACTGGGCGGCCACGACCGAGAACACACCGGAGGAACCGACCGCATGAGTGCCGACGCGTACCGGCCTCTGGCCATGCGGCAGCGCACGCTGCACATGGTCGGCAACTCGCACCTCGATCCCGTCTGGCTGTGGCCCTGGCAGGAGGGCTACCAGGAGGCCCGGGCCACGTTCTGGTCCGCGATCCACCGCATGGACGAGTACCCCGACTTCGTCTTCACCTGCGACCAGGTGGTGCTGCTGTCGTGGGTCGAGGAGCAGGACCCGGAGCTGTTCGAGCAGATCCGCAAGCGGGTAGCCGAGGGCCGGTGGGTGATGACCGGCGGCTGGTGGGTCGAGCCCGACTGCAACATGCCCGGCGGCGAGTCATTCGTCCGCCAGGGGCTGTACGGCCAGCGTTACCTGCACGAACGGTTCGGCGTGATCGCGACCGTCGGCATGAACGTCGACCCGTTCGGCCACAACGCGATGCTCCCCGCCGTCCTGCGCGGGCAGCGGATGGACTCCTACACGTTCCTGCGCCCCGGCCCGCACGAGAGCGACCTCGACGGGACGGCGTTCTGGTGGGAGGCGCCCGACGGCAGCCGGGTGCTGGCGTACCGCATCCCGTTCGAGTACTGCAGCCCGCCCGGCGACGTCGCGCACCAGACGGAGAAGTCGCTGGGCCAGCTGGACCGCTCGCTCGGCGACGTCATGATCTTCTACGGCGTCGGCAACCACGGCGGCGGCCCGACCAAGGCGAACATCGAGTCCATCTACCGTCATGACCAGCGGGGTTCGTACGGAAGGATGATCATGTCCTCGCCGCGGCGCTACTTCGACGAGCTGATCGCCAAGATCGATTCGGACGGCCTGACGGGCTCCTCTGGGCTCCCCGTCTGGCGCGACGACCTGCAGCACCACGCGTCCGGCTGCTACTCGTCGCACTCCGGCATCAAGCAGTGGGTGCGACGGACGCAGGCGGCGCTGTTGTCGGCGGAGCGGTGGGCCGCCATCGGCTCCATCACGCACGACGACGACTACCCGCGCGACGAGCTCGGGCACGCCTGGAAGCAGCTGCTGTTCAACCAGTTCCACGACATCCTGCCGGGCTCGGCCATCGAGCACGCCTACGACGACGCCCGCGACCAGCTCGGCGAGGCCGTCGCGATCGCGAAGCGGATCATCACCCGCGTGCACAACCGCATCGCCCGCGACGTCGCGATCCCGTTCCAGGACGGCACCCAGCCGGTGCTGGTGTTCAACCCGCACCCGTGGGCCGTCACGGCCGACGTCGAGCTGCAGTACGGCGTGCAGCCCGCCGGCGTCCACGTCGTCGACGCCGACGGTGAGCTGGTGCCGTCGCAGCCGATCCAGTCGGTGGCGACCACGAACGACAAGGGCCGGGGCGCCGTCGTGTTCCGGGCCGAGCTGCCGCCGCTGGGCTACCGGCTGTATCGGCTGCTGCCCGGGGTGGCGCCGGCCGGCCTGTCGTGGAGCGGGGACGCTGCGCCCGGGTCGCTGTCGGCGTCGGACACGGTGCTCGAGAACGACCTGCTGCGCGCCGAGTTCGACCCGGCGACGGGCTGGCTGTCCAGCCTGCTCGACAAGCGCACCGGCGTCGACCTCGTCGCCGGCGCCGTCGGCGAGCACACGCAGGTCAGCGAGGACCCCACCGACACGTGGGGGCACGGCGTCGTGTCGTACGCATGGCCGGGCGAGGCGATGAAGACCACCCGGCTCGTCCTGCGCGAGAGCGGCCCGGAGCGGGCCCGGCTGCGGGTCGAGCGCTCGTGGGGCCGGTCCACCCTGACCGAGGAGTTCATCCTCCGGCAGGGCGCCGACGAGCTCGAGGTTCGGGTGACCATCGACTGGCGCGAGCAGGCGCACCTGCTGAAGCTGCGGTTCCCGGTGGCGCTGGCCGACCCCGAGGCGACCTACGAGATCCCGTTCGGCACGCTTCGGCGGCCGGTGGACGGTGCCGAGGAGCCCGGGCAGTCGTGGGTCGACCTCAGTGCGTCCGGTGCCGGGCTGGCGGTCGTCAACAACGCCAAGCACGGGTACGACGTCTCTCCGGAGTACGGTGGCGCCTCGCCGTCGATAGGCATCACGGCCGTGCGCAGCCCGGTGTACTCCTGGCACGACCCGCGGCTACTCGACCCGGACGGCTTCTACGCGTTCCAGGACCAGGGCGTGCAGCGGTTCAGCTACCTGCTGGTGCCGCACGCCGGCGACTGGCGTGCGGCCGGCCTGACCCGGCGCGCAGCCGAGCTGGGATCATTGCCGCGGGCGATGCTGGAGAGCTTCCACGACGGTCCGCTGCCGGCGTCGGCCGGCTACGTCGTCGACGGCGGTGGCCAGGTGATGATCACCGCGGTCAAGGGCGGCGAGGACGGCGACGCCTCCGCGCCGGACCTGATCGTCCGCGCGGTGGAGACGACGGGTGCCGCGGCGCCGGGTGTGCGGCTGGCGCTGCCGCTCGTGGACCGGATCGTCGAGGCCGATTTCGGGCCGCACCATATCCGGACCTTCCGCGTGCCGCGCGATCTCGAGCAGCCGATCGTGGAGGTCGACCTGCTGGAGTGGCCGGTCGACGGCGACCTGCCCGGTCAGCCCGTCGTGGCCGGGGAGGTCCTGAGCGATGGCGGCGGCGACGGCGAGCATGGCGACGGTGGGCTCGGCTCGGCCGAGCCGAGCGAGGGCGCGTTCACGCCGGCCGAACGGCTTCCGGTCGGCGACGGTCCGCAGCACGAGAACGGCTCCGCGGGTGGATTCTGAGGCGGACATGGCGGCTGAGGCCGGCGGGCCGACGCCGCCCGCGCTGCGGCTGGACGTGCTCGACGCGAGCGGCGCCGTCGCCGGGAGCGCGGCCGTCGCGGGGAACATGGCTGTCGACGAGCTGACCGCCGGCCCGTTCACGGTCGAGGTGAAGATCGGCGCGCCGTCGGCGACCGGGCTGCACGAGATCGCGCTGTCGGTGCTGAACGCGTCGCCGGCCGCATTCACCGGACACGTCCGGCTGGTCGCGACGGTCGCCGACGCTACGGATCCGTGGTGGCTGATCCCCGGTCTCTTCTACGGTGAGAACCGCCCCGTCGACTGCGACCGCCGGTTCCCGCGGTTCGAGGCCGGCGCGGACGACCCGGCCGGCATGGTGAGCGACCACTGGTCGTTCCGGTCCGACCGTGCGGCCACGGCGGCGGCGTTCGCCTGGGGCGACTCGGGCGGCGTCGTGGTCGCGACGGCTGAGGCGTCGCCCTGCGGCCCGGCCGGCATCGGGTTCGCGCACCGCGGCACAGTCGCCGACGTCCACGTCGTGTTCCCGTTCCGCGAGGATCCGGTCACCTACTACGGGTCCGGGACGCCGCTGCCCGCGCAGGCGGCGACGTACACCTGGCAGCCCGGTGAACGGATCGAGCTGCGGGCCGCCGCCGCGTCGCTGCCGGCCGACCGTCATGCGTACGCGCCGATCCTGCGCGCGGTCTACGAGCAGAACCGGCTCCTGCATCCCGTCACTCCGTGGGTGACGGTGCCGGAGGCGGCCGAGATCGCCGCAGAGGGCCTCGTCCGCTGGCACTACGATCCCGACCCCGGCGTGCTGCTCGAGACCGTCGGCTTCGACCGCGAAGTCACCGGCGGCGACGGCCGCCCCGTCGACCGCCAAGCCATGCACGTCGGCTGGGTGAGCGGCATCCCGTGGGCGTACGCGCTGCTGGCGCACGGCCGGCGGGTGGGCTCCGCGGCGGCCGTGGACGCCGCGACGCGGGTCATCGACTTCTGCTGCGCCAACCTGTCGCCGTCGGGCACGTTCTGGGGACGTTGGGAGCGTGCGGGCGGCTGGACCCAGAGCTGGACGCCGATCCGCGACGGCCTGCATGCGCGGACCCTCGGCGAGGCGACGCTGTTCCTGCTGCGGGCGCTGTCGGTGCGCGCCGCCGACGCTCGGGAGTCGTGGGTGGCGGCCGCCCGCTCCAACCTCGACGTCGTCCGCGGCCGTCAGCGCGCCGACGGCAACCTGGGCTCCGTCCACCACGCGGAGGACGGGCGGGTGCTGTCGTGGGCGGGGGCGTCCGGGCTGACCTGGATCGCGGCGTTCTGCGAGGCCGCCACGCTGGACGACGACGGCTCGTACCTGGCGGCGGCGGTCCGGGCCGGCGAGTACTACGCGCAGTTCGTCGAGCGTGAGTTCATCCACGGCGCCCCGGAGGACGTCGACCTCGCGCCGACGTCGGAGGACGGCTATGCCGCGGTGATGGCGTACGTCGCGCTGCACCGGCGCACCGGCGATGCGCGCTGGCTCGACCTCGCCCGGCGGGCGGCGGACTGGATGCTCACGTTCCGCTACACCTACAACGTGAGGTTCACCCCGCGCACGCCGCTCGGCGTCTACGGGTTCGCCACGCGCGGCGGCGACCAGGCGTCGCCGTCGAACCAGCACGTGCACGCGTACGGCCTGGTCTGCACCGGGGAGCTGGCCGAGCTGTCGGCGGCGACGGGCGACCCGCACTACCGCGAGCGGGCCGACGAGGCGCTCACCTGCTTCCGCCAGCTGCTCGCGACCGCCGACGGCGAGCTGAACTCGTACCGCGGCATGATCACCGAGCGCTACTACCAGACCGAGTGCTTCCAGCCGAAGGGCATGGTGCTGACGCTGTCGCACGCGTGGAGCGCCGGTGTCCTGCTGCTTGGCTGCGAACAGGTCCTCGGCACCTCGGACTGACCGGGTGCTCAGACGCCGCAGGCGGAGGCGGGGCCGTCCTCGATCAGCCGGCGCGGGCCGGGACCGTGCTCGCCCAGCTCGTCGTGCATGTTGGCCAGCGCGCACCGGCGCAGCGACAGGCAGCCGCAGCCGATGCAGTCGGTGAAGTCGTCGCGCAGCTGCTGCAGCCGCAGGATGCGCTCGTCGAGGTCGGCCCGCCACTGACGAGAGAGCTGCTCCCAGTCCTCCTGGTTCGGGGTGCGGCCGTCGGGCAGGTTGGACAGCGCGCGGTTGATCTCGGCGAGCGGGATGCCGACCCGCTGGGCGATCCGGATCAGCGCGACCCGTCGCAGCGCCGCCCGCTTGTATCGTCGCTGGTTGCCCGAGGTGCGCCGGGACGTGATGAGGCCTTGCCGCTCGTAGAAGTGGAGCGCCGACACCGCGACGCCGCTGCGTTTCGACAGCTCGCCGACGGTCAGTTCGGACTTGTTCCACGCGACGGTGTCCACGGCGGCGTCCCCTCGACGACTTGACCTGAACTTTGCTTCAGGTTTTAGCGTAGCGGCGACACACGCCAAGCCCAAGCACGCGAAGCTCACACTCGAGGTGACCCAATGCACGCGATCCGTCTGCACGAATTCGGCCCGGCCGAGAACCTGCGTTACGAGGAGGTGCCCGATCCGGTGCCGGCGGCGGGCCAGGTCCGCGTCGCCGTCGAGGCCAGCGGCGTGCACCTGATCGACACGACGCTGCGGTCCGGGCAGGGCGGCGGTCCGCTGCCGCTTCCGGCGCTGCCGTCGATCCCCGGCCGCGAGGTGGCCGGCACGGTGGACTCCGTCGGCGACGGGGTCGACCCGGCCTGGGTCGGCCGGCGGGTCGTGGCCCACCTCGGCGGTGCCGGCGCCGGGTACGCGCGGCTGGCGGTGGCGCCGGTCGAGTCGCTGCACGTGGTGCCCGACGGTCTGGCGGCCGACGCCGCCGTCGCGATGATCGGCACCGGGCGGACGGCGGTCGGCGTGCTGGACGCAGCTGCTCTGACCTCGGCTGACGTGGTTCTGGTGACTGCGGCGGCGGGTGGGGTGGGCAGCCTCTTCGTCCAGGCCGGCCGCAACGCCGGCGCCGTCGTCGTCGGGGTCGCCGGCGGTGCGGAGAAGATTGCGCGGGTCCGGGAGCTCGGCGCCACCCACGTCGCCGACTACACCGTCTCCGATTGGCCGGAGCGGGTCCGCGCCGCCCTAGGCGACCGCGAGGTGACCGTCGTCCTCGACGGCGTCGGAGGCACACTGGGGCGCGCGGCGATGGACCTGCTCGGCGTCCGCGGCCGGCTGGTGATGTTCGGCTGGTCGTCCGGCGAAGTGGTCCCGTTCACGTCCACCGACCTCGTCGAGCGCGGGCTCACCGCGACGTGGCCGATCAGCCGGCACCAGGTCGGCCGGCCCGGGTTCCTGCGCGGGCTGGAGACTCGCGCACTGGCCGAGGCCGCCGCCGGACGGCTGGTCCCGGTGGTGCAGCGCTTTCCCCTCGACCGCGCGGCCGACGCCCACACCGCCTTCGAAGCCCGCCGGACGACGGGCAAGGTCGTGCTGGTCTGATCGCACCCCATCGGTCGCCGCCGGAGCACGCCGGAGGATCGCTGACGGGCCGCCGGTCACTCGGAGCAGAGCAGGCCGGGGAAGCCGACGTCGTCGCTGAGCGACTCATCGCCGGCGTTCGTCTGCGTCGTCTCGCGCTGGTGCGCCCGGCAGGCGCGCAACCGCAGCGTGTGGATCACCTGCTCCGCGTCGTCGAGGTCGTCGGCGGCGATCGTCTCTCCGACCTCGTCGCGGTAGACCGTCGGCAGCGCCTCCAGCGGCAGGCCGCCTGGCACGTCGTACAGCTCGGACAGGTGCACGGGGCCGAGCTCATGCCGGACACCCTGGTAGATCGCGACCTGGCCGCCGCTGACGCCGATGTAGTACTGGTCGCGGACCCAGCCGTTGGCGTACGTCAGGCCGGCCCAGCCGACCACCATCACGGCGGCGACCGCGAGCGCCGGCCGCAGCCACCGCCGCCGGCGTCGCCGTGGCGCGCGGGGCGCGTAGCGCATGGTCTCGGGGTCCTCGTGGAACTCCGGGGACCGGCCGTCCTCGATGCTTTCCGCGGCCGATCCGACGATGAACGTCTCGGCGGTCGCGTCGGTGCCGGCGGTGTCGGCCTCTACGAGCTCGCCGATGACGACGGTGACGTTGTCGGGCGCTCCGGCATCGAGCGCCATCGCGATGAGCTGGTCGGCGGCGTCGTCGACGGTGTGGGCGCCGGCCAGAGTCGTCTCGATGTCGTGGTCGGTGATGACGTCGGACAGCCCGTCGCTGCAGATCAGCACCCGGTCGCCGGCCTGCACGTCGATGATCGAGTAGTCCGGATGGATCGGCGACTGGCCCTGCAACACCTTCGTCACGACGGAGCGCGCGGGATGCTCGCGGGCGTCCTCCGGGGTGATGCGACCGTCGTCGACCAGCGACTGGACGAACGTGTGGTCGCGCGTGATCTGGGTCAGTGAGCCGTCGCGCAGCAGATAGGCGCGAGAGTCGCCGATGTGGCCGAGCGCCAGCTGGACGCCGTTCCACAGCAGCGCCGTCGACGTCGTCCCCATGCCGGCGCGGGACGGGTCGGAGCGCGCCATGTCGTTGATGCGGCCGTTGGCGGCGCTGACGGCCGCTGAGAGCACGTCGATCGGGTCGCCGTCGGGCATCTGGTCGGCGTTGACGAGTTCGTCGATGGCCGCCCGGCTGGCGACCTCACCCGCTGCGTGGCCGCCCATGCCGTCGGCGACCGCCAGGAGGTGAGGCCCGGCGTAGCCGGAGTCCTCGTTCCCCTCCCGGACCAGGCCGACGTCGGAGCGCGCGGCATAGCGCAGCGTCAGCGGCATCGATTCCCTACTCCCGCACCCATCGAGACGGCGGGGGCCCGGAGCGCGCCCACCGCGTCGCCTTCCCCCAGAGACTTGCCGATCACAGCGGATCGTAACCGCCACCGGTTCGCGACCGGCGGGCCGCCACGCGGACAGATTTGTCCACAGCCCGTACCGATCTGCTCACTCGTCCACATTTCCGGTTTCGGCGGGAGCGGGCGGGGCGGGCTCGGCGAACGATGAAGGGGTCCGGCCGGGCGGCCGGGCCGGGGCTTCCGGCCTCGTCATCGTCGTGGGAGAGGACTCTATTCATGCAGCTCATCAAGGGTGCCGCGGTGTGCGGTCTCACGGTTGCCGCGCTGGTCGCGGGAGGTTCGATGGTAGCCGCGGCGTCCGCCGCCGCCGGGCCGCCGGCGGCGAGCCCGGCGGGCGTCGCACCGGCGGCGACGAAGGCGCCCGCCATCGCGAGCCGGACCGCCGACTGCAGACCCATGCCGCCGCCACGGCATCGCCAGGAGCTCGACGGCTTCGTGCTCGGCTGGGTACCACCAGGCCTCGGACCATTGGCCACGGACTTCGTGTACGAATGGGAGGACGTCGGCTTCCGGTCACGTGTCTGGGAGTCCGGCCCGTACCCCGACGAGTCGTACCGGGTCGATCTCCAGATCACGGTCATGCGCAGCCCGTTCTTCACCGACGTGGCGGCGGTCCGGGAGTTCTTGGTCGAGTACCTCGAACGCGACCCCGCCGGCTGGGCGACGGAGCCGTTCGCCCACCCCGACGGGCCCGGCTTCTCCGACATCGGCGAACTGTTCTGGCTGGCCGAACCCGGAGTCGCGATCCGGGTCTTCGGCGGCGGCGAGCAGATCGACTTCCGCGACCTCACCCGGACCGCCTGTGCCGTGCGGCAGGTGACGCCGATGGACTGATGCCAGAGGACCGCCGGTCGCGTCGACGCAGCCCGCCGCCGCCCTGCGGCTCGACTCGGCGGACGTGGTGCGGCGCTCGCTCCAGCCCAACGACGTGCAGCTCGATCAGCTGGAGCGGCGCCGCCCCCTCGGCCGAGCGGCCTACGACGAAGGCGTCAGCCTGCTGGGGACATCCGCCGATCCGCGGCGGTCGCGGTCCGACGCCGCGCTGGCCGGCTGACCGTACGGTGCTGTGACGGCGTCAGCCCGCGGCGCCGCTTGAACGCGGCACTGAGGGCGAACGCGCTGCCGTAGCCGACCCGGCGGGCGATGCTCTCGATCGTCGCGTCGGTCTCGCGCAGCAGGTCGGCGGCCATCGACAGCCGCCAACCGGTCAGGTAGCTCATCGGCGGCTCGCCCACCTGGGCGGTGAACTCGCGGGCCAGCAGCGCCCTCGATACCCGGGCCGCCGCGGCCAGCGAGCCGACCGTCCACGCCCGGCCGGGGTCGTCGTGCAGGAGCCGGAGCGCGCGGCTGACCGGTGAGTCGCCCAGCCGCCCGTACCAGTGCGGCGCCCGCGCCTGCGGCCGGTCGAACCAGCCGCGCAGCGTCGAGACCAGCATGAGGTCGAGCAGCCGGTCGAGCACGACCTGCTGGCCGGGCCGGTCCGCGGCGATCTCGTCGGCGACGACGTCGAGCATCGGGCACGGACAGTCGGCCTCGGCGATCACCAGGATCCGCGGCAGCGCGTCGAGCAGCCGTTCGCTGATGCCGGCGGCGCCGTCGTAGGTCCCGGTGAGCAGGACGGTGTCGCCGTCGGCACCCGGGTCGCAGGTCCGCCCGGCAGCGCCGGCCCGGACGCTCCATGCGCAATAGTCGGCGAGCTTGATCGCGTCCTCGGGTCGCGCGGCGGGGTCGACGGCGACGGTGAACGGCTCCGGCCCGCGGACGACGGCGACGTCACCGGCGCCGACCCGCACCGGGTCACCGTCGGGTGGCAGGAGCCAGGCGGTTCCGTCGATGACGGCAAGCAGCGTCAGCTCGGCGCCCGTCGCGAACCGCACCGACCAGCGCGGGGCGAGTACCGTCCGCCCGATCAGCGCGCCCCTGGCCCGGACCCCGTCGAGCAGCTCGCTCAGTGCGTCCATCCCGCGAGCGTAGACGACGCCGCATGGATCGGAGCTTCTGAACCATTCAGAGTCCAGCCGGACGGCGATTGGCTGGCGGCATGACGATTCTTCTCACCGGCGCCACCGGCAAGGTCGGCCGTCGGGTCGCCGCCCGTCTCGACGACCTCGGCGTGCCCGCGCGGCATGCCGGCCGCACCAGCACCCCGCCGTTCGACTGGACCGACGCGGCCACCTGGCCGGCCATGCTCGACGGCGTGCGCTCGGCGTTCGTGGTGCCGTACGACGGGGCCCAGCTCACCCGCCCGTTCGTCGACGCCGCGATCCGCAGCGGTGTCGAGCGGATCGTGCTGCTCTCCGGCCGCGGCGTCGACGTGCCCGACTACCTGCCCGCTCACCTGATGGAAGGCAACGCGCACGTCGACGGCGAGGCGGCGCTGCGCCCGGCCGCGGTCGACTGGACGATCCTGCGGCCGGGGTGGTTCGCGCAGAACTTCAGCGAGGGCTTCTTCCGCGACGCCGTGCTGGCCGGCGACCTGCGGCTGCCCGCCGGCGACGGCGCCGCGAGCTTCGTCGATGCCGATGACATCGCCGCGGTCGCCGTGGCGGCACTGATCGACGACGGTCATGTCGGGCAGACCTACGAGCTGTCCGGCCCGCGCGCCCTGACGATGTCCGAGGCGGTCGCGGAGATCGCGGCGGCGACCGGCCGCGACGTCCGCTACACGCACGTCGAGCACGGCGACTTCGTGCGCGAACTGGTGGAGCAAGGCTGGTCCGAGGCCGACGCCGAGGAGTACGCGATCGCCGTCAGCCCGATCCGCCGCGGCATCGACGCCTACCTCTCCGATGGCGTCGAGCGCGCCCTCGGCCGCCGGGCCCGCGACTTCCGCGACGTCGTCCGTGAGGCCGTGGACGCCGGGGCCTGGTCGTAAATCTTCCGCTTGACAATCAACACCTTGGACTTATGCGACAGCCTCTGGGGCGTCGTCGCCGGCCGAAGCCGCTTCATCAGCGCGATCGAGTCGCTGCGCTAGGCAACAGACATGGAGAAACCCCAGGCGGGTACCGCTCTGGCCTGGGGTTTCAGGGTGCGCGCCCGAAGGGATTCGAACCCCTAACCTTCTGATCCGTAGTCAGATGCTCTATCCGTTGAGCTACGGGCGCTCGATCCGTCATGAAGCGGACCGGTGACCGAGTGTACCGGTCGGAGCGGCGAGGCCGAAATCGGATAACGTCGCCGCCGACTCGACTGCCTGCCACCAGCACGGACAGCACCTATAGCGTGTGACATGACACAACGACACGAGAAGGGTGACCGCCCATGGGCCAGCAGCCGGCCAGCTTGACCATCACGAACGCGCGCATCTTCGACGGCTTCTCGGCCGAGCTCACCGAGGGCGACGTCCACATCGTCGACGGTGTCATCGTGGACCCGGAGACCACCGAACACACCGGCCCGCCGGCCACCATGCTCGACGCCGACGGCGGAACCGTCGTTCCCGGGCTCATCGACGCGCACTGCCATGCGTACGGCGTCGGCCTGGACATGGTCCGCATCGAGTCGAACCCGCTGAGCTACGTCGCGCTCAAGGCGGCCCGGCGCTTGAACAATGCCCTGCGCCGCGGTTTCACGACGATCCGCGACGTCGCGGGGGGCGACCCCGGCCTCGCCCGCGCGCTGGACGAGGGCCTCGTCGCCGCGCCCCGCTACTTCTACACCGGTCCCGCCCTCTCCCAGACCGGCGGCCACGGCGACCCCCGTCCGGGCGACCGTGACCTCTGCGTCGGTCACTCGCACATGTCCGAGATCGTCGACGGCGTCGACGGTGTCAGGCGCGCGGTCCGCGAGCGGTTCCGCCGCGGCGCCCACGCGATCAAGATCATGACGTCGGGCGGCGTGGTGTCGTTGACCGACCCGATCCGCCGGCCGCAGTACAGCCCCGAGGAGGTCCGCGCGATCACCGACGAGGCGGCCCGCCGCGGGTCGTACGTCGCCGCGCACGCCTACTCGCCGGAGGCGATCGAGCACTCTGTCAGCAACGGCGTCCGCTCGATCGAGCACGGCAACCTGCTCGACGAGGCGACCGCCCAGCTGATGGCCGATCACGACGCGTTCCTGGTGCCGACGCTGGCGGCGTACGACGCGCTGGACCGGCGCGGCGGCGCGCTCGGGCTGAACCCGATCTCCCAGGCGAAGAACCGCGAGGTGCTCGACTCCGGGAAGCACGCCATCGAGCTGGCGAGGAGCGCCGGCGTCCGCATCGGCTTCGGCACCGACCTCATGGGCGACCTCGAGGACGACCAGCTGATCGGGCTGCGGCTGCAGGTCGACGTGCTCGGCGTGCTCGACGCGCTGCGGTCGGCCACGTCGGTCAACGCGCAGCTGCTGGGCCACGACGACCTCGGCCGGATCGGCGCAGGCGCGGCCGGCGACGTCGTCCTGTTCGACGGCGACCCGTTCACGGACGCGTCGCTGCTGTGGACCGAGAAAAGGCGCACCGTCATCCGCTCGGGCGCGGTCGTCTGACCCACAGCAGCGGCGCGCCCTGGTACGTACCACCATCGGGATCTGGTGGGGTGACGTACGTACCAGTGCCCGTTTTGTCCCGAATTTTGGCGTCCCATGTGGTCCTGATCACCCCGCCCTCGGTTCCAGTAACTGAGATGCCGGTCCTAGCGTGCTGAGCATCCCCGCGGAACACCGCCCGTCTCCGAATGGCCTGAGACAGGGCGGCTTCCGCATACCCGGAACGCGCTGCAGGGCCGACTGCGCGCACCGACACGAAGAGGGTGACCGCTACATGACGACGTTCGCCGAACCCGGAGCAGCACACGATCTCGACGACGCGCCTACGTCTCACGCCCGCCTGCTCGCCTGGGTCCGCGAGGTCGCGGAGCTGACCCAGCCGGACCGGATCCACTGGTGCGACGGGTCCGACGAGGAATGGACCGCCCTCACCGACGAGCTCGTCACAGCGGGCACCCTCACCCGGCTGAACCCGGAGAAGAAGCCGAACTCGTTCTGGGCCCGCACCGACCCCACGGACGTGGCCCGGGTCGAGGAGCGCACGTTCATCTGCTCGGTCGACGAGGCGGACGCGGGGCCGACGAACAACTGGCGCGACCCGAACGAGATGAAGGCCGAGATGACCGAGCTCTACCGGGGCTCGATGCGCGGCCGCACCATGTACGTCATCCCGTTCTGCATGGGCCCGCTGACCGCGGCGAACCCGATGTTCGGCGTCGAGCTGACCGACTCGCCGTACGTGACGGTGTCGATGCGGATCATGGCCCGCATGGGCGCCCACGTCCTCGAGGCGATGGGCGACGACGCCGACTTCGTACCGTGCCTGCACTCCGTCGGCGCGCCGCTGGAACCGGGCCGGCAGGACGTGCCCTGGCCGTGCAACGAGACCAAGTTCATCACCCAGTTCCCCGAGGAGCGGATGATCTGGTCGTACGGCTCCGGCTACGGCGGCAACTCGCTGCTGGGCAAGAAGTGCTACTCGCTGCGCATCGCCAGCGTCATGGCCCGCGACGAGGGCTGGCTGGCCGAGCACATGCTGATCCTCAAGCTCACCGCACCTCACGGAACCGTCCACTACATCGCCGCCGCGTTCCCGTCCGCCTGCGGGAAGACCAACCTGGCGATGCTCGAGCCGACCATCCCCGGCTGGAAGGTCGAGACGCTCGGCGACGACATCGCCTGGATGCGATTCGGCGACGACGGCCGCCTCTACGCGCTCAATCCGGAGTACGGCCTGTTCGGTGTCGCGCCCGGGACCGGCCAGAAGACCAACCCGAACGCGATGCGCACCATCGACCGCGGCAACAGTGTCTTCACCAACGTCGCGCTCACCGACGACGGCGACATCTGGTGGGAGGGCATGACGGAGGAGCCGCCGGCGCACCTGACCGACTGGCGCGGCCAGTCATGGAATCCGCAGTCGCCGGACACCTCTTCGCACCCGAACTCGCGGTTCTGCACGCCGATCACCCAGTGCCCGATCATCGCGCCGGAGTACGACGACCCGCGCGGCGTCCCGATCTCGGCGATCCTGTTCGGCGGTCGCCGGGCGACGACGATCCCGCTGGTCACCGAGGCACGCGACTGGACGCATGGCGTCTTCATGGGCGCGACGCTGTCGTCGGAGACGACGGCGGCAGCGGCCGGCCAGGTGGGCGTCGTCCGGCGCGACCCGATGGCGATGCTGCCCTTCATCGGCTACAACGGCGGCGACTACTTCGCCCACTGGATCGCCATGGGCAAGGACGCCGATGCGATCAAGCTGCCGAAGATCTTCTACGTCAATTGGTTCCGCCGCGACGACGACGGCGGCTTCCTCTGGCCCGGCTTCGGCGAGAACGGCCGCGTCCTCAAGTGGGTCGTCGAGCGGATGGAGGGTCTGGCCGCCGCGACGGAGACGCCGATCGGCCACGTACCCACGCCGGAGTCGCTGGACATCACCGGCCTCGACCTGACGGCGGAGCAGCTTGCCAAGTGCCTCGAGGTCGACCCCGAGGAGTGGCGGGCCGAGGTGCCTGGCATCGCCGAGTGGTTCGAGAAGTTCGGCGATGACCTGCCGACGCTGCTCTGGGCCGAGCTCGACGGCCTCAAGGCGCGCCTGGGCATGTGACGGATCCGTCGGCCGTGATCACCAACCTTCTGCGTCGCCATCACAGGCGCCATCACGGCGCAGAAGGTTGATGATCACGGGCTGGGGTCTAGCGTGGGGTCCGCTGGAAGGAGACCCATGGCGACCGTCACTCCGTATCTCTGTGCCAAGAACGCCGCCGCCGCCCTGGACTTCTACGCCGCGGCGTTCGGCGCGGTCGAGACGAGCCGCTGGACCGACCCGGAGACCGGCGCCATCGGCCACGCCGAGTTCACCGTCGAGGGCGCCCGCATCATGATCGCCGACGAGTGGCCGGAGGGCGGCGTCTACGCGCCCGACCCGGGCCGGTCGTCGGTGTCGCTGGTGCTCGAGGTCGGCGACGTGGACGGCCTGTTCGAGCGGGCGGTCGCGGCCGGTGCCACCGTCGACTGGCCGGTCACCGACTCACCGCACGGCCGCGGGGGCTGGCTGTACGACCCGTTCGGCCATCGCTGGCACCTGACCTCGCCCGAGCCGGACGTCACGAAGGACGACCTGCAGGCCGCGGTCGGCGACGATTACGTGATCAGCTAGTACCCGGCTGCCAGCAGCGCGGCGTCGATGATGCGCGCGACGTCGACCAATTCGGTGCCGCCGTTGCCGAGGCTGGCGGCCAGCGTCACCGAGACGTCGTCGCGACGCCAGGCGACCTGCAGGTTCGACGGCGCGCTCAGCGACGCCCACGCCTCGGTGCCGAGGTCGGCGACGCCCTCGGCGCCGCCGCCGGGGATGTCGGCCGCGCTGACCCAGTCGTCGAACGTAGAGACGTCGACGATCAGCTCGTGGCCGGTCGTGCCCGTCCAGGCGCAGGCCGGGCCGAAGTCGGCCGGGTCGGAGATGTCCTCGGGCGTCGGGTTCGCCCCTAGCACTCCCGCGATCGCTGCGGCTCCGAGCGCGCACGCGTCGATCGCCTGCGCCACAGGGTCGGCCGGCGGCGGGTCGTCGGTGCCGCCCGGATCGGGCGGTGGCTGCTCGGCCCCGGCGTCGCTACCGTCGTCGTCGGCCGGTGCACCCGCGGCATCGCCCGGCGTGCCGCCCGGCGGCTGGCCGGCCGATTCCTCGCCGCCCTCCGCCGGCTGACCGGGCGCGGCCGCCGGCTCCTCCTCCGCGGCGCCGTCGGCCGCCTCCGTGGCCGCCGGAGTCTCCCCGTCGGCGGGGTTCGGTGCAGGGTCGGCGGGCGTGGAGTCCCAGGCCGGCGTCGGCGTGACCTCCCCGGCCGCGTCGGCGTCGTCGTCGCCACCGCACCCGGCCAGCGCGCCGGCGGACAGAATCAGGGCAGCCGCAACCGCGGACCGCTTGGACGAAGTGATCACCTGCGGATACCTCTCGTGAGCACGTCGAAGCGGTCCGACCCTAGCAACAGACGAGGTGGGAACTCGATGGCCGACGGGGTAACGGTCGAGGAACACCGCCGTCGGAAGGTGGCCTCGATGTCGACCGCTCCCACGCTCGAGTTGTCCGGATTCGTCCTCGGCGCTCCCGAACCCCGTGCCCTCGCCGGCTTCTACCGGCGGCTGCTCGGCTGGCAGGTCCGCGATGACGAGCCCGAATGGGTCGTCCTACGCGGCCCCGCCTGTGGGCCGACCCTCGCGTGATCGCCCCCACCCTTTCGTTGATCTTGGAGTTGTTCGGCCATCTATCGGACATACCACCCCACAATGGCCGAACAACTCCAAGATCAACGGGGGAGGGTCCGCCGGTGGTTGGGGCTTGGGGGCGACGTGCGCCGGCCTGTCCCAGCGTGGCAGGCGCCCACGAATCGGACCCCATTCCGCGCGCGTTCGTTCTCACCGAGACCGGACGCACGTCGGGCCGGTCCTGGTTCGGACCGGCCCTCGGTACTCGTACTGGTGGTGCGGAGGCGGCGGGATTTGAACCCGCGAGAGGGTGTGAGCCCTCAACCCGCTTAGCAGGCGGGCGCCATAAACCGGGCTAGGCGACGCCTCCATGCCCGAATGGAACACCCGGGCGACGCAAGGCTACCGTTCCGGCGCCGGAGACGGCAAAGTCAGGTGGTGTGAGATCTCGCGAGCGAGCCTGGCGCGATCGTCGAGAGGCCGGTGAGCAGCTGGGCGCGGCGGTCCAGGAGCAGCTCGGCGACGTCGGGGACGTACTGGTGCTGGGGCTGCCGCGCGGCGGGGTGACCGTCGCGGCGCCGGTGGCCGCTGCGCTGGGCGGGGAGCTCGACGTGCTGGTGGTGCGCAAGGTCGGCGTGCCGTGGCAGCCGGAGCTCGCGCTGGGCGCCGTCACGACGTCGGGGCATCGCGTGATCAACGGTGAGGTCGCACGCCGCATCCGGTTGCGCCCCGACGAGGTCGAGACGGTCTTCCGGAACGCCCAGGACGCCGCCCGGGACCGCGAACGGCTGCTCCGCGGCGACCGTCCGCCGCTGCGGCTGGCCGGCCGGACCGTCGTCCTGGTCGACGACGGCATCGCGACCGGCGCGACGATGCGGGCGGCGGCCGAGCTGCTCGCGACAGCGGAACCGGCGCCGCACAGCGTCGTCGTCGCGGTGCCGGTGGGGCCGCAGGACACCGTCGACGAGCTCGCGGCCGTCGTCGACGCCGTGGTGGTGCTGCGGATCCCGGTGACGTTCAACGCCGTGGGCGAGTGGTACGACGATTTCACCCAGGTCGAGGATGCCGACGTCAGAGCGCTGCTGACGCCGTGACCGTGGTCACGTAGGCAACTTCTGGGCGCGTTCGGGCGTCGTGTTACACAGGCGGTTGCGCCGACGTCCGGTTGGGGCGGGCCGCGGTGTGATTATCCTGGCTTCGGCGAATAGAGCGGATCATGAGAGCTGACGACGTGAGAGCGAGGAGGGGTGACCGGCCGGTGCAGCGTGCCCGACGAGCTCAAGGTGCTCGACGCGCCCGGTTGCAGTCGCGCCGGAACGAGCGCAACCAGCGCTACGGCAGGTTCATCGGCCTGACGGCGCTCGGCTCGCTGATCCCCGGCACCGGGTTGATCGCCGCCGGCAAGCGCCGGCTCGGCACCACCGTGCTGGTGATCCTGGGCGCCATCTTCGTCCTCGGACTCGCCGTCGTCATCCTCGTCCCGCCCACCGAGCTGGCGTCGTACGGCGGCGACCGCCAGATGATGCTCATCCTCGGGACGGCGCTTGCGGCCGGCGCGGTGGCCTGGCTGCTCATCGCCCTCGGCAGTCACCGGTCGCTGGAGCCGGACGGGCTGCCCACCGGCAAGCGGCTGGCCGGCGCCCTCGTGGTCGTCGTCAGCGCGTCGGTGGTCGTCGCGCCGATGGCGGTCGGTTCCAGGTACGCATTCACGCAGCGTGAGCTGGTCGGCAACATCTCCTCCAGCGGCTCCAGCAACACCACCCCGGAGGTCGACCTGGCCGACCCGTGGGCGGACAAGCCGCGGCTGAATGTGCTCTTCCTCGGCGGCGACGCCGGCGAGGGCCGCACCGGACTGCGTCCCGACACCCAGATCCTCGCCAGCATCGACACCGAGTCCGGCGCGACGACGATGATCTCGCTGCCACGTAACCTGCAGGGCTTCCCGTTCCCCGAGGGCACCCCGCTCGCCGACGCCTATCCCGACGGGTTCACCGGCGGCGGCGACCCGCTCGAGTGGATGCTCAACGCCGTCTACGCCAACGTCCCGCGCGACCACCCCGAGGTGTTCGAGGGCGTCGGCGACCCCGGCGCCGACGCCACCAAGTGGGCGGTCGAGGGCGCGCTCGGCGTCGACGTCGACTACTTCGTCATGGTCGACCTCGCCGGCTTCGAGGCGGTGGTCGACGCGCTCGGCGGCATCACCGTCAACGTGCCGCGCGACATCCCGTGGGGCAACAAGAGCCTCCCCGACGGCACCTGCACCGAGGCCAACGGCTACATCCAGCAGGGCGACAACCAGCACCTCGACGGCTTCCAGGCGCTCTGGTTCGCCCGCTCGCGTTGCGGCAGCGACGACTACGAGCGTATGGAGCGGCAGCGCTGTGTCATGAACGCCATCGTCGACAAGGTCGACCCCGCCACGCTGCTCAGCCAGTACCAGAGCCTGGCGTCGGCGGCCGGCGACATCATCACCTCCGACGTGCCGGCCGACCTGTTCCCAGCGCTGATCGAGCTCATGGGGAAGGTTCGTTCGCAGCCGCTGGAGAGCTTGACGCTCGACAACGAGTTCTTCGGCAGCATGGGCACCACGTCCAGCGACCCCGACTACGACCTGCTGCACACGCGCATCCAGGAGATCCTGGCCGACACCCCGGACAGCCCGGCCACGCCGGACGCCGGCGAGACGACGCCGCCCGAGGACACCACCGAGGCGACCGGGCAGAGCGCGGACGACGCCAGCGACGACCGGTCCGGTGCGGCGGTCCAGCAGGCCTCCGGCGACGCCGAGACGCAGACCGACGAGTCGACCGAAGAGACGCCGGGCGGCGACGCCACCGACGAGCCCGCGGCCGACGAGCCGGTCGACGCCGGCGCGGTCTGCTGACTCACTCGTACAGCACGTAGTCAGGCGTCGGCGCCAGTCCCAGGACCTCGGCAGGCGTCATCAGCGGCCCCTGCGCGACGTCCTCCTCGAAGAACAGCTTGAAGCCGGGAGCGACGTGCGGCGGCTTGGTGCTCATGAGGGTGGTCCAGGTCCGCTCCTTGTCGGCGCGGCTCCCGATGCCGTCGACGCTCTTGATGGTGACGACACCCGGGTGCGGCAGCAGCGCCGCCTCGTCCTCGACGACCGACGAATGCACCTGGTGGAACACCATGACCTTCTCCGGCAGGCCGTGCTCGGCGACCAGCGCCGACAGGTAGGCGGCGACGGAGTCCAGCTCGGCGCCGGTCGTGCTGCCGTAGACGTCGCCCGGCACCTCGTTCGGCCCGACCGCCCACTCCGGGTCCAGCGCCAGTCCGACGTCGGGCTCCCGCAGCCACGGCTCCAGCCGGGTCACCTCGGCCAGGAAGTCGGCGCGGCCGGGCTGGACGTTGAGCAGCAGCAGCGCGCCGTGTCGCCGGGCCGCCGCCAGGTACGCCGCGATGACCTCGTCGGGCTCGTGCGTGCGGTACAGCCCGTCGGCCGCGGGTGACCCATGTGCGATGACGGTGATCAGCTCGAACACCGGCAGGATGGTGCGGCCGTCGCCGTCGTACTCGGCGGCGATGGCGTCGATCTGCGCGGCCGCGGCGTCCAGGCCGTCCACGCTGAGCCGCCCGAACGCCGGCGACCGGCCGCCGGCGAAGCCGACCAGCCGATGGTCGGGCAGGATCGTCGTCCCGCCGCCGGGCAGGGTGGCCGACGGCGTGGGCGTCGGGCTCTGCGTGGGTGTGGGGCTCGGCGTGGGCGTCGCGTCGGGGGCCGACGGCGACGGCGTGCGGACCGCGTCCGGTCCGGCCGGCTCCGAACCCGCCGACCACGGCGCCACCGGTGTGCGTCCCTCGTCGGCGCCGCCACCACCGGTAGCGGCGCACCCGGCGGTCGCCAGAGCGGCGATCGTCAGCAGGAGCAGGGATCTACGCACTCATCTCAGTGTGCCCGGCCGGCCGGGCCGCTATGCGTTCAGCCGAGGTCGTCCTGGCCCGAGAGCGGACGGTAGCCTCGGTCCTGGTTGAGCCGGCCGCGCAGCTCCCGCGCCAGCACCCGCGGCTCGACGTCGATGGCCGCGGTGCGGATGAGGCTCTGCCGGCCGCCGGAGAGGTCGACGGAGACGATGGCGCCGTCGGTCTGCACCTTGCGGACGTCGCGCCACGGCACCCGCCGCCCGACACCGAACCCCGTCGCGTTGACGAAGCCGTCGTCGTCGAGCACCAGCCTGGTGCCGCGGCCGAACACCCGCAGCACGCCGACGAGCAGGATGACCAGCGACACCAGCGCGGCCAGCGCCAGCAGCACCAGCAGCGCGGCGCGCAGCCAGCCGGCGGGGTCGGCCGCCTGCACGATCGTCACCGAGACGGTGACCAGGCCGAGGCCGGCGGCGCCCACTCCGACGCCCCGGACCGCGAGCTGGGTCGGTGGGCCGTAGACCGTGCGTGTCACGGACCCAGTGTGTCACGCGACCGCAGGTCAGCCCGCGTGGAGGGTCAGGCCGTGGAGGCCAGCCGGGCGCGGTTCTCGGCGATGATCCGGCACAGCGGGCACAGGTCGAGCCCGTGCCGGCGCGTCCAGCCGGAGAGCGTCGCGCGAGCGTGGTGTGGCGTCGAACCCAAGGTCCCCAGGTCGCCGCATTGGTCGCAGACGATGGCCACCTGTGCGCTCATGGTCTCCTACCTGTCTCTCGTGCGCCGCCCCCGGCGCATCCCCACCCTGTGTCAAGGATGCCTGACCGATAGTGATGTGGCGAGCAAACTCGCCGCGCTGCGCGATCGAAACCATCCGTGACCTGCATCCAGGCTAGCGAGCACAACGGTGCGAGGGGGGCGAAAACGATCAATTCGCGGGCCGCTCGGCGGCGGCCACCTCGCCGACCGCGTCGAGGACCGACGCGAGGCGATGCACGGGCAGCTCGATCAGCGGCGTCTCGAGCACCCGCGGCGGCACGCCGGACTCGTCGACCAGCAGGCGCGCCTCGTTCTTGGTGAGCGGTGCATCGTCGAGGCGCCGGCTTGCCTTGACGAGGGCCTCGCGGGCGGCCGTCCCGAGGCGCCGGTGGGCATTGTCCAGGAGGAACCGCCGGGCGATGTCGGCGGGCGGCAGGCCGTCGGCCGGGACCGCGACGGCCTCGACGATCGCGTGCCGGGAGTCCGGGGTGCTGCGCCGGAACCGGAGCCGCCACTTGGCGCCGACCAGCCGCTGCAGCTCCTGCTGGCCCGCCTGCGACGTCACCGCGGGGTGGGTGTTCTGGACCGCCAGCGCGAGCCGCTCGACGTCGAGCGCCAGCAGGGTCCGGAGCAGCCAAGTGTTCGGGTCGCCGACGAGGTGGACCGCCACGGCCGACGTGCGGGCGTTCGGGATCGCGGCCGCCGCCCGCCCGGCGAAGACGTCCGCGAGCGCGATGCCGGTCGGCGCGCCGCCGCTCCCGGACGGCCGCTGCAGCGCGACGACCGCCCCGACCTCGAGCTCCTGCGGCCCGGCGGCGGCGTCCAGGAGCGCCGTCATGACGTCCCGCGCGTCCGGCCGGCCGCCCTCGAGCGACTGGGGCCCGTGCGTGTAGATGGTGACGGCCTCCTGGGCCGCGCGCGGCAGCGACTTCCACGTGGCCGCCGTCGGCTGGCAGACGTAGAGGTCGCTGGCGCTGCCGATGGCCTGCGCGCCGACATAGCGGTTGAAGTGCGGCAGGATCGCCTCGGTGGCCAGCGACAGGCCGACGATCTCGCGCTGGACCTTCAGCCCTAGCGCCGGCTGGTGCCGCCCGTGGCCGTAGGCCATGACCAGCCGGCCGTTCCTGCGATCGCGGAGGCTCTCCAGGCCACGGGTGAGGAACAGCCGGACGCCTTCGGGTGTGTAGGGCGGGTCGGTGAAGACGAGGTCGCCCACCTCCCGCGCGGCCGACGGCAGGCCGGCCCGGAAGTCGGCGTAGGCGGTCAGGATCGGTAGGTCCAGGGCCGCGGCCTGCTGGTCGACGTAGGCCAGCAGGTCCTCGTCGATGTCCGCGACGACGACGCGTACCCGGGGGTTGACCAGGCACATCGCGATTGAGGTCAGGTCGTGGTCGCCGATGCAGACGAGCGTCGCGTCGTCGAGGTCGAACGTGCCGTCCAGCCACAGCGCGCGGCGCAGCGCGGTGACCGGCGTCGCGGGTACGTGGTCGAGCGCCTGGACCGCCTTCGGTGCGCCGGCAACGACGTCGGCGATGCGCCGCGCCATGTCGCCGGCCACGGACGGCGCGTCCGTCGGACCCGGCAGCGCAAGCCGGTCCAGGCGGTCCAGCGCGAACCGCTTCCGATACGCCGTCCGGGCACCGGTTCGCACGGTGTGATGGCCGCCGGTCGTCTCCAGATCGCCGCTCAGCGCGTCGAGCAGCCGTTCGAGCAGCCGGCGCGGCACCGCGAACCGCCGGATGAGGTCGTCGAGCGTGACCGGGCCGGCGACGAGGGCGGCCAGCGCCTCCCGCAGCGGGCGCGCGGCGACGCCGAGCCCCGACACCAGGTCGGCGACACGGTCGGTGGTGTCAGTGCTCCGCGACGGTTCCAAGCGGAGGGCATGGGATTCGAACCCATGAGGACGGAGAGGGCCCCGCCCTAGAACTTTTCAAGAGTTCCCCGTTCGGCCACTCCGGCAGCCCTCCAGGCAGTGCAAGTGTGCCACGTCCGGCGTGTGGCAGCATCGGCCCGGTGAGCGAGGCCGAGACGCCGTTGCCGGGTGGCCGGGTGGGCGGGGCCGTGCGCGTCGGCGACACCGTGCGGCGGCCGACCGGACCCTGGACGCCGGCCGTGCACGCCCTGCTGGCCGAGCTGCGCGGCGCCGGCCTCGACGCGATCCCCGAGGTGCGCGGCGTCGACGAGCAGGGGCGCGAGGTGCTCGGGCTGATCCCCGGCCGGACCATCGGCCGCGACGAACCGGTCCACGACGCGCTCCTGGCCGATGGCGTGCGCTGGCTGCGCCGCTACCACGACGCCGTCGCCGGCTACCGGCCCACGGGCGACGTGACGTGGCGGCACGGGCGCCGGGCGCTGGTCGACGGCGAGATCATCTGCCACAACGACCCGGCCGCCTACAACTGGATCGCCGACGGCGACCGCGTCGTCGGCGTGGTCGACTGGGACATGGCCGGGCCGGGCGTCGCGCTGGACGACCTCGCGTTCGTCGCGTGGATGTCGGTGCCGCTGCGCCGCGAGCTGGCGGCGGGCGACGTCGCGCGGCGGCTCCGGATGATGGCCGCGGCGTACGGCGACGTCACGCCGGAGGCGATCCTCGCCCACGTGCACGTCCGGATGACCATGGCCGCCGACCGCATCGAGGCCGGTCAACGTCGCGGCGACCCGGGACTGCTGAACCTCGCCGCGATCGGCGAGCCGGGCCGGACCCGCTCGGCCCTCGCCGCCCTGGCGGACCGCGAGCCCGCGATCACCGCCGCCCTCCTCTCCCGCCCACGTTGATCTTGGAGTTGTTCGGCAATTGCGGCGCGAAATGACCGATTGATACCCGAACAACTCCAAGATCAACTTCGGTACCGGGATGGGCGTGGCGGGGTCAGGGGCCGGTGGCGATCGGGCGTTCCGGGTCGGACGACCACTGCGACCACGAGCCCGGGTACAGCGTCGCGTCGATGCCGGCGACGGCGAGGGCGGCGACCTCGTGCGCCGCGGTGACGCCGGAGCCGCAGTACACGCCGACCGGGCGGCGGCCGTCGACGCCGAGGGAGGCGAACCGGGCGCGCAGCTCGTCCGGGCTGAGGAACCGGCCCGCCGCGTCGACGTTGCCGGTCGTCGGAGCGCTGAGTGCGCCGGGGATGTGCCCGGCGCGCGGGTCGACCGGCTCCGTCTCGCCGCGGAACCGCTCGCCGGCGCGGGCGTCGAGCAGCACGCCGTCGGTCGCCAGCCCGGCCGCGTCGTCGGCGGACAGGGTCGGCAGCGCGCCCGGCCGCAGCGTCACGTCCCCCTCCGGCGGCGTCACCTCACCCGACTCCAGCGCGCCGCCGGCCGCCGTCCACGCGCTCAGCCCGCCGTCGAGCAGCCGCACGTCGGCCAGCCCGGCCCAGCGCAGCAGCCACCACGCCCGGGCGGCGGACGTGCCGCCGAGGTGGTCGTAGGCGACGACGGTCTCGCCGTCGCGCACGCCCCACCGCCGGGCGGCCGCCTGCAGCACGCCGACGTCGGGCAGCGGGTGCCGGCCCTGCGCGGGCGACGGCGGTCCGGCCAGCTCGGTCTCGAGGTCGGCATAGACCGCGCCGGGCAGGTGACCGGCCAGGTAATGGTCGTGGCCGTGCGGGTCGCCGAGCTTCCAGCGGACGTCGAGCAGGACGGTGCGCTCCCCCGCGGCCAGGCGCCGGCCGAGCGAGTCGGTGTCGATCAGCACGCTCATGCGACTCACGCTAGCCCAGCGGCGAACCGCAACCCACGAGTTGCGCGACGGGGCCACCATGTGCAATCCTAGGGTTGCACATGGTGGCCGAGGAGGAACACCCATGACCACCGACCGCATCGAACGCGACATCGTCATCGCCGCCGCTCCCCAGCGGGTCTGGGAGATCGTCACCCGCGCCGAGCACCTGGGCACCTGGTTCGCTGACGCGGGCGCGGAGATCGACCTGCGCCCCGGCGGCGAGCTGACGCTCACGTGGAAGGAGTACGGCGTCTCGCGCGGCGTCGTCGAGACCGTCGAGCCGTACACGACGTTCGCGTTCCGCTGGGCGCTCGACGACGGGCGGCCGGGCGACGGCAACTCGACCCTCGTCGTGTTCACACTGACCCCCGACGGCGACGGCACGCGGCTGCGGGTGATCGAGAGCGGGTTCAGCCGGCTCGCCGGCGGCCCGGACCAGCAGGCGAAGCACCTGGAGCAGAACGCCGAGGGCTGGCGGCTGGAGCTGGACGAGCTGCGCGGCTACGTGGAGTCCGTCGCGGCATGAGGTCGCTGCTCGACGCCGTGCTCGTCGCGCTGGCCGAGCCGACCCGGCGGCAGCTGCTCGACCTGCTCGCCGACCGCGGCGAGGCCAGCGCCAGCACGCTGTCCCAGGCGCTGCCGGTGACCCGGCAGGCGGTCGTCAAGCACCTCGCCGTGCTCGACGCCGCCGGCCTGGTCAGCGGCCGGCGGGTGGGCCGCGAGGTGCTCTACCGGACCCGGCCGGAGCGGCTGGCCCAGGCGGCGCACGGCCTGAGCGAGCTGGCGACGGCGTGGGAGGCGCGGCTGGCGGCCATCAAGGCCCTCGCCGAGAGCGCCGAGAGAGACGACCGCGCATAGCCGGTCAGCCGGCCGCCGGCGGGACGTGGCGGGTCCAGGTCTCGTGGGTGGCGATGACCGCCGACGAGTGGGCCCGGCCGGCCGCGCCGCTGACCTCCGGCCGCCCGAGCACCCGGGCGCCGTCCACTTCGAGGGTGGCGTCGGTGCAGAAGGTCAGCAGGTTGGTCAGCGTCCACGGCACGCCGCCCAACTGCCAGGCGACCGCCTCGCCGGGGCGGGTCTCGACCGGCCGGCTGATGGTCGCGATGACCCGCGTGCCGTCGGCGCCGATCACCTTGGCGCGGGCGTGGTCGGAGCCGATGTGCCACTCGACGACGTCGCACTCGATCGGCTCGCCGATCTCCGGCAGCCCTTCGAGCTCCGGGAACCAGCGGCTGAACGTGTCGGACAGCCAGCCGCCCAGGGCCGCGTCGGGCGTGAGCAGCCGGACGACGTCGTCGCCGTCGACCCAGACGAGAACGGCGAGGCCGGAGCCCCGCACGCTCCACTCCGCCTCCCAGAGCGAGACGAATCCGGCGCGGGAGTCCCCGCGCATGAGCGTGGCGCTCGGGTTGGCTCCGACGAACTCGACCGGCATTCAGCCGAGCGTAGTGACGTTCAGGTCGTCCTGTGCGTAGGCCGCGCGAATGATCTTCTTGTCGAACTTGCCGACGCTCGTCTTCGGGATCTCCGGCACGACGGCCCAGCGCTCGGGCAGCTGCCACTTGGCCACCTTCGTCGCCAGGAAGTCGCGCAGTTCGGCGACGTCGACCTGCTCGCCCTCCTTGACGACGATGGTGGCCAGCGGGCGCTCGCCCCACTTCTCGTCGGGCACGCCGACGACGGCCGCCTCGACGACGGCGGGATGTGCGGCGAGGTGGCCCTCCAGCTCGACCGAGCTGATCCACTCGCCGCCGGACTTGATGACGTCGCGGGCGCGATCGGTGAGCCGCAGGTAGCCGTCCGGCGTGATCGTGCCGACGTCGCCGGTGCGCAGCCAGCCCTCGTCGAAGCGCTCCTCGTCGTCGTCCAGGTGGTACGACCCGGTGATCCACGGGCCGCGTACCTCGAGTTCGCCGACGGACTCGCCGTCCCAGTCGATCACCTCGTCGTCGGGACCGACCAGCCGGGCCTCGACCGGCGCGGCGAACCGGCCCTGGGCGAGCCGGTAGCCGTCGACGTCCTCCTCGGCGGCGCCGGCCGGCGGCCGGGAGAACGTTCCGAGCGGGCTCATCTCCGTCATTCCCCACGCGTGCAGGCCGGTGATACCGCGGGCGTCCAGACCGCGCATCAGCGCCTCGGACATCGCCGACCCACCGACCACGAGGTCGGTCAGTGACGAGATGTCCGCCTCCGGATGCGCCTCGACGTACTGCAGCAGCCCCACCCAGACGGTGGGCACGCCGGCGCCCTTGTTCGGCCGCGCCGCGGCGACGAACGCGGCCAGCGGCTCCGGCATGAGGAACCGGTCCGGCATGGCCAGCGACGTGCCGGTCGCGAACGCGGCGTACGGCAGCCCCCACGCCAGCACGTGGAACTGCGGGACGACGGTCAGCATCAGGTCGCGCGCGGACAGGTCGAACACGTCCGGCATCGCCTCGGCCAGCGCGTGCAGGTAGATCGATCGGTGGCTGTAGACGACGCCCTTGGGGTGGCCGGTCGTGCCGGAGGTGTAACACATGGCGGCGGCCGCGCGCTCGTCCACGTCGGGCCAGTCGTACGTCACCGGCTGCGCCGCCAGCAGCGTCTCGTAGTCGTGCGCGCCCACGCCGGTGCCCTCCAGGACACCGCGGTCGGCAGCGCCGGCGACGATGACGTGCCGCACCGTCTTCAGCGACGGCAGCAGCTTGGCGAACCCGGGCAGCAGCGAGTTGTCGACGATGACGACGCGGTCGGCCGCGTGGTTGGCGGTGAACGCGATCTGCTCCGGGAACAGCCGGATGTTCAGCGGGTGCAGCACCGCGCCCATGGCCGGGACTGCGAAGTACGCCTCGACGTGGCGGTGGTTGTTCCACATGAACGTCGCCACCCGGTCGCCGGCCTGGACGCCGAGCGACGCCAGCGCGCCGGCCAGCCGGGCCGCGCCCCGGGCGATGTCGGCGAACGTCGTCTCGTGCGTCCCGGACCCGGTCCCGGTGGCCGTGACCACCCGGCTGCCACCGTGGATCGTCGCGCCGTGCTCGAGCAGCCGGCGCACCTGCAGCGGAACGTCCATCATCGTGCTGGTGATCACGAGACCCTCCCCATCGAGGACCCCGGCGACGCCGGCGTCTGTCGCTCCACCCTGCCGCAGGAGAGCGGCCGGCGGAAGCCTCGATCCACACCGCGATTAACGAATCCGACACACGTCGCCGGTGACGACATCACCTTGTAACCGCCTGCGCCACCTGGCGAAACGCCGGGGGAACACGCTGTCCGCGTTCGGAGGTCGCAACGTCGCGGCTCGGCACGGAAGGGAGGGACGGCACTCCATGGATACCGGAGACACCGCCTGGATACTCGCATCCACGGCACTCGTCATGCTCATGACTCCGGGCCTTGCGCTGTTCTACGGCGGCATGGTCCGGGCGAAGAGCGTCATCAACATGATGATGATGAGCTTCGGCGCGCTCGGTGTGATCAGTGTGCTGTGGGTTCTGTACGGATACTCGATGGCCTTCGGCACCGACCTCGGCGGCGGTCTCCTGGGCGATCCCGGTGAGTTCTTCGGCCTCTCGGGCCTGATGAGCCCCGACGCGCTGTCCGGCACGATCCCGTCGATGCTGTTCGTCGGGTTCCAGGGCATGTTCGCGGTCATCACCGTCGCGCTGGTGTCGGGCTCGATCGCCGACCGCGCGAAGTTCTGGACCTGGCTGCTCTTCGCGGCGATCTGGGGCACGCTCGTGTACTTCCCGGTCGCGCACTGGGTGTTCGCGTTCGCCGACGGCGACGGCGGCTGGATCGCCGACCGCCTGCTCGCGATCGACTTCGCCGGTGGCACGGCGGTCCACATCAACGCCGGCGCGGCCGGCCTCGCCCTGGCTTTGGTGCTCGGGCGGCGCCGCGACTTCGCCAAGGGCGCGCACCGTCCGCACAACCTGCCGCTGGTGATGCTCGGCGCCGGCCTGCTGTGGTTCGGCTGGTTCGGCTTCAACGCCGGCTCGGCGGTCGGCGCGAACGGTGTCGCGGCGGTCGCGTTGGTCAACACGGTGGCGGCGACGGGGGCGGCGATGCTGGCCTGGATCGCGGTGGAGAAGTTCCGTGACGGCCACGCGACGTCGATGGGCGCGGCCTCGGGCACGGTGGCCGGCCTGGTGGCCATCACCCCGGCGTGCTCCGCGCTGAACCCCGTCGGCTCGCTGATCCTCGGCGCCGTGGCCGGTGCGATCTGCTCGCTGGTGGTCGACCTGAAGTTCCGGCTGCGCTACGACGACTCGCTCGACGTCGTCGCGGTGCACCTGGTCGGCGGACTCGTCGGCACCGTCGCGATCGGCTTCCTCGCCACGGCGGACGCTCCGGCCGGCGTGGACGGCCTGTTCTTCGGCGGCGGCGTCGACCAGCTCTGGCGGCAGGTCGTCGGTGCCGGTGCGGTGCTGGTCTACTCGTTCGTCGTCACGTACCTCATCGGCCTCGTCCTGCAGAAGACCGTCGGGTTCCGGGTGGACGACGACCACGAGGTGGTCGGCGTCGACCGCATCCACCACGGCGAGTCCGGCTACGAGATCGGGTCCGAGGAGCTCTCGGAGGACGTGCTGGCCCGGGTGGCCGCGCCGGCCGCGGCCAAGCAGGCCCCGTCGGCCGGTCGCGTGATGCCGGCAGGTGGTGACGTCGCCACCGCGTAGCTCACCGTTTCACCGCGGCCCGGGGTGTTCCGCCCCGGGCCGCGGTGCGTTCGTGCCTACGGTGTGTCGATGCAGCCCAACACGAGCGAGCTCGGCACCCGGGGCACGGCATGGTCGCCGGAGACCCGGCTCTACTCCGACGGCGTGGTCATCGGCACCGACGGCGCGCCGCTGGTCGTCCCGCCGCACAGCGCCCGGCGGCGGCTGTCCGGCACCGGCTACCTTGACCCGGAGTCCGGCGCGCTGCCCGGCGCGGCCGTCCCGACCGGCGACGACGTCGACGCCGCGCGCGAACTGCTGGCCGCCACGGAGCTGCCGGGCCGGGGCACGCCGTACCAGGCGATGGCCGAGGGGGCGCTGGTCGACATCGGCGTGCTGACGTTCCCGAACGGCGCCGCCGTGGCGGCCGGCAGCCCGTACTGGCGCTACGTGTGGCCGCGCGACGCCGGGTACATGGCGGCCGCGCTGACGGTGTGCGGCCGGCCGGAGCCGGCGTTCGCGCAGCTGGCGTACGTGGCCGCCATGCAGGAGCGGGACGGCACGTGGCAGGCTCGGTACCTGCCCGACGGCTCGCGCGATGTGCCGGACGACCGCGGGCTGCAGCTGGACGGCATCGGCTGGACGCTCTGGGCGACGTGGCTCTGGGCCGGCGCGACCGGCGGCGCCGCCGGGCCGCTGGCACCCATGGTCCGGGCTGCCGTCGACGCCGCGCTGGCCGCGCTCGACCCGGCGACCGGGCTTCCGCGGGCATCGCAGGACTTCTGGGAGGTGGACCTCCACGAAGCCACGCTCGGCTCGGCCGCGCCGCTGCTGCTCGGCCTGCGAGCCGGCCGCGAGCTGCTGCCGTTGCTCGGCGGGCCGGACGACACCGAGCTCGCGGCCCGCTCCGCGGACGGCGCCGACCGGCTGGCCGCGGCGATCACCGACGGGTTCGGCGCCCATGGCTACGCCCGGCGGACCAGCGGCACCGGCGGGCGGGACGCCTCGGTCGCATTCCTGCTGCCGCCGTTCGCCCCGGCCACTGACGGCGTCGAGGCGGCCTGGCGCGCCGCCGTCGATGCGACCACTCTCGGCAACGGCGGTGTCCGTCCGGGTGAGGAGTGGACCGACCTCGTCACCGGGTGGACGCCGCAGGTGTCGCTGCACGCGCTGACGGCCGCGTCGATCGGCGACACCGCGCTCGCTCACCGGCTGCTCAGCTGGCTCGACCTGCGCCGGACGGCGCTCGGCGCGCTGCCGGAGAAGGTCACCGCCGACGGCCGCCCGGCCGCCGTGGCGCCGCTCGGGCTGACCGGCGCGACCGTGCTGCTGGCGCTGGCCGCCCTCGACGGGCGCCCGCTGCCGGTCCCTCCTGGCTGACGCCGTCGCGGGAGATTGTCGCGGGGCGTCGGCCGCGAGGTCTCAGGCGGCAGTGAGCCCTCCGAGGTAGAAGGGATAATGGACCATGCGCCGGTTGCGGTTCGTCCTGACCCTCGTGGTGACGGCGATCCTGGCCGGCATCGCGGCGGTCGTCGTCGCGCTGACCACCGGCGATGACGACGAGGTCACGGGCGGCGACGGCGCGGCGAGCCCGACGCCCGACCTCACCGTCACCGCGGAGATCCGCCGCTCGTTCAACCGTTCCGGCCTGGTCGTCATCGCCGTCACCAACCACGGCGCCGCGCCGGTCACCGTCACGTCGGCGGAGCTGCTCAGCGACTCCTTCGAGGCCATGGGGCCGCAGTCGTTCGACTCCACCATCCCTCCCGGCGACACCCCGCGCGATCTCCAGCTCGAGTACGGTCCGGCCCGGTGCCCCGACGGCGTCGACTCCGAGGCCGTGCCGTCACAGGTCGAGCTGGTCGCAAGGGTCGAGGGCGGTGCCGAGCACGAGCTGATGCTCGACCTGCCGCACCCCAACGGCACGCTGAACCGGCTGTTGCGCACCGACTGCGGCGCTCAGGTGCTGCAGCAGTCCGTCTCGCTGACCATGGGGCCGCTGGTGCCGAATCCCGACGGCACGCTCACCGCGATCCTGACGGTCACACCCGTCGACGCCGGCGTCACCCCGGCCATCACCGACACGCGGGGCAGCGTGCTCTTCGAGGTCACGCCGCAACCCGACCCCGCGCTGCCGCCGGGACAGCTGCGGGTCGTCGCCGACATCCTGCGCTGCGGCGGCCACGCCATCGGCGATGCGAAGCGTCCGTACGGCTTCACCGCGTGGATCGACCTCGGCGACGGCGAGCAGATCCCCACCGCCATCCCCGTCGACACCGGCCACCGCGCCGCCCTCGACGCGATGCAGGCGCAGCGGTGTGCGGGCCGCAACGATGAGAGCTGACACCGCCGGCGTCGTCGAGAACCGCGCCGCGGCTCCGACCCACTGCTGAGAGCGCCCGACGGCGGCGCGCACGAGACGGGAGCGACCCGATGAAGTACATGCTGATGATGTTCGGCGACACCGGCACCATGCTGGCCACTCACTCGAAGGAGCAGATCGAGGAGATGATCGGCTTCATGGTCCAGCTGGACAAGGACCTCGAGACCTCCGGCGAGCTGGTCTTCCAGCAGGGCCTGGCCGACCCCGGCACCGCCAAGACGGTGCGACTGCAGGACGGGCTGCCAGTGACCACCGACGGCCCGTTCGCCGAGGCGAAGGAGTCGCTGATCGGCTTCTGGGTGGTCGACGTCGAGAGCGAGGAGCGGGTCCTCGAGCTGGCCGGGCAGATCGTGAAGTACTCGGGCCGGCTCGAGGTCCGCCCGGCGATGGACGCCCCGCCGGACCTGTGACCGAGCCTGCTGTCGAGGACCTGCTGCGCGAGGCCGCGCCTCAGGTCCTCGGTGTGCTCGTGCGCCGGTACGGGCAGTTCGACGCCTGTGAGGACGCCGTGCAGGAGGCGCTGCTGGCTGCCGCGACGCAGTGGCCGGTCGACGGCGTGCCCGACAGCCCGCGCTCGTGGCTGGTGACGGTGGCCTCGCGCCGGTTCGTCGACGAGGTGCGCAGCGCGGAGGCCCGCCGTCGCCGCGAGGAGACCGTGGCCGCGCTGGACCTCGTCGAGCCGGGCGAAGTGGAGCAGTCCGACGACACGCTCACGCTGCTGTTCCTGTGCTGCCACCCGGCGCTGCCGCTGCCCGCCCAGCTGGCGCTGACCCTGCGCGCCGTCGGCGGTCTGACGACGACGGAGATCGCGGCGGCGTTCCTGGTGCCCGAGGCGACGATGGCGCAGCGGATCAGCCGGGCCAAGCAGAAGCTGCGGGCCGGCGGCGCCCGGTTCGACCCGCCGCCGCCGGAGGAGCGGGCCGGCCGGCTGCGCGCCGTCCTGCACGTGCTCTACCTGATCTTCAACGAGGGCTACACCGCCAGCTCCGGCACGCGGGCGGTACGGACGGACCTCACCGGCGAGGCGATCCGGCTGACCCGGTTGCTGCTGCGGCTCGCGCCCGGTGACGGCGAGGTCACCGGGCTGCTGGCGCTGATGCTGCTCACCGATGCCCGCCGGGCGGCCCGCACCACCGGCGACGGCGTCCCCGTCCCGCTGGCCGAGCAGGACCGGTCGCGCTGGGACGCCGGCCAGATCGCCGAGGGCCTCGCGCTGCTCACCGGCGTGCTCGGCGGCGGCCCCGTCGGCCCGTACCAGCTGCAGGCCGCGATCGCCGCCGTCCACGACGAGGCGCCGACCGCCGACGCCACCGACTGGCCGCAGATCCTCGCGCTCTACGAGGTGCTGGAACGGGTGGCGCCCGGCCCGGTCGTCACGCTCAACCGGGCCGTCGCCGTCGCGATGGTGCACGGGCCGCGGGCCGGGCTGGCGCTGCTCGGCACGCTCGACGCCGACGATCGGATGGCGCAGACCCACCGGCTGGACGCCGTCCGGGGTCACCTGCTCGAACTGGCCGGCGACCCGGACGGTGCCCGTGTGGCGTACCTGCGCGCGGCCAAGCGGACGGCGAGCGTGCCGGAACGGCGCTACCTCGCGCTGCGGGCCGCCGGTCTCACCTGAGCACGCGGTAGCGGACGTGCGTGGCGGCGTCCGTCGGCACCACCTCGACGGTCTCCAGCCGGACGTGATCGGCGCCGGTGCGGTCGAACAGCCGGATCCCATCGCCGAACAGCACCGGCACGATGTGCAGGGAGATCTCGTCGAGCAGGCCGGCGGCGAGGTACTGCTGGGCGACGTTCGCCCCGCCCATGACCGCCACCACGCCGTCGCCGGCCGCGGCTCGAGCCTGCGCGAGCGCGTCCTCGATGCCGGTGGTGACGAACATGTAGACGCCGTTCTCCGGCGACTCCGCGGGCGCCTCGTGCGTCAGCACGATCAGCGGCCGCCGGGCCGGCCCGGTTGGGCCGTCGGCGCCCCACCACCGGATCGAGTCCTCGTAGTTCTTCCGGCCGGTGATCAACGCGCCGAGCCGGCCGACCGAGTCGGCTGCGTACTCGCGGTTGTTGTCGTCGGCGCCGAAGGCCCAGTCGTGCAGCCGCTCGCCGCCCTTGCCGAGGGGCTCGGCGGGTGTCTGGCCGCCCGCCGTGATGAAGCCGTCGAGGGAGATGCTGATGTCCAGTACGAGTGTGTTCATGCCCCGTGTAACGACGGCTCCGGCGCGGACTCATCGGTCCCGGCAGAATGGTCCGGTGGACGACTTCACAGCGGCCATCCACCGGCACCGGCGCGAGCTGCACGTGCACTGCTACCGGATGCTCGGCTCGTTCGACGACGCCGAGGAGGTCGTCCAGGAGGCGCTGCTGCGGGCGTGGACGCGCCGCGACTCGTTCGAGCCGGGCAGCAACCTGCGCGCCTGGCTCTACCGCATCGCCACCAACGCCTGCCTCGACCTGCTGCGGCAGCGGTCCCGCCGGCCCGAGCAGGTGCGCTCGTTCGCCGAGGTGCCCTGGCTGCAGCCGTATCCGGACCGGCTGCTGGACCAGGTCGCGCCGAGCGCCGACGAGCCGGAGGCCGTCGTCGTCGGGCGCGAGACGATCGAGCTGGCGTTCGTCGCGGCCATGCAGGCGCTGCCGGCCCAGCAGCGCGCGGTGCTGGTGATGCGCGACGCGATCGGCTGGTCGGCCGCCGAGACCGCGGCCATCCTCGAGACGACGGTCCCGGCCGTCAACAGCGCGCTGCAGCGGGCCCGGGCTACCCTGCACCGCTCGCCGCGGTCGCCCGAGGCGAGCCCGCCGCGCACCGTTCTCAGCGCCGAGGAGCGTGACTTACTGGACCGCTATGTCGCGCTGAGCGAGCACCCTGACGTCGAGCGCATGGCCGCGCTGGTCCGCGACGACATCCGGGTGACGATGCCGCCGCAGCCGGTCTGTTACGACGGCTTGGCCGCGCTGGCGCCGTTGCAGGAACTGGCCTTCGGCCCGGACGGCCTCGGCGACTGGCGGCTGCTGCCCACCACCGCCAACCGGCTGCCGGCCACCGCCTGCTACCTGCGGCCGCGTGCCGAGCCGGACGACCCGTTCACCGCGTTCAAACTCGACGTGCTCCGCGTCGAGGACGGGCTGATCGCCGAGATCACGACCTTCGGCCCGGAGCTGTTCCAGGCCTTCGGGCTCCCCGCGCAGCTGCCCTGAACGGCGGTCAGTGCCGGACGTCGAGGTGGAAGGCCTCGGTGTGGTAGCCGGGCCAGGCACTGGCCCGCTGCTCCGCGATGGTGTCGTTCAGCGGCGGGACGGCGGGCAGCGCGCCGCCGTCGAGATGGTGCTTCCCGCCGGCGTCGGCGACCGCCGTCACGAGGCGGTCGCGCCAGCCGGCGAGGTCGGCGGCGGAGACGGTGCGGGCGAGGTCGTACCGCTCGTCCGGGTCTGACGTGAGGTCGAACAGCTGCTCGGCCGGCCCTTCCGGGTACCAGATGTACTTGCGCCGCCCGTCGGTCATGGCCAGGTAGTACGGGACGCCCGGCGGGCCGGCGTCGCCGCCGGCCAGGCCAACCACGACGCGCGACTGGTCGCCCTCGGCGGCCAGCGCGACGAGGTCGACCCCGTCCACGTCGCCGCCCACCGCCCCGCCCCCGGCCGCCACCAGCGTCGGCAGCACGTCGGCCAGCGTCACCGGAGTACGGACCGCCGTGCCGGGTGCCACGGGCGAGCACCCCGCCGCCGGACGCACGATCAGCGGCACGCCGGCCGCCGCCTCATGGAAGAACACCTTGTTGCCGGTTCCGTGGTCGCCGAGGAACTCGCCGTGGTCGGACGTGAACACGATCGTCGTGCGGGCCAGTTCGCCGACGTCCTGCAACGCGGCCAGGACCCGGCCGAGGTTGTAGTCGATCTGTGTCACCAGGCCGTAGTACGCCGCCCGCGCCGCCCGGACCGTCGCCGGGTCGAGCAGGTCGAACGAGCCGCGGTGCCGTTGCCGCCGGAACGCGGCCGGCGCGTCGTCGCCCGCCCAGTCCCCGATCACCGGGTCGGGCAGAGGCGCGTCCCGGTACATCGAGCAGTACGGCTCGGGCGGGTCGAGTGGCGGGTGCGGCTTGCTGTACGACAGCCAGAGGAACAGCGGCCGGGTCGGGTCGCGGCGGTAGCGGATGTGCTCGACGGCTCGCTCGGACAGCCACGACGTCAGCGTCTGCGCCTCCGGGACGGTCGCCATCGCCGGGTAGAGCTCGTTCTGCCCGATGCCGTGCCGCATCGCCGCGACGCCGGTCCGGTAGTAGTCGTCGGGCAGGATCAGCTCCTCGAAGCCGTGGTGCGCCCGCGGCGGCGTGAAGTGCATCTTCCCGATCCCGACGGTCGCGTAGCCGAGCGCGCCCAGCCGGGCCGGCAGCGTCGGCGCACCCGGCGGCAGCACGTCGGCGGTGCGGCCGTTGTGGGTCATCCCGTGCCGCAGCGCGGAGCAGCCGGTGAGCAGCGTGATCCGCGACGGCACGCACACCGGCGTCGACGCGTAGGCGGCGTCGAACCGGATGCCCTCGCGTGCCAGCTGGTCCAGGTGCGGCGTGCGCAGGAACGCCGGCGCGCCCGGGCCGGCGGTGTCCCGGCGCTGCTGGTCGGTGGTGACCAGCAGCAGGTTCGGCCGCGGCGCGTTCATAGGTACTCGACGGTGCCGTTCTGCCGGGACCGCTCGGCGGCGAACGCCACCCAGTGGCTCTCCAGGCTCTCCTCGAACGCGCTGGGCGCGGCCTGGACGGGCAGCCCGGCCCGGCGCCGCCGGATCCGCTCGGCGAAGTCGGCCGTCAGCCCGGCGTCGCCGCCGGAGTGCCCGCCGTGGCCGCCGGAGACCCGCTCCACGTACCGCTCGGCGGGCGGCAGGCCGGCGACCGTCGGCCCCGAGGCGCCGAACCGGACGACCTCGATGCGGCCGGCGTCCAGGTCGGCGTTGATCTCGCCGTGGCTGCCCATCATCGTGATGAGGCGGGTGTTCCGCTCGGTGAACGCCGACACGACCAGGGATGCCGTCACGCCGTTGGCGTAGCGCAGCGAGGTCGTCTGGTGGTCGACGACGTCGTTGTCCATGCGGTAGACGCAGCGGCCGTAGTCGGTCTCGCGCAGCGCCTTCAGCCGGCCCTCCGGCGACGGGTCGCTGGTGATGACGGAGACCGGCCAGGTCTCGACGCCGGCCAATTGCTCGACGTAGAAACGGTGCGCGTTGTACGGGCAGCTGGCCGCGACGGCGCACCCGTCGATGCACCGGTCGGTCGAGCCGGGCGGCGCGTTCTCGATGCGGAAGTGCCGCCGGTCGCCGAACGACGACACCGCGATGCACGGCGAGCCGACCAGCCAGCGCAGGATGTCGAGGTCGTGGCAGGCCTTGGCCAGCAACATCGGGCTGGAGTCGGCGGCCCGGTGCCAGTTGCCGCGGACGTAGCTGTGTGCGAAGTGCCAGTAGGCGATGTGCTCGGCGTGCTGGACGCCCTGCAGGTCGCCGATGTGCCCCTCGTCCAGCAGCCGCTTGAGCGCGTTGAAGAACGGCGTGTACCGCATGACGTGCGAGACGGTGATCGCGCCGGGCCGGTCCTTCGCGGCGGCGATCAGCCGGTCCAGCTCGCTCGGTGTCGGCGCGATCGGCTTCTCCAGCAGCACGTCGTAACCGAGCTCCAGCGCCCGCAGGGTCGGGTCGACGTGCATGCGGTCCGGGGTGGTGACGATGACGGCGTCCCAGGGGCCCGGCCCCGACAGGGCCGTCCGCCAGTCGCCGTACCGATGCTCCGCCGGCACGCCGTGTACGTCGCCGACCGCGGCCAGCCGTTCCTCGTCGCGGTCGGCGATGCCGGTGACCACCGCCGCCTCGGGATGCCGCAGGCACCAGCCGGCGTAGGCCTGGCCGCCGCGGTTGCCGGCGCCGATCACCAGCAACCGCACCGGCGCGTCGAAGTCCGTCATGCTCACCCCTTCTCGGCCCCGGCGGTGAGGCCCTCGACCAACAGGCGCTCGGCGGCGAAGAACAGCGCGATGACCGGCAGCGTCAGCAGCACGGACCCCGCCATCAGGACGGTCGCCGACACGCTGATGTCGTCCAGCTGTGCCAGGCCGAGCGAGACCGTCCAGTTGTCCCGGCTCTCGAGCAGGAAGAGCAGCGCGAACAGGTACTCGTTCCAGGCGATCATGAAGACGTAGAGCGCGGTCGCGGCGATCGACGGCATCGCGAGCGGCAGCACGATCCGGACGATCACCTGGACCCGGTTGCAGCCATCGACCATCGCCGCGTCCTCCAGTCCCTGGGGGATGGACCGGAAGTAGTTGCGCAGCATGTACACCGACACCGGCACCGTCGACGCCAGGTAGATGACGATCAGCGCCGGCAGCTCGCCGCGCAGCCCGAGCCGCGAGAACAGCACGAACAGCGGGATCGCCATGACGATGCCGGGGAACATGTAGACGGCGAAGAACGAGACGTTGACGACGTTCTTGCCGGGGAAGCGCAGCCGGGTCGCGGCATACGCCCCCAGCACCGACAGGAGCACGGTCGCCATCACGGACCCGAGCGCGACGATCAGCGAGTTCCCGAAGAACGACAGCAGGCCGTAGCCGCCGTCCTCCGGCGACGCGATCACCCGCCGGTACGCCTCCAGGTTCAGCTCGCTCGGCGACGGCACGCCGAGCGGGTCCGAGAGCACCGCCTGCAGCGGCCGCACCGACAGCAGCAGCATGTAGAACAGCGGCAGCACGCAGGCGACCAGCACGACCGCCAGCCAGAGCACCCGTGCCACCTCGAGGATCCGGGTCTCCACCCGTTCTCGCGATGCCATCAGATCTCCGACTCCTGCTTGAGCACGCCGTACCGGTAGTAGACGGCGAACGCGATGATCAGCACGACGGACATCAGAAGGCCGAGCGCGGCGGCCCCGCCGACGTCGTTGCGCGAGACCAGGTACTGGTAGACCTGCACCGCGACCACCTCGGTACCGGCGGCGCCGCGGGTCAGCAGGTACACGTCGTTGAAGTTCTGGAACGTCCAGATGAACCGCAGCAGCACCAGCAGCGCGATGACGCCGGACAGCTGCGGCGCGACGACGTACCGGAACCGCTGCAGCGGGGTGGCGCCGTCGACGTGCGCCGCCTCCTCCAGGTCGCGGGGCATCCCCTGCAGCCGTGCCAGGATGAACAGGAACGCCAGCGGGAACGTCTTCCACGCCTCGAACACGATGACGGTGAGCAGCGCGATCGGGACGTCGAACCCGGCGCCGAACACCTCGATCCGGTGGAACCGCTCGCTGAGGAACCCGATCGGCTGGTCCCAGCCCAGCACGTCGACGCCGAACACGTTGACCGGACCGAACTGCGGGTTCAGCAGCGTCCGCCAGACCAGTGCCGCGCACACCACCGGGATCACGTACGGCACCAGCACGAACGCCCGGATGATCATCCGGCCGGGGAACCGGTGCCGCAGCGCCAGCGCCGTCGCCAGTCCGGCGCCGACCGACAGCACCGTCCCGCCGATGCTGTAGATCAGCGTCGTGCGGACCATCTCCCACAGGTCGGCACTACCCAGGACGGTCTGGAAGTTGCGCAGCGTCAGGGTGATGTCGAAGACGTTCTGCAGGTCGATCAGCCGCAGCCGCTGGAACGACATGATGATCGTCCACAGGAACGGCAGCACGACCACCAGCAGGACGATCAGCACCGTCGGGCTGACCAGCACCAACCCGGCGCGCGCCTCACGGGCCCGCAGCGAGCGGATGCGGCCCTTCCTGCCCCGGCCGCCCTCCGGGCCGGCGGCTGCCGGTTCGGCGTTCACGCCGGGCGGGGCGAGCGGTCCGGATGCCATGGGCGTCAGCCCAGTTCGGCCTGGAGCCGGCTGGCGCTCTCGTCCATCTGCGCGGCCGCCTCTGCCGACGTGATGGCGCCGTCCAGCGCGTCGCGCAGGATGTTCGTCAGCTCGAGGTCGCCGTACATCGCGGTCACCAGGGCGCCCTGTCCCTGCGGGAAGCCCCAGCGCTCGAATCCGGTGGCGCCCTCGGCGATCGTGTCGATCGCCTCCTGCCCGTACAGCTCGCCGACGGTCACCGTCTGTGTGCCGCTGCCGACCGCCAGCTCGGTCCAGCCGTCGACGTAGGACGTGTCGCCGGCCTCCGGTCCGTTGCGCATCGGGAACCGGCCCTCGGGCGAGATGGACAGGAAGCCCATGTACCCGTCGCCGAGCAGGTAGCGCACCAGCTCCTTCGCGGGCTCGGTGTCGGCGGACGTGGTGATGCCCAGGTTGATGGTCAGGCCGAACTGGGTCGGCTCGTCGCCGGACGGGCCCTGGAACAGCGGCAGCATCGTGGTGCGGTCGACCAGCCACTGCTGGTCGGCGGCGCACTCGGCGCAGGTCAGCGGCGTGTCCGGGAACAGGCCGGCGAGCTCGTCGAGCAGGTGCGGCGACCACGACGTCATCGCCGTCTGCCCGGCCAGGTAGTTGGCCCGGGTGGTGTCGACGTCGCCGGCGCCGGTGGGCGCGTACTGCGCGAGGTCGACGTAGAACTGGATGGCCTCCTCGCACTCGGAGCTGTCCAGCGTCACCTCGCCCTGGTCGTCGACCAGCTGGCAGTCGTTGGCCAGCGCGACGTGCTCGAAGACCTGCATGGTGAAGCCGTCGCCGCCGGAGCTGCCGACCGCGAAGCCGGAGACGCCGTTCTGCCCGTTGAGCGCCTCGGCGGCGGCGATCGCGTTCTCGTAGGTGGTCGGCTCCTCCATGCCGGCGGCCTCGAACAGGTCGGTCCGGTAGAAGATCATCTGGCCCCAGCCGTCCGACGGGACGGTGGCGTACTCGCCCTCGGCGTCCTCGACCCGGATGAGGTCGAGCGCGCTCTCGTTGAACGTATCGGCGCCGAACTCGTCGATCAGCTCGCTGGCCACGGCGGAATCGAGGATGCCCTCACCAACCCAGCCGGCGGCCAGCTCGACGCCGTGCACGACGACGTCGGGGAGGTCACCGGCGGCGGCCGCGGACACCATCGCCTGGGAGAGGTCGGGCGCGCTGACGCCGACCAACTCGACGTCGATGCCGGACTGCTCGGTGAAGTCGGCCAGCACCTGCTGCATCGTCGCGATCCGGTCGGCGGTGTCGTAAACGGTCCACAGCGTGATGCTGCCGCCGCCCTCACCGGAGCCCGCGCTGTCGCCGTCGTCGTCACCGGAACATCCCGCCGCGACCAGGCCGATCACCGCGAGTGCACTCAGAGGTCGTCGCCACATGATGCCGTCCCTCCTCGGTGGGGCGCCTGCAGATGTGGGGCACCATGTTTGGAAAATCTGATTCAAGGTGTCAACGAATGGAAAAGGTATGCAAGGAATCGTGAACGAAGGGCGGTGATCTGATGAAATCGGTGAAGATCGACGAACTCGACCGGCTCGTCATCGCGGCCCTGCTGGCGCACCCACGGGCCACCCACGCGGCCATCGGGCAGGCGGTGCGCAGCTCCGAGGCGACGGTGTCGCGGCGGCTCGCCAGGTTGCGGCGTTTCGGCGCGGTCCGCGTCGTCGGCGCCCTCGACTCGCAGATCAGCCACCGGGCGCGGTCGGTCTTCGTCCGGCTGCGGTGCGCGCCCGGCGCGGCCGACGAGCTCGCGCTGCCGCTGGCGCAGTGGCAGGAGACCGGGTCGGTCAAGGTGCTGACCGGCAGCGTCGACTGCGTCGCCGAGGTCGCCTACACCTCCAACGAGCACCTCTACGCGCTGATGATGCATCGGCTCCCGCAGTTCGACGGCGTCATGGCGACGTTCAGCAACCAGGTGATCCGCCGGTTCTCGACTCCGCACGGCTGGAACCCCGGCCTGCTGCCCGACACCGTCGTCGCCGAGCTGCGGGCGGACCGGCGCGACCGGTGGAGCGAGCACCCGGAGCCCGACGAGGCGGCGCCCATGTCGGAACTGGACGAGCAGATCCTCACCGCGGTCATCGAGGACGGGCGGATGAGCTGGCAGGACCTCGCCGCCCGGTGCGGCGTCACGCCCAGCACCGCGCGCCGGCGCACCGAAGCCCTGATGGCCGCCGGCGTGCTGCGGATGCGCACCGTCGTCGAGCCGGAGGTGCTGGGACTGACGGTGAACGCGTTCGTCTGGCTCACCATCAACCCGACGAAAATCGGCCTCGCCGGGGAGATCCTGGCCCGGCACCGCAACGTCGTGATGATCGCGGCGACCACCGGCGACCGGAACCTGTGCGGCGAGATCGCCGTCGCCAGCGACAGCGCGCTCTACGAGTTCCTCTCCGAGACCGTCGGTCACCTACCCGGACTCATCCACGCCGACGTCGCGGTGGCGCTGCGCACCGTCAAACGGGCCGGGATGATCGCGCCGGAGCTGCGGACGGCCGTCGCTCCCTCGCTCCCGTGATCTTCAAGGATCGCCTGCATCACCAGGATTTCTGGAGCCTCAACACGATCGCAGACAACGATCGCAGGCGTGGTGAGGCTCCAGAAAACGTGGTGACGTGCCCCGGATCACGGTGAGACCGCCGCGGCGCCCGACGCCCAGCCCGCCCGTCGCCAGACTCCCCCGTCCCCGTGACAGGCGCCCGTTCGTAGCCGTCCGCGCCGTGAACGGGACCGGAACTCCTCGCGATCATGCGAATCTCATGCGTCACGACGGCCATCGGAGGGCTATCGTCGAGGCATGCACGAGAGTGATGCAGCGCACGATGCTGTGCGCCGCGACCCTATAGAGATCCTTCCTTACGACACCGCGTGGCCCGAGTCCTTCGAGCAGCAGCGCCTGCGCGTCGAGCCGGCCCTTCGCCCATGGCTGATCGGAGCGGTCGAGCACGTCGGCAGCACGGCGGTGCCGGGCCTGCCCGCCAAGCCCATCATCGACATGATGGCCATGGTGGCGTCCTACGAGGACGCCCAGGGCACCGTCGCCGCCATGCAGGAGATCGGCTGGACGCATGTGTGGGAGGCCGGCGACCAAGAGCTGCGGCGCTGGTCGTTCTGCTACCCCGATCCCGCCTGGCGCACGCACCACCTGCACGTCGTCGAGTACGTGTCGCAGCTGGGCCGCGACTGCCTGGCCTTCCGCGACCACCTGCGGCGCCACCCCGAGGACGCGCGGAAGTACGCCGAGATCAAGCAGAGCCTGGCGGCGGTACACCACGACGACCGCCCGGCCTACCGCGCGGGCAAGGCGCCGTTCATCGAGGACGTCATGCGGCGGGCCTCCGTCCAGCACTGAGCCGGGACAGCCGGCCGGCGGTGGCCTTCAGCACGAGCAGGGTCAGCATGCCGGCCAGCACGATCGCGGCCATGTTGACGCCGAGCTGAACGGCCGCGCCTCCCAGCTCGTCGGCGTCGCCGAGGGCCAGGGCCAGCCCCAGGTTCCCGGCGGCGGGCACCGTCGTCACCGAGATGAACACGCCCACCAGCGCACCCGACTTCGCGGACGTGAGCGACAGGATGCCGGCGATCCCGGCGATGAACGCCACAACGAACGACCACCGGTCCGGCCGCCAGATGAACCCCGTGAGCGGCCGGTCCGCAGTCAGCACCGACGGGTCGATCCACCCTGCCCACGACGCGAGCAGACCCGGCACCGTCGTGACGACGATGGCGATCGCGAAGCCGACCACCAGGGTGATCAGCGACTGGCGCACGATGCTGAACCGCCCGTGCACCAGCCCGACGGCGATGCCCGCGAGCGGGCCGAACTCCGGCCCGACGACCGTGGCGCCGACGACGAGGATCGCGGAGTCGAGCACGATCGCGACCGCGGCGAGCACGGCGGCCAGGCTCAGGAACCAGACGAACGTGTTCGAGACACGGAGTCCTCGTCGGCGCGGCGCATGACCGCGATACTGGCGACGCCTGGTCGCTCCGCCAGCAGAGCGACGATGCGATCGGTCGTCTCCGCCGGCGTCGTGACGCGCAGGTGCAGCACGGCGCCATCGTAGAGGCGCCGCGGGCCGCGTCAGCGCAGCATGTTCGCCAGCAGGGTGGTGTCGCAGGGCCAGGCCGAGCCGCAGACGGCACACAGCCCGGCGTCGTCCGCGTGGTCGTTGAGCACGGTGTTGCCGTCGGTGAGCCGGAGCGGGGTCGCGGGCTCACGTTCCTTGACGTCCATGCCTCTCATCCAAAGACGATCATGTTGAGTCCGCGGTGCCGGGGCGTGACGGTGGCGTGAACAGTGGCTTGTACCCTTGCGCCCGTGACTGACGGCGTGATCCTGCAGGTCGGAGGGCTCCATCCCACGGTCGAGCGCGAGCTCGCGACGACCTACGGCGCGCTGCGGCTGCCGTCGGCGCCCGGTGCGGCCGCGGCGTTCCTGGCCGAGCACGGCCCCGAGGTCACCGTCGCCGTCACGAGCGCCGGCATGGACGCCACGCTCATCGGCGCGTTGCCGAGGCTGGCCGCCGTCATCAACCTCGGGGTCGGCTACGACGCCGTCGACGTCGCGGCGCTGAAGCCGCGTGGCATCGTGCTCAGCAACACCCCCGACGTCCTCACCGACTGCGTGGCCGACCTCGCCGTCGGCGGGCTGATCGACGTGTTCCGCGGCATGTCCGCCGGCGACCGGTTCGTCCGCCGGGGCGAGTGGGCCGCGGGGCACACGTTCCCGCTGCAGCGACGGGTCAGCGGCATCCGGGTCGGCATCCTCGGTCTGGGCCGCATCGGCCGGGCCATCGCGCACCGGCTCGAGGCGTTCGGCTGCACCATCACGTACCACAACCGCCGCCGCGTCGACGACGTCGCGTACGGCTACGCCGGTTCGCCGCTGGAGCTGGCCCGCGACGCCGACGCCGTCATCGTCACCACGCCCGGCGGCCCCGACACCCGGGCGCTGGTCTCCGCCGAGGTGCTCGCGGCGCTCGGCCCGGACGGCTACCTGGTCAACGTCGCGCGCGGCAGCGTGGTCGACCAGGACGCGCTGGTGGCGGCGCTGACCTCGGGTGCGTTGGGCGGCGCCGCGCTGGACGTGTTCACCGACGAGCCGCGGGCGCCGGAGGAGCTGTTCGCGCTGGACAACGCCGTGCTGCTGCCGCACATCGGCAGCGCCACCGTCGAGACCCGCGAGGCGATGGCCCAGCTGGTGCTCCGCAACCTCGGACGGTTCCTGGCCGACGGGACGCTGGTCACCCCGGTGCCGCTTTAATGGCGGCATGAGGGTAGTCCTGGCCCAGCTCTCGGCGAGCACCGACGCCGACGCGAACCTGGCGGCGATCCGGCGGGTCACGGACGGCGTCGCGGCGGACCTCGTCGTGCTGCCGGAGGCGGTCATGCACGACTTCGGCGACCCCGCGATGCCGCTCGGCCCGGTCGCCCAGCCGCTCGACGGCCCGTTCGTCGGCACGCTGGCCGAGGTCGCCCGTGAGGCCGGCGCCGTCGTCGTCGGCGGCATGTTCGAGCGCTCCGAGGATCCCGACCGGCCGTACAACACGCTGGTGGCGGTCGGTCCCGACGGCGCCGCGCGGGCCACCTACCGCAAGGCGCATCTTTACGACTCCTTCGGCTACCGCGAGTCCGAACGGCTGCGCGCCGGCGATCCGGTGCCGGCCGTGTTCGACGTCGACGGCGTCCGGCTCGGCCTGCTGACCTGCTATGACCTGCGCTTCCCGGAACAGGGCCGGGCACTGGTCGACGCCGGTGCCGACGCGTTCGTCGTCCCGGCGGCCTGGGTGCGCGGGCCGCTGAAGGAGGACCACTGGCAGACGCTGCTGCGGGCCCGGGCGATCGAGAACACCGTCTACGTCGCCGCGGCGGCGCAGACCGGGCGGACGTACTGCGGGCTCAGCCAGCTGGTCGACCCGCTCGGCGTGGTCGTCGCCGCGCTGGGCGACGAGGAGGGCCGGCTGGCCGCCGAGCTCGACCCCGCGCGCATCGCGGCGGCGCGGGAGCGCAACCCGGCGCTGCGGCACCGGCGGAGCTGGCCGGCGCCATGACCGAGCTGGGGCCGTGGGTGGCGGTGATCCTCGCCGGCGGGTCCGGGCGCCGGCTGGGCGGGACGGACAAGCCCGCCCTCGTCGTCGGCGGGCGGACGCTACTGGACCGGTCCGTCGCGGCGGCCACCGAGGCGGGCGCCGCCCAGATCGTCGTCGCCGGCCCGCAGCGCGACACCGTCTCGCCGGTCACGTGGACCCGGGAGGACCCGCCCGGCGGCGGCCCGCTGGCCGGGCTGGCGGCCGGCCTGGCCGCGCTGGACCTGGCGCCGGAGGCCGTCGTCGTGCTCGCCGCGGACCTGCCGCGGGTATCGTCGGCACTGGTGGGACGGCTGCTGGCCGGGCTGGGGCCGGACACCGACGCCGTCGCCGTCGTCGATGCCGCCGGCTGGGTACAGCCGTTGGTGGCGGCCTACCGGGCCGGGCCGCTGCGCGCCGCGCTGGACGCCGTCGGCGATCCGCGGAACCGGCCGGTCCGCGCGCTGCTACCGGGCCTGCGGGTGGCGACGCTCGCCGACGACGACGGTGCCGCGGACATCGACACGCCGGGCGACCTGGCCCGATGGCGGCCGTGATCAGTAGAGGATGTCCGGACGGCGGGAGGAAGGTACGTGCCATGGAGAGCTGGGTGACCGCGTTGTGCGAACGATTGGGGGTGCCGGTCGACGACGTCGACGTCGGCGGGATCCTCGACCTCGCTCGTGACGCCGCGCACACGGTGGAGCGGCCGGCCGCACCGGTGACGACGTTCATCGCCGGCTACGCTGCGGCGACCAAGGGCGGCGGCGCGGCCGCCGTCAACGCCGCCCTCGACGCCGCCGGCGAGCTGGCCCGCGACTGGAACGATGGTCCCGACGCCGCCACGCCGACACTGCAGTGAACGGCATCCGCTAGCGTCACGGCTGTGCAGACCAAGAGCTCCGTCCACCTGCCGGCGCCCGCCGAGGTGGTCGACCCGCTGCGCCTGCTGACCAAGCGGGTCATCATCGCGTTGGCGGTACTGGTGCTGACGGCGCTGCTCGTCTACGTCGACCGCGACGGCTACAACGACAACTCCGACGGCTCGGTCGACCTGCTCGACGCGTTCTACTACACGACCGTCTCGCTCTCGACCACCGGCTACGGCGACATCACGCCGGTGTCGGACACCGCGCGGCTGGTCAACATCGTGCTGATCACCCCGATGCGGGTGCTGTTCCTGATCGTCCTCATCGGCACGACACTGGAGACCCTGACCACCCGGAGCCGCGAGCAGGTGCGGCTCAACCGCTGGAGGAAGAAGTTGCGCGACCACACCGTCGTCATCGGCTACGGCGTCAAGGGCCGCAGCGCGGTGAACACGATGCTCGCGAACGGCATCTCGACGGAGACGCTGGTCGTCGTCGACCCCGACCCAGCGGCCATCGCCGAGGCGAACGAGCAGGGGCTGGTCGCCGTCATGGGCGACGCTACCCGCACCGAGGTGCTGCGCCGGGCCGGCGTCCCGACCGCCAGCCGCATCGTCATCACCACCGCGCGCGACGACGCCAGCGTGCTGGCCACGCTCACGTGCCGGCAGCTCAACCAGACCGCGAACATCGTCGTGTCGGTCCGCGAGGCCGACAACCTCGCGCTGGTCCGGCAGGGCGGCGCAGACGAGGTGGTCACGTCGTCCGACGCCGTCGGCCGGATCCTGGGCCTGGCCACCGTCAGCCCCGCGCTCGGCCACGTGCTCGAGGACCTCACGACCTCCGGCGTCGGTCTCGAGGTGGCCGAGCGGCTCGTCTCGCCGCGCGAGGAGGGCAAGCAGCCGCGGCAGATCACCGACCTGGTCGTGGCCGTCGTGCGCGATGGCGACGAGCTGCCGTTCCACTCGCCGGCCATCGGGCACCTCGTCCGCGGCGACCGCATCGTCGTCATCCGGGCGTCCGAGGAGTACCCGTGGGCCCGGCGCGAGGACACCCGCGAGGCCCCGCCCGCGGTGGCGGAGGACCCAGCGGACCGTCCGCCGGGCGGCGTCTGAGCGGAGGGGTCACGTGCACGCGGTCGTCATCACCGAGCCGGGCGGGCCGGAGGTCCTGCGCTGGTCCGAGGTGCCCGATCCGATCTGCGGGCCGGGCGAGGTGATCGTCGACGTCGTCGCGTCCGCCGTCAACCGGGCCGACCTGCTGCAGCGGATGGGCAAGTACGACGTCCCGGACGGGGCGCCGGACTGGCCCGGCCTGGAGTGCAGCGGCACCATCAGCGTGGTCGGCGAGGGCGTCACCGGCTGGAAGCCCGGCGACCAGGTGTGCGCGCTGCTGTCCGGCGGCGGGTACGCCGAACGCGTCATGGTGCCGGTCGGCCAGTTGCTGCAGGTCCCGTCCGGCGTCGACCTCGTCACGGCGGCCGCGCTGCCGGAGGTCATCTGCACGGTGTGGTCGAACCTGGTCATGACCGCCGGCCTGCGCGCGGGTGAGGTGCTGCTGGTGCACGGCGGGGCGAGTGGCGTCGGGACGGCCGCCATCCAGATCGGCCGGACCCTGGGTGCCCGGGTCGCGGTGACCGCGGGGACGGCGGCGAAGCTGGAGCGGTGCGCGGAGCTGGGTGCGCAGATCCTGGTGAACTACCGCACCGAGGACTTCGTCGACGTCGTGCGCACGGCCACTGGCGGGCACGGCGCCGACGTCGTGCTCGACATCATGGGCGGCTCGTACCTGGCCCGGAACCTCGACGTGCTGGCGATGGACGGCCGCATCACGATCATCGGCACCATGGGCGGCCGCCGCGCGGAGCTGGACCTCGCCGCCGTCTTGGGCAAGCGGGCCCGCGTCACCGGCTCGCTGCTGCGCCGCCGCACCCGCGCCGGGAAGGCCGCCGTCGTGGCCGAGGTATGCGAGCACGTGTGGCCGCTGATCGAGTCCGGCGCGATCCGGCCGGTCGTCGACCGCGTCCTCCCGATGACGGAGGCGGCCGAGGCGCACCGCGTCGTCGCCGGCGGCGAACACGTCGGCAAGGTGCTGCTCACGACCTGAGACTGCGGCCACCAGCAGCGATGACCTGCGCCTGATGACTCGATGAGACATCGACGGTCACGGCTCGCGAAGGGGGCGTACCCTGGCGAACGTGGTGATGTCGTTGGAGTCCGATCTCGACCGGCCGGTCACCCACCGCCGGACCGCCCGGGTGCTGCTCATCGAGCCCGGGGGCCGCGTCCTGCTGTTCGAGGACAGCGATCCGTCGGCGCCCGGTGCGCCGACGTTCTGGATCACGCCCGGCGGCGGCGTCGATCCCGGTGAGACCCTGCTCGACGCCGTCGTCCGCGAGGTCGAGGAGGAGACCGGCCTGCGGCTGATGCCGTCGGCGGTCCGCGGCCCGATCGCCGAACGCACCGTCGTGCACGGTTACTCCGACAAGATCGCCGTCCAGTCCGAGACGTTCTTCGTGGCCGACGCCACGACGCAGGAGATCGTGCCGGCCGGGCTCACCGAGGAGGAGCAGCTCACGGTCATCGGCCACCGCTGGTGGAGCCTCGACGAGCTCACCCGCACCGAGCGGCCGGTCTGGCCCGCCGGCCTGCCCGGGTTGCTGGCCGCCGTGCATGCCCCGGCCCGGTGGCCGGTCGTGCTGAGCGCCGCCGAGGAGTCGACGGTCCCGACCAACCAGTTCGCCCGCTGACGTCACCACACCCGCACCGTCATATTGAGGCTCCCCGACCCGATCCGTGGGTTGGCGAGGTTCGCGGTTCGCCGGTCGGCTATGAACGATCGTTGATGATCAACGCTGTCCTCAAGCACCAACGCCACACCACAAGCCCACGCACGAACCCCGGCTGACGTGCGCTCACACCGCCGCCACCGAGTCGATCACGGAGAAGGGTCGGGTTTCCCGCGACTGCAGAGCCGACCTTCTCCATGATCAAGCCGTGCCCGGTCGTCGTCGCCGTGTGCGCCAGCCCCGTACGACGCCACACTGACGTTGAGCAGAAGGCGACCGCCGGGAACGCGGCAGCGTCACCGGCGAAACCGCATCGGCCACAGATTCGAGCGTCGTCGACAATCCACCGTGGCAGCTCGCGGGTGAGCTGGGCGGCGTGCGTTACCCGCGATGCGGACACATCACTCGCCTGAGGACCGCACCACCGTGCGCTCGGGTCCCCATCACGGCCCTGACGCGGGTGACGTGTCGCCCACGCGAGTGCCGCCACCCTCACGAGCGCCGGCGTCCACTCGGCCGATGACCCACGAATCGGGTCGAGGAATCTCATGTTGATCATGGAGACCTGGGTCACCACGAGAGCCTCCCCAAGGGGGAGCGCTTGACGGGGCATACCGGGTATGCATACTTGGTAGCCATGTCGATTCGTCACGGTCTGCTCGCGCTGCTGGAGCGTTCGCCGATGTACGGCTACCAACTGCGGCACGAGTTCGAGCGGTCCACCGGGGCGACCTGGCCGCTCAACGTCGGCCAGGTGTACACCACGCTGGCGCGCCTGGAGCGCGACGGCCTGGTGGAGCAGACCGGCGAGTCCGACGAGGAGGGCAAGGTCGTCTACCGCCTCACCGACGCCGGCCATGCCGAGCTGACCGGCTGGTTCGCCACGCCGCTCGCCGGCACGGACCGGCCGCGCGACGAGCTGGCCATCAAGGTCGCCCTGGCGCTGACCACGCCCGGCGTCGACGTCCGGGCGGTGCTGCAGACGCAACGCACGGCCACCCTGCGCCACCTGCAGGAGCTGACCCGGCTCAAGGCCGTCGCCGACGGGTCCGAGGACACCGCGTGGCTGCTGGTGCTCGACTCGATGATCTTCCGGGCCGAGGCGGAGGTGCGCTGGCTCGACCACTCGGAGACCCGGCTCGCGCGGCTGGCCATGACGCAGCGTCCGGCGGCCCCGTCCGGACCCACCGCCGCCGTCCCCAAGGACGAGCCGAGCGACCAGGCCGTCCGGCGATGACCAGCGACGCCGTGCTTGAGCTGCGCGCGGTGGGCCGGGTGCACGGCGATGGTCCCACGGCGGTGCACGCGCTGCGCGACATCAGCCTGACGCTGCGGTCCGGCGAGCTGATCGCCGTCATGGGTCCGTCGGGTTCGGGCAAGAGCACCCTGCTGCATCTGGCCGGCGGCCTGGACACGCCGACCGACGGCGCCGTGCTGGTCGAGGGCACCGATCTGTCCACCCTGAGCCGCGCCGAGCTGGCCGCCGTCCGCCGCCGCAGCCTCGGCTACGTCTTCCAGGACCTCAACCTCATCCCCGCGCTCACCGCGGCCGAGAACGTGGCGCTCCCCCGCGAGCTGGACGGCGTCCGCGCGCGGGCCGCCCGGCGCGAGGCGCAGGACGCGCTGACCGAGGTCGGGGTCGGAGAGCTGGCCGACCGGTTCCCCGACGAGATGTCCGGCGGCCAGCAGCAGCGCGTGGCCATCGCGCGGGCACTGATCGGGCCGCGGCGGCTCGTGCTGGCCGACGAGCCCACCGGCGCGCTGGACTCGCAGACCGGCGAGGACGTGCTGCGGGTGCTGCGGGCGCGGTGCGACGCCGGCGCTTCCGGACTGCTGGTGACGCATGAGGCACGGCACGCCGCGTGGGCCGACCGCGTGGTGTTCCTGCGCGACGGCGCGCTGGTCGACGACACCGGCGCCGCGCCGCCGCCCGAGGTGCTGCTGACCGCGGACGGTGTCGGGTGACACGGCCCGGGCGCGGGTGGTTGCCCGCGCTGCGGATCGCCCGGCGTCAGGTGCGCCGGAGCCTCGGCCGGTCGCTGCTGATCGCGGTGCTGGTGGGGCTCCCGGTGGCGGGCGCGACCATCGCCGACGTCCTGTACCGCAGCTCCGACTCCCCGGACCGCACCGCGTACGAGCGGATGGGCGACGCCGACGCGATCCTCGAGGTGACGCCGTACGACGACCTGCCGGTGCCTGACGACGGCCTGTTGCCGATGGTCGAGCTCATGTATCGCGGGATGCCCGAGCGCGCCGCGGTGCGCGACCCCGCCTCCGTCGACCTGGCCCCGCTGCTGCCGCCGGGGACGGTGCTGGAACCCGAGCGGCGCAACCACGGCCTCCGGCTCCGCGACGGCGACACTGTGCTGCGCTCCGCCCTGCTCGACATCGGCTCCCAGGGCGGCCCGCTGACCGACCACGCGTACCGGCTCGACGGCGGGCGCTGGCCGGAGGCGCGCGACGAGGTCGTGGTGACGCCGCGGGTGGCCGAGCTGCTGGGCCTGGCCGACGACGGCGAGCTGCGGCCCGGCGCGACCGTGACCCTGGACGACGGGCCGGAGCTGCGCGTCTCGGGTCTGGTGATCGACCCGTTCTCGCTCGACGGCGAGATGGTCAGCGCCGCGCCGGACTCCGTCGCCGCCGAGTTCGCGGCGGCCACGACGGACGGCGGCTGGGGCGAGTTCTCCGTCACCGGCGGCGCCGGCTACCTGGCCGACTTCCCCGACGGCACGGACATCACCGGCCTCGGCCTGAGCCTGGCGGCCGAGGGGGTCGGCCTGCTGCCGCGCGACGCCGTCGCCAACCCGGAGCAGTTCTACGAGGACGGAGGGCCGACCGCCTACCAGCTGCAACAGGCCGCCCTGGTGGCCCTTGTCGTGGGCCTCGGGCTACTGGAGGTGGTGCTGCTGGCCGGCGCCGCGTTCGCCGTCGGCGCCCGCCGGCAGGTCCGCGAGGTCGGGCTGCTGGTGGCCGGCGGTGCGAGCGCCGCGCAGGTGCGCCGGACGGTGCTGGCCCAGGGTCTCGTGCTGGGGGTGCTCGGTGCGGTGCTGGGCCTCGCGGCGGGGGCGGCGCTGGTACCGGCGGCGGCGCCGGTATGGGAGTGGTATCTGGGCCAGCTGATCGACGACTGGACGTTCGGCTGGGTCGAGCTGGCCGTCGCCGCGGCAGTCGGCGTGCTCTCCGGACTGGCCGCCGCCGTGGTGCCGGCCATCGGCGCGGCGCGGATGCGGCCGGTCGACGCGCTGGCGGAGCGGTTCCGGACCACGCGGCTGGCGGCGCGGCTGCCGGTGGTCGGGCTCGTGCTGTTCGTCGTCGGCGCCGGTGGTGCGCTCATCGCCGGCCGGATCCTGGCCGGGAACCTGGAGGACTACGGCCGCCAGCTCGAGCGGCTGGCCGGCACCGGCGTGTACGTCACCCAGCCCGCGACGGCGCCGTACATCGCCGTCCAGCTGGCCGGTGCGCTGGTCGCGACGGCCGGAGTCGTCGTACTGCTGCCGGGGCTGATCTCGGCGCTGGCGCGTGGCGCGCATCGGCTGGACCTCACGGCGCGACTGGCGGTGCGCGACGCCGCCCGGCATCGGCACCGCACGGCGCCGGCTGTCGCGGCCATCGCCATCGTCGTGGCGGGGTCGACGGCGGTCGCGTTCGGCGCCGGCGGCTCGGCCCGGGCCGACGAGCTGCGCTACACGCCCTCGCTCCCGGACAACGTCATCCGCATCGACGTCGACCCGTACCAGCAGTCCGCCGACGAGGTTGCCGCGCAGCTCGCCGACGCCGAACAGGCGGTGGCCGGTACCCTGCCGGGCGCCGCCGTGCATCGGCTCACCGACGCCACGGTGCCGTTCGAGTCTGAGAGCACGATCACCTTCAACGTCGCGTGGCTGCAGGGCTCGCCCGAATGCACCGGCTGCGAGGGGTGGACCAGCGGGTCGGTGTCCGTCGCGGTGGCCGACCCCGCGGTCATGGCGATCGCGACCGGCCGCGAGCCGGACCCGGCCGACCTCGACGCCGTCGCGGACGGCGCCATGGTGGTCTACGACCGGACCTACGTCGGCGCCGGCGGCTCCGTCGTCATCGAGACCTATCCGGCCGACGGCGATCCGGTGCCGGTCCGGTTCCCGGGGCACCTGTCCGAGCGCGACATCGCCTACTCGATGGTGCCGGGCGCGTTCGCCGCCGTGGACACGTTGACCGCGGCCGGCTTCCAGCTGATGTCGTCGGCCAGCCTCGTGACGTTCGGCGCCGCGACCCCGGAGCAGATCGACGCCGCGCTGCAGGCCGCGGAGGCGGCGGGTGCCTGGGTCACCATCGAGGAGGACATCGAGCCCGAGGCCGACCCGGCGGTCCTGGCGCTCACCGCGGGCGCGGCGTTCGTGACGCTGGTCGGTGTCGCGATCGCGGTCTCGCTGGCGGCCGCCGAGGGCCGCGCCGACCTCGCCACGCTGGCCGCCGTCGGCGCACCGCCCCGGCGGCGGCGCGGCCTGGCCGGGGCGCAGGCACTGGTCGTGGCCGGGCTGGGCGTGCTGATCGGGTCCGGGCTGGGCGTCTACTTCGCCTACCTCGTGTGGCCGGCGCTGGGTGCGCCGGAGTTCATCTGGGCCTGGGACTCCCTCGTCGTCACCGGAGTCGCCGTGCCCGTCCTGGCCGTGCTCGTCGCGGTGCTCCTCACCCCGAGCCGGTTGCCGATGATCAGGAGGGTCGAGTGAACAGCACCGCAGTGCGCCGGGCCCGGCAGGCCGCGCGGCGCCGGACGCTGGAGCTGCTCGCCCTGCGCCGGGCCGAGGCGGCCGGCCGGAGGCCGCCGGAGCGGCGCGCCGAATATCAAGTTCGACCCGGCCGGGCGGAAGCGGGACCGGACGGGTAAAGATGGTCCCATGACGGAGCCGAACCAGAACGCCGAGACCAACGACACCAACGAGGACGACGAGCAGCGCGTCGTTGTCGTCGGCCCCGGCGGCATGGCCGTCGAGTCCGCGCCCGGCAGCCACGAGGAGCAGCGCTCGCTCACCGACCTCGTCGAGCAGCCGGCCAAGGTCATGCGCATCGGCAGCATGATCAAGCAGCTGCTCGACGAGGTGAAGGCCGCGCCGCTGGACGAGGCGAGCCGCCGCCGGCTGGGCGAGATCCATCGGGCGTCGATCGACGAGCTCGAGGACGGCCTGGCGCCGGAATTGGTGGACGAGCTGGAGCGGCTGGCGCTGCCCTTCGACGACGAGAGCGTGCCCACCGACGCGGAGCTGCGGGTCGCTCAGGCGCAGCTGGTCGGCTGGCTGGAGGGTCTGTTCCACGGCATCCAGACCACGCTGTTCGCGCAGCAGATGGCTGCGCGGGCGCAGCTGGAGCAGATGCGCCGGGCACTGCCCCCGGGCGTGCAGCTGGCGCCCGGTCAGGCGATGCCCGGTCAGTCGCAGGGCCCCGAAGACGGCGACCAGCGCGGCAGCGGGATGTACCTCTGACGATCATCCCGGCCGGCGATCCGCTCCTGGAGCGGATCGCCGCCGGCCTGGCCGAGCGGCTCGACGACGTCGACCCCGCCCGGCCACGCGGGTGAGTGGAGCCCGTCAGGCGGCGGTACGGGCGTGGCTCTCGATGACGCTGGCCAGCCGCGGCAGCGCCTCTTCGACGTGCTTCTGCGCCTGCGGGCGCAGCTTGCTGTAGACCTTCTTGACGCTGTCGCGCTGCGACGCCGCGGCGCGCGCGTCCGAGACGCCGAGGAGGGCGTCGGCGACCTCGGAGCGGCGGCCCTCGAAGTAGTCGGCGAGCGAGCCGCCACCGGTGGCCTGGAAGTCGGCATAGAACGGCTCGGCGCGCTCCACGAACGAGTCGAGCATGTTGTCGATGGTCTCCGGGACGAACCCGGCGTTGATCTTCTTCAGGACCGCATAGCCGCCCTTGACGGCCATCCCCGAGACGCCGCTCTTGTCGGAGACCTCGGCGTCGACGAGCTGGTGGAGGTCCTTGACGACGGCGGGCCGGCGGCTCGGGTCGAGAAGGATCTCGCGGAGTGTGTCAGCCATTGTGGGAAGTGCCCCTCAGTATCGAAATGATCAAGTGTCACGGTCGTGCTCCGCCACTGTAGAACACGAAGATCGGTGCGGCGAAGAGCGGCTTTCGTCCCTTTTGGTGCGCGAGCGACCTGATGGGATCAAAGTGGCCGAAGTGGCAACGCGCCACCCCTCCGATGGGGTTCCGAAATGATCACGTTGAGCAGCGGCGTTTTCGCTTCACCAGGCATGCAGAGGCTGGTGAACCGTGAAGACGCCTAGGCGAAGTAGCCGTCGAGGAGCACCGCGAGGCCGTTGGACTCGACGTCGTCGCAGACGGCGTCGGCGACCGCCTTGACGTCGTCGGGGGCCTGGCCCATCGCCACGCCGACGCCGGCCCAGCGCAGCATGTCGACGTCGTTGTGGCCGTCGCCGGCGGCGAGTGCGTCGGCCGCTGCCACGCCCAGCTGGTCGGCCACCTTGCGCAGACCGGACGCCTTCGAGACGCCCACCGGCATGATGTCCAGCCACGCCGTGTAGCCGATCGCGTAGTCGACGCTGGGCAGGCCGGAGTCGCGGGCGATCTCGCGCAGGCGCTCGCGGTCGCCGTTGGGCCAGCGCACCACCAGCCGCGTCACCGGCTGCGCGACCAGTTCGTCGTGCTCGACGACGGTGACGTTGCCGTCGAGATCGCCGGTCGGGAACTCGCCGGTGACGCGGTAGCCGCGGCCCAGCTCCTCGACCGCGAGGACGGCGTCGGGGATCCGGGCGGTGAAATAGCGGACGGTGTCGGTGATGTCGAACGTCTCGATGTCGAACGGCGTCCGCGTCGCGACGTCGACCACCACCGCGCCGTTCGAGCAGACCGCATACCCGTCCTTGAGGCCCAGCTGGTCCAGCAGCGGCAGCGTCGAGTGCATCGACCGCCCGGTCGCGACGACGATGTGCGCGCCGGCGTCATGCGCTCGGCGCACGGCGTCGACGACCTGCGGTCGCGGCGGCTGGTGGAACTCGGCGTACGTGACCAGGGTGCCGTCGACGTCGAGCGCGATCAGCGCCGGGCGCCACCCGTCGGCCAGGGTCACGTCGCGACCGGTTCCAGCAGCTCGCGCCCGCCGAGGAACGGCCGCAGCGCCTTCGGCACGTGCACCGAGCCGTCGGGCTGCTGGTGGTTCTCGAGCAGCGCCACGATCCACCGGGTGGTGGCCAGCGTCCCGTTGAGCGTCGCGACCGGGCGGGTACCGCCGTCGGCGCGCTCGCGGATGCCGAGGCGCCGGGCCTGGAACGTGGTGCAGTTCGACGTGGACGTCAGCTCCAGCCAGCGCTCCTGCGACGGCAGCCAGGCCTCGCAGTCGAACTTGCGGGCCGCGCTGGACCCGAGGTCGCCCGCCGCGACGTCGATGACGCGGTACGGCAGCTCCATGTCGCCGAGCATCTGCTCCTCCCACGCGAGCAGGCGCGCATGCTCGTCGGCGGCGTCCTCCTCGCGGCAGTAGGAGAACATCTCCACCTTGTGGAACTGGTGAACGCGGATGATCCCGCGGGTGTCCTTTCCGTAAGAACCCGCCTCGCGGCGGTAGCAGGCCGACCAGCCGGCGTAGCGCAGCGGCCCGTCGGAGAGGTCGAGGATCTCGCCGGCGTGGTAGCCGGCCAGCGCGACCTCGCTGGTGCCGACCAGGTAGAGGTCGTCGGCCTCGACCCGGTAGACCTCGTCGGCGTGCGCGCCGAGGAAGCCGGTGCCGCCCATGATCTCGGGGCGCACGAGCGTCGGCGTGATGACCGGCGTGAACCCGGCGGCCACGGCGGTGGCCATGCCGTGGTTGAGGATGGCCAGCTCGAGCTGGGCACCCACGCCGGTGAGGAAGTAGAAGCGGGCGCCGGAGACCTTCGCCCCGCGCTCGGTGTCGATGGCGTGCAGGCCCTCGCCCAGCTCGAGGTGGTCGCGGACCTTCTCAGGCGCCGGCTTCGCGCCCATCTCGCGGAGCACGACGTAGTCGTCCTCGCCGCCCGCGGGCACGCCGTCGAGGACGATGTTCGACGGCACCCGCGCCAGCTCGTCGAGGCGTGCCTGAGCCTCGCCGGCGGCGGCCTCGGCGGTCTTCACCGCGGCCGCGAGGTCGCGGGTCTTCGCCAGCAGCTCCTGCTTCTCCTCGGGCGAGGCCTTCGGGATCAGCTTGCCCAGGCTCTTCTGCTCCGCGCGCAGACGCTCGAACTCGGCCAGGGAGGACCGGCGCGACTCGTCGGCGGCGAGCAGCTCGTCGACGACGGCTTCGCTCTCGCCGCGGGCTCGCTGCGAGGCGCGGACACGGTCGGGGTCTTCCCGGATCAGGCGCAGATCTAGCACCACCCGAGGGTATCCGGCCCGGGCGGCGGAACGCGCGCGGGTTTCCCGACGGCCGCCCCGTGGGCCGCCCCTCAGCGTCAGCCGCGCAGCTGCTCCAGCCAGGCCGCGGCGTCGGCGAAGTCGCCGTTGGACGTGCCCGGCAGCACCGGCGGCCGGACGCCGTCGGCGCGCGGGTAGGAGCCGAGGAAGCGGACGTTGGCGCAGACCCGGCGCAGGCCCATCATCGCCTCGCCCACCCGGGCGTCGGCGACGTGTCCCTCGACGTCGATGGCGAAGCAGTAGCGGCCCATGCCGTTGCCCGTCGGCCGCGACTCGATGCGGGTGAGGTTGACCCCGCGGGTGGCGAACTGTTCGAGGATCTCCAGCAGTGCGCCGGGGTGGTCGTCGCGGATGAACGCGACCAGCGTGGTCTTGTCGGATCCCGTCGGGCGGCCCGGCTTCCCTGGCCGCGTGACCAGCACGAACCGCGTGACGGCGTCGGAGTCCTCGCCGATGTCGGCGGCCAGCACGTCGAGCTCGTAGCGTTCGCCGGCCAGCGGCGCGGCGATGGCGGCGTCGTACACCGTGCCGTCGGGGCCGGGCGTCCGGTGTGCGACGGACGCCGCCGCGGCCGCCGTCGACGGGCCCAGCGCGATGACCGCGTCAGGCAGCTTCGCGGTGACCCAGGCACGGCACTGCGCCTCGGCCACCGGGTGCGTGACGATGCGCCGGACGTCGGCGAGGTCCGTACCGGGGCGGGCCAGCAGCGTGAACGTCACCGGCAGCAGCACTTCGGCGGTGATGGCGAGCGGCTCGCCGCGGATCAGCTCGTCGAGCGTGGCGTTGACCGATCCCTCGACGGAGTTCTCGACCGGGACGACGGCGCCGGTCATCTCGCCGGTGCGCACCGCGTTGATGGCGGCGTGCACCGTGGGGGACGGCTCCAGCGTCGCGCCGGCCAGGGCGGGGAAGCGCAGCGCGGCCGCCTCCGTGAAGGTCGCCTCCGGGCCCAGGTAGGCGTAACGATCGGACATGCCAAGAAGACTAATGCCCGGCCGACAGCGAGGAGTTCGACAAGGGGAAGAGGATTAGTGTGTCAGCCTGGCCACAATTAGCACTGTCGTTGCCTTCGGATCGGGCTGGTACGGATACGGTCGACCATGATGGACGTGGAGCGCGCAGGCAGCACCGGCACGCACCCCGGCGCCTTGCGGCTCCGGGTGTGGGCGGTCCGGGCTCGCGTCGCCGGGCTCCTGGTGGCGGTGCTCGCCGTCGTCGTGCCGCTTCTGACGGCGTCGCCCGCGGCCGCCGAGACCCCGGCGCCCGCCACCACGTCCGACCCCCAGCAGCGCGTCGTCTTCCTCGGCATCGCCGGCCTGTCGTGGCCCGACATCACCGCCGAGGGCATGCCCACGCTCTACGACATGGCCGGCACCGAGGCGGCCGGCTCGTTGACCGTGCGCACCGTCCGCACCCGCACGTGCGTCATCGACGGCTGGCTGACGGTCAGTTCCGGGCGCCGCGCCACTGACATCTTCGACACCGACGGCGACGGCGAGGGCGACCGCTTCTGCCGCCAGCCGCCGGAGCCCACGGCCGCACCGGACGGCCCCGGCGCGATCGTCCCCGGCTGGGAGCTGCTGCGGCAGCAACAGGACGACAACTCCTACAACGCCGAGATCGGCCTGCTCGGCGACCGGCTGGCCGAGACCGGCGTGTGCGCCACGGCGGTCGGTCCCGGCGCGGCGCTGGCGCTGGCCGACTCCACCGGCCGCGTCCCGGCGTACCACTCGTTCTCCGGCGACCTCGGCGCCGGGCTGCTGAGCGAGTGCCCGGTCACCGTCGTCGACCTCGGCGGGCTGCCGAACCCGGCGCCGAACGGCAGCGACGAGATCACCGTCCAGGCCGCCCTCGACGCCCGCCGCCAGGCCGCGGCGAGCATCGACCAGCTGGTCAAGCGCGTCATCGACCAGCTGCCGCCCGACACCGCGCTGATGATCGCCGGGCTGGCCGACAGCGTCGGCACCCCGGTGCCGCTGCCCGACGAACCCACGCCGATCCCGCCGGCCGGGCTGCGGGCGGCGCTGGCCTCGGGTCCGATCGCCGACGGCGGCACGTTCGGGCCGCAATGGCTCACGTCGTCGTCCACGCTGTGGCCGGGGCTGGTCCAGCTGACCGACATCGCGCCGACGCTGCTCGCCTACGCCGGCGTCGACGACCCCGCGCAGGACATCGTCGGCCGTCCGTGGCGGGGCTCTGGTGAGCACCCGGGCACCTCCGCGGCCACGGTCGCCGAACTCATCGGCGTCGACCGCGCGTCGGACATCTATCGCGACCAGTCCGGACCGTTCTTCCAGCTCCTCGGGGGATTCTTGGTCGTGGTGTGCGCGGCGGCGCTGCTGGCGCTGCGGCGCGGCGTCTCGTTCCGGCCGGTGGTCCTGCGCGTCGTACAGGTGGTGGCGGTCCTGGTGGCGGCGGCTCCGGTGGCGTCGTACCTCGCCAACATCACCCGGTGGTGGCGCTACGACCAGCCGAACACCGTCCTGTGGACGTCGATCGTCGTGTGCGCGGTGGCCCTGACGATTGTCGCGCTGGCCGGGCCGTGGCGGCGCCGCGTCTACGGTCCGCCGGGCGTGGTGGCCGGCGTGACGGCGACCGTGCTCGCGGTCGACGTCGCCAGCGGGTCGAGCCTGCAGCAGTCCAGCCTGCTGGGGCTGTCGCCGCTGGTGGCCGGCAGGTTCTACGGCTTCGGCAACATCCCGTTCGCGATCTTCGTGGTGGCCGGCCTGGTGGCCGCCGCCGCACTGGGGCAGTGGCTGCTCGACACCGGCCGGTCCCGCCGGTTCGCCGCGGGCGCGGTCGCCGTCGTCGGCATGATCGCAGTGGTCATCGACGGCGCGCCGCAGGCCGGCGCCGACGTCGGCGGCATCCTCGCCGCGATCCCCGGCTTCACGGTGCTCGTGCTCGGCACGCTGGGCGCCCGGGTCACGCTCTCGCGGCTGGTGCTCGCCGCGGCCGGCGCGACGGCGCTGTTCGGACTGTTCGCGTTCCTCGACTGGCTGCGCCCGCCCGGCTCGCGCACCCACTTCGGCAGCTTCTTCGCCGACGTGCTCTCCGGCGACGCCCTGACGGTGATCTTCCGGAAGGCCGAGGCGTCGCTCGGCACGCTGGATCGCTGGCCCATCTACGGCTGGCTGGTGCCGCTGGCGTACCTGCTGATCCTCTGGCTGACCCGTCCCGACGGCGAGAACGCGGTGAGCCGGACGGTGCAGCACTGGTCGCTGTTCCGGTACCTCGTGTGGGCGGCGCTGCTCACCGGCGCGGCCGGGTTCGCCGCCAACGACTCCGGCATCATCGTGCCGGCGCTGCTGCTGACGGTCGGCGTGCCGCTGAGCATGGCGGCGGTCGCGGCGGCCCAGCGGCTGGCGCCGGCGTCGTCGAGCGCCGAGCGCGAGCTGACGCCGTCGCAGTAGGGGTCAGCCCAGGGCGGCGGCCCGCTCCAACAGCTGTGCCTCCTCGTCCACGGCGAGCGGCACCTCGAGCACCCGCAGCCACTCGGTCAGTTCGCCGTCGCGCAACGGCCGGTGCTCCGTCGGCTCGCCCGGACGGCGGACGGTCACCGTCTGGTGGGTGACCATGACGTGCCGGCCGGGCAGGTGCTTGCCGACCATGAGGCCCGTGCGGAAGTGGATGCCCGGGAACGTGCTCGTGTAGTGGTGCGCCATGACGACGTCGATCGGCTTCACCTCGTACTCGTCGGTCGTGTGCGCCAGTTCCCAGCCCGCCTCGCGGTAGCGCTGCAGGCCCCAGAGGCCGTCGCTGGTGCTGACGACGCGGTACGGCCAGCCGTCCTGGTCGGACTCGGCGCCGTCGGCCAGCGGGATCGGCCGCAGCAGGCTCATGCCGAACCCGGGGTCGCACAGCAGCCGCTGGCCGTCCAGCACCACCTCGACGACCATGTGGCTGCGGCCCTGCTGGGTGCCGGCGGCCGGATCGCCCACGCGGGCGAGGTGCCGGCGGACGTCGTACCCGAGCCGCTCGAGCGCCGCGGCGACGATGGTCGAGTGCTCGAAGCAGTAGCCGCCCCGGCCGCGACCGGCGAACTTCGCCTGCACGGCGTCGAGGCCCACGCCCGGATGCTGCTCGAGCAGCACGTCGACGTTGTCGAAGGTGAAGGCGCGGACGTGCGCCTCGTGCAGCTCGTCGAGCGCGTCGCGGCTCGGTTCCCGCGCCGGGACGCCGAGTCGCTTCAGGTAGCCGGTCAGGTCCAGCCGGTCGATCTCCCAGAGGTCAGCCGCCATGCCCCTACCGTAGGGCCCATTCGCGTTGATCTTGGAGTAAGCGGGGTATCAATCGGGCATATCGGACCGCAATAGCCCAATTACTCCAAGATCAACACGGTGCCGGGGGCGGAGGTCTCAGACGCGGCGGAACCGGGCCGGCGCCGACGGGCGGATGCCGCGCGTGACCAGCGCCCGCATGACGTGCGCGTACTGCTTGCCGCGGTGCAGCTGCGCCTTGAGGTCGGTGCCGGTGACCCGGTGGTGGAACTCGACGTCGACCTCGACGACGCGGAAGCCGGCCCGCAGCAGGTCGATGGTGAGGCCGGTCTCGACGCCGAACCCTTCCGCCAGCGGCAGCGCGGCCTCGAACGCGGCCCGGCTGAGGCAGCGCTGGCCGGACAGCGGCTGCGTCGCGGTCCAGCCGGTGGCCCGCTCGATGCCGTTGCGGGAGAGGTCGACCACCAGGCCGCGCCCGCCGCCCTCGGTGCGCTGGGCGGGCAGCACACCGATGGTCATGTCCGCCTCGCCGGCCAGCACCGGGTCGATCAGCGGCCGCGCCTTGGCGGCCGTCGATTCGAGGTCGGCGTCAAGGAAGAGCAGCGCGCGCGGCGCCGTGCGCGACGCCTCGCGCGCCTCGATGGCGGCCAGCGCCGTCGCGCCGGTCTCCATGGCGGCGGCTTTGCCCCGGTTGCGGGCGTGCCCGACGACGACGGCGCCGGCCTCGGTGGCCGTCGCGGCGGTGCGGTCGGTGGAGCCGTCGTCGACCACGAGGACGAGGTCGACCCCCGGGATGCTCTTGGTGGCCGCGACGGTGGCCGCGATGCGGTCCTGCTCGTCCTTGGCGGGGATGATCGCGGCGACGCCGTCGGCGCGGCGGTCCTCGGTGGTCATGGGCGCCAAGCTTAAAGGCTGGCAGCCGACCGCGAGGTCTGACGTCAGTCCCCGGTGAATGGGCCGGCGTCGTGGCGCGGGGGCAACCGGCGCGCCGCTCGCGTAGCCTCTGCTCTCGATGACCACGTCCGCGTCCACCGTCGATGCCGCCGACTCCGAGGTCGGCCGGCTGCGTACCGTCATGCTGCACCGGCCCGGTCCGGAGCTGAAGCGGCTCACCCCGCGCAACAACGACAAGCTGCTGTTCGACGGCATCCCATGGGTGGACCGCGCGCAGGAGGAGCACGACGCGTTCGCCGACACGCTGCGCGACCACGGAGTCGAGGTCCTGTACCTCGCCGAGCTGCTGACGCAGACGCTGGCCGGCGACGCCGCGCGGCACGAATGCATCGAGGCGGCGCTCGCCGATCCCCGGCATGGCGACACCCTGCGCGACGTGGTCCGCAAGCACCTCGGCGGGCTGCATCCCGACGACCTCGCGCTTGTCCTCATGGCGGGCCTGGCGCACGAGGAGCTGCGCGACGGCCGCGGGCTGAGGTACCGGCTGATGGACCCACACGACTTCGTCATCGACCCGTTGCCGAACCTGCTGTTCACCCGCGACTCCAGCGTCCGCATCGGCGACCACGTCGCGGTGACCAGCCTCGCCATGGCGGCCCGGCGCCGCGAGACGAGCCTGACGTCGGCCATCTACCGGCACCACCCGCGCTTCGCCGGCGTACCGCTGGTGTACGGGCCGGAGCTGGAGAACCTCGAGGGCGGCGACGTGCTGCTGCTCGGCCCGGGCGTCGTGGCCGTCGGCACCGGCGAGCGGACCACCCCGGCCGGCGTCGAGCGGCTGGCCCGCAACGTGCTGGCCGCGGGGCTGGCGCACACCGTCCTGGCCGTCCCGATCGCCCAGGACCGCGCGACGATGCACCTCGACACCGTGCTGACGATGGTCGACCACGACGCGATCGTCATGTACCCGAACGTCGCCGACGAGCTGACGGCGGTCGCGCTGCGCTGGGCCGGCGGCGATCTCGCCATCGACGCAGAGCCCGCGCCGTTCGTCGAGGTGGCCGCGGCGGCCATGGGCATCGACGCGCTGCGGATCGTCGAGACCGGCCTCGACCCCGTCACCGCCGAGCGCGAGCAGTGGGACGACGGCAACAACACGCTGGCCATCGCCCCGCGGCTGGCGGTCGCCTACGAACGCAACACCGAGACCAACGCCCGGCTCGAGGACGCCGGCATCGAGGTGCTGCGCATCGCCGGCAGCGAACTGGGCTCCGGGCGGGGCGGGCCGCGGTGCATGTCGTGCCCGCTCCGCCGCGACTCCGCGGCGCCGGCCGGCCGCTGACGCCGTCGTGACCTCGCGTCACGGCACCCGTTTCGACAACGGTACAGACCAGCCGAGACCCGTCCGTAACAGAATGAATCTCAAGAAGTCGCCATTCGGTAGAACTTGTACCGGTGGAAGACGGTAAGCTCCAAACTGGCCCCGGTCGCTCGTGTTCCCCCGTCGTGAGCGGTCGGGGTCTTCTCTGTCCGCGTCGGCGCCGTGGTCAGCGGATGGTGACCTGACGGTTGGCCAGGCCGGCGCGGGCGCGGCGCTGCTGCGACGTCAGCGGCGCCTTCTCGGCCACCGCCTCGGCCAGTCGTTCGCCCAGTGCGGCGGCGGGCTCTTCGACGGCGTCGGCGGGCGTGCCCTCGACCAGATCCCACACCGGGACGAGCAGCCCGGCGGCGCGGAACGTGCCGAGCAGCCGGGTCCCCTCGCCGAGGGTGTCCTGGGCGGCGGCATGCAGCCGGGCCAGCCCGTCCAGCAGTGGCTCCTCGTCGTACGGCAGCACCCAGCGGACCTGGTCGCGGTCGCCGAGGCTGCACCAGTAGGCGGCCTCGACGGACTCGAGCCGGGCCGCCGGAACGACGGCCGAATTGGCCTCCTCGAGCGCTGCACGGGCCTCGGAACCGGAGTCCGACTCGGGATCCAACCAGTAGTCGAATCCGTCGTGAACCGTCACCCGGAATTCCGCTTCAGTGTCGATGAGGTCGTGCAGCCGCGGCGCGCCGGCGGCCCGCGGGCCCGGGTTCACCGTCGTGCCGGGCTCGGCCTCGAGCGCCGTGGCCAGGGTGTGCCCGAGGTCGGCGGCGGGATCGCCGGTGGACGTCATGGTCTGCAGCGCCAGCAGGATCTCGCCGCTCTCGCGCACCAGAGACGGAAACGCGCCCGGCAGCAGCGTGCACACCACGACCGAGCGGTCGTCGCCGGAGGCCAGCCGCAGCGGCGCCGTGGCGGCCGAGACGATCTCGCGCATGGCCACCCAGTCGCACTCGCCCGGCAACCCGGCGAACGGGCGGACGACGTACTGCCGCTCGGCCTCGCGGGCCTGCTTGCCGTGGCAGACCTTGTAGCGCTTTCCCGAGCCGCACGGGCAGGGCTGGCGGGGGCCGACGACGGGAACCTCGGTAGTGGAACTCACGACAGGCGAGGGTAGCCGGTTCCGGCGGCGGGGTGTGAGCCGGACGCCGTCAGGGAGTCAGACGTTGGCGTTCCACGGGCCGACGACGGCGTGCACCGTCACCCGGCCGGGCTCGGACCGCACCCGCCACTCGCGGGCGATGGCGTCGACGATGGACAGGCCACGACCCTGGTCCTCGGTAGATGCGGGCTGGCGCACCCGCGGGCGCTCGGAGCCGCCGCCGTCGCTGACCTCGATGAGGACGTCGTCGCCCAGGACCGCCCACTGGAGCACGACCCCGGTGCGAGTGCCGCTCAGCGGCAGCGGCTGCGCGTGCAGGATGGCGTTGGTGACGAGCTCGGTGACCACGATGAGCGCGTTCTCGATGACCGTGGGCGAGACATTGGTGTTGCGGAGGTCCTCCGCGACGAGGTGGCGGGCGTGGGGGACGTTGCTGACCTCGCCGGTCAGCTCGACGGAGCGTGCGCTGTTGGATCGGGCCTCACGCCTCGTGGCCACGACTCGACCCACCGCTAGATCTCCCTTCACCGGACCCACGCCACCCGCATCCAGTGGTGCCCACTGCACGACTCTGCCAAACCTCTCGACAGTGAACCATTCGCCACGCGATCACGTCCATATCTTGAGATTCGAGTTCGCCGTGTCTTCGGTTTCGCGGCCGAGTGCGCAGGTGACCGGCGGTTCGGCCGCGCACCGTTGATCACCAGCGCGTTTGCCTGATCTTGCGTGGCCGGCGGCGCCCCGAGCCCATGATCGGGATGCCCTCATCGCACGGATATGTCCGACCGTGACGCTTGCTTCCGTGCCGAAGACGCGGATCGCCCGCTAGGTTAGAGCGGGGCGGAGAGGATGACGATGTGGACTCACTCCCGGTCTTCGGGACAACGTGGGGCGGAAGGAGCTCGGGCCGGGAGAGCGTCGGGCGACGCCATGGTCGACGCTACCGGCACCGACGCGCCCGGCCCCGCCGACACGCACGGCGGCGTGTCGTGGTTCGAACCCGGCGTTCCGGTGCCGCCTCCGTCGCCGCACAACGGCGAGGCCGCGGTTGCGGATGCGGACGGGGCGAGTGACACTCTGGTGGGTCCGGCCGATGAGGACACGCCCTCCTCATCGGAGACTGACGTCAGACCTCGCGGCCAGCGACCACAGGCGCCCGACGGCGAGTCAGGGGCCGAGTCGGCAGCGGGAACCGAGGCGAAGCCGGAGTCAGCACTGGAACCTCAGCCAGCCAACACGACGGGGCTCGACGGCGAGGCGCTGCGCGAGAGCCTGTCCATGGTCGAGGACCACCTCGACGCGGTCGGCGCCGACTTCTACGCCCAGCTGTTCACCATCGCCCCGGAGGCGCGCGAGCTGTTCGGCGCTGGGATGGCTGTGCAGCGATCGCGACTCGTCGGCGCCCTCGTCCGCATCGTCGGCAGCGCCGACGACCGCGAGTCCCTCATCCCGTACCTCGAGGCGCTGGGCCGCGACCACCGCAAGTTCGGCGTCATCGACCAGCACTACGCCCCGGTGGGCACGGCGCTCGTGCTGGCCATCCGCAGGGCGCTCGGCGACGCGTGGACGCCGCGGTACGAGAAGGCGTGGATCGAGGCCTACGACAGCATCGCCGCCACCATGGTCGGGGCCGCCCGCCGCGACGCCGTCATCTCGCCGCCGTGGTGGGACGCCGAGGTCGTCTACCACCGGCGCATCCTCGACGACCTCGCGATCATGCAGGTGCGCCCGCACACCGACTACCCGTACCGGCCCGGCCAGTACGCCTACCTGACGACGCCGCGGCGGCCGAAGATCTGGCGGGCCTACTCCATGGCCTCCGCCCCGCGCGACGACGGCCTGTTGGAGTTCCACGTCCGCACCGTCGGCGCCGGCTGGGTCAGCAGCGCGCTGGTCTGGCGCACCGAGCCCGGCGACGTCCTGCACCTCGGCGCGCCGCAGGGTCACGACGTCGCCACGCCGCGCTCGGAGCACGACCTGCTCTGCATCACCGGCGGCACCGGCATCGCGCCGGTGCTGGCCACGCTGCAGGAACTGGAGCAGCGCCAGGACGGCCGCCGGGTGCACGTGTTCTACGCCGGCCGCGACCGCGACCACCTCTACGCGCTGCCGCACCTGGAGTCGATCGGCGTGCGCTATCGGCGGCTGACGGTGGTTCCGGTGGTCTCGCCCGACGGCCCCACCGACCGCAGCCCCGACCTCATGGGCAACATCGTCTCCGCCTACGGCGACTGGCGGAAGCACCGTGTCTACGTCGCCGGCCCCACCGGGATGGTGGCCACCAGCCTCGAGCGGCTGCGCGAGCAGGGCGTGCCCGACGAGCAGATCGTCGTCGACGACTACGGTCTCTGGTGAGGTCTAGCGTTCTCTAGCGCCGTGGCTAGATGGTCGTAGACGACCGAATGGGCCGTCAGACGGTGGCGTGCCTGCGCAGGTAGAGGCCGAAGTGCGGCACGGTGAACGCGATGGTGCCGCGCTCGGCGGAGTACACCAGCCCTTTCTTGATCAGCGAGTCGCGGGCCGGCGACAGCGACGACGGCTTGCGGCCGAGGTAGGTGGCGACATCGGACGTGGGGACGACGCCGTGGGTGTCGTCGGAGAGCGCCGCCATGGCGCGCAGGTACTCCCGCTCGGCTGGGGTGGCCCGCTCGTACCGCGAGCCGAAGAAGCCGACGGCCAACTCGGCCTGGGCCTCTGGCGCGGCCATTCGGACGTCGTCGGGGCCGATCGGGTCGGTGGGCGCGTTGTCCCACGTGACCTTGCCGTAGGCCTGGACGAAATACGGGTAGCCCTCGGTCGCCTCGTAGAGCGCGTCGAGCGCCGCCGGCTCGTACGTCACGCCCTCATCATCGGCCGGCGCCACCAGCGCGCGGTCGGCCGCCGCGCGGTCCAGCCGGTCGATGCGCACGTACCGGAACAACCGCTCGGAGTACGACTTCGACGCCGACAGGACGGCGGGCAGGTGCGGTAGCCCCGCCCCGACGACGACCAGCGGCAGCCCCTGCTGCGACAGCTCGTGACAGGCGGCGCACAGGGCGGACACGTCGGCGGGCGGGATGTCCTGCATCTCGTCGACGAACAGCGCGATGCCGACCCCGACGTCCCGTGCGACGCCGGCCGCGTCGACGAGCAGCTCGACGAGGTCGACCTCGATGTCGCCGGTGTCGGCCCGCCCGGCCGCCGCGGGCACGTCGATGCCCGGCTGCCAGCGGTCGCGCAGCTTGGCGTCGTCGCCCGCCGAGCGCAGCGCGAACGCCTTGAGCACGCCGAGGAAGCCGTCGACGCGGTCGGGGTCGCGGTGCCGCGGCGTGAGCTCGCGGACCGCCATGTGCAGCGCGCTGGCCAGCGGGCGGCGCAGCGACTGGTCCGGCCGGGCCTCGATCTTCCCGGTGCCCCACATCCGCCCGATCGCCTGCGACCGCAGCGCGTTCAGCAGCACCGTCTTGCCGACGCCGCGCAGCCCGGTGAGGACGAGCGAGCGCTCCGGCCGCCCGCGCGCGATCCGCTCCAGCACGACGTCGAACTGCTGCAGCTCGCGGTCGCGGCCGGCCAGCTCGGGCGGGCGCTGACCGGCGCCGGGGGCGTAGGGATTGCGCACCGGGTCCATGATCGGACTCTATGGTGTCGTCTAGCGAGAGCCGTAGATTTCGCTAGACGACACCATAGGCGTGTCGCGGTTGCTCGGGTCGCCCCGGCTCAGACGGGTTCGCGGAACGGGTCGTGCTCGGCGATCAGCTTGTCGACCCTGGCCTGGTCCAGGCGCTTCACCAGCGCGGCGCCCGGTGCGTCTTGAGCGCCGGCGCTCAATCGGCCTGGGTACGCGTACTCAGACGGTGCCCGCGCCGTGCTGGGTGACCCGGATGTGATTGCCGAACGGGTCGCGCAACGTGCAGTCGATGCCGTAGGGCTGCTCTGTCGGCTCCTGGGTGAACTCCACCCCCTTGCCGGACAGCTCCTCGAAGGCCTTGCGGCAGTCGTCGGTGGTGAGGACGCACGCCACGCCGAGCGCTCCCTTGGTCAGCAGATCGCGGACCTGGCCGGCGACCTCCTCGCTGAGCGCAGGCGGCCCGGGCACCTCGAGGAGGAGATGCCGTTCGGGATCGCTGGGCAGGGCGATGGTCAGCCAGCGCATGAATCCCATGTCGACGTCATTGGTGACCTCGAAGCCGAGCTTGCCCACGTAGAAGGCCAGGGCCTCGTCCTGGTCCACGACGGGGACCGTGGTGATGCTGATCGCGTTGAACATGGGAGAACGCTAGAGGTCGGTCGCCGCGGTCGCTTCTCCGAAACTGCTCGATCCCGCAGCCGCACCGGCACGTGCCGAAGGCCGGGTCCAGGCGCGCACGAAGCAGCCGGGCGCCGGCAGCGGCCGGCTTTGTGCGCGGTACGTCGACGGCGACTCCCCCACCACCGACTTGAAGGTCCTGCTGAAGGTCCCGGTGCTGGCGAACCCGACCGCAAGACCGACCTCGGTGACGCTCACCGCGGAATCGCGCAGCAAGGCCATCGCCCGCTCGACGCGCCGGCGTTGGAGGTAACGATGCGGCGGCTCGCCGAAGGTGGCCTTGAACTCCCGGATGAAGTGTGCCGGCGACATCAGCGCGACTCGCGCCAGCGCGGCAACGTCCAGTGACTCCGCGAAGTGCCGATCGATCGCGTCTCGGGCCCGGAGCAGCCGGCGGTTGGCGTCCTCGGTCGCGCTCAGCCTCACCCGCCAAGAATAAGAACTCGCGCGGAATGGGCGAGGCAGGCGTCGGCCCAAAGGCGTTGCACGGTTGCCTGCTGTGACAAGCGCGCTGGAGGTCGTGCGGCCCCGCCCTTTCGTTGATCTTGGAGTTGTTCGGCCATCTATCGGACATATCGCCCCGCAATGGCCGAACAACTCCAAGATCAACGGGGGAGAGACTGTTTGGTGGTTGGCGCTGGGGGCGATGCGCGCCGGCCTGTCCCGCCGGAGAACGCCGCACTCGGGCTGGCCGCCGCCGACGACCCGGTGGCCGCCTGGCGGCACATCCGCGACGCCATGCAGGAACTGCTCGACCACCGCGAGCGCGCGAACACCCCGTACGAGGGCGGTCGCCGTGACGGCCGACCAGTTCCTCGGCTTCGACCTCGTCGTGCACGGCTGGGACATCGCCCGCGGCGCCGGCCTCGACGACACCATCCCTGCCGGGGACGTCGGCGAACTGCTGCCGATGGTGCGCCAGCTGGGCGACAACCTGTGCCGGCCCGGCGTCTGCGGCCCGGAGGTGCGCGTTCCCGACGACGCTGACGACCAGACCAAGCTGCTCGGCCTGCTCGGCCGCCGCCGCTGACCACGCACGGCCAGCGTCTCCTCCGTGGCTGCCGGGGGACAATAGGGACGTGATCTCCGTCGAGCTGGCCCGGAAGCTGCGTGAGGCGGGGCTGCGCTGGGAACCCCGTCCCGGCGACAGCTTCGTCATCGCCGACCGCGGCATGGACGACGAGATCTTCGTCGTCAGCCACATGGTCGTCGACGTGCACGAGTTCCCGTCCGGCGAGCGCGTGATCGGCTTCAACGGCACCGTCGAGTGGGCGCTGGACAGCGTCGAACAGGAGGCCGCGCTCTGGCTGCCCGCCGAGTCGCGCCTGCGCGAGCTGCTCGGCGGCGCGTTCGTGCGGCTGGAGCGGATCGACGACGGCTACCGTGTGACGCTCGATGTCGCCGGCCGCCCGGTCGAGGTCGACGACGATCGGGCCGACGAGGCGTACGGCAAGGCGCTGCTGTACCTCGCCACCGGCGACTGACCCCGCGTCCGGCGGTTGCCGAGGATTGGTCTGGACCAGTAGGGTCTCGCGCAACGAAACGGGGGGTCTCGTAGCGCCGACTCCGGGGAGACACGATCCGTGGACGTTCTCGAGTTCATCGCCACCAACCTGTTCAACGAGGTCTCGATCCTCATCGGCCTCATCACCGCCGTCGGCCTGCTGTTGCAGCGCAAGCCGGTCGAGGACGTCGTCGGCGGCGCGATCCGGGCGACGATCGGCATCATCATCCTGTTCATCGGCGTCGACGTGTTCGTCGGCGGGCTGGCGTCGTTCCAGGCGATCGTCTCCAGCGCGGTCGGCCTGGACCCGCCGTCGTCGAGCAACACGCTGGACGAGTTCCTCGGCACCCACGGCAGCGACGTCGCGCTGGTCATCACGCTCGGCTTCGTGGTGCACCTGGTGCTGGTCCGTGTCCTGAGGACGCGCTACGTCTACCTGACCGGCCACCTGCTGTTCTGGATGGCCGTCGTCATCACCGCGTCGCTGGTGCAGGTCTTCGGCGAGCTGGACCGCTGGCAGCTGGTGCTGGTCGGGTCGGTCGTGGCCGGCTGCTACTGGACCGTCCAGCCGCTGTTCATCGCGCCGATGATGCGACGGGTCATCTCCTCCGACGACTGGGGCTACGGGCACACCAGCTCGTCGGTGGCCTGGCTGAGCGGGAAGCTCGCGCCCCTGGTGGGCGACCCGCAGAGACACGACGTCGAGCGGGTGCGGCTGCCGAAGCGGCTGTCGTTCTTCAAGGACATCACCGTGTCGACGGCGGTCGTCATCGGGCTGATCATGCTGGTCGGGCTGGCGTTCGCCGACTCCGGCGTGGTCGACGCCCAGGCCGACGCGTACGACCCCGAGATCAACCCGTGGGTGTGGGGCGTCATCGCGGCGCTGCGGTTCGCCGCCGGCATCGCGATCCTGCTCTACGGCGTGCGGATGTTCCTGGCCGAGATCGTGCCGGCGTTCACCGGCATCAGCGAGAAGGCGATCCCGGGCTCGCGGCCGGCGCTGGACGCGCCGACGATCTTCCCGGTGGCGCCGACCGCGGTCATGGTCGGCTTCGTCTCGACGACGGCGACGTTCCTCGTGCTGATGGGCGTCTTCGCGGCGGCCGGCTGGTTCGTCCTGGTGCCACCGATGATCATGCTGTTCTTCGTCGGTGCGGGCGCGGCGGTGTTCGGCAACGCGTTCGGCGGCTGGCGCGGCGCCGTGCTGGCCGGGATCGTCACCGGCGTCTCACTGGCGTTCGGGCAGTGGCTGGGCTGGAACCTGCTGTCCGACACCGCGCCGGAGCTGGCCACCCTGGCCGACCCGGACTGGTACCTGATGATTCTGCTGCTGCTCGGCCTGGGCGAGCTGTTCTCCGGGTTCGGCGACAACGGCGTGCTGCTGGCCGGTCTCGTCGTGGTGGCGGTCTTCGGGGTGTGGACGTGGTTCCTCAAGCGTCTGCAGCGCCGCGAGGACGCTGCCCTGGCAGAGTCGGAGGAGCAGTCCGAAGCGTCGAGAGAACGGTGAGTCACCGATGTCGCCAGCACCGAGCCGCCCGCTGACCGTCCTGACCGTCTGCGGCGTCGGCATGGGCAGCAGCCTGATCCTCAAGATGAACGCCGAGAAGGCGCTGAAGTCGCTCGGGGTCGAGGCGAAGGTCGAGCACACCGACGTGTCGTCGGCGCGCGGCATGAAGGCCGACGTCGCGATCGCGCAGGGCCTGCACGCCGACGACCTCGCCTCGGTCGCCCCGGTGGTGCTCGCCATCAGCAACTTCATGGACGTCGACGGCCTGCGCCGGCAGCTGGACGAGGCGCTGCGGGCGCAGGGCTGGCTGTCGTGACGGAGTCCGCCGCGGGCCCGGTGGTCGACGCCGTCGTCGGCGTGCGGGCCGCCGACTGGCGCGGCGCGGTGCACGCGGCGTGCGCGCCGCTGGTGAGCGCCGGCGCACTCGAGCCGCGCTATCCGGAGCGCTGCATCGCGATCGCGGAGGAGCACGGACCGTACATGGTGCTGGCGCCCGGCATCGCGCTGGCGCACGCCCGCCCGGACGACGGCGTGCTTCGGCTGTGCCTGTCGGCGGCCGTGCTGGCGACGCCGGTCGAGTTCGGCCATGACCAGAACGACCCCGTCGACGTCGTGCTGGCCTTCGGCTCTCCGGACGACGGCGCGCACCTGGCGCTGCTGCAGAACCTGGCCGAGCACCTGCTCACCGGCCTCGCCGACCAGCTCCGGCTGGCGCCGGACCGCGGCACCGCGGTGCGCGCGCTGTCCGCCGTCGGGTAGCCGCCGGCCCAGTGATGTCACTCATTTCCGGGCCAGCGGCGGCGGGGCTCACTCTTCGATGGCACCGCCGATGGCCCGGAGGTGGGCGCGGAACGTGAGGTCAGGCTCCGTGCGGCGTCGGGCGAGGTAGTCGGCGAACCGCAGCTGGTCGCGCAGCGTCGTGCCGCCGCGGACGAGTTCGGCCTGCTGCCGCTCGGCGTCGCGGATCGCCGCCGCCAGCGCCGTCAGCTCCTCGGCACGGTCGAACGGCACCACGACCACGCCGTCGTCATCGGCGAGGACGGCGTCGTCGAGGCTGACCTCGAAGCCGGCCACCGCGGCCCGCGTCAGCCCGCCGTCGGCCGGACGCGGGTCCAGCCGCTGCGGCCCGGTGGGCAGCGCGCCCAGGCTGAACACCGGTAACCCGATCGCCCGGACGTCCGCGGTGTCGCGGTGCAGTCCCCAGACGACGACGCCGGACAGCCCGGCGGCGCGGGCCTCGAGCACCGCGAGGTCGCCGACGCACGCCTCGTCGCGCCGGCCGCCGTTGTCGATCACCAGCACGTCGCCCGGGCCGGCCGACTCGTATGCCTCGAGGAACACGTCGACGCTGCCGACGTGCACGCATGGCAGCGCCCGGCCGGCGGCCCGCCAGCCGGGCATGACGGGAGGCAGCGGCGCGCACCGCACCGGCACCCCGGCCCGCAGGCAGGCGTCGGCGAGGTGGGCGGTCGTCAGGTTCTCGAACATCCTCGGACTCTAGTCAGAGGCGCTCACTCCTGAACAGGCAGCCAGACCCGCATCGTCGACGGCCCGCGCGCGGCCCACGAGTGGTAGGGCACCAGCCGGATCCGGGCCGGCGTCGTGGCAGCGTCGGTGCCGGCATCCGCGGCGTACGGCCAGCTGCCGTCGTCGACAGAGGCCAGCGCCCCGACGGCGAGGACCGAGCCGTCGCCGTCGGGGGAGAGTGGGGCCGCCGGGTCCACCCGGACGGCATCGACGTCGCGGCCGGCGGGCAAGTCGGCCGACTCCGCGCACAGCACCAGCGGGCCGCGCTCGGCGGCGACGGTGCCGCGAAGCGCGTCGATGCGGGGGTCGGGGCGTACCCAGTGCGGCTCCAGGGGTAGCTCCAGCCGCACCTCGTCGCCGATCGCGAATGCGGCGGTCACGGACGCGACGCCCGGGCCGACCGGACGGCGGGTGCCGTCCGGCTCGATCAGCGCCGCGCCGTCGGCGGCCCACGCGGGCACCCGCACGGACAGCGTCCACGGTGCCGGCGACGTCTCGGTGACCCGCAGGACGACGGCGCCGTCGTCGGGGTAGCCGGTGCGCATCTCGAACCCCACCCGCCGGCCTTCTCCGAGCCGCGTCGACACCTCGGCGTCGGCGTACTGGTGCACCTGCAGGCCGTCGTCGTCGGCCGTGACGAGGTAGGTGGACAGGCTGGCGAACGTGCGGGCCAGGTTGTTCGGGCAGCAGGACACGTCGAACCACGGCGCCCGGACGCTCGACTCCGCCCGCGGGTGGTGCCGGTCGGTCGCCGGCAGCGGGCCGACGTGGCGGCGGTGCAGTGTGTTGACGTAGAAGAACGAGCGGCCGTCGTCGGCGGGCGAGGTCGCGACCACGTTGTAGAGCGTCCGCTCGGTCAGGTCCGCGTACCGCACGTCGCCGGTCGCCAGCAGCAGCCGCCAGCTCAGCTGCACCGACGCCACCGCGGCGCAGGTCTCGGAGTACGCGCGGTCCGGCGGCAGGAAGAAGTCCTCGCCGAACGCCTCGTCCATGTGCCGCGAGCCCATGCCGCCGGTGACGTACGTGCGCCGGGCGACGGTCGCCTCCCACTGCCGCTCGATCGCCGCCAGCAACTCGTCGTCGCCGGTCTCGACCGCGACGTCGACGGCTCCCGAGGCGAGGTAGAGCGCGCGGACGGCGTGCCCGTGGAACGCGTCGGCGTCGCGGATCGGGACGTCGTCCTGGAAGTACGCCCGGCCGAACTCGATGTCGGCGAGCGTGCCGTGGCCGCGGCGGTCGACGAACAGCTTGGCCTGGTGGAGGTAGCGCCGTTCGCCGGTGGCCCGGTACAGCTCGACCAGCGCCATCTCGATGACGGGGTGCCCGCAGAAACCCTGATTGCCGTCCGGCCCGAAGGTGTCGCAGACGTGGTCGGCCGCCCGGACCGCGACCTCGACCAGCGGGCTGTCGAAGCCGGTGCGCAGCAGCGCGACGCCGGCCTGGATGAGGTGGCCGTAGCAGTACAGCTCGTGGCCCCACTCGAGGTCGGAGTAGCGATCGCCCTGACCGGGGTGGCCGAACGCGGTGTTGAGGTAGCCGTCGGGCTCCTGCGCCCGCTCGATCACCTTGGACAGCTCGGCGATCGACGCCGCGGCGAACGTGTCGCCGGTGCGGGCGACCTCCCAGGCCATCCCTTCGATGAGCTTGTAGACGTCGGAGTCGGAGAACTCGCGGCCGCGGCGGTCCCGGCCCACCCGGCCCTCCACGACGGCGGCGAAGTTGTCGATCCAGCCGACCCGGCGCTCCCAGCTCAGGTTGTGCTCCAGCGTGGCCGCAGCATTGACGGACTGCCGGTGGCCCCAGAAGCCCCCGGTGATCCGCACCTCGCGCAGTCCGAGCGGGCGCAGCCGGCCGGTGCTCGGCGCCACGGGCCGGCCGCCGGTGTCGTCGCGGGCTCCGGCATCGGCGGTCAGGTCGGCGGGCACGATGCATTCACCTCCAGGAGGGGTCGATGGGACGGCAGGACGGTGAGAGTGGCCGCGTCGCGACTCTCATCCCTTCAGTGCTCCGGACATGAAGCCGCGCACGTAGTGCCGTTGCAGGAGGACGAAGAGGAGCAGGCAGGGCAGCGCCATGATCACGACGCCAGCCTGGGTGGCGCCGAAGTCGACGGCGCCCATGGTCTGCTGCCGCAGCGTGGCGATGGCCAGTGACAGCGGGTACCGCGAGCTGTCGTTGATCATGAACAGCGGCGCGATGAAGTCGTTCCACGCGTGCAGGAACGCGAACAGCCCGACGGTGATCATGCCCGGCCACACCGCGAACACCAGCACCCGGCGCAGCACTCCGAACGTGCCGCAGCCGTCCACCAGCGCGGACTCCTCGATCTCGCGCGGGACCGCCTCGAACGAGATGCGCATCATGAACATCGAGAACGGCAGCTGGTACAGCGTCAGCACCAGCGCCAGGCCGAACAGCGAGTTGCGCATCCCCAGCTCACCCAGCAGCACCCACAGCGGCACCAGCAGGGTCGCGTACGGGACCATGAGGATCGCGATGATCAGCAGGAACAGCGCGTCGCGGCCGGGGAACCGGAACCGGGCGAACGCGTAACCGCCCAGCAGCGACAGCCCCAGGGTGAACACCACGGTGAGGATCGAGACGTACGCGCTGTTCCACAGGTAGGTGGGCAGCCCCGCGTCGTACTCCGTGAGTGTGCGGTAGTTGTTGAAGCCGTAGCCCTCCTGCTGGGCGGTGGCGCCGTGCGGCGACACCGAGGCGACGGCGGTCCAGATCAGCGGAACCAGGAACATGATCGCCAGCCCGCCGCCGAACACCCAGAACGAGGTGCGGCCGATGACCTGCTGCAGTCTCATCCGTCGCCCCTCACTCGTCCGCGCCGCGGCGCAGGTAGCGGAACTGGGCGATGTTGATGATCAGGAGGACGAGCAGCACGACCACGGACAGCGCGGCTGCCGAGCCGAGGTCGAACCGGCGGAACGCCTCCCGGTAGATCATCATCACCACGGTGGTGGTGGAGTTGTCCGGACCGCCGTTGGTCAGGATGAAGAACTGGTCGAACGCCAGCAGCGACCCGGTGATCGAGATGATCAGGCACAGGGCGATCGACGGGCGCAGCAGCGGCAGCGTGATGCGGAAGAACGACTGAACCTTGCTGGCGCCGTCGACCCGGGCGGCCTCGTAGACCTCGTTCGGGATCGACTGCAGCCCGACCATGAGGATCAGCATGAAGAACCCGGCGAACTTCCAGACCACCAGCACGATCGACGAGAACAGCGCCATGTTCGGCGTTCCGATCCAGCGGATCGGCTCGTCGGTGATGCCCAGCCACTCCAGCAGCGGGTCGATCGGGCCGATCTGCGGGCTGTAGAACCCCCAGAACAGCAGCGACGCCGACGCCAGGCCGAGCGAGACCGGCAGGAAGTACGCGGTGCGCAGGAACCCGACGCCGCGGCGGCGCTCCTGCACCAGCAGTGCCATCCCCATCGCGAGGACCAGCAGCACCACCACGACGATGAGGGTGTACTTCAGCGTGAACCCCACCGCGGGCCAGAACAGCCGGTCGTCGGCGATGCCGGCGTAGTTGTCCGGCAGGTTGATGCCCCGGCTCCCCTGGAGCAGCGGCCACTCGCTGGCCGACATCTGGCCCACCAGCAGCAGTGGGACCACGAACAGCAGCAGCACGAAGACAGCGGCGGGCGCGGCGTACATCGCTCCCTTGAACGTCCTGGTGCGCCACCACGCCCGGGAGCTCGGGGTCGGGTGCGCCGGCGGGGCTGCGGACTCCCGCAGGACTGGGCTGGCCAAGCGATGGGTCCTTCCTCTTGCTGGGGCGGCGGGACGGGGACCGGTGGGGCCGCGGAGGGAGCGGCCCCACCGGGAGCCGGTCAGCTCTGCAGTGACGCGTCGACCGCCTCGTTGTCCTGTTCCAGCGTCGTGCCGTCGCCGAACACGTAGTTGCGCACCAGCGGCAGCCACGGGCCCTGCGGGTCGTTGAACGTCTCGCCGAACCGCAGCGAGTACGGCGTGCGCCCGACCCCGGCGACCTCGTTGATGGTCACCAGCCGCGGGTCCTGGTCGGAGTACTCGTTCGACGCGAGGTCGGTGCGGGCGACGACGTCGCGGTTCTGCGCCACGACCTCGACCTGTGCCTCGTCGCCTAGGGTCCAGGCGATGAAGTTCCACGCCGCGTCCGGGATCTCGCTGTTGCTGGAGATGCCGACCGCGTCACCGCCGACGAACGTCGACTCGCCGCCGTCGACACCCGGGATCGGCGCCACGCCGGTCTCGAACGTGTCGGGCATGAGGCCGAGCGTCGTGGACGGCATCGGCATGATGCCGATGTTGCCCTCGGGGAACACACCGGTCCACGTCGGGCCGGCCTCGTCCTGAGTGCCCGGCGCGACGATGTCGTCCTCGACGAGGCCCTTCCAGACGTCGTAGACGGCCTGAGCCTCGGGCTCGGCGAGGAAGGACTCCGTGCCGTCCTCGTTCATGACGTCGGCGCCGGCGGCCCAGATGCTCGGCCACCAGGTGAACACGTAGCAGCCGCCGCAGTTGCCGCCGAAGAACGTCCCGCTGACGTCGCCGCCGAGGGCGTCGATGGCGCGGGCGTGCTCGGCGAACTCCTGAAGCGTGGTGGGTGGCGCCTCGGGGTCGAGGCCGGCCTGCTCGTAGAGGCTCTTGTTGTAGAACAGCACGGACAGGTCCATGGTGTGCGGCACGACGTGCTTGGCGTCGTCGAGCGTGCCGACCTCGATGTGCGACTGCGCGAGGTCGTCGGCGAACGGCAGCGCGTCGATGCGGTCGGTGATGTCGAGGTACGCGCCGGCGGTGGTGAACTGCGGCACGAACACCACGTCGAGGCTGAGCACGTCGGGCAGCTCGCCCGCGCCCGCGGCCGTGCCGACGCGTGGCAGGTAGTCGTCGGTCGGGATGACCGTCAGCTCGACTTGGTTCTCGTGGCTGGCGTTGTAGGCGTCGACGAGCCGCTGGGACTGCGGTTCGGTGGCCGCCCGCGTCCACATGGTGATGGTGCTGCCGTCGTCGACCCCCTCGGCCAGCGCCTCCGGCGAGGAGCCGCCGTCGTCGTCGCCGCCCGTGGTGCCGGTGTCGTCGTCACCGCCGCAGGCGCTCATCACGAGCGCCAGCACAGCAGCGGTCACGGCCGTCGTCGCCCGTGTCCTGGTACTACGTCGCATCGTCCGTCTCCCCGGTGGGACCGAATCTGATGGGTATGCCTCCGTGGCCGGCACCGGGACGACGGGCGGGAGTCGAGCTGCGCCAGCCGCGTCAGAACGAAAGTGCCGAAAAGGCTTTCTGCGAACCGTAGGAGGTTGGCGGAGTCGCGTCAACCCTCTCTGGCGTGCGAGTTCGCTGGACCGAAACGTCAAGTGTCCGGTCACGTGCGCGGATCTTGAAAACACCTCTGGTCGGTTTCGGTTCGCTGCTGTATGGTGTGCCGAAATTGTTCTCCATGGAGGCGCCCACAGCATGAACAACGCCGTGCCGTCGTCGGCCTCGCGCAAGGTGACGTTGAACGATGTCGCCCGCCTGGCCGGGGTCTCGGTCGCCACCGCGTCCAAGGCACTCAACGGTCGCAAGCAGGTGCGCGCCGAGACCCGCGCGCGCGTCGTCGAGGCGGCCGAACAGCTCTCGTTCTCGCCGAACGAGCTGGCCCGCAGCCTGCTCGCCGATCGCACGGGTACCGTCGGCCTGCTCACGAACGACCTCGAGGGCCGGTTCTCCATCCCGATCCTCATGGGTGCCGAAGACGCGTTCGGCGCCGACAGCGTGGCCGTCTTCCTGTGTGACGCCCGTGGTGACGCCATCCGCGAGAAGCACCACGTCCAGGCGCTGCTCAGCCGGCGGGTCGACGGCCTCATCGTGGTGGGCAGCCGCACCGACCCGCGGCCGTCCCTCGGTCGCGAGCTGCCGGTCCCGGTCGTCTACGCGTACGCGCCGTCGGAGGACCCCGAGGACCTGTCCATCGTGGTCGACAACGTCGGCGCCGGCCGCAGCGCCGTCGACCACCTCGTCTCCACCGGGCGCACCCGCATCGCCCACATCACCGGCGACCCCACCTACGGTGCCTCGCAGGAGCGCGCCGAGGGTGCGCTCGCCGCGCTCGCCGACCACGGCCTGTCGCTGGTCGGCGAGGTCCGGTTCGGGTCGTGGACGGAGAGCTGGGGGCGCGCTGCGGCGTCCATGCTGCTCGGCCAGCATCCCGAGCTCGACGCCATCCTCTGCGGCAGCGACCAGGTGGCCCGCGGCGTGATGGACGCGTTGCGGGAACACGGCCGCACCGTGCCCGACGACGTCGCGGTCATGGGCTTCGACAACTGGGAGATCTTCACCAGTGGCGCCCGTCCGGCCCTGACCAGCGTCGACATGAACTTCGAACGGCTCGGACGGGTGGCGGCGCAGCGTCTGTTCGCCGCCATCGACGGCGAGCCACGGTCCGGGGTCGAGGCGCTGGACACCCGGGTGGTGATCCGCGGCTCGACCGTGCCCGGGTGAGCTCGTGAGAAGCCCGGCCCGGACGTCCGCCGGCGGTGGTGTGAACGCTAACAACACCGCCGGTGCCTTGCAGTGTGCGTTCCAGGGACGGCCGATCGGCCGGCCCTCCGGCTTCACCGACGGAGAGGTTCGAAGATGAGCACACGTCATGTCAGACCGCTGATTTCCTTTTCCCCGTTGGACTCGCCGCCGCCTGGGACCTCGCGGTCGGCCTTCAGGCTGATCCTGGCCGCACTCGGCCTGGTGGCCCTTGGCCTCGCCGCCTCCGCGACGGCAGCGGTGGCGGACGAGGAGGAGGGGGTCGATCTGTCGGTCGTCATCGACGACATCACCCCACCCGGCCAGCTCACCCTCACGGTCGCGCTGAACGACGGCGTCGTCCTGACCGAGGAGGGGTCCGACGACACCGCCCGGCAGTTCACCGGCACGCTCCCGACCGTGACGGTCAGCGACACCCGCACCGCCGAGGAGATCCCGGACGGCGCGTTCTGGGCCGTCGTCGGCCGGGCCAGCGACTTCGTCGGTGGCGACAACACCATCGGCGCGGAGCACCTCGGCTGGCGGCCGCAGCTGCTGTCGCCCTCGCCGACCGGCAACGTCGCCGAGGGCGAGCCGGTCTCCAGCGTCATCCCCGACGGCACCAGCGCACCCGCCGTCGGCCTCGTCGGCCAGGAGCTGCTGGTCTCGACGTTCAGCGCGGAGGAGGAGACCGGGAGCTGGGACGTCACCGCCGAGCTGGCGCTGCGAACGCCGACGGACGTCGAGCCGGGCGAGTACCACTCGGTGCTGACGCTGTCGCTGTTCGACCAGTGACCTCAGTGCGCCCATGAGCAGCCTTCCTCGCGCGGTGACGCGGACGCTCGCGGCCGCGGTGCTCGCCGCGGCCGCGCCGATCGCGCCGGTCGCTCTGGCGGGCGCCGCCGACGCGCCGATCACGTGGTCGGTGCGGCCGGCGGACGAGCACGGCCCGGATGGCCGCCGGGTCATCGACGTCGTGCTGGAGCCGGGCCAGCGGGTCGTCGAGCACGTCGCCGTGACCAACCACTCGGCGGTGCCGGTGACGTTCTCGATCAGCGCGAACGACGGCTACCTCACCGAGCGCGGCAGCTTCGACATGCTGCCGTCCGACACGCCGCCGATCGACGGCGGCGCGTGGCTCGGCGTCCCGGAGCAGGCCACGGTCGGCGCCGGCGAGTCGGTCGTCGTCCCGGTGGAGGTCGCCGTGCCCGAGACCGCCGAGCCGGGCGACCACCCGGCCGGCATCGCGGCGTCGATCCTCTCCACCGGATCCGAGGTGGCGGTCGAGAGCCGGGTCGGCGTGCGGGTGAACCTCACGGTCGCCGGCGAGGCCGTGGCGGCGCTGGACGCGACGATCATCGACGTCTCCTACGAGCCGTCGTGGAACCCGTTCGCCCCGGGCGACCTGGTCGTTCACTACGAGGCGGTCAACACCGGCACCGTCGCCGCGTCCGCGGCCGCGGTCGCGGGCGCCACCACGTTGCTCGGCGACGTGGACGAGGTGGACGGTGGCGAGCCGCGCGAGCTGCTACCCGGCGGCCGGATCGAGCAGTCGGTGCGGGTATCCGGCGTCTGGCCGCTCGGGCCGGTCGACGCCCGGCTCGCCGTCGAGCCGCTGCTGGACGAGGCATCGACGGTGTCCGCCGCGCCGGCCATGGTGACGCTGACCGCGACCGCGTGGGCACTTCCGCTCGCGCAGCTCCTGCTGCTGCTCCTGCTCGTCCTGCTCGTGCTCGTCGTGCGGCGCCTGCTGCGCCGGCGCCGAGCTCGGCTGGAGGAGCTGCTCGCCCAGGCTCGGGCCGAGGGCGCCGCCGCGGCCCGCGCGGACGGCCGGCCACACGTGACCACCGACACCGCGTGAAGAGGTGATCCGCTGACCCTTCCCACCGCCGCACCGCCGCGGCGCGACGTGATCCGGACGCGTTGTTAGCGTTCACATTTCCTGGTTCCCCGATGGAGAGGACATGGTGATGTCGGGACGAACTTTCAGACGAGCCATCGCGACCGCGACCAGCGGTGTGATGGCCTGCGGCGGCCTGGTGCTGTTACCGGGCTCCGCGTACGCGGATTCGCACGTACTGCCGGGCAACGAGAGCGACGTCGGCCTCTACACCGACGGCCTGACCGACACGATGGACATCGGCGACCCCACGTACCTCAACGAGGACCAGGTCGCGGCCGCGCTCGAGCCGGGCGTGCCGTACACCGCGGGGAGCATGCACCAGTCGATCTTCGAGAAGGACCTCGCCGCCGGCGGCACCGACTACTACCTGGACCGCATCCTCGGCGTCCGCGGGACCAGCGGCAACAACGTCCTGCAGACCCGCGGCCGCACTCTGTACATGCGCGGCGGCAGCAACTTCGGCGTCATGGGGTTCGCGGGCAGTGCCTTCGCCGGCGGGCCGAACAACCTGGGCAACCTCTACACCGTCAGCGTGCCCGGCCAGACGGTCGCCGAGGTGGGCGCCGAGCGGTTCAACGCCCCCAGCCACGCGAAGGGCCGCTACACCATCGGCACGACCGGCGTGGTCGCCCAGCAGACGAAGTTCATCACCTACGACAACGTGGCCGTCACCGCGCTCACGTTCAGCAACCCGGGCACCGCGCCCGTCACGTTCACGGTCCGCGCGGCCTCGCCGCTGGCCACCACGTCGACTGACGCGGCGGACGAGCTGACCGGCACCCGCACGCTGACCAGCGGGGCCAACAACGGCCTCATCGACACGCCGTGGTCGCGGGTGACGATCGGGCTCAAGGCGGCCGGCTTCACGCGCAACGGCACCAACCTCGACCGCGAGGTCACCGTGCCCGCGGGCGGATCGGTCGACCTGTCCGTCGTCGGCGCCCTGTACTCCGACACGATGCCCGACTCACGGACCAGCTTCTACGACTACGTGGAGCTGGCGCCGGCGGAGGCCGCCCGCACCGCGATCACCGAGTTCAACCGCCGCTGGGCGGCCGACATCCCCTACATCGACGTGCCCAGCGCGGCCGTCGAGAAGGCGATCGTCTACCGCTGGTGGGGTGAGCGCTACAACAGCCTGGACGCGAACGAGCCGGGCTACGTCTACCAGTACCCGACCACGATCGAGGGCGTGAACCTCTACCAGAACGCCGTCGCGCTCACGCAGCCGATGCACCTGCAGGACACGAAGTGGATCCGCAACCCGTACCTCGCCTACGGGCAGATCCTCAACATCGGTGAGCTGTCCGGGTCGTCGGCCTTCCTCGACAGCCCCGGGCACACCAGCTGGAACAACCACTACTCGCAGTACCTCGGCACCGCCGGGCTGGAGGCGTACAACGTCCACGGCGGCGGCGCGGCGATCGCGGATCGGTTCGCCCGGTACTTCGAGGGTGACGGCGAGGGCCAGCTCGAGCACTACGACGGCAACGGCGACAACCTCATCGCCTACGACACCAACTTCATGCCTGGCAACGACTCCGACGCCATCAGCTTCGGCTACCCGAAGGTCAACGCCGGCGCACCCGGCGCCCGGACGATCGAGCGGCCGGAGTCGGCGTACGTGTGGGGCGACTTCGACGCCGCCCGCCAGCTCTACGAGCTCGCCGGCGCGGACCCGGCGAAGGTCACGGAGGTGGGCGCGAAGGCCGACCAGATCCGCGACGCGATCCTCGGCCGGCTGTGGAGCCAGGAGATGCGGATGTTCCTCGCCGGCACGTCGCACGGCGCGACATCGGGCGGAACACAGAACCCGCTGACCGAGGCCGAGCGCGACCTCATCCCGGCCAAGGAGTCGAACCTCTACGACGTCTACGCGCAGAACCTCATCCCGTTCGAGGACTACGAGACCTACGTCGACGGCTTCCGGTTCCTGCGCTACGGCGACAACTTCCCGATCTTCCCGTTCTATACGGCGAACCAGTGGGACAAGACGAAGTTCGGGGTCGGCGGGTCGAACAACTTCTCCAACATCAACTTCACCGTGCAGTACCGCGCCGTGCGCTCCGCGCTGCGGCACTACGACCCGGAGCAGAAGTACGTCACGCCGGAGTACGCCGCCCGGCTGCTGGACTGGATGGCGTGGAGCATCTACCCGAACGGTGACGCCCGCGTGGCCAACCAGGCCGAGTACTACTCGAACTGGAACCCGACGGCGCGCACCTACAGCCGCAACAACCAGAACCACATCATGCTCGGCAACATGAACTACATCTACGTCGAGGACATGGGTGGCATCCAGCCGCGGTCCGACGACGTGATCGAGCTGTGGCCGATCGACCTCGGCTACGACCACTTCATGGTCAACAACCTGCGCTACCACGGCAAGGACATCACGATCGTGTGGGACCGGGACGGCTCCCATTACGGCCTGGGCGCGGGCTACAGCCTGTTCGTCGACGGCGAGAAGAAGGCCACGGCCGACGCGCTCGGCCGGTTCGTCTACGACCCGAACACGAACGAGATCGTGGAGGCCGACGATGGCTTGAACGTCACCGTCGCCGCCACGGGCGCCGAGCTACCGACCGCCAAGGACACCTCGATCGACGACGAGCGCGTCGTGTCGTACCTGCGCACCGCCGGCATCGACCTCGGCGAGGACGCGCCGAACCTGGCGCCGGGCGCCGCGCTGTCGTCCTCGTTCACCCAGCAGGGCGTGCGCCCGACGCCGTGGCGGCAGTTCCACACGCCCGGCTGGAGCACCGGCTCGATGAACTACACGCCGGGTGCCATCAGCGAGACGGAGCGCCCGGTCTCGCTGGATGCCGTGACCGACGGCGTCACGATCAACGAGCCGTACTGGGGCAACTACGGCACCACCGAGCCGGGCGGCTACGTCGAGCTCGACTTCGGCGAGCCGGTCCGGTTCGACAACGTCAAGGTGTGGTTCGTCAGCGACCGCCAGGCCGGCGGCTACCGCGAGCCGCAGCGCTACACCATCCAGGTGCCGGATGGGAACGGCGGCTGGGTCACCGTCCCGGACGCGTTCAAGTCGCCGAAGATCCCCGGCGCCAAGTTCAACGAGGCGCTGTTCGACGCCGTCACGACCGATCGGGTGCGGGTGGCCTTCACCAACACCCCGTCCTTCTACACCGCGATCTCGGAGATTCAGGTCTTCGACTCCGGCCGCGAGGTGCCGGACGTGGTCAACGACCCGCCGACGGTGACGGTGAACGTCGATCGGTCCCGCGACGGCAACCTGTCCACGAACCTGGCCGGCACGGTCACCGACGACGGCATCCCGGACACCGGTGAGCTCACCTACGGCTGGTCGACGGTCTCGAAGCCGGACGGCGCCGGCGTCATCTTCGGCGCGCCGAACGCCCTGACCACGTCCGTCACCGGCACCGTCGCGGGGACGTACGTGTTCCGGCTGACGGCGTCCGACGGCGAGCTGACCACCCAGCGCGACGTCGAGGTGGCGCTCACCGAGAAGCCGACGTCCGCCGAGTTCGGCGCGCTGGCCACGATCACCACCAGCGGCAGCGCGCCGTGGGAGAACCCGCTGCGCGTCAACGAGTCGACCACGCCGGCCAGCTCGTCACCCGGCGCGGGCAACGGCTGGGGGTCGTGGGGCCAGCCGAACAACGGCACCAGCGTGGCGACCACGGCGTGGATCCAGTACAAGTGGGACTCCCCGGTGCTGCTCGGGTCCACGGACATCTACTGGTATGACGACAACGGCGGCACCCGGATGCCCAGGCCCGACACGTACGTCATCGAGCACTCGACGGACGGCCAGACCTGGACGCCCGTCACGCTCACCGGTACGTCGACGTACGCGGGCGCGCTGACCCGCAACGCGTACAACCACCTCGACTTCGAGCCGGTGACGACGAGCCACCTGCGCATCCGCATCTTCGGCGTGCAGGGCTCCGGCGCCGGGACGGGCGTGCTGCGGTGGCGGGCCAACGGCGACATCGTCAGCCAGGTGGCCAGCCCCGTGTTGATGCGGACCGTGGTCGGCGAGGTCCCGGTGCTGCCGGCCGAGCTCGACGTCCAGTACTCCAGCGGCCCGCGGGGCACGCTACCGTTCACCTGGCAGCCGATCACGCCGGAGATGGTGGCCGAGACCAATGTCGAGCCGTTCGTCGTCTACGGCACGAACACGACGAACGGTCTCATCGCCGAGGCCCGGATCTACGTGCGGCCGGAGAACTCGCAGGGCGGCATCTCGATCCAGGGCGCCCAGCAGTTCGAGCAGACCGTCGACGTCGGCGAGCTGCCGCACCTGCCGACGAAGGTGGAGGTGTCGTACAACGACGGCTCGCGCGACAACCAGGCGATCGGTGTCGACTGGGACTTCGACGAGTCGATCGTGAACACGCCCGGCGTGTACACGATCACCGGCGACCTGATCCTGCCCGACTACGTGAGCGAGGCGGGCACGACGTCCACCACGCTCACGCTGACGGTGGGCGACGGCATCGCGCCGGTGGACGTGTCGGTGACCACCGAGGTGCGCTGCCTCGGGCGGCGGGCGTTCGTCGCCGTCCGGGCGACGAACGGGGAGACCGTGCCGCTCGACATCACCCTCGCGACGGCGTACGGGACCCGGTCGCTGTCGGACATCGAGCCGGAGGCGGCCGCGTACCAGATGTTCGCCACCCGGCTGGCCAGCGTGCCCGCCGGCGAGGTGACGGTCACCGCCACCGCCGAGGACGGCAGGCAGGCAGTGGTCGTGGACGACTACCCGGCGCTCACCTGCGGGTGAGCGGGTAGCCGCCACGCCGTTTCCCGGCCCTCGGGGCGCGCGCACGTCCCGCGCCCCGAGGGCCCTCAGGTACCCCTTCGCGCACGACCTGAGGAGACGATCCATGACGACCCTTCGCCGCCGCGCGCGGCTCACCCGGAGCGGGCCGGCCGCCATCGCCGCCGTGCTCGCCGCCGGCCTGCTCGGCCCGGTCGCACCCGCGGCCGCCGCCGACCCGTACACGTTCACGAACACCGTGAACCCGATCCTCGGAGACGGCAGCTACTACTCCGCCGACCCCGCGCCGCTGGTGGTGCCGGCCGGCGCGCCGGGCAACGACACCGGCGCCGACCAGCTCTACATCTACACCGGCCATGACGAGGCCGGCCCGACCCGCAACGACTTCATCATGAACGAGTGGGGCGCGTTCGTGACCTCCGACGTCGACGCCGGCGAGTGGACCCACCACCCGTCGCTCATGCGCCCGGAACAGGTGTTCAGCTGGGCGACGCCCGGCCGTGCCTACGCCGGGCAGGTCGTGCGTGGCGTCGACGGCCGCTACTACTGGTACGTCCCGGTGAACGAGGCGGCCAGCCCGGCCAGCGACAAGTTCGGCATCGGCGTCGCGGTCTCGGACACCCCGACCGGGCCGTGGACCGACCACGTCGGCGCCCCGATCATCTCCCAGCGGGTGCCCACCCCGAACACCATCCACAACATCGACCCGACCATCCTCATCGACGGCGAGGCGCCGAACCAGCGCGTGTACGTCTACTGGGGCAGCTTCGGGAACCTGCGCATGCTCGAGCTGGCGCAGGACATGAAGACGCCCATCGGGTCCGTGCGCACCGTCAGCGGGCTGACCGGCTTCTTCGAGGCCGCGTGGATCTTCGAGCGCAACGGCACCTACTACCTGGCCTACGCCGGCAACAACGCCGGGCCGACGTCGCCGTGCACGCCGGCGAACTACCACGCGTGCATCGCCTACGGCACGGCCTCCTCACCGGAGGGGCCGTGGACGTACCGCGGGACGATCCTGCCGCCGGTGTCGTCGACCACCAGCCATCCGGGCATCGTCGAGTTCGGCGGGCAGTGGTGGCTGGCCTATCACACCGCCGACGCCGTCGGCGGGAACCACTTCCGCCGCTCGGTGGCGATCGACCGGGTGGAGTGGGACGACACCCAGTCGCCGCCGCGGATCAAGCCGGTCGTGACCACGCCGCCGAAGGTCAAGGACGTCACGCCGCGGGCCAACGCCGCCCAGGAGGCCACCGTCACGGTCTCGAACACGCCGGTGCCGACGCAGTACTGGGTCAAGGCGCTCAACGACGAGATCGTGCGGCCCAACCCGCTGCCGCCGGACATGTGGGGCACGTGGACCGGCAACAACCCGCCGCAGCAGTGGGTCCAGTACACCTGGGACCGGCCGATGCGCCTGGCCGGCTCGCAGATCGAGTTCTGGAACGACCAGCCGCAGGGCACCGGCGTCGGCGTCGCGGCGCCGGCGTCGTGGAAGATCCAGTACTGGGACACGTCCGCCGGCGGGCAGTGGCGCGACGTGCCGAACCCCAGTGGCTACGGCACCGCCACGAGCGGTTTCCAGGACACCACGTTCGGTCCCGTGACGACGACGCAGGTGCGCGCGGTGTTCGACGCCTCGACCAACGGCAGCACGTACTCGGCCGTCGCGGTGGAGGAGTGGAAGGTGCTCGCGGAGCAGCCCGCCTCCGTGACGGCGCCGCCGATCACGGTCGAGATCGGGGAGACCGAGGTCCCGGGCGAGGTGCCGGTGACGTTCCCGTCGTCGGACGAGACCCTGCGGATCCCGGCGTTCTGGGACGCGCTCGACCCCGAGGACGTCGCGACGCCCGGCACGCTCACCGTCGAGGGCTCCGTCCTCGGCTACGCCGGTGGCCGGGTGACCGCACCGGTCACCGTCATCGACCCGAGCGACACCGAGGGCGACGAGACCGCGCCGGTGGTGACGCTGACCCCCAGCGGCAGCGCCGGTAGCGCCGGGTGGTTCCGCTCGGACGTGCGGGTCCGGGTCGCCGGCACCGACGATCGCGGCGGCCGGGTCACCATCGAGTCGGTGGTCGACGGCGGCGCGCCGGTCGCGACCGGCTTCGTGCGCTACACCGATGTCGTCGTCTCCGGCGACGGGCAGCACACCCTCGTCGCGCGCGCCACGGACCGGGCCGGCAACACGTCGGACGACGCGAGCCTCACTGTCAAGATCGACCGGGTCGCGCCGGTGAGCACGCCGAGCGTCGACGAGGCGAACCGCACGGTGACGGTGTCGGCGACCGACGCCACGTCGGGCCTGGCCCGCATCGAGTACGCGATCGGCACGGGCGGGCAGTGGCTGCCGTATGACGGTCCGGTCGCGGCGCCGGACTCGCAGCGGCACCAGGTGTTCTTCCGGGCAACCGACGCCGCGGGCAACGTCGAGACGGCGAAGTCGGCGGTGATCCCGGCGGACATCTCCGGCCCGCTGACCGGCAACGTCGCGCCGCTGGGCACCGCCACCGCGTCCTACACGGCCGGCTGGAACTCCGTCGGCGCGCTCAACGACGGCCTAGACCCGGCGACCCCGAGCCAGGCCCAGATCTGGGGCACCTGGTCCGGCACCCGGCCGGCCAGCCAGTGGATCCAGTACACGTGGGCACGGCCGATCCGGCTCACCGGCGCGGAGATCAAGTTCTGGCGCGACCAGCCCAAGGGAACAGGAGAGGGCGTGGCCGAGCCGGAGGCATGGCTGCTGCAGTACTGGGACGGCGCGGCCTGGCGCGACGTCGAGAACCCGTCCGGCTACGGCACCAGCTCGACGGCGTTCAACACGGTGACGTTCACGCCGGTCACCACCGACCGGCTGCGCGCCACGATCGCCGCGAGCGGCAACGGCACGACGTACTCCGCGGTCGCGGCGACGGAGTGGCGGGTGTTCGCCGACGATCCCGGCGTGAGCCAGGACCCGGAGGTGCCGGTCACGGTCGAGGCCGAGGCTCGCTGCATCGGGCGCATGGCCTTCGTGGCGGTGCGCGTGACGAACGACCACGGCGGCCCGGTCGACGTCCGGATCGAGACGCCGTACGGCACCCGCACGGTCGACGACGTCGCGCCGGGGCGCTCGGCGTACCAGTCCTTCGCGGCGCGCGCGGCGCAGGTCGCGGCCGGCGAGGCGACGGTGCAGGCCACCGGAACCATCGAAGGTGAGGAGGTGATGACCGAGGTCACTGCCGAGTACGACGCCGCCGCGTGCGGCTGATATCCCACACCGATCGGGCCGGCCGCGTCCCTCCGGCCGGCCCGACCCACGCCCCGTGCCCGCCGAACCCGGCCAAGTTGATCTTGGAGTAATCGGGGTATCAATCGGACAGTTCGGACCGTGACTCCCCAGTTACTCCAAGATCAACTTTGGCTGGTCGGGCCGACCTCGAGCGGCAGCATCCCGCCGTGGTGCAGGCGGACGTCCGCCGGCTCGGCGGCGTCGACCGCGAGCCGCAGGTCCGGCAGCTCGCGGGCCACGGCCTCCAGCATGAGGCGGGCCTCCAGGCGGCCCAGCGAGGCGCCCAGGCAGAAGTGGCTCCCGTATCCGAAGGCGATGTGGTTCGCGACGTCAGCGCGGTGGACGTCGAACACGTCCGGGTGGGAGAAGACCTCGGGGTCGCGGTTCGCGCCCCACAGCGACAGGCCGACCCGCTCGAACGCCGGGATGATGCCGCCGGCGAGGTCGAGCTCGCGGAACGTGAACCGCGGCGGGACGATCTCGACCGGCCCGCGGAAGCGCAGCGTCTCCTCGACGACGGCGCTCGCCAGCGACGGGTCGGCGCGCAGGTCGTGCCACTGCTCCGGGTGTGTGAGCAACAGTCGCAGCGCGTTGGCGATGACGTCGACGGTGGTCTCCTGGCCGGCGATCAGCAGCAGCTGCACCATCGCGACCAGTTCGTCGCGGTCCAGCGCGTCGCCCTGGGCCTCCAGCGCCACGAGCCCGGAGAGCAGGTCGTCGCGTGGCTCGGCCCGGCGGCGGGCGGCCAGCTCGTCGACGTAGGCGGCGAATGCCAGCGTGGCCGAACCGTCGTAGTCGGACGCGGACACGATCGTCGCCGACCAGTCGCGGAACCGGGCGCGGTCCTCGTCGGGGACGCCGACGAGCTGGGCGATGACGTTGACCGGCAGCGGGTCGGCCAGATCGGTCACCGCATCGAACCGGCCCAGCCGGCGCGCCTGCACGACCAGGTCGGCCGCGACGCCGGCGATCCAGCCCTCCAGACGGGCTACCGTGCGGGCCGTGAACGCGGTGCTGACCAGCCGCCGCAGCCGGCTGTGGTCGGGCGGGTCCAGCGCGATGAGCTGGCGCGACGAGATCCGCTCGGTCTCGCTCGGCGGGTATGGCGACGGCGACAGGTCGCGGTCCTGGTGCCGGTGCACCTCGTGCCCGATGTCCGGATGCTGGAGGCCGTCGAGAACGTCGGCGTGGCGCGCGACGATCCAGAACCGGTTGCCGGCCGGGTCGTACTGCGGGACCGGGGTCCCGGCCACGCGCACCCGGGCGTAGAACGCGTGCGGGTCGCGCCGCGTCCCGGGCTCCCACAGCTCCATCGGCCTGAAGTCGTCGGTCACCTGTCCCGTCCTCCATGTGCGTTCGTCAACGAACGACCCGCCGGCCGGCCCCAGGGACCGGCCGGCGGGTCGCGTCGAGCGTCAGACTGCCAGTTCGGTCCGTGCGCTTGCGGCGGCGGAGACCACCGTGTCCTTCTGCTCGTCGGTCAGCAGGCCCTTCGTGACGAACTCCGCGGCGGTCCGGGCCACCGTGGAGACGAACTCGCCGTGGTTCGCGAACGGCGCCTCGTCCCAGACGACGTCGAGGAAGGTCAGGCCGTCGGTGCCCGGCGACGGGATGCCGGCGACCGGAACGTCGTAGTTCGGCAGGCCGTCGTTGCGCTTCACGTTGGGGACACCGGTGTCGATGCTGCCGAACACGATCCGCGGCTCGACCCGGCGGAAGTACGCCGAGTGCGCCTGGGTGTCGCCCACGTACCACGGCCGCAGGCTGAACCCGTGCGTCGTGAACAGCTGGTCGCCCGCGGGGCTGGTGCCGGCCGGGGTGATCGCCGTGCGCGAGTAGTCGCCGTCCAGCTTGAGGTGTGAGTACAGCGTCAGCTCGCGGTACGTGCCGCCGCCCGGGTTGCCCAGGATCGGCAGCAGCAGCGGGCCCCACATGATCGACTGCGTGTCCGGCCGGTCGATGGCCCGCTCGATCTGAATGCTGAACGGCATCGACACGTCGACGACGTCGCCGGGTCGCCAGGTGCGGCGCAGCGTCGCGTAAGTGCCCGGCACCGGCGCGTGCATCGCCGCCGGGCGGCCGTTCACCCGGACCGCGAAGCCCTTCGTCGCCCAGTCCGGGACCCGCAGGTTCAGGTCGAACAGCCCGCCGCCGCTCTGGATGGTGATCCGGGTGCTCTGCTCACGCGGGAAAGCCGTCTCCTGGGAGACGACGAGGCTCTTCTCCGCCCAGGTCAGTGTCGACGGCACGAACAGGTTCACCCAGAGTGCCGAGCCGTCGGCGGACTTGGAGTAGACGGTGTCCTGGTACTTCGTGTGGTTCTCCAGGCCCGTCCCGCCGCAGCAGGTGCCGGTGTTGCCGAACGACCGGTTCGCGCCCGGCGTCAGCGGCTGGAAGTAGGTGACCTGCGGGTTGCTGGTCGTGGTCGTGTCGGCCCGCGAGCCGGCGATCTGGTTGAAGATCGCCCGCTCGTAATAGTCCATGTACTTCGGGTCCTGCGTGTGGAAGAACAGGTTCCGGGCCAGCTTGGACACGTTGTAGATCGAGCACGTCTCGGCGCCGCCCTGGGCGATCGCGTTGGCGATGTTGTCCCGGTTCTGGAACATCTCGATGTTGTTGTTCGAGCCCGGGAAGTTGCCGCCGGTGCCGCCGTGGCTGAACATGCGGTGCGGGACGATCCAGCCGAAGAAGTTCTCGGCGGCCTCGAAGTAGTCCTGCTCACCGGTCTGCTCGAAGACCCGCAGGTAGCCGGTGAAATTGGGCACGTGCTGGTTGACGTGCAGCCGGGCCGGGCGACGGCGGCCGATGCTGCTCGGGTTCGTCACCACGAGGATGTCGCGGTCCTCGACCGCCGCGTCGAACAGGGACTCGCGGTTGTCGAAGCACTTGGCTGTCTCGAGGTGCTTCTCGTCGCCGGTCAGCGCGTAGATCTCCGGGAACACCTCGTTGGCGCCGCCGAACTCGCCGGCGATGTAGGTGTCCCACATGTAGTTGAGGTCGCTGCGGGTGATCGGCCCGGTGTACTGCGGGTGGTTCTTGTCGCCCAACGTCAGCGCGAGGTGCGCCCAGTTCGCCATCTTGGTGACGACGTCGAGCGCGGTCTGGTTGCCGGCCAGGTAATAGGCGTCCAGCAGGCCGCGCATGATCTTGTGCTGGGTGTACCACGGCGCCCAGACGTTGGTGCTGAGGTTGCCGCCGTAGACGGCGAACCGCGGCGGCGCCAGGCGGATCACGGCGTCCTCCGGGATCGCGCCCAGGTAGCCGGGGTAGACGGGCTTCCACAGCGGCTCGTTGCCGCTGGGCACCGGCACGATGCCCGCGGACCGGCCGTTGGGCGAGGCGTCCAGCAGCGTGGCGCCCTCGGTCTCGTCGCAGCGGTACCAGGCGATGTTGCCGCCGCCGGTGCTGCCGGCCGGGGAGTCCTGCAGCGACTGGACCTCGGCCGCGGTCAGCGCCCGGTCGAAGATGTGGAACTCGTCGATCGTGGCGTTGAGCATCGGGTCGCCGTACTGCGACCGGCCGATCCACACGTTGCCCGGGACGCCGAGGTTGGTCGGGTTGAGCGTCATGTTCGCGTTGGTGCCGGCGGCCGCGCCGTTGACGTAGAGCGTGCCGACGCTACCGCTGAGCGTGACCGCCAGGTGCACCCACTGGCCGGTCGGCAGCGCCGACGTGCCGTCGATCCGCTGCTCGCCGCCGCTGCCGGTCACCGTGATGGCGAACCGCGGCACGTTGCCGGTGACGCCGGCGCGGGCGGTCAGGAACATGTTGACAGCGGTGCCGGTGCCGAAGTCGAAGACCCGGCTCCAGTTCTGCGCCACCGCCAGGTTGACCCAGGTCGCGACCGTGAAGTTGGTGAGCTGCGACACCGCCTCCTGGGGCAGCCGAACGTGCTGGGCGTTGCTCCCGCCGTTGAGCCGCAGGCCGTTGCCGAACCGGCCCGGCACCCGGCCGATGACCGGCACCTCGGGCTCCTCCGGCTCCTCGTCCGGGTCGTCCATCCGCGCGGTGATGGCGGCCTGACAGGCGGCGAGCTCGTTGACTATCCAGTCGAGCTTGGTCTTGAAGACCTGCTCGCCCTGGTCGGCGTAGGCCTGGGCCAGCGCGCTGAGGTAGTGGCCGGCCCAGTGTCCGCTGAGCAGGCCGCCGTCCTCCCAGCCGCCGGGCGTCGACACCCCGGCCGGGTTCGGCCGGCCGGCCTGGTTGTTGAAGAGCACGAGGAAGCGACGCTCGTCGAACGTCTGCAGGAACGCCTTCATCCGGTCGCGCTTCTCCTGCAGCAGACCCGGTCCCAGGCGGACGTCGGTCGGCCAGAACGGCCGCACCGGGGCGTTGCTGCCCGCGCCGACGTACGGGGCGGCGGCCGTCGCGTCGGCGGCCGCGGCCGTGCCGGCGGTCTCCGCGGCGGCGGCGGGGATGGCCTTCGGCGCGGCGACCACGGCCGCACCGATGGCGGAGGCGCGCACGAACGTGCGGCGGCTCAGGCCCGGCTTCTCGATAGTCATGCTCCGGTCTTCCCTTCATTGCGAGATCGGCTCTGGACGGGATTCGAGAACACCCTGGTCAGAGGGTGTTAACGGTAACAACTTGCGGCGGTCGTCCTCCTTGTCTCGCACCGTTGACCCGGCTGCGGCGGGCGGTGTGGTGTTTTGAGCGCCTGACGCGACAGCGTTGGCAGGCGTCGTTGAGTTGGTGAGTACTATGCCACATTTGACATGAAAAGTGCCCACCGTCACGCATCGAGTTGACGAAGCGGCCGAGGCCGGGCGATCGCCGCCCAGCGCGGCATCCCAATCCCCGTTGATCATGGAGAAATCGGGGTTCCCGTTGGCTCAGAACCCCGATTTCTCCATGGTCGACTTTGTTGAAGAGGAGTCAGAAGCCCTGGGCCAGGCGGTGGTAGGCCTGGTTCCAGCGCAGCTCCTTCGCGAACTGGCGGGTCGTGGTGTCGGCGTCGATGACCAGCAGCTCGGTGCGGACCATGTCGGCGAACAGCGACAACACGTCGGCGCCGACGGCCTGCGAGAGCACGGTGTGGTGCGGCCCGCCGGCGGTCAGCCAGGCCTCGGCCGACGTCGACAGGCTCGGCCGCGGCTTCCAGACTGCCCGCGCCACCGGCAGGTTGGGCAGCGGCTCGTCCGGCGGCACGACGTCGATCTCGTTGGCCACCAGCCGGAACCGGTCGCCGACGTCGGCCAGCCCGACCACGACGGCCGGCCCCGGCGTGGCGTCGAATACCAGCCGGACCGGGTCCTCGCGGTTGCCGATGCCCAGGGGGTGGATCTCGCACGACGGCGTCGCCGACGAGATGGACGGGCAGACCTCGAGCATGTGCGCGCCGAGGATCTTCGGCTCGCCGGGCCCGAAGTGGTACGTGTAGTCCTCCATGAACGACGTGCCGCCCGGCAGCCCGGCCGCCATCGTCTTCACGGTCCGCACCAGCACCGACGTCTTCCAGTCGCCCTCGCCGCCGAAGCCGTAGCCGTCGGCCATGAGCCGCTGTACGGCCAGGCCCGGGAGCTGGCGCAGCCCGCCGAGGTCCTCGAAGTTCGTGGTGAACGCGCGGAACCCGCCGTCGGTGAGGAACGTGCGCAGGCCGGCCTCGATGCGGGCGGCGTAGCGCAGCGACTCGCGCCGGTCGCCGTCCTTGCGCAGCGCCGGCACCAGGTCGTACGAGTCCTCGTACTCCGCGACGAGCGCGTCCACCTCGGCATCGGTCGCGGCGTCGACGACAGCGACCAGGTCGTTGACGCCGTACGTGTTGACGGAGACGCCGAGCCGCAGCTGCGCCTCGACCTTGTCGCCCTCGGTGACCGCGACGTCGCGCATGTTGTCGCCGAACCGGGCGAGCCGCAGCGAGTGCACCTCGGCGTAGCCGATGGCGGCACGCACCCAGTCGGCCACCCGGCTCACGACCGCCGGGTCACTGACATGCCCGGCGACGGTCGAGCGGGCGACGCCGAGCCGGGACTGGATGTAGCCGAACTCGCGGTCGCCGTGCGCGGCCTGGTTGAGGTTCATGAAGTCCATGTCGAGCTCGGCCCACGGCAGCGACCGGTTCGCCTGTGTGTGCAGGTGCAGCAGCGGCGTGCGCAACGCGTCCAGCCCGGCGATCCACATCTTGGCCGGCGAGAACGTGTGCATCCACGCGATCAGGCCGACGCAGGCGTCGTCGGCGTTGGCCTCGAGCGCGACCCGGCGGATCGCGTCGGCCGAGGTGAGCACCGGCTTCCACACCACGCGCACCGGGATGTCCCCGGCCTCGTCGAGCGCGCGGGCGACCGCCTGCGACTGCTCGGCCACCTGTCGCAGCGTGTCCTCGCCGTACAGCCCCTGGCTCCCGGTGAGGAACCAGACCTCACGCTGACCGAACACGTCGTCCATCGTCATCTCCTCGTCACTGCCCGTAGGCGTTCTGGTACCGGTCGTAGAGCCGGTCGATGTCATCCGCCGGGATCGGTACCGGATCGCCGAGCTGCCGTGCGATGTGCACCGTCCGAGCCACGTCCTCGCACATCACGGCGGCCTTGACGGCGGCCCGGGCGTCCTTGCCGATGGTGAAGACGCCGTGGTTGCGCATCAGCACCGCCGGCGAGCGGTGCCCGGCCAGCGTCTCGACGATCCCGCGGCCGATCGAGTCGTCGCCGATCAGCGCGAACGGGCCGACCGGGATCTCGCCGCCGAACTCGTCGGCCATCGCCGTCAGCACGCAGGGGATCGGCTCGGCCCGTGCGGCCCACGCCGTCGCGTACGTCGAGTGCGTGTGCACGACGCCGCCGACCGCGGGCATGTTCCGGTACACGTAGGCGTGCGCGTCGGTGTCGCTGGACGGCGACAGCTCGCCGTCGACCAGCTTGCCGTCGAGGTCGCAGACCACGATCGACTCCGGCGTGAGGTCGTCGTAGGACACCCCGGACGGCTTGATGACGAACAGGTCTTCGCCCGGCACCCGGCCGGACACGTTCCCCGACGTCCAGGCGACGAGGTTGTTGCGGGTCAGCTCGGCGTGCAGGTCGCAGACCGCGCGCCGCAGCTCCTGGAAGGTGGTCATCGGGTCACCGCCGCGCGCTTGAGCGCCCGGAGCCGGTGCATGACGTCGTTGCCGCCGCGGCCGAAGTAGTCGTGCAGTGCCACGTACTCCGCGTAGAGGGCGTCGTAGGCCTTCGCGCGGTCGGGGTCGGGCTGGTAGACGCCGCGGTCGACGTTGCCCATCGCGGCCGCGCCGGCCCGGACGTCGGGGTACGCGCCCGCGGCGACCGCGGCGTGGATGGCCGAGCCCAGCGCCGGGCCCTGGTCGGAACCGATGACGCTCAGCGGCAGCCCGGTGACGTCGGCGTAGATCTGCATGATCAGCCGGTTCTTCAGCAGCCCGCCGGCCATGATCAGCTCGGTCACCTCGACACCGGAGCTGTTGAACGTCTCGATGATGGTGCGGGTGCCGAACGCCGTCGCCTCGATCAGCGCGCGGTAGACGTCCTCGGGTTTCGTGGCCAGCGTCTGGCCGACGACGATGCCGGACAACTCGTGGTCGACCAGCACCGAGCGGTTGCCGCTGTGCCAGTCCAGCGCGATCAGCCCGTGCTCGCCGACCTGCTGGGTCGCGGCCAGCTCGGTGAGGTAGTCGTGCACGCTCTGGCCGCGCTGCGCGGCCTCGGCGGCGTACGACGCGGGCACCGAGGTGTCGACGAACCAGCCGAAGATGTCGCCGACGCCGCTCTGCCCGGCCTCGTAGCCCTGCAGCCCGGCGATGATGCCGCCGTCGACGACGCCGCACATGCCCGGCACCTCGCGCAGCACGTCGCCGTTCATGACGTGGCAGGTCGAGGTGCCCATGATCGCGACCATCTGGCCCGGCTCGACCGCCTGCGCGGCCGGCGCCGTCACGTGCGCGTCGACGTTGCCGACCGCGACGGCGATGCCCTCGGGCAGCCCGGTCCAGGCCGCCGCCTGCGCCGTCAGGCCGCCCGCTCGGTCGCCGAGCTGACCGATCGGCTGGTCCAGCTTGTCGTCGACGAACCCGGCGAACTCCGGGTTCAGCGCGGCCAGGAAGTCGCGCGACGGGTAGCCGCCGTCCTGGTGGATGCCCTTGTAGCCGGCGGTGCAGGCATTGCGGACGTAGCTGCCGCTGAGCTGCCAGACGATCCAGTCGGCGGCCTCGACCCAGCGGTCCATCGCCGCGTAGAGCTCGGGGTCCTCCTCGAGCAGCTGCAGGCCCTTCGCGAACTCCCACTCCGACGAGATCAGCCCGCCGTAGCGCGGCAGCCACGGCTCGCCCCGCTCGGCTGCCAGCGCGTTGATGCGGTCGGCGTGCGGCTGGGCGGCGTGGTGCTTCCAGAGCTTGACGTAGGCGTGCTTGCGATCGGCCAGCTCGTGCAGTTCACATAACGGTGTGCCGTCGGCCAGCGTTGGGACCATGGTGCAGGCGGTGAAGTCGGTCGCGATGCCGATGACGTTCTCGGGGTCCACGCCGGCCTCGGCGATCGCCTGCGGCACGGCCGTCTTCAGCACGTCGACGTAGTCGGACGGGACCTGCAGCGCCCAGTCCGGTGGCAGCCGCTCGCCGGTGCCGGGCAGCTCGCGGTCGACGACGCCGTGCGTGTACGCGTGCACGGCGCTGCCGAGCTCGGCGCCGTCGGAGACGCGGACCACGACGGCCCGTCCGGACAAGGTTCCGTAGTCGACACCGACGACGACGGCGTCGTTGTTATCGCTCACAAGTGACTCCCTGATGCGGTGTGGGGCGGCGGATCGTGTTGGGTCAGGTCGTGGCGGGTGCGGTGGTGCTGGCGCGAGTGACGAGCGTCGGCGGGACGACGATGCGCTCGGCCTCCGGCCGTGGCCCGGTCTCGATGAGGTCGAGCAGCAGCGCGATGCTCTTCCGGCCGACCTCGGCGAAGTCCTGCCGGACGGTGGTCAGCGGCGGCGTCAGGAACTCCGCCTCCGGGATGTCGTCGAACCCGACGATGCTGACGTCCTGCGGCACCCGGATGCCGGCCTCGTGCAGCGCACGCAGCAGGCCGAGCGCCATCTGGTCGTTGGAGACGAAGACGGCGGTCGCCCGGCCCGCGCGAGCCTCGTCGGCGATGCGCCGGCCCGCCTCGTAGCCGGCGCGCGGGCTCCAGTCGCCCTCGACGACGGGCGGCACCTCGACGGCGGCGGCCTCCAGCGTCGCCCGCCAGCCGCGCCTGCGGCCCTCGGCCTCGAGCCAGTCGACCGGCCCGGCGACGTGCCAGACCGTGCGGTGCCCGAGGTGGAGCAGGTGCCGGGTGGCCAGCTCGGCGCCGCGCAGCTGGTCGACGGCGACCACCGGCATGCCGTCGGCCTCGCCGCCCTCGACCGCGACCACCGGCACGTTGCCCTGCAGCGCGGAGACGGCGATCGCGGCCTCGACCTGCGGCGCGATGGCGATCAGCCCGTCGACCGCCTGCGCGGCGAGGTAGTCCAGCGCCTCGCCGACGGTCTTCCGGTTGATCGTCTTGAGGCTGACGATGCTGATGAAGTACCCGGCGTCGCGTGCCGCCTGCTCCAGGCCGAACAGCGTGCTGGCCGGCCCGTACAGCGTGGTGTCGAACGCGACCACGCCAAGCGTGTTGGTGCGCCGGGTGACCAGCGCGCGGGCGGACAGGTTGCGCCGATAGCCGAGCTCCTCGATGGCCGCGAGAACGCGGTCGCGGGTGGCGGGCTTGACGTTCGGATGGTGGTTCAGGACGCGGGACACCGTCTGGTGCGAGACGCCCGCGATCCGCGCGACGTCGGCCATGACCGGACTCCGGCCGACCGCCCCGTGCGTCATGCTCACCTCGCCGCTGCTCGGCAGTGTTGTGTCGTGTGAACGTTAACAAATCCGCCGGTCCCCACGCCAGACGAGGTACGGGCCGCGCCGGGCGCTGTCTTGGTGCTCATTGCAAACGGGCCGCGGCCGTCACGGCGGTACTGACTGCGGCCCTGGTGCGCGCGGCGCCCACCTCTGCGACCATGGCCCGCAGGTGCTCGGCACCGAGCGGGGCGAGGACGGCGTGAGCGAGCGCGTCCGCGTCGGTGTCCGGCCGGGCGGCCGCCAGGAGCAGCGCAACGTGCCGGTGCCAGAACCGGTACGCCCCGATCCGGTACCGCGCCCCCGGCGACGCCGTCTCGGACATCCGCACCAGGTCGAGGTGGTCCAGCGCGTAGTCGAGGTAGGCGTCGACGAACGCCACCAGCCGATCGCCCCGCGCCGGCCGCGCCGCGTCGCCGGGCTGTCCGGGGCCGAGGGGCGCCGGGCCGAAGAGGATCGCCTGCTGCAGTTCCCGCTCACGTTCGTCGAGCAGGGCGACCGCCAGGCCGGCCTTGTCGCCGAACCGCCGGAACACCGTGCCCTTGCCGACCCCGGCGGCCGCCGCGACCGCGTCCATCGTCACGCCATCGACGCCCCGTTCCGCGAACAGCCGGGTGGCAGCGTCCAGGACGGCGACCCGGTTGCGGGCCGCGTCGGCGCGCTCGCGGGGCGGCTCCGACCGCAGCTCGATCAGCTCCGAGCCGGGGCCAGCGGAATAATCGGACCGTGGTCCGGTCTTATCAATGGGCACAACCGGACTGTAGTCCAGAAAGGACGACCCATGCCTACCCTGCTCCACCTCTCCGCCTCGCCGCGCGGCGCCGCGTCGGAGTCGCTGCTGCTCGCGAACGACTTCGTCGCGGCCTATCGCGGGGCACACCCGGACCACGAGATCACCCACTGGGACCTGTGGGACGGCACGCTGCCGCAGTTCGGTCCGACGGCGGCGCACGCGAAGATGGCGGTCTTCGCCGGCCAGGATCTCGACGCCGCACAGCGGGACGTGTGGCGCGACGTCACCGCCGCGTTCGCCCGCTTCGACGCCGCCGATCATTATCTGTTCAGCGTGCCGATGTGGAACCACGGCCTGCCGTACGTGCTCAAGCAGTTCATCGACGTCGTGAGCCAGCCCGGCCTGGTGTTCGCGTTCGACCCGTCCAGCGGCTACCGCGGGCTGCTGCGCGGGAAGAAGGCGGCGATCGTCTACTCCAGCGCCGTCTACGCGCCCGGCCGTGGCCCGGCGTTCGGCTCGGACTTCCAGACGTCCTACCTGGAGGGCTGGCTGCGCTGGGCCGGCGTGGCCGACGTCCGGACGATCGCGCTGCGCCCCGACGCCGTGACGGGCGACGTGGCGGGCAGCCGGGCAACCGCGCAAGCCGCCGCGCGCGCCGTCGCCGCCGGCTTCTGACGGGCGACGCGACCTACTTGAGCAGCTTGGACATGCGCCGGTCGGCGAGGATCTTGCCGCCAGTCTGGCAGGTGGCGCAGTACTGCAGCGAGGAGTCGGCGAACGACACCTCGCGGACGACGTCGCCGCAGACCGGGCAGGCCTCGCCGGTCCGGCCGTGCACGCGCATGGAGGTGCGCTTGCTGTCCTTGAGGTCCTTCGCTGCCAGCCCCTCGGCCCGCTTCAGCGCCGTCGTCAGCTCGTCGACGATGACGGCGTGCAGGTTCGCGACGCCGTCGGCGTCGAGGGTGGACGCGGGCTGGAACGGCGACAGCTTCGCGGCGTGCAGCACCTCGTCGGAGTAGGCGTTGCCGATGCCGGCGATGACGGCCTGGTCGCGCAGCACGCCCTTGATCTGGGCCCGGCCGGCGCCGGTGAGGATCTCCTGCAGCCTGTCGACGGTGAACTCGTCGGACAGCGGGTCGACGCCGAGCCGGGCGATGCCGGGCACTTCGGCGGGGTCGCGCACGACGTAGACGGCCAGCCGCTTGCGGGTGCCGGCCTCGGTGAGGTCGAACCCGGACTCGTCGCTCAGGTGGACGCGTAGCGCCAGCGGGCCGCTGCCGGGCTTCGGCGGCTTCGGCGACAGCGCGTCGCTCCAGCGCAGCCAGCCGGCCCGAGCCAGGTGGATGACGAGGTGGACGCCGTCGCAGTCGAGGTCGACGAACTTGCCGTGCCGGCTCACGCCGGTGACGGTGAGCCCGCCGAGCGCCGTGACGGGCGGGTCGAACGTCTTGAGCACGCTGATGGCGGCGATGTCGACGCGCGTGACCACCTTGCCCACGGCCTTCTCGCGCAGGAAGGCCGCGAGCGCTTCGACCTCGGGCAGCTCGGGCATGCCCTCAGTTTGCCCTGCGATCGGCGGGTCCGGCGAACGCCGGCGGCAGCGGCAGCTCCAGCGCCCGGCGCAGCCGGCTGAGGTACTCCTGCCGCGGGATCTCGACGACGCCCAGGCTGGCCAGGTGCCGGGTGCCCCACTGCACGTCGAGGAGCCGGCCGACGGGGTGCTCGACGCGCATCATCGCGACGAGCGCGACGAGCGCGACCTTGGACGCGTCGCGGCCCCAGCGCTGCCGGGCGTGGAACATCGACTCGCCGGCGAACAGCCCGCCGATGGCGACGCCGTACAGCCCGCCGGCCAGCCGTCCGTCCGGCGTCCACGCCTCGATCGAGTGCGCCCAGCCCAGGCGGTGCAGCCGCTCGTAGGCGCGGCGGATGTCGTCGCTGATCCAGGCGCCTGGCCGGGACGGATCGGCGCACGCCTCGATGACCTCGGCGAACGCGGTGTCGACGCGGATCTCGAACTTGTGGGTCGACTGCCGCAGCGACCGCGAGACCTTCATCCCGCCGATCGGCAGCACGCCACGCGGGTTCGGCGACCACCACGCGAGGTCGGTCGCACGGCCGAGCAGTTGGTCGACCGGCATCGGGAACAGGCCGTTGCGGTACGCGGCGAGCAGCGTCCCCGGTTCGAGGTCGGCGCCGAACGCGACGAGGTCGTCGTCGCCGGACGTGCTCGGCAGCTCCCATCGGGTCGGGGGTGGCTCGACGGGCACATGGCCTCCTTGGCGCCGGCTGCTGATGCGGTCCTTGGTCAGCGTAATCCGCTCGCGGGCCCGCGCACGTACAGTGGTGGCATGGGTGTGCGACGGACCATCGGGACCTGGGCGGGTACGACCGCGGCGCGTCGCGCCGCGCCCATCGTCGCCGCTCGTGGCGCGAACCAGTTCATGTCGAAGGGCATCGAGGGCTTCCCCGGCTTCCCGGGCGCCCGCGAGGTGGCCCGCCGTCATCTGGACAAGCGCGGCGACGTCGAGCGAGCCATCCGCGACGTCATCGAGCAGCACGTCCGGCTGGCTGGCGTGCAGGGCTTCGTCACGAACATCGGCGGCATCGTCACGATGCCGGTGGGCATCCCCGCCAACATCGCCGGCATCGCCGTCCTGCACTTGCGCATGGCCGCGGCCATCGCGCACCTGCGCGGCTACGACCTCGCCGACCCGCGGGTCCGCACGGCGGCGCTGGTGACGCTGCTCGGCCGCGACGGCGTCGAGGACGCGCTGCGCGGCCGCGACCTCCCCGGCCGGCCGTTCGACATCGCCACCGGCCTCAACGAGCCCGACCCCGCCGTCACCGAGCGCGCCGTCGCCGCCGTCGCCTCGCAGCTGGTCGCCCGCATCGGCGGCAAGCACGCCACGCTGGCCATCGTGCGCCGGGTGCCGCTGGTCGGCGGCGCGGTCAGTGCCGGCATCGACGCGTTCTCGACGTACGCGATCGGCCGGTTCGCCGACCGCGAGTTCCCGGCCAACGTCACCGTCGAGCGGGTCTGAACGCTCGGCGTCGAGTCAGCCGAAAGCGACGATGCGGATCTCACACTCGGGCGGCGGCGGGTCCTGCTGTCGCGCGGCGCACAGCGACACGCCGAACGGCCGGACCAAGGTCAGCGACTCGCCGCCGGACTCGTAGATCACCAGGAAGCCGCTCGCGGTGCCGGCGTCGGGGGCGGAGTAGTCGACCTCGATGCCCAGGTTGAAGACCGTGCCGCCCTCGCCGGACTCGTCGTCGGGGCAGACGTCGTCGACCACCATCGGTCCGTCCACCGGATACCCGCCCGCCGCCAGGCGCTGGGTTGGCTCCTCGAGGTGGCCGAGGCCTTGCCCTTCGCGGACCGGTCGGACGGAGAAGCCGAGCACCTCGAACCCGCCCATGGGCTCGATCGGCGAGACGTCCGTGACCACCACGGATCCCGGCTCGTCCAGGCACAGCGTCATCTCCTCGAACGCGTACGGCCGGCCCGGCCGCGTGTCGTAGATGCCTCTGCCGCCGCCGGACTCGGCCTCGTACAGCCGCGCCGGCCCGCCGGAGCAGCCGGAGGTCACCAGCAGGAGGCCGACGGTGAGCGCCGCGAGAACCTTCACAGGACGTACATTGACACGACCTCATGGAGCGGGCTGGCAGCGCGGGCACCAGAAAGTGACCCGGTCCTGCGGCGCGGCACCGATGGTGCCGGTCCGGATCGGCGTGCCGCACCGCCAGCACGGCCGCCGCGCGCGGCGGTAGACCCAGTGCTGCCGCCCGGGACGCGGATCGCCGGTGGTCACCTGGCGGCCGCTCTCGATGCCCAGGTGCAGCAGCCGGTGCGCCTCGTCGACGACGAAGCGCAGGTCGGCCGCCGCGGACACCGGCGCATACGGCGACACCCCGGCCAGGAAGCACAGCTCGGCCATGTACATGTTGCCGATCCCGGCCAGTACGCGCTGGTCCAGCAGCGCCTCCCCGATCGGCCGGGACGGGTCGCGCGTCAGCCGCTCCACGGCGGCCGAGGCCGCCCAGTCGTCGCCCAGCAGGTCGGGTCCAAGATGTCCGACGACGGTGTCCTCGTCGGCCGTCCGGACCAGTTCGACGACGGGCAGCCGGTACCCGACCGCCTCCGCCCGCGCCGTCGCCAGCACCACCCGGATCTGGAACGCCGGCCCGCCCCGCCACGGCTGACCGGCCGCGAACACCCGCCACGCGCCGTCCATGCGTAGGTGCGTGTGCAGCGTCAGCCCGCCGCCGATCCGGGTCAGCAGGTGCTTCCCCCGCGCCACCGACTCGACCACCGTCCGCCCGGACAGGTCGGTGGTCGCCAGCCGCGGAACGCGGAAGTCGGTGCGGACCAGGACATCGCCGGCCAGCGCGTCGTGCAGCCGCCGGGTCGCGAGCCAGACGGTGTCGCCTTCGGGCATGGCTCACCTTCGCACACGGCCGCGAAAACTCCCTCGTCAACCGCCGCCTAGCTGGCTACGATGCTGGTCAGGAGCCCACGATGGAATCGCCCTTCCACGACCTCACCCGGGCGCTGCGCAGGCGCTGGTCCGGTGGCAAGGCCGCGCCCTGCGTCGTCGCCGACCCGTTCGAGACGCTGACGGTGCAGCTCCGGCTCACCCGCGTGGTCGGTGAGATCCGCCGGCTCGAGTGCGACCAGGGCCGCTGGGCTCGCGCCCACCACCTGGCCGCGGCCACCCGCGCGTACGACGACCTGTTGATCGACGCCGCGCGGCTGGCCGGTATGCCGGTGCCGGACGCTCCGCCGCCGGTGCGCCGGATGATGATCGAGAGCGCCCTCCGGCACGACGGCTGGAGCTGGTGACGGTCTAGCTGTCGGCTGTCTCCAGGTCCAGGAGCGCCCGCTTGCGCTCCAGCCCCCACGCATACCCGGTCAGCACGCCGGACGAGCCGACCACGCGATGGCACGGGACGATGACGGAGATCGGGTTGCGGCCGTTCGCCGCGCCCACCGCGCGGGACGCCGTCGGGCGGCCCAGTTGCTCAGCGATGTCGCGGTAGCTGCGGGTCTCGCCGTACGGGATCGCCCGCAAGGCCGCCCACACCTGTTGTTGGAACGGCGTGCCGACGGGGTTCAGCGGCAGGTCGAACTCCTGCCGCTCGCCGGCGAAGTACGCGGCCAGCTGTTCGCGGGCCAGGGCGAACGGTGCGTCGTCCTCGACCCAGCCGGGCTGGTCGAGCGTGGCCGGGCGCTCCATGTAGAGGCCGGTCAGCGCGACGCCGTCGCCGGTCAGCCACAGCATGCCGAGCGGGCTGTCGATGGTGGTCCAGTACGTGGTCATCGTTCTGCCTTTCAGAGAGTCGACCAGGCGTGCAGCAGCGCGTACGACCGCCACGGCCGCCAGTTCTCGGAGAGCTCGGCCACCGCCCGCGGTTCGGACGGCAGCCCGAGGCCGGCCATGGCGTGCTTGACGCCGAGGTCGGTCGGGAGGAACACGTCGGGGTCCGCGAGCGCGCGCATGCGCACGTACTTCGCCGTCCAGGGGCCGATGCCGGGCACGTCGAGCAGCCGCCGCTCGGCCTCGTCGCGGTCGACGCCGGGATCGAGGTTGAGCACGCCGTCGGCCAGCCGGCGGGTCAGCTCATGCAGCGTGCGCTGGCGGCTGCGCGGCATCGGGAACGTCGACGGGTCGACGGAGGCCAGCACGGCCGCCGTCGGGAACGCGTGGGTGACGGTGCCGACCGGCGTGTCCAGGGGCTTGCCGTGCTCGGCGACCAGCCGGCCGGCGACGGTGCGCGCGGCGGCCACGGACACCTGCTGGCCCAGCACGCCGCGGACCGCGAGCTCGTCGCCGTCGACCGTGCCCGGCACCCGGATGCCCGGACGCGCGGCCACCAGCGGACCGAGCGCGGGATCCGCGCCGAGCAGGTCGTCGACGGCCTGCGGGTCGGCGTCCAGATCCAGTACCCGGCGGCAGCGGGCCACCGCCGCGGTCAGATCGCGCGGGTCGGCCAGCCGCAGCGTCGCGTGCACCCAGCCGTCCCGCGGGGTCAGCTCCGCGACGCCGGTGCCGTGCGGCAGCGTGAGGCTGCGCCGGTACGTGTCGCCATCGACCTCCTCGGTGCCCGGGACCGCGCGCAGTGCCAGGAAGTCCAGCACGCCGCGGAAGTCGGCCGGCTGCCGGTACGCCAGCCGCAGTTCGATCGTGCCGGCCGTCGCGGCGCGACCCCGCCGGCGGGCTTTGCCTCGGAGCTCGGTCGGCGTCAGCGCGTAGACCTCACGGATCGTGTCGTTGAATTGGCGGATGCTGGCGAACCCGGCCGTGAACGCGATCTCGGTGACCGGCAGGTCGGTGGTCTCGAGCAGGACCCGCGCGGTGTGCGCCCGCTGCGAGCGAGCCAGCCGCAGCGGCCCGGCGCCGACCTCCTCGACCAGCGTCCGGTGTACCTGGCGCTCGCTGTAGCCCAGCCGGGCGGCCAGCCCCGCGACGCCGTCGCGGTCGACGATGCCGTCGGCGATCAGGCGCATCGCGCGTCCGACGACGTCGGCGCGGATGTTCCACTCCGCCGAGCCCGGCGTCGCGTCAGGCCGGCAGCGTCGGCAGGTGCGGAATCCCGCCGCCTGCGCCTCGGCGGCGGTGCGGTAGAAGCGCACATTTTCGCGCTTCGGCGTCATCGCCGGGCAGCTGGGACGGCAATAGATGCCGGTCGACGTGACGCCGATGTAGAAGACGCCGTCGAACCGGGCGTCGCGGCCCTGAACTGCGCGGTAGCACGCCTCTTCGTCCAACATGTCTACCAGTCTCGCTTGCCGGCGGCGCCGTTACTAGCGGGAATCGGACATGACCGTGGGGGCCGGGGCCAGGGCGTGACGGCGCCCTGACCCCGCGCGGTGCCGGGCCGCGCCGCGCCCTCACCCGCCCCCCGTGGACGGGGTGAGGTGGCACGCCACGTGGGGGTAGGTATGCCCCGTCCCCGCGCTGTGACACGCGAATCGGAAGGATTCGGCTAAATGTCGCGGAACGCCTCGATGCGGGCGCCAAGAACGGACAGCCGGGCCGCCAGGTCCTCGTAGCCGCGGTTGATCACGTAGACGTTGCGCAACACCGACGTGCCCTTCGCGGCCATCATCGCCAGCAGCACGACGACGGCCGGGCGCAGCGCCGGCGGGCAGATGATCTCCGTGCCGGACCACCGCGTCGGCCCCTCGACCAGCACGCGGTGCGGGTCGAGCAGGGTCACGTTGCCGCCGAGCTTCGTCAGCTCGGTCAGGTAGATCGCACGGTTCTCGTAGACCCAGTCGTGGATCATCGTCTGGCCGTTCGCCGTGGCCGCGATCAGCGCGAAGAACGGCAGGTTGTCGATGTTCAGGCCGGGGAACGGCATCGGATGGATCTTGTCGTGCGGCGCCTGCAGCGTCGACGGCCGCACCGTCAGGTCGACCAGTCGCGTCTCGCCGTTCGCCGCGACGTACTCGCCGCTGCGGTCGTAGTCGAGGCCCATCTCCTCCAGCAGCGCCAGCTCGATCTCGAGGAACTCGATGGGCGCCCGGCGGACGGTGATCTCCGAGCCGGTGACGATCGCTGCGGCCAGCAGGCTCATCGCTTCGATCGGGTCCTCGGACGGCGCGTAGTCGACGTCGACGTCGATGTCCGGGATGCCGTGCACCGTCAGCGTCGTCGTGCCGATGCCGTCGATCCGGACGCCCAGCCGGGTCAGGAAGAAGCAGAGGTCCTGGACCATGTAGTTCGAGCTGGCGTTGCGGATGACGGTGACGCCGTCGTTGCGGGCGGCGGCCATCAGCGCGTTCTCGGTGACGGTGTCGCCGCGCTCGATCAGCACGATCGGCCGGTCCGGCGACACCGAGCGGTCGACCTCGGCGTGGTAGTAGCCGCCGGTCGCCTTCAGCTCGAGGCCGAACGGACGCAGCGCGGCCATGTGCGGCTCGACGGTGCGCGTGCCGAGGTTGCAGCCGCCGGCGTACGGCAGCTTGAACCGGGTCTCACGGTGCAGCAGCGGGCCGAGGAACATGATGACGCTGCGGGTGCGCCGGGCCGCCTCGACGTCCATGCTGTCGAGATCCAGGCGCTCCGGCGGCGTGATCTCGAGGTCGCGGCCCTCGCCCAGCCAGCGGGTGCCGATGCCGATGCTCTCGAGCACCTCGATGATGCGGTTGACCTCCTCGATCCGCGCGATGCCTCGCAGCACCGTCCGGCCCTTGTTCAGCAGACTGGCGCACAGCAGCGCGACGCTGGCGTTCTTGCTGGACCGCACGTCGATGCTGCCGGAGAGCTGCTGGCCGCCGCTGACCCGCAGGTGCACCGGCCCCTGTGGCGCCAGCGACACGATCTGCTTGTCCAGCGCCTCGCCGATGCGGGCGATCATCTCGAGACTCAGGTTCTGCTGCCCGTGCTCGATGCGATGGATCGCGCTCTGGCTGCTGCCGAGCGCGTCGGCGAGCTGGCTCTGCGTCCAGCCGCGATGCTGGCGCGAGTCGCGGATCAACCGGCCGATCTGGCTGCGGTAGTCGTCTGCCACGAGCGGAACGATATCTCAGCCATGAGTTAACGGCTGCCACATTCGTCACATTGGTGTGCAGGAGTTGCGACGTGAGAGAGCTCTCATTCGCGTCATGAGGTCTGCCGCGGGCCGGTCGGGACGCGGCGCACGCGGGGCGCAGCCGCCGGGAGCATAGTCGACGCCGCGGGCGTCGTCGCCTCGAGCGTGGGCGAATCGCACCTCCGGCCCGTCCTGCCCATCCGGACGGCCGATCCAGCGCCGGCGACGTCGGTCGCTCGGGCTCACGTAGGCCGGGTTTTGATGCGTTGGCCGGGTGCGCACGGTGGGCCGTCCCCCTACTGCCCATTCTCTTGGCCGCGCACGCGCGCCTCAAGCGGACCGGGAGGCGCTTCGCGCAGCGAGGACCGCTTGACCCGCGCGCACGCGGCCTAAGAACGGGCAGCTATCAGGGGGACGGGGGAGTGCGGGCACGGCGCGGGGCGTGGTCTTCGATGCGCACGGAAGTCGGCTCTGGCCATCGAGTCGCGGCCCCGGTGTCCACGCAGTGAGATTCTCCGACGTTTCGGGGGCCATCATGAGGTTTCTGGAGCACCACCACGCCTGCAATCGTGTTGAGGCTCAGGTAGTCCTGGTGATGTCCGCGATCGTTGATGATCATCGCTGTCCACAGGCAAGCAACGGCACGCCGAACGACGCCGGTGCACCTTGAGGTGTGCCGCGCGAAGCGCCCACCAGTCCGCTTGAGGCGCGGGTCCGCGGCTAAGAGCGTGGGCAGCAGGGGGACGGCGAACGTCACGGACCCCGACGACCGGCCCAGCTGGGTCAGAGGTCGAAGGCGAGGCGGCAGAACGCCTTGCGGACGTCGAGCATCGGGTGGCTGTCGCGCGTGTAGTAGAGCTTGTTGGTCAGCAGCAGGGCCCAGCGCCGCCGGCGGACGGAGACCCACATCGCCGTCCCCGTGAAGCCGAAGTGCGCCCACACGTCGCGCCCGCCCACGCCTTCCGGCGTCGGCGCGGGATGCCAGAACAGGCCGCGGGCCGGCTGCAGCGCCCCGGTCTGCACCTTCAGCGACTCCTTGATCCATGCCGGTCCGAAGCCGGGCCGGCGCGGCGCCTGGTCGGGAGCGAGCAGGTAGCGCAGGAACGCGGCGAGGTCGGCGGCGACGGAGAACACGCCGGCGCTGCCGCAGACGCCGAGCAGCCGGGCGGAGAAATCGTGCGGCGCGCCCTTCAGGTGCCGCCCGGTCGACTCGTCCCACTCGGTGGGCGCGCACCGTGCGACGTCGGCCCCGTCCACCGGGCCGAACCGCGTGGAACCCATGTGCAGCGCGTCCCAGGCGCAGGCCCGGCTCAGCTCGTCCAGCCGCAGGCCGGTGAGCCGCTCGGCGAGGATGCCGAGAGTCAGCGCCGCGCGGTCGGTGTACTCGACGACCTGGCCGGGGCGATGACTGAGCCGTTCGCGCAGGATCCCGCGCTCGACGGCGGCGCGCTCAGTGCCGTAGAGCGCCTTGAGGTTGGCCCGCAGCGGGACGCCGGCGGTGTGGGTCAGCAGGTGCTGGGCGGTGACGCCGGCGAGGTCGTAGCCGTCGAGGTCCGGGAGGTAGTCGACCAGCGGCCGGTCGAGGTTGATGGTGCCGTCCTCCCACAGCGTGCCGATGCACGACCAGACGGCGACGATCTTGGTGAGACTTGCGAGGTCGAACATGGTGTCCAGGCGCATCGGCTCGTCCGGCACCGTCGGATCGAGCAGCCCGCAGGCGCCCTGGGCGCGCACTCCGTCGGGATCGCCGACGGCCCAGACGGCGCCGGGGAGGACCGCACTGTCCACGGCGCGAGTCAGCAACTGGTCGATGGCTCTCGTCATCGTGCCGCCTATTCGGTTGTGATGGCGCCGGGGGTCGCGCCGCTGCTTCCATGATCGGCCGGAACCGAACCATTCCGGGAGAGTTGTCTCATTTCGTGAACGGCGTGAGACGTGTGCGGCGCACCCCGTCGTGCGCCGCCCGGCCCGTACGCGGGAGACTGGGAAGGCGACCGTCGGCCGACTCGAAGCTGACCGCGAGGTCCCGGGCGGCGGCGCGTCCCACATGGAAAAGGCAACCAGCCTCGAGGAGATCCCGTGCGCGACGAGACCATCGGCGCCTTCCTGGACAGCCTGGCCGCCCGGGTGCCGGCCCCCGGCGGCGGCGCCGTCGCGGCACTGCACGCCGCCCAGTCGGCGGCGCTCCTCGGCATGGTGGCGCGCTACAGCACCGGCCCCAAGTACGAGGAGCACGCCGACGTCGTCGAGCGGGTGCTGGTGAAGTCCGACGCGCTGCGCACCGACGCGCTGGAGCTGGCCGAGGACGACGCCGAGGCGTTCTTCGCCGTCACCGAGACCTATCAGCTGCCCCAGGCCACCGACGAGCAGAAGGCGGCCCGGTCCGAGGCGATCGCGGCGGCTCTGGCCGCGGCCGCCGAGCCGCCGGCCGCCGTCATCATCGCGGCGACCCACCTGGTCGCCATGGCCGAGGAGCTGCTCCTGGTCGGCAACCCGAACGTGGTCACGGACGTCGCGGCCGCCGCGGAAGCCGCCCGCGCGGCCGCCACGACGGCCCGGCTGAACGTCGAAATCAATCTCGCGGGCGTCACCGACCAGGCGGTCCGCGACCGGCTGACGGCCACCGCGGGCGAGGTGGACGACCTCGCGGCCCGGGCCGACCAGCTCACGGCAGCGGTGCGTCAGCAGGTGGGGGCGTGACGGCGAACCGGCTGGGCGGCGCCGAGCTCGCCGCGCGCCTGCGTGCGCAGGTGGCCGAGCGGGCCGCCGCCCGGCGCGCCGAGGGACGGCCGGCCCGGCTGGTCATCGTCACCGCGACCGACGACGAAGCGAGCGCCTGGTACGTCCGCTCCATCGCGTCGGCTGCGGCCAAGGTGGGCATCGACTGCGACGTCGCCGACCTCGGCACGGCGGCGACCGCCGGCGACCTCACGACGCAGCTGGCCACCCTCAGTGCGGATCCCGGCGTCGACGGCGTCATGCTGCAGACGCCGCTGCCGCGTGGCGTCGCGCTGGCCGAGGTGTCCGGCGCGATCGACCCCGCCAAGGACGTCGACGGCGCCAACCCGCTGTCGCTCGGCCGGCTCGCGGCCGGTCAGCCCGCGTACGCGCCGGCCACCGCGGCGGCCGTCGTCGCGCTGCTGGACGAGTACGCCGTCGACCTCACCGGTGTCCGGGCCGTGGTGGTCGGCCGGTCCGCCGTGGTCGGCAAGCCGCTGGCACACCTACTGCTGGACCGCGACGCGACGGTGACGATGTGCCACTCGCGCACCCGCGACCTCGCCGCCGTGACGTCGACGGCGGACGTGCTGGTCGCGGCGGTCGGCCGGACCCACCTGGTGACGCCGGAGCACGTCCGGCCGGGCGCGGTCGTCGTCGACGTCGGCACCAACCCGACGCCCGACGGCGGCCTGGCGGGCGACGTCGACCCCGCGGTCTCGGAAGTCGCGGCGGCGCTGACCCCGGTGCCCGGCGGCGTCGGCCCGGTGACCACCGCGCTGCTGCTGTGGCACACCGTCGCCGGCGTGACCTCGGCTCTCTAGAGGTCCAGGCGCCAGATCTGGCCCACGAGGTCGTGGCCGAAGCTGTGGTGCCGGTTCTCCTCGACCAGCTCGAAGCCGGCCTTCTGGTAGATCCGGCGGGCGGCGGCGAGGACGTCGTTGGTCCACAGCACCATGGAGGAGTAGCCGGCCGAGCGCGCGAACGCGATGCACTCGTCCACCAGCCGCGTGCCCAGTCCAGCGCCACGGGTCTCTGGCTCCACCAGCAGCAGCCGCAGTTGCGCCGTCGTGTCGTCCTTGCGCACGCAGAACACCGCGCCGACGGGGCGGCCGTCCAGCTCGGCGATCCACGCATTCTCGCGCCGCGGGTCGTGGTGCTCGGCGTAGTCGGCGACGATCCGCGCGACCAGAGCCTCGTATGTCTGGTCCCAGCCGTACTCCCGTGCGTAGAGGACGGCATTGCGCTGCACCACCCAGCCGAGATCGCCGGGACGCAGGCCGCGGATCACGTAGGCCCTCGGCGCGTCCGCCTCCCGCCGGCTCAGCAGGCGGCGGACCGAGTCGAGATCGGCGACCAGGCGGCGGCGGTCGTCGTCGGGCAAGCCGGTCAGCAGCTCCTCGGCCTGCTGGTCCGAGCGAGCGTCGAGGTCGGCGAACGCCTCGCGGCCGGCCGCGGTGGGCGCGATCAGCAGCTTGCGGCCGTCGGCCTCCGAGCGCGACCGTTCGACCAGTCCCGCGGACTCGAACCGCGCCAGCGTCCGGCTCAGCTGCCCGGCGTCGACGCCGAGCGTGTCGCGCAGCGCGCCCACCTCGGTGACGTCGCGCTGCGCCAGCTCGAACAGGATGCGCGCCTCGGTCAGCGAGAACCGCGACCGCAGCAGGCCCTGGTCGAGGAACCCCATCACGGTCGTGTAGAAGCGGTTGAACTGCCGCACCGCCGTCACCTGGTCGCGTTCCACCGAGCTCATATCGTTGACTCTATCAATGAACTCCTTGCCTCAGTCAAGTATCAAGCGGTCATATCGGCTCCGCCGGTGGTGATCAAGCCTTGCCGTCTGTCGCGACTGTCCGTAATGTCCCAGTCACGTGTCACATCTCACTGGGAGGCCATGTGAACACACGACCACACTCTCGCCGCGTCGCCGCGGGCGTCGTCGCCGCCGGCGCGGTGCTGGCCGGCGCGCTCGGCGCCGTTCCGTCGTCCGCGGCGCCGCCCGAGGGACCGGCCGAAGGCACCTGCAAGACGTTCGACGACCCGCAGTTCACCGGCTGGACCAGCCATGCTGAGCTCGGCCGGAAGCTCGAGCAGATCGAGCAGACCAGCGGCGGCCGGGTCCAGGTCGACGTCGCCGGCTACACGACGCAGGGCCGCGAGCTCTACACCGCGCGTGTCGGCACGGGCGACCGCGTCCTGCTCGTGCAGAGCGCCATCCACGGCAACGAGCGCACTGGTACAGAGGCGCTGCTCGGCATCCTCAAGGATCTCGGCACCGGCAACGACCCGGACACCCTGCGCACGCTGGAGAACGTCACGGTGGTGGCGATGCCGATGGTCAATCCCGACGGCGGCGAGATCAACCGGCGCGCCGACGTCATCTCGTGGGACGAGGTGGTCGCCGACTTCCCGCAGCTCGCCGGCGCACCGCGGGCCTGGTACCACTCGCTGCGCGGCGACGGCATCGAGCTGCCCGGCTTCGACCTCAACCGCGACTTCAACCCCGACCTCGACTACGTACCCCAGGCGAGCGACCTGCCCGGCCGGCAGACCGACGCCGGCTTCTTCCTCTCGCCGGAGTCGCGCACCATCCGTGACGTCTACGTGGGCCTGCAGCAGGAGTTCGGCGAGGTCGACGCCGTCGTCGACCTGCACCACATGGGACCCTGCGACCGCCTGACCGGCGGCCCGCAGGACGGCCGGCTCATCTCCGTCTCGCTGGACTACCCGCCCCTCGGTGTCAACGACGGCGCAGCGTACAAGGACGACTGGCCGCTGCTCGATCAGGACAAGTCGCGCCGGTACGCGCTCGCCGTCGCCAACGGCATCCTCGAGGCGTACGGGTCCCAGTCGCCGCTGGCCGCGACGGGACGCTACTTCCACCCCGACGAGCGTGAGTACGCCGGTCAGGGCCGGTCCGCGTTCGCGCTCAACGGCTCGGCCACCGTGCTGTTCGAGGTGCGCGGCCAGCAGGACGACCTCGGCCAGAAGCTCAAGGGCATGCTGGTCCAGACGGTCCGCACCGGCGTCGAGTCGCTGATCGACGCGATGGCGACCGGCGAGGTCGACACGCTGGACGGCGACGCCTTCTTCGACCTGCCCGACTACGGGTGGGAGGAAGAAGGCGACGCCGACTAGGCCTCCGAGGTCGTCGGGCCGGGCATGACCGCAGCTATGGTCACCCTGGCTCGGCGCCTCGCACCGACGATGTCGAGGAGGCCTCCGGCCCCATCTCATCGCCGGTCTGCCCGGCCCTCCTAGGGCCGCCCGGACGGCTCACGCCACGGCGAGCCACGGGTCCTCGAGGACGGCGGCCAGGTCGCGGACGAACTCCGCGGCCTGGGCGCCGTCGATGACCCGGTGGTCCGACGACAGCGTCATCGTCATCTTCTGCACCACGGCCAGCTCGCCGTCCTTCACGCCCGGCTCGGACCGCACCGCGCCGACAGCCAGGATCGCCGCCGCCGGCGGGTTGATCACGGCGGTGAAGTGGTCGATGCCGTACATGCCGAGGTTGCTGACGGTGAACGTGCCGCCGCTCATCTCGTCCAGGCCGAGCTTGCGGTCGCGGGCCTTGCCGGCCAGCGCGCGGGTCGCGGCGGAGATGCTGGTCAGGCTCTTCGTGTCGGCGTCGCGGATGACCGGCACGACCAGCCCGGTCTCCGTCGCCACCGCGATGCCGACGTGGATGCGCCCGTGCCGCACGATCGCCTCGGGCGTGAACGACGAGTTCACCACCGGGTGGTCGCGCAACACGACCGCGACGGCCCGCACGATGATGTCGTTGACGCTGACCTTCTTCTTGCCGGCCGCGACCAGCCGCTCGTTCAGCTCAGCCCGCAGCCCCGACAGCGGGCCGGCGTCGACCGTCTTCGTCACGTAGAAGTGCGGCGACGACTGCATGCTCTCGGTGAGCCGGCGGGCGATCGTCTTGCGGATCGACGTCAGCGGGATCAGCTCGTCGGTCTCCTCGACGGCCGGTGCGGCGACGGCGGCAGCGGGCGGAGCCGCAGGGGTGCTCGCGGGGGTCGCCGGGGCCGTCGCGGTCGCCGGTGCGGCGGCGGCCGCCTTCGTGACGTCGGCCCGGATGATCCGGCCGCCGGGGCCGGAACCCTCCACCGTCGCCAGGTCGACGCCCAGCTCGCGGGCGTCGCGCCGGGCCAGCGGCGAGGACAGGATGCGCCCCGATCCCGTTGATCTTGGAGTAACCGCAGAGTTACCGTCCGATGTGCCCGATTGATTCCCCGGTTGCTCCAAGATCAACTCGGGCTGGTGTGCGGGAGCGGGCGTGGGCGTCGCGGGCTCGGCGGCCGGCACCGGGGTGGACCCGCCGACCGGCTCACCGGCGCCTACGAGCCGGGCGATCGGCGCGCCGATCGGGGCGGTGTCGCCCTCCTTCACCAGGATCTCGGCCAGCACGCCGTCCTCGTAGGCCTCGTGCTCCATGACGGCCTTGTCGGTCTCGATCTCGACCAGGACGTCGCCGGCGTGGATCTCGTCGCCGACCTGCTTGCGCCAGGCGCTGACGACGCCCTCCTCCATCGTGTCGGAGAGGCGGGGCATCAGGATCTCGGTCATCGCAGAATCTCCTCAGTGCGCGCCGACGGACCGGCGGCCGACGGCGTCGAGGGTCTGGTGGACGGCGGTGACGGCGTCGTTGGCCGACGGCAGCGCCGCCAGCTCCAGCGACTTCGCGTAGGGCAGCGGCACCTCGGCCATCGCCACGCGTCGCACCGGGGCGTCGAGGTAGTCGAACGCGCCGTCGGAGATGGACGCGGCGACCTCCGCGCCGATGCCGTAGGTCAGCCAGTCGTCCTCCAGCACCACGGCGCAGGACGTCTTCTTGACCGACTCGATGATCGTCGGCCGGTCCAGCGGGCGCAGGCTGCGCAGGTCGACCACCTCGGCGGAGATGCCCTCCTCGCTGGCGAGCTTCTCCGCGACCTGCAGCGCGACGTGCGCCATGCGCGAGTATGCGACCAACGTGATGTCGGTGCCCTCGCGGGTGACGGCGGCGCGGCCGATCTCAGCGGGCTGGTCGCCGTCGGGGACCTCGCCCTTGGTGTTGTAGAGCGCGAGGTTCTCCAGGAACAGCACCGGGTCGTTGTCGCGGATGGACGCGAGCAGCAGGGCCTTCGCGTCGGCCGGCGACGACGGCGCCACCACCTTGAGGCCGGGCGTGAACGCGTAGAACAGCTCGACGTTCTGCGAGTGCGTGGCCGCGAGCTGCTGACCGCCGCCACCCGGCGTGCGGATGACCATCGGCACCGACCGCTGGCCGCCGAACATGCCGTAGATCTTCGCGGCGTGGTTGACGATCTGGTCCAGCGCGAGCAGCGAGAAGTTGATCGTCATGATCTCGACGACCGGGCGCAGACCGAGCATCGCCGCACCGACGGCGGCGCCGGTGAAGCCCTCCTCGGCGATCGGGGTGTCGCGCACCCGCTTCGGCCCGAACTCGTCGAGCAGGCCGGCGGTGATCTTGTACGAGCCCTCGAACCGGCCGATCTCCTCGCCCATCAGGAAGACGTCCGGGTCGCGGAGCATCTCGGCGCGCAGGGTGTCGTGCAGCGCCTGGCGGTAACTCATGACGGCCATGTCAGGCTCCTACCGGGAACAGCGGGTCAGAGGGGAGGCGGCGCGAGTCGTTCGGCACCGGGCTCGCATAGGTGTAGTCGAACAGCGACGACACCTCGGGCGCCGGGCTCTTCTCGGCGAACTCGACGGCGGCCTTCACGATGCGGTGGACGTCGGCGTCGATCTCGGCCAGCTGGTCGGCGTCGGCGACCTTGTCGGCGATGAGCTGGTCGTGCAGCCCGGCGACAGGGTCCTGAGCGCGGACCGCCTCGACCTCGTCCTTGCTGCGGTACGCGGCGGGGTCGACGACGGAGTGCCCCTTCAGCCGGCCGCTCACGGTCTCGAGCAGGTACGGCTTCTGCTCCTTGCGGGCCCGCTCGACGGCGACCTTCGCGGCGTCGCGGACGGCGATGACGTCGTTGCCGTCGACGCGCGCGGACTCCATGCGGTACGCCGACGCCCGCTTGTACAGCTCCGGCTCGGCGGACGACATCTCGACCGTCGTGCCCATGCCGAGCTGGTTGTTCACAACGACGAAGATGATGGGCAGGTCCCAGAGCGTCGCCATGTTGAGCGTCTCGTGGAACGCGCCGATGTTCGTGGTGCCGTCGCCCATCTGGCACATGACGACCTCGTCGCCGTCGCGGTACGAGACCGCGAGCGCGGCGCCGGCCGCCAGCGGCAGCTGCCCGCCGACGATGCCGTAGCCGCCGAGCTGGCGCACGTCGGTGTCGAACAGGTGCATCGAACCGCCCCAGCCCTTGCTGACGCCGTCCTGCCGGCCGTACAGCTCGGCCATGACGCGGCCGGGGTCCATGCCGCGGATCAGCGCATAGCCGTGATCGCGGTAGTTCGTGAAGAGATAGTCACGCTCCTCGATGGCCGCCATCAGGCCGACGACGGTGGCCTCTTCGCCGAGGTTGAGGTGGCAGTACCCGCCGATCTTCGCCTCGGTGTACGCCTGCGCGGTGCGCTCCTCGAACCGGCGGACGAGGAGCATCTGCCGGTAGTAACCGAGCAGTTCCTCGGAGTTCTTCGCCGAGCGCGCCGGACGCTTGCGACTGGTGGTCGCCACTCTTACCCGCCCTTCGTTGTCACGGGGCGCGTCGCTCGACGCGCAGCGGTGGCCCGGCGGTGGCCGGGCAAACAATGAAACGTTAGCGTTTCATTGCATCCAAGACTACCTCCGAGCCAGGATGACTACGTGACTGCACGGGGGGCGGCGACGGCGCCGCGAGGCCGACCGCGCGACGTCGATCGCGCGGCCCGGCGCGACGCGCTGCTCGAGACCGCGATGCGGCAGTTCCTCGCACGCGGGTACGGCGGCACGACCATCGAGGTCATCGCCGCCGAGGCCCGCGTGGCCAAGCGCACCGTCTACACGACCGTCGGCGACAAGGCGGACCTCTTCGTGGCCGTGGTCCGGCGGCTGGGCGACCGCGTCGTCAACACCGTCGCGCCCGACGCCGGCGACCCAGTGAGCGATCTGCACGCGTTCGGGGTGCGGCTGGTCCGGCTCATGCTCTCCGACGAGGCGATCGGCCTGCACCGGCTGGTCACCGGCGAGGCGGCGAAGTTCCCCGACCTCGCAGCCCGGCACTACGCGAACGGGCCGCGCCGCTACATCGGCGTGCTGTCCGGCCTGCTCGCCGCGCTGCCGGCGGAGCGGATCGCCGTCCGCGCCGACGACCACGAGGCGCTGGCCGAGCAGCTGTTCACGCTGCTCATGGGCGAGCCGCACCGGCGGCGGATGTTCGGACTGGACCCCGCGCCCACCGCGGCGGCCGCCGCCGAGCACGTCACCCGGACGCTCGAACTGATCCTCGTCCCACCGTCCCCGTGATCATCAACCTTTTGTGCTGCCCTGACAGCTGCTCTGACAACACGAAGGGTTGATGATCACGGGAGAAGCACGACGGCGTCGCCGACGGGGCGCTCGATCGGGTCGCTCGGGGTGTTGACGACGCCGTCCTCGGTGACGACGGTGCTCGAGCCGCCGCCGTCGAGGTTCAGTGCGTCCTCGACGCCCAGCGACCGCATCAGCTCCGCGGTCTCAGTGATGCTCAGCCCGACGCTGCGGCCGACCTGGCGCCCGTCGACCACCGCGAACACCAGCCGCCCGTCCGGCAGCACGCCGGCCGCCGTGCGCGGGTTGCGGCGCACGTACCAGCGCCAGTAGAAGTCCGCCCGCGCCGTGCCGGCCAGCGTCGCCGGGCTCCAGCCGTCGCGCACCGGGTCGAGCGCCGTCGCACCGTCTTCGACGAGCATCGGTCCGCCGTTGACCACGGAGGCGTCCGGCCGCAGCGGCACCCGCCGGCCGGTGTCGCCGTCGACCACGTCCGTGTCCAGGACCAGGCGCGCGCCGACCGTGCCGTGCTCGGCCAGCCAGGCAGCGGCATCGCCGGTGGCCTGCAGGACGACGGTGCCGGAGGCCGGTTCCGTACCGCCGCGGACGCGCGCCGCCTCGACGACGCGGTCGTGCGCGTCCAGCCGGACCTGGTGACCGGCACCCGACGGCAGGGACGCGCCGAAGTCGGCGGTGAACGCGACCAGTTCGTGGGCGTTGCCACAGGTGTAGTCGTGTGCCGGCGTGGACGTCGGCGTCGCGGCGCCCACCCCGCCGCAGTTGAGCACGAGCCCCGGTTCCCGGTTCAGCCCGGTCACCTCCGTGACCGACCGCCCCGTCCGGACCGTCAGCTCCGTCGCCAGCCGGCGCACCCGCCCGTCGCCGTCGCCGGTCAGCAGCAGCGCCGGACGGTCGCCGACCGCCTCCGAGACCAGCCGGCCGTCCCTCACCGCGATCCCGGCGGGGTCGCCGTCGGTCCCCTCGAGCCAGGGGCCGGGGACGTTCCGGCTGCCGTCGATGGTGAAGAAGCCGCCGTTGACCGCGGCCAGCGCGCCGATCCGAGCCACGATGGCGCTGGTGGTCTCGCGGCCGGCCACCTCGCCGGTGGCCAGCTCGGTGCGGACCGTCCCGTCGAACTCGCGCGGGTCGACCTCGAGGATCGTCACCCGCCACGGGCCGTCGGTCGAGCCGCCGTCGTGTGCGGTGTCGTCGACGCGCGGGGAGAGCCCGGCGGCGCGCAGGGCCGGCAGCAGCGCCTCTGCGCCGGACGCCGTCGGGAACAGGCCGACACGCACGGTCCAGCCGAGCGGTGCGCCGGACGACGCTGGCTCCACGGCCGGCTCGACGCGCGGCTCCAGTCCGGCCGCACGCACCCGGGCGGCCAGCGCCTCCGCGTCCGCCGCCGTCGTCGCGAAGCCTGCGGTCACGGTGTAGCCGTCATCGGGGTCGACGGCGCCGCGGACGATCCGGTACAGCGTCACGCCCGGCGCCAGCTCCTCCTGGGAGCGCTGCTCGGCCAGGCCGGCCGGGCCCAGCGGCAGCTCATCCGGCAGCAGCTCGGAGCGCTCCGGCGCCGCGCTCGCGATCCCCGTCCCGAGGACACAGACGCTGGCGAGGGCGGCGTAGGCGGCGACGCGCGTCGGCTTGCGCATGTGATGTCCCTTCCGGGTGGGTTGCGAACCTTGCCGGAGACTAGTCGCTCCAGGTGGCGGGCCGGTGAACGCCGTGGGAGCCGCGTCCGGCACCCGGATGACTGTGCGATCACCTGTCAGTCACCGGTACGGTTGCGATGGCGCGAGGGGACGGAGGGGGTGAGAGCTGGTGGGGCGGGCGCGGCTCGAGGTCGCACTGCTGGGTCCGGTCGAGGTGCACCGCGACGGGGTCACGATCCCGGTGCCACCCGGCCGGCCCACTGTCATCCTCGCAGCTCTCGCCACGCGTCCCGGCACCGTCGTCCCCGTCGACGCGCTGGCCGGCTGGCTGTGGCCCGACGACGAGCCGGTGCACCCGCGGGCGGCCATCCAGACCCACGTCGCCCGGCTGCGGGCCGCGCTCGGCGAGGGCTTCGTCCAAGCCGCCGGCGACGGCTACCGCCTCGACCTCCCCTCCGACGCCGTCGACGTCACCCGGTTCCGCGAGCTGGTCGCAGCCGGCCGCGACGCCGAACCCGCCACCGAGCTGACCCTGCTGCGCGAGGCGCTGGCGCTGTGGCGGGGCGACCCGCTGGCCGGGCTCAATCCCGACGACCTCGAGAAGGCGACCGCGCCGCTGCTGGTCGAGGAGCTGCTGTCGGCCACGGAACGGCTGAACGAGCTGCGGCTGCGCCTCGACCGCACCGACGAGGAGTTCGTGCCGTCGCTGCGCCGCCTGGTCGCCGCGCACCCGTGGCGGGAACGGCTCTGGGCACAGCTGATGCTCGCGCTGTACCGCCAGGGCCGGCAGGGCGACGCCCTCGCGGCGTACCACGAGGTCGTGACGGTGCTGCGCGACGAGCTCGGCATCGATCCGGGTCCTGAGCTCACCGACCTGCACCGGCGCATCCTCGACAGCGACCCGACGCTGCTGGCGCCGGGGCCCGGTGCGGGTGGGGCGGGCGGTGGCGCGGCCGGCGCGACCGCGGTGGCGGTCGTCCGGGCGCCGGTGCAGCTGCCCAGGTCGACGGCGCAGTTCGTCGGCCGTGAGCACGAGATCGACCTGCTCACGGCCGTGTTGTCGGAGAACCGGTCGTGGGCCAGGCTGGGACCTGCC
>NZ_SMLB01000040.1 GCF_004349105.1 Jiangella aurantiaca
GCCCACCACCCCGCCCGCGCCGTACGCCGCGAGCACCAGGCCGAACACGACGTCGGAGGCGCCGGCCCAGCGGGTGATGATCAGTACCAGCAGCGCCTGGAGTCCGCCGATCACCAGGTTGCCGAGCAGGTTCGCCAGGCAGCCGCCGCGCAGCAACCGGTCGCGCCAGAGCCGCCGCACGCCGACCGCGATTTCCGAGCGCAGCGTCGACCCGGGCGGCCGGCTCGCCACGGCCACCGCCGACCGCGGCAGCGACGCGATCAGCGCCGCCGCCACCAGATACGTCGCCGCGTCCACCGCGAACGGCAACGCCACCCCGGCCGTCACCAGCAGGCCGGCCGCCGGCGCGCCGAGGAACGTGCCCGCCAGCGCCTGCCCGGTCATCAGCCGGGCGTTCGCCGAGGGCAGCGCCGTCCGCGGCACCAATGTCGGGAGGATCGCCGTCGCCGCGTTGTCGAACAGCGTCTGCAGCGTGGTCAGGGCGAACGCGAGCACCGCCAGCACGGCCAGGTGCGCCTGCCCGAACGCCAGCGCCGTCGCGAACGCCGCCACCAGGAGCCCGCGCGCGACGTCGACCGTCCACATCGCCCGGCGCCGGTCGACGCGGTCGGCAAGCGCGCCACCGAGCAGCCCGAACACCAGCCAGGGCAGATAACCGGCCGCCGACACCAGCGACAGCAGGAACGGCGACGTCGTCAGCCCGGCGGCGACCAGCGGCAGCGCGACGTTGCGCACGGCGTCGCCGAACCGGGACAGCACCGCGGCCGACCACAGGCGCCCGTACCCGCCGCGCCAGCGCACCGTCTGGCCGGCCTCCGCCAAGATCGTCATGGGCCGAACAGTAGTTCGACGGTCCGACAAGGTCCGGCCAACCCGTGATCATCGGGCAGCGGCCGGGATCAGCCCTCCTGCGGCGCCTCGGCGCCGGTGTAGAAAGCGGTCGTCCGGTCGGCGGCGGCTTGGGCGCCCTCGGGGGTGGCGAACCCTGCCGCAACGTTGGCGTCCCGCCACCGCTCGCTGGCCTCGGCGACGAACCGCTTGCCGTCGTCGGACATGGTCCAGGCCTCGACCGCGTTCGGGTCGACGGCCTCGCCGCCCGACGCGAAATGCCGCGTCAGCCCAATCAGCGCGAGGTCCCAGCCGAGCCCGACGGCGCCGGGGCCGTAGAGGTCCCAGAAGGCGAGGCCCTCCTCGTCGACGAGTGCGATGTGCTCGAGCTCGAACCGGGTCCGCCCGTCGCCCTCGGGCGTGAGCCGGACCTCGATCCAGCTGGTCTGTCCGTTGAACTCCCACGTGGCGGCGAAGCTCTTGGGCGGGTCGCAGCGCTCGACGACGCCGCCGGCGTTGCCCTCGACCTGGTACCGTCCGCCGAGCTTCAGCTCGCCGCTCACGGGTGAGAACCAGCGCGGGATGCGCTCCTGGTTGGTCACCGCGTCCCAGAGGTCCTCGACCGCTGCGGGGTACGTCTGGCTGATGGTGACGGCGCGGGCCTCGCCGGCCTCGATGGTGCGCGAGCCGACCTGGCGGCGCACGGCGTTGATCTGCTGGACGACATCGATCATGGGGACTGCTCCTGGTCCGGGTCCTGGCCGGCCTGCTCCTGCAGGCGGCGTTGGCGCTTGCCCCTGGCCAGCTCGGTGGCCAGCGCGTCCAGAGGAGGGGTCCAGAATCGCCGGAAGCGGTCGAGCCACGCGTCGACGTCGCGGAGCGGGTCGGTGCTGACGGCGTACAGGCGGCGGGCGCCGTCAGGCCGCACGGTGGCGAACCCGGACTCGCGCAGCACCCTGAGATGCTGCGACACCGCCGGCTGCGAGATGCCGAACTCCTGCTGGATGACCGACGTGACGGCGCCGGAGGTCAGCTCGCCGTCGGCGAGCAGCTCCAGGATCCGGCGACGAACCGGGTCGCCGAGCACGTCGAAGGCATGCACATCCACAAGCTATCGCCGCTTACTTATATAAGTCAACGCTGTTGTTCGTCGCTTTGCGGCTCGATGGCCGGAGCGACCGGCGAGGCGGGGACGGTGACCGCAGTGTCCGCGGGCGACTGCTGCCGCCGGCTGCCGACCAGGAACGGTGCCGCCAGCAGCTGGATGGCGGCGCCGATCCCCAGCGACGCGCCGTAGCCGTACACGTCGGCGGCGCGTCCGAGAACGGGCTGGATGACGACGCCGCCGGTGTTGCCCATCAGCGAGTCGAACGAGAGCACCGTCGCCCGCTGCTTCGACGGGATCATGTCGTTGAGGTACGCCTGCCGGATCGGCATCTCGGCGGCGAAGATCAGCGCCCAGACCACCAGCAGGAGCAGCGCGACCCAGAACACCTCGGTGATGCTCAGCAGCCCGAGGATGACGGCGCTGATCACCGTCCCCAGGATGAGCGCGGTGGTCCGCTTCCGGAACAGCCCACGGGCGTGCGGCGCGACGTACCCGCCGACCACCTGCGCACCGGCGACGACTGCAGCGGCCAGGCCGGCAATCGAGTACGCGTCCGGGTCCCCGTAGAGCTCCAGCAGGTACGGCTGCAGCGCGTAGAACGTGTAGATGCCGACGCCCGACGCGAACGGCGCGGCCAGCATGACCCAGCGCACCGGCGGATTACGCAGGCCATGCTCGATGGACGCTGACCAGATTCCGCGCACCGCCTGCCTGGTTCCGGCCGACCGGTCCGGGGTGAAGCCGAGGTCGCGCATCAGCAGGAAGGCGACGACGAACATCGCCAGCAGGACGCCGACGCGGACCAGGAACGGCACGCCCAGCGAGGTCGCCTGCGCGATCACGCCACCGGCGACCGACCCGCCCAGCATCGCCACGCCACTGACCATCTGGCCGCGGCCGAACACCGTCTCGAGGCTGCCGTCGTAGCCGGCGTAGTGCAGCGCGTCGACCAGCCACGCCTCGACCGCGCCGGAGAAGAACGTGAACCCCAGGCCGATGAACACCGAGACCACGGCCCACGCCCAGAACGGCGCGCTGATCTGCCACATCAGGTAGTACAGCGCGGTCGCTCCGGACAGCGTCAGCGTGCCGAGCAGATACGACGCCCGCCGCCCGACGGTGTCCGCGACGACCCCCGTCGGGACCTCGAAGAGCACCATGCCGGCGGTGAAGAACGCGTTGGCGGCGAACGCCTCCAGGTTGCTCAGCCCGGCGTCGAGCAGGAACAGCGTGTTGATACCCCAGATGAATGACGCGGCCAGCGTGTTGCCGAGCATGAGCGTGATGTAGACACCCTGGATGCGGCGGGCCTGCGAGTTCATCGGAGCGGTGTCCTCTCGTCCAGTCGTCTCGTCGCGACTGCCTTGCTACAAGCGCACACAGCCCCGAACTATGCCCGACGGGCCCGAACCGCCGCATCCACCGGCCGAGAGTCAGGCCGTGCACACCACCCCGAAGCACTGGGCCGCCTCGGCGTTGCCGCTGGCCCGGTTGCTACGCACGACGGTTACGTGCCGATGCCGCGCTCGTCCAGCACCTGCTCCAGCAGCGTCGGCCGGTCGGTCATGATGCCGTCGACGCCGAGGTCGATGAGCCGTTCCATCTCCGCGCGGTCGTTGATGGTCCAGACGTGGACGGCGAGGCCCCGGCGGTGCGCGTCGGCGACGAAGTCGGCCGTCACCACCGGGATGCCCGACTGCGACGGCGGCACCTGCAGCGCGTGGTGCCCGTGCAGCGTGATGCCGGTCAGCGGGCCGAGCGTGTTCAGCCAGAACGCCGTCGCCTGTTCGGAGCCCGGCGACGTGCTGACGTCACGGTTGTACAGCTTGAACCGGGTCACGGCGCTGTCGGAGAACGAGGCGACGATGGTGTCTGTGCCGCGGCCGAACTCACGCAGCAGTTCCGCCATCGACCGCTCGTACGGCGACGTCTCGGGCCGGGTCCGCTTGATCTCGACGTTGAGCAGCACGTCGGGGAACGCCTCGAGCACCTCGCGCAGCGTCGGGATGCGGAAGTCAGCCGCCGTGTACCCGTCAGGCGCCGGCCGCTCGCCCGTCGCGACGCCGCGGAACACGTAGTCGCCGGGCGCGCCGTTGTGGCAAGTGCCGCAGCCGGGGACGAACCAGTGCGCGGCGTCCAGCGCCCGGATCTGCACCAGCGTCAACCGGTCGACCCGGCCGGTGCCGTTCGTGGTGCGGTCGACAGTGGTGTCGTGCAGCACGACCAGCTCGCCGTCGGCCGTCGCGTGGACGTCCAGCTCGAGCACGTCGGCGCCCTTGTCGGCCGCCGTCTTGAACGCGTAGAGGGTGTCGGACGGCGCCTCGATCTCGCCGCCCTGGTGCGCGATGTTGAGGACGCGCCGCTCCAGCCACGGGTTCTCCGCGACCGGAGCCGCCACGCCCGCCGTCGTCGGGATGAGGGCCGCAGCGACGGCGCCGGCGCCCAGAAGACCGGTGAGCCTGCTCATGGGCGAACGGTAGTGCGCACCGGTGACAGTTGCGCCGACGCGAGATGAACGTCGGACCCGACGGGTACGGTCGCCGCCATGACGACCTACCCCAGCGTGCTGCAGACCGTGCTGGACACCACCGACGCGCGCGGACTGGCGGAGTTCTACCGGCAGCTGCTCGGCTACGTGTACCGGCCCGGCGACGAGACCCCCGACCCCGCCGGCGACGACTGGCTGGTCCTGCTCGACCAGGACGGCCACCGCCGGCTCGCCTTCCAGCAGGTCGACCAGCTGACGCCGTCGACGTGGCCGGACGGCGCGGTCCCGCAGCAGCTGCACCTCGACATGACCGTCCCGTCGCTGGAGGAGCTGCTGCTCCAGCACGACCGTGTGCTGGAGCTGGGCGGCCGGATGCTCTTCGACCGCATCGACCACCCGCAGGAGCCGCTGCGCGTCTACGCCGACCCGTCCGGCCACCCGTTCTGCATCTTCGTGGCCTGACGGCGGCGGTCGCCACGGATCCGCCGCGCCGTCGCGAGCAGCCCGCCGCCGACCAGCGCCGCGAGGACCGCCCGGCCCAGCGGGCCGTCGGCGTAGAACAGCAGGGCGATGGCCAGCATCACGGCGATTTCGGTGACGGCGTACCGCCGCCGCTCGTGCCGCATCGCCCGCGACACCACGCCGGCACCGCACAGCGTCGCCACCACGATCATCACGACGATCAGCGCCAGCGGCCCCGGGTCGCTCCAGTAGCGAGCCACGACCATGCCGACGCCCGCGCCCGAGGCGCCTGGCCCGGCGATGGCCGCGGCGGGCAGCGCCCAGGCCGGCCACGTGTGGCCGTCGAGCGGCGGCGCGTCCCGGGTGTCCGTCACGTCCGCAGTGTCGCAGCCCGGCCGGACACTTGGGTCCGCCTCCCCACCCGAGTTGATCTTGGAGTTGTTCGGCCAATGAAGGGCGAAACGTCCGATTGATACCCGAACAACTCCAAGATCAACGTCGACAGGGGTGGGCGTGTCTATCGGCGGGTGGACGGCGACCGCTGGCCGAGGCGCTCGGCGAGGAAGTCCTCCCACGTCCGCGTCCCGCGGTCGGCGCCGTCCAGCGTGAGGTTGTCGCCGTCCCGGTAGGCGCGGCCCACCTTGCCGGGCAGCCGCACCGGCAGCAGCACCCGCCGCTTGCCGGTCGCACGCAGGTACGAGCGCAGCAGATCGCCCATAGGCGCGACCCGCGGTCCGGCGAGGTCGGCGACCAGCCCGGCCGGCTCGCCGAGAGTCAGCTCGGTCAGCCGCGCGGCCACGTCACGCGCGTCGACGGGCTGGAAGCGCAGGCCGCCGGGCACCGGGACGACCGGCAGCTTCGCCATCCCGGCGGCCGTCTTCAGCACCAGGTCGTGGAACTGGGCGGCGCGCAGGATGGTCCACGGGACGCCGGAGCCGGTCACGGCCTGCTCAGCTGCGAACTTCATGCGGAACCAGGCGAGCGGTACCCGGTCCGCGCCGATCACCGAGATGTGCACGAGATGCCGTACGCCCGCGTCCGCGGCGGCCCGCGTGAGTCGCGCCGTCGCCTCCTCGTCGCCTTTGGTCCCGCCAACCAGGTGCAGGATCGTGCCGACGCCGTCGACGGCGGCCGCGACGGCGCGATCGGCATCATCCGAGCGCAGGTCGGCCGCCACGTACTCGACACCGTCCGCCGGCTCGTGCGGCGTGCGGCTGAGCACCCGGACGTTGCGGCCGGCCGCGACCAGCCGTGGCACGATGAGGCGTCCGAGGGTGCCGGTACCGCCGGTCACCAGAAGGGGTGTGGTCACTGTCAGCTCCAGTTCTCTGCCGAAGAGGCTCTCTACTGCGCTGACCCGCGGCGACGGAGATATGTGACCGGATGAGCGAGGAAGTCTTCGAGCGACATCGGCCGCACCTGCGCGCCGTCGCGTACCGCATGCTGGGCTCGCTCACCGAGGCCGACGACGCCGTCCAGGAGACCTGGCTGCGCTACCAGCGCACCGACACCTCTGACGTCGAGAACCTCGGCGCCTGGCTGACGACGGTCGCCGGCCGGGTGTGCCTCAACCTGCTGCGGTCGCGGACCACCCGGGGCGAGGTGCCGTTGGACGACAGCGAGCCCGAAGTGCGTCTGCCCGATCCGATCGTCAGCCCGCTGAGCGGCCCCGATCCGGAGCAGGAGGCGCTGCTGGCCGACTCCGTCGGCCTGGCCATGCAGGTCGTCCTGGACACCCTGAGCCCGGCCGAGCGGCTGGCGTTCGTGCTGCACGACCTGTTCGCCGTCCCGTTCGACGACATCGCGCCGCTGGTCGAGCGGTCCCCCGCGGCGACCCGGCAGCTGGCCAGCCGGGGCCGGCGCCGGGTCCAGGACGCCGCCCCCACGCCCGACGCCGACCTCGCCGGGCAGCGGGCCGCGGTCGACGCGTTCTACGCGGCCGCCCGCGACGGCGACTTCGACGCGCTGGTGACGGTGCTCGACCCCGAGGTGGTGCTGCGCGCCGACGGCGGCGCGCACCCGACCCGGCCGACGGTGCTGCTGCGCGGCGCCCGGACGGTCGCCGGTCAGGCGACACTGGCCCGGAGGCTGGCCCAGCACGTGCGGCCGGCGCTGGTCAACGGCACAGCCGGCGCGGTGGCCGTCATCGGCGGGCGGGTGTTCGCGGTGATGGCCTTCACCGTCGTCGACCGCCGGATCACCACGATCGACATTTTCAACGACCCGGACCGGCTGGGCGGCATCGACGCCGGCGCCTTCGCCATCTGACCGTCCGGTCCCGGTTCGCTCAGGTCCGCAGCGCGAAGACCGGCCGGCTCCAGCCGGTGTCCTCGACGCCGTCGTCGAGGGCGGCGCCGATCGCGCGTTCCTCGTAGCGGAAGTGCGACTCCATGATCGCGGCCAGGCCGTCGAGCTCGCGCTGGATCGCGGCCCGCCGGTCCGACGTCGCCTCCTCCGACTCCGCCGCGAGGTCGCGGACGGTGCCGATGATGTCCGCGATCAGCCGGTGGTCCTCGCGCAGCGCGGCGACGGTGGCGGCGAGGTCGGGACGGGCGCGGACGAGCTCGGCGAACAGGCCGGTGTCCTCGCCCTCGTGGTGGGTGGTGAGCGCCGAGCAGAAGCCCAGGCAGTGGGTCAGCAGGTCGTCGGAGCCGTCGCGCAGGTCACGCAGCCGCGCGCGGAGCGTCGCGTGCGCGTCGGCGAGCTGGCGGCTCCAGGCGATCTTGTGCGAGCCAGTCTCGTCCATCGTCCCAGATGATCAGCCGAGCGCCGGGAATGCAACCCGCATGCGGCGGCCCGGCTAGGTTCCGCGATCACGACGAGGTGACGGCGAGCCTCGCCGCCACCGGCTACCGGGTGACGGACGTGCGCGACGCGCCGGACCGGCCGGGCCGCGAGTTCGTCTTCCTCGCCGAGCGCGCGCCTTGACCGGCGGCGACCCACAGGCCTGGAATCAGCACCGCACCGACGGCGACGTGCATCAGCGTCAGGTACACCCGGGTCTCCGCAGGCGCGTCCGCGGTCAGCGGGCCGCCGAGCGACAGCAGCAGGACCGCCAGCGCGATACCGGTCCACGTGCGGCGGGCGTCGCCGGTCCGCCGCCACAGCAGGATGAGCAGCCCCCAGCCCGCCAGCGACATGCCCAGCGCGGCGCCCAGGACGAGCGGCAGCCCGACGTCCATCGTCCAGCCGCCGGTGGTGACCTCGAGGTCGGCCCCGGCGATCGACGCGACGGCCCACGGCACGGCCGCCGCCACCGTCGCCCCCGCGACCGCCAGCGCGGCCCATCGCCGGTCCGGGGCGCCGGCCGTCGTCTCTTCCGTCGTCATGGTGTTCCTCCTGCTGTCACTCTGGTGGCGATGCCTGGACTGCAGTACGACGACGCAGCCGGTCTGGACGTCAGGCCTCACATACCGGCGCGCTGTCTCGTCGGATCAGGAAGGGACCCCGAGACCGAGGAGGTCGCACCATGACCGAGCGATCCGGACCGGGCGCGGACCGGCTCGATCCCGGCCTCGCCGCGATCATGAGCGAACGGCGTCACCTGATCAACCTCGCGTACCGGATGCTCGGCTCGCTGGCCGACGCCGAGGACGTCGTCCAGGAGACGTACACCCGCTGGTACGCGATGTCGCCGGAGCAGCAGGAGGCCATCGAGTCCCCCGGCGCATGGCTGACCAGGGTCGCGAGCCGGATCTGCCTGGACCTCCTGGGCTCGGCGCGAGCCCGGCGGGAACGCTACGTCGGCGAGTGGATCCCCGAGCCGGTGCCGGACCGGACGGAGTGGGTCGGCGGGCTCGCGCCGAGCGGCGCCGCGGGCGACCCGGCGGATCCCGCGGACCGCGTCACGCTCGACGAGTCGATCAGCATGGCCTTCCTGGTCGTCCTCGACTCGATGACGCCCGCCGAGCGGGTCGCGTTCGTCCTGCACGACGTCTTCCGCTACCCGTTCGCCGAGGTCGCCCATATCGTCGGCCGCACGCCCGCGGCCTGCCGCCAGCTGGCCTCATCCGCCCGCCGCCGGCTCCGCGCCGCCCAGGCGCCGGCGGCCCCGTCCGCCCGGCGCGCCGGCCTCGTCCGCGAGTTCAAGCAGGCATGGGAGGCCAAGGACATCGAGGCGCTCATCAGCCTGCTCGACCCGCAGGCGGTCGCGATCGCCGACGGAGGCGGCCGCGCCAGCGCCCTCGAGCCGCTCGAGGGCGGCGAGCCGATCGCACGCGCCCTGGTCGAGCTCGCGGCGAGAGCGCCCGATCTGGTGTTCCTGGAGCGGACGGTGAACGGCCAGCCCGGTCTCGTGCTCCAGCAGGACGGGGTCGTCGGGACGGTGCTGGCCTTCGACGTCGCCGGCGACCGGATCACCCGCGTCTGGGCGGTCCGGAACCCGGAGAAGCTCCGCCCCTGGACGACCTGACACCGTCCCCTTCCATGTCGCCCTCCGTGACGGACCGGCCACGGAGGGCGACGAACTACCGATCATGCGAACACTTGTTCGATACTAGCGACATGACGTCTGCTCGTTGGCTGGAAGATCCTCCGCTCGACCTCCTCGAGATCGACCCAGGGCGGCTGGAGATCAAGCTCCGGGCCTACGCCGAGCCGTCCGGTCTCTACACCGCCGTGCCCATCGTCATGGGCGACCGGTCGAGCCGGCGGGTGCAGGGGCGGCTGGTCGCCTGGGGACGGCGACGAGGTGAGTACCGGTGGCGCTACCTGCTGGTCGTCTGGCCCGACCGCCAGGCCGACGCGCAGGGCCGGCTGGCCTGGCGCTGGCGCTCCGGCTGGTGCGTGTTCGACCCGCGCCGGGTCCGGCCGGCGCACCGGTCCGAGGTGGTGCACGGCGGCGCGACGGACGCCGCGGACCTTTCCGCCGCCATCCGCCGCGCCCTGCCGGCCGGCCTCGAGCTGGCGCCACCGCCGGAGGCATACCACTGACCACGCCGGGCGAGCCGGGCCGCGCCGGGCGTCAGGCCGGGACGTAGGTGAGCGTCACGACACCGGTCGCGCTCCGCTCCACCGCCGCCAGGTCCAGGTGGTGCGGCGCGGAGCCCGGCCGGAACAGCGGCTCGCCGCTGCCGTGCAGCATCGGGAAGACCGACACAGCCAGCTCGTCCACCAGTCCGTGGTCGAGCAGCGTGCGCGCCAACCGGCCGAAGCCGTAGACGACCAGGTCGCCGTCGCCCTGCTGCTTGAGCTCGGCGACCGCGCCGACCGGGTCGTCACCGACGACAACCGAGTTCGTCCATGTCGTGGTCGTGAGCGTCGACGAGAACACGTACTTGCGGATCTCGTTGACGCGGTCCGGGTACGGCCCGGTCTCATTCGGCCACGACTGCACGAAGTACTCGTACGTGGTGCGGCCCATCAGCATCGCGTCGCTGCGTTGCAGCTGTGCCAGCGACTTCTCGCCGGCCTCGGCGTCGAAGTACGGGAACGCCCACGACCGCGGGTTGCCGTGCACGCCGTCGAGTGTGACCAGGCAACCGACTCTGAGCTTGCGCATCGTTCCTCCATCATCGTGTCTGAGCAGTGCCGTCTCTATCGACCGGCTCGTCGACCGGGAGGAATCGCGATTCCTTTCCGGGCCGGCGCCGGTCTGTACGAGGTGGAGCGCGGCACGATGTTGCGAGGAGGACCATGCGAGGCGGAGACGAGTTCATGGGGCGAGCCGAGGGTTATCGGCGGGAGCTGCTCGCGCACTGCTACCGCATGATGGGCTCCCTCGACGACGCCGAGGACCTGGTGCAGGAGACGTACCTACGCGCCTGGCGGTCGTACGACGGGTTCGAGGAGCGGTCGTCGCTGCGCACCTGGCTGTACCGCATCGCGACGAACGCCTGCCTGAACGCGCTGCAGCGCAGCGACCGGCGGGCGGTCCCCGTCGGGCTGGGCACCGGACCGGGCGGCGGGCCGGAGAGCCCGGCCGCAGGGGTGGGCTGGCTGCAGCCGCTGCCCGACGAATTGGTCACGCCGGAGTCCGCCGACCCCGCCGCCGTCGCCGTCGTACGTGACGGGGTCCGGCTCGCGCTGATCGTGGGACTGCAGCACCTGACGCCGGGGCAGCGGGCCGTCCTGATCCTGCGCGACGTGCTGGCTTGGCCGGCGGCGGAGGTCGCGACGGCGCTGGACCTCGAGGTCGGCGCGGTGAAGAGCCTGCTGCAGCGGGCCCGGGCGCGACTGCGCGAGGTGACGCCGTCGATGGACGATGTGCTCGAACCCGACCACCCGCGGGCCCAGGAGCTGCTGGAGCGGTACATGACGGCGTTCGAGACGGCCGACGCCCGCGCGTTCGAGGAGGCGCTGCGGGCCGACGCCGTCCTCGAGATGCCGGCCGCGGCGATGTGGTTCGCTGGAAAGGTCGCCTGCGTGGAGTACCTGATGAGCGAGGTCGTCGGTGCGCCGGGCGATTGGCGCAAGCTGCCGACGGTGGCGAACGGCCAGCCGGCGTTCGGCGCGTACCACCGCGACGGCTCGGCGTTCGGGCTCGCGGTGCTGACGGCGACGCCTGCGGGGATCGCGCGCGTCACCGTCTTCGCCGGTGCTGACCTGCTGCCGCGGTTCGGCCTGCCGGCGTCGCTCGCGTGACGCCGGCCGGCCGCTGACCCCGTCGTCACCCGATGAACTCCTTCGCGAACCGCCGGATCGCCTCCGGGTCGGTCGCCTCGTGGAAGCCGACGATGAGCTGCTGGACGCCGGCCTCCTCGTAGGCCGCGATGCGGTTCCCGACCGTTTCGGCGGTCCCGTACAGCAGGTAGTCCGCGAAGTCGCCCGGGTAGAACGCGCCCATCGCCGGCGAGAGCGCGGCCTGCGCCTCCTCATCGGAGCCGGCGATGAGGCAGGCCGTGGTGGCGGTGCGCAGGATGGTGTCGTAGTCGCGCTTCGCCGTCTCGCAGTGCTCGCGCAGGATCGCGAACTTCCGCGCCGCCTCGGCCGGCGAGACCATGACGTTGCAGGCGTCGGCGTACTCCGCGACGATCTTGAGCGTCACTCGTTCGCCGCCGCCGGCGATCATCAGCGGGATCGTCGGCTGCTGGACGCCGCGCGGGAACGTCGTCGGGTGCTCCCACATTCTTCTGATGGTCCGCACCCCGTCGCGCAGCGCTCGCAGCCGGCCGGGTGCGTCGCCGAACTCGTATCCGAACGCCTCGTAGTCTGGCTGGTACCAGCCGGCGCCCATGCCGAGCGTCAGCCGCCCGCCCGACAGCACGTCCACCGTCGACGCGATCTTCGCCTGCAGCGCGGGGTTGCGGTAACTGTTGGAGCTGACCAGCGGCCCGATCCGGATCCGGTCGGTGTGCCGAGCCAGCGCCGCCAGCATCGACCACGACTCGAACGCGTACCCCTGCGACGGTGGGATCGTCTGCAGGTGGTCCGGGAGCCATGCCGCCGCGAAGCCGCACTCCTCCGCCGTCCGGGCGAGCTCGAGGACCCGCTCCGCAGCCTCGACCGGGTCGCCGTCCGCACCCAGCTCGCCGCCGAACCCGACCGGCAGGAAGATGCCGAATTCCAGGGACATGCCGATTCCTTCCGTCCGCGCCGCTGTGTTGCGGTCGCTGATCGGACAGACCGGCGAGGTGTTCCGGAGGAATCGGCCCGGCCTCAGATGCACGAAGGGGCCGGCCTGGGCCGACCCCGTTCGCTCCCTGCGGTTCGGCCTCAGCCGAACTGGTGCAGGGCAGCACCCAGAATCGAGGAGATCACCACGCCCAACGGCCACAGATCCCTCAGGATCTGGCCGATGACCTCGGTGTACTGACGCAGCTTTCGTAGCCTGCTCAGCAGCGTTCCTCGCCTGTTGTCGTGGTTCACTTGGATTCCTCCCAAGTGCTGAGGGCACCGGTGAACCGCTCTAACAGCCCGCCCGGTAGCCCATCTCTGGACTACGCCGGGCGGATTCCCGATGTAGTTAGCCGACCAGAATGACAGGGAGACAGTCGCCACGTCAACTGCTAGCCTTGTACACGGCCAGGGGAGGTGCTCTAACACCGACGATCCCGGCTAGGCCCCGGTGCGTGCTGTCGTGGTTCCGCGCCGGGGCTTCTTGCGTCGTGGCTGTCGCTGTTGGAATGCCGCCGCAGCGAGACCGGTTGCCCCTAGCGAAGGCACCGTCCGTTGAAGGGATGCGACAACCCGATGAAGGCGATCGTGCACGACGAGTCCGGCCCCGCCGACGTTCTCCGGCTCACCGAGCGGCCTGTTCCTGATCCCGGTCCCGGCGAGGTGCGGGTGCGCGTCGTCGTCTCGGGGGTGAACCCGACCGACTGGAAGTTGCGCAGCGGCGGCTACGGCGCCCTCTCGGGAACCGAGGCTGTGCCGAACCAGGACGGGTCAGGCGTGATCGCGGCGGTCGGCGACGGGGTCGGCGGACTGGCCGTGGGCGATCGCGTGTGGGTGACGCTGGCGGCGTACCAGCGTCCGGACAACGGGACGGCACAGGAGTTCATCGTCGTGCCGGTGGAACAGGCGTTCCCGCTGCCCGACGGCGCCGGCTTCGACCTGGGCGCGGCGGTGGGCATTCCGGCGATCACGGCGCACCGGGCGCTGACGGTCGCCGAGGACGGGCCGGCGCGGCTGAGCCCCGGCGCGCTCGACGGCCGTGTGGTGCTCGTGGCAGGCGGTGCGGGCGCCGTCGGCAATGCCGCGATCCAGCTCGCCCGCTGGGCCGGCGCGACCGTGATCGCGACGGTCAGCTCGGACGCGAAGGGCGCGCTGGCCACGTCCGCCGGCGCCCACCACGTCGTGCAGTACGGCGGCGGGGCCGACGTCGCGGCCGCCGTCCGCTCGATCGCTCCCGACGGCGTCGACCTCGTCGTCGAGGTGGCCGCGGGCGCCAACGCCGCGACCGACACCGCCGTCCTGAAACCGCGCGGCACGGTCTCGATCTACGCCAACAACGGCGACCAGCCGTTCAACGTCAACGTGCGCGAGTACATGGGCCTGAATGCGCGGCTGCAGTTCGTACTGCTGTACACGGTCGGCTGGGATAAGCTCCGCGCCGCCGGCGACGACGTCAACGCCGCGATCGCCGCCGGCGCGCTCCGCATCGGCGACGACGCCGGCCTCCCGCTGCACCGCTTCGCGCTGGAGCAGACCGCCGACGCCCACCGCGCCGTCGAGGACGGCGCCACCGGCAAGGTCCTCATCACCGTCGCCGACGCCTGAGCCGGCACGCGGCCTGCGCGCCGCGTCAGCTCCTGGGCCGCTGGCACAACGCCCGGTGCAGGCGGATGTCCTGCTGGATCTGGCGAGGCACCGGCCAGCACCGGCGTTCCAGTTCGTCCGCGTATGCCTCCAGAGCACGCAGGCTCTCCCGGCGAGCGGCGGCCCGCGCACCCGGGTCGTTCACCTTCTGCGCCGACTGTCTGCGTTGTTCCGCCCGCGCAGTGAGAATGTCCGCGAACAGGGCGCCCAGCGGATGCGGAAGGACGTTGGGCGCGGTCACGGCGGTCCACTCGCCGACGCGATGGCTGCCAGGATCTGGTTGGCGTCGATCGCCGGCCCGACGACGAGCCGCAGCACGGCATGCCGGATCTCGACCGTCTCGACGAACCGTGCGTGGCCGCCCGGCATGGGCTCGAAGTGGCCCGCCTCCGACAGCACGACGATGATCGGATCGTCAGGAGCCAACTGCTCCGCACGCTGCGCCGCATCCAGCAGCGTCATGCCAACGCGAGCCGTGTCCGCCGAGTCGAGGGCGTCGGCGGAGAAGGAGAACGCACCTGCCCAGCGGCGGAGGAAGATCGCCAACGCCAGTGCGCGCGAGTCGGGCTTACGCGTCAACATCGACGACACAGTCGTGGCCGGCCTGCTCCGGCGGACGTCGGTCCCCTGCGGCTCACGAGGGCACGGCCTGAGCCATCGGCCACGTCAGGAGCGCATCCGAGTCCTCGGCATCGGCCCACCCAGCCTCGGCCGCCGTCAGCACATCGCTGGCGGTGATGCGGTTGTCCCAGTCGACGATGCGCGCGAATGCCCGAGCCGCCGTCTCGGGGTGGCTGTCGGGCGGTACGACGAGCAGATCGATGCGGGCGCGGCCGTCGCGTCCGCTCAGGCTCACCATGTTCGGGTCGATCGCGCGGTACGAGGCCACCCGAATGATCCGGCCGGCGATCAGGAGCTGCTGCCCCGTGCTACTCCAGGTCTTCCGGCTGAAGGAAACCCATTCGGTCCTGAATCCCCTGCTGTCCAGGGACGCGATGACGGCGGGCAGTTCCGCACCGAGATCGTTGGAACGGGGCCACCACACGCCGTGCAGACTCGGATCCTGGCCCGGCCGGGACACGCGGTAGGCGACTCGCGTCGCTGAATCATCGGGGAGATGTGTACTGAGGAACTGGCGCATGAGCGCGGCCAATCTCCGGCCTCTGCGGCCGACGTACCTGGTGTCGGCGCGGCTGGGGACCGACCTGCCCACATATCAGCGCCTAGGGTCTGAGCGTACACCTTGGTCACGGGAGGCTGCGGCTACCTGACCTGACCAGATGCCCTGGCCGCGCTGACCCGATTCCACGGCCGCGCCCACCCCATGCCGCCGCCGCGCACCCGCGCCGCAGCCCACGCCGCACTATTCGAGGAGGCCGCGGATGTCGTCGACGTCGAGGCGGCCGCCGAAGGCGTTGCCGTCGTCCATGACGCTCGCCGACAGCTTGGCCTTGCGGTCCTTGAGCGCCATGACTTTCTGCTCGATGGTGTCGGCGGCGATCAGCCGGTACACCATGACGTTGCGGGTCTGGCCGATGCGGTGCGTGCGGTCGACCGCCTGGGCCTCCGTCGCCGGGTTCCACCACGGATCGAGGATGAAGCAGTAGTCGGCCTCGGTGAGGTTGAGCCCGAATCCGCCGGCCTTGAGGCTGATCAGGAAGACCGGCGCCGTGCCCTCCTTGAACTCCGCGATCACCTGCTCGCGGTGACGCGTGGACCCGTCCAGGTAGCAGTACTCGATGCCGGCCGCCTCGAGCCGTCCGCGCACCAGGCCGAGAAAGCCGGTGAACTGGCTGAACACCAGCGCCCGATGCCCGCCGTCGATGACGTCGCCGAGCTGCTCGATCAGCAGGTCGATCTTGGCGCTGGCGAGGTCGCGATGGTCCTCGTCCACCAGGCTGGCATGCAGGCTGAGCTGGCGCAGCAGGGTGAGCGACCGCAAGATCGTCAACCGGTTCTTGTCGACATCGTCGAGCAGGCCGAGCACGCGTTGCCGCTCCCGCTGCAGATGCTTGTCGTAGACCTTGCGGTGCTTCGGGTGCAGGTCGACCTCGAGCACCTGTTCCTGCTTCGCCGGAAGATCGGCGGCCACCTGTTCCTTTGTCCGGCGCAACACCAGTGGCCTGATGCGCCGCTTGAATTGCGCCAGCCGCTCGGCGTCGCCCTGCCGTTCGATCGGCCGGCTGTAGTACTCCTCGAACCGGCTCGGGTGCGGGAACAGGCCGGGTGCCGCGATGGACAGCTGCGACCACAGCTCCATCAGGTTGTTTTCCACCGGCGTCCCGGTGATCGCCAGCTTGACCGTCGCCGGCAGCCTCCGCGCCGCCTGGTACGTCTTGGACTGGTGGTTCTTCACGTGCTGTGCCTCGTCCAGCACGAGCCCGGACCACTGCGCTTGCCCGTACGCCTCGGCGTCGAGGCGCAGCAGCGTGTACGTGGTGACGACGATGTCCGCACCGGCGACCACCTGGTCGATCGTCTCGCCGCGGCGCCGCAGCGTGTCAGTGACCGGCACGACCGTGAGCCCGGGAGCGAAGCGGCCCGCCTCGGTCACCCAGTTCGATACCACGCTGGTCGGCGCGACCACGAGGAATGGCGGCATGTCGGGGTCGGCCTGCTTGGTATGGCAGATCAGCGCCAGCGTCTGCAGCGTCTTCCCAAGCCCCATGTCGTCGGCCAGGATCCCGCCGAGCCCGTTCTCCCACAAGAACGTCAGCCAGCGGTATCCGTCGAGCTGGTACGGACGCAGCTGCGCCCGCAACGTGCTCGGCGGCGCGACGGTGTCGTCGAGTTCGCCGAGTGCCAGCAGTCCCTGCACCTGCCGTTGCCAAGCGTCGGCCTGGTGCGTCACCACACCCAGCGCCGCCAGCTCCTCCCAGAGTCCGGCCTGGAACCGGCTGATCCTGGTCCCGTCGCCGGTGTGGTCGCCCAGCGCCCGAGCCTCGTCGATCAGCCGGCGCAGCGCCTGCAGCTCCGGCTTCTCCAACGAGAAGTACCCGCCGTCCGGGAGCAGCAGGTACGGCTCGTCCCGTGCCAGTGCCAGGAACAGGTCTGTGAACGGGACCTCCTGCCCCTCGGCGGTGATGTTCACACCGAGGTCGAACCAGTCGGTCTCGCCCGGTGCGGCCTCCGTCGACACGCCGATGACCACGGAGTCGCCGACCTCGCGGTAGTCGGCCGGCTCCCCCAACACCTCGACCTCGACGTCGTCCAGGTCGCGCAGCCGTGGCAGCGCCTCGGTGCTGAACCGCATGGTCTCGAGCCCGTCGAAACGACGGCGCGGAACCGGTGGACGTCCGCTCGGCCGCGTGCGCGAACCGGCACCGTTGTCGTCCCCGGCTGGGCCGAGATCCAACAATCCCGGATCCAAGCTGGCCAGCAGTGCCCGTTCCGCCGCCGGATCGCGGAACCCGTCATCGGCGCCGTCCGGGAACGGCTCGTCCAGCGCTATCCGCCTCGCTGCGTCGCCGACCTGGTAGCGCCACTCCCAGTCCAGCTCCAGCCCGTGGCCGTCGCCGTAGTCCGCCCGGGCGACGAGCGTCGGTCCGGAGATGTCGGGCGGCGTGAACGACTCGTCGGACGACACGACGGTCGTCAACCGCTGCAACCGCGGGACGTACTCGTCGCGGAACCGTTCCGCGTCGGCCGCGGGCACCACCAGCCGGCCGCCGTCGAGCGCCAACTGCTGCAACTGCTCGCCCGCCGGACGCTCGAGCTTGGCCAGACCGAAACGCCAGTTCTGCGGGTCATCCGTGGTCTCGAGGTTGTCGCGCGGCGCGTAGACGACGCCGTGTCCGTCGGCGCCGATGAAGCGGACCGGCACGACCTCGCGTTCCATGCGCTCGACGGTGAGGACGGGGACGATCACGAGGTCACTGTTCTTGCCTGTCGTGACGTCCAGCTCGAGCCGCGCCATGCGGTAGCCGTCGACGTCACCGGAGCGCTTCTTGCCATAGACGAGGCGGACGCCCAGCCTGGCGGCCTCGTCCAGCAGCGGCCACAGCTGGCTGGACTCGAACGCCGTCAGATCGAGGTCCTTCTCGTCCCGGCCGTACGGCGAGTAGTAGCCAGCGTCGTCCCGCCCGGCGTCGTAGAGCAGGAAGAACTGACGCAGCCAGCGCAACTGGTCAGCGGGGCCGGCGACGAGTTCGGGCCGATGCCGCAGTCTCGACCAATTCAGCTCGCCGGCCACCCAGCCGCTGCGTCCGGGCCGGACCAGCCTCGCCATCAGCCGCGGCTGCGTCCCGGCGGCGTCGTCCCACCTGCCGGTCGCCCGCGGCTTGCTGGACAGCGTCAACTGGACGGCGATCTCGACCGGGCCCGCCCCATCGGCGCTCGGCCTGGTGCCGTCGCCGAGGAGCGAGTCGAGCGACCGCTTCCAGTCCACCACCGGCTCCGGTTGGCGGCCCCGCACCGGCCCGCCGTCACTCAGCGCCGTCATGACCAGCGCGACGACGTGCTTGCAGTCGAAGCCGACCGGGCAGTTGCAGCGCCCCTCGACGAACACATAGTTACGCGGCCCGGCCGGCCTCACGAACGCGAGCGTCGAGTACGGCTGGCGAGCGCTGCCGACGACCCGGCCGGTGATGATGCCGTCGCTCGGCTCCCACTCGACCTCGATTGCGGCACCGCTCTGGGCGTACATCAGGCCGCGCACGAACGTGGACGGGTCCACCACCTTCAGCAGACCCGCGTCGTCGTTCGCTTGGATTCCCGGCCACATGTTGATCACGCTAGCCGCCCCCACCGACAGTCTCTCGGCAACGGGCCGGTCGATCCTCGCCGTTCATCGATGGCCAGCGCAGACGTGGCGCAACTACCGTGAATCAGGTGACGACACGGGACGAGGCCGCTGCGCGACACGCGTTGGGTGACGAGTTGGCGTCACTGCGCGAGCGGGTGGCCCGGCTGTCGGCAGAGAACCTACGGCTGGCTCGACTCCTGAACATGAGTCGCGCGGATCGAACGCCACCCGGTCCGGCACAGACAGGCATCTTCGAGGCGGCGCCCGGCTCGGTGCATGCCTCCTCGCCGCCGGAGGCCAAGGTGGCATTCTTCGGCGCGCTGTTCGCAGCGCGTCAAGACCTCTACGCCACGAGGTGGGAGAACCAGCGGACCGGACGATCTGGTTGGCTGCCCGCAGTGCGCGGTGGCTGGAGTCGCGGTGTGCGGCACGAAGACCGCGACTATCTGCCGTTGACTCCGGACGTCCTCACCGCCCATCTGCGCGGTGACGTCCACATCGGCCTGTATCCGCTGTTGGACGGTGACCGATGCTGCTGGCTGGCTGCTGACTTCGACGGCGAGACCGCGATGCTGGACGCGCTGGCGTACCTGAAGGCGTGCCGGGCAGCCGGCGTACCGGCAGCCTTGGAGATCTCACGATCCGGCGTCGGCGCGCACGTGTGGTTCTTCTTCACTGCCCCGGTACCGGCCGAGACCGCCCGCAGAGTGGGTACCGGACTGCTGCGCGAGGCAATGGCGCTACGTGGACGCATGGACCTCCGTAGCTACGACCGGTTGTTCCCATCCCAGGATGTGCTGCCTGCCGGTGGCGTCGGCAATCTGATCGCCGCGCCGTTGCACGGCAGATCCCGGACCGACGGCGCCACCGTGTTCCTCGATGTCGCGACACTGGAGCCACACGAGGATCAGTGGGCGTACCTGTCGGCGTTGTCGCGCATGAGTCCCAGAGAGGTCGGTCGTCTGGCCGACAAGCTGGGCGGCGTCAGGGCCGGCACGGGAGTCGACCGGGTCACCGCACCTGCCTCGACCCGCATCCGTCCCGCGATGCCACTGACCGTGCCTGGGCGGCTCGGTGCGGGGCTGCGGCTCGAGATCGACACACTGGCGCCCGCACTGCTGGCCACGCTGAAGCACGCGGCGTCGATGCCGAACCCGCTGTTCTACGAGCGTCAGCGGTTACGCCGTTCGACCTGGGACACGCCGCGGTTCATCCGCAGCTTCGACGAGACGCTCGACGGCGGACTGGTTCTGCCGCGCGGGTTGGTCGATGCAGCCCGTGGCCTCGTCGAACAGGCAGGGAGCCGGCTGGAGATCGTGGACGAGCGTGCCACCGGGCACGACCAGGAGTTCGCGTTCACCGCGAGACTCAGCGACGAGCAGACTGCCGCATTCGACGACCTGGTCGCGCATGACCAGAGCCTGCTGGAGGCGCCACCCGGCGCAGGCAAGACCGTGATCGCCTGCGCACTCGTCGCTGCGCATCGGACCTCGACCTTGGTACTGGTCGACCGCAAGGTCCTGGCCGACCAGTGGCGCGCCCGCGTGACCGACCTGCTGGACGTCAAGCCAGGGCAACTCGGCGGAGGGCGCACCAAGACACGCGGAACGATCGACATCGCCACCCTCCAAACGCTGAGCCGTCGCGACGACATCGCGGAGCTCACGCGGGACTACGGATTCGTCATCGTCGACGAATGCCATCACGTCCCTGCGGCGAGCTTCGAACACGCGGTGAAGCAGATTCCGGCGCGCCGCTGGCTGGGTTTGACGGCGACGCCTTATCGGCGCGACAAGCTCGAAGAGCTGATCGTTCTGCAGGTGGGGCCGATCCGGCACACGCTCACGCGACCGGTCCCGCGAAACGACCGAGCCGGCGAGATGACAGAACCCCTGCCGGCGGCTGAGCACGGACGTGCCACGCCGAGGGCCGTCCTGCAGGTGCATCCGACGCGTTTCCGATACACCGGCGACGCGAATCCGGCAGAACCTGGCGGGATGGCAGCGATCTACCGCGATCTCGTCGCCGACCAAGATCGAATCGGCCAGGTGATCGCCGACGTCGTGGCTGCGCTCGAGCGTGGGCGCCACTGCCTCGTCCTGACGAGCTGGACTACCCATGTGGACCGCTTCGCGCATGCTCTTCGCGACCACGGCTACGACCCGGTGGTCTTGAAGGGTGGCATGCCCGCAAAGAAGCGAGCCGCGGCGATGCAACGGCTCACTCAGGACTCGGACGGGCCGCCGCTGCTGGCCGTCGCGACTGGCCAATACGTCGGCGAAGGATTCGACGCCCCAGCTCTGGACACACTCTTCCTGGCCGCGCCCATCTCGTCGAAGGGCCGGCTCGTGCAGTACGCGGGACGCATCTTGCGGCCGCACCCTGGCAAGGCGACGGCGGAGGTGCACGACTACCACGACGTCCTGACACCGGTTCTCGCGGCGTCACTGGCCAAACGTACGCCCGGATACACCAGCCTCGGCTTCCCGAATCCTCGCCGCGCGACCGTACGCAGATGAACGTTCGCATGGCGCGCACTTAGATTCGGTGACAGCCGTTGCGAACGCGACCATCCCCGTTTTGTGGCATTCTTCGCCTCATACTGCCCCTCTTTATGGCACTACAACTGCGAAACCCCCGGCCTTCTGTGGCGCAAGAATCCATCGTCGACCTCGATCACCGAGCTGGGCGGTCCCCCCGATCGTTGCTGCCTTCCTTGGCTGACACACCTCGCCGTCGACCTCCACGAACGTCATCTAGAGCCGGCCAGCGTCACGTAAAGCGGCCGGAGCACCTCGACGACGCTCTGGCCTCGGACCGTCACATCGATGGTCGGCAGCTGATCGAGCAGCGCATCGCTGGCCGCCCGCGCTGGGTTGTGCCGTGGTATCGCACCCGGACAGGTGAAGAAGGTGTCGAGGCAGTCGGCCAGCGGTATCGCGGCGTCGGATTGCTCCTGGCGATCGGCCGGAAGGTGGCCGGAACGCAGCGCGCTCAGCGTCTCCAGGAGGTCGTCGCGGTCACGTCCGCGCCAGGCGAGAATGCCGAACGGGTCACCGTCGAACGACTCGGCCAGCAGATAGAAGACCGCAGCCAGGTGTTTGCACGGTACCTCCCAGTCCGGGCACGTGCAGTCCATGGACAGCTGGTCGGCGCGATCCGGGAACAGGGACAAGCCGACCGACCCGAAGACGTCTTCGATGTCGTCGGGCATCTCCCCGGCCAGCAGTTTCGCCGAGTACCAGGCACTGTCCGCGAGCAGCTCGCTGACCTTGGTCCAGGCCGTCTTGTCGAACGCCGCCAGACCAATGCGTACCCGGTATGGCCTGGCTCGGCTGCCCTGCACGCGCGCGGTGACTGTGCCCGCGTCGATGTCCAGGTCGATCACCTGGCCACGACGGGCATAGTGGCGCCCACGTTCCAGCCGGCCACCGACGCCGATCGACTCGAGCACGTCGATGAATCGCTCGGACCACCACGTCTGGGCGATCGCGCCGCGCTTGCTGCGGGCCCTGATGCCGCCCTCGACCGGCTTCGGCCTGGCCGGCGGCGGGTACCAGTTACTCACCTACCGCCCCCTCCGACAGCGCGAACACGTCGCGCAGCGCGCCGGTGGACATCTCGGCCAGCCACTTCTCACCGTCGCTGATGACCATGTCGGCCAGCGCCTTCTTCTCCTCGATCATCTGGTCGATCTTCTCTTCGAGCGTGCCGGTGCAGATGAACTTGCGTACCTGGACGTTGCGCTTCTGCCCGATCCGGAACGCGCGGTCCGTTGCCTGGTTCTTGACTGCCGGGTTCCACCAGCGATCCAGGTGGATGACGTGGTTGGCCGCCGTGAGGTTCAGACCCGTGCCGCCGGCCTTCAGCGACAGCAGGAAGATCGACGGCCGATCGTCGGACTGGAAACGCTCGACCATCTCGTCGCGCCGCCGCTTCGGGGTTGCACCATGCAGGTAAAGCACGTCCTGGTCGAAGCGGGCTGAGATGTGCGGCATCAGCATCTCGGCGAACTCTGTGTACTGAGTGAAACACAGCACCTTGTCGCCCTCGGCCAGGATCTCCTCGAGGATCTCCTCGAACCGGATGACCTTGCCCGATCGGCGCGCCATCGGCGAGCGGTCGTGCAACAACAGTGCCGGATGGTTGCAGACCTGCTTGAGCTTCGCCATCGCCGCGAGCACGTTGCCGCGTCGCTCGATGCCCTCGGAGCTCTCGATCTTCTCCATCATGTCGTCGACTACCGACTGGTACAGCGAGGCCTGTTCGGTGGTGAGCTGGCAGTACTGCTTGATCTCGATCTTCTCGGGAAGGTCGTCGATGATTCGCGGATCGGTCTTCAGCCGGCGCAGAACGTACGGACGTGTGATCGTGCGCAGCTGTTCGGCCGGTTCCGTGTGCCCGTACCGCTCGACCGGAATCGCGTAACGGGCGCGGAAGCGCTCGGAGGATCCGAGGATGCCCGGGTTGAGGAAGTCCATGATCGACCACAGCTCACTCAGCCGGTTCTCGACTGGAGTCCCCGTCAGCGCGACCCGGTGCCCGGCCCGCAACCGACGCATCGCCTTGGCGGACTGGGACAGGCTGTTCTTCACCGCCTGTGCCTCGTCGAGAACGACTCGATCCCAGTCGTAGCTCGAGAGCTCATCGATGTCGCGCGCCGCCGTGGCGTACGTGGTGACGACGACGTCCACGTCGGTGAGCTGGGCGGCGAGCTCCTCCCCGCGTTTGCGGGCCTGGCCGTGGTGGGCATACACCCGCAGGTCCGGGGCGAACTTCGCCGCTTCCCGCTGCCAGTTGCCCACCAGCGACATCGGGCACAGCAACAGCGTGGGAGGAGCATCAGGGGTCTCCCCGCGCCGATGCTGCTCCAGCGCCAAGAGGTGGATCGTCTTGCCCAGGCCCATGTCGTCGGCCAGACACGCCCCGAGGCCGAGACCGGACAGGAACACCAACCAGGACAGCCCGCGCTCCTGATACGGGCGCAGGCTGGCGCGAAACCCGTCCGGCGCCGGCAGCGGCATCAGCGAACGCTCCGCCGCACCCGACAGCAGGTCGCCCAGCCAGCCGTCCGCCTGCACCGACGTCACCGGAAGCGGCGTGTCCAGATCACCCGGATGAGCGGCCGCCAGGGCGATGATCTCCCCGGCGGTCGTCGGTGCCGCCGGCTGGCGCCGCAGGAATTCCGGGCCGCGCTCGAGCTGCTCCGGATCGACGGCGACCCAGTTGCCCCGTAGCCGCACCAACGGCGCCTTGGTGGCGGCCAGCGCGGCCAGTTCGTCCTCGCTCAGCGCTTCGTCGCCGATGGCGAGCCGCCACTCGAACTCAACAAGCGCCTCGCGGCTGAACCAGCCACCCGTGACGACACCGTCCTGCGGCGTGGATTCCTGGGCCGCCAGGCCGAGCTTCTTCCGCTTGTCCCACCACGACGGCACCAGGACACCGAACCCGGCCTGGTCCAGGACCGCCACCTTGGCCGACAGGAAGTCGTAGGCACCGTCGACATCCAGATCGAGCGCGCATGGGCGTCGCTCACGCAGCGACGACAACAGCTCCGGGAAGATCGCGCTGGCACGTCCGAGCTCGGCCAGCAGCAGCTCGTCCGGCCGGTCCAGCCACCGGCGCAGCTCTCCACCGGATCGCCAGACCTGCTCGGCCGGTACCAACAGGCTCGGGTCCTCGATCGACTGCAGGAGGAACTCCAGCCGCCAGACCGTGGCGACCGAGTCGCCGTCCTCGGCGGCGGCGTCGCTTGGCCGGTGGTCGGTGAGCCGGAACGTGAGCCTCGCCGGGCCGGTCTGGCCGACACCGAACCCGGCCCACGGCTCCAGCGCCTGCTCCAGACCTTCCACGTCGCCGGGCTCGGCGTCGAACCGTCCGTCGGCGGTGGTCAGAGCCTGCACCCACGCCTCGGGGGCCGGGATCCGCTTCGGCCGACGTCCCCGCCTCGGCGGAAGCACCTCCACGGTGGACTCGGCGGCGAGACGCTCGCGCACGGCCGCGTCGACGAGCGCATGCACGGCGTCAGCGACCACGTCGGTCGGGTTCTGGCCGACGGTGTTCGCAGGTGAGTCCGTCATGGCCCGGAAGACCGGCGGCATGGCAGCGACCAGAGACTGCATCGTCACGACGTCGGGTCCTTGCAACGTGGGCCGCCAGCGCGCCACCGGCGCTTCGGCGTCCCACTCGACGGCCGGGAGCACGCGCCCGCGTTCGGCGAGCTCGCGTGCAAACGCCGTCACCTCACCCATGAACCGCACAGACGCGCCATAACGCACCTGGTCGGCCAGGACATCGAGGACGGTCAAAGACGCCACCGGATCGAACTGGACGACCGGCACGGACCAAGCCAGCAGCATGGGGCCCTTCGCCGGCTCCGGGCGAGGCGCGACCCTGACCAGCTCAGGGGAATCCAGCGGCTCGGTGCGTAACGACGGCAGCAGCAGCGTCACACTGTCGGCCTTGCCCGGGTGGATCGCGCCCAGTTCGTCGGCCGGTGCGGCGAACGGATGCTCCCGCGCGGAGCGCAACGCCTGGCTCGGGCTCTTGACCGTTCGTTCAGAGTCCTCGGCCCATAGGCACAGACCGTGCCCACTCCGCCAGAACCCATGGACTGCCAGCATTCCGCGCAGGACCCTTCCTCCCCCGCACGAGGCAGCACCCTATCGGGGCGCCTCGGCCGCCGAGGTCCAGCCACGCCGACACGGCGAGGCACCGTCAATCGGCGACACTACGTCGCCTCAAGCAGACTCGTCGCGGGGCTGCCACGCGTGAAGGAACGACTCGGGCACACCCCACCAGCCGAGGCGGGTGAGGCGGTCGTCCTCGTCGATGGCTCCGAGCACCCGCCACACGAGGACGGCGGCGAACAGGCCAAGGCTCACCGTCAATGCGGCGTCCTCCAACGACTCGTCGTCGAACCACTCGTCCTCGTCCTCGTCCTCGACGTCGACGTCGACGTCGAGGAGGTCGTCGTCCGCCTGGTCGAGGTCGAACGCGACGATCTCCTTGGACAAGCTGTCCTGGTCCACCACCGTCCCCGGGCCGCCGCGGGCGAGCACGACGGCGGCGGCGATCCAGTCCGAGAGCTCGAGCATCATCCGCGCGACCTGGCTGTCACGGTCGAGTACGTCCTCGGGGACCTCGCCCCGCTGCGACACGACTGCAGCCGCCAGGGTGAGCCGTGCTTGGCGGTCGTCAGCGGGCAGACCCGCGGAATCCACGTCTGCGGCCGTGCGCAACAACCGGTACCGCGGATCGTCGCTGTCCAGCCGGTCGCGGATCCGGGCACAGGCCGCCCGCAGCTAATCCTCCGGGCAGGGGCGCGGCCCGACCTCCTCCAGCATCTCGCCGAGGATGTGACGCGCGTCGGCCTGCGCGTCGTTCCATTCGGCTACGAACTCGGCGATCCCCTCCTCATCGAGCGCAGAGGCCGGCACCCGCCCGTCCGGCAGCGGCGAACGCAGCCAATCGACCTGGATCTGCCGATAGGCCGCGAGCGCTGCCGCGTCGCCGGCCGCGAGGCGATCCGGGTCGATCACCCCGTCGGCGACGAGCGCCTCGAGATGAGCCACCAGCAGCGCATGCAACTCCGCGGCGAGCGCGCTGCGCTCGTTCTCATCCGGCCACATGAACATCTCGCCCGGAATCAGTTGGATCGGTTCGGTGCCCGTTGCCTCCAGCCACTCCCGCACGCTCCCGATGCTCGCGCCACCCGCCCTGATCGACGACAGCACGGCCTCGGCGCTCGCCCAGAACGTCGTCGACATCGGGTTGCTGGCGGCCATCAGTTCCCGGCGCAGCGCAGGGAGCTCGGCCAGAGCCTCCGCAGCCGGCCTGGCCAGCAGCGCCAAGGCGACGTCCCTGCGCGTCAAGATCGGCAGCCGCCCGGCCCGCCGCATCGCACACAGCCTCAAGCATTCGGACCCGCCTCCAGCACGCCGTCCATCAATGAGTCGGCGGTCACCCCGGTCGAGCGCACCACCGATCTCCAGCTAGGCCCAGCCGCCATAGCCAAACGTTAGCGACACGATCCGTGCTCGCGGCCCCCGAGGCCTTGCGGGTATGAGCCGGTCGGTGAAGTCCTTCGCGCCCGGTCCCGCGTCTTCCGGCAGGCGCTCATCGGTAGAAGCTGAGTGTGGGCAGGATCGTTCCAGCAGCCGCCACAATCCGAGCCGAGACCTGGATGGCGTCGGCGACTTCCTCAGAAGTGACGTTGTCGCCGGGCGCTATCGGATACTCGATCTCCCCACGGCGCCGACGCAAAGCCGCCATCTCATGAAAGTCACCGTTGAACTGCGCACGCACGGCCTCTTCCACGGTGACGTGGTGGCCGTTCTGCCTCGGCCGCAGGGCCTGCTGGGCCAACAGGCCAGTGGCCGCCTTGCGCACAGCGTCATAGGCAAGGACGTAGGCAGCCTCGGGATTGTGGTCAGCTTCGCGTTCGGCTGACGCCAGCATGGCCCGGGCCGACTGCAGATGCATGTCGCCCGCTGCAGCGGCGCCTGTAATCGGTTCGAGACGGCCCTCCTTCAGCAGGCGTTCCACGGTCTCTGCACCGCGGGTCCATTTCATTCTGCCTCTCCGATGACCTCGACATACGGCCGGCGGACGATCTCATTCAACAGCGGATCACCGTCTCTTTGCGCCCACGTAGAGCTCTTGCGCAAGACCGGGTTCACGGGCCGCTGGAGGCGCCGTTCGGCACGTTCCGCCGCTTCATACAGCGCTGCTCGATCGACGTGATCCCCGATCACGAGCACGTCGATGTCGGCCGGCGGCGGACCGGGCTCGCCGTGATAGCGCGCCGCCCATGATCCGAACAGCAACACGAGGTCAGCACCTAGGTCCGCGAACTCGTCGGCAATCACAGAATGCGGCCCGAAGGTCATCAAGGTCAGCTGCGTCAGCGGCGCTACTGCAGGATTGTCGCCGTTGGCGCGGAGGAGCCGGCTGCGACCCACGTGCCGCGTGGCGAGCACGCCGCCGTCAATGAGGCGCATGACTTCGCTCTGAACGGTCGTCAACGGCGCGTGAAGTCGCGCTGCGAGCTCCGAGATGGACCACTCCCGGTCGGGCCATGGCAGGACGAGCGCAAGCAGGTCGCCCTGCAGGCGCGACCGGAACGTCGGCGCAAGGACAGGCCCCTCACTACGCATGAGCCGAAGATATCACCCGATTATGCGTATCCTCTTGCGTGGGAGTTCCGCCAGTCATCGGTGACTCAACCGTCGGCCCTGACGTCGTTGGAGTCGGCGAGCCGCTCGGCACGGTGCCGCCGTCGTCCGTTGACACGCGGCGGTGGCCAGCCGGTGATCGGCTGAGCGACGAGCTGGGGTTCTGCTCGGCGAAACGGAGGCCACACAGGTTCTTGAGGACGGACTCAGGCATCGAAATCCGGCCGATCTTGGCCACGTCGGCGACAATCTTGGGGATCGCACTCATGCCAAGATCCAGCTGCGGCACCTTGATGTCGAACTTCGCCATCAGGTCCTTGTAGATGCCCTGAAGTTGCCTCTGGAGGCGCTCACCCTGCTCTGGCGTCAGCTCATCGCCCGGTCATCGTCGCCAGGGTCAGACACCGTGATGGGCACTCCTATACCTCGCCTCCGCTAGAGCTGAGACCGAAGAACCGCTCGAAGAACGCGCCGAGCTTCGTTAGCACGCGCTGCTTCTTCTCGCCGTGGCCGCCATCAACCGCAAAGCGTGAGACCGGCGGAAGCACTCTCGTGATGGCGGTGCCGGTGGTCTCGATCTCGCCGTCACGGAAGGCGGTGTCGATAAACGCCCGGGTCTCCTCCGGCTTGAGGTCCTCGTCCTCGATGATTGCGTTGAGCTCCTCAGTACGGCGCTTGGCGACGTAGGCCGCCCACTCCTCGTCGAGGTCGCCGGTAGCGGAGATGGAGTCGACGAAGTCCACGACCAGATCCTTCTTGTTGCGCAGGCTCGGACTGGCATCGATGGCGTGCGAAATAGTTGCCCGGATCTCACGATCATCACCGTCGCCCTTGGCCTCGCGGTACTTCTGGACCAGCATCAGGATGTAGTCGACGTTGATCTCGACCTGCTTAATCAGCTCGATCTCGAAGACGACGTCGTCGACGATCGACTCCTTCTCGACGGTCGCGTCCTTCTTGAACTCGGCGTAGAGATCGAGGTAAACGCTGCGGTAGTCCTGGCCCTGGCGTTCGGTCAGGATCTCGTTTCCAGCGAAGTCATCGAAGCTGGTCAGGATGTTCTGCAGGCGCAGGATCTGGCCGAAGAGGGCAATAAACGCCTTCTGGGCCGCCTCTCCGATGATCGGCTGGCCGAGCGGGAACCGCTCCAGCAGCTCCTGGACCTTCTCGGCGTACTCGTCGTAGTACTCGGCGTATGGCTTGAGCAGGACAATGCCCTTGGCGTCTTTGTTGCCGAATAGGGCGATGGCGTCGTTCGTCTCTTCCTCCAGGTCGCGGAAGCTGACGATGTTACCGTAGGTCTTGACCGAGTTCAGGATGCGGTTGGTCCGCGAGTAGGCCTGGAGGAGGCCGTGATTGATCAGACGCTTGTCGACGAACAGTGTGTTGATCGTCGTGGCGTCGAAGCCGGTCAGGAACATGTTGACCACGATGACCAGGTCGATCTCGCGGTTCTTGAGACGTAGCGACAGGTCCTTGTAGTAGTTCTGGAATTTGTTACTGGATGTGTCAAAGCTCGTGCCGAACATGTCGTTGTAGTCCTGGATCGCATCTTCCAGGAAGTCACGCGACGACTGGTCGAGACCGTTCGTGTCGAAGCCCTCTTCATCGAGATAGTCGTCGGCCACAGCCTCGTTGGCAGCGTAGGAGTAGATGAGCCCGACCTTCAGCTGGCGGTCCGGCGACAAGTCCCACTGCTGTAGATAGAAGTGGTTGTAGTAGCGCTTGGCGGCCTCAATCGAGGCGGTCGCGAACAGTGCATTGAAGCCGTGGACACGGCGCTCACCCAGCGTGTACCGCTTCGACCGCCTGGTCTTTTGGTCAAAGTGTCCAAGCGTGTACTCGACCACCTGCCCAATGCGCTCCGGGGCAAGTAGGGCACGCTCAGTATCGATGGCCGGCACCTGCTTGTCCTGGATGCCGTCAGGGAGCCTGACCGTGTTGACGTAGTCGATACGAAACGGCAGGACGTTCTTGTCGCTGATGGCGTCGACGATCGTGTAGGCGTGGATGGCCATCTGGTGACTCTCTGGCGGGCAGTTCGTCGGGTTGCCGTGCAGGAAGCACCCGAAAGCCTGAGCCGTGGTGCGCAGCTTCGGGTTGCCACTGGTGCCCGCGTTGACGGCGAAGATCGGGGTGCCCGTGAAGCCGAACAGGTTGTACCGCTTGAACGCCTTCGTGATCGCCGAATGCATGTCACCGAACTGCGAGCGATGGCACTCGTCGAAGATGATCACGACATGGCCGCTGTAGATGTCGTGGCCCTTGTTGCCACTGATGAAGGTCGACAGCTTCTGGATCGTCGTGATGATGATCCGCGCAGTCGGGTCTTCGAGCTGGCGCTTGAGCACGGCGGTCGAGGTGTTGGAGTTGGCTGCTCCTCGCTCGAATCGGTCGTACTCACGCATGGTCTGGTAGTCGAGGTCCTTGCGGTCGACCACGAACAGCACCTTGTCAACGCTAGGCATTCGACTGGCGAGCTGGGCCGCCTTGAAGCTAGTCAGCGTCTTTCCCGACCCGGTCGTGTGCCAAACGTAGCCGCCGGCCTTGAGGGTGCCGAGCTGCCTGTAATTGGTAGAGATCTCGATGCGGTTCAGGATCCGCTCGGCCGCCACAATCTGGTACGGACGCATGACGAGCAACAGCCGGTCAGCGGTCAGCACGCAGTACTTCGCCAGGATGTTGAGCAGCGTGTGGCGAGCGAAGAACGTCTTGGCGAACGCGGTCAGGTCTTGGATCGGCCGGTTCTGCGCGTCGGCCCACCATGAGGTGAACTCGAACGAGTGGCTGGTGTTGCGGGTCTTCTTGCCGCCGGTCTCGTTGATGTGCTGACGACGGGTCGTGTTGGAGTAGTACTTCGTCAGCGTGCCGTTGCTGATGACGAACAGCTGGACGTACTCGAACAGCCCGGAGCCGGCCCAAAAGCCGTCCCGCTGGTAGCGGTCGATCTGGTTGAACGCTTCGCGGATGTCCACACCACGACGCTTCAGCTCGATGTGGACCATCGGGAGGCCGTTGACCAGGACAGTCACGTCGTAGCGGTTGGCGTGCTTGGCACCGCCCTCGCCCGCTCCGATCTCGTACTGGTTGATCGCCTGCAAGCGGTTGTTGTGGACGTTGGATTTGTCGAGCAGCGTGACGTTCTTGGTCGTACCGTCGTCGCGCTTGAGGATCTGAACGTGATCTTCCTGGATGCGGACGGTCTTCTCGACGATGCCCTCATTGGCTCCGGCGATCTTCTCCGTGAAGAACCGGTCCCACTCCGAATCGCTGAACGAGATGCCGTTCAGAAGCTCGAGCTGGGCGCGAAGGTTGGCGACGAGCTGCTGTTCCGACGTGATCGGTAGGTACTCGTAGGCTTGGCCCTGCAGGAGCTTGATGAACTCCTTCTCAAGCTCGGCCTCTGACTGGTAGGCCGTGGCGGTGGCGACGTCCGGGACGAACTCCGCGACGACCGTGCTCTCGGAGCTGACGGCGATCGGGTCGTACTGACGTGCTGGAGCATCACTCATGCCGCCAGCTCCTTGAAGGTCAAGAGCTTGTCGCGGTGATACTCGTGCTGCTTCCGACGGGCGGCGAGCTCGTCACTCAAAGCCGACTCTAGAGCGGTGATGGTGCCGATTACGTGCAAGAACTCTCTCTGAGCGGTGATCGGTGGCAGCTCGATCTCGAACGCCTCGAACTGGTCTTCCTTCCAGCGTCGACGACTCTTAGTTGAGCCTCGCTCGGTACCCGTGACCTCTCCCTCGATGCGCTTGAGCGTGTACTCGTCTTTGAAGTAGAGCAGTAGCCACTCAGGCAGCACGCGCGAGGTATCGAGGTCGTAAACGGGGAACTCGTTGGAAACAACTCCATCAGCCAGTTCTGCGGGAACAACCGCGAACGATCCCTCAGTGACGAACATTCTGTTGTAGATGAGCTGTTGCGGCTTAACTCGGTAGAGCGTCGTCCCCTTGATGGCGCGGCCAAGCTTTGGCTCCCGAGCAAAGGCACCTTCGCCGTACCACTTAACTCCGAGGTTCGTGTACGTGCCATCCGACTCTACACGCACCGGATCCACGTAGTGCGTCGCCACCTCGCCAAGCTCTACATGCTGCCGATCACCAGACCTAGAAGAAGAAGCGTATGGCGCGTGTGGCAAGGTACGGGCCAGCGCGAGACGCTGCCGTTTGCGGACCGCCAGTTCTTCTTCGATTCCAGCATCCAACGCGGCGAAAGCATCCAAGATCCGGACGATCTCACGTTGCACCTTCACTGGTGGAACAGGGATGGAGTAGTTCATCAACATTGAGGTCTGGATGGCAGCCATCGATCCGTCTGTGCGACCCGCAATACCCAGGATTGCCGCCGCACGGGCGCGGCACACGTGAGCCAGATACTCAGGCAGGACACCCTCATGGGGGACGACTGCGCGCATGTCCTGATTGAGCGCCACCGAGAACGGCACTAGCGCGATAGGGAGCAGTCGGCGGAGGATGTTCGACCGCATCACGAATGCGACCGAACCGGCAGGGACTAGCTTGGCTGGCGACTTGCCGAGTGCTGCCTCCGTGATGTGGTCCTCGGTAGCCAGCACCTTGCCGCCGTTCATGTCTTTTGGCGACAACCAAGGCACCGTACCGTTCTCCCAGTACTCGGAAACGGCCTTCGACGGCGTGCCACCTCCGTACCAGGTGCCCGCTTCACCGAGAGTGCGCATCGGGACACCTTGTGGACAAAGCCTAGATATGGCGGCCTCAATTGGAGTCACGACGCGTCCTCTAGCTCGGCAACGATTTCATCGAGAATGGCGCGGAGCTCGGCCTGGCGAGCCACGATTTCAGCGATCTCCGCGTTGAGCTCGGCGATGTCGACTGCCTCACGCGTATCTGCCTTTGCGACGTAGGCGGATACCGAAATGAGGTACTCACGCTCCGCGATCTCCGTTGTTGGCACGAGCCTAGAGAAGTGATCTACGTCCTTGCGCGACACGAAAGCCTCCAGGATCTTCTCCTGGTTGTGCGGCTGAAGCTTGTTCTTGCTACCCACATGCTCGAATTCCGCAGATGCGTCAATGAACAGAACTGAGGCATCCTTCTTCGACTTCTTGAGCACCAGGATGCAGGTGGCGATGTTCGTACCGAAGAAGAGGTCAGGCGGCAACTGGACCACAGTATCGACGTAGTTGTTGTCGATGAGGTACTTGCGAATCTTGCGCTCAACGCCTCCACGGTAGAGGACGCCGGGGAACTCAATGATGGCCGCAGTACCGTTCACTGCGAGCCAACTGAGCATGTGCATCGTGAACGCGAGATCAGCGTAGGACTTCGGGGCCAGTACGCCCGCGGGCGAGTAGCGCGGATCGTTTATTAGCAGCGGGTTGGCGTCACCCTCCCACTTGATCGAGTAAGGCGGGTTGGAGACGATCGCCTCGAACGGCTCGTCATCCCAGTGGGCCGGATCAATCAGGGTGTCGCCGTGCGCAATGCTGAACTTCTCGTAGTTCACGTCGTGCAGGAACATGTTGATGCGGGCCAGGTTGTAGGTGGTCAGGTTGATCTCCTGACCGAAGAAGCCCTGGCGGACGTTTTCCTTGCCGAGAATCTTGGCGAACTTCAGCAGCAGCGAGCCCGAGCCGACCGCCGGGTCGTAGACCTTGTTGACCGACTTCTTGCCGACCACTGTGATGCGTGCGAGGAGCTCGGAGACCTCCTGGGGCGTGTAATACTCGCCACCCGACTTGCCGGCATTGGCGGCGTACATCTGCATGAGGTACTCGTACGCGTCGCCGAAGGTGTCGATGGTGTGCCCATTGAAGTCGCCCAGGTTCAGGTCCCCGATGGCGTTGAGCAGCTTGACCAACTTCTCGTTCCGCCGAGCCACCGTGTTGCCGAGCTTGGCACTGTTGACGTCGAGGTCGTCGAACAGACCCTTGAGGTCGTCCTCAGAGTCAGCGCCCTTCGCCGAGCCCTCGATGTTGCCGAAAATCCGCTCGAGCGTCTCGTTGAGGTTCTCGTCGCTGGCCGCCCGCTTGCGGACGTTGGCGAACAGCTCGCTCGGCAGGATGTAGAAGCCCTTCTCGGCCACCGTCTCCCGACGACCGAACTCGGCCTGCTTGTCGCTCAGCTTGGCGTAGTCGAACGACTCGTCACCAGCCTTGCGCTCGCCCTCGTTGATGTAGGCGGTCAGGTTCTCCGAGATGAAGCGGTAGAAGAGGATACCCAGGACATAGCTCTTGAAGTCCCAGCCGTCGACCGAGCCACGCAGGTCGTTGGCGATGCGCCAGATTGTCTTGTGAAGCTCAGCGCGCTGAGCTTCCTTGCTCGATGGAGCCACTATTACGTCACCACCCTCGCACTGAGGTTGGTGGTGCAGGCTGCTGTCAGGTGGCTCATCTTCAGGTGTATCTCCTTCACCCCGACGGCGTGTGCTTAGGTTCTGTACCGGTCTCAGACTCAACTTAGCGGGACGCACCGACAGGTTCCCGCCGACTCGTCGAAGGCCAGGTCGTCACCAACTGGAAACAGGCCCTTGCCCAACTGGCCATCACCTACCCCGACCGCATCAATCCCCACCTCTAACACCACTCACGAGAGAAGAAACGACCGGCTCCTTATACAGAAACTCGACAAGCTCCCTTCATTGGACGCCCATGACCGGTTGTTGAAGTGTCAACGATGCGTCTGGCCATGAGCAATGCGTCGTCAGTTCGGAGCAAACAGGACGGCTGCAGCCACGACATAGACGCACCGCTACCGGTAGATGAGCGACTACCGTGGAGTTGTTACCGAGCTGGACGAGGATACCGAAGTAGGCGCCAGCGACGCCAACGAACCGTGCACCACGCCCTGCTGGCCAGCCAGGCGGCCGCACGAGCCGTCGACCGGCAGATGAGCCCTGACCAGCTGGAGGCGCTGCCTTCCGGCGATCCTGACCCACGAGCAGGCAGGCAAACGAAGAAGGGGCCGGTCCGTGCGGACCGGCCCCTCTTCTGCAACCCGCATGGGCTCACGCCCTGACTCCTTCGGTGAGGGCTCTAGTAAGCCTCATTGGGTGGAGCTGAGGGTGGAGCTGAGGGGACTCGAACCCCTGACCCCCTCGTTGCGAACGAGGTGCGCTACCAGCTGCGCCACAGCCCCTGGAACCCCCGCGACTTTACCACCCGGACCGGCCGGACACCCAATCGGGCCCTAGTCGCCGACGGCGCGGCGGGGCTGCTCAATGGACTCGTCTGCGTCGGCGGTCGCGGCGGTTTCGGAGGACGCCGCGGGGCGTTCGCCGGGGGCGCGGTGAGGGAGCTGGATGGAGCTGGCCGGGTCCAGCCGGCCGGAGGTCCAGGCGCCCGGCTGGGTGAGGTCGATCTTGCGGGCCGCCGGGCGCGTCGCCTTGGGCTTCGTGAGGTAGGTGGGCAGCGGGACGGCGACGGGCGACCACTCCTCGCCCTCACCAACCGACGGCGCCGGCGCCACGAGCTCGTCAGGGAGCACCAGGCGGCGAGGAGCCCCTTCCTCGGACTCGGAGGGCGAGGCCCAGACGGCGGAGGCGTCACGGGCCTCCGGGCGACGGCGCTGGGTGGCCGCACGGCGGGCCTGGATGCGTCGCCGGCGGGCCTGGACGACAGCGGCGCGGCGGGCGACGAAGAGGAAGAGGACCAGGAGCACCGCCGGGCCAGCGGGCGCCCAGGCGGGCACGCGGCCGATTACGACAAGGGCGACAGAAGCGACCAGCAGAACCAGCAGCATGCCGAGCATGCGACGACGGCGGCGGGCGGCTACTGCGAAGGCATCATCAGACGGAGCGGGCGGCGCGGTCGCGGCCGCAACCGCCGCCTCAGAAGCCGCGGCAGGCGCAGCGGGCAGCGTCACGGCGCCGTGGGGAGCCTGCGGCGGGCCGGCGCGACGCGACAGGACGCGGACGCCGCGCTCGACATCGGCCTCGCGGGCGCGCTCGACCTCTTCGTTGCGACGGATCCAGCGGGGCACGAGAAAGGCGGCCCACGCTGCGACGATCGCCGCATAGATGAGACCGCTGTACCCCATGCCTCAAAACGCTACGGTGCAATGCAACTCACACGGTGGACCTGCTTCGGTGTGTCGTCCGCAACGCACGTGACGGGTGTGACCAGAGGGACCTCAGGTCATCCTGATCGCTTGTGCCCGGATCTCGATCTGGACCCTCTGCGACACCAGCCAGCCGCCGGCCTCGAGCGCCACGTTCCAGGTCATGCCGTACGCCTCGCGGTCGATCTCGCCCGTCGCCGACAGGGCGAGCCGCTCGCCGCCCCAGGGGTCGCCCTTGACGCCGTCGATGGAAACATCCAGCTCGATCGGACGGGTGACACCCTTGATCGTCAGCTCGCCGACGCACACGAACTTGCCGGCGCCGCCGCGGCGACGGCGGACCATCTGGCCGTTGACGACCGACCACTTGGGTCCCGACGAGCCACCGTGCACCTGGCGGGAGATGAAGCTCATCTTCGGGAACGCCTCGATGTCCAGAAAATCAGCACTGCGCAGGTGGGCGTCCCGCTCAGCGGCGCCCGTGGTGATCGAGCCCGTGTCGATGACGGCGCTCGCGGACGAGTCCAGCGGGTCGTCGGCGATGTGGACGGTGCCCTCGACCTTCTCGAACCGGCCACGCACCTGGGTGACCATGAGATGACGGGCGACGAAGCCGGCCGTGGTGTGCGCGGGATCGATCTGGAAGACCCCGGGCGTAGGGAGCATCGCCCCGTTCCAGAGCCGCACACCAGCAGAGTCGTTCATGCAATCCCCCGAGAGCCTCGATTCGACGTCGCCACATTGCGGTACGCAGCAATAATCGCACAGTCAAACAACTGCAGATGGTGGCAAAACACATCGAAACGGTCACGCAGCGTCATCGCCGCAGCTCAGCGACGGCGCCAGCGCACAGCTCAGGGAGCCAGACGCGACGAACGCCACCGGCGCAACAGGCCCTCGGGCACGTCCTCGGCGGTCAGCGCGAACGAACGATGGTCGCGCCATTCGCCGTCGATGTGCAGCAGCTTCGGCCGCAGCCCCTCCTCGCGGAAGCCGAGCTTCTCGACGACGCGCAGCGAGGCGCGGTTCTCGGGGCGGATGTTCACTTCGAGCCGGTGCAGTCCGCACACGAAGAAGCAGTAGTCGACGGCCATGGCGACGGCGGTGGGCATGATGCCGCGGCCGGCGAGGTCGACGTCGAGCCAGTAGCCGACCGTGCCCATGCGCGCCGAGCCCCAGATGATGTTCGAGACGTTGAGCTGCCCGGCCAGCCGCCCGTAGTACGTGACGGCCCAGGGCAGCGACTCGTCGGCGCGGCCCTGGGCGGCGTGGAGCCGGACCATCTGCCGGAAGCTCATCGTGTACGGGTCGGCCGGCGGCGGGGGCGTCGCCTCCCACGGCCGCAGCCACGACTCGCTGCGCTGCCGCACCTCGGTCCACGCGCGCAGGTCGCGCCCGTGCAGCGGCCGCAGCCCGACGGGGCCCTCGTTCAGCTCGACCGGCCAGCCGAGCCGCGTGGACCGGGACCTCACGCCCCACCTCCAGGCGCGTGGTCACCGCCGCGGAGCTGGTCGACTGCGTGCGGGAGGACCGGCGCGAGGACGGCGAGACCGTCACGCACGCCGCCGGGCGAGCCCGGGAGGTTGACGATGAGCGTGCGCCCGGCCCGGCCGGCCACGCCGCGCGACAACGCCGCCGCCGGCACTCCCTGCGCGACCCCGTAGGACCGGATCGCCTCGGCCAGCCCCGGCGCCTCGGCATCGAGGACGCGACGGGTCATCTCGGGCGTGTGGTCGGTGGGGCTGAGGCCGGTGCCGCCGGTGGTGACGACGACGTCGTAGCCCTCGGCGACGGCGGACCGCAGCACGGCCTCGACCTCGTCGCCGTCCGGCACGACCGTCGGGTCGGCCACCGCGAACCCCAGAGCGGCCAGCCCGGCCACGATCAGCGGTCCCCCGCGGTCTTCGTACACCCCTGTGGCCGCGCGCGTCGACACCGTCACGACCAGGGCTCTCATGGTCGCCGCCAGGTCCCGGACTTGCCCCCGGTCTTCTCCTCGAGCCGGACGTCGGAGATGACGGCGCCCTTGTCGATCGACTTCACCATGTCGACGACGGTGAGAGCGGCGGTCGCGACGGCGGTCAGCGCCTCCATCTCGACGCCGGTCCGATCGGCTGTCCGAACCACAGCAACCACACGCACGGCGTCATCCAACACCGTCAGCGTCACGTCCACCCCGTGCAGCGCCAGCGGGTGACACAGCGGAATGAGGTCAGGGGTCTTCTTCGCGCCCATGATGCCGGCCAGCCGCGCGACGGCGAGCGCGTCACCCTTGGGCACGTCCCCGGCCCGCAACGCCGTCACCACGGCCGGCGATACCAGCACGCGGCCCGACGCCGTCGCCGTCCGGACCGTCACGTCCTTCGCCGATACGTCCACCATGCGCGCCGCACCCTCATCGTCCAGGTGCGTGAAACCGGACGAGCTCACTCTCGCCGCCGTTCGAGCAGGACGGTGTCGACCACCTGGCCCGCCGCGACCTCGGTGACGTGCTCAGGCACGACGATCAGCGCGTTGGCGTAAGCGAGGTCGCCCATGAGGTGCGACTGCTGGGCGCCGATCGGCCGCACCTGGTGCGAGCCGTCCTGCGCCGTCTGGACGCGGGCCCGGGCGAACTGCCGGCGGCCCTCCGGCGAGCGCAGCCGCTCCTGCAGCACAGCCTTGACGCTGGGGCGGTGCAGCCGCGGCGAACCGAGCATCTTGCGGATCGCCGGCCGCACGAACACCTCGAACGAGACGAACGCGCTGACCGGGTTGCCGGGGAGCGCGAAGATCGGCGTGTGGTCGTCGCCGATGGTGCCGAACCCCTGCGGCTTGCCCGGCTGCATGGCGACGTTGTCGAACTGCACCGTGCCGAGGCCGGAGAGCACCTCTTTGACGATGTCGTAGGCGCCGGCGCTCACCCCGCCGGTCGTGATGACCATGTCGGCGCGGATCAGCTGATCCTCGATCAGCCCGAGCAGCCGGTCCTTGTCGTCGGGGACCGGCGGGACGCGGTACGCGACGGCGCCGGCCTCGCGCGCGGCGGCGGTCAGCGTGAACGAGTTGGAGTCGGAGATCTGCCCGGTGGTCAGCGGATACCCCGGCTCGACCAGCTCACTGCCGGTGGAGATGACGACGACGCGGGGCCGCGGCCGGACGACGACGCGGTCGCGGCCGACCGCGGCGAGCAGGCCGATCTGCGCGGCGCCGAGGTACGTCCCGGCGCCCAGCACGACGTCGCCCTCCTGGACGTCGCCCCCGGCCCGCCGGATATGCGCGCCCGGCTTCGCCGGCGCCGTGATGCGGACCCGCGCGGTGCCGGCGTCGGTCTGCTCGACCGGCACGATGGCGTCGGCGCCCGACGGCACCGGCGCACCGGTCATGATGCGCGCGGCCAACCCCGGCCCGATCGCGTTGACGCGCGTGTCGCCGGCCGGGATGTCCGCGACGACGGGCAGCTCGACCGGCTCGTCCGCGGACGCCGCGGCGACGTCGTCGGCCTGGACCGCGTAGCCGTCCATGGCGGTGTTGTCGAACTGTGGCAGCGACCACGGTGCGATGACGTCCTCGGTGACGACGCAGCCGTGCGCGTCGAGCAGCTGGAAGTCCAGCTCGCTCAGCGGCCGGACCGCTGCGAGGATGTCAGAGAGATGGTCGGCGACACGCTTCACTCAGTCATCCTCAACCTCGGGCGGAAGCTGCGCAACGAACTCGCGCAGGAACGCCCGGAACTCTTTGCCGAGGTCGCTGCGCTCGCTGGCCAGACTGACGGTCGTGCGCAGGTAGTCGAGGCGGTCGCCGGTGTCGTAGCGGCGGCCGCGGAACACGACGGCGTGCACCCCGCCGCCCTGCTCGGCGGGCATGCCGGCCAGTGTCTTGAGCGCGTCGGTCAGCTGGATCTCGCCGCCGCGGCCGGGCTCGGTGCGCCGCAGCACGTCGAAGATCGCCGGGTGCAGTACGTACCGGCCGATGACGGCGAGGTTGCTCGGCGCCGTGCCGGGCTCGGGCTTCTCGACCAGGTCGGTGACCCGCACGACGTCGTCCTCGGCCGGCTCGACCGACGCGCAGCCGTACATGTGGGCGAAGGCGGGGTCGACCTCGATGAGCGCGATGACGCTGCCGCCGTAGCGCTTCTGGACGTCGAGCATGTGCGGCAGCAGCGGATCGCGGGGGTCGATGAGGTCGTCGCCCAGCATGACGGCGAACGGCTCGGCGCCGACGTGGAGCGCGCCGCAGAGGACGGCGTGGCCGAGGCCGCGCGGGTCGCCCTGGCGGACGTAGTGGATGTCGCCCAGGATCTGCGACTTCATGACCCGCCGCAGCCGCTCCTGGTCGCCCTTCTGCTCCAGCGCCTTCTCCAGCTCCCAGGCGCGGTCGAAGTGGTTCTCGATGGCGTCCTTGTTGCGCCCGGTGACCAGCAGCACGTCGGACAGCCCGGCCGCGACCGCCTCTTCGACGACGTACTGGATGGCTGGTTTGTCGACGACGGGCAGCATCTCTTTCGGCGTCGCCTTGGTGGCCGGCAGGAATCTCGTCCCGAGCCCCGCGACCGGGATGACCACCTTCGTCACCGCGCCGGCCGGAGCGTCCTGTTCCGTTCGCGCTGCAGTCATTGCTCTCCTCATCCAGTCGGGCCATGCATGCCTCGTTCCAAGGCTGAGGTACCCGCTCCGTCCCGACCGACAACTCGCGGGAGCCTCCGGCCCCCGGTCGTCGCCGGTATGGATGGCCCTCCATTCTGGGCGTCACCCTACAAACACCGGCGGACAGGCAGAAGGGCGACGTGCGGTCGGCCGTACGGTGAAGACGTGACGACGACGGTGCGCGAGGCCAAGCGGGCGCTGCGCGAGCGTATCCTGGCCCGCCGCCGCGACCTCGACGCGACGGCGCTGGCGTCGGCGGCGAGCCGGCTGCGCGACGTCGTCCTCGGCCTGCCCGAGGTGGCCGCCGCCTCCACCGTGGCCACGTACGTCTCGGTCGGCCGCGAGCCCGGCACCGGGCCACTGGTCGAGGCGCTCAGCGACGACGGCGTCGACGTGCTGCTGCCGGTGCTGCTGCCCGGCGGCGACGTGGACTGGGCCCGCTACACCGGGCCGCAGCACCTGGTGCCGGCCGCACGTGGACTGCTGGAGCCGGACGGCGAGCGGCTCGGGCCCGCGGCGGTGACGGCGGCGCCGGTGCTGCTGGTGCCGGGCCTGGCCGTCGACCGGCGCGGCCACCGCCTGGGCCGGGGCGGCGGGTCGTACGACCGCGTGCTGGCCCGGGTGCTGGGGTCGACGACGCCGGTGTTCACCTGCGTGCTGCTGCACGACGGCGAGGTGCTGGACATCCCGGTCCCCCGCGAGCCGCACGACGTCCCCGTCGACGCCGTCGCGACTCCGAGCGGGGTGCACCGGCTGCGCTGAGCCGGCCCGTGTGCGGGGCGGGACGACAGTTGTGTGCGGCGCGCTGTGTCGTCACCCGTGATGCGGACACCTCACTCGCGTGAGTACCTCACACACCGGGCGCTCGGGTCCCCGCAACGGCCCTGACGCGGGTGAGGTGTCGCTCGGGCGAGTGCCGGCTGGCCGTCCAGACGACTCCGGTCGCAAGGGGCTCGCGTCCCTGCCCCGAACTGGGCCGGCGGCCGACTCCGATGGCATGGTTGCGGGATTCGTGCAGCTATGGCAACCCCGGATCACTCACCATCCGCTACACGCCCGGCCGAACCGAGCGGCGATGACCCACGGAACACGTCGGAGAGCCCCATTGCAGAGGACGACCGAGACGACCGACCGCGCTACGGGGACTGGGTCGGCTCGGGCGGCTGGAACGTGAACCTGAACTCGCCGGCCTCGCGGACGGAGTCCTCGTCCCAGCGCATCGGCAGCGTCTCGCCGTCGCGCCAGAGCTCGGTCTGGTCACCGTAGTTGTCGTGAAACGGGTGGCCGCTGACGCCGGTGAGGTCGATCCAGCGCGACGCGTCGAGGTCGCCGAGATCGACGATCATCCGCATGGAGGGCGACCACACCGTCTCGTAGCCCTCGGCGGCGTCCCACGCGTTGGCCAGCACGATCGAGTCGCCGCCACCGACCTCGACCGGCCCGCGGTTGAACATCCACTCGATCAGCCCGATGCCGGACGTGCCGAACGTCGGCTCGGTCAGCTCCAGCGCGTGCAGCCGGCCCCACTCCCACTTCGACGCGTCCTTGCCCTGCTCCCTGGTCATCTCGTCGCGGGCGTCGCGGACCGCCTCGACGAGGACGATGTCGCGCGTCTCGGTGCCGCCCTCGGTCTCGACGTCGTCCCAGAACGGGTCACCGGGGACCTCCAGCAGGCCGCGCATGACCTCGAACCAGCGGCCGCCGCCGTCGGGCCACTCGTCCTCGGGCAGGTCGTCGTGGAAGGTCAGCTCGAGCAGGTTGCGCCAGACGGCGTTGAAGTAGGCCGCCGCCGCGGAGTCCGCCGTCATCGACCGGTCCCAGTCGCGCAGCAGCCGCAGGCCGTCGCCGTAGTAGCCGTCGGGAGCATCGAGCTCCAGCAGGTACGGCACCAGGATGTCGGCGGCGTCGCTGTGCGCGTCGACCTGTATCGCGGCCATGTCCGCGGCGTCGAGCGGCTCGCCGTCGTCGATCCGCTCGGCGAGGAGCTCGTTGATGCGCCCGGCCCGGTGCCCGGGGTCGAAGTCGGCAGTGAGCAGCAACGGGTAGCGGTCGCTGGTGACCGGCTGGTTCGCCGTGACGACGTAGCCCTGGGCCGGGTTGAGCACGCTCGGCAGGCTGGCGAACGGGATGTAGCCGGCCCACTCGTAGGTGCCCGTCCAGCCCGGGACCGGGTAGCGGCCGTCGTACGTCGTGCGGACGGGGATGCGCCCGGGCGCCTGGTAGCCGATGTTGCCGTCGGTGTCGGCGTAGACGAGGTTCTGCGAGGGCACGTCGAACAGCGCGGCGGCGGCCCGGAACGTGTCCCAGTCGGTGGCCCGGTTCAGCGCGAAGATCGCGTCCGCCGTGCGGCCCGGTTCGAGCGCCGTCCAGCGCAGCGCGACCTCGTACCCGTCCTCCGGCGGCGACTCGCCCTCGACGCGGGCTGCCTCGCCGACGTCCTCGATGTCGTCGTCGCGGTCGGACAGCAGCGGACCGTGCCGCGTGCTGCGGACCGTGATGGTGACGTCGTCAGCGCCGGCCACCCGGATGGTCTCCTCGCGTGCCTCCAGCGGGACCCAGTCGTCGCCGACGCGGTAGGAGTTGCCGCGGACCTGCTCGAGGTAGAGGTCGGTGACGTCCGGGCTGAGGTTCGTGAACCCCCACGCGACGTCCTGGTTGTGGCCGATGATCACGCCCGGCAGGCCGGCGAACGAGTAGCCCACGACGTCGAACGGGCAGGCCGGGCCGACCTCGCGGCAGTGCAGGCCGACCTGGTACCAGATCGACGGCATCGACGGGGCCAGATGCGGGTCGTTGGCCAGCAGCGGCGCGCCGGACTCGGTGTGGTCGCCGCCGACCACCCACGAGTTCGAGCCGACGCCGTCACCGTCGCCGAACGTGACCGGCGCGGCGTCGAGGCCCACGGCGGCCCGGCTGATCGCGTCGGCCGCCGCGGGCGTCAGCGACACGGGCGCGCCGTCCGTCCCGGTCAGCGCGTCGGGCAGCCGCGGCGACACGTACTCGTCCGGGACGATCGGCGGCGTGAGCGAGTCGGGCGGGTCCGGCCAGAGCTGCTCGACCCGGTCGGCCGGCAGCCCGCTGGCCGCGAGCAGCGAGCGGCTGAGCTCGTCCTGCATGTTGCCGCGCAGGTCCCACGCCATCGCCTTCAGCCAGCTCAGGGAGTCGACGGGGGTCCAGCGGCTCGGCGCGTCGTCGCCGCCGGTCACGCCCAGCAACGTGTAGGCGAGGCCGCGTTCGCCGCCGTCGGTCTGGTCCAGCCAAGCATTGACGCCGTCGGCGTAGGCGTCGAAGTAGCGGCGGCTCTCCGGGCTGATCAGCGGCAGCTCGGCGCGGGCGACCTCGGTCCAGCCGAGCGTCCGGACGAACGCGTCGGTCTCGACCTGGTCCTCGCCGAACAGCTCGGACAACCGGCCCGACGTGACGTGCCGGCGGAAGTCCATCTGCCAGAACCGGTCCTGCGCATGCACGTACGCCTGCGCCCGGAACAGGTCCTCCGGGGTGTCGGCGTAGACGTGCGGGATGCCGTTCTCGTCGCGGATGACCTCGGCCTCGGCCGTCAGCCGCGGGATCTCGGCGGTGCCCTCGTAGTCGGGGTAGGCGCGGCGCACCGACCACACGCCGACGGACGCGGTGGCGACGAGCGCCAGCACGACCAGCCCCGCCAGGACGGCGAGTCCGGCGGCGATGCGGCGACGAGTCACCGGGACAGAGTAGGCGACCGATCACGGCCGCCCGACTGCCGTCGCCGGGTTCCGCTCGGCGCCCGATTCGCGGGGTGTCAAGCCGTCCGGCTGGCATAGCGGTTGGCAACGTCTGGGCCTTTCGCTGTGGCTAGCAAGGTTTCAGCCTTGCGCGACTGGACGCCAGGTCGTAGCCTTGCAGTGTGCCGTTCGTCCTGACCGTCGACCAGCGCGGCAGCCGCCGCAGCCGCGATCTGGTCGAAGACGCCTTGTCCACGCTGAAGCAGCTGGTCCACGAGCCGCTGCTGCCGTTCGAGCGCACCGCCGGCGACGAGTTCCAGGGGGTGCTCGCCGAGCCCGAGGCGGCGGTCGAGGCGGCGCGGCTGCTGCTGCGGGTCGACGCGTGGAGCATCGGCATCGGCGCCGGGCCGGTCGAGGAGCCCCTGCCCAACAGCACCCGGTCGGCGCGCGGCCCGGCCTTCATCCACGCACGCGAGGCGCTGGACGCCGCCAAGCAGCGGCCGCAGCACGTCGCCGTCGCCGGGCCCGACGCCGGGCGCGCGCAGGAGGCCGATGCCGTCCTGACGCTGATCGCGGCCGTCGTCGCGCGGCGCAGCACCGCCGGCTGGGCCGCCATCGACCTCGTCGAGGCCGGCCACACGTTCGCCGAGGCCGCCGACATCCTGGGTGTCACCCGACAGGCCGTCGGGCAGCGGCTGGCGGTCGCGCTCTGGCAGCAGGAACGCGACGCCCGGCCGGTCGTGGCGCGGCTGCTCCAGGAGGCCGCATGACGGCGGTGGCGGTGGTCCTGCTGGCCGTCGCGGCCGTGGCCGGTGGCATCGTCTGGTACCTCGTCGAGCACGAACGCCGGCCCGAGGCGACGACCCGGACCTGGCTGCTCGGCGCGGCCGTCCCGGTCACGCTGGTGGCCGCGGCGACGCTGTTCGGCTTGGCCGGCGACCCGGCGGGTCCGGCACTCCTGAACGTCGCGCGGGTGGCGGCCGTGGTCACCGCGATCACCGGCGGCAGCCTGGTCGTCACGGCATTGCTGCGCGTCGCGGACCGCGGCAAGACCGTCACCGCTGAGGACGGTGTCACCGGCGACGCGTCCGCGAGCGTCTCCGACCCTCAGACGCTGCGCGGCGGCACGTCCATCGGGGTGCTCGAGCGGATCGCGGTCGCCGTCACGATCCTGGCCGGGTGGCCGGAAGGCATCGCGATCGTCCTGGGCGGCAAGGGCATCGGCCGGTTCCCCGAACTGAGCCAGTCGGCCGCGTCCGAGCGGTTCATCATCGGGACGCTGGCGAGCGTGCTCTGGGCGGTCGCCGCGGTCGGTGTCGTGTTCACCCTGCAGCGGTGAGGCGCCCGCGTGGACAACGACCCACCGAAACGGGCATTATTCTTGGCAGTCGAGGGTTGAGAGTGCTAAGAGCCGTCGGCCTTCGACGGCGACCAGGAGGATCCACGCGTGCCCACCTACCAATACGTCTGCACTGACTGCGGCGAGCCCTTGGAGGCCGTGCAGAAGTTCAGCGACGACCCGCTCACCGAGTGCCCCGCGTGCGGCGGCCGCCTGCGCAAGGTGTTCTCCGCCGTCGGCGTCGTGTTCAAGGGCTCGGGCTTCTACCGCAACGACAGCCGCTCCACCACGTCCTCCAGCTCCTCGGCCAGCAGCAACGGCTCGTCCGGCGACTCCAGCAAGAGCAGCGGCGACTCGTCCACGAAGACCTCGAAGGACTCCTCCGGCTCGAAGGCCTCCTCCCCCGCCGCCTGATCGTCCAGCCGCGACGGCTTCCTGTGGATGGCTGGGATTCCTCGAACCCGGCCTGTGGACAAGCCGTTCGGCGGCCTCCGGAGCGCCTAGCGTCGTCGGCATGGACGACCCCCGCTCCGCTCTGCACCGTCTGGTCCGCGCGGCCGGCTGGCATCGCCGGCTGCTCGCCGGCGGGCTGGCCGCGGCGGCGGTGGCGTTCGCCATCCAGGCCGCCTCGCCCGCCGCTCCGGCCACCGTCGACGTGCTCGTCGCCGCCCGCGACCTGCCCGGCGGCACCGTCCTCGCCGACGACGACCTGACCACAGCGGCGTTCCCGCCCGGCGCCGTCCCCAGGGGCGCGGTCGCCCGGCCAGACGCCGAGGGGGCGCTGCTCGCGGCGCCCGTCCGGGCCGGCGAGCCGATCACCGACCGGCGACTGCTCGGGCCGGGCCTGCTCGACGGGTGGGGTCCGGACGTCGTCGCGGCTCCCGTGCGGGTCGCCGACGCGGGCGCGGCGGGCTACCTGCGTCCCGGTGACCGGATCGACCTACTGGCGACGGCCCTGGACGGCGCGGCGCGCACCGACGTCGTCGCGGCGGACGTCCCGGTGCTGGCGGTGCCGGCGGCGGGCGAGGCCACGCTCGCCGAAGGTGCGCTGGTCCTCGTCGCCGCGACCCCCGATCAGGCCGCAGGGCTCGCCGCTGCCGCTGTCACGTCACGTCTGTCGTTCACCGTCGGTGTGTCGTGATTTCCCCTGATCACGGCTGTTCTGCGACTAAGGTGGCCCCGGCCAAGCGTCCTCGGACGGGAGAAGGGACAGCGGATGCTCAAGGGCTTCAGGGAGTTCATCAGCCGGGGGAACGTCGTCGATCTCGCCGTCGCGGTGGTCATCGGCACCGCGTTCACGGCGATCGTCTCCGCGATCGTCGAGGGGTTCATCAACCCGCTGATCGCGGCGGTCTTCGGCCGGCCGGACCTTGCGGCCGTCGGCAACTTCGAGATCAACGACGCACAGTTCTCCATCGGCGTCGTCCTGGCCGCGATCTTCAACTTCCTCTGCGTCGCGGCGGCCGTCTACTTCTTCATCGTCCTGCCGATCAACAAGCTGCGTGAGATGCGGGCCAAGGAGCCGGAGGCCGAGGAGGAGGCGGTGCCGCCGGAGGACATCCTGCTGCTCCGCGAGATCCGCGACGCCCTGCGCGACCGCGTCTGACCGGCGATCGCCGGGGCGCCGCCTCGAGCGGGTGGCGCCCCGGCGGTCACGGTGGTCACCAGTGCGGCGGACGCTCCTCGAGCAGCCGCGCGTCGTTGGAGGAGTCGTCGTCGCCCCAACCGGTGGGGCGTTCGTCAGAGGTGGTGTCGGGCAGGACCTCGAGGTCGTCCTCCCACCCGGATGCACTGCTCATGCCCGTGGTTCCTCTCGTTGCTCGAACCCTCCGGCCGGCTCCGGTGCCGGCCGGTCGATCCGCGGTTCAGTCCAGGTCGCCGGCCTCGACACGGGCGAGGCGGCGTTCCCGGACCAGGTTGTCGACGTCGATCTCCGGCGCCCCGGTCTCGTGCCAGAGCGCCGCGAACACGCCGGTGACGTCGCGCTGGCTCAGGATGCCGACCAGGCGGCCGGCTTCGACGATCGGCAGGTGCCGGATCCAGTGCTGAGCCATCAGGCGGGCCGCGTCGCGCACGTGGGTGTCGGGCTCGGCGGTGATGACGTCGCGGGTCATGACCTCGGCGATCGACGCCTCGTCCGGGTCCGCGCCCCGGCCGACCGCCCGCATGACGTCGCGCTCGGTGACGATGCCCACGATCGCGTCACCGTCGACGATGACCACCGACCCGGTCTGCTGCTTCCACATCTGCTCCGCGGCACTGCGCAGCGTCCCCGTGGTGGAGTCGGTGATGGTGGCATTGGTCATGATCTCGGCGACGCGCACTGTTCTCTGCTCCCCCTGAACGACCCACTTGCTGGAAGATCACCAGCGTAGAACACCTTCCTGTGAGACCGGCGCCTGATTTCTGGATCCGCCGGTCAGCGACCGGACCACCGTCTGGGGTCACGTCGAAAGGACTGTTGCGAAAGGAGTCCTTCGAGGGCTACCCTGCGCGCCATGAGCGACCAGCCGCCCGCCGTGCCGCGGCGTGAGCTGCGCGACCCCGCCGAGCTGCGCGCGCTCGCGCATCCGCTGCGCCTGGCGATCCTGGACCTGCTGGCGGAGCTCGGGACCGCCACCGCCACCGAGGTGTCCGCGCGGCTGAACGAGTCGCCCGCCAACTGCTCGTGGCACCTGCGGCAGCTGGCCCGCTACGGCTACGTCGAGGAGGCCGGCACCGGGCCTGGACGCACCCGGCGCTGGCGGCTCGTCCTGGAGTTTCGCCGGGTCGACCAGATGTCGGGCGAACTGGAGCGCGCCCTCGACGCCGTCCAGGACGTCCAGCTGGAGCGCCAGGTGCAGGCGATCCGCGACTGGCGTGCGCGCCGCCGCGAGGAGCCGGCCTGGGCCGAGACGACGGTCGAGAGCGACTGCTGGACCTGGCTCACCGCCGAGGAGGCGGCGGAGTTCCAGGCGGCCTACGAGCGGCTCCTGCAGGAGCACATCCTCCCCCGCTCCCGGCGGGCGCACGCTACGGACCGTCCGCCCGGCAGCCGGCCGGTCCGAGTGCTGTACTGGTTCTTCCCCACGGGCCCGGTCTCGACATGACGCCGGCGGACGACCTCGCGGCCGTCCTGACCCGGGCCGGCTGGAGCCGCGCGGCCGCCCGCGTCCTGGCCGTCCTCATGTTGACGGACGAGCCGTTGTCCAGCGCCGATCTGGCCGCCGAGCTGGGCGCCAGCGCCGGTTCGGTGTCGACGGCGATCCGCGAGCTGACCGATCGCGGCGACGTCCGGGAGGTCCGGGTGGCCGCGTCGCGCCGGCACTGGTTCCGGGCAGCAGACGATCTCGGCGACGGCGCGGTCGGCCACGACCGGCCACAGCTGCTCCGGTCTGCGGCGATCATCACGGAGCTGCTGGCGAGCCTCACTCCGGACCAGGACGGTCCCCGCCGGCGGTTGACCCGCCTGCACGACCGGCTCGTCTGGCTGGACGGTTACCAGCAGCGGATGGAGTCCGCGTGGGCCGACCACCTCCGGCAGCGCGACCCGCTCCCCTGATCAGGGGGCGGGGTCTACGCCGCGGGCGAGCCGGCGCGTGCGACGCGGACGGCGTGGCGCAAGACGTCGGCGGTGCGCGCTTCGGCGACGTCGAGGCCGAGGTCCGTGGCGAGCAGCGCGACCACGTCGTCCACACGGCGGGCGACGCCGTCGGACTCGGTCCAGCGGGCCAGGGCGGCCAGTTCGCGACCGGTGTAGTCGCTGACCGAGCGCCCGCTGACGATCAGCGGGCGGTTGCCCTGACGCACCGGCTCGGACTGTGCCTCGGTGTCCGCGGATCCTACGCCGGACGATCCGGCCGCCGGCTCCTGGCCGGCGGACTCGGCCTGCGGCGATGCCTCCGCCGTCGCGCCGTCACCGGACGGCGTGCCCGCGGCCGAGTCGCCGGCCGGCCCCGCCGCCGCGGCGCCGTCGCCGTTGGACGCAGCGCCCTTCGCCCCTCGGCCAGCTATCGACCGCTGACCGACAGGCGGCCGCTGAGCGGCGACGGCGCCCTGAGCCGGCACCGGCTCGTCCTCCGGCATCCCCGCGACGATGTCCGCCTCGGCCGCCGCGACCGCCCAGTCGTAGGCGTCGGCGTCCTTGACCGCCTGCTCGTACGCTGCCAGCAGCCGCTCGGTCTCGGCGTCCGGATCGGCCGCCCACGCCGCTGACCAGATGCGGTGCACCGTCCAGCCCAGCCGGGTCAGCTGCTCCTGCCGCAGCCGTTCCCGCTCGCGCGCGCCGCGCCGGGCCGCGTACGTCTCGCCGTCGGTCTCGATCGCCAGCACGAACCGCGACCGCCGCGTGGGGTGGCGCACCGCGACGGCGACGCCGCCGGGTCCGCCGTGGCCGAGCACGACGTCCGCCTCGACGCCGGCCTCCTGGAGACGCTCGGCGACGGTCTCGGCCAGCACGCCGGAGCGGCCGGGCGCCGCCGTCGCGCCCTCGACCCAGTCGGGCTGCGGCCCCTTCTGCACGTACGCCAGGAACTGGCCGAGCGCCTGCGCACCGGGCGTGGTCAGCCGCCGGGGGCTGAGGTCGTCGGCGCCGAAGGTCGCAACGACGGTGAGCCGCTCGCGCGAGCACAGGGTCGCCGCGCTGAGCCGCCGTTCGCCGCCGGGCCGGCCCAGCGCTCCGAACCGGTACAGGATGCGGCCGTCGACCGACCGGCCGTACCCCAGCGTGAGGATGATCGCGTCGCGGACGTCGCCGGAGACGCGCTCGACGTCCTTGATGAAGAACGGCTCGGCGCGGTCGCCGCGCAGGTGGGGCGCGACCTCGGGGGCCCGGATCAGCGCGTGCCGCAGCGCCGCGTCCAGCCGCTCGGCGTGCCGCGGCCCGAGCGTCACGACGCCGAGACTCTCGTGCGGCCGCTTGCGGACGTGGTCGAGTACCAGCTCGACGACGCGGTCGACCTCGTCGGACGAGCTGTCGACGGGGTCGTCGGCGATCGGGTCGGAGTCGACGATCTCCATGGTCACGCGGTCGTTGCCGCCGACGCCGGGGACGGTCGTGAGCCGGGCGGCGTGCGTAGTGCGCTCGGCGAATCCGACGAGGCGGTCGTCGCGGACGCGGTACTGCCCGGTGAGCAGCCGCTCCGGCAGTGCGTCGCGGAGCAGGTCGACGACGGAGGCGGGCGGGTCCTGCCCCCACGGACCCTCCTGCTCGTCGGGATCCGGCGCGGGCTCGACGGCGGTGGTGAACGGGGGGCGCGCGACGTCATCGTCGCCGACGAGCACGACGCGGGCGCCGCGGGCCAGCGCCGGGACGGCCTCGGCGACGGCGAGCCGGCCGGCGTCCTCGACGACGACCACGTCGAACAGCGGCCGCGGCGGCAACAGCTCGGCGACGGACAGCGGCGACGCCACCCAGCACGGCACGGTCGCCAGCACCAGCTCCGGCGCCTCCTCGACCAGCGCGCGCGGAGCGACCGGCAGCGCGCTGTCAGGCGACTCGGTCAGGACCGCGGCCTGACCCTCGTGCTGCTCGGCGGCCTCGGCGAACAGCGCCCGCCGCGCCTCCAGCACGCGACCGGCGGCAGCCCGTACCTCGACCATGTCGGCGGCGCGGAACTCCTCCAGCCGCCGCTCGTGCGCGTACCGGTCGAACCGGCCGAGCGCGGGGTCCGTGGAGCGCCACAGGTCCAGCAGCGACGAGTACCACGCGTAATCGAAGACCGCCTCGACGTGGTCCGGGCCGATGCCGCGGCGGCGCAGCTCGGCGATGAGGTCGTCCAGCCCGGCGGCGGACAGCTCGGCCTGCAGCTCGTACAGCCGTGGCAGCGAACGGAGGTGACCGCTGTCGGCGATCAGCTCGTCCAGCCGCTTCGCCACATCGGCGAAGGACAGGTGCTCGAGGTCGGCGGTCCGCGGGTTGCCCTCGGCCAGCGAGGCCAGCGCGTGCCGGACGCCCTTCGCGGCGTCGACAGCGTTGGCCAGGTGCGGCCCGGTGCGCGGCGGCTTGCCGTCGCGGGACCGCTCGCGCCACGTGGCCAACTGCTGCTGCGCGGCGATCAGGCCCTCGTGCAGCCGCGGACGGTGCTGCCGGCCCGCCTTGCCGGTGAGGTCGGCGAGGCGTTTGCGCAGCTTTCGGCGGGCGAAGAAGCCGGTCGCCATGCCGTGCGACGCGCGGTAGGCGCGGTCGCCGCTGGCCGCGGCGAGCTCGTCGAGCGGCTCGTCCCAGATCTGCCCGCCGAGCGTCTCGACGGTGCGCCCGACCGACGCCAGCAGGTCGACGGTCTCGAGGCACTCCGCGACGGTGCCCGGCCCGGCCAGCCCGACCTCGACGGCGGCCCGGGTGGCGGCGTTCTTCAGCCGCGGCAGCGCCCGTTCGCGCAGCTCGGTGACGGTGCCGAGCAGGGCGTCGGCGGCGCGGATGTCGGGGACGTCGGAGCCGAACCACGGCGAGCCGGACTCCGTCAGCGTCAGGCCCTCGATGTTGGCGAAGTCGCGCAGCTGCAGCCGGACGTGCGCCGTGCTGCCGGCCCGCGCGAGGACGTCGGGATCGACCCGCGCGGACGTCCGGGCGAACTCCTGCGCCGTCGCGACCAGCACCATCGCCTCGTGCGCCGTCGAGCCCCACGGCTGGCGGATCGCGTGGATCGCGTCGCGGTAGGCGTCGAGCTCCGCGGCCAGCGCGGCGGCGGTGCCGGGCGTGACGTGCTCGAACTCGCCGGGACGAGCCTGCCGCAGCCGGCGGGCGGTCTCGGCGATCTGCTGGACGGTGACAGCTGGCGGCGTGCGGCCCGCGTCGAGGACGACGTCGCGCAGGCCGACGGAGTCCAGCCGGGCGACGAGGTCGTCGAGGACGGCCCGCTTCTCGCCCACGACGAGCACCCGCTGACCCCGTCCGACCAGCTCCGCGACCAGCGCCGCGACGGTCTGCGTGCGACCGGTGCCGGGCGCCGCGGCGACCCGCAGGTGGCCGTCGCCGGCGGCGGCTGCAACCACCTCGTCCTGCTCGCTGTCGGTGTCGAGCACGCGATAACGCAGCTCGCCCGGACTGCCGGGCCGGGTGATGGCGGACAGCGCGGCGGGGTCGCCGGCCAGCGCGGCCACGACGTCGTTGCCCTGCAGGTCGACGCCGAGCGCGGCGAGGTCGCGGCTGAGCGCCAGCGGGACCGTGGTGAACGTCGCGAGCACCGCCCGGTGCGCGATGGCGAACCCGTCGACGACGTGCGGCGGGGCGAACTCGCGCAGCCGCTCGACGACCGTCGCATACCGCATCCGCCCGGCCGGGTCGCGCAGGTCGTCGGTGGCGAACCGCAGCCCGAGCTGGGAGTCCAGCGCCCACAGCAGGACCGGGTTGACGAACGGGTCGTCGGCGATGGTGATGGTGAAGTCTGTCTCGGCCGGGTCGCGCGCCTCGACGACCGCCGACCGGAGCATGACCGGCGCCGTCGGCCGGCGGGCCGCGAACGGGTTCGCCCAGGTCGCGATGCCGACCGCGAGGTAGCACACGGCGATGCCGCGCTCCTCGGCCAGCTCGTGGGACTTGTCGCGGATGGCCCGCACCGACCGCAGCGCCGACGTGCGCAGTGGCTCGTACGGGAACAGCTTGGAGACCAGGACGGGCTCGCCCTCGAGCAGCAGTTTGCGTGCCTCCGGCTCGGCGGCGGCGAGGTCGAGCGTCCCGACCTTGAGGTCGCGATAGGACAGCAGCGGATCCCGCCCGCCGAGCGCGGCGAGCTCGCCACTCCACCGCTCGACGGCGTGAGCGACCAGCTCCGACCGGGTCGGAACGGGGCCGGCGACCGCGTCGCTGCGCATCGCGCTCACGGGATCGGGAGCTGGGGAACCGGATGCCTCACACCCCGGAGGTTAGTTCGCGAACCCCGCCCGCGTGGGGAGGCAAGCCGAACACGTGCACAGGTTTAACCGCAGGCCGTCCGGTTTGTCCGAACCGGGTCTCCGGCGCGCAACCGGGTATGTGCCATGCCGGCCGGAGCCATGGCGTAGTTTCCATTCCCTTGTGGGACTCGCCGCCGCCCGGGACCACGCGGTCGGCTTTGGACTAGAGTGTCGCCGGTCACGGGGGGCGAGGGTTCCGGCACGAAAAGAGACCCGGAACCACGTCAGGCTCGAAAGGTGTGAGTCGTGAAACTGCTCGAGGACGTCCCCTCGGCCGTCGCCCACCGCCCGCCGCCGCGCCGCACCAAGCTGACCCTCGGGTTGGCCGCGGCGTTCCTGCTGGTGGCGGCCGTTGTCGGCGTAGTGCTGGTCGCGTCCAGCGGCGGGTCGGGTGGCTCGGCCGCGGACGGCGAGCCGCGTCCGTCCGGGACGATCGCGGACTGGGCCGCCGGCGTCACCGACGCCTGCACGACGGTCGCGGCGGAGCAGCCGATCATGGCGCAGGGTCCCGAGGTGCGGCTGGACGTCGCAAACCTCGCCGCGGTTCAGACGGGGACCAGCGCGCTGGTCGCGGCCGTCCACGACGTGCCGCTGCCGGCCGACGAGGCCGAGCAGGCGCAGGCGAGCGCCGCAGTGGCTGTCGGCGACCAGGCCGCGCAGGCGTGGACGGCGCTGACGGACAGCTCCGCCGAGACGAGCGCGGAGCAGGTCGCCCAGGCCGCCGAGCTGACCGCCGGCTTCGTCGAGGGCATGACGCAGCTCGGGGCGAACTGCGCGCCGATCGGCTGACGCCCGCACGGTAAGGTAGGGGGGTGAAGTCCCTCGTGCTGGTGTGGTGGCTGCCTTCGTAGGCGGCCCACTTCAGCATGCTCATCGGCCGCCGCGACGGCGGCCGGACAGGTGACAGCTCTCGCGGTGGCCCTGCCCACCGATCGGAGAGCGTCATGACCCTCACCACCACCCTCGACATCCCGCTGCTGGCCGATCCGGCCGACGTGGCGGCCGATCCGTCGCGGTACCGCGTGCTCACCGGCGACCGGCCGACCGGCCCGCTGCACCTCGGCCACTACTTCGGGACGTTGCTCAACCGCGTCCGCCTGCAGCGCCAGGGCGTCGAGACCTTCCTCGTCGTCGCCGACTACCAGGTGATCACCGACCGGCTGTCGCCGGGCGAGATCGCCGCGAACGTGCGCGAGGTCGTCCTGGACAATCTCGCCGCCGGCATCGACCCGGACCGGACGACGGTGTTCGCGCACAGCGCGGTGCCGGCGCTGAACCAGCTGCTGCTGCCGTTCCTCTCCCTGACGACGGTGGCCGAGCTTCAACGCAACCCGACGGTGAAGGACGAGGCGGCGGCGTCCGGCCTGGCGTCGATCAGCGGGCTCCTGCTGACGTACCCGGTGCACCAGGCGGCGGACATCCTCTTCTGCCACGGCAATCTGGTCCCCGTCGGCGACGACCAGCTGCCGCACGTCGAGCAGACCCGGACCATCGCGCGGCGGTTCAACGAGCGGTACGCCGGCGGGCGGGCGGTGTTCGGCGAGCCGCAGGCGCTGCTGTCACCCGCCCCGCGGCTGCTCGGCGTCGACGGCCGCAAGATGAGCAAGAGCCGTGGCAACGCGATCGCGCTCAAGGCGACGGCGGACGAGACGGCGCGGCTGATCAGGCGCTCGGTGACCGATGCTCGTCGTGACATCACCTACGACCCGGCCGAGCGGCCGGGCGTGTCGTCGCTGGTCGAGGTCGCGGCGCTGTGCCTGGGCGTCGCGCCGGAGGAGGTCGCGACACAGGTCGGCGCCGGCGGGTCGGCACTGCTGAAGGCGCTGGTCACCGAGGTCGTGAACGAGGAGCTGCGGCCGGTACGAGAGCGGCGGGCGGCGTTCGCGGCGGAGCCGGGGCTGGTCCGGTCACTGCTGGCCGACGGGGCCGAGCGCGCGTCGGCGCTGGCCGAGTCCACGCTGACCGAGGTCCAGGACGCGCTCGGGATGAGCGCCTATTGAAGAGGCACCGAGTTGAAAGGGGCGCGTCCGGTGATGGTGGGGTCACCGGACGCGCCCCGGGGCGGCCGACGAATCGTCAGGGCCGCTGCTCACCGGGCTGTGGCAGCTCGGTGGGCTGCCGATCCTCCGCTCCGGACGGGGGATCGGC
>NZ_SMLB01000041.1 GCF_004349105.1 Jiangella aurantiaca
CCAACCCTCCCGCCCGCGGCTGGTCCACACCGTTCCGACGAACGTCGCGGCCGACGCATTCCTCGCGGCGACTCCGATGTGGCAGGCACCGATGACGCCGCCCTGGAACAAGGTCAGAGTCGACGTGTTCTCCACGCCGATATGGCAGTGCCCTATACGGACGTCTTCGAAGGTCACGTCGTCGAACGATCCGCTCGGATAGTCGTTGGGGTCGATGATCCCGCCGATTCCCCGGTTCGAGAAATGCTCGATCCGAAGATTCCGCACCCGCGGATTCTTGACCTTCAACGGTGACGGGCCCGGATTCGGGTCGCCGATGACGAGGCCGTCGTCGATCCAGGTGTCGCCATCGATCGCGCCATCGATGTAGAGCTCCTCGAACCCGGCTGCCGCGTGGGCGGAGATGCGCGCGAACGGAGAGAAGTTCGCGGCGGCTTTCAAGTAGCTGATCTTCGGGTAGTGGGTGACGAGGTCGCCCCGGACGAGCACACCGGTTCTGTTGTTGTCGATGGTGCCGGTGATGTAATACGTGCCAGGCTGTAGGTAGACCGTCCCACCTCCGCTGTCGCCGACGGCTTGGATGGCGGCGTTGATCTGTGCCGTGTCGTTCGTGCCGTCGGTCTGGAAGTCGTCGGTGGACTCAGGGCCGACGGTCACCCAGATCCTCGACTGGAGCCCGTTGGGTGCGGCATGTGCGGTCTGTGCGGGCAGGCCGCCCGCTCCTGCGGCGGCCGCGCCGACGACACCCGCGGCTCCGGCGCGGAGGACATGTCGGCGGGTCGGCGGCGTCGGTGCGGTGGTGGGTTCCATGCGTATCCCTCCCGACTCCGCCCGCTCACCGGACGCTCTGAGATCGGGAGGTCTCGCGCCAGGACCAGCCGTCCCAGATCAAGGTGAGGATGTCGACGGCGTACGACCCGGTGGAAAGCTCCAGGCTCCCGCCGGCCACCTTGAGGTTGTCCGGCCAGGTCGCCTGGTGCCCGCCGGCCGCGTCCTGCGTGAGCTGAAGCGTCAACGTGTCGCCCCGATATCCACCCTTCGGAAGCGTCACCTGGATGTCATCGGTCAGGGTCGCCGCGATGTGCTGACCCCGGACCCGATCGAACACCACGGAGCCGGCGACGGTCCCGTACGAGTGGTGCGTGTTGTCGTTGTTGAGCACGTTGCCGATGTTGACCAGCGGATCATAGGTCTCGCCGCCGGCGAGGGTGCAGCCGGTGATGGCGATGTGCCGGCTTCGGATGTGCGTTCGTGAGTCCTGCCAGGCCTTGTTCCCGGCTCCCAGAGCGAAGACGCACCCGGTGACGGTGATGTTGTGGGTCGGATACGTGTCCGTGTCCTGGAAGTGGATGCCCACGGCCGCGGTGTTGAACTCACAGTTGACGATCTTGATCTTGTTGCTGGACTTGATGTTGAGCCAGGTCTGCACCGAACCACCGCTGAACCACACGTTCGATATCCAGCACTGAGTCTGATACTGCAGGTCGATGCCGATCCCGGAGTTCGCCGACACGATGCTGTTGGAGATGAACAGCGCGCCTGGAATGGTGGGCCCGGTCGGATCGATGTCCGGGTCCGCGTCCCATACGGTGGTGATCGAGTTCGTGGCGCCCCGCATCCGGCAGAGATTCACGACAGCGCAGTCGGCATTTCCGAGCTTGAGCAGGTTCGTCGTCCGCCCGCCGCCGTCGAGCGTGAGCTGCTCGAACTGGACCCCGTGCGTGAGGTCATCGTTGGCTACCGGATTCGGGTCGGCGGCCGAGGAGAACATGTCGGTCAGCGGTGCGGCGGCGACGAGCGCGGTGCCGCCGACGGTGTTGCTTGCGGACTTCACGAACTCCTCACCGACGATGCGCACGTGCGGATCGAAGGGAAAGGTGATCGTGGACGTGATGTTGTAGATCCCAGTCCGGATGTAGACGATCCCGCCGCCCTGTCCGGCAACGTGATCGATCGCCGCCTGGATCTGTGCGGTGTCGTTCGTGCCGTCGGTGGGAAAGTCGTCCGTTCCGTCGTTACCGACGGTGACGAAGGCTTTCGCTTGCAATCGACGCACTCGCGCGGCGTCGGCCGTTGGCGCCAGGGCGGCGACGGCTCCCATGCCGACCAGGCTTGCGGCTCCGGCGCGAAACAGGTGACGACGCTGCGTTCCCTTCGGGGTGGATGTGGCTTCCATGCCGTGCTCCTCTCTGAGACGGGACAGCTTTGAGTCCGGGTTCGGTTCCGTTCACGTCGATGTCGCGTCGATCAGCTGGGGTCGGGCCGGGTGCCGGCCGCACGACGTGGTGCGGATCTCGTTGGGCCAGGCCAGCGGGACTCCCAGGCCGGCGGTCAAACGGTGTTGGAAGTCCGCGAGCCGCCGGCGGTCGGCACGGACGGCTCGCGGCGGGACGCCCCTGGTCAAGGATTCGGCGACCAGTGCCCCCACGGCCTCGCCGATGCTCCACTCGACCGGATGGAGGCGGTAACAGCCGTTGGTGATGTGTGTGGTGCCGACGTTCTTCGCCGCCGGCAGGAGGTTCTCCACCCGGACCGGCAACAGGGCACCCAGGGGGATCTGGAAGGGATAGCAGTCGACATCGACATAGGTCCGGCCGGCCGTGCTGGGGTGCAGGTCGATGCGGTAGGACCCGATGCCGACACTGTCGTCGAACACCTCCGATCCGGCGAGGCCGCCTCTGGCGTCGACCCCGACGTGCTGTTCCACCACTGTGAACTCGGCCTTGATCCGGCGCGCCTCCCGGACGTACGGCATCTTCGCCAGGCCGTCGGCGGTGTCGACGACGTCGGGCCGCAACCGCAGGCCGGGATATCCGTGGCCGCCGTCCACACGCGGCGCCTCGGTCTGCATCCAGTACAGGAAGGACAGCGACAGGTCACGCGCACGGTCCAGGGCGCGTTCCCGGGTCTGAGCGTCGACACCCAGCAGGGGGAGCTCCCAGTAGTCGATCTGAGGCCAGTTGACCAGGGTGATGTCGGACTCGCCGATCTCGGCGGGATCCACCGGACCGGCCATGGCGCCATCGGCGCCGCCGTGGTGGTCGAACAAGTGGCTCGCCAGAATGCGGCGGTAGCGCCACAGATCGCGCGCACCGTTCTCCCGGACGCTGTCGAAGATGAAGCGGTCGCGCCGGGCCAGGCTGATGGGTTCGACGTCGGTCCACGACAGCTGCGGCCCCGGCCAGAAGGGCGCCACCGTCGTATGCCAATCGTCGTAGCCGACCGGCTTGTCGGTGAGGTGGTTCTCGCCCGCTCGATGTTCGATGGGGAAGCACCACGAGATTGCCTGCTGATCGAGTGGGTCGGCGTGCGGGGCGGCGTGTGGCTCGCCTGTCTCGTCCTGACCCTCCGCTCCGATAACGTGCTCCACACCGGCGAGCTCCAGCAGGTCACCGAGCTCCGTGGCATCGACGACGTAGTCAGCGGCGATGTTCACGCGGGCACCGTCGGCGTGCCGATCGAACGAGACCGCTTCGACCCGGTCGCCGGCGCAGCTCACCGCCGCCGGGCGATGCCGCATGAGGGTCGTGAGGCGCCCGAACGCGCGCCAAGGCGCCAGCATCTCGTCGATGGCCGCAACGGCTACGCGGGGCTCGTGACACAGTGGGCTGACGTAGCCCAGACCGGGATTCAGCAGAAGGTCGGCCGCGGCCGGTTCCCGGAGCGGATAGTTGCGCCGGTAATAGTCGCGGATCTTCCGGCGTAGCCGCCGGTAGCTCGGCGAGGAGTAGCGAGACTCGATCCACGGATGCTCGTCCGGCGGTACCGCTTGGCTGGTCAGCTGTCCACCGAGCCAGTCGGTCTCCTCGGTGAGCACCACCGTGGCGCCGAGCTGAGCGGCGGTCAACGCCGCAGCTACGCCGCCGAGCCCGCCGCCGACGACGAGCACGTCGCATCGCAGGTCAGACATGGATCACCCCTTCACGCCACCTTCGGAGAGGCCGGCGATGAAACTGCGCTGGTTGAAGATGAAGACAGCCACGACCGGCAAGACCACCAGCACCGCGCCGGCCATGGCCGGGCCGTACATGACATTTCCACCGGTCAAGAACTTGGACAGGGCGAGTTGCACCGTCTCCGCCTCGAGGGAGCTGGTGACGACGAGGGGCCACAGGAAGTCGTCCCACACGGCGGTGAAAGAGAAGATCGCCACGACGGCCACGAGCGGACGAGCCAGCGGGACATAGATCCGCCAGAACGTGGTGAGCTCGTTCGCCCCGTCGATACGCGCGGCCTCGCCGAGATCGTCGTCCAGGCCCAGGAAGTATTGCCGCGCGAGGAAGATGTTGAGCGGGGCGATCAGGTGTGGCAGCACCACCGCGCCCAGTGAGTCCAGTAGACCCGTTCCGCCCTGGCCGAGCAGGTCGTTCCCGCCGACCAGTGGAAATCCCTTCGTCATGAGGAACAACGGGATGAGCGTGACCGCGACCGGGACCATCGCCGTGGAGATCATCAGGAGGAAGACGAGCGTGCCCCCGCGAAACGGCAGCTTGGCGAAGGCATAGCCGGCCAGCACCGCGAAAGTGCAGTTGACCAGCACAGCGACGCCGGCCACGATCGTCGAGTTGATCATGGCCCTTCCGACGTTCCCGGATGTCCACGCGGTGGCGAAGTTCTCGAAGGTCGGATCAGCCGGCAGGATCTGCGGAACGTCGGTGAAGACCTCGGCCTCCGGCTTGAACGCGATCGACAGCATCCACAGGAACGGCATCATGACCAGCACCGTGGCGATCAAGAGCACGAGGAACGTCCCCGGCCGCCGACGGGTCGCCCACCGCAGGCGGATCCGTCCACTACCGGCCATGCTTGCCGACGTCATGGGTTCCTCCCCATCCGGCGCAGGACCATGAACGAGAACACGAAGATCAGCGCGAACAAGACGAACGCCATCGCACTGGCCGTGCCGAACCGGTTGTTCTGGAAGGCCTCCTCGTAGATGAGGAAGTTGGTGGTCGTCGTCGAGCGGAGCGGTCCCCCACCGGTCAGGATGAAGATCTCCGCGAACGACTGCGCCAGATAGACGATGTTGAGAATGACGACGTAGGTGGTCACCGGTCGCAGGCCAGGAAGCGTGACGTAGCGGAACCGCTGCCACGCGTTCGCGCCGTCCATGGTCGCGGCCTCGTAGAGCGCCCGTGGAATCGCCTGCAGACCGGCGAGGAAGAGCACCATGTTGCCGCCCAGGGCCTTCCAGATCCGCATCCCGGCGACCGCATGAAGTGCGCTGCCCTCGTCGAGCAGCCAGGTCCGGGGTTCCAGACCCACCTGCCCCAGCACATGGTTGAACCAGCCGTCCGGCGAGTAGAGCCACAGCCACACCAGGCTGACCGCGGCCAGCGGAACGATGCGCGGGAGGAACAGCCCGGCCCGGAACAGGCCGATCCCTCGGGTGCTGCGGTTGGCCAGCAACGCCAGACCAAGAGCGAACGCCACGGCGAACGGCAGCACCTCGGCGACGAACTGGACGGTGACGCGGACCGACGCGTGGAAGTCCGCGTCATTCAGCAGGCCGGCGTAGTTGTCGAAGCCCACGAGTTCCGGACCGCCCCGGTCCAGCGGGCTGTAGGTGGTGAGGCTGAGGTATAGCCCGTAGAGGACCGGGAACAGGTGGAAGATGCCGATGTAGCCGGCAGCCGGAGCGACGAAGAGCATGCCCATCAGCCGCCGCTGCGACGCTGGCCCTCTCCGGCGCGGGCGCCCCGACCGGCGCGGGATCCGGTGCGGTGCGGGTGCCGGCGGGCGTACCGCAGTAGTCATGCCTCTACTCGCCGGCCAGCAGTGGTCCGGCCTCGGCGGCGGCGTCGTCGAGCGCCTGTCGAGGTGAGACCTCACCGTGCAGCGCGCGCTCGAGATGCTTGTCAAGGAGGTTGCGCACCTCCACCCATGCGGGAACGTTCGGGCTAGCGACGAACTGGGAACCCGCCTCGATGAACGACGCGATCAACGGCTCGGATGCGACGTAGTCGCCGTCCACCGCCGAGGCCCGGACCGGGATCTGGCCGGTGACCTCGGCATAGCTCTCGGCGACCTCCGCCGAGAGCATGAACTCCATGAATGCCCAGGCCAGCTCCTTGTTGTCCGAGTCCTTGCTCATGAACAGGCCGGGGCCGGGCCCACCGAACATGACAGCGTCGGCGGCTCCACTCATCGGCTCGATGAGTGCGATCTGCTCGGCCAGCTCCGGACGGGCGCGCGCGATCTGGACGGCCTGTCCCGACGTGACCATCACCATCGCGGCAGCTCCGGTGGCGAGTGGGTTCTGGGCCGCCGGCTGGTTGGCGAAGTCCGCGCCGAGCAGGTCAGATACCGGCGAATCACCCTGATGCAAACCGACGAAGTACTCCAGCGCGCGCACGCCGGCGTCCGACGTCCACGCCACCTCCGTGCCGTCCTCGGAGAGCAGTTGACCTCCTTCGGAGCCGAGTAGGCCCATGAAGGACTGGACGCGCTGGATGCTCCCGGTCTGCAGGATGAGCCCGGCGGTGTCGTCGTCGGTGAGTTGGACCGCGGCGTCGTAGGCGTCGGTCCAGCTGGCCGGCGGACCGTCCGGATCGAGCCCCGCCGCGGCGAACAGATCCTTCCGGTAGGCGATGAGACGGCCCTCTCCCCCGAGCGGGATCATGTACTGCGTGCCGTCGACCTGTCCGCCGACGAGGAAGGACGCGAGGTCGTCGAGGTCCGCGGGGTCCATCGTCTCGACGAATTCGTCGAGCGGTTCGAGTCGATCCGCCTCCACGAGCCCCGCGGCGGCCGCCGGGCCGTGACCGAACACGTCTGGCGCTGTGCCGCCGGCGAAGCCCGTGTTGAGTCTGGTGGAGACGTCCTCCCACGGGACGAACGTGACCTCGACGTCGGCGTCGTGCATGGACTCGAATCGCGGTACGAGCTTGTCGGTGACGAGTTCGATCTCGTCAGGGTTGTTGCCGGGGAACCAGACCGTCAGGGATCCGCCGTCATTGGATTCTGCGTCGTGGGTGCCGGCGCCGGTGTCGGCACTGCCGCCACCGGTGCCGCACCCGGCCAGCACCAGGACCGATGCTGCCGTGAGTGCTGCCAGCCAAGGCTGGCAAGACATTGTGCGCATGAGTCTCTTCCTTCCGTGACCGTCGACGATGCCCACAGGCAACCGCCGGTGATGGAGTGGAGGGACTGTTCAGTCGTGCGACGACGAGCTCAGCGCCTGGGTGGCGCCGCCGCGATCGTCGAGTCGTCTGGAGCCGTGCAGGGCAGAAGGATCTGGAACTCTCGCGGCACGTCCGGCGCGGTGAGCATGTCGACGAGTAGACGTACCGCCTCGCGTCCCATCTGGTTGCGCGGTATCCCCAACGTGCTCCAGCGCCGTGACGCAGAGGAGCCGCCGGAGGCGCCGATGAGCGCTATGGACAGGTCGTCCGGGATCGACAAGCCGCGTGCAGCCGAGTATTCGGCGATGCGCATCGCGACCTCCTGCCTCTCGACGAGAAATGCCGTCACGCCGGTGGCGAGACTCCGGTCCAGCCACTGCGCGGTGACATCGTCCTGTTCGAGGTATGCGACGCCCGGAGTGATTCCATTGCTCGCGCACCCGGATCGATAGCCGGCCTCTCTGTCCCGGGACGCCTCGTACCGCTCGGCATAGCCGACGTAGCTGACCTGGCGATGACCCAGTGTGGTCAGCCTTCCGACCAACTCGGCGGTCGCCGACGAGTAGTCGGCACCCACCCACGCGATCTCCGTGTCGGGAACATCACGACGTCCCACGTGGACGAACGGATAACCGTCTGCGGCGAGGCGAGCCAAGTCGGAGTTGTTGCTCCCGATACCGAGAAGCACACTGCCGTCGGCCACGTTCAGGCGGTTTGCGCCGTCGCGATAGACCCGACGCTGGCCGGTGGGGTCCTCGGTTGAGGTGAACAGGACCAGGTCGTAGCCCACGGCAACGGCCTGCTCTTCGATTCCGATCAGGAACTCGTGATAGAAGTCGCGCTGGCTGATGGGAAAGACCGACTCGAAGGTGTGCACGCCGAGGAGCCGATTGCGCTTCCCCTTCAAACTGCGCGCTGCTGTGTTGGCGACATAACCAAGCTCCCGGGCGGCATCCATGATCCGCTGAGCGGTCTCACGCGGTATGCGCTGCTCCGCCGACCGTCCGCCGATGACCGCCGAGACCGCTCCTTGGGACACGCCGGCCGCTCTGGCGATGTCAGCCTGCGTCGGCGCCTGACGGCGGTGTCGGACTGCCACGGTTGCCCCCTGCTTTTTCGTAATAGCCATGTGCGATTCGAAGCTGCTGTAGTGCTAATACGTAATAGCGAAGATTAGACCTGTCGTGCCCGGCTGTCAACCAATTGGCCTGAGGACTTACGCCTGCGGGGGCCCGACCTGCCGATGGACGGCTGGGCTGGATCCATCTAGACCATCCTGATCACCGACCACCAGGTCACCGTCGTCGAGCGATCCACCGGCGAAATCCTGGCCACCCACACCATCGACCCGACCCGCACCTACTGGCGCAACGAACGGGTGTCCCGACATCGCGCTTCCTGGTCGAAAGCCGCACGTTCGACGGCCGGATCCAGTTGCTCGAGTACGTTCCCACGGTGCTCGATGGGCCACCTGGCGCCGGGGACTGGACACGTCGAGGGACCTGACCGAAGGGTCCGAGCCCAGGCCGCGCCGTCAGCTGCGCTGGATGAACTGTGGCTCGATCAGCTCGGTGCGGTTCGGGTGCGGGCCTCGATTCGTTCCCGTGCGCCGGGCGGCCGGAATCACGCCATGGAGCAGCGGATCCTGCGTGGCGTGCTGCCGGCTCGAGAGCCGCTCGGCGAGATCCTTCTCGATCTCGGCCAGCGATTCGGCACCGGCAAGGTTGTGCGTCTCGTGCGGATCCGCTTCCAGGTCGTACAGCTCGACGCGGGGACGTGGCGCCAGGTCGTCGATCCCCTGGGCCGAGGGCGACAGGGCGACGCATCGACACCGTCACCGAGCACAGGTGCGCAACCGCGATCAGCAGGCCCTCGGAGGAGACTCCGCACGATCGTGAGGAGGGCGGCCAAGCCGAGCTTGAGACCATTGCAGCACGACAGCAACACGACGAGATGCAGCCAGCCGGGCCCGCCGGACGCCGCGCCGTACGCGCACAACGCGGCGACCACGAAGAAGCCGGCGGCCAGCAGCTCGCCCCACGACGACGACCGCTCGATCCGCGCGCGAGTGCATCGACGGCGACGCCGACCGCCACCGCCTACGGATCGAGGAAGCGCTGAGCCGGCCGGAGACCGCTCAGAAACTTGGCCACGTATTCCCCAAGAACAGCCGTAGAGAGCCGCCTACAGCCGTTGACGGCCGACAGACGATAACGGCCCCTCACCTAGGTTCTAGCAGGTGAGGGGCCGTTTCATGAGCGTAGCCCCGACGGGATTCGAACCCGCGCTACCGCCTTGAGAGGGCGGCGTGCTAGGCCGCTACACAACGGGGCCGTTGCGACCGTGGTCGCGAGGTGAAACTGTACCCGAGCCTCGCTCCGACTCCAAACCGGCTGGAGATCGTCGCCTGGGCCGTGCCGGGCGCTGGGGTACCAGGACTCGAACCTAGACTAACTGAACCAGAATCAGTCGTGCTGCCAATTACACCATACCCCACTGGATCGCACGGGTTTCCCCACGCGACCGCCCGGTAAGGATAGCGGTCGGGCCGCGTCCGAACCAAACCGGCGGCCCGGCCGCCATCCATGATCACGCCAGCCGCAGCAGCAGCCGGTCCAGCCCCACCAGGAACCCGGTGGCCGCGGCGTTGCGCCCGGTCAGAGTGAGCGTCAGCGAATGTGCTCCAGCCGACAGCTCGAGCGACCCGAGCGGCACCGGGTCGGCGATCCGGACGGCGTTGTTGAAGCCGTCGAACGCGGGCCCGATCGGCGCGCCGTCGATCGACAACTGGACGATGCCGTAGTCGATCGCCTGGGTGAGCACCGCCGAGAGCTCGTACCGGCCGGTCGTCGGCACGTCGAAGCGCAACGTCGCCGCGTCCGACGCCGACGAGGCCCGGAACCACAGCTGCGCTCCGCCCGACCACGACACCCCGCAGCAGTTGCCCTGGGGCTCGATCGGCGCGGTGGCCGAGACCGCGGGCAGCAGCGACTCGGCCTCGACACTCAGCGTGCGGCCGCTCGTGCCGCTCACCGCGTCCGAGTAAGGACCGGCGTTGCCGGACGAGTCGACGGCGCGCACGCGGTAGTGCCAGGTCTCCCCCAGCCCCAGTCCAGCATGGACGAAGCCCGGGGACGTCACCGTGCCCACCAGGGTCGACTGCGACGGCGTGAAGCCCGGCTCCCGCGACGCGTGTACCTCGTAGCGGGCCACCGCCACGTCGTCGGTCGCGGGGTCCCAGCGGACGGAGACGGCGTTCGCCTCTGTGCCCTCCGCGACCACCCCCGACACCGGCGACGGCGCCGACCGGTCCGCGAACGGGCGGACGTGCGACAGGATCTCGTAGGACGCGGCGGTCCACGCAGGTGCGCCCTCGATCGGCGACAGTGTCACCGTCAGTGACGACTTCCCGGCCGTCAGTGCCGGCGGCAGCTCGAACTCGTCGTGCAGCCAGCGCGAGTGCGTGTTCCGCAACGGCTGCCGCCACACGCCCGCGGCGACGCCGTCGACCGACACCGTCACCGCCTGACCGGCCTCGGCCTGGTCGGACAGCCGCCGCAGCCGGACGCCGCCGTTGCGCGGGTCGACGTCCACCTCGTACGACACAGCGGCAGAAGCGTCCGACACCGTCGCCGTCACCGGGACCACATCGTCGTCGCCCTCGAAGGTGGAGGTCAGCATCCGGCCGCCCGCACCGGCGGGCACGGCGTCGGTGACCCGCAGCGCGGCCTCGTCGCGGTGGCCGTACCAGAACGCCGTCGATCCGTAGACCGCCGGCTCGTTCGCCGTCGGGCCGTGCTCGATGCCGAACCGCAGCCCGGTGCGGAACTCCACGGCGTCGGTGATCATCAGCCGGTACGCGGCGTCGCACTGGTACTCGCAGCCGAACCCGCGCGTCTCCATCTCCGGCGCGCCGTTCATCGGGTTGGAGAACTCGTTGCGGTTGAAGTACCAGCCGCCCTCGTAGAAGTCCTCCGAGCCGGTGCCGTTGATCTGCGGCGTCCGCGCGCCGTCGACGTACACCCGCTCGTCGCCCTCGAGGTAGTTGCGGACGTTGCCGCCGGTGATGCGGCCCTCCATGGTGTGGTTGACGCCCACGAACTTGCCGTGGCCGACCACGTCGAGGAAGACCCAGTCGCGGCCGGACTCGGTGTCGCCGCGGCGGCTCTCGGCCCGGAAGTAGCCCAGCGACGGCGACCCGCCGCGCAGCCCACGCGCGACCGACGGGTCCCGGGCGTAGGTGATCGACGACGACCCTGCCTCGAGCGCCACGTCGGACTCGTTGACCAGCGTCACCTCCGCCGACCGGCCGTACGGCATCGGCCACCACGCGCGGTACCAGCCGTCGTCCGCGGTGTCCATCGCGTACATCAGCGACCGCACCTCGTTCTCGCCCAGCCCGGAGCCGAAGAACTCGCCGACCGGCGCGTCCACCGTCTGCTCGCCGTCGAAGGAGATCCGCAGCCGCAGGCCGCTCAGCAGGGCGTCGGACGCGGCGACGACGGGCTCCTGGCCGGGGTCGGCCGGGTAGGTGTACGTCCGCTCGCCCTGCCACCGCTGCTCGACGATGACGTAGTCGTGCGCGACCTCGCTCTCCCGAGCGGCCGCCGACGCGCCGACGTCCACCTCGTCGGTCCGCACCGGCGAGCCGTCGACGACGGAGTCCACCCAGTAGCGGAACTCGTTGTAGTCGATCCCGGCGGAGACGAACGTGTTCGTGATCGTGATCTCCGACTTGCCCGCGGTGGCCGACGCCGGCAGCTCCACCGTCTGGTCGGCCCACTCCCCGCCGGTGCCGGGCAGCGGCTGCCACTCCGCCACCTGGACCCCGTCGACGGAGACCGTGGCACGCTGGTCGGCCGAGAACGTGTCCAGCCGCCGGGTGAGCCGCACGCCGTCGTTGTCCGGGTCGACGGCGACGGTGAACGTGCTGGTCCCGACGTGGGCGCGGCCGTCGTCGGTGACGCTCGGGCCCTCCTCCGGCCCGACCACCTGCGGCAGCTGGAGCGCGAGCTCCGTCAGCAGCCCGGAACCGCTGAAGCGGCCCAGCCGGACGCTCTCCCCCGCCGCCAGCTCGAAGTCGCGTTTCGTCGTCCGGGCGTCCGGGCGCGCGGGCTTCGGGTCCGCCGTCCCGTAGGCCTCGAGCGTCGCCAGCACGTCCTCCGGCACTGCCGCCGGGTCGAACGTCTCCACGCCCTCGGCGGTGGCGAACGTGCGGTGCGTGACGTGGTGGAACAGCGGGTTGTTCGTGGTCGAGACGCGCATCGACTCGCGGTACGGCATGGGCACCTTGATGGTGACGCCGCCGGAGCTCTGGTCGGCGTTCGCGACCAGCGGGAACACGAACGGCGGGCCGAGCTCGCCGTCCACGACGTCCTGGAGCGGGGCGTCGAGCACCACCGCGCCGTCCAGCTCGACGACGATGCTGCCGCTCGCCGAGACGTTGCCGCCGTCGCGGGTGAACCAGATCGAGTCGATCTCGCCGGCGCCCGTGTGCTCGGCGATCACGCAGCCGTGCTCGCCCTGGCGCAGGCACGAGTAGGTGCCGACGAACCCGTCGTCGTTGCCGCCGGCGCGGTCGTGGCTGGAGAACTGCTCGGCGCCGACGCCGGTGTGCAGCTCTGGCAGCCGGTCCAGCTGCCGGAAGACGTCCCAGCCGACGGCTCCGTTGGGATTCCCGACGGGCTCAGGCGCGGCGCCCGCGGCCGGTGCGGCCGCGGCCGGAGCGGCGACGAGGGCGGTGATCAGGATCAGTCGTGCCAGCTTCATGTCACTCCCTACTGGGTGGCGTTGCGGGCGTAGACCTCGGCGGCGTTCTCCTGGGTGATCAGCTCGGTCTCGAGGATCTGTTCCTTGTCGACGTCGGCGCACTCGACGAGGATCTGCTCGGCGGTGGCGATGGCCTCCTTGCCGCCGGTCGGGTAGACGAACGTCGCCGACAGCCGGCCCTCCTCGACGGCCTTGATGCCGCCGGACGGGATCGGCAGCGCGTCGATGCCGATGAAGGCCATCTCGGACTCGCGGCCGGCGGCCTGGGCGGCGAGGTAGGCGCCCTCGGCCATCGGGTCGTTGTGCGCGTAGACGACGTCGATGGACTGCTGCGCCTGCAGGATCGCCTCGAACTGGCTCTGCCCCTTCTCGCGCAGCCAGTCGCCCACGCCCTCGGCGATGATCTCGATGTTCGGATTGGCGGCGACGCCCTCGCGGAAGCCGTCGGCCCGTTCCTGCGCCGGCGTCGACCCGGGCAGCCCCTTCAGCTCGGCGACGGTGCCGCCGTCGGGCAGCAGCTGAGTGGCGACGTACTCGCCGGCCGCCCGGCCGATCTCGGTGTTGTCCGCGCCGATGAACTGCGTGTAGGAGTCACCCTCGATCTTGCGGTCCAGGACGATGACCGGGATGCCCTCGTTGTAGGCCCGCTCGACGACGGCGGTCAGCGGCGCCGCCTCGTTGGGGCTGATGATGAGCAGGTCGATGCCCTGGGTAAGGAAGTTCTCGACGTCGGCGACCTGCTTGGCGTTGTCCTGGGCGGCGTCGGCGAACACGACCTCGAACTGGCCGACCTCGGCGGCCGCGGCCTCGATGTCGTCGTCCATCTGCTGGCGGTACGGCTCGGCGACGTTGGCCTGGCTCATGCCGATCAGGTACTCGCCGTCGGCGCCGGCGCACTCCGCGCCCTCCTCGGGCGAGGCGTCGCCGCCGGCGGACTCGGGCACGTCTGACTCGGTGCCGCAGGCGGCGGTGAACAGCAGCGCGGTGCCGCACAGCGCGGCCAGGCTACGAGTGGATCGGGACATGGGGGGTTCCTCTCGTGGGAGTCACTTCTGCTGGGATCGGAAGGCCTGGATGCCGGCCGCGGCGACGATGATCACGCCCTTGATCAGGAGCTGGACGTTGGAGTCGATGTTGTTGAGGGCGAGGATGTTGTTGAGGATGCCGAGCAGCAGGGCGCCGGCGAGCGTGCCCGACACCGTGCCGACGCCGCCCATGAGGCTGGTGCCGCCGATCACCACGGCCGCGATGGCGTCCAGCTCGTAGCCCATGCCGTCGTTGGGACTGCCCTGGTTGAGCTGGCCGGCGTGGATGATCCCGGCGAGCGCGGCGAGCAGCCCGGAGATCGCGAACACCGTCACCTTCACGCGCGTGACGGGGATGCCGGACAGCCGGGCCGCCCGCTCGTTGCCGCCGATCGCGTAGACATGCCGGGCGAACACCGACTTGCGAACGACGATCAGCGCGATGACGCCGACGCCGGCGAAGATGAGCGCCGGGATCGGCACCGTCCCGTTGAACGTCCGCGAGTTGAGCAGCGAGAACGCCCGAGGTGCGACGTCGGCGCCGTCGCCGTAGGCCAGCGCGATCCCCTGCCCGCCGGACCAGATGCGGGCCAGGCCGCGGGCCACCTGCAGCCCGGCCAGGGTCACGATGAACGCCTGGATGCCCAGCCGCGCGGACAGATAGCCCTGAGTGGCGCCGAAGGCCAGCCCGATCGTCAGGATGATGAGGATCGTCATGGCGACGCCGAAGTCGTGCACCATGAGCAGGCTCGCCGTGCCGGTCGCGGCGAGGCCGAGGATCGCGCCCACCGACAGGTCGATGCCCGCGATGAGGATGACGAACGTCATCCCGATGGCCAGGATCCCGATCTCGGAGACCGCCCGGACGATGTTGAGCAGGTTCTCCGAGTTCAGGAAGACGATCTCGCCGCCGCGTCGTGGTGAGAACACGATCGCGGCAAGGAAGACCAGGATCAGCGCCACGTAGCTCTGCAGCGTGAAGAACCGCTCCGGGATGACGAACCGGCGCCGCTTGGTCGCGGCCTCGGCCGTCGGTTCGGTGGTGTCGACGCTCATCCGGCCTCCACGGTGGTGTGCTGTTCGAGGCTCGCCGCGGCGAGGATCGCCTCCTGCGTGGCGGTCCGGCCGTCGAGCACGGTGACGATGCGGCCGCCGCGCAGGACGGCGACGCGGTCGCAGATGCCCAGCAGCTCCGGCAGCTCCGACGACGCGACGAGCACGGCCATGCCGCCCGCCGCCAGGCCGGCGAGCAGCCGGTAGATCTCGGACTTGGCGCCGATGTCGACGCCGCGGGTTGGGTCGTCGAGCAGCAGCAGCCGCGGCTCGCGCAGCAGGTGCCGGGCGAACACGACCTTCTGCTGGTTGCCGCCGGACAGCGTGCCGACGGCGGACTCGGCGCTCGCGGTCTTGATGTGCAGGTCGCGGATCGACGCCGCGACGGCCGACCGCTCCCGCGACGCGCGCCGCCAGCCGGCCCGGGCCAGCGTCGGCAGCGCCGAGAGCACGATGTTCGCGGCGACCGACTCCATCATCACCAGCCCGCTCACCCGCCGGTCCTCGGGCACGTAGCCGATGCCCGCGGCGATGGCGTCGCGCGGGCTGGCCAGCCGCACCGGCGCGCCGTCCAGCTCGACGGTCCCGGCGAGCCGGTGCCCGGCGAGGCCGAACAGCGCGTCCAGCAGCTCGGTCCGGCCGGCGCCGAGTAGCCCGGCGAGGCCGACCACCTCGCCGGCGCGCACCTCGAGGTCGACGTCGCGCGGCTCGGTGCGCCCGCCGCCCGGGTGCTCGGCGACGGTGAGCCCGCGGACGCCGAGCCGGACGGCCTCGCGCGGCGGCTCGCGGTCGGGGAAGAGCTGCTCGATCGGCTGGCCGACCATCATGCGGATCACCTCGGCCGGTGCGGTCTCGGCGACGACGAACGTGCCGGCGTTGCGGCCGTCGCGCATGACGGTGCCGCGGTCGGCGATGACGGCGATCTCGTCCATGCGATGGGAGATGAAGACGACGCCGACGCCGCGGCGCCGCAGCCGCGGGATGATCGCGAACAGCCGCTCCACCTCGGAGTCCGACAGCGCCGACGTCGGCTCGTCCATGACGAGGATCCGCGCCTCGAGGCTCAGCGCCTTGGCGATCGCGACCATCTGCTGCTCGCCGACCCGCAGAGAGCTCAGCGTGCGCGCCGGCGACAGATCGATGCCGATGTCGTCGAGCAGCTCGCGGGCGTGCCCGCGCATCGCCGCGCGGTCGAGGGTGCGGAACCGGGTGCGCGGCTCGCGCCCGAGGAAGAGGTTCTCGGTGACCGTCGCCTGCGGCACCAGGTCGAGCTCCTGGTGGATCATCGCGACGCCTGCGGCCTGCGCGTCGGCCGGCGTCGCGAATGCGACCGGCTCGCCATCGATCTCGATCGCGCCCGCGTCCGGCCGGACGACCCCGGACAAGACGTTCATCAGCGTCGACTTGCCGGCGCCGTTCTCGCCGAGCAGCGCATGCACCTCACCGGCGCCGACCGTCAGGTCGACCCCGCGCAGCGCGTGGACGCCACCGAAGTGCTTCACGATGCCGCGCATCTGGAGCAACGGTGCGAGCAATCGATTTCTCCTCTCGGTGCGGCGGGGCCCGGCAGTACTCGCGGGGGTGGTTACGCTCGGTCGGCCGCCGGGAGGCGGTGGGTCGGAGTCGGGTAGGACGGCGCGAACGACGCGGGCGGCCCGGTGGCCGCGGTCGACACCGTGCCCGTGGCGACGTCGGCGGCGGTCACGGCGGCCTCGACCGCCGCGTCCAGCTCGTGCGGGCGGCACGCGATGCGGGCGTTGAGCACGGCGGTCATCGGGCTCCCGGCGGGACGGGCAGCGTGCGGGCTGGCGTCGAGGTCGGCGACCGGCCGACGCGCCGGGTCGACCAGGCTGAGCTTGGTGAGCCGGCCGCCGGTGTCGATCGCCACCTTCGCGTGCCCGATCGTCCAGCCGTACCGCGCGGCCGCGGCGCCGAGGTGAGCCAGTGCCGCCTCGCCCCAGCGCGCGGGCGCGACGGGCGCCGCACCCGCCGGCTCCAACCGCAGCGCGTGGTTCAGCCAGGCCAGCTGGGCCTCGGCGGCGGCGTAGCGGTCGTAGTCGATCTCGAGGTCGCACGGCCGGGCGCCGCCGCCGTCGCCGGTCAGGACGTCCACGAGCGCGGCCAGGCCCTCGCCCGTCGCCGCCGAGCACTCGAGCACCAGCGCGTGCGGGCACCGTCGCCGCAAGCCAGCGGCGACCTGATCGACGTCGAGCCGGGGGATCGCATCGATCTTGTTGAGCGCGACGACCTCGGCGTCGGCGAGCTGCCGGTCGTAGAGGTAGGCGAGGTCGGACCGCTCGTCGCTCAGCCCCAGCGAACGGCCGAGGCCGGCGTGCCGGAGCGGGTCGACGACGGCCACCAGCGGCGCCACCGTGAGGCCGGCGCCGTAGCGCCGGCGCAGCGGCCGGATCACCGTCGCCTGCAGGTCCGTGCAGCTGCCCACCGCCTCGGCCAGGACGGTGTCGGCGCCACGCTCGATCGCCGCGGTCACCACCGACTCCAGGTCCTCGAACCGGCAGCAGAAGCAGCCACCCGTCACCTCCGCGACGTCATCGCTGGTGAGCGCGGCGACGCTGGTGTCTACCAGCTGCTCGCCCTGGTCGTTGGTGACGACGGCGACCCGGTGTCCGCGCGCCTGCAAAGCGCGGGCCAGCGCCCCGAGCGTCGTCGTCTTGCCCGCACCCAGGAATCCGCTCAGCGCGACGAAGCGGACGCTCATGCGACCGTCACCACCAGCGTGTCCGCCGTGGTCAGCTCGACGTCGCCGGCCAGCGTGACCAGGACCCGCCCGCCGTCGGCGCTGACGCCGGCGACGTCGAGCCGGCGCCGCCGCCGGTCGGTCACCAGCTCGGCCACGACCTGCCGCCGGCCCGGCCGCTCCGGCACCGCGGTCGCGAACGTCCGCACCCGCAGCCGGCCGTAGCGCAGCTCGACCTCGCTGCGCTGCCGGTCACCGGTGCGCCGCTGCCGGTACAGGCCCCAGCCCTCGGCGACGGTGAACGCGGCGGCGACGTCGGACGGGTCGCCGAGCCGCGGCGCGAAGCCCAGGTGGCCGCGCGGGCCGTGGTACTCGTAGCCGGTGGCGGCCAGGTAGACCGCGTGACTCATCATGGCGCGGGCGTAGTGGTCGGAGCACTCGATCTCGTTGTACGGGTTGCGCTTCTCGGCGCTGTAGCGGTCGTGCACCGCCCGGATGACCGCCAGTGCCTCGTCGGCCATCCCCTCGGCCAGCAGCAGCGCGGCGAGCTGGTACTCCTGGCCGGTCCAGACCTCGTTGAAGTAGGCGACCAGACCGGGATCGCCGTCGCCCGGCGCGCTGTCGGCGCCGCCGAACGGCCAGGTGCACATGACGGTGCCGGCCTCGCCCTCGGTGCTATAGGTGCGGCCGCCGACGATGCCGGACTCGTCCTGGTAGGCCTGCGCGTCCGGCAGGTGGTTGTTGCGCACGAGGTTGGTCAGCGCCGTCAGCGTGTGCTGCCGCTCGAACACCCGCGGGAGGCCGAGCTGGTGGGCGTAGGTCTGCCCGAACAGCTGGTCGATGTGGCAGCCGCGGTTGGAGTTGGTGGCGTCGGCGTGGGCGGGGTCGACGACGTGCTCGTAGTAGCCGTACGTGTCGTTCCACAGCGTGCCGTCCAGGTGGGCGCTGCCGGCGTCGGCGAGCGAGCGGCAGCGGTCGGCGAACGCGGAGTCGCCGACGTCGACGGCCATCTCGGCGGCGGCGCGCAGCGCGGCGACGTACAGCCCGGTGATCCACGGGATCTCGCCGTACCAGGAGGCGTCGAGGGTGTTGTACTGCTCGGCCTCGAGGACGCCGTCCGGGCTGCCGCCGTCGCCGCTGCCGTCGTGGTCGATCAGGTACTCGGTGGCCTTCTTGACCTGCGGCCAGATGCGGCCGAGGAAGGCGCCGTCGGCGGACATCTGGTGTTCGCGGTAGGTGCGCAGGATCGTGCCGCACTGGCCGTCGTGAGCGACCCGCCGGTGCGCCTCACCGCGGTAGTCCATGGCGCCGGTGTCCTCGTGGAAGGCGATGCCGTAGTCGACCCGCTCGCGGGCGTCGCGCTCCAGCTCGGGGAAGAGCCGGCCGACCGACTGCGCGTAGTTCCACACGTGCGTGCACGTGCCGTCGCAGCAGTAGATGCCTTCCCACGCGTAGAACCGGCCATTGTGGAAGCGCAGGCAGGTGCCGGTGGCAACGGTCGAGGCGGGGATCAAGGTGCGCTCGAGGAACCAGACCGGCAGCGTGGCGTCGTCGTACCAGGTGGTCGCGAACGTGTGGGTGGCGGATGCGAGGTCGTCGCCGCGTTCGGCCAGGTCGGTGACCACGGCGGCGGCGTCGGCGTACGTCTCGGCGTAGTGCCGGCGCAGCGCCGCGGCCCCGGCGATGTAGCCGAACCGGGTGCCGATCTTCGGGAAGTGCCAGGTCAGGGCGTACCGTACGGTCTGCTCCTCCCCCGGCGCGAGGGTCACGGGGACGGTGACGGTGCCGGCGAGCGTGCCGCTGCCGCCGTCGATCTGCAGCGGCCCGTCGGCGGAGTCGAACCACGCGTCGGGGCCGGACCAGTCGGCGATGGACGGCCGCACGGTGGCGTCGGGACGGCCGAAGACGGCCAGGCCGAACGTGCCGGCGTCGGGCAGCTCGTCGAGCGGCCGCTCGTTGATCGGCACGTCGGAGAGCCAGATGCGGTCGCAGTTGACGTGCGCCCAGCCCCCGACGCCCTCGTCGTGCAGCTCGATGACCGCGGTGCGGCCCTCGTAGGCGCTGACGTCGATGGCCTTCGCCCGCATCACCTCGGAGTTGTGGCCGGTCAGCCGGGCGACCACCTCGCCGTCGACGACGACCTTCAGGCCGGCGTCGACCCGATTGCCGCCGGCGATGTACGCCGCAAGGTACCGGCGCTCGATGGCGAACGGCGCGCTGGTCAGCGTGCCCTTGTGGTCGTCGGCGGGCGGGCCGCCGTCGCGCCAGTTGTGCGAGGTGACGAAGCGCTGGCCGTTGACGTTCAGCGGGCCCTCGCGGCGGAAGTACGCCGGCGCCTCGGCCTCGGTGACGGGGCCGGACCCGAATGCGGTGCCGGTGGCGGTCCATGGCGCGTACGTCGTGCGCTCCCAGTCCTCGAGGACGACGTCCGGGCGCGGCGCGGGCCGGTCGGTGAACAGGATGCGGTCGACGTTGACGTGGCCCCAGCCGCCGGTGGCGGTGTCGAGGATCTCGATGGTGGCGGCGCGGCCCTGGTGGGCGGAGACGTCCAACCAGTAGGTGCGCAGCAGCTCCTCGTTCGCGCCGTCGGCGGAGGCGACCACCGCACCGTCGACGAGGACGTTCAGGCAGGTGGCGCCCGCGTGGTCGCCGCCGCCGACCCGGACGACGATGCTGGACCGCTCGACGGTGAACGGCGGGCTGGTCAGCCGTCCGGTGTGGGTGTCGGCCTCGACGATGTCGTCGCCGTCGCGGAAGTGGTGCGTGCTGACGAAGCGCCTCCCGCTGACGCCGAGGCCGCCGCCGCGCAGCATGTAGCCGGGCAGCTCGTCGACGGCGACCGGGCCGGGGCCGAACGCGGTGCCGGTGGCGGTCCACGGCGCGTAGGTCTCGCGCTCCCAGTCCTCGAAGACGATGTCCGGGCGCTCCGGCTGAGGGCCGTCGTAGGTCGCAGCGGAGTGGACGAAGCCGGCCGCTCGGGCTTCGTCGAGCGGGCCGGTCGTCAGCAGGATCGGCTGGGTGTGCCGGCTGTCGAGGCAGACCGGGTTCTCCGCGACGCCGAGCAGCTGCGCGGAGACGGTGCGATCGGACCGGTTGCGCAGCGTGTACTCGAACACCGTGGCCGGCAGCGACGAGTCCGCGACGTTGGTCGGCACGAACGGCGAGAACGCGTCGAGGTCCACCTCGAGCGGGCAGCCGTCGTCACGCAGTTCCACGTGCCCGATCGGGTAGCGGCCGCGGAACCTGACGTCGCCGAACCCGTCGCCGTCGAGGGTCCGGGTCGTGGCCGCGCCGCCGTCGCTCCAGCGCAGCGCGAAGCCGGTGGTGAAGACCGGGTCGAAGTCGACCGGGCCGGCGTAGTGCAGGCCCTGCCAGTCGTCGCCGCCCCAGCGGAAGCTGTCGGCGTTGAAGACGTCCCAGAGCCAGGTGCGGCCGTCGCCGGAGAGGTACACCTGTCCGGTGCACGCGCCGCCGACCGGCATACCGACTCGGCGCAGGGCCCTGCCGGTGTACTCGGTCGCCGTGCCGCGCGCGGCCAGGCCGTCCAGCCAGCGCCGGTCGAAGTGGCTGGTGGCCGGAACGGCGCGGGTGTTGACGGTGGCGTCGGCGCTGGTCGGCCAGAGCCCGAGGGCGGCGCCGGCGCCGGCGGCTCCGAGGGCCGACAGCGCGATGAACGAGCGCCGGCTCAGGCCGTCCGGCTCGCATGATCCGCCGCCGCCACAGCACGCCGCGGTCTCGGGGTTCGTCGGGGTGAGATCGATGCCCATCGCGTCCTCCGGGGGTTGGACGACAGACCCGCGAAATCGATTGCTGAGGACCCTAGGCGGTTTGTGACAACTGTGTCAATGGCCGATTACAGGCAGGTTGTCCATGCGTCGGTGGCGGTGTCTGCGCGCGCGTCGCACACCCCGGTCACGACGGTCGCGCGGACATGGCGCCCCGGCCCGCCATGATGGAGGCCGTTACGAGGACTTCTCTCCGACGATCGCCTGCATCACCAGGATTTCTGGAGCCTCGACACGATTGCAGTCGTGGTGAGGCTCCAGAAAACGTCGTGATGTGCTCCGGATCGGGGTGGAATCTCACAAGGTGGACGCCGCGCGGGCACCCGGCGCGGACCACGAACCGGCGCGGAGTCAGCTGCCGACGCGGGCCAGGGCGGCGTCGAGGCGGGTCAGCGTCCGCTCACGGCCGAGCAGCTCCAGCGACTCGAACAGCGGCGGCGACACCCGGCGGCCGGTGACGGCGACCCGGACGGGGCCGAACGCGTGCTTGGGCTTCAGGCCGAGCTCGTCGACCAGCGCCGACCGCAGCGTGGCCTCGATCGACTCCGTCGTCCACTTCTCGTCGGCCGCCAGCCGCTCGCGCGCCGCGCGGAGCACCGGCCGGGCGTCCTCCGTCAGCACCTTGGCGACGGCGTCCTCGTCGAACGCCACGGCGCCGGGAGCGAACAGGAATCCGAGCATCCCGACGGCCTCGGCGAGCACCGTCATCCGCTCCTGGACGAGCGGCGTCGCGGCGCGCAGCAGGTCCATCGACTCGGCCGGCACCTCCGCCGGCAGCACCCCGGCCGCCTGCAGATACGGCGCCATCCGCTGCGCGAGGTCGTCGGGTGCGAGGCGGCGCAGCCAGACGCCGTTGATGGCCTCGGCTTTCTTGAGGTCGAACCGGGCCGCGGCGGAGTTGACGCGCGTGACGTCGAAGGCGGCGGCCATCTCGTCCATCGAGAAGACCTCGCGGTCGTCGCCGATCGACCACCCGAGCAGCGCGAGGTAGTTGAGCAGGCCCTCGGGCAGGAAGCCGCGGTCGCGGTAGAGCTGCAGCGACGACTCGGGGTCGCGCTTGGAAAGCTTGCGGTTACCCTCGCCGGTCACCAGCGGCAGGTGCCCGAACCGCGGCAGCGGCCCGGACGCGAACCCGATGTCGCGCAGCGCCTGGTGCAGCACCAGCTGCCGCGGCGTCGACGACAGCAGGTCCTCGCCGCGCAGCACGTGGGTGATCCCCATGAGGGCGTCGTCGACCGGGTTGACCAGCGGGTACAGCGGCTGGCCGTTGGCCCGGACGATGACGTAGTCGAACAGATTGAAGCGGTCGACGGTGATCTCGCCACGGATGAGGTCGACGAACGTGACGTCCTGGTCGGGCATCCGCAGCCGCAGCACCGGCTGCCGGCCCTCGTCCTGGTAGGCGGCGACCTGCTCGGCCGTCAGCGTCCGGCACTTGCCGTCGTAGCCGCTGGGCCGGCCGGCGGCCCGGGCGGCCTCGCGCCGCTCGTCCAGCTCCTCCGGCGTGCAGTAGCAGTGGTAGGCGTGGCCGGTCTCCGTCAGCCGGGACGCGGCCGCGGCGTAGATGTCGTGCCGCAGCGACTGCCGGTACGGCGCGTACGGGCCGCCGATGTCCGGGCCCTCGTCCCAGTGCAGCCCGAGCCAGCGCAGCGCGTCGAGCATCGCCTCGTACGACTCCTCGCTGTCGCGCGCGGCGTCGGTGTCCTCGATGCGGAACACGAACGTGCCGCCGTAGTGCCGCGCGAACGCGGAGTTGTAGAGCGCGGTCCGGATCACCCCGACGTGCGGGTTGCCCGTGGGCGACGGGGAGTAGCGCACGCGGACGTCGGCGGGGGCGACGTCACCGAGCACGAAAGCGTCCGACGAGCCGGCGCCGTCAGTCACAGCAGATCACCTTGCGTTCTCATCATTTCGAAGCAGACAGACGTGGATGCAACCGCAGGGTACCGTCAGTCCGCGGCGACGACGGGGTTGGCCAGCACGCCGATCCCCTCGATGGTGACGGCGACGTGGTCGCCCGCGGCGATCGGGCCGACGCCGGCCGGTGTGCCGGTGAGGATGACGTCGCCGGGCAGCAGTGTGAACGCGGCGCTGATGTACTCCACCAGCGTCGCGATGTCGAAGATCAGCTGGGACGTGCGGCCGCTCTGCCGTTCGTCGCCGCCGACCCGGCAGCGCACCGCGAGGTCGCTCGGGTCGAGGTCGGTCTCGATCCACGGGCCGAGCGGGCAGAACGTGTCGAAGCCCTTGGCCCGGGCCCACTGGTTGTCCGTCTTCTGCAGGTCACGGGCCGTGACGTCGTTGGCGCAGGTGTAGCCGAAGATCACCTCTGAGACGCGGTCGCGCGGCACCGATCTGGCGATGCGCCCGATGACGACGGCGAGCTCGGCCTCGTGGTGCACGTTCTGCGACTGGGGCGGCAGCACGATGGGCTCGTCCGGGCCGATGACGGACGTGTTCGGCTTGAGGAAGAGCAGCGGCTCCTCCGGGAGCGGGTTGTCCAGCTCGGCGGCGTGGTCGGCGTAGTTGCGCCCGACGCCGATGACCTTGCTGCGCGGGATGACCGGCGCCAGCAGCCGAACGTCCTCCAGCGCCAGCTTCTCGCCCGTCAGTTGCGGAGACCGGTACAGCGGGTCGCCCTCGAGGACCGCGATGACGGTCGCTCCGCTCTCGTCCTGCCCCACCGCTCCGAAGCGTGGGTCGTCCCCCGTCGTGAACCTCGCGATACGCACGACGGCGAGCGTATCCCGACCGCGGCCCGGGCGGCCGAGACCCTAGCCATGCACGGGCGTCACACCTAGGGTCATGGTCCATGACCGACGCCTCGACGACGCGGCACACGGCCCGTGAAGGCTCCGAGACTCCGGACGTCGGCGAGCTCATGGCCAGCTACGACGAGGAGCTGCCCGCCCGCCGGTTGTCCGGCCGCGTCGCGCTGGCCGTCGGCGTGCTCTGTTTCGGTGTCGCGGTGTTCGTCCTGCGCCAAGTGTTCTGGCCGCTCAGCGCCGGCAATCAGTACTACCTCATGCTGTTCCTGGCGTTCGTGCTGCCGCTGATCTTCCTCTGCTACCGCCCGGTGACGAAGCGCGCGCGAGCCGACCTGGCCGGCCTGGCGGACTCCGCCGGACGGCCGGCGGACAACCCCGGCCCGCTGAACTGGGCGCTGGCCGCGGTCGCGCTGGTCGCCTGCCTGTACCCGGTCCTGCCGGTGACCCTCGGCGAGTCCGGCGGCGGGTTCGACGCGTTCCTCGACCGCCAGGGGTCGCTGACCGGACTCGACGTCCTCATGGGCGCGATCGTGCTGGTGCTGGTCATCGAGGCGACCCGGCGGACGACGGGCTGGATCCTGCCGATCGTCTGCGTCACGTTCCTGCTGTACGCGTACTACGGCGGCTTCCTGCCCGCCTCGATGCCCGGGTCGCACGCCGGCATCGACTTCGACCAGATCATCAACGCGCTCTACAACGACCCGAGCGGCTTCTACGGCGTCCCGCTCGACGTCTGTGCCACGTACATCGTGCTGTTCACGATCTATGGCGCCGTGCTCGACCGGACCGGCGCCGGCCAGTTCTTCATCGACCTCAGCTTCGCGATCTTCCGCCGCTCGCGCACGGCGCCGGGCCGGACGGTAGCGCTGTCCGGGTTCCTGCTGGGGACGGTGTCTGGGTCCGGGACGGCTACGGCGGTCGGCCTCGGCGCCGTGACCTGGCCCGTGCTGAAGAAGGCCGGCTATCCGCGGGAGAACGCCGGCGGCATGCTGGCGGCGTCGGGCATCGGCGCGATCCTGTCGCCGCCCACGCTCGGTGCGGCGGCGTTCATCATCGCCGAGTACCTGGGCCGCTCGTACCTCGAGGTGCTGGTCTGGGCGCTGGTGCCGACGCTGCTGTACTACCTCGGCATCTTCCTGGCCATCGAGATCGACGCCCGCAAGGCCGGGGTCGAGGCCGTCGACGTCGAGCGGAAGAACCCGTGGCGACTGCTGGCGCGGTCGGGCTATCACTTCCTGTCGCTCGGCATCATCGTGCTCTTCCTGGCCGTCGGCATGACGCCGTTCCGCGCCGTCGTCTACGCCACCGCCATCGCCGTCGCGTTCGGGGTGATCGACGCCGTCGTCAGCCGGCGCGGCCGCGACTGGCCCGGCGTCGCAGCCGACACCGCCCGCGTCGTCTACCTCTCGCTGTCCGACGGGGTCCGCTCGGTCCTGCCAGTGGCCGCCGTGTGCGCCGCCGCCGGCATCATCGTCTCGACCATCACCAAGACCGGCCTCGGCCAGGTGCTGTCCGACCTGCTCATCGACGCCGCGTCGGCCGCGACCGACAACCCCACCGTCGTGCTGATCCTGAGCGCCGTCATGGCCGCGATCGCGATCCTGATCCTCGGGCTGGCGGTGCCGGTGACGGCGTCGTTCATCATCAGCTGGGTCGTCATCGGCCCCGCGCTGTTCGACCTCGACGTGCCCGCTCCGGCCGTCGCGATGTTCATCTTCTACTTCTCCGTGCTGTCCGAGGTGTCGCCGCCGACGGCGCTCGCCGCGGTCGCGTCGGCGGCCATCACCGGCGGGCGGGTCATCGCGACCATGTGGCAGGCCTGCAAGTATGCGCTGCCGGCGTTCCTGGTGCCACTGGCGTTCGTGCTGACGGACAACGGCTCGGCTCTGCTGCTGGAACGCCCGGCCGGCGACGTCGTCTGGACCGTGGCGGTGTCGGCAGTCGCCGTGGCCACGCTGGCCGCGGCGGCGGGTGGCTGGCTGGTCCGGCGGGCCGGGCCGGTCGAGCGCACACTGTGCTTCGTCGGCGCCGCGCTGCTGCTCTACCTGCAGCCGATGTCGATCGCGATCGGCGCGGGCGTGCTCGCCGTCGCCGTCGTCGTCCACCTCGTCGTCCCGCCACGCAACCCGCAGCTGACCCCGTCGTCGACCCCGCCCCCCGCTCGAGAGGAGACCCCGACATGAGAACTCGCGTCGTCACCCGGTTGATGGTGGGCGTGCTCGCGACCGGCCTGGCCGTGTCCGCCTGCGGCGGCCGGCAGACCACGGAGCCCAGCGACGAAGGCGGCGGCGACGCGGGCGCGTGCGAGGCCGGTTCGGGCCGCATGACCATCGCGACCGGCAACTCGACCGGCGTCTACTACGTGCTCGGCGGCGGGCTCGCGCAGCTGATCGGCGACGAGACCGACATCACCGCGACGGCCGCCGAGACCGGCGCGTCGGTGCAGAACATCCAGCAGCTGGTCGCCGGCGATTACGACCTCGCGTTCTCGCTGGCCGACACCGCCGCCGACGCGACCGAGGGCACCGGCTCCTTCGACGAGCCGCAGCCGGTGCAGGCGCTCGGGCGCATCTACCCCAACTACACCCAGGTCGTCGTGCGCACCGACTCCGGCATCACCTCGGTCGAGGACATGGCCGGCAAGACCATCTCGACCGGCTCGCCGAACTCCGGCACCGAGGTCATCGCGAATCGCCTGCTCGAGGCCGCCGGCCTGGACCCGGCGAGCGACGTCCAGGCGCAGCGACTCGACCTCACGAAGACCGTCGACGGCATGAAGGACGGCTCGATCGACGGGCTCGTGTGGTCCGGCGGCCTGCCGACGGCCGCCATGACCGACCTGTTCACCTCCCTGGGCGACGACATCGCGTTCATCGACGTCACCCCGCTCCTGCCCGCCCTGCAGGAGATCAACCCCGTCTACACCGAGGGCGAGATCCCGGCCGAGACGTACGGGACGGACGCCGCGGTGCCGACGATCGTCGTGCCGAACGTCCTGCTGGTCCGGGACGACCTCGACGAAGGGACGGCGTGCGCGCTGACGAAGCTGGTCTACTCGAACGTGGAGGCGCTGACCGAGGTTCACGCCGCGGCCGCCGACATCGACATCTCCCTGGCGACGGAGATCGACCCGATCCCGCTCCACCCCGGCGCCCAGCAGGCCATCGACGAACTGCAGTGAGTTCGTAGGCTGGGTGGGTGATCCTGGCCGAGGAGAGGTGGCGGGCGCGGACGGCGTCGCACGAGGCGCGCGTCGACGCGCTGGTCGGGGCGCACCTGAAGCGGCGGCGGGCCGGCCGGGCGCACCCCGTCCACGACTTCCTCTTCACCTACTACAGCTTCAAGCCGGCCCAGCTGCGGCGCTGGCACCCGGGCGTGGGCGTCGCGCTCGCCGGGTCGCCGCCGCACGCGTCGTGGTCGGGCTACGTCGAGGGGCCCGACGGCGTCATCGTCGGCCCGTCGGTGGTCGAGCGGCGCGCCGCCACCGTCGCGTGGGTACGCGCCCTGCTGACGGCGACCGCGTCGCGGCCGGCGCACCACGGCTGCTTCGGCCTGCACGAGTGGGCGATGGTGTACCGGATGGCGCCGGGCGACGTCCGGCACGAGGCGTACCCGCTGCGGCTCGGTCACGACGGCACCGACGCCGTGGTCGAGGCGCACGAAATCAAGTGTTCGCACTTCGACGCGTTCCGCTTCTTCACCGACGAGGCGCGGCCGCGGAACGCGCTGACGCCGACCCGCGAGCTGCAGCCGTCGTTGGAGCAGCCCGGCTGCCTCCATGCGGGCATGGACCTCTACAAGTGGGCCTACAAGCTGGTGCCCCTGGTGCCGTCGGAGCTCGTGGCGGACGCCTTCGAGCTGGCCGCGGAGATCCGCGAGCTCGACATGCGCGCGTCGCCGTACGACCTGGCCGGGCTCGGCTACGAGCCGGTCCGTATCGAGACCACCGAGGGCAAGCGCCAGTACGTCGAGCAACAGCGCGCCTTCGCCGCCCGCGGCGCGGTGGTCCGCGACCGCCTCCTCGCCGCGATCGACGTCGAGCCGCTGCCGCTCGCGTGGTGAGGGGTCAGGGGTCGACGATCCGCCCGCGGTCCTCCCACCATTGGAGCTGCCGCTCCGCCTCACCCTCGCCGGGAGCACCTCACTCGCGTCAGGACCGCATGTCACCCCGACGCGGTCACCGTTCCGTGCTCAGACGGGTGAAGTGCTCCCGACGCGAGTCACGAGGCCGGCCCGCCCCGCTCGGCCAGGCCGCGCCACAGGACGTCCCGCTCGTGGTCGGCGAGCGGAAGATCGAGCTGGTCACTGATCACCACGCCATCGTGCCCGATCCCGGACGCGTGGGCCACGGACCGCTGTCGCGGAACGCGGTCACGGGACGCGGGTGAGCCACTCCTCGGTGCCGAACTTCGACGCGACCAGGTCCTCGGCCAGCCGCAGCGTCTTGTCGTCCAGCTCGTCGTCGGTCAGGCCGTAGCGGGATCGGAACGTCTCCACCATGCGGTCGATGACGTCGGCCCGCGGCAGACCGGTCTGCGACCGCAAGGGATCGACCCGCTTGTTGGCGCTCTTCGTGCCCTTGTCGGACAGCTTCTCGCGGCCGATGCGCAGCACCTCGAGCATCTTCGCCGCGTCGATGTCGTAGGCCATGGTGACGTGGTGCAGGGCGACGCCGCCGGCGAGGCGCTTCTGGGCCGCGCCGGCGATCTTGCCGGCCGGCGAAATGATGTCGTTGATCGGCTGGTAGCTCGCCTCGATGCCGAGGTCGCGCAGCGCCGCCACCACCCACTCGTCGAGGAAGGCGTAGGAGTCGACGAAGGACAGGCCGGAGACCAGCGACTCGGGCACGTACAGCGAATACGTGATGGTGTTGCCGGGCTCGACGAACATCGCGCCGCCGCCGCTGATCCGCCGCACGACGTTCACATCGTGCCGCCGAGCGCCGTCCATGTCGACCTCGTTGCGCAGCGACTGGAAGCTGCCGATGATCACCGCGTTGGAGGCCCATTCCCACACTCGCAGCGTCGGCGGCCGCTCCCCGGCGCCGACCTGCTCGGCCAGCACCTGGTCCAGCGCCATCTGCAGCGCCGGCTCCTGCGGGCCCTCGTGCAGGAAGTGCCAGTCGTGGTCGGTCCAGGACGTCGCCCCGGCCAGGGCTCGGCGGACGGCGACGGCGACGGCCTCCGCTGAGAACCCGAGCAGGACGACGCCGTCGAGGACGGCGTTCACCCGCGCGGCCAGCTCGGCGGCGGACAGCGTGACCGGCGCGCCCACCAGCGCGGCGTCGATGCGCTCCAGCGCGTCGTCGGGCTCGAGGAAGAAGTCGCCGCTGACACGCGCGTACCGAATCGCGCCGTCGAGCACGTCGAGGTCGACGACGACCAGCTTGCCGCCCGACACCTTGAACTCACCATGCATGATCGCATCAACCTGCCCGGACGCACGGCTGTTCCCCCGCTGGTTCCTTTCCCTTGCGGGACTCTCGGCCGTTCGGGACCTCGCGGTCGACGTTGTGGCTAGGCTCCGACCATGCGAGCGTGGCGTGAGAACCCGGCGGCGGCGCGCTGGTGGCACCTCGTGACCGTCCTGGTCATCGCCGTATCCCTCATCGCCCAGCTGGTGCTGGTGATCCAGGGCACCAATGTGCTGGTCGAGGACGGCGAGGAGGCCCCGTCGACGGCGATGCGGGTCGTGAACTTCTTCAGCTTCTTCACCGTGCAGAGCAACATCCTGCTGGGCGCCGGCGCGGCGGTCCTCGCCGCGAACCCGCGCGCCGACGGACGTCGTTTCCGTGTTCTCCGCATCGCCGGGCTCATCGGCATCAGCGTCACCGGCGTGGTCTACGTGACGCTGCTGCGTGGCCTGGTCGACCTCCACGGCGTCGCGCAGCTCACGAACCTCGGCTTCCATTACCTGTCGCCGCTGCTCGGGGTGATCGGCTGGCTGCTGTTCGGGCCGTGGCCGCGGTTCAGCCCACGCGTCCTCGTCATCAGCCTGGCCTGGCCGGTCGCCTGGCTCGTTTACACCCTGATCAGGGGCGAGATCGTCGACTGGCACCCGTACCCCTTCATCGATGTCGGCGACCTCGGCTACGGCCGCACGCTGCTGAACTCCGCCGGCGTCACCGTCCTGCTCCTCGGCGTCGGCTGGCTGTTCGCCACCGGCGACCGTAGGCTCGGTGACCGTGCCGGATCTGACGACGTATCTCGAACACGCTGACCACGATCCGGACTCCCTCTACGACGCCTTCACCGAGTGGGCCGCCGAGCGCGGCTTCGACCTCTACCCGGCGCAGCAGGAGGCGCTGATCGAGCTGGTCTCCGGCTCGCACGTCATCCTCAGCACGCCGACGGGGTCGGGCAAGAGCCTGGTGGCCGTCGCCGCGCACTTCGCCGCCCTGGCCGACGGACGGCGGACGTTCTACACGGCGCCGCTCAAGGCGCTGGTGTCGGAGAAGTTCTTCGCGCTGATCGAGATCTTCGGCGCGGCCAACGTCGGCATGATGACCGGCGACTCCAGCGTGAACCCGTCGGCGCCGATCATCTGCTGCACGGCGGAGATCCTGGCCAACATCGCCCTGCGCAGCGGCGAGGACGCCGACGTCGGCCAGGTCGTCATGGACGAGTTCCACTTCTACTCCGACCCGCAGCGCGGCTGGGCCTGGCAGGTGCCGCTGCTGGAGGTGACGAACGCGCAGTTCCTGCTGATGTCGGCCACCCTCGGCGACGTCGCGTTCTTCGAGAAGGACCTGCAGCGGCGGACGGGGCGCGACGTCGCCGTCGTCACGTCGGTGCAGCGCCCGGTGCCGCTCACGTACTCCTACTCGCGCGAGCCCATGCACGACCTGCTGGCCGAGCTGCTGTCCACCCACCGCGCGCCGGTCTACGTCGTCCACTTCACCCAGGCGGCCGCGGTCGAGCGGGCGCAGGCGCTGGTGAGCGTCAACGTCGCCAGCCGCGAGCAGCGCGACCGCATCGCGGCCGAGATCGGCGGCTTCCGGTTCAGCTCCGGGTTCGGGAAGGTGCTGTCGCGGCTGGTCCGGGCCGGGATCGGCGTGCACCACGCCGGCATGCTGCCGAAGTACCGCCGGCTGGTCGAACGCCTGACCCAGGCCGGCTTGCTCAAGGTGGTGTGCGGGACGGACACCCTCGGCGTCGGCATCAACGTCCCGATCCGCACCGTCGTCTTCTCCGGTCTCACCAAGTACGACGGTGTGCGCACGCGGCAGCTGTCCGCCCGCGAGTTCCACCAGATCGCCGGGCGAGCCGGCCGGGCCGGGTACGACACCCTCGGCGAGGTGATCGTCCAGGCGCCGGAGCACGAGATCGAGAACGAGCGGCTACTGGCCAAGGCCGGCGACGACCCCAAGAAGCGCCGGCGCGTGGTGCGGAAGAAGCCCCCGGAGGGGTTCGTCTCGTGGGGCCAGGCGACGATGGAGCGGCTCATCGCCGCCGAGCCCGAGCCGCTGAGTTCCAGCTTCGAGATCAGCAACGCCATGGTGCTCGGCGTCATCAGCCGGCCCGGCGACGCGTTCGCGCACATGCGAAAGCTGCTCACCGACAACCACGAGCCGCCGTCGCGCACCCGCAAGCACGTGCACGACGCCATCGCGATCTACCGTGCGCTGGTCGCCGCCCAGGTGGTCGAGCGGCTCGATCCGCCCGACGCCGAGGGCCGGACGGTGCGGCTCACCGTCGACCTCCAGCCGGACTTCGCGCTCAACCAGCCGCTGTCGCCGTTCGCGCTGGCCGCGTTCGACCTGCTCGACCCCGAGTCGCCGGCCCACGCGCTGGACCTGCTCTCCGTCGTCGAGGCGACGCTGGACGATCCGCGGCAGGTGCTGTCGGCGCAGCAGCACAAGGCGCGCGGCGAGGCGATCGCGGCGATGAAGGCCGAGGGCATCGAGTACGACGAGCGCATGGAGCTGCTCGACGGCGTCACGCACCCCAAGCCGCTGGAGGAACTGCTGGACGCGGCGTTCACGATCTACCGGCAGAGCCACCCGTGGGTCGGCGACTACGAGCTGTCGCCCAAGGCCGTCGCCCGTGACCTCTACGAACGCGCGATGAGCTTCGGCGAGTACGTCGCGTTCTACGGCCTCGCCCGGTCCGAGGGGCTGGTGCTGCGCTACCTCGCCGACGCCTACCGCGCGATGCGCCAGACGGTGCCCGAGGAGGCCCGCACCGACGACGTCGCCGACCTCGTCGAGTGGCTGGGCGAGCTGGTCCGCCAGGTCGACTCCAGCCTGCTCGACGAGTGGGAGGCGCTGCGCAACCCCGCGGCGGCGGCCGAGGCGCACGGCGAGGCGCCGGTCGAGAACGCGCCCCGGCCGATCACCGAGAACCGGCGTGCGTTCCTGGTCAGCGTGCGCAACGCGCTGTTCCGGCGGGTCGAGCTGGCCGCCCGGCGGGACTGGGCCGGGCTGGCCGACCTGGACTCCGCCGACGACTGGGACGCCGACGACTGGGCCGACGCGCTGGACCCGTACTTCGACGAGCACGCCGACATCGGCATCGGCCCCGACGCGCGCAGCGCGAAGATGCTGATCGTCACCGAGCACCCGGACCGCTGGGAGGTCCGGCAGATCCTCGACGACCCCGCCGGCGACCACGACTGGGGCTTCACCGCCGTCGTCGACCTCGCCGAGTCCAACGCCGCCGGCTACCCCGTCGTGGCCATCAGCGAGGCCGGCCGCCTCTAGGAGTGCCGGGCAGACCGGCGATGAGAACGCGCCTGCAAAAGTCGATCTTGGAGTTCTTCGGCCATCTATCGGGCAATTCGGACCGCAATAGGCGAACAACTCCAAGATCAACTTTTGCTGGGCCTTAGAGCCCGTTGACATGTGACCATTTGGTCACCTATCGTTCCAGCCATGACCGACGACGACCGGGTCTTCAAAGCACTCGCCGATCCCACGCGGCGGTTCCTGCTCGACCTGCTCTTCATGCGTGACGGCCGCACGCTGACCGAGCTGGAGTCCGAGCTGGAGATGAGCCGCTTCGGGGCGATGAAGCATCTGCGCGTGCTGGAAGAGGCCAACCTCGTGGTCACCCGGCGGTCGGGACGGGAGAAGCTGCACTTCCTCAACCCCGTCCCGATCCGCGAGATCCACGACCGGTGGATCGACAAGTACACGGAGCTCCACACCACGGCGCTCCTGGAGCTCAAGGCCGAACTGGAGGACGAATCATGAGCACCGCGACAGCGACCACCACGCAGGTGTACCGCATCTACATCAAGGCGACCCCGGAGGCGATCTGGGACGCCATCACGAAGCCGGAATGGACGGCACGCTACGGCTACACCGGCCTGGCCAGCTACGACCTGCGGCCGGGCGGCGCGTACACCGTCGCGCCGACGCCGGAGTTCAAGGCCGCGGCCGAGGCGCAGGGCTTCCCGTGCCCCGACGTCATCGTCGACGGCGAGGTGATCGAAGCCGAGCCGCCGCGCAAGCTCGTCACCACGTTCCGGATGCTCATGGACCCGGCGATGGCCGAGGAGGGCTTCACCCGACTCACGCACGAGATCTCGCCCGCGCCGGACGGGAAGTCGTGCTCGCTGACGGTGACGCACGAGCTGGCCGGCGCGCCGCTGCTGGCGGCGATGGTGCACGGCGACAACGAGGCCGAGGGCGCCGGTGGCGGGTGGGTCTGGGTGCTCAGCGACCTCAAGAGCCTGCTCGAGACCGGCGCTCCCCTCGCCGGATGAGGCCTGCTCGGCCGGCCGGCCACGCCGGCCGGCCGGATCCGGCTCATCGCCGTCCCCGAGACCAGAACGATCCTTCACACCGACCGCAACCACCGCAACGACGCGAACAGGAGCACATCATGGACCACGTCACCTCTGCCGACGGCACCACGATCGCCTATGTGACCCAGGGCGCGGGACCCGTACTCGTCCTCGTCAACACGAGCCTGGACGATCACCACGGTCTCGACGCGACCGCCGCGGCGCTGGCGCGCGACTTCACCGTCGTCGGCTACGACCGCCGCGGCGTCGGCGAGAGCGGTGCCGGCGGACCGTACGCCCCCGAACGCGAGGTCGAAGACCTCGCCGCGGTGATCCAGGCCGTCGGCGGTTCGGCCGCGCTGGCCGCCGGCTCGGGAGGATGCGGATTGGTCCTCGACGCCGCGACCGCGCTCGGCGACGCGGTATACGGGATCTACCTCTTCGAGCCGCCGTTCATCATCGACGACTCCCGCTCACCCGCGCCCGCGGGCTGGGTGCAGCAGGTGGAGTCCTTGGTCGCCGACGACCGGCGCGGTGATGCCATCGAGCTGTTCATGACGAAGCTCGTCGGCGTCCCGGCCGAGTACATCGAGCAGATGAAGGCCGACCCGTCGTGGGAGCACATGGCGGCGCACGCACACGTGCTCGGTCACGACGGGCGGATCCTCGCTGGCACGCAGGACGGGAAGCCGCTGCCCACCGACCGGTGGAGTGTCGACCAGCCGGCGGTCGTCGCCGTGGCGGAGCACTCCGAGCCGTTCTTCGACGCTGCCGCGGAGGCGCTGCTCGCCCAGTTGCCTCGTGGACGGTACGAGTCCTTGCCCGGTCTGGACCACTCCGCCTTCTGGACCGCACCCGACGCGATCGCTGCCTCCATCGTCACGGCCCTGCTCACGAACGCGTCGAGCTGACGTCTCCGGCGGCCCGTGATCGATTCGATCGAACCGATCATGGGCCGAACGGCTGATCTTGGTCAACACGCCGTATTTCGGTGCGACACGCCGGGTCGAAAGTGACACAATTCACGTTGGCCATACCGCACGACACAACGTCACGAGAAGGGACCAAGCGTGATCCGGGGGATCCTCGACCACGGCAGCAACGGCTGGCGGGTCGAACTGTACGACACCGAACCTCTCCGCCGTACCATCATCGAGATCGACGCACTGCCCACGTGGGCCGACGCCTCGGCTGTCATGAGCAGCGCGTTCAAGCTCGTCAGCTGAGGCGAGGCCATCCCGCTCAGCTGATCGAGGCTCCCCCCTGGCGCAGCAGTCCGTAGGTGACGGCGTCGACGAGCGCCTCCCACGAGGCCTCGATGATGTTGGCCCCGACACCCACGGTCTCCCAGGACGTCTTCCCGTCCGTCATCTCCACGAGCACGCGCGTCACCGCGTCCGTGCCGTGGGCCGCGTCCAGGATCCGCACCCGGAAGTCGATCAGCTCCAGCTTGTCGATCTCCGGGTAGAGCGCGCCGATCGCGGTGCGCAGGGCGTGGTCGAGCGCGTTGACCGGACCGTTCCCCTCGCCGGTCACGACGACGCGCTCGCCCCCCGCCCTCAGCTTCACCGTCGCCTCGCTGACGGCGTCGCCGCCGGGGCGCGACTCCGTGATGACCCGCCACGACTCCACGTCGAAGTAGCTCGGCCGGCCCTCGGCCTCCTCGCGCAGCAGCAGCTCGAACGACGCGTCGGCCGCCTCGAACGTGTACCCGGCGGCCTCCAGGTCCTTCACCCGCTGGGTGACCCGGGTGACCAGCTCGCGGTCGCCGGACACGTCGTAACCCAGCTCGCGGCTCTTCAGCTCGACGCTGGCCCGGCCGGCCATGTCGGACACCAGCAGCCGCATGTCGTTGCCGACGTGCGCCGGGTCGGTGTGCTGGTAGAGGTCGGGATCGACCTTGATCGCGCTGGCGTGCAGGCCGGCCTTGTGCGCGAACGCGCTGGCGCCGACGTACGGCTGGCGCGAGTAGGGCACGATGTTGGTCAGCTCGGAGACGGCGTGGGCGATGCGCGTGGCCTCCTGCAGCGCGCCGTCGGGCAGCACCGTCATGCCCCGCTTGAGCTCGAGGTTCGCGACCATCGTGATGAGGTCGGCGTTGCCGGTGCGCTCTCCCGTGCCGTTGACGGTGCCCTGCACGTGGGTCGCGCCCGCGTCGACGGCGGCGACGGAGTTGGCAACGGCGCAGCCGGTGTCGTTGTGGGCATGCATGCCCAGGCGGGCGCCGGTCTGCGCGAGCACGTCGCGCACCGTCGCGGTGACGTCGTCGGGCAGCATGCCGCCGTTGGTGTCGCACAGCACGACGACGTCGGCGCCGGCCTCGGTGGCCGTCCGCACCACCTGCAGCGCGTACGCGGGGTTCGTCCGGTACCCGTCGAAGAAGTGCTCGGCGTCGACGAAGACGCGCCGGCCGTTCCCGACGAGGAAGCCGACCGTGTCGGCGATCATCGCCAGGTTCTCGTCCAGCGTGGTGCGCAGCGCCCGCTCGACGTGTCCGACGTGGCTCTTCGCGACCAAGGTGACGACCGGCGTCTCGGCGTCGAGCAGCGCCCGCACCTGCGGGTCGTCGGCCGCCGTCGTGCCCGCCTTCCGGGTGGCGCCGAACGCCGCGAGCTGCGCATTCTTGAGGTTCAGCTCCGTGCGCGCGCGGCGGAAGAATTCGGTGTCCTTGGGGACGGCGCCCGGCCAGCCGCCCTCGATGAACCCGACCCCGAGCTCGTCCAGGTGGCTCGCGATGGCGAGCTTGTCCTGCACGGAGAGCGAGAGCCCTTCCTGCTGGGCGCCGTCGCGAAGCGTGGTGTCGTACACGTGGAACTGCTCGGGGTCGGTCACTGCTCTGTCCTCACGGGGTCGGCGGACAAACAAAAAGACCTCTCGCGGATGCGAGAGGTCTGCGCGCCTGGCATTGCTGCTGGGTGCCGGCGCGCCTACGAGATAATCAGCGAGTAAGTCATCGCACAGCAGTATGGCACAGTTCGCGCAGCGGATGGAGGGGGATCCATGAACGTGGTCGTCCGGCCGGTCACCGGAGCCGACCGCGACCTCGTGGTCGACCTGCTCTCGGCGGCCTGGGGCACCACCGTCATGGCGGTGCACGGCGAGCTCTTCGACGCCGCCGACCAGCCCGGATTCTTCGCCGTCGCCGAAGGTGAGCCGGCCGGCCTGCTGACCTACCGCGCGGGCGACGACGACTGGGAGATCACGACGCTGGAGTCCGTGCGGCCCGGGCTCGGGGCGGGGACGGCGCTGCTCGACGCCGTCGGCGCGGCCGCTGCCGCCGCCGGTGCCCGCCGCCTCTGGCTCATCACGACCAACGACAACGTGCACGCGCTGCGCTTCTACCAGCGCCGCGGCTTCGACCTCGTCGCCCTCCACCGCGACGCCGTCACCCGGTCGCGGCAGACGCTGAAGCCGGAGATCCCACTCGCCGCCGACGGCATCCACATCCGGCACGAGCTGGAGCTCGAGCGGCTGCTGCGGTGAGCCCGGGCGCACGGAGGCCGGAGTGCCGTTTATCGGGAGTTGTGACGTTGGCCGTCCCCCTGCTGCCCCATTCTCTTGCCGCGAACGGGCAGCTACCAGGGGGACGGGGCGAGTCTGGGCACACCTCGATGTGCACCGGCGTGTTTCGGTGTGGCGTTGGTGTTGTGGACAGCGATGATCATCAAGGATCGCCTACCTCACGAGGATTACCCGAGCCTCACCACGATTGCAGGCGTGTTGATGCTCGGGTAATCCTCGTGAGGGCAGCAGGGGGACGGCCCACGCTGCGTTCCTCGCCAACGCCCGCGAACCAGACGCGACCTACCCCCGGATCGGGGTCGGCGAGCCTCATTTCCAGCTGGGTGGGCGGTCAGACGACGCGGTGCATCCAGCCGTGGGGGTCGTCGGCGCGGCCGTACTGGACGTCGAGGAGGGCCGAGCGGATCTCCTTCGTCACCGGGCCGGGCTCAGAGCCCATGGACAGCTCGCCGCCGTCCCAGGCGAGCCGGCCGAGCGGGGTGACGACGGCGGCCGTGCCGCAGGCGAACACCTCGGTGATGTCGCCGGACGCCACCCTGTCGCGCCACTCGTCGATGGAGAAGCGGCGCTCGTCGACCTTGTAGCCGCGGTCGGCGGCCAGCGCGAGGATGGAGTCGCGCGTGATGCCCTCGAGGATGGTGCCGGTCAGCTCGGGAGTGACGATGCTGCCGTCGGCGTGCACGAAGTAGAGGTTCATGCCGCCGAGCTCCTCGACCCACTTGCCCTCCACGGCGTCGAGGAAGCAGACCTGGTCGCAGCCGTGCTCGATGGCCTGCTGCTGCGCGATGAGGCTGGCCGCGTAGTTGCCCGCGCACTTCGCCGCGCCGGTGCCGCCGGGAGCGGCCCGGGTGTACTCCGACGACAGCCAGATGTCGACCGGCTTCACGCCGGACGAGAAGTACGCGCCGGCCGGCGACGCGATGACGCAGAACGTCACCTGCTTGGCCGGGCGCACGCCGAGGAACACCTCGGAGGCGAACATGAACGGGCGCAGGTAGAGGCTGGTCTCGCCGCCGGACGGCACCCAGTCGGCGTCGGTGCGGACCAGGAGGTCGACGGCCTCGACGAAGGACTCGACCGGCAGCGACGGCAACGCCATGCGGTGCGCGCTGCGAATCATCCGCTCGCCGTTGGCCGCCGGGCGGAACGTCCAGATGGTGCCGTCGGCGTGCCGGTAGGCCTTGAGCCCCTCGAAGATCGCCTGGGCGTAGTGGAGGACCGCCGTGGCGGGGTCGAGGGCGAGCGGCGCGTACGGACGCAGCCCGGCGTCGCGCCAGCCGTCAGGGGTCCAGGTGGCCGTGACCATGTGGTCGGTGAAGTTCGTACCGAACCCGGGGTTCGCCAGGATCTCCGACCGGCGCTCGGGAGCTACCGGGTTCGACGTCAGCGTCGTCGAGAACTCCAGTGCCGGTGCGGTCGCTGTCATGGCGGTGCTCCACTTCGAGGTTCCCCGATCGCGCTGTTCGGCAGCACGACGGTCAGTTAGTTGGACGTCCAACCAACGCTACCGATCATCGCGTTCGGCGTAAACGGTGCGTGGCCAACGACCCTCGGCGATCATCACCTCCCGCAGCACGTCGGGCCGGTCGGTGATGATGCCGTCGACGCCGGCGCTGATCAGCCGATGCATCGTGGCAAGGTCGTCAACCGTCCAAACGATGAGGCGCAACCCCAGGTCATGGGCGCCTTCGACCAGACGGTCGATGAATATCGGGAGTCTACCCCAGCGCAACGGGACGTGCACGAAGCCCCCGTTGGCGAGCCGCCGCGGCGGCGCGACCCGCCCGTGCGAGCAGGCCAGCCACGACACCAGCGACCGCCAGCCCAGCGCGCACGACAGCCCCGGCCCCAGGTCGGCCCGCAGCGCCGCCAGCCAGCCGTCCCACGCCCCGGCGAGGCACACCCGCTCGACGGCGTTCGTGGCTCGCAGCACGCGCGACAGCGGCTCCAGCGCCGCCTCGTCCTTGACGTCGATGACGAACTTCGCGTCCGGGAACGCGGCCAGTACATCGTCCAGCCGGGCCACCGGCTCCGCGCCGAGCACCGTCAGCCGGCGGATCTCGTCCCATGTGCGCCGCTTCACCGGCCCCCGCCCGTCCGTCACCCGGCCCAGCCGCGCGTCGTGGAAGGCGAGGCAGACGCCGTCGGCCGTGATGCGGACGTCGGTCTCGAGGTACCGCAGCCCGAGAGCGTACGAGCGCTCGAACGCGGCCAGGGTGTTCTCGGCAGCCAGCCCCGCCCCACCCCTGTGGGCGATGGCCAGCACGTGCGGCTCCACTCCGTAACGAGTCAGGCTCACGGCCCTACGGTGACAGGCCCCAACGCGAAGATCGACGGCGAAGTGCCTGTTCGCGGCAGGGTTCACAGAAGGTTCACCGATGGGGCGACCACGGGTGGCCGCGCGGTCAGCGTGGGCCCGCGGGAGGGGTCGCGGGCCCACGCCGACGTCCTTGCGACGAGCTACTCCAGGCCGGCCGCCACGGCCGCCGTCCGGCCGCCGACGATCGGCAGCACGATGACGCTGCGCTCCGGCAGCACCGAGATGGTGGCGCGGTTCGGGTCGGCCTGGCTGCCGTAGTCGCGGTAGCTGCCGACGACGATGACGCCGATGCGGTGGCCCTCCGGGAACACGTAGTCCTCCGGCAGCAGCGGGAACTGCACGTCGTACGGCTTGCCCGGGATGAGCGGCGTGGGCGTGCTGTAGTCGTACAGGTTGACGCCGTCGATGATCCCCTTGGTCACGACCTCGCGCTGGGTGAGCGCGACCCGCTTGAGCACCTCCTTGTAGCAGGCGTCCTCGGCGTAGCCGCCCCACGTCGCCGTCGCGCCCCAGCAGTTCTGCTCGGTGCCCGTGAGCACGCCGTCGCCGGCGCGCTGGACCCGCTCGGCCGGCCCGTAGTCGACAAGGATCACGCCGAGGTTGGTGTCCGTCGTGTTCACCGTCGCGCCGAGCTTGAGCTCCGGCGTGCCGGAGATGTGCAGCGGCGCCTGGAGCGGCTCGGACAGATAGACCAGCCGGTTCGGCGTGACGGTCTCCTCGTTCGACACCATCGCGGTCTCCCGCTGAGCCGGGTCGTCGACGAAGCTCAGGACCGGGTCCGACGGACGGTTCGGCGTGACGGAGAGCCCACCCGCGGCGCCGGCGTTCGGCTGCAGCCACAGCCGGGTAGGCCGCGACCCCGGGATCGGCCAGTCGTTCGCCGTCTCCCACACATCCGGAGCGCGTTCGATGTCGACCATCGGCTCGTCCATGATCCCGTTGTCGACGTCCTGCAGCCAGTAGTCGAACCACTTGTGGATCTCGTCGACCCACGCGTCGCGGCGGAAGTCGAACGGGTCGACGTGGCCGGTCTGGGTCAGCCAGAGCTTGCGCGGGACGTCGTTCGCGGCGAGGCCGTACCACCACTTGCTGAAGTGGTCTGGGCGGACGTTCTCGTCGTTCAGGCCGTGGATGACGAAGACGCTGGCCTTGACCTTGTCCACGTCGCGGTTGTAATCGCGCACGTGCCAGAACGGGGTGTAGTCGCCGGTCTCATCGCCGTCGTTGGCCGACAGGAAGTCGCGCACCGGGCGGCAGTAGTCGCGGCGGTCCGGGTTGGTGACGATGTTGGCGAGGCTGGCGAGGTAGTTGTTGCCGCGCTGGATGACGCCGTTGCTGCGGGTGTAGTCGTAGTAGCTGGAGATCGCGCTGATCGGGACGATGGTCGTCAGCCCCTCGACGCCGGAGACCGCGGTGCCGTTGGCCAGCGTGCCGTCATAGGACTTGCCGATGAGCCCGGTCTTGCCGTTGTGCCAGTCGGCCACGACCTCGTCGCCGTCCTTGTCGACGCCGGTCGCCCGGCCGTTCAGCCAGTCGATGACCACCTTCGGCGACAGGTTGTCCGACGCGTCGTGCACCGTCGGGCAGCCGGTGGAGTTGTTCGTGCCGATCATGTCCATGAGGATCACGGCGTAGCCGCGCGGCACGAAGTAGTTGTCGTAGAAGAGTGGCCAGCGGTCCAGCAGTCCGTCGCCGTCCTGGTCGAGCTTCAGTTCCGACTCGTTGCCGCGGCCGAGCGTGGAGTAGTACGGACTCGGGTCCATGATCACCGGGACGTCGAGTCCCTGCTCGCTCGCCGCCGGCCGCATGATGTCGATCGCGACGATGTCGAGCTCGCCGTTCGCGTCGGAGTCGAACGGCGACGTGATGAAGACGCGCTCCCGGATCGCGTCGTCGTAACCGAAGACCGGCTGGGTCACGCCGTTCTCGACGACGATGCCGGGCTCGTCGTCGGCGGCGCCGGCGCCCACGCTGCTGGCGACCGCGGCGGTCGCTGTCAACGTGAGGGCGACGGGAACGGCGAGCAACCTGCGGGCTCTGACCACGTCTGTCTCCCATGTCCGGAGGGTCCGATCTGTGCCATGTCACATACAAGTGGGTGTGACAGAGCGTGTCAAGATCGGAGGGACCCGGCACGGGCGACGAAATGTGCTGGTGACGCCGCCCGCTCATCTCGTTGAGGAGGAGGCGGGCCGAGCGGCTCGCGCGTGAGGCGTCAGGCGGTGACGCGGGTTGCGAGGGCGTCGCCGACCTCTGCGGTGCGGCGCTTCGCCGTCCCGCGCTCTCCCAGGTCCGCCGCGACGGCGTCGACGATGCGCGCGGCCTGCTCGGACAGCCCGACGTGCTCGAGGAGCAGTCCCACCGACAGCACGGTGGCGGTCGGGTCGGCGATGCCCTGGCCGGCGATGTCCGGCGCCGATCCGTGCACGGGCTCGAACATCGACGGCGCGGTGCGGTCCGGGTTGACGTTGCCGCTGGCCGCGAGCCCGATGCCGCCGGTGATCGCGGCGGCGAGGTCGGTGAGGATGTCGCCGAACAGGTTGTCGGTGACGATGACATCGAACCGGCCGGGGTCGGTGACGAAGAAGATCGTCGCGGCGTCGACGTGCAGGTAGTCGACGGCGACCTCGGGGTACTCCTGGCCGACCCGCTCGACCGTCCGCCGCCACAGGTGACCGGCGTGCACCAGCACGTTGTGCTTGTGGACGTAGGTGAGCTTCTTGCGCGGCCGCGCCTGGGCGCGGCCGAACGCGTCGCGGACCACCCGCTCGACGCCGAACGCGGTGTTGACGCTGACCTCGTTGGCGATCTCGTGCGGCGTGCCGACCCGAAGGGCGCCGCCGTTGCCCACGTACGGCCCCTCGGTCCCCTCGCGGACGACGACGAAGTCGACCTCGCCGGGGTTCGCCAGCGGCGTCTCGACGCCGGGGAACACCCGCGACGGGCGCAGGTTCACGTAGTGGTCCAGTTCGAACCGCAACTTGAGCAGCAGTCCCCGCTCCAGTACGCCGCTCGGCACGTTCGGGTCACCCACGGCGCCGAGCAGGATCGCGTCGTGGCCGCGCAGCTCCTCGAGGACGGAGTCGGGCAGCGTCTCACCGGTCGCGTGCCAGCGCTTGGCGCCCAGATCGTAGGTGGTGGTGCCGACCTTGACGTCCGTGCCGGCCAGCACGGCGTCGAGCACCTTCAGGCCCTCGGCGACGACCTCGGTACCGATCCCGTCACCCGGGATGACTGCCAGGTTGAGACTGCGCGACATGGCCACACCGTACGACCGTCGTCCACATGATGGCACCCACGTCCCGCGATTCGGACGCGGTGCGCGTCGACCGAGGTCAGCGGGCGCTTACAGCGAGGTCCCGTCGGCCGTACTCGCCGCCGTTGTCGCGACGGTCGATGGCCTCCTGCAACGCGTGCCGGGCCTGCTGAGCCTGCTGCTGTTCCTCTGTCATGGTGCACTCCACAGATTTACTCGGTCGTCCAAGCATATGGAGCGCCGCGACGGCCGTCTCGCGTTATGGCGGACCATCTCAGGCTTCGAGACGGGATGCACGAACTCAACGATCGCCCACATCACGAGGATTACCCGAGCCTCAACACGCCTGCAGGCGTGTTGACGCAGCAGAAAACCTCATGATGGCCCCGAATCCCGGCGCGACGGGAATTCGGGACCTGCGGAAGAGCCTCAGCCGTCGAGGTCGACGGTCCGGCCCCACTCGGCGCCGATGGCGGCGACGATGTCGTCGAGCACCTGGCCGGGGATGGCCTGGTCGACGGTCATGGCGACGAGCGCGTTGCCGCCCTTGCTCGACCGGCTGACCTGCATGCCGGCGATGTTGACGTCGGCCTCGCCGAGCACCCGCCCGACGGTGCCGACGACGCCCGGCCGGTCGGTGTAGCGCAGGAACGCCATGTGCTCGGCCGGCACCACCTCGATGTCGTAACCCAGCACCTCGACGATCTTCTCGACGTGCTTGGGGCCGGACAGCGTGCCCGACACCGACACCGAGCGGCCGTCGGCCAGCACGCCGCGCAACGTCACCAGGTTGCGGTAGTCGTCCGACTCCTCGTCGGTGACCAGCCGGACCTCGACGCCGCGGTCAGCGGCGATGACCGGGGCGTTGACGTAGGAGACCGGGTCCTCGACGACGTCGGCGAAGACCCCCTTCAGAGCGGCCAACTCGAGGATCTTCACGTCGTTCGCGGTGATCTCACCGCGGACCTCGACGTCCAGCTGGGTCGCGACGCCGCCGGCCAGCGCGGTGAAGATGCGGCCGAGCTTCTCGGCCAGCGGGATACCGGGCCGGACGTCCTCGGCGATGGCACCGCCCTTGACGTTGACGGCGTCGGGCACCAGCTCGCCGGCCAGCGCGAGACGCACGGAACGAGCGACCGACACACCGGCCTTCTCCTGCGCCTCCTCGGTCGACGCGCCGAGGTGCGGGGTGACGACGACCGACTCGAAGTCGAACAGCGGCGACTCGGTGGTCGGCTCGGACGCGAACACGTCGATGCCGGCGCCGGCGACCCGGCCCTCCTTGAGCGCCAGGGCGAGCGCGTGCTCGTCGACGATGCCGCCACGCGCGGCGTTGATGATGCGCACCGACGGCTTCACCTTGCGCAGCGCCTGCTCGCCGATGAGGCCGACGGTCTCGGGCGTCTTGGGCAGGTGGACGGTGATGAAGTCGCTCTCCTCGAGCAGCTGGTCGAGCGACACGCTGTGCACGCCCATCTGCGCGGCCCGGGCGGCCGGCACATAGGGATCGTAGGCGATGACGTTCATGCCGAACGACGACAGGCGCTGCGCGACGAGGACGCCGATGCGGCCGAGGCCGACGATGCCGACGGTCTTCTCGTACAGCTCCACACCGGAGTACTTGCTGCGCTTCCACTCGCCACCCTTGAGCGCCTGGTTGGCCGGGGCGATGTTGCGGGCGGTGGACAGCAGCAGGCCGACGGCCAGCTCCGCGGCGCTCGTGATGTTCGACGTGGGCGCGTTGACGACCATGACGCCGGCCTGGGTGGCGGCCTTGACGTCGACGTTGTCGAGGCCGACGCCGGCGCGGGCGATGACCTTCAGCTTCTTGGCGGCGGCGATGGCCTCGGCGTCGACCTTGGTGGCGCTGCGGACCAGGATCGCGTCGACGTCGGTGATGGCCGGCAGCAGGGCCGCGCGGTCGGCGCCGTCCACCGTCCGGATCTCGAAGTCGGGCCCGAGCGCGTCGACGGTGGCGGGCGAGAGCTCTTCGGCGATGAGTACGACGGGCTTGGTCACGGTGGTCTAAACCTCCGGGGTGTCGGGCGAGGTGTGACGAGCGCGACACTGGGCCCGGGTGCGACCGAGTGTAACGCCACGTAAACCCAATTCGCACCCACCGGACGTACGGTGGTCGGTTCGTTGCGTTTAGGTTACGTAGGGTCCGGCCACGTCTCCCCACGCCAGGCCGCATCCCAGAACATCCACTCGAACCGGGTCGCGCGCGCGTAGGCGTCGTGCATCGCCGCGACGGTGCCCGGGTGCCGCTCGGCCTGTTCGTCGGCGAACGACTCCGCCCTGCGGGTGTCGGCCTCGAACACGGGGTCGCCGTACGTGCGTAGCCAGGCCTCGTACGGATGGTTCTCCCCGCTGGGGCGGTCGGACAGGACGGGGACCAGCTCGCGCCCGACCTCGGTGTAGACGCGGAAGCACGGCAGCAGCCCGGCCAGCGCGACCCCGGCGGGCGCCAGCGCGGCGTCGGCCTGCAGCGTGTTGACGTAGGCCAGGCAGGTCGGCGTCGGCTCCACATCGCCGACGGCGTCCGCGAGGGTCAGCCCGGCCTCGGCGAGCAGCGCCTCGTGCAGGAGCCGCTCGGCGTCGACGGCGCCGGCGGCGAACCGGGCCAGCACCGCCGCCTGCTCCGCCTCCGGCCAGCGGGCCGCCGTCGTCGCCAGAGCGCGGGCGTAACGGGACAGGTAGTGCGCGTCGTCGGCGATGTAGCGGAGGAACACCTTGCGCTCCAGCGTCCCGTCGGCCAGGCCGGCGAGGAACGGGTGGGCGCGGATGGCGTCGTACCAGGGAGCGGCCGCGGCCCAGGCGTCGGCGGAGAAGCTCATGCGCGTTCCCCCTCAGACGGCGCCGGCGTCCACCAGGCGTGGAAATGGTGCACGGGACCGTGGCCGGCGCCGACGTGCAACTGGTCGCCGGCGAGCAGGGCGTCGGTGAGGTAGGTCTTCGCCGCCTGGACGGACTCGCGCAGCGGCCGCCTGTGTCCCAGCCCGACGGCGATCGCCGACGACAGCGTGCAGCCGGTGCCGTGCGTGTTCGCCGTCGGGACCCGCGGCACCCGCAGCTCCAGCACACCGTCGTCGTCGGCCAGCACGTCGGTGGCGTCCGGCCCGGGCGCGTGCCCGCCCTTGACCAGCGCCGCCGGGCCCTTGGCGTGCAGCTCGGTTGCGGCGTCGGCGGCCTCCTCGGGCGCGACGGCGGGCAGCCCGAGCAGCGCCGCGGCCTCCGGCAGGTTCGGCGTGACGACGCTGGCCAGCGGCAGCAGCCGGTTGCGGATCGCCTCGACGGTCGCGTCGTCGACCAGCCGGTCCCCCGACGTCGCGACCATGACGGGGTCGACGACGAGGTGGCGGACTCCGTGCCGGCGGGCTGCGTCGGCGACCGCCTCGACGACGTCCGGGCTGCCCAGCATGCCGGTCTTGACCGCCGCCACGTCGAGGTCGGCGAAGAGCGCGTCCAGCTGCTCGGTCACGAACGAGCCGGGCACCGGGAGGACGCCGGTCACGCCGCGGGTGTTCTGCGCTGTCAGCGCCGTGAGCACCGCGCCGCCGTACGCGCCCAGTGCCGAGAACGTCTTGAGGTCGGCCTGGATGCCCGCGCCGCCGGACGGGTCGGATCCCGCCACCGTGATGATCGTGGGTGTCATGTGTCGCCGTCAGCTCCTCTCGCCGGGGAGGGAGCACGACGACGCCGGCCACTGCCGCCGTCACCGTCGGTCTCCCTGCGCCGGCATGACCCGGATCAGGTTCGGCGGGTGTGATCTCAGCCCACGCGGGGCACCCCGGCCGATCGGTTCTGCCGCCACCTTACCCGGCGGTGAGATGCTCCGCGAAGAAGGCGGCCGACCTTTCGATCGACAGCTGCCAGCCCGCCTCGAACGCGTGCGGCTCGCCCTCGTAGAGCTGCAGCGTGACGTCCTTGCCGGCGGCCCGCAGCGCGGCGTCGGTGTCGTGGGCCCACTGCGGCGGGCAGGTCTCGTCGGCGGTGCCGTGGTGGATGAGCAGCGGCTCGGTGACCCGGTCGAGAAACGTCACCGGTGAGACGTCGCGCCAGAACGCCGGGTTCTCCTCCGGCGCGCCATAGGCGGCGACGATCTCGGCGGTGAGGTCTTCCGTGCCCGGCCGGCCGCGGATCCAGCGGTCGAAGTTCTGGACGGCGTTCGAGCTCACCGACGCGTAGATCACCGCGGCGTCGACCAGTCCCGGCTGGACGACCAGCGTGTTCAGCGTGACGCCGCCGCCCATCGACCGGCCGAGCAGGCCGACCCGCTCGCCGTCCAGCTGCGGGATGTGGGAGGCCGCCCGCACCGCCAGCACCGCGTTGACGACGTCCTCGGTGTAGCCGAGCCGCAGCCGCACCTCGTTCGCGGGGTCGTCGTCGGAGCCGGCGTGGTTGCGGTAGTCGGTGTGCAGGACGGCGTAGCCCTGGCGGGCGAGGTAGTCCTGCTCGCGGCGCAGTCCGCGGCCGGTCGTATAGATGTCCGGGTCGATGTAGCCGTGCGCGAGGACGAGAACGGGGAGCGGGCCGTTGCCGGCGGGGAGGTTGAGGATGCCGCTGATGGTCAGGCCGCTGCTGCGGTAGGTGACGGCATACCGCGTGTAGGCGTCCGTGGTCTCCAGCACCTCGCCGAGCCGCAGGTCGCCGCCGTCGTACCGCTGGTGCATGAGCGCCGGCAGCGAGACGTGGTGTGGCGGGGTCGGTGTGGGCGTCGGGCTCGGCGTGGGTGATGGCGTCGGTGATGGCGTGGGCGACGGGGTCGGCGTCGGCGCGGCGGCCGGCGCGCTGGTACCCGACGAGGCCGGGCTGGGCGGGCCGCCGAGCTGGTCGCCGTCGTCGCCGGAGCAGGCGGCCAGCAGCAGCGCCGCGGCGGCCGCCGTCGCCGTCAGCCGGGACCTGAACACGTGGCCCATTCTCCCCGCATGATGGAGGCATGGCGCGGACGTATCGCACGACCCTGGCCCGGCGCATCGGCAACGCGGCCATCGCGACGGCGTTGAAGGCAGGGCTGGTGCCGCCGTACGCCCTGCTCACGGTGCGCGGGCGGAAGTCCGGCCGGCCGCGGACCACTCCCGTGCGGGTGATGACGCACGGCGGCCGGCGCTACCTCGTCGCGCCGTACGGCGACGTCGCGTGGGCGCGCAACGCCCGGGAGGCCGGCGAGGTGTCGCTGCGCCGCGGCCGCAACCGCGCCTCATACGCCGTCGTCGAGTGCGGTCCCGACGAGGCCGGCCCGGTGCTCAAGGCGTACCTACGGGTCGAGCCGATCACCCGTCCGTACTTCGACGCCCGCCCGTCCGACCCGCCGGCGGCGTTCGCGGCGGAGGCCGGCCGGCACCCCGTCTTCCGGCTGGAGCCGCGCTAGTTCCTTTCCCTTGTGCGGCTCGCGGCCCGCCTGAGACCTCGCGGTCGGCTTGCGGCCAATCAGGCCGCCTTGCGGAGGTCGGCCAGCACCTGCTCGCGGACGGCGCGTGGCTGGATGCCGAGCCGGTCGAACACCGCCGTCGTCTGCTGGTCGTCGCTGCGCAGCAGGCCGAGCAGGATGTGCTGCGTCCCGATCGAGTTGTCCTTGCGGGCCAGCGCCTCGCGCAGCGACAGCTCCAGCGCCTTCTTCGCCCGCGGCGCGAACGGGAGGTGCCCAGGCCCGCGGTCAGTCCGCTTGCGGCGGAAGACGCCGAACCGCTTGCCGCGGCCGGACGCCAGCGGCGCGTCGAGGGCGCCCTCGCCGAACGCCCGCTCGGCGCGCCGGCGCACCTCGTCGAGGTCGATGCCGAACGCCTTCAGCGCCTCGGTGTCCTCGTCGCCGAGCCGGTCTCCGCCGTCTCCCGCGACGGCGACCACCGCCTCGCGGCCGCGCTCGGCCGTCACGCCGAGCCGGGTCAGCGTCGCCACACCCGGCGCATCGGGCGCGGCGAGCAGCGACAGCAGCACGTGCTCGGTGCCGATCCAGCCGTGCCGCAGCTCGCGGGCCTCCTTCTGGGCCCCGATGACGACATCACGGGCCTCTCGGGTGAACCGCTCGAACATCCTTACCTCCTCGCGTGCTTCTTGTGCACGGCCTGTCTGCTGACGCCGAGGGCGGCCCCGATCTCCTCCCAGGACCAGCCCTGGCGGCGGGCGCTCTCGACCTGCAGCGCCTCGAGCCGCTCCACCAGCCGGCGCAGCGCGGCGACCGCCCGCAAGCCGACCCTCGGGTCGGCATCGACGGCCCCGGTCGCGGCGTCGACCGCCTCTCGTGCCTCCGATCCGGTCATGCTGTCAACATAAGCTGACAGCCGTAGGCGTGTCAACTCATGTTGACGAGGTCGGTTGTCGGTGGCCGCCGATACGGTCGCAAGGCATGATCGAACCCGACTTCGTCACCGCCACCCGCACCGCCTACGACACGGTCGCCGTGTCCTACGCCGAGGTCCTGCGCGACCACCTCGCCGGCGAGCCGTTCGACCGCGCGATGCTCGACGCGTTCACGTCGCTGGTCGGCACCGGAACCGGGCCGGTCGTCGAGGTCGGGTGCGGCCCGGGCCGCATCACCGGCTACCTGCACGGCCTCGGCCTCGACATCTCCGGCGTCGATCTGTCGCCGGCGATGATCGAGGTCGCCCGCGCCGCCCACCCCGGCGTCCGGTTCACGGTCGGCTCGATGATGGCCCTCGACGTCCCCGACGGCGCCCTGGCCGGGCTGGTCGCGTGGTACTCGATCATCCACACGCCGCCCGAGCTGCTCCCCGGCGTCTTCGCCGAGTTCCGCCGCGTCTTGCACGACGGCGGCCGGCTGCTGCTCGCCTTCCAGGTCGGGGACGAGCGGGTGCGGGTGGAGCAGGCGTACGGGCACTCCGTCGCGGTCGACGCGTACCGGCTGCCGCCCGACCACATCGCCGAGCTGCTCGCCGGCGCCGGCTTCGCCGTCGAGGGGCGGCTCGTCCGGGCGGCCCGGCCGCCGGAGAAGACGCCGCAGGCCTACCTGCTGGCGAAGGCGGAGGCGGCGGTGCCCTGACGCACTACGCGCCTCAGGGGGTCGGCTCGCCGCCCGTGATCATCCGGGCCGCCTTCGCGGCGCGGTCGTCGCGGGTCTGCTGCTTCTTGCCCTCGGCCACCCAGTCGGCGTAGCGCTTGCGGTGCGAGAACGGCATCGCCTCGTACGTCCGCAGCGCCGCCTGGTCGGCCGCGAGCGCGGCGCTCAGCTCGCGCGGCACGTCGACGACGCGCGGTTCGTCGTCCGGCTCGATCGCGACGTGCACGGTGTCGCCGACGTCGACGCCGAGCTCGGCGCGCTGGGCCTTGGGCAGGCCGATCCACCCGGCGCCGCCGTAGACGGCGACCGTCGTGCGGAACGCCGGCGCGCCGTTGACGGACACCCGGACCGGGGCGCGGGCCTTGCCGTACGCCTCCTTCGGGTCGAACGGCAGCGCGAAGCCGCCGCCCGGGCCGTCGTCGCCGATGAGCTCCGCGTCGAACTCCGCCGTCGCCATGCCGCCATTGTGCGCCCGGATCTGTCGGCGGGCACGCCTAGTCTCGGCACCATGACCGACAACGGCGTCTTCCCCTCCACCGACACCCCGTTCGGGCGGCGCGTGCACGAGCGACTCCGCGACGACCGCGTTCTGTGGCTGACCGTGGTTGCCCCCAGCGGCACGCCGCAGCCGAACCCGGTCTGGTTCGTCCGTGTTGGCGACGACATCGTCGTCTACAACGACCGGCACGCCGCGCGGCTGGACTGGCTCGACGAGCGGCCGCGGGTGGCGCTGCACCTGAACAGCGACCCCGACGGCGGCGACGTCGTCGTGCTGACCGGCCGGGCCGAGCTCCGCGAGGACATCCCGCCGGCACACGAGTCGCCCGAGTACGTCGCCAAGTACGGCCCTGACATGGTCCGCGTCAGCGGCAGCGCCGAGGAGTTCGTCCGCCAGTACTCCGTCGCGGCCGTCATCCGCATCGACCACATCCGCGGGTACTGAGGGCGGCCATCACGGACGCCGCGCGGCTTCCCTGCGCCGGCCGTCCACCGGGTCACTGGTCCGGACCTCGTGCTCGACCGGCTCACCGGCCCGACCCTCCGCCAGGCGCTGCTCGACTCAGCACCGGCGCCGCTCGCCGCCGCACCTGGCCGGGCCGTTCCGGGCCGCCGTCGGCGGCGCGCCGGTCGATCACCTCGACGCCGCGACGGCCCGGCACGCCTCCTGACCACCCCCTTCCGCCGGCGAAAGCACGACACAAAGCAGTGGAATCCAGGCGTGAACAGGAGCAAGATGGTGAGCACACAACCCGCCGAAGACTCTCGGGGTGCATCCATGTCCGGTCTCCACAACGACGCACCCGGCATGCTGCCGGTGCTCTCGAAGGGCAAACACCGCAATGCACGCAAGGGCGCGTGCTTCATGGAATTCGCGTCCTACCTCGCCGGCGAGCGCTGGAGCGACCACCCGTCCTGCACGCATCCGCTGCTGGCCGCGGTCGCCAGGCTGGTGAACGACGCCATCTCCGACGAGCGCCGGCCGGGGCTGGCACCGCTGGTCCCCATGGTCATCGGGGTCGACTCCGACGACCCGCGCATGGACGTCCACATCACGCTACGGGTCGCGGCGACGGCACTGCCGGTCGCCTCTGCGGAGCGCCAGCGGGTGCTGGCCGTCGCGCTGTTGTCGGCCGAGCGCATCCTCGACGAGCTCGACCACCGGCCGCCCGGCACGCTCACCGAGCGCAGCCGCGAGGCGCTGGCCAAGGTCCCGGTGGCGGCCAGGTGGGCGTACGACTTCGCCGAGGGCGAGCAGACCACGATGAAGGGGTTCCAGCGCTACGCGGCACCGACGGCGGTCCGCTGCGCGGTCGAGGGCGTCGCCAACGCCTGCGTCGCCGACCCCGACGCGCTGCTGCACGAGCTGCTCGAGCTGACCATCGCCGACTGCGCTCGCCTGGTCGAGCCCCGGGGCAGCACCGACCCGGCACGCTGGGCCGACGCCTGCCGGCTCACCGGCACGGTCAGGGTCTGACCGGACCCGGCGCGAGAACTTAGGTTTGCCTGAGCTAACTTAGCCGGGTGAGTTCTCGACTCAGGCCCACGTTCCTGCTCGTCGCGCTGCTCGGAGCCGCGGCCCTCGCGGGCTGCGGCTCCGGCGCCGACAGCTCCGATGACGACTCCGGCGACACCACCGGCAGCGCCGCGGCCGCCGACGACGCCGCCTTCCCGGTGACGATCAAGCACGCGCTCGGCGAGGCCACCATCGAGGAGGCGCCCGAACGCGTCGTCACGTGGGGGCCGTCCAACCAGGATTCCGTGCTCGCGCTCGGCGTCACGCCGGTGGCGATGCCGTTCTTCGACTACGGCGGCGACGACGAGGGCGTGCTGCCGTGGGTGCGCGAGGCCCTGGGCGACGCCGACCTGCCGGAGCTGCTGCCCAACGCCGCCGGCGAGGAGATCCCATACGAGGCGATCGCCGAGGCGCAGCCCGACGTCATCCTCGCCGTCTACTCCGGGCTCACGCAGGAGGAGTACGACACGCTCAGCGCCATCGCGCCCACCGTCGCTTATCCGGACGCGCCGTGGAGCACGCCGTGGCAGGAGCAGACCCGGGTGATCGGGCAGGCGCTCGGCCGCTCCGCCGAGGCCGAGCAGCTGGTCACCGCGACCGAGGAGTACCTTGCCACGCGCACCGACGAGTACCCGGAGCTGGCCGGCGCGACCTTCGCCTACGGGGCCGAGGACGGCGCGCAGCTCGCGCTCTACACGTCCGACGACGTGCGCGTACGGCTGCTCACCGACCTCGGCATGACGCTGGCGCCGTACGTCGACGAGCACGCGGAGGGCGACGGCGTCTACTACTACGTCTCACCGGAGCTGGCCGGCGACATCGAGTCCGACGTGTTCGTCGCCTGGTTCAACGACCAGGCCGCGGCCGACGTGTTCGCGGCCAACCCGGCGTACGCGCAGATCCCGGCGGTGGCGGCGGGCGCGTTCGCCCCGATCGCCGGCGAGGATTACGTGACCGCCAGCTCGGCGCCGTCGGTGCTGTCGATCCCGTGGATGCTCGACGAGTACCTGCCTCAGCTGGCCGACGCGGTGACCGCCTCGGGTGCCTCGGCGACCGGCGAGTAGACGCCCGCGGCGGCGAGATCGAAGTTGATCAGCGCCGCGGCGTCCACCCCGGCGGCGGCCGACTTGATCACCGTCGCGTAGCCGTCGGCGACGTTGCCGGCCGCCCAGATGCCGGGCACCGCCGTCTCGCCCGTCGGGTCGACGGACAGGGCGGTGCCGATGACCATGCCGCCGCGCTCCACCTCCACCGGCTCCAGGCCGAGGCCCGCGACCATGCCCGCCCGGGCGATCGGCTTAGGCTGCACGACGACGGCGCCCATGGGGACGACGAGGCCGCCCTCGAGCTCGACCCCGGTGATGGCGTCTTCCTCGATGCGCAGCGCCGCAACCGTCCCCTCGACGACCCGGACGCCGCGCGCGGCGAGGTCGGCCAGTTGCTCGTCGCCCAGCTCAGCGGCGGCGGTGTGCGCGAACAGCGTCACGTCCGCGGACCACTGCCGGAACAGCTGCGCCTGGTGCACGGCGCCGGCCGAGGTCGCCAGGATGCCGATCGGCCGGTCGCGCACCTCCCAGCCGTGGCAGTACGGGCAGTGGATGACGTCCCGGCCCCACCGCTCGCGCAGGCCGGGGACGTCCGGCAGGTCGTCGACGGCACCGGTGGCCAGCAGGATCCGCCGAGCCCGCACCTCGTCGCCGTCCTCGAGCCGGATGATGAAGTCGCCGGCCGCGCCGGTCACCTCCGCCACGGCCCCCGCGCGGATCTCGCCGCCGTAGCCCTCGATCTCGCCCCGGCCGATCCGGTACAGCTCGCCCGGCGCCGTGCCCTCGCGGCCGAGGTAGTTGTGCACACCACCGGCGGGCGCGTTGCGCTGCGCCCCAGCGTCGATCACCAGCACCGACCGCCGCGCCCGCGACAGCGTCAACGCCCCGCTCAGCCCGGCCGGGCCGCCGCCGATCACCACCACGTCGTAACCGTTCTCATCAGTCATACCGTCAGAGTGCGCGCATCACCCCATGGGCGGCAAGGTTCGTTGCCGATCTGGCAAACTCGTCGGCATGGAGGACGAGTCGCTCGGCCAGGTGCTCGACGCGGTCGGGCCGCGGCTGCGTGAGCTGCGCCAGCAGCGCGGCGTCACCCTGGCCCAGCTGTCGGAGAGCACGGGCATCTCGGTGAGCACGCTGTCGCGGCTGGAGTCGGGCGGACGGCGGCCGACGCTGGAGCTGCTGCTGCCGATCGCGCGGGCGCACCGTGTCCCGCTGGACCAGTTGGTCGACGCGCCGGGGACCGGCGACCCGCGGCTGCGGCTGCGCTCGTTCGAGCGCAACGGGATCACCTACGTGCCGCTGTCCCGGCGGCCGGGTGGCCTCCAGGCGTACAAGCAGATCTTCCCGCCGGGCGTCCCGTCGCCGGAGCTGGAGCAGCGCTCGCACGAGGGCTACGAGTGGATGTACGTGCTGTCCGGCCGCATCCGGCTGCGGCTCGGCCCGCACGACGTCACGCTGAAGGCCGGCGAGGTGGCCGAGTTCGACACTCACGTGCCGCATTGGTTCGGCAACCCCGGCCCGGGGCCGGCCGAGGTGATCAGCCTCTACGGCCCGCAGGGCGAGCGCCTGCACGTGCGCGCCCGCCCCAAGCACTGATCGGCGCGGCCGCGCTCACGGCAGGTCGATGCCGTGCAGGCCGCCGTCCTGGTCGCCGAAGACGAGGACCCCGTCGACGACGACCGGGGTGCTGAAGGTGTTCGCCGGGCCGGTCTGCAGCCGGTGCGCGATGGCCCCGGTCGCGACGTCGACGCCACCCAGCAGCCCGGTGGTCGCGACCACCCAGGCGGTGCCGCCGGCGATCGCCGGGCCGGTGTTCAGCGTGCGCGCGCCCAGTTCGGCGTACCAGCGCCGCGTCCCCGTCGCCGGGTCGACGAGCTGGAACCGGCCCCACTCGTCGACCAGCAGCAGCCCATGCTCGGTCAGCCCGGACGGCGGGTACATGCAGCCGCTGGCCACCTGCCAGCGCAGCACACCGGTCGCGGCGTCGACGGCGAACGTGCTGGACACCGTCGCGAACAGCACGAGGCCGCCGGGCAGCAGCTCGACGGTGTCGTCCCAGGCGCCGTAGAGCAGCCGGCCGTACGTGTTCGTCCGCGACGTCGTGCTGAACCGCCACAGCCGCTCACCCGTGACCGCGTCGAACGCGTACGCGTATCCGTCGCCGCTGCCGGCGTAGACGCGCGTCCCGTCGCAGGCGGCCCGGCCGGCGAAGAACCCGCCCAGGTCGGCCCGCCACAGCTCGGCACCGTCCGCGGCGGCGACGGCGTACAGCGTGCGGCCGGCAGAGAACACCACGGCCGGCGTCGATCCGAGCGTCGTCAGCAGCGGCGCGGACAGCACCGGCGCGCCGGCGTCGGCGCTCCACCGCTCCGCGCCGTCCGCGGCGGCCAGGGCGTACAGCCGGTGGTCCGCCGACGGCACGAACACGGTCTCCTCGGTGACGGCGGACGCGCGCAGCACCGGTCCGACGGACGCGGTCCAGCGCGGCCGCCGTCACCGAGGAGACCGTGTTC
>NZ_SMLB01000042.1 GCF_004349105.1 Jiangella aurantiaca
GGCGGTGGGCGGGTGGTGGGGTGCCGGCCATGGTGCTGGCGCTCGCCGTGCAGACCGGCTGCCTGCTCGTCATCGGCGGCGTCGCTCACCCGGCGGCGACGGCGGTGGCGCTGGCGGTCTTCGGGGTCGCGGGCATGGTGGTCAACGTGCACTTCGTGTCGCTGACGCAGCAGCGGACGCCCGATGAGCTGCTCGGCCGGGTCAGCTCCGCCGGGCGCACTCTGGGCATCGTCGGGGCGCCGGCCGGTGCGTTGCTGTTCGGCGCGCTGGCCGAGGCAACCGAGGTCAACGTGCCGGCGCTGGTCGGCGCGGCGATCATGGCGGCGGCGGCACTGGTCGTCCTCCGCGCCGCCCGCGCGGACCGGACCGCGGCCCCGTCGGCTGACGGCGAGATGGCCGGGCGGTGAACGCCGGGGTGTGAGCCCGACGGATCGTATGTGAGTATGCGCACGTCGGCTGGATTCCCGATCGGCGGTCCCGGTAGGCTGCTCGCAGCGAAGGGGAGTAGCCCCCAATGTCGCGGTCGACACACTGACGCTCCGGCGTCCGGCCGCGCGGCCTCGTTCTCGAGGCGGGCGAGACCTTCGACCACTGGCAGCATTGCCGGGGTCGGAGTCTCGCGTCTTCCGGTCCTGGCGTGACCGGAAGGGATCCGATGGCCGAGATTTGGGCCGCGTTCCTCGTGAGCTTCGGCGTCATCTTCGTCGCCGAGCTCGGTGACAAGTCCCAGCTGATGGCGTTGACGTTCGCCACCCGCTTCAAGGCGTGGCACGTCATCCTCGGCATCACCATCGCGACCACGGTCGTCCACCTGGCGTCGGTCGCGATCGGCTTCGGCCTGGGCGAGGCGCTCCCGACCGGCTGGATCAATGTCATCGCGGCGGTCGCGTTCTTCGGCTTCGCGGCGTGGACGTGGCGCGGCGACACCCTGACCGACGAGGAGAAGAGCAGGGCCGAGCGGGCCACCCGGACCGCCGTCATCGCCGTCGGCACCGCGTTCTTCCTGGCCGAGCTGGGCGACAAGACCATGCTCGCCACCATCACGCTGGCCGCCGACCACGACTGGGCCGGCGTCTGGATCGGGTCGACCGTCGGCATGGTGGCCGCCGACGCGCTGGCCATCGCCGTCGGGCGGTACCTCGGTCAGCGGCTCCCGGAGCGGCTGATCCAGATCGGCGCCGCCGCGCTGTTCGTCCTGTTCGGCCTCTGGCTGCTGGTCGAGGGGATCGCAGAGCTCACCTGACGCAGCGGCCCAGGAGGGCCGGGCAGACCGGCGATGAGAGGGGGCCGGAGGCCTCCTCGATATCGTCGGTGCGAGGCACGAGCCAGGGCGACCTTCGCTGGGGCTATGCCTGGCCCGACGATATCTGAGGGTCAGATCCAGCTGCTGAACCACATACGGGAGCGCCATTCGTCGTATGAGATCAGCTGGTCGACGTGGATCGGGTAGAACCACGCCGCCACCGCGACCACGATCAGCACGTAGCCGCCGGCGATGGCCACCCCGACGGCGCGCCGGCGCGGTGAGGCGTCCGGTGGCCCGATGATCAGCCCCAGCGCGAACGTCACGGCCAGCACCAGGAACGGCACGATTGCGACCGCGTAGAAGTAGAAGATCGTGCGGTCGGTGAACAACAGCCACGGCACCCAGGTCGCGATGACGCCGGCCAGGATCGCCCCGGCCCGCCAGTCGCGGCGGAAGAACCACCACCACAGGCACACCAGCAGCGCGGCGCAGGCGCCCCACCACAGCGGCGGCGTGCCGAGCGCGAGCACCGCCTGGCTGCAGCGTTCGGCCTGGCAGCCGGCCTGGCCGAGGTCGTAGCCCTCGTAGTCGAACGACACCGGCCGGCCGAGGTAGAGCCACTCCCACGGCTTGGACTGGTAGTCGTGCGGGGTGTTGAGATCGCGATGGAACCGCCACATCTCACCGTGGTAATGCCACAGGCTGCGTGCCCAGTTCGGGAACAGCGTGCCCAGCGCGGACGGCGCGTTCTCCGTCGCCCACTGCCGGCTCCACCCGTTCGACGAGAAGATCCAGCCCCACCACGACACCACGTACACCACGAACGCTGTGACGACCATCGACAGGAACGCCACCGGCCCGTCGCGCAGCATCGAGTTGAGGACGGGGCTGCGCAGGCCGGCAGCGCGCCGGGCGCCGATCTCCCACAACACCGTCATCAGGCCGAACACCGCGACGGCGTACAGCCCGCTCCACTTCGTCCCGCAGGCCAGGCCGAGCATGATGCCGGCCGCCAGCCGCCACGGACGCCACCAGAACAGCGGGCCGTCACCCGGCTCCGTCAGGCCGCGGGCCAGCCGCGCTTCGGCCCAGTCGGCGTACTTCGCCCGCATCTGGTCGCGATCGATCAGCAGACAGCCGAACGCCGCGACGACGAACATCGCCAGGATGCCGTCGAGCACCGCCGTCCGGCTCATCACGATGGACAGGCCGTCGACGGCGAGCATCAGGCCCGCCACGCACCCGAGCAGCGTCGACCGGAACAGCCGCCGCCCGATGCGGGCGATCATGATCACCGTCGCCACGCCGCACAGCGCGACGGCGATGCGCCAACCGAACGGGTCCATGCCGAAGACCCGGATGCCCTGGCCGATGAGGAACTTGCCGACCGGCGGGTGCACGACGAACGATGGCTCGTTCAGGAAGACGTCGAGGTCGCCGTTCAGGATCCGCTCGTTGGCGTCCTCGGTGAACTTGCGCGAGTAGCCGAACAACAGCTGCGAGTAGGCGTCCTTGGCGTAGTACGTCTCGTCAAAGATGATCTTGTTCGGCCGGCCGAGGTCGACCAGACGCAGCACCGCCGCGACCACGCCGACCAGCAGCGGGCCGATCCAGCCCCAGATACGGTCGGCCGGCATCGGCCGGACGAGGCGGGCCCGGATCGCGGCCGCGGACCGCGCCGTGTCGGAAGCCTCGGGGGCGTCAACCGTCTGGGTCACCGGGTCATCCTACGAGTGCTCGCTGTGAAGCACGGCCCACAGTTGCGCGAGGATGGGCGGGTGGCGAACTCGACGGCGGACGGCGTCCTGGTGCTGGCCGGCACCCCGATCGGTGATGTCGGCGACGCTCCGCCGCGGCTGGCGGCGGAACTGGCGGCGGCCGACGTGGTGGCCGCGGAGGACACCCGGCGGCTGCTCCGGCTGGCGTCGTCGCTGGGTGTGACCATCGCCGGGCGGCTGGTGTCGTACTTCGAGGGCAACGAGTCCGCGCGGACGCCGGAGCTGCTGACAGCGCTGACGGACGGCGCGCGCGTGGTGCTGGTGACCGACGCCGGCATGCCGTCGGTGTCCGACCCCGGGTACCGGCTGGTGGCGGCGGCCGTCGAGGCTGGCGTGCGGGTGACCTCGGTGCCGGGACCGTCGGCGGTGCTGACGGCGCTGGCGGTCAGCGGGCTACCCGTGGACCGGTTCTGCTTCGAGGGCTTCCCGCCGCGGCGGCCGGGGGAGCGGTCGCGGGCGTTCGCGGCGCTCGCGGACGAACCGCGCACGCTGGTCTTCTTCGAGTCGCGGCACCGGCTGGCCGACACGCTGACGGCGATGGCGGCGGCATTCGGCGCGGACCGGGCGGCGGCCGTGTGCCGCGAGCTGACCAAGACCCACGAGGAGGTCAAGCGCGGGCCGCTGAGCTCGCTCGCGGAGTGGGCGGCCGAGGACGGCCCGCTGGGAGAGATCACGTTAGTCGTCGAGGGCGCGCCGCCCCGCTCGGCGACCGCGACGGCCGCCGACGCGGTGGAGCTGGTGGTCGAGCGCGAGGCGGCCGGCGTGCGCCGCAAGGAGGCGATCGCCGACGTCGCCCGCGAGCTGGGGCTGCCCAAGCGGGAGGTGTACGCCGCGGTCGTGGCGGCCAAGGCGGCCGACGACGTCGCCGACTGAAATGCCGGCGGGTCTCGTCATGTTGATGCACCGGTCGACGACGGGGAAGTGCGGGCACCGCCCGCCCCGTGGAACGTGTGTCGGTGTCCACGTGGTGAGATTTGGCCGTGTTTCGCGGGCCGCCCACCACGATTACCTGAGCCTCAACACGCCTACAACCGTGTTGCGGCTCAGGTAATCGTGGTGGCGTGCGCGAACGCCGATGACGCCACACCCGAAACCGCGCCAAGGAACGTCGAGGTGTGTCCAGACTCGCCCCGTCCCCTGGTAGCTGCCGGTTCTTTGCCGCGGAGCCGCGGGTCAAGCGGTCGTCGTCGGCGCGAAGCGCCCCACAGTCCGCTTGAGGCGCGGTTGCGCGGCCAAGAGAATGGGCAGCAGGGGGACGGCGAACGCGGCAGGCCCCCGGCGAAGGACACACCGGCCAACGAGTCGTCCGGGCCGACGCCGCCACGGATCCGGTCGGGCGTCAGGGGCCGAGAGCGCGGGACAGCGCCGTCAGCCACGGCACCGCGACCGCGACCGTCGGCACCGCGACGAGCGCGACGGCGACCGCGTAGGCCAGCGCCGCGACCAGCCACGCGGGCACGCCGTGCGAACCCCGCGCAGACGGCGACGCGGCCAGCCGCCGGATCCGCATCGCCGGGGTCACCGCCGCCGACCCCAGCGCGCCGGCCGGGACCGGGGCGTGGGCCATGCGGACCAGCGCCCGGGCCAGCGGCACCGCGCCACTGCGCCGGCGGGCGGCGTCGTCGGCCAGCATCTCGACCAGGCCGGCCGCCGACTCCAACGCCACCGAGCTGCGCACCAGCCGCGGGAACGCGTCGTGCAGGACGCCGAAGCCCTCGAGCACGAGGTCGTGCCGGGCCCGGACGTGCGCCCGCTCGTGCGCCAGTACGGCTGCCGTCTCGTCGGCCTCCAGCGCGTCCAGAGCCGGCGCGGACACCACCACCCGCGACCGGACGCCGGGAATGCAGTACGCCAGCGGCCGCGCGACGTCGACCACCAGCGCGCCCGGCGCTCGTCCGTCGACGCGCCCGACGAGGTCGACGACGTGGCGCTGCCGGCGTCGCCGGGCCCGCAGCGCCGTGCCGAGCATGTGCGCCGACCACAGCAGCCGTGCCGTCACCACCAGCGTCAGCAGGAACGCCACCCCGTGCAGCACCACCAGCCACGAGGACGGCGACGGATGCGTCATGACCAGCGTCCCCGCCGAGGCGCCCGCGCCCAGTGCCGACAGCACGGCCGCCAGCGCGACCGCCTGCCACAGCACCAGTGCCGCCCGCGGCGCCAGTGCCGGCCACGACGCCCGGGCCAGCAGCGCCGGCACCGGCCCGGTCAGCAGCAACGCGAGGGCCAGCAGGACGACAGGGGTCGTCTCGGTCACGACGACGACCTCTCGACCGCCTCCAGCGCCTCGCGCAGCGCCCGCGCGTCGTCCTCGGACACGGAGCCGACGAACCGCAGCAGCGCTGCCGTCCGGTCCGAGCCGTCGACGGTGTCGAGCGCCTCGTGCATGAGCTCGGCGGTGAGCTCCTCACGACTCATCGCCGGCCGGTAGCGAAAGGCGCGGCCGTCGCGCAGTTGCTCGACCGACCCCTTACGGGCCAGCCGGTCGAGCACCGTCATGACCGTCGTGTACGCGATGTCGCGCGAGGCGGCCAGCGCCTCGTGCACCTGTCGCACGGTGGCCGGCGACCCGAACGCCCACAACTGCTCCATGACAGCGCGTTCGAGGTCGCCCAGCTTCGCTCGTCCCGGCATATCTCACAGTCTACCGACTGCTCGTAGTACTACGGTGTGTCGTAGTATCTACGACGGAACGTAGTACACACCGAAGGGCGCTCGACGATGGACGTGCTGGACCTCGCCCGCTGGCAGTTCGGCATCACGACGGTGGTGCACTTCTTCTTCGTCCCGTTCACCATCTCGATGGCGTTCCTCGTCGCGATCATGCAGTCGGTCTGGATGCGCACGAAGAGCGAGCGCTGGCTGCGGCTGACGAAGTTCTTCGGGAAGCTGCTGCTGATCAACCTGGCCGTCGGCGTGGTCACCGGCCTGGTACAGGAGTTCCAGTTCGGCATGAACTGGAGCGACTTCAGCCGGTTCGTCGGCGACGTGTTCGGCGCGCCGCTGGCGATGGAGGCGCTGCTCGCGTTCTACCTGGAGTCGGTCTTCGTCGGCGTATGGATCTTCGGCTGGGGCCGCATCCCGCCGAAGATCCACCTGGCGACGATCTGGATCACCGCCTGCGGGACGCTGCTCTCGGCGTACTTCATCCTGGCCGCGAACTCGTTCATGCAGAACCCCGTCGGCTACGAGATCGACGAGGCGGCCGGGCGGGCCGAACTCACCGACATCTGGGCGGTGCTGACGAACAAGGTGCTGCTCATCACGTTCCCGCACACGATCTTCGCGGCGTTCATGGTGGGCGGCGGCGTGGTCGCGGCGGTCGCGATGTGGCACCTGGTCCGCGGCGCTCGCAGCCCGGACGACGCCGCGCCCGGCAAGCCCAGCGACCAGGGCGCCTTCCGGACCGCGCTGCGGATCGGCGCCGTCACCGTCCTCGTCGGCGGCATCGGCGTCGCGATCACCGGCGACACCCAGGGCAAGATCATGACCGAGGTGCAGCCGATGAAGATGGCCGCCGCCGAGGCGCTGTACGAGACGCAACAGCCGGCGCCGTTCTCGCTGTTCACCGTCGGCACGCTCGACGGCAGCGAGGCGCTGTACTCGATCGAGATCCCGCAGCTGCTGTCGTTCCTGGGCACGGGGTCGTTCGACGGCGAGGTGCGAGGCATCAACGACCTGCAGGCGGAGTACGAGGAGCTCTACGGCCCCGGCGACTACAGCCCGAACATCCCGGTCACGTACTGGACGTTCCGGATGATGATCACGATGGGCGGGCTGGCCGGGCTGATCGCACTGTGGCAGCTGTGGGCCACCAGACGCGGACGCGTCCCGACGTCGCCCTGGGCGCTGCGCATCACGACGGTGCTACCAATTCTTCCATTGGCCGGAAACGCGTTCGGCTGGATCTTCACCGAGATGGGCCGGCAGCCGTGGCTGGTGTTCGGCCTGATGCCGACGGCGTCCGGGATCAGCCCCAGCTCCACCACCACATCGGTGTTCGTCTCGCTCGCTGCGTTCACCGTGCTCTACGCCGGCCTGACCTGGCTCTGGGTGCACCTGCTGCTCAAGCACGCGCGGCCTGGCCTGCCCGACGTCACTCCCCGCCCGGTCCGCGAGGAGGACGAGGACGCCGACGCCGACAAGCCGCTGAGCTTCGCGTACTGAGGGGAGTGGCGATCATGGAGTTGAGCACCTTCTGGTTCCTGCTCATCGCGGTCCTGTGGACCGGCTACCTCACGCTCGAGGGCTTCGACTTCGGCGTCGGCATGTTGACCCGCCGGTTCGCCCGCGACGACACCGAGCGCCGCGTCCTCATCAACACGATCGGACCGGTCTGGGACGGCAACGAGGTCTGGGTCATCACCGCGGTCGGCGCGACGTTCGCCGCGTTCCCCGAGTGGTACGCGACGGCGTGGTCGGCGTACTACCTGCCGCTGGTGCTGATCCTGCTGACGTTGATCGGCCGCGGGCTGGCGTTCGAGTACCGCGCCAAGGGCGACACCGAGACCTGGCGCCGCCGCTGGGACCTGGTGATCTTCGTCGGCTCGGCGGTCCCGGCGTTCGTGTGGGGCGTCCTGCTGGCGGCGTTCGTGCAGGGCCTGCCGCTGGACGCCGGGCACGACTTCGTCGGGAACCTCGGCGACGTCGTGACGCCGTACACGCTGCTCGGCGGTGTCGTCACGCTCACGCTGGCGCTACTGCACGGTGCTCACTACCTCGGGCTGAAGACCGTCGGCGACATCCGCGAGCGGGCGCGGCGGCTGGCCGGCCGGCTCGCGGTGCCGGTCGCCGTCGTGCTGGCCGGGTTCCTCGGGTGGACGCTGTTGCGCGACGACACTCCGTCGCGGCTGGCGGCGGCCACGGCGCTGATCGCGGTGGCGGCGATCGCGGCCGGGGCGACGGCGAACGCGCGCGGCCGCGAGGGCTGGGCGTTCACCGCGACGTTCGCCACGGTGGCCGCCACCGCAGCGACGCTGTTCGCCGCGCTCTATCCCGACGTGCTGCCGTCGACGCTGGACGCCGCCAACGGCCTGACCACCGCCAACGCGTCGTCGTCGGACTACACGCTCACCGTGATGACCTGGGTGGCGGTGCCGTTCGTGCCGGCGGTCCTCGCCTACCAGAGCTGGGTCTACTGGATGTTCCGCCAGCGGATCGGGGTCCAGCACATCCCCTAGCCCGCCCCCCAGCACCGCGTTGATCTTGGAGAAAGTGGGGTATTCATCGGACATTTCCCCCCCGCAATTGCCCCGTTACTCCAAGATCAACTTCGGGAGGGAGGCCGCGGCCGCGGCGGACCGACCTCGTCGTCGGCCGGTCACAGGTAGAACGGGTACGGCGGGTAGGCGTAGCCGGCCGCCCAGAACGGCGGGTAGCCGTAGTAGCCGTACAGCTCCTCGTAGTACTCGCGGGCCGGTACCAGGTCCGGGTCGTAGGCCGGCGCGCCGGCCACGTGGCCGCGGTCCTGGGCGATGTGCACCTTCTCATCGATCTTCACGATGGCGTCGACGGGGATCAGCTGCTTCTTCTCGCCGAGGCCGAGGAAGCCGCCGGAGCCGACCTGCAGGAAGCGCACCTTCTTCTCGTCCGGGTCGATGACGAGGTCGTCGACGGTGCCGACCTCGTCGCCGTTGCGGTCCACGACCTCGCGGCCGCGGACGTCGTCGTCGGCCGGCACGGCCAGACCGGAGTCGGAGATATGAACCAGCGTGTGCGGAGTGTCGGTGGTCATCGGGAGAACTCCCTTCGATCCCATGGACCTCCCTTGGTCCGTACCCCGTCGGGGCCGGGCCGCACGCTGTTTACGGCGTCCGCGGCTGGGTAGCCGCCACGTGAGGGACCAGAGACTGGAGGTTCTCGTGACGAACTACACGCCCGTGGAGGTCGAAGAGATCTGGGATCGTTTCCACCAGGTGGTCAACATGACCTCGCGCGAGCTCACCGATTGGGTCGGTGTGCAGCCGGAGCTGGACGGGCCGCTGCCGGGCGACGAGCCGGCGGCGCCGCTGGGCACGGCCGTGATCGAGATCCTGGGCAAGCGGCGGGTCGACCTCACCGACGAGGATCTCGACGCGATGGCGCGGGTCATCGAGGTCGTCGAGAGCGAGACCGACGGTCTGACGCAGGACGAGATCCTCGCCGACGAGCGGCGCCGGCACCGCCTGATGACGGTGGGCCACGATCCCTACCGGACCGGCTGACGATGGCCCGCCACGACGCCACGCTGCGCAGCGAGCCCCGCCAGCCGGACGAGGACTATGACCTGGTCGGCCAGTACCTGAAGCAGATCAGCGCGACGCCGCTGCTGTCGGCGGCCGAGGAGGTCGAGCTGGCGCGGCGGATCGAAGCCGGTGTCTACGCCGCGGAGCTGCTGGAGTCCGGCGGCGGCTCGGCGTCGCGGGCGGAGCTGGAGGCGCTGGTGCGCGACGGTGAGCGGGCGAAGGATCACATGATCCGGGCGAACCTGCGGCTGGTCGTGTCGGCGGCGCGCAGGTACTACCGCAATACCGGCCTGTCCTTCTTGGACGTCGTGCAGGAGGGCAATCTCGGTCTCATCCGTGCGGTCGAGAAGTTCGACTACACGAGGGGGTTCAAGTTCTCCACGTATGCGATGTGGTGGATCCGGCAGGCCATCGAGCGCGGCAAGGCCGAGCGGGCCCGCACGATCCGGCTGCCGGTGCACGTCCTGGAGACCATCACGAAGCTCGGCCGGGTGGAACGGAAGCTGCAGGTGGCGCTGGGTCGCACACCGACCGCCGCCGAGGTCGCGGCCGAGTCGGACCTGACGGAGGAGCGGGTGATCGAGCTGCGCCGCATCGCGCGCGACACCGTCAGCCTGGACACGCCGGTCGGCGACGAGGGCAGCGCGAGCATCGGCGACCTCATCGAGGACACCGAGGTCCTGCAGGCCTCCGACGTCGTCGAATATCACGCGCTGGCGCAGGAGATCCGGGCGCTGGTCGACACACTGCCGCCGCGCGAGGCACTGATCATCACGCTGCGGTACGGCCTGAACGACGGGCGTGAGCACACGTTGCAGGAGGTCGCCGAGCGGGTGGGCCTGACGAAGGAGCGGGTGCGGCAGCTGGAGAAGCAGTCGCTCGCCGAACTGCGCGATCCGCAGCGGCGTGAGCCGCTGCTGGAATGGGCCAGCTGAGACGTCAGCCGAACCGCTCGACGGTGCTCACCGCCCGCTCCACCGCGAGCGGCACCGGGCGGCGCCGACGCAGCCCGGCCCACGCCCGCGGCACCGCCGCCGCCAGCCCACGCCGCCCGTCCGCCGTGCGCAAGGCCGTCCCCATCCGCCCCAACGCCACCGGCCACGGCCGCCGCATGACCGCCGTCAGGATGCCGTTGCGGACCAGTAACCGGGACCGCTGACGGCGATCGCGGGCCTGCTGCGGATCGTGGTGCGCCACGACATCGGGCGCGTGCACCAGACGCCAGCCGTCCGCCATGAGGTCGAGCGCCAGCCGCTCCTCCTCGCCGGCGAAGAAGACCACGTCGTCGAACCCGCCGGCGCGCAGGAACGCGTCGCGCCGGACCACCGCGGCGCACGCCACGAACCCGACGATCTGCCGGCCCGCCGCGCGCCCGTCCCCGTCGTGCCAGGAGGGCAGCGGCGAGTCGAGCATCCGGTCGCACAGCGGGTCCGGCCGCTCGCCGGGACCGACCAGGATCCGCGCCGCCACCAGCGCGACGTCCGGATGAGCGTCGAGCAGCGCCGCCGCCCGGGCGGTCGCGCCGGGTGCCCACCACGAGTCGTCGTCGGCGAACGCGACATACGGCGTCCGGGCCAGCGCGACGCCGAGGTTGCGCGCCGTCGCGCCGAGGTTGCCGGGCAGCCGGACCACCCGCACGCCGTCGCGGCCACGCACCGCCGCGCCGACGCTGCCGTCCGTGGACCCGTTGTCGACGACGATCACCGGCCCGCGGTGCCGCGGCATCGTCCGCACGAGTGTGTCGCCGCCGTCGCGCGTGATCACTACCGTGGTGACCAGGTCGTCCAGTGGGCTGCTCATCCCGGCCCCGTACCCGGACGGAGCCGGCGTGCGCACTCCGGCCGCGGGATGGACGAGGGGACGGAGGACCCATGAAGGGCGACAGGGTCGAGATCGTCATCGACGCCGGCGACACCACGCGCACCTACGAGGTGGTGGCCACGAAGGCCGGCCGCCGGGTCGACGTCACCATCGGGCGCGGCGTGGTCGTGGTCGCGGAGGTCACGCGGTCCGGCACGCCGGTACGCACCGCCCGCTTCATGTCCACCCGCGTGCTGGCCCTGGTGGAGCACCCGGTCGCTGAGGCGGTGCTGGCTCAGGAGGCCGCGCAGCCGCAGCCGGCGCCGTCGTCGTGACCGCCCACGACGCCGGGAGCCTGTCACCCGGTCCCTCTATGGTGGTCTCCTGTGGAGGGTCGTGCATACCGGCGTCGAATGGGGGCCGGAGGCTCCCATGAGTCGTCGGTCGGGAACGTGAGACGACCGGAGCGAGGGAGTTCGGCATGCACGACCCGAGACGTAGGGAGTGTTGAATGCCGTCCTCGCACGTGCTCGAGGTCGCCGGGCGTGAGGTGACGATCACCCATCCTGACAAGGTGGTCTTCCCCGACGGCGGCCACACCAAGCTGGACATCGTCACGTACTACCTGGCCGTGGCCGAGGGCGCGCTGCGCGGCGTCGAAGGCCGGCCGATGATCCTCAAGCGGTTCGTCAAGGGCATCGACCAGGAGGCGTTCTTCCAGAAGCGGGCTCCTGAGAAACGGCCCGACTGGATCGAGGTCGCCACGCTGCGCTACCGGTCCGGCACGTCCGCCGACGAAGTCGTCGTGCGCGACGCCGCGGCGCTGGCGTGGGTGGTCAACCTCGGCTGCATCGACCTCAACCCGCACCCCGTCCGCGCCGAGGACCTCGACCGTCCCGACGAGCTGCGCATCGACCTCGACCCCAACCCGGGCATCGAGTGGCCGCAGATCATTGATGTTGCTGCCGTCGCTCGTGACGTGCTGCAGGACCACGGGCTCACCGCCTGGCCGAAGACGTCGGGCTCCCGCGGCTTCCACATCTACACCCGCATCGACCCGCACTGGTCGTACCGCCAGGTGCGGCTGGCCGCCGAGTCCGTCGCCCGCGAGGTCGAGAACCGCGCGCCGGACATCGCGACCAGCAAGTGGTGGAAGGAGGAGCGCGAGGGCGTCTTCGTCGACTTCAACCAGAACGCCAAGGACCGCACCGTCGCCTCCGCCTACTCCGTGCGCGCCAAGGCCGACGCCCGCGTGTCCATGCCGCTGACCTGGGACGAGGTCCCGCATTGCCGGCCCGAGGACTTCACGCTGGCCACCGCGCCGCGGCGGTTCGCCGAGATCGGCGACCCGTGGGCCGGCATCGAGACGTCGGCCGGCTCGCTGGAGCCGCTGCTCGAGCTGGCCGAACGGCTCGGCCCGGCCGAGAAGCCGCCGAAGGGCACCGGCCGGCGCACCCAGACGATGCCGCTGATCGAGGTCGCCCGGGCCAAGACCAAGGACGAGGCCATGGCCGGGCTGGAGCGCTGGAAGCAGAAGCACGCCGACGTCGTGCCCCACCTGGAGCCGGCCGACATCCTCGTCGACGGCATGCGCGGCCGCAGCTCGCTCTGGTACCGCATCCGCATCAACCTGCAGCACGTGCCCGAGGACCGCCGGCCCGAGCAAGAGCCGCTCGAGGTCGACTACGACCCCTGGGCCGGGACGCCCTGGGCCAACGCCGGCGCGGCCGTGCGGGAGGCCCGTGAGGCATCGCGCGAGGCCGCCCGCGACACCGCGCCCGACTGACCCACCGTTCAGCCGGCGGGGTCGGCGGTCAGGTAGGTGTGCAGCCGGCCGGCGCCGTCCAGCATGGCCAGCGCCCGCGCCGTCAGCTGCTCGCCCCGCTGGGCGAGGACGGCGCGCAATGCCGCGGTGCTGCCGGTGCGGCGCAGTTCGCCGAGCACCAGGCGGACCTGCGGCAGCCCGTACCTGCTCTGCCGCAGCAGGTTGACCAGCTGTGCGTCGCGGACGTCGTCGGCGGTGTAGGTGCGATAGGACGTGCCCGGCTCGCGCGCGGGTGTGAGCAGGCCGGCCGCCTCCCACGTCCGCAGCGCCGAGGGGCGCACGCCGAGCCGCCGGGCCACCTCGCCGACCCGCAGGCCCGGCCCGCCCCGCGGCTCCGGCCCGCCGGCCGAGCCGCGTCCGGCCGAGCCCGCCGCGAGCGCCTCGACGGCGCCGGCGGTCTCGTGCAGCTGCCGCCGGTGGTCGTGCAGCTCGGCGTGGACGGCGTCGACCAGCGCGAGCGCTCCGGCGACGTCGCCGTCGTGCACCGTCCGCATGATCGAGCGCGCCGCCACGACGCCGTAGCCCGGCACCAGCGCCCGGTACGTGTGCAGCGCCTGCAGGTGCCGCTCGGAGAACTGCCGGTAGCCCGAGTCCGACCGCGGCACGGCCGGCAGCACGCCGGCGTCCTCGTAGTTGCGGATCTGCTGGGCCGAGACGCCGACCGTGCGGGCCAGGTCCACCGGCCGCAACGCCGCCATCGTCGTCAGAACCTCCTTCTACGGGGGAGTTGAAGCTTATCGCGGCAGCGTCCTCGGTAAGCCGAGATCAACCCTCAATATGGACTTGAATGAGAGAATTGAAGGTATGGATTTCGGCGAGATCAGGGTCACGAACGCCCGCCTGCACAACCTGAAGAACCTCACCGTCGGCATCCCGCGCAACCGGCTGGTCGTGCTGACCGGCCGGTCCGGCTCCGGGAAGTCCACCCTGGCCTTCGACCTGCTGCACCGCGAGGGGCAGCGTCAGTACATGGAGTCGCTCGGGCTGGTCACCGCCTGGGTGAGCAAGGCGCCGGTCGACTCCATCACCGGCCTGTCGCCCTCCATCAGCATCGACCAGTACCTGACCAACCGCAGCCCGCGGTCCACCGTCGGCACCGCCACTGAGGTGTTCACCTACCTGCGACTGCTGTGGGCCCGCATCGGCCACCGTCCGTGCCCGGCCTGCGGCGCCCCGCTGCCGCCCAGCTATCAAGCCGGCGACGACGACTCGTGGGACGACGAGCCCGGCGAGCCGCGCGACGCCGAGACCGTGGGCTGCCCGCACTGCGGCACCGAGGTCCCCGACCTCGTCATGGGCGACTTCTCCTTCAACAAGCCGTCCGGCGCCTGCCCGGCCTGCACCGGCCTCGGCGTCGTCCTGCGGCCCGACGTGTCCCAGCTGATCGACGACGGCGTCAGCGTCGCCGAGGGCGCGGTGCTGGGCTGGCACCCGGTGACGACCGACCGCAACATCGCGATCCTGCGAGCCGCCGGGAAGCACTACGGGTTCGAGTTCGACGCGTACGCGCCGGTCCGCGAGTTCGGCGCCGTCCAGCGCGACCTGCTGCTGTACGGCGTCGAGAGCCCAGAGTTCCGCCGCCACCTCGTCGCGGACGAGGCGCCGCCGCGCACCGTCGCCGCCGGCCGGTTCGAGGGTGTCGCGACCGCCGTGCTGCGGCGGTACGCCGAGCGCATCGAGGACGCCGGCTACCGCGAGAAGACCGAGCGGCTGCTGCGCCAGGAGACCTGCCCCGACTGCGACGGCACCCGGCTGCGGCCGGAGAGCCGGCGCGTCACCGTCGCCGGGCTGACCGTCGTCGACGCCGCCCGGCTGCCGCTCGACGAGTTGGCGGCGTGGATCGACGCGCTGCACGGGCGGGTCGCCGCCGACGAGTGGCGGTTCGCCGAGCCGGTCGTCGCCGACCTGCACGAACGGGTGCACCGGCTGGTCGACGTCGGCGTCGAGTACCTGACGCTGGAACGGTCGACGCCTAGCCTCTCCGCCGGCGAGGCGCAGCGGCTGCGGCTGGCGGCGCTGCTCGGATCCGGGCTCACCGGCGTGCTGTACGTGCTGGACGAGCCGACCATCGGCCTGCACCCCGCCGACGTCGCCCGGCTGGTCGGCGTCCTGCGCCGGCTGCGCGACCTCGGCAACACCGTGCTGGTGATCGAGCACGACCTCGAGGTGCTCCGGGCCGCCGACCACGTCATCGACATCGGTCCCGGCGCGGGTCGCGACGGCGGCCGGGTGGTCGCGGCGGGTACGCCGGACGAGGTGGCGGAGACGGACGGGTCGGTCACGGGCGCATACCTGTCCGGGCGGTTACGCGTGCCCGTGCCTTCGCCGAGTGCCGACGGTGCGGGTTCGGCGCTGGTGGTGCGCGGCGCCCGCGCGCACAACCTGAAGGACGTCACCGTCGAGCTGCCGCTGGGCCGGCTGGTCGCCGTCACCGGGCCGTCCGGGTCGGGGAAGTCGTCACTGGTGCTGGACATCGTCGACAAGTCCGGCCGGCAGCGGCTCCACGGCGCCGGCGACCCGCCCGGCGACCACGACGGCATCGACGGCTGGGAGCACCTGGACAAGGTCGTGACGATCGACCAGCAGGCGGCCGGGCGGATGCCGCGGTCCAACGCCGCCACCTACTCCGACGCGTTCACCCCGATCCGCGAGGCGTTCGCCGCCACCGACGGAGCCCGCGAGCGCGGCCTCACCGCCGGGCACTTCTCCTTCAACGTCCCCGGCGGACGGTGCGAGCGGTGCACCGGCGCCGGGGTGCTGAACGTGTCGATGCACTTCCTGCCCGACGTTCAGGTGCGCTGCCCGGTCTGCCGCGGCCGCCGGTTCACCCGCGAGGTCCTGCGGGCGAAATACCGCGGCCACGACGTCGCCGAGGCGCTGTCCATGACGGTCGCCGAGGCGGTCGAGCTGTTCGCCGACGTGCCCGCGGCGGTGAGCCGGCTGCGGCTGCTGGGCGACGTCGGCCTCGGCTACCTGCAGCTCGGCCAGCCGACGACGACGCTGTCGGGCGGCGAGGCGCAGCGGATCAAGCTGGCGAAGGAGCTGGCCCGCCGGTCCACCGGCCGCACGCTCTACCTTCTCGACGAGCCCACCACCGGCCTGCACGTCGACGACGTCGCGCGGCTGCTCGGCGTGCTGCGGCGGCTGGTCGACGCCGGGAACACCGTCGTCGCGATCGAGCACGATCTCGACGTCATCCGGACCGCGGACTGGGTGATCGACCTCGGCCCCGGCGGCGGAGTGGCGGGCGGCCGCGTCGTCGTCACCGGCACGCCGTCGGACATCGCGTCGGCGCCGGACTCCCGTACCGGCGCCTTCCTCCGATCCCGCCTCGCCCCGACCTCGAGTTGATCTTGGAGTAATCGGGGAGTTCCGGGGTGAAATGTCCGATTGATTCCACGATTTGTCCAAGATCAACGCGGTGGGGGGTTGACCTCAACGGAGGTTGAGGTTGTGGAGTGGGGGCATGACGACAGCACCGATCACGTACGGCGCGGCGCTTCCGGCGTCGGCACGCCGGCTCCCGGAACTGCTCGAGGCGACCACCATCGCCGAGGAGCTCGGCGCGGACCTCGTCACGGTGGCCGACCACCCGTACCTGCCGTCCGAACAGGACGCGTGGACGTTGATCCCGTTGCTCCTCGCCCGGACGTCGCGCGTGCGCGTCGCGACGAACGTGACGGCGCTGCCGTTCCGGTCTCCGACGGTGATCGCGAAGGGCGCGGCCACGTTGCAGCACACCAGCGGCGGCCGGTTCGTGCTCGGCCTCGGCGCCGGCGGCCCGTACGACGGGCTGCCGGGCTGGGGCGCGCAGTGGTCCACGCTCGGCCAGGCGATCGGCGCGCTGGACGAGGCGATCCCGCTGCTGCGCCGGCTGTGGTCCGGCCGGCCGGTGACCCACGACGGCGACCACTACCGGCTGCGCGACGCCGTCGCCGTCGCCGGGGCGCCGCCGGATCCCGTCCCGCCGATCTGGGTCGGCGCGTTCAAGCCGCGGATGCTCGCCGTCACCGGCCGGCACGCCGACGGCTGGCTGCCCACCAACGCGTACCTGTCGCTGGACGAGGTCCCTGCGATGCAACGGGCCGTCGACGAGGCCGCCGTCGCCGCCGGGCGCGACCCGTCCGCCGTCCGCCGGATCTTCAACGTCATGGGCGTCATCGACGAGGGCCGGCCGCCGCGCAACGACCAGCTCCTGGTCGGCTCGGCCGGGCACTGGGCCGAGGCGCTGACGGACTACCGCGAGCGGCTGGGCTTCGAGACGTTCGTGTTCTGGCCGGTGCACGGCGACACCCGGCGGCAGGTCGAGCTGTTCTTCGAGTCCGTCGTCCCTAAGCTCTGAGGTCCTGCAGCCCCACCACCTTCAGCAGCTGCAGCGCCTGGTGTGAGGGCGTGCCGGGCGCCGCGGTCGACGACGAGTTCGGCCGGCTCGACGTGCTGGTCAACAACGCCGGTATCGCGCTGGGCTGGGCGCCGCCGAGCGAGACCTCCGTCGACGACGTGCGCGGCACCTACGCGGTGAACGTCGTCGGCCTCGTCGCGGTGACGAACGCGATGTTGCCGTTGCTGCGCCGGCCCGCCGCCGGTCGCATCGTCAACGTCTCCAGCGAACTCGGGTCGCTGACCCGCCAGCAGGATCCGTCGTCGCCGTTCGCAGGCCAGCTGCCTCTGGTCGCGTACTCGTCGTCGAAGACCGCGGTCAACGGCGTCACCGTCGCGTACGCCCAGGAGCTGGCCGCCGCCGGGATCAAGGTCAACGCCGTCAACCCCGGCTACTGCGCCACCGACCTCAACGGGCATTCCGGGTATCTGCCCGCCGCCGAGGGCGCCCGCGTCGTCGTCCGCGCGGCGCTGCTCCCTCCGGACGGCCCGACCGGCGCCTTCTTCACCGACGGCGGCACGCTTCCGTGGTGACGCGGGGACTACCATCGGGCGCATGCCCCAGGCGTTCTACGTCACCACGCCGATCTACTACGTCAACGACGCACCGCACATCGGCCACGCGTACACCACGGTCGCCACCGACTTCATCGCCCGCTGGCACCGTCAGCGCCAGGAGGACGTCTGGTTCCTCACCGGCACCGACGAGCACGGCGAGAAGGTGCTGCGGACGGCGCAGGCGAACGGCGTCACTCCGCAGGAGTGGGCCGACCGGCTGGTCGAGACCGCCTGGAAGCCGGTGCTGCAGACCATCGACGCGTCGAACGACGACTTCATCCGGACCACCGAGGACCGCCACGTCGAGCGGGTGAAGGAGTTCATCCAGCACCTGTACGACAAGGGCGAGATCTTCGAAGGCACCTACGAGGGCTATTACTGCGTCGCCTGCGAGGAGTACAAGCAGCCGGGCGACCTCGTCGAAGGGACCGGCGAGTACGCCGGGCAGCTGGTCTGCTCGATCCACGGCCGGCCGGTCGAGAAGCTGTCGGAGACGAACTACTTCTTCCGCATGTCGGCCTACACCGAGCGGCTGCTGGATTTCTACGAGCAGAACCCCGGCTTCGTGCAGCCCGAGAGCGCCCGCAACGAGGTGCTGGCGTTCGTCAGGCAGGGCCTGCAGGACCTCTCGATCTCGCGGTCGACGTTCGACTGGGGCATCACGGTGCCGTGGGACGAGTCGCACATCATCTACGTGTGGGTCGACGCGCTGCTCAACTACGCGACGGCGGCCGGGTACGGCGCCGACGAGGAGAAGTTCGCGCGCACCTGGCCGGCCGACATCCACTTCGTCGGCAAGGACATCCTGCGCTTCCACGCTGTCATCTGGCCGGCCATGCTGATGGCGGCGGACGTGCCGCTGCCGCAGAAGGTGTTCGCGCACGGCTGGCTGCTGGTCGGCGGCGAGAAGATGAGCAAGTCCAAGCTCACCGGCATCGCCCCGGCGCAGATCACCGACACGTTCGGCTCCGACGCGTTCCGCTACTACTTCCTGCGCGCCATCGCCTTCGGCAACGACGGCTCGTTCTCGTGGGAGGACATCGCCGCGCGCTACCAGGCGGAGCTGGCCAACGGGCTGGGCAACCTCGCCTCGCGCGTGGCGGCGATGATCGGCCGCTACTTCGACGGCGCGCTGCCCGCTCCCGGCCCGCAGACCGACGCCGAGACCGCGCTGGCCGCCGTCGCAGCGAAGGCCGTCCAGGACGCCGACGCCGCCGTCGACCGCGTGGCGCCGCACGAGGCGCTGGCCGCCGTATGGACGCTGGTCGACGCCGCCAATGGGTACATCACCGAGCAGCAGCCGTGGGCGGTCGCGAAGGACGAGGCGCAGCACGAGCGGCTGGCCACCATCCTGTACTCCTCCGCCGAGGCGCTGCGGGTGCTGGCCGTGCTGCTGAACCCGGTCATGCCCAAGGCGACGGCGAAGCTGTGGGAGTCGCTGGGTGCCGAGAAGGCGCTCGGCACGCTGTCCGCTCAGCCGGTCGCCGACGCCGGCCGCTGGGGGCAACTGGTCGCGGGCGCGGAGGTCACCAAGGGCGACGCGCTGTTCCCGCGGCTCGAACTGAACGGTGACTAGTCCGCGCGAGCGGCGGTCGGCCACGGACGAGTCCGGCCGCAAGCGGGACCGGTCGCGGCCGCCGCTGCCCGAGCCGCTCCCGCTGCCGGTCACCGACACGCACTGCCACATGGACATCGCCGACGGCGAGGACGGCGACGCCTTCGGGGCGCCGGAGGCGCTGGACGCCGCCGCGAAGGCGAACGTGACCCGCGTCGTGCAGGTCGGCTGCGACCTGCCTGGTGCGGCCTGGGCCGTCGACGTCGCCGAGCGGTACCCGTCGGTCGTCGCGACCGTCGCGCTGCACCCGAACGAGGCGCCGAAGCTGGCCGCGGCCGGCGAACTCGACGACGCGCTGGCCGAGATCGACCGGCTGGCCGGGTCCAGCCCGCGGGTGCGCGGCATCGGCGAGACCGGTCTGGACCATTTCCGGACCGGGCCTGAGGGGCGGGCTGCGCAGGAGTACTCGCTACGGGCACACATCGAGATCGCCCGGCGGCGCGAGCTGGCGCTGACCATCCACGACCGCGACGCCCACGACGACGTGCTGCGGGTCCTCGACGACGCCGAAACGCCCGACTGTGTCATATTTCACTGTTTCTCTGGGAACGAGACCTTCGCGCGCGACGTCGCAGAGCGAGGCTGGTACCTGTCCTTCGCCGGTCCGGTCACGTTCAAGAACGCGGCCGATCTGCGCGCCGCCCTCGCCGTCACGCCGCTGGAGCAGCTACTCGTCGAGACCGACGCGCCGTTCCTGACGCCGCACCCGTATCGTGGCCGCCCGAATGCGTCGTACCTGGTCCCGGTGACTGTCCGGGGCATCGCCGAGACGCTGGGGCAGGACCTCGAGACGGTGTGTCACACGCTCCAGGCGAACACAGACCGTGCTTTCGGGACATGGTGACACGAAGTCGTTTCGGCTGGTCAAGAAGCTGCCGGACGGCTCGCGCGCCGGGGTCCGCCCACGCGGCCCGTGGGGGAGCGTCACAGTGTCACAACCCGCCGTCGCGCGCCCGATTTGTCGGGTTCAAGGGTTTCTACGTGTTGTCCGGCGCCCCGCGATACGTTAGCGTCCCGAGATTGTTAGCCGGGGTCGGGGAAGCTTCGGGTGGCACACGAGCGGCCAGTCATGCCGTCTGGTGAGCGGTGCGCGGATCACGCGCACGCCAGCTCGGCGGATCGGATGACCGGCCGAGCCGCCCGGTCCCGTGCCCGGAGGGTACGACCAAGGAGCACAGTGCGCCTGTCCGCGAAGACGTTGGCGATCAACGCCACCGTCGTCACTGCTCTGGTAGGCGGCGGTGTCGCCTACATCACGCTTGACAACGCCGTCGCCCTCACCGTCGACGGCCAGACCGAGACCGTGCACACGTTCGGCGGCAGCGTCGAGGACGTCCTCGACGAGCGGAACATCGAAGTGAGCGACCGGGACGAGGTCATCCCCTCGCTGGACAGCGACATCGAGGACGGCACCGAGATCACCGTCCGGTACGCCCGGCAGGTCACCGTGACCATCGACGGCGAGGAACAGCAGATCTGGACCACCGCGCTGTCCGTCGACGAGGCACTCCGCGACCTCAACATCCGCGCCGAGGGTGCCGACCTCTCCGTCGACCGGTCGCAGCCCATCGGGCGCGGCGGCATCGACTTCGAGGTCCGCACCCCGAAGGAGATCACCGTCACCGCCGACGGCGCGACGAACCCGGTCACGACGACCGCGCTGACGGTCAGCGAGGCCCTGACCGACGCCGGCATCACGCTCGGCGAGCTCGATCTCGTGGAGCCCGCGCCCGACACCGCGCTGGCCGACGCCCTCGCTGTCACCGTCCGGCGGGTCACCGTCGAGACCGCGACGGTCACCGAGGCGGTGCCGTTCGAGGTGACCGAGCAGGAGGACGACTCCCTCGAGAAGGGCACCGAGTCGGTCGAGACCGAGGGCAAGGAGGGCACGGTCGAGCGGGTTGTGCAGAACACCTACATCGACGGCGAGCTGTCCTCGCAGGACGTCCTGTCGGAGACGGTCGTCGCGGCCCCCGTCGACCAGGTCGTGCTGATCGGCACGAAGGAGCCCCCGCCGCCGCCCGCGGAGGACGAGTCCAGTGGCGGCAGCGACGGCGGTGACAACGTCGACGGCGGCGTGTGGGACCGGCTGGCGGAATGCGAGTCCGGCGGCAACTGGTCCATCAACACCGGCAACGGCTACTACGGCGGCCTGCAGTTCTCGCTGGGCACCTGGCGGGCGTTCGGCGGCTCCGGCTACCCGCACGAGAACAGCAAGGCCGAGCAGATCCGCATCGCCGAGAAGGTCCGCGACAACCGCGGCGGCTACGGCGACTGGCCGGCCTGCGCCCGCAGCCTGGGCCTGCCGCTCGGCTGACGCCGCTTCGGCCGTCAGCCGCTGATGGGCCGATAGGCTCGGGCGGTGCAGAACGACGAGACGTCCGCCGGTCCCAGACTCCTGGGGCCGGCGGACGTTCGCCGTCTGGCCGCCGAGCTCGACCTGCGGCCGACCAAGACGCTGGGGCAGAACTTCGTCATCGACCCCAACACGGTGCGTCGCATCGTCCGGGTGGCCGGCGTCGGCGCCGACGACGTCGTGGTCGAGGTCGGCCCCGGGCTGGGCTCACTGACGCTGGCGCTGCTGCCCGTCGTCGCCCGCGTGGTGGCGGTCGAGGTCGACCCGGTCCTGGCGGCGCGGCTGCCTTCGACGGTGTCCGAGTACGCGCCGTCCGTGGCGGACCGGCTGGAGGTCGTGCCGGCCGACGCGCTGCGCATCGACGCGCTGCCCGGTCCGGCCCCGACGGCGCTGGTCGCCAACCTTCCGTACAACGTGTCCGTGCCGGTGCTGCTGCACCTGCTCGAGACGTTCCCGAGCCTGTCGCGGGTCCTGGTGATGGTGCAGAAGGAGGTCGCCGACCGCCTGGCCGCTCCGCCCGGCTCGCGTACGTACGGCGTTCCCTCGGTCAAGGCGGCCTGGTACGCGACGGTGTCGCCGGCCGGCGCGGTGGGCCGCAACGTGTTCTGGCCGGCTCCGAACGTCGACTCCGGGCTGGTGCTGCTGGAGCGGCGTCCGTCCGCCGGCGACCACGACCCGGCCGAACGGGCCGCCGTCTTCGCAGTCGTCGACGCCGCGTTCGCCCAGCGGCGCAAGACGCTGCGGGCGGCGCTGCGCGGCTGGGCCGGGTCCGCCGCGGCCGCCGAAACGGTGCTCACCGCGGCCGGCGTGGACCCCAGGGCGCGCGGCGAGCAGCTCACCGTCGACGACTTCGCCCGGATCGCCGCGGCACGCACCAAAATCACCTCTTGAGCTGGTATCTCCGGTAAGGTCTCGCTGGTGCTGCAGGTGATCGCCCGCGTACCGGCGAAGATCAATCTGATGCTGTCCGTCGGCCCGGTCCGCTCCGACGGTTTCCACGAGCTCGCGACCGTCTTCCACGCCGTCTCGCTCTACGACGAGGTCTCGGCCGTGCACGCCGACGCCGTCACCGTCCACGTCACCGGGCCGTACGCGGACCACACGCCCGCCGACGAGTCCAACCTCGCCGTCCGCGCCGCTCGGGCGCTGGCCCGCCGGGCGCGGCTGCGCAGCGGTGCGCTGCTGCGCGTGCACAAGGAGATCCCGGTCGCCGCGGGCCTGGCCGGCGGCAGCGCCGACGCCGCGGGCGCGCTACTGGCCTGCGACCGCCTCTGGGGGCTGCGGATGCCCGAGTCGCGGCTGAGTGCCGTCGCCGCCGGTCTCGGCAGCGACGTGCCGTTCGCGCTGACCGGCGGGACGGCCGTCGGGACGGGGCGCGGCGAGCGGTTGCGCTCGGTGCCGGTCGGCGCCGAGCTGCACTGGGTGCTGGCCACCGCCGACGGCGGCCTGTCGACGCCCGAGGTCTACCGCCGGCTCGACGACCTGCGCTCGGACCGCAAGGTGCCGGCGCCCTCGGTGCCCGGCGAGCTGCTGGCGGCGCTGGCCTCCGCGGACGTCGACGCGCTGGCCGGGCTGCTGCACAACGACCTGCACGAGGCCGCGCTCTCGCTGCGGCCGGCGCTGGGCGACACGCTGCGGGCCGGGCAGGAGCTCGGCGCGCTGGCCGGCATCGTGTCCGGCTCCGGGCCGACGTGCGTCTTCCTGGCCCGCGACGGGGTTGCGGCGGGCGCCCTGGCCGTCGGCCTCGCCGCGTCGGGCACCTGCGCCAGCGCCGTCGCCGTCACCGGCCACGCCGCGGTCGGCGCCTAGGGCCCGTCCCGGCCGCCCTGCTGTTGATCTTGGAGTAGGCGGGCTATTGCGGCCCGAAATGCCCGATTGATACCGCACTTTCTCCAAGATCAACTTCGTGGCGGTCAGGGGCGGCGGGCGAGCGTGACGGTGCGGGCGCCGCGGACCCGCAGGTCGTCGCGGCGGTGCAGCGAGCCGGGGCCGTCGCCGTCAAGCAGGTCGGCCAGGGCGGCCGCGTCGGCGGGGTCGAGGTCGTCCAGGCGGTGCCGCATCCGGCCGAACCACAGCGCCGCGTAGTCGGCGGCGGCAGGTGGGGCGGGCGCGAGGTCGATGTCGAACGTCCGCTCCTCGAACAGCGCGAACCCGGCCGCCGTCAGCCGGGCCGCCCAGTCCGAGCCGAGCTCCGGCAGCCGCTCCGCCTGGTACTTGCCGAGCCGCTCGAGTAGCCGCGACTCCAACTCGGCGCCGGTGCCGTCCGGCAGGAAGCGCAGCTGGATGGGGAACTCGGCGACGGCGATCAGCCCGCCCGCGCGGGTCGCGGCGTGGACGTCGCGCAGCACACGGTCGGGGTCGGTCAGGTGGTGCAGCGACAGCGACGCCCAGGTGACGTCCACCGGGCCGGGGATCGGCCATGCTTCGTCGAGGTCCGCATGGACCGTCGTGACCCGGTCGGCCAGCCCCTGGTCCAGCGCCTTCTCACGGATACGGTGCAGCATCTCGGCGGACGCGTCGACGGCGATCACCTCGGCGTCGGCGAACCGGTGCGCCAGGTGCAGCGTGCCGGTTCCGGTTCCGGCGCCGAGGTCGACGATGCGCTGCCGCCGCTCGCTGCCGGCCTCGCGGCGCACCCAGCTCAGCGCGTCGGCCCAGTAGTCGTGCAGCACGTCGCCGTCGAGGTCGAGCAGGTCGCCGAGCGAGGTGTCGTCGTGGTGGTGGTCGTGGCTCATATGGGCGACGGTAGGCGACCGCTGCGCTGATCGCATAGAGTCTTGCCGATGACGCAAGACGAGGTGGAGCTCGACGCCGTGATCCGGGCTCGGATCCGCGGGCTGCGACAGGCCAAGGGCTGGTCGCTGGACGCGCTGGCCGCCCGCTGCCACCTGAGCCCGTCGACGCTGAGCCGCATCGAGACCGGGGCCCGGCGCATCTCGATCGACCAGCTGGTGCCGATCGCCCGCGCGCTCGACACCACCCTCGACCAGCTGGTCGAGCCGGTCGAGGACGCCGACGTCGTCATCCGGCCGCGGCACGACCGCCTGCACGGCGCGACGATCTGGCAGCTCTCGCGCGACGATGGGCCGCACGGGCTGACGGTCGCCAAGATGCGGATCACCCGGCTGACGCGGCCGGCGCGGCTGCGCGTGCACCCGGGCCACGACTGGTTCACCGTGCTGCACGGGACGATCCGGCTGTACCTCGGCGAGCGGGTGATCCTGGTGGCGGCCGGTCAGGCGGCGCAGTTCTCCACCATGGCGCCGCACGCCATCGTCGCGCACGAGCAGCCGGCGGAGGTTCTCACCATCCTCGACCGCGAGGGGCAGCGGGCGCACCTGGACGCCGTCGACCTCACCCCGGAGACGTCGCCGCGGTGATCAGCCGGGTGAGCGAGGCGTGCAGGTCCTCCAGCTCGGAGACCGGCATGCCCAACCGCTCGACGATGGCGTAGGGGATCTTCTCGGCCATGGCGCCCAGCGCCCGGCTTGAGCAGGTGGGCGGGCAGGACAGGCACTACTGCCCGGCATGAGAAACTGGGGGCGACATGGCGCCCCGTAACCTCATCAACCTCGAGTCCGCCTCGCTGGCCTACGGCACCCGATTCATCCTCGACGGGGTCGCGCTCGGTGTCGCCGATGGCGATCGCATCGGCATCGTGGGGCGCAACGGCAGCGGCAAGTCGACGCTGCTGCGGGTGCTCGCAGGGCTCGAGCAGGTCGACGCGGGCCGGGTCAGCCGGACCGGCGGGCTGCGCATCGGGCGGCTCGGCCAGGGCGACGAGCTGGACCCCGCCGCCACTGTCGGCGAGGCGGTCATCGGCGACCGGCCGACGCACGAGTGGGCCGGCGACGCGCGCATCCGCGACGTGCTGGCGCACCTGCTGCCGGGGTTGTCGATGGACGCGCAGATCGGCCCGCTGTCCGGTGGCGAGCGCCGCCGGGTCGCGCTGGCCCGGCTGCTCATCGGTGACGACGACCTCGTGCTGCTGGACGAGCCGACCAACCATCTGGACGTCGAGGCGATCGACTGGCTGTCTCGGCACCTCGCCGCGGGAAACCGGTCTCTCATCATGGTGACCCACGACCGCTGGCTGCTCGACACCGTCGCGACCACCACGTGGGAGGTCGCCGACGGCGCCGTCCACTCCTACGAGGGCGGTTACGCCGAGTACGTCCTGGCCCGGGCCGAACGGGTCCGGCTGGCCGCCGCCGACGAAGCGCGCCGGCAGAACCTGCTGCGCAAGGAGCTGGCCTGGCTGCGCCGCGGGCCGCCCGCACGGACGTCGAAGCCGCGCTTCCGCATCGCGGCCGCCAACGCCCTGATCGAGAACGAACCCCCAGCTCGCGACCGGTACGAGCTGGCCAAGATGGCGACGACGCGGCTGGGCAAGAGCGTGTTCGACGCCGAGGACGTCACGGTGTCGCTCGGCGACCGGACGCTGCTCGACCACGTCACGTGGCGGCTCGGCCCCGGCGACCGCGCCGGCATCGTCGGCATCAACGGCGCCGGCAAGACGACGCTGCTGCGGCTGCTCGACGGCTCGCTCGCCCCCGACTCCGGACGGGTGAAGATCGGCCGCACGGTCGCCGTCGCCCACCTCTCTCAGGAGGTCGTCGACCTCGATCCGGGAAAGCGGGTTCTCGAGACCGTCGAGGAGGTCCGCCGCGAAATCCAGCTGGGCGCTGGTGACACCGTCACGGCCGGACAGCTGCTGGAGCGCTTCGGCTTCGCCGGGCAGCGCCAGTGGACGCTCGTCGGCGATCTGTCCGGCGGCGAGCGGCGCCGGCTGCAGTTGCTGCGGCTGCTGATGGGTGAGCCGAACGTGCTGCTGCTCGACGAGCCGACCAACGATCTCGACGTCGAGACCCTGAACGTCCTCGAAGACGTCCTGGACGGCTGGCCGGGGTCTCTCGTCGTCGTCAGCCACGACCGCTGGTTCCTCGAGCGCGTCACGGACGCCGTCTGGGCGTTGATGGGTGACGGGCACGTCGTGCAGCTACCGCGCGGGGTGGAGCAGTACCTGGAGTTGCGGCGGGAGCAGGTGTCGGCGGCTGCATCGGCGGTCGCGGCCGGTGCTGCGCGGGCGCGGACGGGGGACACACGGGCGACGCGCAAGGAGATCGCCCGGATCGAGCGTGAGCTGGAGAAGCTGGAGCGGCGCGAGAAGACCCTGCACGAGCAGATCGCCGACAACGCCACCGACCACGAGAAGGTGCTGGCCCTCGACACCGAGCTGCGGTCGGTGCATGGGGAGCGGGAGGCGCTGGAGGGGCGCTGGCTGGAGTTGGCCGACGAGCTCGGCTAGTGCGCCCGTGGGTGTGACCGTGGCCGTCCCCTGCTGCCCAAGAACGGGCAGCTATCAGGGGACGGGGGACGTGCGGGCACGGGCCCGCTGTGCGCCGTTCGCCGGATGGGCGGATCGTTGGCTGGATGGCTGGATGGCTGGTTGGCGGGTGGCCTGGTGGTGTCCTGGCCCCACTGATCCGCCCGCCGTCGTTGGGCGGGGCCATCACGAGGATTTCTCGAGCGTCGACACGATTGCAGGCCTGGTGAAGCACGAGATTTCGTGCTGAACGTGATCATTTCCAGCCGGGACGGCAAGAGGATGGGGCAGCAGGGGGACGGCGAACTGTCACCATCCCGGCACACGCATGCGAACGCCCCGACGGGGCACTACAGAGAGAGCGTCAGACGCTGACGCCCTGCTCCTCGAGCCAGGAGCGCGGGTTGACCGGGTCGCCGCCGTCGGGGTGGACCTCGAGGTGGAGGTGCGGGCCGGTGGAGTTGCCAGTGGAGCCGACCCGGCCGATGACCTCGCCGGGGGCGACCTCGCCAGAACGGAGGACGAAGCGGGAGAGGTGGCAGTACCAGGTCTCGGTGCCGTCCCAATGGCGGATGACGATCTTGTTGCCGTACGGGCCGTCGTAGCCGGCGAAGATGATCTCGCCGGACGAGATCGACCGTACTTCAGCGCCGGTCGGTGCGGCGAAGTCGAGGCCGGTGTGGCGGTTGGACCACATGGAGCCGCCGGCGCCGAAGCCGGCGGTGATGCGGTAGCCGTCGAGTGGGAGGAGCCAGCGCTTGGCCTCGCGCTCGGCGCGGGCCGCCGCTTCGGCGGCCTCGACGCGCTGCTGCTCGACGATGCGGGTGTGCGCCTCTTGCGCGACCTCGCCGGTCTCGGCCGCGAGCGACTGCTCAGCGGCGACCAGGCTGTCGAGCGCGCCGGCCTCGGTGGGCTCACCAGAGTCCTGGGGGCGCTGCGCGATGGCGTTGAGTCCGTCCGAGCTGTCGGTGGAACCGACCGCGTGAGGCATGGCCAAAGCCCCGGAGGCCGCTGCTGCTACCGCTACGGAACCGACCACCGACGGGACACTGACGTGCCTGCGGCGGCTACGGTGACGCCCGCTGCCGGAGCGTTGCGACACGCCAGAACCTTTCGCCGGGGACAAGGACTCGGAGGACACTAACCGCCCCCTAGGCGTCCTGCCAAACGCCTCCTCCCCAGCGTTTCGCCACGTGATCACGGACTGTGACACTCGAAGCAACGCTGAGTAGCCCGTAATCGGGTCGTGACCTCGCTCGACGGGAGAACCTTGATCGACCTTGCGCATGCAAGGTTCGTGACGCTCTGTGACATGTGATCTGCGTCACACTGGCAACCCAACGCGCGCGCCGTGCGTCCGTGCGCGAGGCAGGGTTGAGTGTGCCCGCGTCGTCTGCAGGTACTGTCGTCAACATCCGTCGGATCAGCGTTGTTCCTGGAGGTAGTCATGGCGGAGGCACGTCCCCTGCGCGTGGTGGTCGCGAAGCCCGGTCTCGACGGGCACGACCGGGGCGCCAAGGTGGTGGCGCGTGCGCTGCGTGACGCCGGCGTCGAGGTGGTCTACACCGGGCTGCACCAGACGCCGGAGCAGATCGTCGAGGCCGCCATCCAGGAGGATGTCGACGCGATCGGGCTGTCCATTCTCTCCGGTGCGCACATGACGCTGTTCAAGCGCGTGCTCGAGCTGCTGGCCGAGCGCGACGCCGCTGACATCGTGGTGTTCGGCGGCGGCATCATCCCTGACGCGGACATCCCGCTGTTGAAGGAGCTGGGCGTCGCCCGGGTGTTCACCCCCGGTGCGTCGACTCAGGAGATCGTCGCGTGGGTCGACACCCTGCGCGACCGCGCCCAGGCGTCCTGAGCGACAAGATCCGCTGAAAATCGTTTCCGCCGATAGCACAGGTATGCCCTGACTCGGTAAGGTTTGCCGGAAATTCACCGAGTTGCGGCCCGGGGATCGATGACGGGTCGTCCGGCATCGATGGGGTGAACTCCGTGCTGAATCGACGTGATCGCGCGCGCTCCGCCGCAGTCCCCCTGTTCCCTCGTGCAACTCACCCCCGCCGGGGACCTCGCGGTCGGCGTCTGGTCGCCCCCGCCCTGCTGACCAGCGGCCTGCTCGTCGTCCCGGCGGCTGCCGCCGTCGAACCGGACGACCTCACCCGTCCCGGCGAGTCGGTCCTGGTCGACACCGACCGGCAGACCATCGCTCCTGGGATGGAGCTGACGACGTTCTCCCGGCTCGAGGACGGCGGCTGGAACGCCGGCAGCATCCTCGAGGTCGACCTCGACTCCGGCGTCACGCTGGACTACCAGTACTCCGGCGAGGTGACGAAGACCGCCACCGTTCGGTCCCTGGCCGAGGCGAGCGGTGCGACGGCCGCGATCAACGGCGACTTCTACGACATCAACAACTCCAACGCGCCGCTCGGCATCGGCGTGAGCCGCGACGAGGGCATGGTCACCGCGCCGACCGCCGGCCACGAGAACGCGCTCGCGGTGTCCAGCAGCGGCGCCGCCGCGCTCGCGAAGGTCTTCCTGGAGGGCACCGCGGTCACCGGCGGCGGGGTCAGTCTGCGGCTCGCGGGCGTGAACACGTTCAGCCTGCCGGCGAACGGCATCGGCGTCTTCACGTCGCAGTGGGGCAGCTACACCCGCGCGAACACTGTCTCCCCGACCAGCGCCAAGGCCGAGGTCACCGTCGTCGACGGCATCGTCACCGCCGTGGCCACGACGCTCGGGTCCGGCCCGATCGCGCCTGACACCGTCGTGCTGGTCGGGCGGGACGCCGGCGCCGCCTCGCTGCTCGAGCTGCAGCCGGGCGACACCGTCGACGTGTCGTACGCGCCGCGCTCGGATCTCGAGGACGTCGTCGTCGCGGTGGGCGGCAACCACCTGCTGGTCGACGACGGCGTGCAGCGGACGTTCACCGACACCGAGCCGGCCGCGCGCACGTCCCTCGGGCTGTCCGAGGACGGCCGCACCATGTATCTGGTGTCGGTCGACGGCAAGCAGGCGCACTCGCGCGGCATGACGCTCACCGAGTTCGCCGAGCTGATGGACGACCTCGGCGCCTACGACGCACTGAACATCGACGGCGGCGGCTCGTCCACGCTGGTGGTCCGCGACCCCGGCACCGACGACCGCACCGTCGTCAACAGCCCGTCCGACGGCACCGAGCGGTCGGTCGCCAACGGCCTGGCGCTGTTCGCCGCCGAGGGCTCCGGCGAACTGGACGGCTTCCGCGTCCTGGCCGGCGACGGCGACGACGGCACCGACCGCGTCTTCCCCGGGCTCACCCGCACCGTCGAGGCGCGCGGCCACGACGAGACGTTCGCCCGGGTCGAGGCCCGGCCGCGTTGGACGACGTCGGACCGCCGGGTCGCCTCGGTGCTGCGCGGCGCCACCCCGGACACCGCCGTCGTCACCGGCATCGCGCCGGGCGACGCCGACATCCAGGCCACGCTGCTGGGCGCCGAGGGCGAGCTGGGCATCACCGTGCTCGGCGAGCTGCGGCGGCTGGAGCCGACCGCCACGCTGATCCCGCTCGGCGGCGCCGACGACACCGGCAGCCTGGCGGTCACCGGCTACGACATCGACGGCTACCGCGCGCCGATCGAGCCTGCCGACGTCACCGTCACCGGCGGCGACGGCGTGGTCGAGCTGGTTCCCGACGGCGACGGGTTCACCGTCCGCCCGCTGGTCGGCACCGGCTCCGCGCTGCTGACGCTGACCGCCGCCGGTGTCAGCACCAACGTCGCCGTCACCGTCGGCCTGACCGAGGTCCCGGTGGCGACGTTCGACGACGCCGCGCGCTGGACCATCAGCTTCGCCCGGGCCACCGGCGCCATCGCGCCGACGGAGGGCCCGGACGGGCGGGACGGCGTCCGCCTGACCTACGACTTCACCGGGCCGAACACCCGGGCCGCGTACGCCGCGCCGCCGGCGCAGTTCACCATGCCGGGGCAGCCGCAGAACATCAAGGCGTGGGTGAAGGGCGACGGCCAGGGCACCTGGATCCGGATGCGCGTCTACGACCCCAACGGCACGCTGCTCACGCTGAACGGCGGCTACACCACGTTCACCGGCTGGCAGCAGCTGACCTTCCCCGTCCCGGCCGGCACCGAGTACCCGCTGCGGTTCCGCGACATCTACGCCGTCGAGGCCTCCGGCGCCCGCAGCTACCGCGGCGAGACGTCGTTCAGCGACATCACCGTCGAGATCGCGCCCGAGGTCGAGCTGCCGGTCGCCGAGCGGTTCGCCGACCCGATCGTCGTCACCGACGGCACCGCCGACGACGCCGGCCAGCGCATAGCCGTCATGAGCGACTCGCAGTTCGTCGGCCGCAACCCGGACAGCGACATCGTGGCCGCCGCCCGCCGGACGCTCCGTGAGATCGTCGCCGAGGACCCGGACGTACTCGTCATCAACGGCGACCTGGTCGACGAGGCCGCGCCGATCGACTTCGACCTCGCTCGCCGGGTGCTGGACGAGGAGCTGACCGGCGTCGACTTCCCCTGGTACTACGTGCCTGGCAACCACGAGGTGCAGGGCGGCCCGATCGGCAACTTCATCGAGGAGTTCGGCGCCACCCAGCACACCGTCGACCTGCCCACGGACGACGGCACCACCCGGATCATCACGCTGAACTCCGCGTTCGGCACGCTGCGCGGCGGCGGCTTCGCCCAGATCGCCGAGCTGCGCCGGGCTTTGGATGAGGCTGCCGAAACGGACGATGTGACCGGGGTGCTGGTCTTCGCCCACCACCCGCCGAACGACCCGCTGCCGACGGCGAACAGCCAGCTCGCCGACCGGCGCGAGGCCGCGATGCTGGAGACCTGGCTGGCCGACTTCGAGGCGGGGAGCGGCAAGTCCGCGGCGTTCGTCGGCGCCCACGCGGGCGTCTTCGACGCCGGCTCGGTCGACGGCGTGCCGTTCCTCGTCAATGGCAACTCCGGCAAGGGCCCGGCCTCGACCCCGGACAACGGCGGCTTCACCGGCTGGACGCTGCTCGGCCTGGAGCCGTCGCACGGCGATCGCGGCGACGACGACCAGTGGTTGCGGGCCGAGGTGCGGGCCCGGGTCGACGCGATCGCGCTGCAGGCGCCGGCGACGCTGGCGACCGGCGCGGTCGGCGAGGTCTCGGCCACCGTCGCGCAGGACGGCGTGCGGACCGTCCCGGTGCAGTGGCCGGTGTCAGCGCAGTGGGGTGGTACCGGCGTCCACGTCGGCCGGGCCGCCGAGGCGCCGCGCTGGGCCGTCGTCGCCGTCGACCCCGCGGCCGGCACGATCCAGGGGCTGCGGCCCGGCGCCGCCATCGTCACCGTGACGGTGAACGGCCAGACCGCCGCCCAGCCGGTCACCGTAGGCTGATCAGCGCAGAGTGCGGCGCCCGGTGGTGCGGCGGTCATCGATCTGTCGCCACCGGTCGCCGTACACGATCTCGCGGATGCCGGGGGAGTCGAGGAAGTCGTGCGGGAACCCGCGCGGCACCCGGCTGAGCTCGTCCAGCCGGGCCAGCGCCTCCTCCGGCAGCCGGACGCCCGGCGCGCCCAGGCTGTCGGCCTTCGTCGCGAGCACGAACTCGTCGCGCCGCCCGGCCAGCAGCTCGCCGAGGATCGACTCGGACGAGCCGTCGGTGTAGTTGTTCGCGGTGTCGAGAACGTTCCCGCCGGCCGCCGCGTACGTGTCGAGGATCTTCCGGCAGGTCTCCGCCGGGGCGCCCCAGCCCCAGTCGGTGCCGAACGTCATGGTGCCGAGGGCGAGTTCACTGACCCGCAGACCGGTCGGGCCGAGCAGTCGATAACGCATCACCCGGACGCTAGGAGTTCGAGTGCGCTGCAGGTCAAGCCGCGGCGTCGACCCTCTTGGCGTGGCGGCGGGTGAGCGCGGATAGGCTGCCTTCGAATCGCGGCCGACACAAGGGATGGATTCGCGTGGACCTGATGGAGTACCAGGCGAAGGAGCTCTTCGCCAAGCACGAGGTCCCGGTGCTGCCGGGGTCCGTGGTCGAGACGGCCGACGCCGCACGTGCCGCGGCGGCGGAGATCGGCGGCCAGGTGGTCGTCAAGGCGCAGGTGAAGACGGGTGGCCGCGGTAAGGCCGGTGGCGTCAAGCTGGCCGAGAACCCCGACGAGGCCGCCGAGAAGGCCGGGGCGATCCTCGGCATGGACATCAAGGGCCACACGGTCCACCGGGTGCTGGTCACCCAGGCCAGCGACATCGACCAGGAGTACTACGTCTCCTACCTGCTCGACCGCGCCAACCGCACCTACCTGGCCATGGCCAGCGTCGAGGGCGGCGTGGAGATCGAGCAGCTGGCGGTCGAGCGGCCCGAGGCGCTGGCCCGCATCCCGGTCGACGCCATCGCCGGCGTCGACGCCGCCAAGGCGGCCGAGATCGCCGACGCCGCCCGGTTCCCCGCCGACGTCCGCGACCAGGTCGTCGACCTCCTGCAGAAGCTGTGGACGGTGTTCACCAGCGAGGACGCCACGCTGGTCGAGGTCAACCCGCTGGTGAAGACGCCCGACGGCAAGGTGGTCGCGCTCGACGGCAAGGTCAGCCTCGACGACAACGCCGAGTTCCGGCACGAGGAGCACGCGCAGTTCGAGGACAAGGCCGCCGCCGACCCGCTGGAGGCGCGCGCCAAGGAGAAGGACCTCAACTACGTCAAGCTGTCCGGCGAGGTCGGCATCATCGGAAACGGCGCCGGCCTGGTCATGTCGACGCTCGACGTCGTCGCGTACGCGGGCGAGGAGTTCACCGTCGATGGGCACAGTGTCAAGCCGGCCAACTTCCTGGACATCGGCGGTGGCGCGTCGGCTGAGGTGATGGCGAACGGTCTCGAGATCATCCTGTCCGACGCCGAGGTCAAGAGTGTCTTCGTCAACGTGTTCGGCGGCATCACCGCCTGCGACGCCGTCGCCAACGGCATCGTGCACGCGTTCGAGCTGCTCGAGAGCCGCGGCGACGAGGTCACCAAGCCGCTGGTCGTCCGCCTCGACGGCAACAACGCCGAGGAGGGCCGGCGCATCCTGTCGGAGTTCGCTGCGAAGGCGCCCGAGGGCCTCATCGAGCAGGTCGACACCATGGACGGCGCCGCGCGACGCGCGGCCGAGCTCGCGGCAGCGAAGTAGGGGCGACGAGAGTCATGGCAATCTTCCTCGACGAGAACAGCAGGATCATCGTCCAGGGCATCACCGGCGCCGAGGGCACCAAGCACACGCAGCGGATGCTCAGGGCCGGCGCCAAGATCGTCGGCGGCGTCAACGCTCGCAAGGCCGGCCAGGAGCTCGACTTCACCGAGTTCAGTCCCGAGGCCGTCCTCACGGTGTACGGCACGGTCGCCGAGGCGATGGACAAGACCGGCGCCAACGTGTCGGTCGCGTTCGTGCCGCCGAAGTTCACCAAGGACGCCGTCGTCGAAGCCGTCGACGCCGGCATCGAGCTGCTGGTCGTCATCACCGAGGGCATCCCGGTGCACGACACCGCATATTTTTGGGAGTACGCGCAGACTGCGGCTGTTCAACGGGGCAACAAGACCCGCATCGTCGGCCCGAACTGCCCCGGCGTCATCAGCCCGGGCAAGTCCAACGCCGGCATCATCCCGGCCGATATCACCGGCCCGGGCCCGATCGGCCTGGTCAGCAAGTCCGGCACGCTGACCTACCAGATGATGTACGAGCTGCGCGACATCGGCTTCTCCACCGCCGTCGGCATCGGCGGCGACCCGGTCATCGGCACCACGCACATCGACGCGCTCGAGGCGTTCGAGGCCGACCCGGACACCAGAGCGATCGTCATGATCGGCGAGATCGGTGGCGACGCCGAGGAACGGGCCGCGGCCTACATCAAGGAGCATGTCACCAAGCCGGTCGTCGGCTACGTCGCCGGCTTCACCGCGCCCGAGGGCAAGACCATGGGCCACGCCGGCGCCATCGTGTCCGGCTCGTCCGGCACGGCGCAGGCCAAGAAGGAGGCGCTCGAGGCCGCCGGTGTCGCCGTCGGCAAGACCCCGAGCGAGACCGCGCGGCTCATGCGCGAGATCTACCAGAAGCTCTGACCACCAGAGGATCGGGAGAGACTCGGCCGGGCTGCCCACGGGCGGCCCGGCCGATTTCTGTCCTGACCCGATGATCAAGAAATCGACGGGGCGCGGTAGGCGGCGAGGAAGACCCGAACTCCCTCGTCGGCGTAGCGCCGCAGCTCCGCGGCCGACGGTGGAGTGTCGTCGCCGGTGAGCATGGCCCGGTTCAGAGGGACCGACATCACCAGCCAGTTGAAGTGCGCGGCCGCGAGCTCGGCGTCGTCGGCGGCGAGCAGGCCGCGCTCCGTGAGCGCGCGGAACGCCGCCGCGAGGTCCGCCATGGTCCGCGCCGGGCCGCGCTCGGCGAACAACCGGCCCAGCTCGGGGAAGCGGCCGGCCTCGCCGATGACCAGCCGCCGCAGCTGAAGCAGCCGCGGCCGCATCACCATCGACAGCTGCCGGCGGGCGAGGTCGCGCAGGTCGGCCGCGACGTCGCCGGTATCGCGCAGGTTCGCGACCTCGGCGTGCACCGGCTCGGCCGCCTCGTCGACGGTGCGCGTCACGATCTCGGTGAACAGCGCCTGCTTGTCGGAGAAGTGCTTGTAGACGGTCGGCTTGGACACGGCGGCCTCGGCCGCGATCTGGTCGATGGTGGTGCCGGCGTAGCCGTGCGCCAGGAACACCCGGGTGGCGGCCTCGAGGATCGCCCTGCGCTTGCGGGCCGACCGACCCTCGGTCTTGTCCTCGAGTGCGCTCATGTGCCTAGACTTTACTACACCGTTTAGTTTAGATCTGGCTGGAGGATCTCATGGGCAGGATCGTCGTCATCGAGAACGTGACTCTCGACGGTGTCATGCAGGCGCCGGCCGCGCCCGAGGAGGACACCCGCGGCGGCTTCCGGCACGGCCGGTGGGCCGCGCCGTACAGCGACGAGGTCGCCATGCGCGAGATGGGTGAGGGCATGGCGAAGGGCGGGCCGCTGCTGTTCGGCCGGCACACCTACCAGCAGTTCGAGGGGTTCTGGCCGAAGCAGACCGACGACAACCCGTTCACTCCCGTGCTCAACGCCGCGACCAAGTACGTCGTGTCGACCACTCTGACCGAGCCGCTGACGTGGGAGAACTCGGTCCTCATCGCGGGCGGCGAGATCGCCGCCGTCAAGGAGCGCGAGCCCGGTGACATCGGCGTGCTGGGCAGCGGCGAGCTGGTGCAGACGCTGCTCCGGCACGACCTCGTCGACCAGTTCGTGCTGTCGATCCACCCGCTGGTGCTCGGCGAGGGCGCCCGGCTGTTCCGCGACGGCGCCCAGCTGGCGGCGTACCGGCTGGTGAAGTCGGTGCCGACGACGACCGGCGTGATCATCGCGACCTACGACCGCGTCAGGTGACGGCGGCGCGGGTGACGTTCTCGGGGCGGCGGTGCTCGTCGGCGGCGAGGACGGCGGCCATGTGCTCGACCGCGTCGTACACGTCGACGAACCGGATGTAGAGCGGAGCGACGCCGAACCGGGCGAGGTCGGGCTCGCGGAAGTCGCCGACGACGCGGCGGGCGATCAGCGCCTGCACGAACCCATACGCCTCGGGCAGCCGCAGGCACAGCTGCGAGCCGCGGGCGGCGTGGTCGCGCGGCACCTCGGGCTCGACGCCGTACGCGCCCAGCCGGTCGGACGCCAGCGTCAGGAACAGTTCCGTGAGCGCCAGCGACTTCCGGCGCACCGCCGCGATGTCGACGCCGTCGAACGCGTCCAGCGCGGCGTCCAGGACTGCGGTCCCGATGACCGGCGTGGTGCCGCTGAGCAGCCGCCGCACGCCGTCGGCCGGCCGGTAGTCGCGCTCCAGCGCGAACGGCTTCGCGTGCCCGAACCAGCCGGTGATCGGCTGGTCGACGACGTCCAGCCAGCGCGGCGCGACGTAGCCGAACGCCGGCGCGCCGGGGCCGCCGTTGAGGTACTTGTAGCCGCAGCCGACCGCGAGGTCGGCGCCCCAGCCTGCGAGGTCGACGGCGACGGCGCCGGCCGAGTGGCACAGGTCCCAGAGCACGACGGCGCCGGTCTCGTGCACCGCGCGGGTGACGGCGGCGCCGTCGTGCATGCGCCCGAGCCGGTAGTCGACGTGGCACAGCGACGCCACGGCGACGTCGTCGTCCAGCACGGCGGCCGGCGGCTCGGCGTCCGACGACCACCACCGCACCGTCAGCCCGAGCAGCCGCGCGACGCCGTCGATCACGTAGGAGTCGGTGGGAAAGTTGCCCGGCTCGGTGACGACGACCCGCCGGTCCGGGCGCAGCCGGGCGCCGGCCACCAGCAGCTTGAACAGCTGCACGCTGGTGGAGTCGCCGACGGTGACGGTGCCCGGCTCGGCACCCAGCAGCGGCTCCAGCTTCGCGCCGACCGTCGCCGGCAGGTCGTACCAGCCGTGCGTGTTCCACGACGTGATGAGGTCGTCGCGCCACTCGGTGCCGACCAGCCGGCCCACCCGCTCCGCGACACCGCGCGGCAGCGGGCCGAGCGAGTTGCCGTCCAGGTAGATCAGCCCGTCCGGCAGGTCGAACCGGTCGCGCAGGTGCGCCAGCGGGTCGGTGCGGTCCAGGGCCTCGGCGTCGGTGCGCTCCATCCCCGCAGCGTACGACGGCGTCAGGCGACCGCCCGCTCGAGCGCCGTCGCCAGCAGCCCGGTCGCGACGCCCGGCCAGTCGCCGCCGGACGGGTCGCCCATCGCGCTGAACCCGACCACGACGACGATGTTGCCGACGCGGGCGACCCCGATACCGGCGAAGGAGCTCTCCGAGCCCGGATTGTCAGGGGTCGGGGTGTCCTCGACGGTCCAGGCGACGGCGTCGTCGGCGCCGTCCACCTCGACGGCGACCGGCTCGCCCACCGTCTGCTCGCGGAACTCGCCCACCTCGCCGCACACGTCCGGCAGCGAGGTGTGCGCGCCGACGAAGCGGAACACCGAGTCGCCGTCCGGCATCACCGCTACCCACTCGACGATGCTCGCGTCGAGCTCGTGGTTGTAGCCGAGCCCGCGGACGTCGGTGGCGCCGGAGCCCGCCGGGTCCTGGAGGCACGGCGTCCAGACCCCGCTCGGGTCCATGTCCGGCCGGCGGACGAAGCCGGTGGCGGTCCCGACCTGCGCGACGTCCTCCTCGGTGAGGAACGGGTCGTCGGCGAGCTGGAGCAGCTCCTCGGGCGGCGTCGTCGGATCGTCGGCCGGCTCGGTCGGGTCGTCGGCGGGGGCGCCGGTCGGGTCGACGGTCGGGCCGTCCGTGGGACCGCCCGCCGGCTCCTCCGTCGGGTCCGCTCCGGTGAGGTCCTCGGTGCCCGGTTCGGTCACGCAGGAGTCGCCGTACAGCACGTCGCACATCCGCCGCGCCGCCGCGACCGGCACCGCGAGGTCCAGCTCGACCTCGCCGGCCGTGTCAGCGGTGCTCTCCGTCTGGACGGTGACGCTGACGACGTCGCGGCTGCGCACGACGGCGACCACAGCGGCCGTGGCCTCCTGGTCGTTCGGGTCCATGTAGTAGCGGGTCATCCAGCCCTCGTCGCCCACGCCGGTGAGCCGCACGGTGTCGACGACCGCGGGCAACCCGTCGGCGCCCTCCTCGTCGAGGCACCCGGCCAACGCGTCGGCCAGCCCGGCGGCGCTGCCGCCGTCGCCGAACCGGACGAGGTCCTGCCGGACGCCGCCCGAGGCGGAGGCGAAGCCGGCTCGCGCGTGGTCCAGGACCGAGCTCATCGCCTCGACGGTGCGGGCGGGGTCGCAGGCGACCTCGGGGCCGGGCTCGTCGGCCGCGGCCCATGCGACCCCGGTGTCCCCGGCGATGTCCTCGGGTGTGAGCAGCGCGGCGCTCAGGTCGGACGCCGTCGCCGTGGGGTCGGGTGTCAGGGTGGACAGGGTGGCCGGCGGCGCCGGCTCGGGCGTCGTCGAGAGGTCCGACGGGCTGAGCACGAGCACGCCGGCCGCGACCGCCGCCACCCCGGCCAGCACCCCGCCGGTCACCTGGTGCCGGGTCCGGCGCGCCGCGCGCTTGCGAGCCGCCGAAGGGCCCGGCAGCGAGACGCCGTCGAGGTCGGCCGACAGTCCGGTGAGCCGGCGGCGCAGGTCGTCGTCGAAGCCGTCCGTCACGACGCCTCACCTCCCGCCTGGAGTCCCGCGGTGTCGCCGGTGTCGGTGAGCAGCTGCGCCAGTGCCGCCCGCCCCCGCGAGAGGCGCGCCTTGATGGTGCCGCTCGGCGTGCCGGTCTCCTTCGCGATGTCCTCGACGCTCATGCCGACCAGGTGGTGCAGGACGATCGCCTGCCGCTGGCTCTCCGGGATCTGCTTGAGCGCGGCGACCAGCGCGACGTGGTCCGGGTCGGGCGACGGCGTGTGGTCGGGCGCGCCGTGTTTGACCAGGGCCGTCACGCCGTTCTTGGCCTTGCGCCAGCGGCTGGCGGCGATGCGCCAGGCGACGGTGCGGATCCAGGCCTCGGGGCTGCTGGCCTGGCTGACCGTCTTCCACCGCTGCCAGGCGCGGGCGTACGCCTCCTGCGTGCACTCCTGCGCGTCGGCGAGGTTGCCGGTCATGGCGTACATCTGGTGCAGCACGCGGCGGTGGGTGGCGTTGTAGAACTCGTCGAAGTCGGCGGTGTTCGCGGCCATCGTCGTCACCCCCCGATCCGCTGCGCGGCCCGCTCGAGCAGCCGCTGCATCTGGTCGGGTGGGACGTCCACCCGGTCGACGCCGTAGTAGACGACGGTGACGACGTTCCCGCTGACCGCGGCGCCGTAGACGAACACCGTCCCGAACTCGGCGTTCTCCGCGCGCCAGGTGGCGGCCTCGTACCCGGCGGCGGAGATCGTTCCGGTGTTCTCGACCACGTCGCCGGGCTGGGTGAACTGGTCGGCCGCGGCCATCAGCTCCGCGTAGTGAGCACGTGCGCCCTCTGCGTCGGGGAACGTGGCGCGTTCCTGGGTGAGGTTCGGTCCGCCCAGTTCCAGCGGGTCGTTGTAGTGGCGCTGCGCCAGGCTCTCGGCGCCGTCGGCGAACGGGTCGCGGGTGAAGGCGACGTACCCGTAGTTGACGGGTCCGCCGTCGTCGCCGTTGCCGAGGACCTGGCTGCCGTCGCTGAGGGCCCCGAGCCCAGCCTCGGCGAGGTCGTCGATCGTGAGCCAGCCGTCGACGTCACCGGCCGGCTCCGGGTAGAGGCGCTCGACCTGGGGGTCGTCGGTGCACGACTCGCCGAACATGACGGTGCAGATGCGACCGATGGCGCCGACGGCCGACTCCCAGTCGCCGATGCCGTAGAACTCGGTGGTCACCTGTGCCTCGGCCACCATGGACACGACGTCATCCTGGCGCGAGAGACCGACGATGACGTTCAGGACGGACTCTTCCTGGAGCGTGGTCGGCGTGATGTAGCTCATCACCCAGGTCTCGTCGCCGGCCCCGCCGACGCTCCAGACGTAGACGAGCCGGGTGTCGGCGTCCGAGGCCGCCTCCACACACGCCTGCGCCTGGCTGCGCAGCTGATGGAGGCGGTCCGTGCCCGTGCCGGCCGGCGCCACCTCGATGAACTGTGTCGCGGTGTCGAACTCGCGGCCGGTGAAGTCGGCGCGGGCGGAGGCACGGGCATCCGGTGCGGGTGACTCCGGCACACAGAGGATCGGCTCGTTCGGCTCGCTGACGGCCGTCCATGCGTCGCTGTTGCGGAAGTCCTCCGGGAGCATCAGCGCCTCGGGCGGGATCACCACGTCGCCCGTCCGGTCGCCGTCGTCACCGTTCTGGCCAGCACCGGCGTCGGGGCTCTCCTCGCTGGTGGGGTCCGGGCTGGGGTCGACCGGCGGCGTCGACGGCGACTCCGTCGGCGTCGTGGGAACGGTGGTCGGGGTGGAGGTGTCGGTGCCCGTCTCGGCCGGCTCCGGCGATGCGACGAACTCCGGCGGGCTGACGGCGACCACGCCCAGCGCGACCGCCGCGACGCCCGCCAGCACCCCGCCGGTGACCTGGTGCCGGGTCCGCTGTGCGGCACGGCGCCGGGCGGCGGCCGGACCGGGCAGAGAGATGCCCACAAGGTCCGATTCGAGCGACGACAAGTGCCGGGAAAGGCTGTCGTCGGGGCTGTCAGACACAGTGGCCTCCGGTGAGAACGGCGAAGTCGCCGGGGAGAATACGAACCAGGGTGGCATGCGCCTTCGCGAGGCGGTTCTCGACGGTCGCGATTGACGTTCCGGTCTCGGCCGCGATCTCTCTGACCGCCGCACCGGCGAGATGCCGGACGACGATCGCGTAGCGCTGTTTCTCCGGCAGTCGCCGCAGCGCCGCGACGAGGTCCGCGGACCCGGTGCCGGGCGACGCGGGCGGTTTGGGGCCGCCGCGCGACCGGCCGCGCCACCGGCCGGACGCCAGCCGCCAGGCGGTGCCGCGGACCCAGGTTTCCGGGCTGGTGGCGGCGCTGACGGTCGACCAGTGGCGCCAGGCTCGCGCGTACGCCTCCTGGGTGCAGTCGCCGGCGCGCTCGAGGTCTCCGGTCAGCGCATAGAGCTGGTGCAGCACTCGGCGGCTCGTGGCGTCGTAGAACGCGTCGAAGTCCGCGGTATCGCGCATGCCGAAAACCTCCCCTGTGCCCGTCGCTCTCCGTTTACACCCAGGAGGACCCGTGAGCGCGCTCCACGGTTGCACGACGTATTCAGTGAACGGGCGCGTTTCCTCGTATTCCGCTCGTGGAAATGGCAGCTGATCAGGGCATGCCCGGCGTGGTGTCGCCGATTCGCGTGCCTTTTCCGGTGACGATGGAGACGTGGCCGACCTGCTGACCCGACCGCTGCTCCGGCGCGACGAGCCGGCGTGGGGGTCGCGGGTCCCGTGGCTGGCGGCCATAGTGGCGACGGCCTGGGCGCTGCTGGCCGGGTTCGCGCTGTGCGTGCTGCCGGGGGTGGCGGTCTGGATCGCCGAGGGCGCGGTCGGCCCGCTGGGCGGCCCGCTGCGGTTCGCCTCCCGGGTCTGGCTGACCGCGCACCGGGCCGGTCTCGAGGTCGGCGAGGGATCGTTCACGCTCGCTCCGCTCGGCCTCACATTGCTGTTCGTGCTGCTGCTGCACCGGTCGGCCCGGTGGGCGGCCCACTCGGCCGGGGTGGCGACGACGCGCGGCGCGGTCGCCGTCGTCGTGCCGGCCGTGATCACGTACGTCGTGGGCGCCGGGATCGTCGCGGCGCTCTCGGCCACCTCCGGCGTCGCGGGCGAGCCGCTCGAAGCGGTGCTGTGGGCGGCGCTGTGGTCCGGCGCCGCGGTGACGACCGGGGTGGCGCAGGAGTCCGGACTGCTGGCCGACTGGTGGTGGCGGGTGCCACCTCTCATGCGCGCGGCACTGGCCGGCGCGGCCGCGGCGGTGGCGGGGCTGGTCGGAGTGGGCGCGACGCTGCTGGGGGTCAGCCTCATCGCGCACACCGGCCGCATCGGGGACCTCGCCACCGCCCTGGACGCCGGTCCGCTCGGCGCGACGCTGCTCATCGTGGGCAGCGCGCTGCTGGTGCCGAACCTGGTGGTGTGGTCTGCGGCCTTCGCGCTCGGACCCGGCTTCGCGGTGGGGACGGCGACCTCGGTGGCGCCCGACGGGGTCACGCTCGGCCTGGTGCCGGCGGTCCCGGTGCTCGGCGCGCTGCCGGAGCGGCTACCCGGCTCGGTCACCTGGCTGGTGGTCGCCGGGCCGGTGCTGGCCGGCGTGCTGGCCGGGTTGATGGTGCACCGGCGGCTCGGCCCGGTCCCCACGCGCGGGGACGACGAAGGGGTCGGCGAAGAGGACGGCGATGGTGTGCCGCTGGGGCCGGCGCTCGGCGTGGCGGCCGGTACCGGCGCGATCGCGGCGGTCGCGATGGCCGTGCTGGCGCTGCTGTCCGGCGGGTCGGCCGGCGCGGAGCGGCTGACCGCACTCGGCCCGGTGCCGTGGGAGGTCGCGGCGGCGACGTTCGGGCTGGTCACGGTGCCCGCCGCGGTGGTCGTCCTGATCCTGCACTTCCGCCGGGCCGCCGGCGACCCGGAGCCGGCCGGCGGCACGGACGACGACGCGGCTGACGACGACCCGGCCGGCCCCGCCGCCACCACGGCGGAGAGCGAGCCGGACGCCGTGGACTCCGGCGGATCCGAGGCCGACCCGCCGCCCCCACCCCCGTCTGCCTCCGGCTGATGCCGGGTATTGTCGCCGGGTGACCTGCCGGATCGTGGTGCTGGTCTCGGGCGCCGGCAGCAACCTCGCCGCCCTGCTCGACGCCTGCGCCGACCCTTCTTACGGTGCGACGGTGGTGGCCGTCGGCGCCGACCGCGACGGCATCCGCGCGCTCGAGCTGGCCGCCGAGGCCGGTGTGCCGACGTTCGTCGAGCGAGTGAAGGACCACGCGGAGCGCGCCGACTGGGACCGCGCGCTGGCCGAGCGGACCGCCGAGCACGCGCCCGACCTTGTCGTCTCGGCGGGCTTCCTCAAGCTGGTCGGCCCGGCGTTCCTGCGCCGGTTCGGCGATCGCTACCTCAACACCCACAACGCGCTGCTGCCGTCGTTCCCGGGCATCCACGGCCCCCGCGACGCGCTCGCCTACGGCGTCAAGGTCACCGGCGCCACGCTGTTCTTCGTCGACGAGGGCGTCGACACCGGCCCGATCGTCGCGCAGGTCGCCGTCCCGGTGCTCGACGACGACACCGAGGAGACGCTCACCGAGCGGATCAAGGTCGCCGAGCGCGCCCAGCTGGTCGAGTACGTCGGCCGTCTGGCCCGTGAGGGCTGGACCATCAACGAGAGAAAGGTCACCGTCCCGTGAGCGAGGCCCGTACGCCGATCCGGCGCGCGCTGATCAGCGTCTACGACAAGACGGGGCTGGAGGAGCTGGCCCGCGGCCTGCACGCGGCCGGCGTCGCCATCGTCTCGACGGGGTCGACGGCGTCCCGCATCGCCGACGCCGGGGTGCCGGTGACGGCGGTCGAGGAGCTCACCGGGTTCCCGGAGTGCCTCGACGGGCGGGTCAAGACGCTGCACCCGAACGTGCACGCCGGCCTGCTCGCCGACGTCCGCCACGAGAGCCACCGCGCGCAGCTCGAGGAGCTCGGCATCGAGCCGTTCCAGCTGCTGGTCAGCAACCTTTACCCGTTCGCGCAGACGGTCGCGTCCGGCGCCGGGCCGGACGAGGTGATCGAGCAGATCGACATCGGCGGGCCGTCGATGGTCCGCGGCGCGGCGAAGAACCACGCCAACGTCGCCGTCGTCGTCGACCCCACCCGCTACGGCGAGGTTCTTGCCGCCGTCGACGCCGGCGGGTTCACGCTGGGCGAGCGGCAGCGGCTGGCGCTGCAGGCATTCACCCACACCGCCACCTACGACGTGCACGTCGCCTCGTGGCTGGGCAGCGTCGTCGCGCCGCCGGCCGACGGCACCGTCTTCCCGGAGTGGGTCGGCGGCACCTGGGAGCGCGGCGCCGTCCTGCGGTACGGCGAGAACCCGCACCAGGCCGCGGCGCTCTACCGCAGCGGCTTCGGCGCGCCCGGGCTGGCCGGCGCGGAGCAACTGCACGGCAAGGAGATGTCGTACAACAACTACGTCGACGCCGACGCCGCCTGGCGCTCGGCCCACGACTTCGCCGAGCCGGCCGTGGCGATCATCAAGCACGCGAACCCGTGCGGCATCGCCGTCGGCACCGACATCGCCGACGCGCACCGCAAGGCCAACGCGACCGACCCGGTGTCGGCGTACGGCGGTGTCATCGCGGCGAACCGGCCAGTGACGGCCGAGGCGGCGGAGCTGATCGCGACCATCTTCACCGAGGTCGTCGTCGCGCCCGACTTCGAGCCCGGCGCGTTGGACCTGCTGACGCGGAAGAAGAACGTGCGGCTGCTCCGGGTCGCCGGCACCGACATCCGGCCGGTCGAGACGCGGGCGATCTCCGGTGGCCTGCTCATGCAGCAGGTCGACCGCGTCGACGCACCCGGCGACGACCCCGCCACATGGACGCTGGCCGCCGGCGACCCCGTCGACGACACGGTGTTGGCGGATCTCGCGTTCGCCTGGCGGGCCGTGCGGTCGGTGAAGAGCAACGCGATCCTGCTGGCCAGCGGCGGTGCCGCGGTCGGCGTCGGCATGGGCCAGGTGAACCGGGTCGACTCCGCGCGCCTGGCGGTGACCCGCGCCGGCGACCGCGCGGCCGGCTCCGTCGGCGCCTCCGACGCGTTCTTCCCGTTCCCCGACGGCCTGCAGGTGCTGGCCGAGGTCGGCGTCCGCGCCGTCGTCCAGCCCGGTGGCTCGGTGCGCGACGAGGAGGTCGTGGCGGCCGCTCGCGAGGCCGGCATGACCATGTACTTCACCGGCACGCGGCACTTCTTCCACTGATGACCGCTGGCCGGGTCCTCGGCCGCCGGCCGGGTGCGTTGATCATGGAGAGACCCCCCTTTCGAGTGCTTCGAGAGGGGCGCTTTTCCATGATCAACAAGGATCGATGGTGCAATAGCGCGGGCGGGAAACGGTGATGGTCAGGTGGGCCGGCGGGGTAGGGTGACGACCATGGCAGCCAAGAAGTCCGGCGGCAACGACGATCTCAAGGCCAAGTTCCGCGAGGCCCTGGAGCGGAAGAAGTCCGCCGACCACGAACACCCGCACGAGGAAGCCTCCGGCACCGGCCCCTCGCACGAGGACGCCGCGAAGACCCAGCGGATGTTCCGCCGCAAGAGCGGCTGAGCACCGGTCGGCCGCCGGTCGGGCCATGCGAGAATCAGGTACGTGAGCGCGAAGATTCTCGACGGCAAGAACACCGCGGCCACCATCCGTTCCGAGCTCACCGCCCGGGTGAAGGCCCTGGGCGAGCGGGGGGTGGTGCCGGGGCTGGGCACGGTGCTGGTCGGCGACGATCCCGGCAGCCACGCCTACGTCGCCGGGAAGCATCGCGACTGCGCCGAGGTCGGCATCGAGTCGATCCAGGTCGAGCTGCCCGCCACGGCCACGCAGGCCGAGGTCGAGGCCGCCGTCGCCCAGCTCAACAAGGACCCCGCCTGCCACGGCTTCATCGTCCAGCTGCCGCTGCCGAAGGGATTGGACGAGGAGCGGGTGCTGTCGGCCGTCGACCCATCCAAGGACGCCGATGGCCTGCATCCGCAGAATCTCGGCAAGCTGGTGCTCATGCAGCCGGCACCGCTGCCATGCACGCCGCGCGGCTGCCTCGAGCTGCTGCGCCGCTACGACGTCGCCACTGACGGCGCCGAGCTGGTGGTCGTCGGGCGTGGTGTCACCGCGGGCCGTCCGATGGGCCTGCTGTTCTCGCGTCGCAGTGAGAACGCCACCGTCACGATCTGCCACACCGGCACGCGCGACCTCGTCGGCACGGTACGGCGCGCCGATATCGTCATCGCCGCGGCCGGTGTGCCGGGGGTCGTCACCGCCGACATGATCAAGCCGGGAGCGGCCGTCCTCGACGTCGGCATCACCCGGGTCGTGGGGCCCGACGGCAAGGGCCGCTACACCGGCGACGTCGCGCCCGAGGTGCGCGAGGTCGCGGGCTATCTCGCGCCGATGCCCGGCGGCATCGGCCCCATGACTCGTGCAATGCTGTTGGCCAACGTCGTGGAGGCGGCCGAGGCGGCCGTCACCGCGTAGGCCGGACCCACGCCTGGCGAGCGGATCGGCGGCCTCACGCCGGTTCGTTCTTCCCCTTGAGGAGGACTCATTTCATGGCCGAGAAGTCTCCGCGCGGCCTCGCCGACGTCGTGGCCGCGTCCACGTCGATCTCCGACATCGACGGGCGAGCGGGTCGGCTCTCCTACCGCGGCTACGACATCCACGACATCGCCGGGCGCATCTCCTTCGAGGAGTGCGTCCATCTGCTACAGCGAGGCACGCTGCCCACCCAGGCCGAGCTCGACGGCCTGATGGCCGAACTGGCCGACGGCCGCCGCTACGGCTCGGTGGCCACCACCCTGCTCCCGTACGTCGTGCAGAGCGGCACCCCGATGGAGGCCCTGCGCACGCTGGTGTCGTCGCTGGCCATCGACGACCCCGACGCCACCGACGCGTCCATCGAGGCCGACCGCCGCAAGGCCACCCGGCTCGTCGCGCAGATGCCGGTACTGGTGGCCTCGTACGAGGCGCAGCGGTCCCGCCGCGAGGTCCCCGACGCCGATCCCGAGCTGGGCATCGCCGGCAACTTCCTGCTGCAGATCACCGGCGAGCGGCCGGCGCCGCGGGCCGCGGAGATCTTCGACGAGTGCCTGGTGCTGCACGCCGACCACACGATGAACGCGTCGACGTTCACCGCCCGAGTCATCGCCGCCACGCTCTCCGACATGCACTCGGCCATCACCGGAGCCATGGGCGCGCTGCGCGGCCCGCTGCACGGCGGCGCCAACGAGGCGGTCATGAAGACCCTCACGTCCATTGGAGGAGAGGTTGGCGACGTCGATGCGTTCGTCCGTGACGAGCTGGCCGGCGGCCGCAAGATCATGGGATTCGGCCATCGCGTCTACAAGACCGAGGATCCGCGGGCCACGCACCTGCGCAAGATGAGCGAGGAGTTGGCCGACCTCACCGGCAACCGCCGCTACTACGAGTTCTCCCGCCGCATGGAGCAGGTGGTGCTCGACGAGAAGGGCCTGTACCCGAACGTCGACTTCTTCGCCGCCAGCGTCTACCACGCGCTGGGCATCCCGACCGGCCTGTTCACACCGGTGTTCGCCATATCGCGAATGAGCGGCTGGACGGCACACGTCATCGAGCAACACGAGGACAATCGACTCATCAGGCCCGACAGCGACTACACCGGGCCGCACGACCAGCAGTGGGTGGAGATCTCGAAGCGGTGAGCACACGCGCCGGTACCCATCGCGCGGCGGCCAGCAGCCGCTGGGCCCAGGCCGCCGAGCGGCGGCTCATGCCCGCGAGCTGGCTGCGCGCGGTGTTCCGGCAGTGGCCGCTGCTGCTGGTGCTCGCCGTCGTCGCCGTCGGCACGTTCATCGTCGCGGACAACCACTTCCGCCGTGGCACGTTCATCATCGCCGGCGGCGTGTGCCTGGCGGCGGTCCTGCGCGCGGTGCTGCCCAGCGGCGTCGCCGGCCTGCTCAAGGTGCGTTCGCGCGCACTCGACCTGTTGACGCTGGGGTTCCTCGGGGCGGGGACCCTGATCGCGTCGCTCATCGTCCCGCCCCCGTCCTGACACCGCGATTCCGTCGCAGCTCATCGAGGAGAGATTCACCATGGCCCAGGCGCCCGTCAACGTCACCGTCACCGGCGCGGCCGGTCAGATCGGCTACGCCCTGCTGTTCCGGGTGGCGTCCGGCCAGCTGCTGGGCGCCGACACCCCGGTGCGGCTCAAGCTGCTGGAGATCCCGCAGGCGGTCAAGGCGGCCGAGGGCACCGCCATGGAGCTGGACGACTGCGCGTTCCCGCTGCTCAGCGGCATCGACATCTACGACGACCCGCGTCCGGCGTTCGACGGCGTCAACGTCGCCCTGCTGGTCGGGGCGCGGCCGCGGACGAAGGGCATGGAGCGCGGCGACCTGCTCGAGGCCAACGGCGGCATCTTCAAGCCGCAGGGCGAGGCGATCAACGCCGGCGCCGCCGACGACGTGCGCGTGCTGGTGGTCGGCAACCCGGCCAACACCAACGCGCTGATCGCCCAGTCGCACGCGCCGGACGTCCCCGCCGACCGGTTCACCGCGATGACGCGCCTCGACCACAACCGCGCGCTGTCGCAGCTGTCGGCGAAGCTGGGCGTCGGCGTCTCGGACATCAGCAAGCTGACCATTTGGGGCAACCACTCCGCCACCCAGTACCCGGACATCTTCCACGCCGAGGTCGCCGGGAAGCCGGCGTCTGAGCTGATCGACGAGGCGTGGCTGACCGACGACTTCATCCCGACGGTGGCCAAGCGCGGCGCCGCGATCATCGAGGCGCGCGGCGCGTCGTCCGCGGCGTCGGCGGCCAACGCGGCCATCGACCACGTCTACGACTGGGTCAACGGCACCCCGGAGGGCGACTGGACGTCGGCCGCCATCGTGTCCGACGGCTCGTACGGGGTACCGGAGGGGCTGATCTCGTCGTTCCCGGTGGTCTCGCGCGGCGGCGCCTGGGAGATCGTCCAGGGCCTCGAGGTCAGCGACTTCTCCCGGCAGCGCATCGACGCGTCGGTGCAGGAACTGACCGAGGAGCGCGACGCGGTGGGGGCGCTGGGGCTCATCTGAGCGTCTGTTATCTTGACGTCGAGACAAACATTCTCATCCGGGAGTTGCTGACATCATGGCGAAGATCAAGGTAGCCGGGCCCGTCGTCGAGCTCGACGGCGACGAGATGACGCGGATCATCTGGGCGTTCATCAAGGACCGCCTGATCCACCCGTACCTCGACATCGACCTGCGCTACTACGACCTGTCGATCCAGAACCGCGACGCCACCGACGACCAGGTGACCGTCGACGCCGCACACGCCATCAAGGAGCACGGCGTCGGTGTCAAGTGCGCCACCATCACGCCCGACGAGGCGCGGGTCGAGGAGTTCGGCCTGAAGAAGATGTGGCGCTCGCCCAACGGCACCATCCGCAACATCCTCGGCGGCGTGATCTTCCGCGAGCCCATCGTCATCAGCAACATCCCGCGGCTGGTGCCGGGCTGGACCAAGCCGATCATCGTCGGCCGTCACGCGCACGGCGACCAGTACAAGGCGACGGACTTCAAGGTGGCGGGCGCGGGCACCGTCACCATCACCTACACCCCGGCCGACGGCTCCGAGCCGATCCAGCACGAGGTCGCCCAGCTGCCCGAGGACGGTGGCGTCGTCATGGGCATGTACAACTTCAACAGGTCCATCGAGGACTTCGCCCGGGCGTCGATGTCGTACGGCCTGCAGCGCGGCTACCCGGTGTACCTGTCGACGAAGAACACCATCCTCAAGGCGTACGACGGCGCCTTCAAGGACATCTTCGCCGACGTCTACGAGCGCGAGTTCAAGGCCGACTTCGAGGAGGCCGGGCTCACCTACGAGCACCGCCTCATCGACGACATGGTCGCCGCGTCGCTCAAGTGGGAGGGCGGCTACGTCTGGGCCTGCAAGAACTACGACGGCGACGTCCAGTCCGACACCGTCGCGCAGGGCTTCGGCTCGCTCGGCCTCATGACGTCGGTGCTCATGACGCCCGACGGCAAGACGATCGAGGCCGAGGCCGCGCACGGCACCGTCACCCGGCACTACCGCCAGCACCAGGCCGGCAAGCCGACCTCCACCAACCCGATCGCCTCGATCTTCGCGTGGACCGGCGGCCTCAAGCACCGCGGCAAGCTCGACAACACGCCTGACGTCACCCAGTTCGCCGAGACGCTCGAGGACGTCATCGTCAAGACCGTCGAATCCGGCGTCATGACGAAGGACCTCGCGCTGCTCGTCGGCCCGGACCAGGAGTGGAAGACCACCGAGGAGTTCCTCGGCGCGCTCGACGAGAACCTCGCCAAGCGGCTGGTCTGAGCCCGGCCCTGACGTTCGCCGTGCGGCCGAGCCCGTAGGCTCGGTCGCATGGTGGACGAGGAGACGTTCCGGGCGCTGGCGCGCTCGTCGCCCTGGCGGTGGCGGTCGGTGGAACTGACCCGCACGCTGGTGGGCGACGCGATCACGGCCGACCACGCCGTGCGGGCGTGGATCGACCGGCCCGGCCGCATGCGTGTCGTCGAGCCCGACGGCACCGAACACCTCGTCGACGAGACCCCCGCCGAGCGCGGGCTCGTGCTCGTCGCGACCTCCGACGGGTCGCCGGTGGAGCCGCCGGCCATCACCGTCCCGCTCGACCCCGACGCCCCGCGGCCGGTGCTGCGGCCCGACGGGCTGGTCGCCCAGCGGCCGTCCGACGTCACCGTCGCCTACGACGACCCGATGTACGAGAACTACCTCTGGGTCGCCATGCTCGACCCGGTCGAGCTCGCCGACGGCATCGACGTGCTGTCGGTGCGCGAGCAGGTCCGCGAAGGACGTGACACCCTCGAGGCGTCCGTCCGGCCCACCGGCGCCTACGACCCGCGCTGCACCTGCTGCGCGCTGCTGTTCGGCGAGGTCGCGGCCGACCTGCTGCACGCCGAGGGCGGACCGCAGCCCGAGAACCGCGCGTTCGCCGACGAGTTCGCCGTCGCCCTCGACGTCGAGACCGGCATCTGCGTGCGGCTGCGCGAGGTGGGCGGCGACGACGACGGTGCCGGCTTCGACGTCAGGATCGCCGCCGTCACTCCCGCGTGAGCGTCGAGCGCATCAGCGTCACGTTGTACGGACCCCACTGGGTCAGCGCGAAGTAGAGGTCCGGGCCGCTGGACCACGGGTGCAGGAAGCCGCCGTACAGCGCCGGGTACTCCGCGCCGTCGACGATGACCTGCTCCTCGCCCCACGGACCGGTCGGGCCGGGCGCGTCGCGCAGCACGATCTGCGCCCGCGACTCGTCCAGGTAGGTCATCAGCCAGCGGCCGGTGTACTCGTTGTACTGCACGGACAGCTCGCCGATCGGGCCGCCGGCGATGGGCGCGGCGGTGGCCTCCGACGGCGACCAGTCCGAGCCGTCCCAGTACCGGTAGGCGTCCTTGTCCAGCACATTGCCGGCCGGGACCCGAGCCACGTGCGCGTCGCCCCAGCGGCCGTTGGGTGTGCCGAACAGGTAGACGTGGCCGCGATGCCGGGCGAACGCCGTCATCTGGAAATGGCTGTCCCACTCCGGCGTGTTCGGCCAGACGGCGTCCGGGTCCTTCGTCCACGTCTCGCCGTTGTCGTCGGACCACGCGATGCCCGAATGGTTCGTGAACCAGGTGCCGGCCGGGCCCCAGTGGTTCACCGACATGTAGTGGATGTAGCTGCGGCCGCCGACCGCGATGCCGGCGGTCGGGATCACCGTCTCCTCGACGCCGTTCTGCTTCAGGCAGTCCAGCAGCTGGCCGGCGTGGCCGGGACGGTCCTGCACCATCGTGTCGAACGTCATGCCGTCGGCGAGGTCGCGATCGGACGACTTAGCCAGCACGTTGCAGCGCCAATCGGCCTCGCGCGGCCCGGCGCCGTTGCCGCCCCAGTCCTCGCCGTACGTATCGCCGAAGGCCATCAGCACCTCGCCGGCGCCGTTGTCCCACATGATGCCGAGATCGGTGCCGTACACCTGGTAGTTCGCCGCGGTCTCGTTGATCGATCCGGCGCCCGTGAGTCGCGCCACCGGCACGCCGCGGGTGACGGTCACGCCGTCCGCCGCGGTGGTCGACGGCGCCGGCTCGCTCTCCGCGGCGGGTGCGGCGAGGGCGGTGGCGAGCACGAGGCCCGCGCCGGTCAGGATCGGCAGTAGCGGTCGCACGAGATCTCCTTCGACGTCGGCGGCGGAGCGGAGAAATCGATTTCCAGCCTAAGAAGCCCCGACCGGGTGGGTCAAGGGGTCGAGAGCGTCTAAAGAGCCTCTCCTGCTGCTTCCCTGGGCCGGTCTCGCCGTGCGGCAATACCGATGGTGACGGCCCACGGTGTGCCGGGCACGACCGTGATCACGAGGGAGTTCTCCCTGCTCTGGCGGGGTGAACTTCAGGCGGGTGAGGTTGCCCGCGCGGCAGGTGACGACACCGGCTGGTGCCCGGCAAACCGGCGAATGCCCGCCCCGCCGGCGGATGCCAGGCCGATCCCGGCTGTCTCCGGCGGTTTCGCGGGCATCCGCCGGTTTCGCGAGTACCAGCGACGGCACCGTTCCACGATCGGACCTGAGGCGCTCACCCACCCACGGAAACAGCAGGAGAGCGTCGAAGATCAGGACAGCCGGAGCGAGCTGGCGCGCACCTGCAGCTGCGTGGGCAGGACGATGCGCGTGACGTCGGCATCGGGCTTGGCGAGGCGCCGGGTCAGCAGCTGGCCCGCCTGCCGGCCGACCTCGTAGGCCGGCTGCGCCACCGTCGTGAGCGTGGGCCGGATGAGGTCGGCCCATGGGATGGAGTCGAAGCCCACCACGGCGATGTCGGCCGGGACCGCGCGGTCGCGCTGGACCAGGCACTCCATGGCGCCGACCGTCATGAGGTTGTTCGCCGCGAACAGCGCGTCGGGCTCGGCGCCGTCGTCGAGCAACGACGCCATGGCCTCGTAGCCGCCGCGCTCGCGGAAGTCGGCGAACCGCAGCAGCGCGGGGTCCAGGGGCAGGCCGGCGGCCGTGAGTGCGCGCCGGTAGCCCTCGTAGCGCGAGGTGGCGGTGCTGAGCCAGCGCGGCCCGCCGATGCAGGCGATGCGGCGGTAGCCCTGCTCGACGAGGTGCGTGGTGGCCAGTTCGGCGCCGTGCTCGTTGTCGACCAGCACGGTGTCGGTGGGCGATCCCTGCAGCTCGCGGTCAATGACGACGACCGGGCAGCCGGCGTCCTGCAGCAGCTTGACGTCGTCTACGCGGTTGGACGACGGCGAGATGATGACCCCGGCCATCTGCTCGGTGAGCGCCGCGGCGATGTAGTTGGACTCCTTCTCGGGGTTCTCGTCGCTGTTGCAGAGCACGACGGAGTAACCGGCGGTCAGCGCGATGTCCTCGACACCGCGGACCATCGCGGTGAAGAACGGGTTCTCGACGTCGGAGATGATGACCGCCCACAGCGTGGTGCGGCTGCGGCGCAGGTTGCGGGCCACGGCGTTGCGGCGGTAGCCCAGCTCGGCGACGGACGACGTGACCCGCTCCGCGAGTGTGGGGTCGACCTGCGTGTGCCCGTTGAGCACCCGCGAGACCGTCGCCGCCGAGACGCCGGCATGGCGTGCGACATCGTAGATCGTGACCACCCCGTGCCCTCCCTCGCCGACAACCAGCGTCGTTAGATCCTAGTCCAGGGTGGAATCGATTTCCGAGCCGGTTTCCGTCGGACGCCTCCCGCGTGTCAGTCCACCTCCATGGCGATGAGGTCCGGTGTGGGCGGCCGCTGCGCGAGCGCCGGAGCGTCGAGGTAGAACAGCGCGGTGGAGGCGATGTCGTCGCTGGTGGGCCGGTACCGGTGCGGCAGCCCGTTGTGGTGTCCCGGGCCGATGCCGAGGCTCTGGACGGTCACGCGCAGGTCGGTGCCGAACCGGACGGGGTCGGCGACGTGCCAGCGGTACATGCCGAACCGCTGCTGGCTGACGTAGAGCCCGTCGGGACGCAGGACCTGGTGCAGGCCGAGGTACGGCGTGCTGAACGTGGTGTAGCCCTGGCCGGGCACGTCGAAGTTCCAGGCGCCGCCGAAGTAGTCCTCGGTGCCGGTGCCGCAGATGGTGGGGAACTCGTCGTCGCCGTCGAGGTAGAACTTCACCTCACCCTCGCCCCACCAGCCCGGGTCGTTGACACCCCAGGCCAGGTAGGTGCCGACGTAGTGACCGGCGCCCTCGACGCCGTCGAGCACCGTGTGCACCTCGCCGCGCGGCACCGGGTGGCTGCGCCGCCAGTGGGCGTGCAGGTAGGCCGAGTCGTCGGCGACGTCGCCGAGCTCGTAGTCGATCTGGTAGTAGAGGATGACCTCCTCGGCCGACAGGTTCTCGAGCGTGACGCGCGCGGCGGTGCGGAACGGCATCGGCCAGTAGGCGTTGAAGCCGCCGTTCGGGTTGACCGCCACGGTCTGCGACGACACCTGGCTGAACGTGTTCCAGCCCTGGCAGAAGAAGTCGCCCAGCGGCACCTCGACGGCGGGATCCTGTGCGCCGTCCCAGTACATCCGCAGCACCGTGCCCCGCCAGGCGCGGTGTGGCGCGGTGGTGCACCAGACGTGGGTGACGACGCCGGGCCCGTCGATCTCGCCCAGCACGGCCGTCTCGCCGGGCGCGATGCGGATGCTGGGCGAGATCTTCCAGCCCCGGCCGAGGTCGCCGGCGGCCTGCGCCCCGGTGCCCTCGGTGGCCATGCCACCGCGGCCCTTCTCGCCGGTGGGGTTCTCGGCACTGATCGAGCGGCTGACGCGGGACGATCGGCGGGCCAGCGACTGCAGGCCGGTCGGGTCGTCGAGCACGGTGGCGTCTCCTTCGTCGGGCGGGTGGGACG
>NZ_SMLB01000043.1 GCF_004349105.1 Jiangella aurantiaca
CTCGACCGCCGCGCCGGACTCGCCGGTGGCCTCCTGGACGATCCGCGATCCCCTGAACGTCAACGGCGCCCGGCCCGGGCACCCCCGGCTGCCGTCCCAGCGGGGGGCCGGTCGGCACCGCCGCAGCACGCCTCCGACACAATCGAGAGCGACCCACAACATCGAGAGCGACGGATCATGACCAACAGCGCGGAGCGCGACGACACCTCCCGCCGCTGGCCGCGCAGCGTCTACGGGGCCGGCAGCGAGCCCGATCCACGGTTCACGTTCGCCAACGAGCGGACGTTCCTGGCCTGGATCCGCACCGCCCTCGCGCTGCTGGCGGCCGGCATCGCGCTGGAGGCACTGGAGATCCCCGACCACACCGCGCTGCGGCTGGTCCTCGTCGTGGCGCTGTCGCTGCTCGGCGCCACCTGCAGCGTCCTGGCGTTCTTCCGGTGGGCCCGGGCGGAGCGGGCGCTGCGCGAGGCGCGGCCGCTGCCGTCGCCCGCGCTGGCGCCGGTGCTGGCGTTCGGGCTGGCCGTCGCGGCCATCGTCATCGTCGTCGTGCTGATCGCGCCCTGACCGATGACCGAGCGGACCTACGACCATGGTGCACAGAACGAACGGACGGCGCTGGCGTGGACCCGCACCGCGCTCGCGCTGCTGGTCGGCGTCGTCCTCGCCAGCCGGCTGGCGGCCGAGCCGCTCGGCCCGGCGGCGATGGTCTTCGGCCTGGCGGTGGCGCCGGTCGCCCTGCTGATCCTGGTGCTGGCCCGGCGGCGCTACCGGCGCTCGAACGAGGCGCTGCACGCTGACCGCGCGCTGCCCGACGGCAAGCTGCCGGCGCTGGTCGCGCTGGTCACGCTGCTACTGGCGGCTCTGGAGATCGCCTACGCCCTGGCCTGACCCGGTGTGAGGGCGGCCCGGACGTAGCCGCCGGCGGCGGCCAGCCGGCGGCGCGCCTCGCCCACGTCGACGCCGGCCAGCAGCATGACCGTCGCCGTCTTCGTCTCGTCCCCGCTGGCGGCCAGCGCCGCCTCGACCGCCGCGCCGGACTCGCCGGTGGCCTCCTGGACGATCCGCTGGGCCCGGCGGCGCAGCTTGTCGTTGGTGGCCCGCACGTCGATCATCAGGTCGCCGTGGGTGTGGCCGAGCTGCACCATGACCAGCGTCGAGATGGTGTTGAGCACCAGCTTGGCCGCGGTGCCGGCCTTGAGCCTGGTCGAGCCCGCCACCACCTCAGGTCCGGTGAGCGCCTCGACGGCGACGTCGGAGGCGGCGGCGATCGGCGAGCCGGCGTTGTTCACGACGGCGACGGTGTAGGCGCCGGCCTCGCGCGCGGCGGCCAGCGCGCCGAGCACGTACGGCGTCCGCCCCGAGGCGCTCACCGCGACCACGACGTCGTCGGGCCCCGGCTCCAGCTCCGAGAGGTCGGACCGGCCGCCGTCGTAGTCGTCCTCGTCGTGCTCGGCCGCCGAGCGCACCGCGCCGAATCCGCCGGCCATGACGGCGACGACCTGGCGTTCGTCGACGCCGAAGGTGGGCCCGCATTCGGCAGCGTCGAGGACGGCGAGCCGCCCGGGCGTGCCGGCGCCCAGCTCGATCAGCCGGCCGCCGCGGCGCAGCCGGGCCACCGTCGCGTCGATCGCCTCGACCAGGCGGTCGCGGGTCGCGGCGACGGCGTCGACGGCCACCCGGTCCTGCTCGGCCATCAGGTCGACCTGCTCACCGGTGGTGCGCAGGTCGAGGTCGGCGGCGGCCGGCAACCGGCCCTCGGTCGCGAGCAGGTCCAACTCGGAGTTCGTCACTCGGCCGTCCTCGCCGGCCTGCGGGCCGGCTGCAACTCGACACGGAACTGGTAGCGGTCGCCACGGTAGACGGAGCGGACGAACTCGACCACCCGGCCGGCGGTGTCGCGGGAGATGCGCTCGAACAGGAACGCCGGCGAGTGCAGCGGCACGCCGAGCAGCTCGGACTCCGTCTCGTCGGTGACGGTCGCCTCGATGGTCTGCACGCCGCCGGCCAGCTCCAGCCCGTACACCTCGTGCAGTAGCTCATAGAAGGAGCCGTCGGCGAGCATCGTGCCGTCCAGTCCCGGGGCGATGCTGCGCGGCACGTGCAGGGTCTCGACCGCCATCGGCGCGTCGTCGGCCAGCCGCAGCCGGGTCACGCGGACGACGTTCTCGCCCGGCGAGATCTCCAGCCGGCGGCCCAGGGGCGCGCCGGCCAGCACGTCGTCGACGGCCAGCGTGCGGCTGGACGGAACGGAGCCGCGCTGGCGCATGTCCTCGGAGAACGACGTGACCGCCAGGCCCTGCGCGATCTTCGGCCCCGCGACGAACGTGCCGGCGCCCTGACGGCGGACGAGGCGGCCCTCGCGGACCAGCTCCTCGACGGCCCGCCGCAGCGTCATCCGCGAGACGCCGAACCGCGGCGCGAGCGTCCGCTCGGCCGGCAGCGCGTCGCCGACGGTCAGCTCCGCGACCAGGTCGAGGATCTCGTCCCGGATCGAGTGGTACTTGGCCACGCCCGCACCCCCTGTAGACGTATCGGGCAAAGTCTTCCAGACTTGGCGCCCATATTGGTCTAGTCCATCGAGGAGGACCAGCGTGAGCCGACGTCGTCGCACGCTTCCCGTCATCGTCGCACTCGTCCTGGCCGTCGCCGCGGCGCCCCCGGCCGCGGCCGAGCCGGATCCCGTACCGGAGCAGTGGCGCAGCTACTGGGTCGACGCCTTCAACGAGGGCATTTACACCCCCGCGCAGGTCGAGGAGCTGGTCGGCGAGGCACTGGAGGTCAACGCGAACGCGCTGATCGTCCAGGTCGCCCGCCGCTACGACTGCTTCTGCAACCGGGCCGACTACCCGCGCACCGACGCCGCCATCGCGTCGGCACCGTACGACCCGCTGGACGAGGTGATCGAGCAGGCCCACGCGGCCGGGCTCGAGGTGCACGCGTGGGTCAACTTCGGCACGCTGTGGAACTCCGCGACGCCGCCGCGCTCCCCCGACCACGCCTTCAACGCGCACGGCCCGAGCGCCACCGGCGCCGACCGCTGGCTGAACAAGCGCGTCGACGGCACCGAGAGGGTCGGCAACAACAGCTTCATCGACCCCGCCAATCCGGCCGCCCGCGACTACGTCGTCGGCGCGATCCAGAGCATCGTCCGCGAGTACGACGTCGACGGCATCAACCTCGACTACATCCGCTACCCCGACCACAACTCCACCACCACGCACAGCGACTGGGGCTACAGCGAGACGTCGATCGCCCGGTTCCAGGCCACCACCGGCCGCACCGACGTGCCGGCGCCGTCGGACGCGGAGTTCACCGAGTGGCGGCGCGAGCAGATCACCAGCCTGGTACGCCGCATCTACCTCGGCATCTTCGAGGTGGACCCGACGGTGCGGCTGAGCAACGACGGCATCACGTACGGCTTCGGCCCGCAGAGCGTCGGCGGCTGGGAGAAGACCCGCACCTACGCCGAGGTCCTGCAGGACTGGAAGGGCTGGCTGGACGAGGGGATCATCGACACCGTCGTCGCGATGAACTACAAGCGCGAGTGGATGCCCGACCAGGCGCGGATGTTCGCCGAGTGGAACGAGGTACTGGCCGACTGGCAGGGCGACCGGCAGACGGTGTCCGGCCCGGCGCTGTACCTCAACGAGGTCGACGACAGCGTCCTGCAGGTCCGCGACCTCCTCACCCCGACGACGGCCGGCAACACCGTCGCCGGCTGGAGCGGCTACTCCTACGCGAACCCGTCGCTCACCGCGGCCGCCGGGTCACCGGCGGTGAAGGACGCCGAGCGGGCCGCGCTGGCCGCCGCGCTCACCATCGGACCGGACGCCCCGTTCGCCGAGGACGCCGCTGTCCCGTCGATGCCGTGGAAGGAGGACCCGACGACGGGCAACGTGGCGGGCACGCTGCGGCTGCGCACGGGGGCGCCGCTCGACGGCGTCACCGTCACCCTGCAGCCGGTGGCCGGCGACCGCGAGACCCGCACGCAGGTCAGCGACGGCTCCGGCTGGTTCGGCTTCGTCGACGTGCCGCCCGGCGTCTACCTCGCCCGCTACGACCTGCCCGACCGCGTCACCGGCGCGCCGTTCAGCGTGGTCCGGGTCCAGGCCGGTGAGTTGTCCGCCGCGCAGCCCCAGCCGTTCATCGAGCTGCCGTAGCCTCGGATTATGAGCGGCTTCGGCGCCGTCGGCGCGCGGCTTTACTCCTGGTTCAACCGCCACCCGGAGACGAACCGGGCGGTGGTCGACCTCGCGGAGCTGCGCGCCGGCGAGGCGGTGCTGGAGGTCGGCTGCGGGCCGGGTCTCGCGCTCGAGCTGGCCGCCCGGAAGGCCGGCGCGGAGCACGTCGCCGCTGTCGACCCGTCCGAGACGTTCGTCGCGATGGCCCGCAAGCGGGTGCCGGGGGCTGACGTCCGAGTGGCCGGCGCCGAGGACGTCCCGTTCGCCGACAGCTCGTTCGCGGCCATCTACACGCTCGCCTCGATGCACCACTGGGACGACCGCGACGCCGGTCTGGCCACGCTGACGGCGAAGCTGCTTCCAGGAGGGCGGCTGCTGCTGGCCGAGCGGCTGCTCGACCGGCCGGGCCACGGCATCACACCGACTCAGCTCGGCGAGGTCTCGGCCCGGCTGGCCGACTTCGGGCAGACCGGCGTGCGCACCGTCCAGCGGCAGGTCGGCCGCCGCACGCTGGCCGTCATCGTCTCGGAGCGACCACTCGCGGCTTGACATGGAATGCCGTTGCACGTTCCAGTCTGACCATGACGACCCCGGAATGGCCGGTCCTGCGCCGGTACGACGCGGACCACTCGCTGCGCATCGCCCTCCCGCTCGGTGGCATCGGTACGGGGACGGTGTCCCTCGGCGGCCGCGGCGACCTGCGCGACTGGGAGATCCGCAACCAGCCGGCGAAGGGCTTCGCACCGCGCGACAGCTTCTTCGCCGTCCGCGCGGGTGACGCCGTCCGTGCGCTGGAGGGGCCGATCGACCCAGTGCTGTACGAGGGCTGGGAGGGCGCCGCGGTGCCCAACCACAGCCTGCCGCGGTTCGCCCGCTCGGAGTTTCTGGGCGCCTACCCGCTCGGCCAGGTGCTGCTCGACGACCCGGACATGCCGGTGACGGTGCGGCTGCAGGCGTTCAACCCGCTGGTCCCGTCCGACGTCGAGGCCAGCTCGCTGCCGGTCGCGGTGCTGCGGTACGCCGTCACGAACACCGACGGCGAGCCGCTGGACGTCACCGTCGCCGGCAGCGTGCGCAACCCCGGCAAGCGGCCGCGCAACGAGCGCCGCGGCGACGGTGTCCTGCTCCGGTCCGGCGGCGACGAGCTCGTCGAGCGCTGGGGCTCGCTGGCCCTGGCCGTCCTGGACGAGGACGACGTCACCGTGCGCACCGCCTGGGCCGGGTCCAGCTGGGGCGGCCCGCTGCTGGACTTCTGGGACGACCTCTCCGCCGACGGGCGGCTGGACGAGCGGCCTGCGGACGGCGAGCCGGTGGCGTCCGTGGCCGCGCTGCGCACGCTGGAGCCGGGCGAGACGCACGCCTTCACGTTCCTACTGACCTGGCACTTCCCGAACCGGCGGGACTGGCGCGGTGAGAACGTCATCGGCAACCACTACGCGGTCGCGTACGGCGACGCCTGGGACGTCATCGACACCGTCGCCCCGAAGCTCGCCGAGCTCGAAGATCGCACCGTCGCCTTCGTCGGCGCCTTGACCGGCAGCGACCTGCCCGCCGCGATCGTCGAGGCGGCGCTGAGCAACGTCAGCACGCTGCGCTCGCCGACCTGCTTCCGCACCCCGGACGGCCGGTTCTACGGCTGGGAGGGCTGCCACGACGACAGCGGCAGCTGCTACGGCAACTGCACCCACGTGTGGAACTACGAGCACACGACGCCGTACCTGTTCGGCGAGCTGGCCCGGTCGATGCGCGAGCTGGAGTTCCGGTACGCCACGGCCGACGACGGGCACATGAGCTTCCGGCTCGAACTGCCGCTGGACCGCGCCCGTTCGCACGGCGTCGCCGCCGCGGACGGGCAGATGGGCTGCCTGGTGAAGCTGCACCGCGAGTGGCGGCTCAGCGGCGACGACGACCTGCTGCGCGAGCTGTGGCCGGCCGCCCGCCGGGCCCTGGAGTTCGCCTGGGTCCCCGGCGGCTGGGACGCCGACCGCGACGGCGTCATGGAGGGCTCCCAGCACAACACCATGGACGTCGAGTACTTCGGCCCGAACCCACAGGTCGGGACGTGGTACCTGGCGGCGCTGCGGGCCGCCGAGGAGATGGCCTGGCACCTCGGCGACGACGAATTCGCCGCCACCTGCGCCGACCTGTTCGCCCGCGGCAGCGCCTGGATCGACGCGAACCTGTTCAACGGCGAGTACTACCGGCACGAGATCCGCCCGCCGGGCAGCGAGGACGCCATCGCGCCCGGCCTGCGGCTGCCCGGCATCGGCGCCCGCGACCTCACCGAGCCGGAGCTGCAGATCGGCGACGGCTGCCTCACCGACCAGCTCGTCGGCCAGCACGTCGCCCGGCTCACGGGGCTCGGCGACCTGCTCGACACCGGCCATGTGCGCACCACGTTGCGCAGCATCCTGCGGCACAACGACCGCACCGCGCCCGGTGCCCCGTTCAACCCCAAGCGCAGCTACGCGCTGGCCGGCGAGCCGGGCCTGCAGGTCGCGTCGTACCCGCACGGCGACCGCCCGGCGCGGCCGTTCCCGTACTTCGCCGAGGTGTGGACCGGCCTCGAGTACACGGCGGCGATCGGCCTGCTCCAGGCCAGCCTGACCGACGAGGCGATCCAGGTCGTCGAGGCGGTCCGCAGCCGGTTCGACGGCCGCCGGCGCAACCCGTTCGACGAGGCCGAGTGCGGCCACCACTACGTGCGCGCGATGGCCGCCTGGGGCACCATCCCGGCGCTCACCGGCTTCGGGTACGACGGCGTGAACGGCGCGCTCCGCTTCGCGTCCGCCGACCTCACCGGTGGCCCCGTCACGTGGTTCTGGGCCGGCGGCGACGCCTGGGGCACGGTGACCCAGGCGCCGTGCGACGACGGCGTGCGGGTCGGCGTGGCGGTGCGCGGCGGCCGGCTCCGGCTGACAGTCCTCACCATCGACGGGATCGGCACGGCCGAGCTACCCGGCCGCGTCCTCTCGGCCGGTGCGACCGCGGATGCGACCGTCGGCTGAGGGGCCCGTCACTGGGCGGGACGCGGCTCCGGGTCGGCCGGGGCGGCCGCGGTCTCGGTAGCGGACTGGGCCGCGGTGGCCTGGGCGGTGGTCGCCTGCGGCTGCTCGGCCGGCGCCGGGGTGACGATGACGGCGTTGGATGCGTCGCTGTCGGCCGGCTTCCCCATCTCGGTCTTGAAGATCTTCAGCGACTGGCCGATGCCGCGGGCCATCTCCGGCATCCGCTTCGCACCGAAGAGCAGGAAGATGACGATGAGGCCGATGATCAGCTCAGGCGTACCGATGTTGGGCATAAGGTCACTTCTTCCCTGACAGGTACCGGTCCGCACCATCGTACGCCGCCGGGGTAGCGGGTATGGTTGGCGCGGTTCGAGGGACGGCGCGCGAGACGCCGTCGAGAGCCGAGTCAGGAGGTCGGACAGTGCCGGGTCGCCGCTCCGGGGACCACGCGGGCAGCCGCGTGCTCCGGAAGTTGTGGGCGCTTCCCGCCATCCTGCTCTCCGGCGCCCTGATGCTCATCTCGTCCGGGCCGCCCGCGGCCGCGGCGCCGTCCGGACAGCACCGCGGCTCGTCCGTGACCGCTGCGCCGGAGCTCGGGTCGTCGGCGCCGTCCATCGCCGACGCCGGCGACGTCCTCGACCTCGCCGTCGTCGCGGCCGCCGTCACCGTCAAGCTCGGCTACGCGCCGCCCGCGGCCGGGGGCACCGTCGTCGGGCCGCTCGACCGGTACCTCCTGGAGGCCGGTCCCGCACCGGCCGACCGCGTCCCGGCCGACGCCGCGTGGACGCCCACCGACCCACAGCGCGGGCCGCCCGCGATCCGGCAGTAGACGTCCCTCAGCTCTTCCGCCCGACGGTGCGCCGGCTCGTGCCCGCGCCGCTGGGCACGTCCCTTGGAGATCTCCTGTGGATCGCATGACCGCGCTCTACCTCGTCGGTGGCGCGACCGCCGTCATCCTGGCGACGTACGCCTTGTTCCGGCGGCGCGCCCGGAAACGCAGCACCGGCTCGTCCGACGGTGGCCGCGTGGCCCGGGCAGTCGCCGCCACGCTGGTGCTCGCCGGCTCCGCCTTCGTCACGCTCACGTCGAGCCCGAACCTCGGCCTCGACCTCGAGGGCGGTGCGCAGATCGTCCTGGAGACGCAGGACACCGACACTGTCCAAGCCAACGCCGAGTCGACCGACCGCGCCCTCGAGGTGCTCCGCCGCCGCGTCGACGCGCTCGGTGTCTCCGAGCCGTCGCTGAGCCGGTCCGGCGACCGCCGCATCATCGTGGAGCTGCCCGGGGTCTCCGACCCGCGCGAGGCCGCCGACGCGCTCGGCCGGACCGCGCAGCTGACGGTGCACCCCGTCCTCGGCTACGACACCTCCGGCCTGCCGACGGAGACGCCCACCGAGACCCCGCCGGCCACGCCGCCTGCCGAGACGCCGCCCGCCACGCCACCGGCCACCGAGGGCTCCGTCGGCGGCGCCATCGAACCCGAGGCACCCGCCGGCGACACCGGTATCGACGTCGTCGCCGGCTCGACGCCGGCGCCCACTCCCGCGCCCACCGAGACCCCAGCGCCGACGGAGACGCCGGCCCCGGACGCGGACGGCCAGCTGGTGCTGCCCGACGAGTCCGGCCAGCCGCTGATCCTCGCGCCCACCGCGATGACCGGTGAGGAGATCGACGGCGCCGACGCCATCTACGACGTGCAGCGCGGCGGCTGGCTCGTCACGCTCGACTTCAGCGGCAGCGGCGGCGGCACGTGGGCACAGCTCACCAGCGACGCCGCCTGCCAGCCGGACGGCGACCCACGCCGACGCATCGCCATCGTCCTCGACGACACCGTCATCTCCTCGCCGAACGTGACGACCAGCGTCCAGTGCGGCGTCGGCATCCGCGGCGGCCAGACCGAGATCACCGGCGACTTCAGCGAGGAGGAGGCCAAGGACCTCGCGGCGCTGGTCGAGGGCGGCGCCCTCCCGGTCGACGTCACCACCGTGGAGCAGCGGGTCGTCGGCCCGACGCTCGGCGACGAGGCCATCGAGGCCAGCGCCTGGGCGGCGATCATCGGTATGGCCGCCACCGCGATCTTCATCGGCATCGCGTACCGCCTGGTCGGCCTGATGGCGGTCCTGGCGCTGATCGGCTACGCCGGCATCGCCTACGCCGCTCTGAGCGCGTTGGGCGCCACGCTGACCCTGCCCGGTCTGGCCGGTTTCGTGCTGGCCATCGGCATGGCCGTCGACGCCAACGTGCTGATCTTCGAACGGGCCCGCGAGGAGTACGTCGACGGCACGACGAAGAGCCTGCGCGGCGCGGTCCAGAGCGGGTTCAAGAACGCACTGTCGGCGATCGCGGACTCCAACGTGACGACGCTGCTGGCCGCCGGGCTGCTGTTCTTCCTCGCCTCCGGCCCGGTCCGCGGCTTCGGCGTCACGCTGACCATCGGTGTACTCGCCTCGCTGCTGTCGGCGCTGGTGCTGAGCCGGGTGCTGGTCGAGTGGCTGGCCGACCGGCGCTGGCTGCGCAACCACCCCGACGCCAGCGGCCTGGCCCACCACGGCCGGGTCCGGCTCTGGCTGCGCCAGCGCAACCCGCAGCTCATGACCAGGCCGCTGCGCTGGCTGCTGATCTCGGCGGTCGCCGTCGTGCTGGCCCTGGGCGGCATCCTCGCGCGCGGCCTGGAGTTCGGCATCGAGTTCACCGGCGGCCGGCTGGTGGAGGTGTCCACCACCGAGCCCGTCGACGTCGACGACGCCCGCGCCGCGGTGGCCGACGCCGGCTTCCCGACGGCCATCGTCCAGGAGTCCGGCGACGACGACATCACCGTCCGGGCCAGCGACATGTCCGACGACCAGGCCGCCACTGTCATCGAGGCGATCGGCGACCTCGGCGGCGGGTCCGAACTGATCCGTGACGAGCTGATCGGCCCCAGCCTCGGCGACGAGCTCCAGCGCAACGCGCTCATCGCGCTGGGGGTCGCGCTTGCGGCGCAGCTGGCGTACCTCGCGATCCGGTTCCGATGGACGTTCGGCACCGGCGCCGTCGTGGCCCTGTTCCAGAACGTGATCGTCACCATCGGCATCTTCGCCTGGATCGGCAAACCGCTGGACGGCATATTCCTCGCCGCGCTGCTGACGATCATCGGTTACAGCGTCAACGACGCCGTCGTCGTGTTCGACCGCATCCGCGAGACGTGGACCCGCAGGGGCGAGGAGAGGTTCGCCGACGTGTCCAACACCGCCATCCTCAACACCCTGCCGCGGTCGGTGAACACCGGTGCGAGCACGCTGTTCATCCTCGTCGCCCTGCTCGTCCTCGGCGGTGACTCGCTGTCGGACTTCGCGCTCGCGCTGGTCCTGGGCATCCTGATCGGTACGTACTCGTCGAACTTCACGGCGGTGCCGCTCACGATCCTGCTCGAGGACAAGAAGCCGGCTCCTCCGCCGGCGCCGAAGAAGGTCGACAAGCGCAGCCGGGAAGACCCCAACTACGGCGCCGTCGTCTGACGGCCCGCGTCACCCGACGCAGTGGAGGGGACGGTGCCCGCTCGGGTACCGTTTCCTCTTCTGCCCGAATAGCTCAGCTGGTCAGAGCAACCGCCTTGTAAGCGGTAGGTCGTCGGTTCGAATCCGACTTCGGGCTCCGAGAAAGTGGCCCCTTGGAAGGCGTCCTCACACTTCACTAGGGCATGCATGCCCTGTAGAGCGGTAAGAGCCCTACTCAACGTGATCATTTGTGGCTCGTCGACCCGTTCCGTGCCGCGTTGGCCTGTGGTTGGGGCGTGGGCCGGCACGGGTGTCCACGTGGTGAGATTTCCCGGTGATTCGGAGGCCATCACGAGGTTTTCTGGAACGTCACTATGCCTGCAATCGTGTTGAGGCTCGGGTAATCCTGGTGATGTGAGCGATCCCGTCCCCCTGACAACTGCCCGTTCTTCGCCGCGGGCGTGCGGGTCGAGCGGTCGTCGCCGTCGGACGCCGGCGCCAGGTGGTGCTCGGCACTGGACACGTAGACGCGCGCGAGCCCGTCCGCGTCGTCGGGCAGTCGCGCTTCCCGGATCCGAATCTCCATGGCGCCATCCTGCCCACCCGTGGCAGCATCCCCGCCATGGCGGAGCGGCAGTTGCGCACGATCTTCGACGAGGACGCCGCGCTCTACGCCGAGGCCCGGCCGGGTTATCCCGACGCGATCTTCGCGAGCCTCGGTGAGCTGGCGGAGCTGGGCCCGGGCGCGCGGGTCGTGGAGATCGGGCCCGGGACCGGCCAGGCGACGCTGGCCCTGGTCGCCCGCGGTGCGCACGTCGTCGCCGTCGAGCTGGGGGCGAACCTCGCGGCGGTGCTGCGCGAGCGGACCGCCGGGCAGCCGGTCGAAGTGGTGGAGTCGGCGTTCGAGCACTGGGCCGCGCCGCCCGCCTCCGCCGACCTGGTGACGTCGTTCACCGCCTGGCACTGGCTCGACCCCGCGGTGCGGGCGGACCGGGTGGCCGCCGTGCTGCGACCCGGCGGCGCCCTCGCCACGGTGACGACCGAGCACGTGCTCGGTGGCACGGCGGATTTCTTCGCCGACGTGCAGGAGTGCTACGAGCGCTGGGACCCGGCCACCCCGCCCGGCCTGCGCCTCCAGCCGGCCGACGCGATCCCGCCGGTCACCGACGAGATCGATGACTCGCCGCTGTTCCAGCCCGCCGTCCGCCGCCGCTACCGCGCCGACGTCACGTACGACGCGCGCGGCTACCTCGACCTGCTGTCGACGTACTCCGGCCACCGGGCGCTCCGCCCCGACCTGCGCCGCGGTCTGTTCGACTGCATCGGCGGCCTGATCGAGAACCGGTACGGCGGCACCATCACCAAGGCCTATCTCTACGAACTCCGCGTCGCCCGCACCTGGCCGAAAAACACCCCGTGACCGGTGGCCGCCTTTCACGGCCGCTCGCGCCGGCGACGACGACGCTCGGCGATGACGTCGCGGATGGGTGGGACGACGACGCCGCTCTCGGCCATGCGACGGCGGGCCAGCCGCCGCGAGCGCAGGATGCCGGCCAGCCCGATCGCCCACATGACGTACTGCACGCACATCGCCACGCGGAAGTCGCCCAGGTCGTACTGCGACGACGACGCGCCGCCGCTGCGGGCGTCGAGGACCAGGCCGATGGCGAGGACGGTCAGCAGCGAGGCGAGGAAGCCGCCCACGTTGACGATGCCCGTCGCCGTGCCCAGGCGGTTCGGCGGGTTGAACGTGCGGGCGAAGTCGAAGCCGATCATCGAGCCGGGGCCGCTGAGGGCCATGGACAGCACCAGCAGCACCAGCAGCCAGCCGGGCGCCCGCCCAGGCATTAGCAGGACGGCGGTCCAGGCGGCCGCGTTCGCGAACACGATCCCCAGCACCAGCCAGGACCGCCGCAACGGGTGCCGCTGCACCATGACGCCGATGACCGGGCCGGCGACCACGCCCGCGATGACGGTGAGCGTCAGCAACGCGCCCGCCGCCGCCTGCGAGACGCCCTCGCCGGAGACCAGGAACGGGAACCCCCACATCAGCGCGAACACCGTGCCGGAGAACTGGGTCGTGAAGTGCGTCCACAGCCCCAACCGGGTGCCCGGGTGCCGCCACGCGGTGACGAGGTCGGCGCCGAGGTGGCGCATCGAGCCGTCCGCCAGCGGCTGCGCCCGCGCCGACGGGGTGTCGCGCAGCGCCGCGGCGGCCAGCACGCACACCAGCACGCCGGTCGCGGCCGCCGAGGCGAACGCCGGGCTCCAGCCGTAGGTATGCAGTACGGCGACGAACGGCACCGCGGACAGTACCTGGCCCGCCTGCCCAACCAGCCCGGTGAGCTGCGTCATCACCGGGACCCGGCCGGGCGGGAACCAGGCGGAGACGATGCGCAGCACGCTCACGAAAGTCAGCGCGTCGCCCATGCCGACGAGCACGCGGCCCGCCGCGGCCGGCGGCACCGACCCGGCGATCGCCAGGACAGCCTGCCCGGCGGCCATGAGCAGCGCGCCTGCGACGACCAGCCGCCGTCCGCCGACGCGGTCGAGCAGCAGCCCGATCGGGATCTGCAGGCCGGCGTAGACCACCAGCTGCAGCACGACGAACGAGGCCAGCACGCTGGCCGACACGTCGAAACGGCCGGCCGCGTCCAGCCCCGCCACCCCGAACGTGGTGCGGTGCATGACCGCCACGATGTACGCGGATACGCCGACCGCCCAGATGGTCCAGGCACGGCGGGGAGTCGACATCAGGGTTCCATTGTCCACGGCCGCGCTCCGGCGCGATCGCGAAGGACCCGGCACCCCAGGAGGGAGCACCGGGCCCTCCGACTTCGGTCACGAGGGCATGTGACCATTCCGACTGCGGGTTTGATTTCAGGCGGTCCCCACAATCGGAAGTGGCGGCTCGAAAACCACCACGTCCGAGAATGCGCGGCTGCTCACAACGCATGACAATCTCGCGCAAAATTCGACCGGGCAAAGACTTTCAGAGATCGACTTGGCGTGCAGGTCGACGCGCCCGGACCTGGGAACACGCTGACCGATTTGCCGGTAAACGTGAGGAAAGATCGGCCGATCGGTGGAGGGCCGCATGGGTCCGATGACGGCGACCCCGGCACAGCGCCGGAGTGCGCCGTCAGGTGGCGGCGGTGCGGATGTAGGACGAAAGGGAGTCGCGCTCGACCTCGAGCTCGGTGATGCGGATCTTCACGACGTCGCCGATGCTGACGATGCCGTCGAGCCCGCCGTCGTCGGTGACCACCGGCATGTGCCGGAACCGGCCCAGCGTCATGGCGGCGGCCAGCTCGTCGACGTGCTGGCGCGGATCGCACGTCTGGACCTCGGCCGTCATGATCGCGGAGACGGGCTCGGAGAGGACGGCGGCACCGCGGGCGGCGAGCGCCCGGACGATGTCGCGCTCGGAGACGATGCCCTCGATCGCCCTGCCGTCGGCGGACACCACCACCGCGCCGATGCGGTTCTCGGCCAGAACGGTGAGCAGGGAGCGGACGTCTGTGTCTGGGGGCACCGTCACGACGGCCTTGCCCTTGGTCCGGATGATGTCGGAGATGCGCATCGGGGGCCTCCTCGCCGGCTCGGAGTACTCCTGGTGCCATTGAACCGTACGGTGTTCGCGACGATCGGGAAAGGCTTCTGGACAGTCGGTCGTGGTTTACCCCGGATTGTCCGCCCCAAGCCAGGCCGCGCCGGTCGATCCGCGCACCACCAGCTCCGGCGTGAACAACAGTTCCGAGCGGTCCGCGGGCACACCGGCGATCTGCTCCAGCAGCGCCTGGACGGCGGCCGCCGCCATCGCGGGGACCGCCTGCCGGACGGTGGTCAGCGGCGGGTCGGTGAACGGGATGAGCGGGGAGTCGTCGTAGCCGATGACCGACACGTCGCCGGGCACCGTCAGCCCGCGCTGCCGGACCGCCCGGACGGCGCCGAGCGCCATCAGGTCCGAGCCGCAGACGATGGCCGTGCAGCCGGCGTCGAGCAGCTGCTCCGCACACGCCCGGCCGCCCTCGACGGTGAAGAACGACGTCGCGACCATGCCGTCCGGGTCGGGCGCGCCGGGAACAGTGCGCAGCGCCCTGGCGAACCCCTCGATCTTCCGGGCCGCCGGGACGAACCGGCGCGGTCCGATGGCCAGGCCGATGCGGCGGTGGCCGAGCGACGCCAGGTGCTGCACCGCCAGCTCGGCCGCGGCGACGTCGTCGGTCGACACGAACGGCACGCCCAGCCCTGGGACGAACCCGTTGACCAGGACGATCGGCAGCGCCAGCTCGCGCAGCCGGTGGTACCGCGCCGGGCTCGCCGTGCTGTCGGCGTGCAGCCCGGAGACGAACAGGATCCCGGCGACCCCGCGGTCGATCAGCATCTCGACGTACTCGTCCTCGGTGACCCCGCCGGGCGTCTGGGTGCACAGCAGTGGCGTGTACTCGCGCTGCGCCAGGATGGTCTCGATGACTTGCACGAACGCCGGGAAGACGGGGTTCTCCAGCTCGGGCACGATCAACCCGATGAGCCCGGCGCTGGTCGAGCGCAGGCGGCTAGGCCGCTCGTAGCCGAGGACGTCGAGCGCCGCCAGCACCGCCTGCCGGGTCTGCGCGGCCACGCCCGGCTTGGCGTTGAGCACCCGGCTGACCGTCGCCTCGCTGACCCCGGCATGCGAGGCGACGTCGCTGAGCCGCACCGTCATGGACGGACGGTACCGCGCGTGCCGCCCCGGCCAGTGACCACGAGCGCGCCGGCGTGACCTACGTCACCCCCGGGTGACGGATCGAGTGTCGCCATATAGTGTCTCGTAACACCCGCAACCTGGCAGTAACCCGCGGGACAACTTCATACCCCGTCCACTTCACTACGGATCGTCCGGCACGTACCTGCCGGTGAAGGGAAGCAACGATGGCTACGGTCACGTTCGACAAGGCCACCCGGATCTATCCGGGAACCGACAAGCCGGCGGTCGACGCTCTCGATCTCGCCATCGAGGACGGGGAGTTCCTCGTTCTCGTCGGCCCCTCCGGTTGCGGCAAGTCCACCAGCCTCCGCATGCTGGCCGGCCTCGAAGAGGTCGACGGCGGCGCCATCCGCATCGGCGACCGCGACGTCACCCACATGCCGCCCAAGGACCGCGACATCGCGATGGTCTTCCAGAACTACGCGCTGTACCCGCACATGTCCGTGGCCGACAACATGGGCTTCGCCCTGAAGATCGCCGGCACTCCGAAGGACGAGATCCGCCGCCGGGTCGCCGACGCCGCGAAGCTGCTCGACCTCTCCGAGTACCTCGACCGCAAGCCCAAGGCGCTCTCCGGTGGTCAGCGCCAGCGTGTCGCCATGGGCCGGGCCATCGTGCGTGAGCCGCAGGTGTTCCTCATGGACGAGCCGCTGTCGAACCTCGACGCCAAGCTGCGCGTCTCGACCCGCACGCAGATCGCCTCGCTGCAGCGCCGGCTGGGCATCACCACGGTCTACGTCACGCACGACCAGGTCGAGGCCATGACCATGGGCGACCGCGTCGCGGTGCTCAACGCGGGTCTGCTGCAGCAGGTCGACAGCCCGCTGGGCCTGTACGACAAGCCGGCCAACGTGTTCGTCGCCGGGTTCATCGGCTCGCCGGCCATGAACATCGCGACGTTCGACATCAAGGACGGCCGCGCCGTGCTGGGTGACGCCGACGTCGCCATTCCGGCCTCCATCTCCTCCAAGGTCGCGGCCGAGGGCTCCAACACCGTCGTCCTGGGCTTCCGGCCCGAGGCGCTCCTCCCCGCGTCCGCCGAGGAGCAGGGCGGCATCCCCGTGCTCGTCGACGTCGTCGAGGAGCTCGGCTCCGACGCGTACGTCTACGGACGTCCGGCCGGCCCGGCCGCAGAGGAGCAGGCCGACCGCCTGCGCAGCGACCAGGTCATCGCCCGGGTCGAGCCGCGCAACGCGCCGCAGAAGGGCGACAAGATCAACTTCGCCATCCGTCCGGGCAGCGAGCACTTCTTCTCGGTCAAGACCGGCGAGCGGCTCGAGCCCTGAGCCACCGCCTGATCACCAGCTGAACGCAACGGCGAGGATCCGGCGCTCCGTACGGGACAATGAGCCCATGGAGCTACGGATCCTCGCCGCACCGCGCGAGCAGCAGGCGCTCCTCGACCTGCCCTGGGACATGCCCTTGGAGCAGTGGCCGGAGTGGTACCTGGTCGCGCTCCCCCGTGGTATCTCGCGGCACGTCGTCCGCTTCACCCGGCTCGGCCGCAACGTCTACGCGCTGAAAGAGATCGTCAAGCCGTTCGCCGACCGCGAGTACCAGATGCTGCGCGACCTCGCCCGGCTGGACGTTCCGGCGGTCCAGGCCGTCGGCGTCGTCAGCGGCCGCGAGGCTCCCGACGGCAGCACGCTCGACTCCGTGCTCGTCACCCGGCATCTGCAGTTCTCCCTGCCGTACCGCGCGCTGTTCGCCCGCATGATGCGCCGCGACACCGTCGACCGCCTCATCGACGCGCTCGTCGTGCTCATCGCCCGGCTGCACCTCACCGGCTTCTACTGGGGCGACTGCTCGCTCTCCAACACGTTGTTCCGCCGCGACGCCGGCGCGTTCGCCGCGTACCTCGTCGACGCCGAGACCGGCGAGCTGCACAACGCGCTCAGCGACGGCCAGCGCGCGCACGACCTCGACACCGCCCGCACGAACATCGCCGGCGAGATGATGGACCTCCTCGCCGCCGGCCAGCTCGACGAGAGCGTCGACCCGATCGCCGTCAGCGACCAGGTGGTCGAGCGGTATGAGGCGCTGTGGATTGAGCTGACCGAGTGGGAGGCGTTCGACGTCAACGAGCGCTGGCGCATCGCCCGCCGGGTCGACCGCCTCAACGAGCTGGGCTTCGACGTCGACGAGCTGGACATCGTCACCGACATCGGCGGCCGCACCATCCGGGTCCAGCCCAAGGTCGTCGACCCCGGGCACCACTCGCGCCGGCTGCTGCGCCTCACCGGCATCGACGCGCAGGAGAACCAGGCCCGCCGGTTGCTCAACGACCTCGACACCTACGCCGCCGTCACCGAGCAGCAGGGCGAGGACGAGGAGATCGTGGCCAACGCCTGGGTGCTGGACAGCTACGAGCCGGTGCTGCGGGCGATCCCGCGCGACCTGCGTGGCAAGCTCGAGGGGCCGGAGATCTTCCACGAGGTGCTCGAGCACCGCTGGTACCTCTCCGAGAACCTCGGCCACGACGTCGGGCTCGAGGAGGCCGCGCGCGACTACGTCGACACCGTGCTGCGGCACAAGCCCGACGAGCTGGCCATCCTGGGCGGGACCAGCGCCGAGGCCGACACCACGCAGCCGTTCCGCATCACCTGGAACGACCTCCAGTAACCGTGATCCGGGGCACGTCACGAGGCCTTCTGCAGCATCACCAGGCCTGCGATCGTGTTGATGCTCCAGAAATCTTGATGATGCGGGCGATCGTCGAAGATCACGTCGCGCCGTTCCGGCCCAGTCAGATGCGGTACGGCGCGTCGCCGCGGACGGCGTCGGTGACCGCCTCGTTCACGGGGCGGATCTCGACCGCCCCGCCGACGCCGCACGGGATGCGCGCCGCGATGGCCGCCGCCTCCTCGGGCGTCTCGCAGTCGACCAGGTAGTAGCCGGCCAGCAGCTCCTTGGCCTCGAGGAACGGGCCGTCCGTGACGGCGGGCGCGCCGCCGCGCCCGTGCGTGCGCACCGTCTGCACGCCGGCGCCGCCGAGCGCGGCCGAGCTGAGCACCGTCCCGGCCTCGTTGAGCTCCTTGAACAACGTCACGTGGCCTTGCAAGCGCGCCTCGGGGTCGGGGTCGGCGGCCGAGTTGTTGTAGATGAGCAGCAGGTACTTCACGGGGTCTACCTTCTCACGAACTTGATGTGACCCAGGTCACACGAAGATGTTCACGGGCCGATGTCGAAATCCGTTCCGCGACCGCGACGTACCGGGTGACAGCGCGATCGAGAAGGACCTGAGAGAGGGATCACCGTGACGACCATCGACACCTCGGCTCCCGTGGAGCGAGCCAGCAAGCGCGAGTGGATCGGCCTGGCCGTGCTCGCCCTGCCCACCCTGCTGCTGGCACTCGACATGAGCGTGCTCTACCTGGCCCTGCCGCACCTGGCGGCCGACCTGCAGCCGAGCAGCACCCAGCTGCTGTGGATCACCGACATCTACGGCTTCATGGTGGCCGGCTTCCTCGTCACCATGGGGACGCTGGGCGACCGGATCGGCCGCCGGAAGCTGCTGATGACCGGCGCGGTGGCGTTCGCCGCGGCCTCGGTGCTGGCGGCCTACTCCACCAGTGCCGAGATGCTCATCGCGACCCGGACGGTGCTGGGCATCGCGGGCGCGACGCTGATGCCGTCGACGCTGGGCCTGATCAGCAACATGTTCAAGGACCCGAAGCAGCGCGGCGTCGCGATCGCGGTCTGGATGAGCTGCTTCATGGGCGGGACGGCGCTCGGCCCAGCCATCGGCGGGGTGCTGCTGGAGGCGTTCTGGTGGGGTTCGGTGTTCCTCCTGGGCGTGCCGGTCATGGCACTGCTGCTGGCGACCGGTCCGGTCCTCCTGCCCGAGCACCGCAACCCGCAGCCCGGCCGGATCGACCTGGCCAGCGTGGCCCTGTCGCTCGGCACCATCCTGCCGGCCATCTACGGCCTCAAGGAGCTGGCCAAGGACGGTGTGACCACCACGGCCGTGGGCGCCCTGATCGTCGGCGCCGTCGTGGGCGTCGCGTTCGTCCGGCGGCAGCTGCGGCTGGCCGACCCCCTCGTGGACCTGCGGCTGTTCCGCAACCGGCGGTTCAGCTCCGCGCTGGGCCTCTTCTCCGTCGGCGGGTTCGCGATGGGCGGGATATTCCTCTTCGTCAGCCAGTACCTGCAGCTGGTCGAGGGCCTGTCGCCGCTGCAGGCCGGCCTGTGGCTGGTCCCGCCGTCGGTCGCGATGATCGGTGGCACGATGTTCGGCCCGGCGCTGAGCCAGCGCCTGGGGACCGGCTGGGTCATCGGCGGCGGCATGGGCCTGGCAGCGGTCGGCTTGGCGCTGATGACGCAGGTCGCCGCGACCGGCGGGCTCGGTCTGATCGTGGCCGGCCTCATGGTCGCGACCGTGGGCCTCGGCCCGGGTGCCGCCCTGGGCGTCGACATCGTCGTCGGCTCCGCCCCGCCGGAGCGCGCCAGCTCGGCGGCGTCGGTCGCGGAGACCAGCGGCGAGTTCGGCATCGCGCTCGGCATCGCCACGCTGGGCAGCCTGGGCACCGCCATCTACCGTTCCGATCTCACCGTCCCCGAGGGCACGCCGGCCGAGCTCGCGACCGCCGCGCAGGACTCGCTGTCCGGCGCCGCCGTGGCCGCCGCGCACCTGCCGGGCGACGTGGCCGGCCCGCTGATCGAGGCCGCTCGCGAGGCGTTCATGACCGGCCTCAACACGGTCGCCGGCATCGGCGCCGCCGCGATGTTCGTCTTCGCGGTCGTCGGTGTGACCCTGTTCCGCCGGTTCCAGCCGCCCGCGCCGGCGCCGGAGACGCCCGACGTGACCGACGCCGAGCCGGAGCCCGTCGCGGCCTGACCCTCGAGCGCTGTCCCGCGAGCCGGGGCCGGTCCACCCGACCGGCCCCGGCTCTCGTGCGTTCAGCGACGGCGATCGGGCGGCACACTCCATCACGGTGGTCCTGCGCCACGCCCTTTCGTTGATCTTGGAGTTGTTCGGCCATCTATCGGACATACCGCCCCACAATGGCCGAACAACTCCAAGATCAACGGGGAGGGCCTGCCGGTGGTTGGCGCTGGGGACGACGTAGGGATCATCACGAACGCTGGCGAAGCGCCTCGTAGAGGACGACAGCGCCGGCGGCCGCCCGGACGCCATCAGCTCGGCGGCCCACGCCGAGGGCCGCGGCCGGCCGACGAACAGCAGCGAGACGAACGGCACCCCGGCCGCGGCGGCCAGCGAGATGGGCCGCACGCCCTGGACCAGCAGCTCGCCGCTGGACTGGCGCTTGGACCGGTTGGTCAGCAGCGCCTGCCACTGCTGGAACGTGGCGTTGCGCCGTTCGACCGCCCTCACCCGGACGACCGGAGCTCGCGCGAGATGACCAGGCGCTGGATCTGGTTGGTGCCCTCGAAGATCTGCATCACCTTGGCCTCGCGGAAGTACCGCTCGACCGGGTGGTCACGGGTGTAGCCGGCGCCGCCGAGCACCTGGACGGCGTCGGTCGCCACCTGCATCGCGTTGTCGGTGGCCACCAGCTTCGCCACGCTGGCCTGGTGCCGGAACGGCTGCGACGCGTCGTGGCGGCGGGCCGCGACGACGTAGAGGGCGCGGGCGCTCTCGACCGCCGCCGCCATGTCGGCCAGCAGGAACCCGAGGCCCTGGTGGTCGATGATCGGCTGGCCGAACTGCTCGCGCTCGCGCGCGTAGGCGACCGCCGCGCGCAGCGCGGCCTCCGCCAGCCCGGTCGCGATGGCGGCGACACCGAGCCGGCCGGAGTTCAGTGCCCCGAGCGCGATGCCGAAGCCGTCGCCCTCGCGGCCGATGCGCCGCTCGACCGGCACCCGGACGCCGTCGAGGTTGACGATGGTGGTGGGCGAGGCGGACAGACCCATCTTCTTCTCGGGCGCGCCGAACGAGAGCCCGGGCGTGTCGGCGGGCACCAAGAAGCACGAGATGCCCCGCGTGCCGTCATCGGAGGTGCGGGCGAAGATCGTGTAGAAGTCGGCGATGCCGCCGTGGGTGATCCACGCCTTGGCGCCGGTGAGCACGTAGGCGTCGCCGTCGAGCACCGCCCGGGTGGTCAGTGCGGCGGCGTCGGAGCCCGCGTGCGGCTCGGAGAGGCAGTACGCGCCGAGCAGATCGCCGCCGATGAGGTTGGGCAGCCAGCGCTTGCGCTGCTCGAGCGTGCCGTGCGTGGCCAGCGGCCAGCACGACAGCGTGTGGACGCTGACGGTCAGCGCCACGGTGGCCCAGCGCTCCGCCAGCTCCTCCACGACCTGGAGGTAGACCTCGTAGGGCTGAGCGCCGCCACCATACGTCTCCTCGTACGGCAGCCCGAGCAGGCCGATGCGCCCCAGCATGCGGATGAGGTCGCGGGGGTACTCGCCCGCCTCCTCCGCAGCCGCGGCGCGCGGGCGCAACTCGCGCTCGGCGATGTCGCGAACCAGGCCGATCAGGTCTACGGCCTCGGGCGTGGGCAGCATGCGCTCCACGGACACGTCCGGTACCTCCGCGGTTCGGCGCCGTGTCCGAGGATCGCCCGGGCGACGGCGTCAGTGATCGGGCGTAGCCTACCTCGACTCGGTGACGTTCCTGGCCCGGGTGACCTCGTAGAGTGCGACCCCGGCCGCGACACCCGCGTTGAGCGACTCGACGCTGCTCACGATGGGGATCCGCACGACCAGGTCGCAGGTCTCGGTGACGATGCGGGACATGCCGGCGCCCTCGGATCCGACCACCAGACACAGCGGCTGGTCCAGGGCGCGGGCGGCCGCGATGTCGGTGTCGCCGGCGCCGTCGAGCCCGATGACGAACAGTCCGGCCTCCTGGTACGCGCGCAGGGCCCTGGCCAGGTTGGTCGCCTTGGCGACGGGCAGGCGGGCGGCCGCGCCCGCGGAGGTCTTCCAGGCGCCGGCCGTCATGCCGGCGCTGCGCCGCTCGGGCACGACGACGCCGTGGGCGCCGAACGCGGCGGCCGAGCGGACGACGGCGCCCAGGTTGCGCGGGTCGGTGACGCCGTCGAGCGCGACGATCAGCGGCACCTCGCCGGCCTCGAACGCCGCGGCGACGAGGTCGGCCGGATCGGCGTACTCGTACGGCGGCAGCGTCAGCGCCAGCCCCTGGTGCACCGCGCCGCCGGTGATGCGGTCCAGCTCCGAGCGGGGCGCCTCGAGCAGCGGCAGGCTCCGCTCAGCGGCGATCTTCAGGACGTCGCGGACGCGGTCGTCACTGTCGATGCGTTCGGCCACGTAGAGCGCCTTGACCGGGACCTCGGCCCGCAACGCCTCGACGACGGCGTTGCGCCCGGCGACGGTCTCGGCGGCGCCCGGCCGCCCGGTGGCGCCGACACGGCGAGCCTCGGCGGCCTTCTCGGCCGCCTTGCGGGCCGCAGCCGCCTTGCGCGACGCCGGGTGCCCCGTACGCTCCTCGGCCTTCGGGGTGGGGCCCTTGCCCTTGAGCGCCTTGCGGCGCTGCCCGCCGGACCCGACGACCATGCCCTTCTTCGTACCGGTCTTGCGCATGGCGCCGCGGCGCTGGGAGTTGCCGGCCATCAGTGACTGCCTCCATGATCGCCGGGCTCGTCGGCCAGCTGCCAGCGGGTCCCGTCTGGGTTGTCCTCGACGACGATGCCGGCCGCCTTGAGGCGGTCGCGCAGAGCGTCGGCCGTGGCGAAGTCGCGGCTCTCACGGGCCAGCTGACGCTGTTCGAGCACCGTCTGGACCAGGACGTCGACGGCGCCGCGCAGGCGGTCGCCGCCGCTGCCGATCGTCCCCAGGCCCAGCCACGGCTCGGACAGCGGGTCGAGGCCCAGCACCCCGAGCATGGCCCGCACCGACGCGAGGTTGGCCCGCAGCTCGACCCGCTCGCCGGACGTCAGCAGCGTGTTGCCCTCGCGGACGGTGTCGAACAGCACCGCCAGCGCCTGCGGCACCGAGAGGTCGTCGTCCATGGCCGCCCGGAACGCCGCGGGGACGTCTGCGGCAGGCTGGACGTCGGTCGTCACCTCGTCCGCCCGGACCACGTAGCCCTCGATGCGCCGGAACGCCGCGGCCGCCTCGGCCAGCGACTCCTCGGAGAACTCGACGTGGCTGCGGTAGTGCGGCGCGGCGAGGTAGTAGCGCAGCTCGATCGGCCGGATGCGCTGCACGACGTCGGCGACCAGCAGCGAGTTGCCCAGCGACTTGCTCATCTTCTCGCCGGCGGTGGTGACCCAGCCGTTGTGCATCCACGTGCGGACGAAGGGGCGCCCGGCCGCGCGCGACTGGGCGAGCTCGTTCTCGTGGTGCGGGAACCGCAGGTCGATGCCGCCGCCGTGGATGTCGAACTCGTCGCCGAGGTACTTGCCGGCCATCGCCGAGCACTCCAGGTGCCAGCCGGGCCGACCGCGGCCGAACGGAGTGGGCCACGACGCGGTGTCCGGCTCGCCGGGCTTGTGGCCCTTCCATAGCGCGAAGTCGCGGGGGTCGCGCTTGCCGCGCGGGTCGGCGTCGGCGGCCGCCTCCATCTCGTCGACCTTCTGGCCGGACAGCTCGCCGTACGACGGCCACGACCGCACGTCGAAGTAGACGTCGCCGGAGCCGTCCTCGGCCACGTAGGCGTGCCCGCGGTCGATGAGCTGCTGCATCAGGTCGACCATCTCGGGGATGTGCCCGGTGGCCCGTGGCTGGTAGGTGGCCGGCAGGCAGCCGAGCACCTCGTAGGCGGCGTCGAGCGCGCGCTCGTTCTCGTACGCCCACGCCCACCACGGGCGGCCCGACTCGGCCGACTTGGTGAGGATCTTGTCGTCGATGTCGGTGACGTTGGCCACGATGGTGACCTCGTAGCCGTTGTGCTCGAACCAGCGCCGCAGCACGTCGAAGACGACTTCCTTGCGGATGTGGCCGATGTGGGGCGGTCCCTGCACGGTCAGCCCACAGTGGTAGATCCCGACCTTGCCCGGGACGACCGGGACGAAGTCGTGGATCTCACTGCTGGCAGTGTCGTACAGGCGAAGACTCACCGGACAAGGGTAGCCACTCCGGAGCCGTCGCACGGCCGCCCGGGCACGTCGCCGTTCCCATATCGCCGGTCCGATGGGGAACAATGAACAGTGACCATGGTGACCGACGACGTACCGACCCGAGTGTCCGCCCGGCGTGAGTGGCCGTGGTGGGCTCCATCGGTGTCCGCCGGTCTGGTCTGCGCCGCGGCGCTGGGCCTGATGACCTGGCAGGTCCTCGAGCGCGGCTGGTTCGTCGCGTGGGACTGGGACTTCCACGTCTACGTCGACGCCCGCCAGCCCGACGGGATCACGAAGGGGCTGCTCGACGCTCTGGCCAGCCTCGGCGGCCAGCGGCTCTACACGTTGCCGATCATCGCGGCGGTCGGCCTGTTCGTGGCCTACAAGCAGCGCAGCATCCGGGTGCTCGTCGCCATCGCGTCCGGGCTGGCGACGGTGCTGTTCATCGGGTACTGGATCAAGTTCGGGCTCAGCCGCACGCCGCCGGCCAGCGGCCAGGACGTGCTGCACGGCGTCGGCCAGGCCTTCCCGTCCGGGCACACCGCCAATGCCACGCTCACCTGGTTCCTGCTGGTCGTGGTGCTGTTCGGGGCGAACGGACTGAAACCCGATCCGGTGCGGCTCCGCCTCTACCTGTGGGTGGCCGGCGCCGGGGTGCTGGTCACCGGGTTCCTCATGACTGCCCTCGACTACCACTGGCTCAGCGACATCCCCGGCGGCGTGGCGCTGGGGCTGCTGGCCTTGATGATCTCCGTGACGGTGCTCAAGGCGCCGCCGCTGCGCTGGCCCCGCCGGCGGGGATGAGCCCGCGCTTCTCCAGGGCCGCCCAGAGCTCGGGTGCGACGGGGCTGCTCAGCCAGGCGGCGTTCCGGCGGACCTCGTCCGGGCTGCGCATGCCGACGACGGCGGACCGTACCAGCGGGTGCCGCAGCGGGAACTGCAGTGCGGCCTGCGGCAGGACGGCGCCGTGCTCGGCGCAGACGGCGGCGAGGGCGCGCGCACGGGCCAGCACGGCCGGCGGCACCGCGCCGTACTCGTAGGTGCTGCCCGGATCAGGGTCCTGCGCGGCGAGCAGCCCTGAGTTGAACACCCCGGCGGCGACGACGTCCGTACCAGCGGCGGCACAGGCGGGGAACAGGTCGTCCAGCGCGGGCTGCTCCAGCAGTGTGTAGCGGCCGGCGACCATGACGACGTCGAGGCCGCCGGTGCGGACCAGCCGGGCCAGCGCAGCAGCGTCCTTCGATCCGGCGCCGACGGCCCGCACGGCGCCCTCGCTGCGCAGTTCCGCCAGGGCCGGTAGCGCCGTCGCCAGCGCCTCGTCCAGCCGTTCCTCCGGGTCGTGCAGGTACAGGACGTCGATCCGGTCCAGGCCGAGTCTGGCCAGGCTGTCGTCGAAACTGCGACGGATGCCATCGCGGCTGAGATCCCACACCCGGCGGTGCGTGGCCGGGACGGCGAAGCTCGCCTCGTCGTCGGTGCCGCCGCCGTCGTCGGGGACCAGCAGCCGGCCCGCCTTCGTCGAGACGACGTACGCGTCGCGGTCGCGCCCGGTCAGCGCGGCGCCGAGCCGGCGCTCGGACACCCCGAGCCCGTAGTGCGGTGCGGTGTCGAAGTAGCGGATCCCGGCGTCCCATGCCGCGTCGACGGCGGCGGCCGCGGTGTCCGGGTCGACGGCGGTGTAGAGCCCGGCGATCGGGGCGGCGCCGAAGCCCAGCCGGCTCAGCGTCAGCGCCACACGTCACCGTCCGGGAACCGGTAGGCGACCAGCGACGGGACCAGGATCTCGGTGCCGGCGCCGGGCCGCTCCGGCGCGCGGTAGCGGCCGTTCTCGATGCGGACCGGGTCGGCGAAGTGCTCGTGCAGATGGTCGACGTACTCGATGACGCGGTTCTCGGTGCTGCCGCTGACCGCGACGTAGTCGACCATGGCCAGGTGCTGCACGGCCTCGCACAGCCCGACCCCGCCGGCGTGCGGGCAGACCGGGACGCCGAACTTGGCCGCGAGCAGCAGGATCGCCAGGTTCTCGTTGACACCGGCGACGCGGGTGGCGTCGATCTGCACGAACTGCGTCGCCCCCGCCTGCAGCAGCTGCTTGAACACCACCCGGTTGGCGACGTGCTCTCCGGTGGCGACGCGGACCGGCGCGATCCGCTCTGCGATGGCGGCGTGGCCGAGGACGTCGTCGGGACTGGTCGGTTCCTCGACCCACCACGGATCGAACGGCGCCAGCTCCTTCACCCAGCGCACCGCCTCGTCGACGTCCCAGCGCTGGTTGGCGTCGATGGCGATGCGGAGCTCCGGGCCGCAGATCTCCCGGGCGATGCCGAGCCGGCGGACGTCGTCCTCGAGGTTGCCGCCGACCTTCAGCTTGATCTGGGTGAAGCCGGCGTCGATGGCCTCGCGGGTCAGCCGGGCCAGCTTGGCGTCGTCGTACCCGAGCCACCCCGGCGTCGTGGTGTAGGCGGGGTAACCGCGGGCGACGAGGTCGGCGGCCCGCTCGGCCCGGCCCGGCTCGGCGGCCTGCAGCAGGTGCAGCGCCTCGGCCGGGTCGAGCACGTCGGTGAGGTATCGGAAGTCGACGAGGTCAACGATGCGCTCCGGCGAGAGGCCGGACAGCAGCCGCCACAGCGGGACGCCGGCGCGCTTGGCCGCGAGGTCCCATAGCGCGTTCACCACGGCGCCGATGGCCATGTGCATGACGCCCTTCTCCGGGCCGAGCCAGCGCAGCTGGGAGTCGTGCACCAGACGCCGCCAGGCGCTCCCCATGTCCGCCAGCAGCGCGTCGACGTCGGCCCCGACCAGCAGCGGCCGGAGCGCGTCGATCGCCGCGACCTGCACGTCGTTGCCGCGGCCGATGGTGAACACGAACCCGTGACCGTCGGGGCCGGCGTCGTCCGTGCGCACGATCACGTACGCCGCGGAGTAGTCCGGGTCGGGGTTCATCGCGTCGGACCCGTCCAACATCCGCGACGTCGGAAAGCGCAGGTCGAACGTGTCGAGTGCGGTGATCTGGCTCATGGCGGCCCTTCTGGTCCGTGGACGGCGCTCATACATCGGATGTCTGTGCGCACCAGTCTGCCACGGCGTTCGGTCTGCCCGGTGGTCTGACCACAATGACATAGGATGTCTCGCGCGATCGAACAGCAGCGACGAGTCAGGGAGCGGACCATGGGTGAACTGGACGGTCTGACCGCGGTGGTGACCGGCGGCGCGTCGGGCATCGGACTGGCCACGGCGCGGCGACTGGCCGCCGCCGGCGCGTCGGTCGGCGTGCTGGACCGCGCCATCGACGGCGCCCCATCCGACCTCTACGCCGTCCAATGCGACGTCACCGACTCCAACGGTGTCGCCGCCGCGGTGACCGCCGTCGCGGAGCGGTTCGGCGGCCTCGACATCGTCGTCAACAACGCCGGCATCGGCGCCGCCGGCACCGTCGAGGACAACCCCGATGACGAATGGCACCGCGTCTACGACGTCAACGTCGTCGGCATGGTCCGGGTCACCCGCGCCGCCCTCCCCTACCTCCGGAAGTCGGAGCACGCGGCCATCGTCAACGTCTGCTCCGTCGCCGCCACCGCCGGACTTCCGCAGCGTGCCCTCTACTCCGCCACCAAGGGCGCCGTCCTCTCCCTCACCCAGGCCATGGCCGCCGATCACCTCCCCGACGGCATCCGCGTCAATGCCGTCAACCCCGGCACCGCCGACACCCCCTGGGTCACCCGCCTCCTTGACGCCGCCCCCGACCCCGCCGCCGAACGCGCCGCCCTGGAGGCCCGCCAGCCCACCGGCCGGCTCGTCCCGCCCGAGGACGTCGCCGCCGCCATCGTCTATCTCGCCGGCCCCGCCGCCGGCTCCGTCACCGGCACCACCATCGCCGTCGACGGCGGCATGCAGGCCCTACGCCTGCGCAAGTAGCCCGACGGTGAAATGAAATGAGGCTCTTCTGCTGCTTCCGTGGGTGGGTGAGCGCCTCAGGTCCGATCGCGGAACGGGTGCCGTGGCTGGTACCCGCGATACCGGTGGATGCCCGCGAAACCGGCGGACACGGCGGGGATCGGCCCGGCATCCGTCGGCGGGGTGGGCATTCGCCGGTTTGCCGGGCATCAGCCGGTGTCCTCACTTGCCGGGCGGACACCTCACCCGTCTGATGGCCTCCTGGCGTGCCGACGGGTCCCCGTTGCGGCTCTCACGCGGGTGAGGTGTCATCCGGGTGCGTGATCGGGAGGGAGTTTCCCGCGCCACAGCAGGCAGAGCTCCCTCCGGACACTCCCGCGTTGATCTTGGAGTTGTTCGGCAATTGGAGGGTGAAATGTCCGATAGATGACCGAACAACTCCAAGATCAACGCTGGCCGGGTGGCGTTCCTCGTTGGCTTGGGCCCAGGTCACACCGACTCCTCACCGGGAAACGCACCAACGAAAGCAGCAGAAGACCCTGAAATGATCACGTTGAGTAGGGGTGCACCCGCTTCACCAGGCATGCATCCCTGGTGAACCGTGAATACGCCTCGTCCTACGGCCCTCGCCGAGCCGGCGTCGGGTCAGCTGTCCGCGGGCTTGAGCAGCAGCGCGGTGGCGACGGCAGCGAGACCCTCGCCGCGACCGGTGAGGCCCAGCCCGTCCGTCGTGGTGCCGCTGACGCTCACCGGGGCGCCGATCGCCTCGGACAGAACCGCCTGGGCCTCGTCGCGGCGGGAGCCGATGCGCGGGCGGATGCCGACGACCTGGACCGAGGCGTTGCCGATCGCGAACGACGCCGCGCGGACCAGCCGCGCGGTCTCGCCGAGCAGCGCGACACCGGAGGCGCCGGCCCATTCGGGGCGGTCGGTACCGAAGACGGAGCCGAGGTCGCCGAGGCCGGCGGCGGAGAGCAGGGCGTCACAGACGGCGTGGGCGGCGACGTCGCCGTCGGAGTGGCCAACGGGGCCGGCCGGCTCGTCCGGCCAGTGCAAGCCGGCCACCCAGCACGGGCGGCCGGGCTCCAGCCGGTGGACGTCGACGCCGAGGCCGACCCGAGGAGCCGGGGCGGTCATACGGCGGCCGCCCGCCGGGCCAGCACGGTCTCGGCGAGCAGCAGATCCTGCGGCCGCGTCACCTTGAAGGCGTCCGAGTGGCCGGCGACGACGTGGACGGGCAGCCCGATGCGCTCGACCAGCGCGGCGTCGTCGGGTGCGTCGGTGTCGCCGCGCTCGACGGCGGCCGCATGCGCCCGCTCGAGGACCGTGCGGCGGAAGCCCTGCGGGGTCTGGACGGCGCGCAGCTCGGTGCGGTCGGGGGTGGCCGTGACCCGGCCGGCGCCGTCGACCACCTTCAGGGTGTCGACGACGGGCAGCCCCGGGATGACGGCGTCGTGCCCGGCCAGGACGCCGGCCGCCACGGCGTCGAACAGCTGGGACGGCGCCAGGCAGCGGGCGGCGTCGTGCACGAGCACGACCTCGGTGTCGCCGGGCAGCGCGGCCAGCCCGTTCGCGACCGAGTGCTGCCGGGTGGCGCCGCCGGGCACGACGGCGACCGCGCCGCCCAGAGCGGGGTCGCCCTCGAAACCGTCCGGCGCCACCACGACCACGTGTGTGACCCGGGCGGCGCCGGAGGCGGCCCGCAGAGCATGCCAGACCAGGGGACGCCCGCCGACCTCGACGAACGCCTTCGGGCGACCTTCGCCCAGCCGCTCACCACGACCGGCGGCGACCACGATGCACGCGACGTTCACGACGGGATCATGCCCCGTTCGACGCGCGCCTGTCAGCCCGCGAGAACCTCGTCGAGCAGAGTCTCGGCCTTGTCCTCGTTCGTGTTCTCGGCCAGGGCCAGCTCGGAGACGAGCACCTGACGGGCCTTGGCCAGCATGCGCTTCTCGCCCGCGGACAGCCCGCGGTCGCGCTCGCGCCGCCAGAGGTCGCGGACGACCTCGGCCACCTTGATGACATCACCCGACGCGAGCTTCTCGAGGTTCGCCTTGTACCGGCGCGACCAGTTGGTGGGCTCTTCGGTGTGCGGCATGCGCAGCACCTCGAAGACGCGATCGAGCCCTTCCTGGTTGACGACGTCGCGCACGCCGACGAGGTCGACGTTGTCAGCCGGGACGCGAACGGTCAGGTCACCTTGCGTGACCTTCAGGACGAGGTACTGACGTTCCTCTCCTTTGATGACCCGGGACTCGATCGCCTCGATGAGCGCAGCCCCGTGATGGGGGTAGACAACCGTTTCGCCGACCTTGAAAGTCATGTGTTCCTGTCCCCTTTCCCCCACCGATGATAGCACGATTTTCACGACTCGGATGAGCGTTTGTGCTGGTCAGCGCCAGTGATGGGGGTTGACAAATGGCCATTCGGCGTGCTGCGGTCGCTCGTCATACGCCTTCGGCGGCCGCTCCGGAGTGTCCGATTCACCCCATTCCAAGGTCATCGATCTTGCTGTCCCACCAGGTAGGAGCGGGTGCCGGTGACCGAGCGCCGGGACGGCGCCGGTACGCTGGTCCGCGGTCTGTCCACTGTGAGCGCGCTTTCGAGGAGCACGTGGTGAAGGTTGCTGTCCGGCGTCTGGTTCTCGTCGCCGCCCCGGTCCTGGTGCTGGGCGTGGCCGGCTGCAGCATCCACGAGCAGACCCAGCGGTGGTACTCCGCCGACAACGGCGTGAACGCCGAGGCCGGCGACATCGGCCTGCGCAACGTCCAGGTGGTGTCCGACGGCGACGGCACGGCCACCGTCATCGCCACGCTGACGAACCGCGGAAACAGCGACGACGAACTGGTCGAGGTCGTCATCGGCGACGTCACCGCCGACCTCGCCGACGGTCCGGTCGAGCTGCCCGTCAGCGGCATCGCCGATATCGGGCCCGACGCCGACCGCGTCGACGGCTTCGACGTCGAGGCCGATCCGGGGCACACGGTCACCGTCGAGTTCCGCTTCGACCGCGCGCCGCGCACCACCGTCCACGCGCTCGTGCGGCCCGCGGAGGGTCCCTACGCCGAGGCGCTGCCGGCCGAGCCGGCTGAGACCCCGGCGGACGAGCCCACCGCCGAGGCGACCGAGGCACCCACCGGCGAGCCGACCGGCCAGCCTGCTGAGGAGCCGACCGGCACGGAGACACCGACGGAGTGACCGGCCTCAGGCGAACCTGAGGCCCAGCCCGGGCGCCGTCGCCGCCGTCAGCCGAGCGTCCGCGATGACGACGCCGCTCGGCTCGGCGAGGCAGCCCAGCGCGGCGAACGAGGCGTCCTCGACGTCCTCGACAATCGTGGGCTCGGGCAGCGTCAGCGCCAGCTGGCCGGACAGCTCCGGCAGCAGGTGCGGCGCGACGCTCACCCCGTAGCTCCTGGCCAGCGCGACGATGCGCAGGAACGGCGTGATGCCGCCGACCCGCACGACGTTGGGCTGCACGACGTCGCAGGCACCGGCGTCGAGCAGGTCGCGGAAGCGGTGGATCGTGTGCGCGTTCTCGCCGAGCGCGATCGGAACGCCGGTCGCGCGACGCAGCTCCGCGTACGCCCACGTCGCGTCGGCCAGCAGCGGCTCCTCGACCCAATACAGGTCGTACGGCGCCAGTGCGGCGATCGCACGGCGGGCCGTCGGCAGGTCCCAGCGCTGGTTCGCGTCGACCATCAATCGGCGCCGGGGCCCGAGAACCTCCCGCACGGCCGCCACCCGTTCGACGTCCTCGTCCAGCGACGGCCGGCCGACCTTCATCTTGACCGCGCCGTGCCCCGTGTCGACCCACCGCTCGGCCTGGGCGACCAGTTCGTCCAGCGAGTAGTGCAGGTTGACGCCGCTGCCGTACACCTCGGCAGAGTCGTGCCGCCGGCCGAGCAGGTCGGTGAGGCCCAGCCCGGCCCGCCGGCCGCGCAGGTCCCAAAGCGCGAGGTCGACGCCGGCCAGCGCGATGGTCGTGACGCCGCCGCTGCCGGCCTCGTGGAGGTGCCGCCACAGCCCGTCCCAGACGACCTCCGGCTCGGCCGGCCGGCCCACGAGCCACTCGGCGATGTCCTGCGTGAGCAGCGCGTGCACCGCGCCGGCGCCGATGGTCGGCGTCCAGCTGAACCCGCGGCCATCCGCGCCGTCCGACGTCGTCAGCACGACCTCGATGACGTGCACCCGCGGCACGTCCGGACCCCACGGCCGGCGCAGCGGCAGCCGCAGCACCCGCGCGGACAGTCCGGCGACGGTGCTCACCGCAGCTCCGTGCGCCAGCTGCGTTCGGGTTTCCAGCCGAGCAGGCGTTCGGCGTTGGCGTTGCTGAACGCCGACCCGGTCCCGGCCAGGACGTCGGCGATGCCGGTGGTGCCGGGGTGGTAGCGCGGCAGCAGCTCGGCCAGCGGCTCGCGGGCCAGCGCATCGGCGGCCCCGACGAAGAACGTCTCCCCGTTGGGCACGTCCTCCGCGCGGCGCAGCAGCACCTCGACGAAGTCCGCGGCGTCGCGGGCGTCGACGTAGTTGAACAGCGACCCCGCCGCCAGCGCCGGGTCGTCCAGCCGCTCCCGCACGGTGTGTCCCTGCTGGGTCGGCGCGCCGGCCCACTCGTCCTCGGCGATCACGTAGCAGGGCCGGATCGCGGCCAGCCGCATCCGGTCACCGGCCTGCGCGGTGAACATCCGCATCACATGCTCGGCCATCAGTTTGGACAGCCCGTAGGCGTTCCACGGCCGCACCGGGTGCGTCTCGTCGATCGGCAGATAGGACGGCGCCCACCCGGTCGGCGCGCCGTACCCGACCACGGTCGGGCTCGAGGCCACCACGACGGTGCCGGCGCCGGCATCCAGCGCGGACCGGCACACGTTGTAGGCCAGCGCGGTGTTGGTGCGCAGGATCTCCCGCTCCGGCCGGCTGAACGGGACCGCGATCGCGGCCAGGTGCACCACCGCATCGGGCCGCACCCGCGCCAGCGCCCAGCTCGCCTCGTCCACCACCGTCAGGTCCGCGGCGAACCAGTGCTCACGATGCCGCGTCGGCGCGCGCAGGTCGACGCTGACGACGTCGTGGCCGGCCTGCAGCAGCCCCTGGACGACGCTCTCGCCCAGCCGCCCGGACCCGCCGGTGACCAGGATTCTCACGGCGCACTCGCCGGGCGCAGCTCGTCTGCACGCAGCGGCAGGCCGAGGCTCGCCACCGGCACCGGCCGTCCGGTGACCAGCGACTCGTTACCGGCCAGCCCGACCGCGACGCTGCGGAAGCCGTCCGCGGCGCCGGCGGGCCGGCCGAGCGGGTCGTCGCCGGGGCCGCGGAACACGTCGTCGAGAAGGAGTCGATCCCCACCGCCGTGTCCATGAGGCCCGTGAGCACCGTGCGGGCTGTCCGGCACCGGCACCTCGACGGCCGGCTCCCAGTGCCGCTGCAACACGATCCGGGTGCCCTTGCGGCGGACCCGCTCGACGTCGGCACCGGCGTCGCGGGCCTTGTGCGCCGATTCGACCACCTCGATCTCGAGGCGCCCGGCAGTGCCGTTGAACGCGACCCGGTACCCCTCCCACGGCGAATGTGCGTTCAGCGTGTAGCTGAGGCTGGCGCCGCGCTCGTACCCGACCAGGACGTTCAGGTTGTCCTCGATGGTGATGCCCTCGCCGAACACGTCCTGGTCGCGGATGTAGCCGTCGTCGCCCTCGGCCTCCAGGTACAGCCGGCGCAGGGTGTCGTCGGCGGCGAGGTCGAGGGCGAACGGGTCGGCGGCCCGGCCGGCGTCATCGCGGCTACGCACCGGCCGCGGGCCGAGACCGCGGGCCTTGGCGTTCTCGGCGCCGTAGAAGCGCAGCCCGCCGAGCGCGAAGACCGTCGCGGGCACGTCGTCGAGCCACCAGTTCACCAGGTCGAAGTGGTGCGTGGCCTTGTGCACCAGCAGTCCGCCCGAGCGGTCCTTCTCGCGGTGCCAGCGACGGAAGTAGTCCGCGCCGTGCGAGGTGTCGAGCACCCACTCGAAGTGCACCGACGTGACGTCGCCGATGGCACCGTCGAGGATCAGCTGCTTCACCGTCGAGTTGCGCGGGGAGTAGCGGTAGTTGAACGTCATGACCAGATCCGCCGACGACTCGCGGGCCGCCGCCGCGATGGCCTTGGCCTTGTCGACGCTGGTGGTCAGCGGCTTCTCGACCACGACGTCGCTGCCGTGCTCGAGCGCCGCGACCACATAGCGGTGGTGGGTCCAGTCCGGCGAGGTCACGATGACGGCGTCGGGCCGCACGTCCTCGAGCAGGGCGTCGAAGTCGTCGGGACGGTACCGGCCCGGCAGCGGCGCGTCGGGACCGTACGCGGCACGCACGCGCTCGTCGTAGTACGACATCCGGGTCGCGTTGACGTCGCACCAGGCGACCGGCGTTCCGACGTCGGCATGGGTGGTGAGCAGGGCGTCGACGTACATCTGCGCCCTGCTGCCGGTGCCGACGACGGCGTAGCGCCGCGGGCCGGGGATGGTTGCGTTCACTGGTCTCCTTTACCTTGTGGAGCTCACCGGCGTCTTGGACCTCGCGGTCGGCCTGCAATCCCGCGCTCCATCTGCTGGTGGATCACGGCGACGAGGACGGGACACCGTCAGCCGGTGGCCGCCTCGACCTCGCTGATGAACTGCTCGGCCGCCTCGTCGGGGCCGAGCCGGTCGAAGAGGACCTCGACGTTGATCCGCTTGATGATGTCGACGACCTCGCCGGCGCCCACCGGCGGCGCGGGCGGGGAGTCCACGACGTCGTCCTGGATCTCCGCCAGGAACTCGGCCTCGGCGACCTGGTGCTCGGTGAGATCGCCGAGGATCCGTTCCCGCTGTTCGAGGTTGACCGGCAGGCCGCGGTCGGAGCCGATGGCGTCCACGGCGGCCGGGTCGTTGAGCAGGAAGTCCAGGAACACGGCGGCTTCCTCGGGGTGCTCGGTGTCGGCCGAGATCGAGTAATGCTGGGCCGGCTTCAGGTAGCTGCCGGTGCGCTCGCCCTCGCTCTCACCGGGCGGCCGGAGCAGCACCAGCTCGCGCCCGGCCGCGGTCGACAGCGCGGCCAAGGTGTTGCTCCAGTACCACGCCATGGCCGCCCTGTTGGTGCCGATCAGGGTTTCCTCCGGGCTGCCCAGCTCTTGCACCTCGGCCGACAGGGCCGCCTGCGGCGCCCCGCCGCCGTCGCGCAACCGGAGGGAGTACTCCCACCACAGCGCGAGCGTCTCAGGAGAGAACGCGAGCGCACCGTCCTTGTCATACAACTCCTCGCCGTGCTGCCGGGCGAGGATCTTGAAGCCGGCCTCGTTGGCGCCGTAGTCCTGGGTACCGAAGACCGCGCCGCCGGTGTTCGCTGAGATGGTGTTGGCGATCTCGATGTAGTCGTCCCAGGTCCAGGTGGTGTCGTCGGGCAGCTCCACCCCCGCTTCGGCGAACGCCTGCGGGTCGGCGTAGACGACGTAGGCGTTGACTCCCGTGGGGATGCCGTACAGGCCGCCGTCGACCTCGCCGCCGTTGATGACGAGGGGATCCAGCTGCGAAGTGTCGATGACGTCGTCGTACTCGGACAGATCCAGCAGAGCGCCCCTGCTGGCGTACTCACGAAGGAACCGCTCCTCCTGGGAGATGATGTCCGGTGCGTCGCCGGCCGCGACCTGCGTCGCCAGCCGATCCCAGTACTGGCTCCACTCGATGAACTCCCCCTCGATGTCGATCTCCGGGTGCTGGTCCTCGAACGCGGCGATGGCGTTCTCGGTGAGTTCCCGCCGATCGTCGTTGCCCCACCAGGCGAACCGGAGCGTGACCGGGTCGTCCGCGCTCGCCGCGGAGCCCTCGGCACCGTCATCGCCGTCGTCGCCACAGGCGCTCACCAAGAGCGCCATCGCCAGCACGCCGGCCATCGAGGCCCACGTCCTCCTGTGCCTACCGCTCATCTCCACACCGCTCCTTCGGGGTCTGGTCGTCCCTGGTTTCGCGTCAAGGAGCGGGGACGAGGCCTTCGACCTCGACCGTCCACCGCCCGTCGTCCGGGAATCCCGGCGCCGGTCCACCGGCGCCGTCCCAGCCGGCGGCCATCAGCGCGACGGCCGCCAGTACTCCCCCGTTGCCCGGCAGGTACAGCGGCAGCGATGACGTCTGCCGGTTGTGACCGTTCGGGAGGAACTCGTTCTTGCCCACCGGCATGGTCAGCGCCGCGACCGCCAGCTCCGGCTCGCCGACGCGCGCCGCCGTCATCGCGAGGACCGGGTAGTCCCAGCCCCACGTGCTGTCCCAGTCCCAGTCCCCCAGCACGTCGCGCAGGGTGGCTCGCATGATCGACGGGTCGATCAGCGGCGTCTCCGGCAGCACGCCCAGGGCGCAGAGCATCGACGGATGGTCGGTGCGGATGGTGTACGGCTCGACGTCGATGGCGGCGTAGACGCCGTCGCGGACGTGCGGCCGTGCGAGCCCGGCCGCCACCGTGCTCCATCGCTCGTTCGGCGGCAGCCCGGCCCGGGCCCGCCAGGTCTGCGCGGTCTCCAGCGCCCAGTGCCAGTACGCGAGCTCGAAGCTCGGGTTGGTCGCCCGGGCCCGAATGGACCCGTACGACTCCTGCGCCGGGATGACCGGCGGACCCAGCTGGAAGCCGCGCTCCGTCGGCACCGGGAAGTCGGCCAAGAACTCGGCGGTCTCGAAGACGATGCCGGCGAACTCGTCGATCACCTCGCGGCTCGGCGCGGCCCGGTACAGCAGCTCGGCCAGGTGGATCGGGTGCGGCTGCTGCCAGATGAGGAACGCCCCGATCGGGCTGGGGCTCTCGCGTGCGTCGGGCCCGACCTGCTTGGGCCAGCGCGCGCCGGCGTATCCCTGCAGCTTCGCCGTCGCCCGGGCCGCGTCCAGCGCCGAGTGGTACCAGCGGAGGCTGCGGGCCAGCAGCTCGGGCCGGCCCCACAGCGCGAAGTGCGCCGCGTGCCACCAGTGCATCTCGAGGTGGAATCGGCCGCGCCAGGAGTTGCAGACGAGCCCGGTCTCCTGCGGCGGCAGCGAACCGGCGCAGTTCACCGCGGTGAGGTACTGCGACAGGACGGTGCGCCGCTCGATCTCCGCGGCCCGCTCGTCGGTGCTGCCGGCCAGCTCGACGGCCCCGCCGCCGGACCAGAACTGCGGCCAGTGCCTCGCCGCGGCGGCCCGCACCTCCTCGAAGGTCTGGGACGGCGGCAGCGCGGCGGCCGACGGCGCGAAGCCGGCCACGAGGTCGAGCGTGGCAGTGTCGGCGGTGGCCCGGAGCAGGTGCGCGCCGGTCTGTGTCACCGTCAGGCCCGCGGTGCCGGCGACGGCGACGGCGTACCCGTCGGCGTCCAGTTCGCGGCCCACCCGCCAGCCGCCGCCCGTGCGTTCCAGAGTCGTGCGGTGCGCCTCCGGCCGCGTCCAGTCGGCGGCGTCGTGCCAGCTCTGCGATCCGTACGGGAACGCCAGCCGCACCGCGAGCCGGCCGGCCCGGATCGCCTCCGAGACGATCCGGACCGCCAGCACGTCGGCGTCGGGATGGCACACCGTCAGAAGCCGGACCGGCTCGCCGCGCAGGGCGAACGTGCTGTCGATGACGCCGTGCCAGAGGTCGAGCACCTGGCGCACGCCGGAGAGGTCGTCCGGCGTGACCGGCACCGCCCGGCCGTCGTCGTCGAGCAGCTCCAGGCCGATGCGGCCGAGGTCGAGGCGGTGCGGGTTGGCCCGCAGCCACAGCTCGGCCGGCGAGTCGGTGCGGTCGCCGCCGGCGCCGATGCTGCCGGTCATGTCGGCGTACGGCACCGGTCCGCGCGGGGTGTCGTACGTGATCAGCGTGTCCTCGAGCCGGAAGCCGGCGCCGTCGTCGCCGGCCGGGACGGAGTGCCAGCCCCACTGCGCCTGGGTGCCCAGCAGCGTGCCGTCGGGGCTGCCGTCGCGCGACCCGACCGGGTAGTGGTCCGGGAAGGTCTGCAGCCCCGTGAGGTCGACGGTGAAGCAGAACTCGCCGTTGCCGACCGACAGTGGGGACCGCCCGTCCAGCTCAGTCACCTCGACGTGATGCCGAGACACCAGGGCACGCCGATCGATGCTCATCGGTCCAGCGCCGTCCCGATCTCGGCGACGGCCTGCTCGGCGGCGTCCTGCGGCGTCATGCGGTCGAACAGCACCTCGCTGTTGAGCCGGGTGACGATGCCAGCGGTCTCGGTGGACCCCACCGGCGCCGGCGGCACCGGCTCGCCGACGACCTCCTGGAGCCGGTCGAGGTACTCGGCCTCGGCCTGCTGCACCGGGGAGAGCTGGGGCACGATGGCCTCGCGCACCTCGCTGTTGACCGGCAGGCCGCGGTCGGTGAGGAACGACTCCGCCGCGGCGGGCTCGTTGAGCATGTAGTCGACCAGCCGCGCGGCCTCCTCCGGGTGCTCGGTCCGGGCCGAGATCGTGTAGTACATCGACGGCCCGAGCCAGGAGCCCGGCTCGCCGCCGTCCACGCCCGGCGGGATGAGCAGCTGGAGCTGCTCGCCCGAGGCGGTGCTGAGCGCCTCGAGCACGTTCGACCAGACCAGCGCCATACCGCCCGTGTTGGTGCCGATGAGCGTCTGCTCCGGCGCGCTCTGGCTGGCCAGTTCCTCGGTCCGGGTGGCCGGCGGCGTGCAGCCGGAGTCGCGCAGTTGCAGCGAGAAGTCCCACCACTCGGTGAGGGTGTCCGCGGAGACGCCGAGCTCGCCGTCCTCGGTGTAGAGCTGCTCACCGTGCTGTCGCGCCCACAGCGCCAGCGTGTTGTGGTTGGTGAGGTCTTGTGAGCCGTAACCTGTGTCGCCGAGGGCCGCGCCGATCTGCGTGCACAGCTGCGCGAAGTCGTCCCACGTCCAGCTGGTGTCGTCGGGCAGCTCCAGCCCGGCGGCCGCGAACACGGCCGGGTTGGCCACCATGGCGTAGCCGTTGACGCCGGTCGGGATCGCGTACAGCGAGCCGTCGATGGTGCCGTGGGCCAGGATGTCTTCGGCGATGTCGTCGGTGCGGAGGACGTCGTCGACCTCGCCCAGGTCGAGCAGCGCGCCGCGGCCGGCGTACTCGCTGTGGTACGCCCCGCCCATCGTCATGATGTCCGGCGCGTCGCCCGCCGCCACTGAGGTGGCAAGCTTGTCGAAGTAGGCGCCGAAGTCCGCGTAGTCGATCTCGACCCGGATGTCCGGGTTGTCGGCCTCGAACTTGTCGATCATGTCCTGCGTCATCTGCGCCCGGTCGTCGCTGCCCCAGAAGGCATAGCGCAGCTCGACGACCTCGCCTTCACCGCCGCCAGTGGTGTCGTCGCCACCGCAGGCGGCGAGCAACACGGCGACGGGTATCGCGGCGGCCAGGGCACGGAGGGTTCGCATGAGTCAGGTTCCTTCCGAGAGGGGTCACTTGATGCCGGTCGTGGCGATGCCACGCATGAGGTAGCGCTGCCCGGCGAGGAAGAAGCCGAAGATCGGCCCCAGCGCGACCAGCGACATCGCGAACAACGGCCCCCAGGCGGACTCGCCCTGGGAGTCGACGAACGTGCGCAGCGCGACGGGCACGGTGTAGAGGTCGGGGTCCGTGACGAAGATCAGCTGGCTGTAGAAGTCGTTCCACACCGAGATGAAGGTGAAGATCGCCGTCGTCGCCAGCGCCGGCAGGCACAGCGGCATGATGATCCGCCAGAAGATCCGGAAGTGGCCGCAGCCGTCGATACGCGCGGCGTCGTCCAGCTCACGGGGCAGCCCGCGGATGAACTGCACCATGAGGAAGATGAAGAACGCGTCGGTGGCCAGGAACTTCGGGACGATCAGCGGGTAGTACGTGTTGATCCAGTCCAGCTCCGAGAACAGGATGTACTGCGGCACGATGACCACGTGGATCGGCAGCATGATGGTGCCGAGCATCGCGGCGAAGAACAGCCGCCGGCCGCGGAACTGCAGCCGGGCGAACGCGTAGGCGGCCATCGCGCAACTGAGCAGGTTGCCCACCACCGAGAAGCCGACGATGATCGCCGAGTTGATCAGGTAGTGGTGGAACGGGCGGGCCAGGGCGTTCCAGCCCTCGGTGTAGTTGCCGAAGTCGAACTCGCTCGGGATGATCGACGCGTCGCGGAAGATCAGGTCCGACGGCTTGAACGAGCTCGACACCATCCACAGCAGCGGATAGAGCATCGCGAAGCCGAACACGATGAGCACGACGTGCTTGAGCAGCCGGCGCCTGCGGCCGTCGCGGCGACGCCGGGCGGCCAGGGCCGCGGGATCCGGCGCGGCGATCGATTCGAGGTCAGTCGCCATAGTGCACCCACCGCTTCGCCGCGAGGAAGTTGATCGCCGTGAAGCCGGCGATGATGACCAGCAGGACCCAGGCCAGCGCCGACGCGTAGCCCATCTCGAACGAGCCGAAGCCGCGCTGGTACGTGTAGAGCGTGTAGAAGAGCGTGGAGTCGGCCGGTCCTCCGGTGCCGCCGCTGACGATGAACGCCTGCGTGAAGGTCTGGAACGACCCGATGATCTGCAGCACGAGGTTGAAGAAGATGATCGGCGTGAGCAGCGGGATGGTGATGCGCCAGAACCTGGTGAACCCGCCGGCACCGTCGACCTCGGCCGCCTCGTAGTACATGGTCGGGATCTGCCGCAGCCCGGCCAGGAAGATCACCATCGGCGCGCCGAACGTCCACACGTTCAGCACGATCAGCGTGGACAGCGCGTGGTCGGGATGGGAGACCCAGCCCTCGCCCTCGATCCCGACCATGCCGAGCAGCTGGTTGATCAGGCCCTCGGTGCCGAAGATCTGCCGCCAGAGGATGGCGATCGCCACGCTGCCGCCGAGCAGCGACGGCAGGTAGTAGATCGACCGGTAAAGCGCCAGGCCGCGCACGCCGCGGTCAAGGAAGAACGCCAGCGCGAGCGCCAGCGCCAGCTGCAGCGGCACCGACACGAACACGTAGGTGAACGTCACGCGCAGCGCGGTGTGCAGCCGCTCGTCGTCGAGCATGCGCCGGTAGTTCTCCAGGCCCAGCCACTCCGGCGGCTGCAGCAGGCTGTACTCGGTGAACGAGAGGTACAGCGAGCCCAGGATCGGGCCGATGGTGATGACCACCATCCCGATGAACCAGGGCGCGAGGAACAGATAGGCCACGCGGCCCTCGCGTTTGGCGAGCGGACTGCGCCGGTTCCGGCGCGGCTCGGGCGGACCGACCGCCGCCTGCGGTGGTGGCTCGCCGGGCGCCCGCCCGCGCGAGAACGTCGGGACGGTGGTCATCGGTGACCTCCTCGCGGTCTCTGTGATCGACGGGCACGGTCGCGGCCAGGAACAAGCGGAGGAAAGCGCTGTCCGTCGAGATACCGATTTCTAGCAAGCGTACGGGCGGGTGTCAATTGTGAGCAAGAGCCCGCGGCGATCGGCTGCGAATCCGCAGCTAGTGACTGTACGCTACGCTGAGATACCGGTTACTAGATCGACGCCCGCCTCGGAGGTGCCCATGACCCGCCGCCCGGCTCCCGCACGTGTCGTGCTCGCCGGCGCCTACGGCTACGGGGCCATCTACCTGCGGCGGCTGGCCGGACTCGCCGCCTCGGGCACCGCCGAGCTGGCCGGCATCTGCGATCCGCGGCCGCCGTCGCCGGACCTCGACGGCGTACCGGCCGGCACGCCGTGGACCGACGGCCTGCCCGAGCTGCTCGACAAGGTGAACGCTGACGTCGTCATCGTCGCCGCGCCCATCCACCGGCATCTCGACCTCGCGGAGGCGGCGCTGGCCGCCGGCGCCGACGTACTGCTGGAGAAGCCACCCACGCCCACGCTGGCCGGGTTCGACGCTCTGACGCATCAGCTGGCCCGCACCGGCCGACGCTGCCAGGTCGGATTCCAGAGCTTCGGCACCGACGCCATAGAGCACGTCCAGCAGCTGGTCGCCGACGGCGTCATCGGCGAGGTCCGCGGGGTGGGAGCGGCCGGCGCCTGGGTCCGCACCCGGGCCTACTGGGAACGGTCGGCCTGGGCCGGCCGGCGCGAGCTCGACGGCCACCCGGTGGTCGACGGCGTTGTCACCAACCCGCTCGCTCACGCGCTGTCCACGGCGCTGCGCCTGGACGGCAGCGACCGGCGCGGCGACCTCGCCGACGTGCGCACCGAGCTGTTCCGCGCCAACGACATCGAGGCCGACGACACCTCGTGCGTACGCGTCACGACGACGGGCGGCAGCATCGTCGTCGCGGCCCTGACGCTGTGCGCGCGGGAGTCGCGCGAGCCGTACGTCGTGGTCGTGGGCAGCCGCGGCCGTGCGGTGCTCTGGTACAAGACCGGCCGGGTCGACCTGACGACCCCGGAGGCCACGACCACGCGCGAGTTCCCCTTCACCGACCTGCTCGAGAACCTGCTGGCGCACCGGCGCGACCCGTCGGTGCCGCTCATCTCGCCGCTGGAGCGATCGGGGGCGTTCACGGAGGTGCTCGAGGCCGTCCGCACGTCATCGCCACCGACGCGCATCACCGAACCGCACCGTGTGCTCGTCGGCGACGGCCCCGGCCGGCACCCCGTGGTGAGCGGCGTCGACGACGCCGTCGACCGCGCCGCGACGACGCTGCGCACCTTCCGGGAGCAGGGTCTGCCGTGGGCCGTGACGGTGGCCTCGTGAGCGATACGATCAGTGCCTCGTCCGTGTCGACGGGCACGCCGGGGAGGGGGACCATGACGGCGGAGACCGACGACGACACCCGGCCGGCCACGATCAGCCGGGTGGCCGAACTGGCCGGGGTCTCCCGGGCGACGGTGTCGCGCGTCATGAACGGCAGCTCCACCGTGGCGCCACATCTGGCCGAGCGGGTCAGGGAGGCCGCCTCGGCGCTCAACTACCAGCCCAGCGTGCTCGCCCGCAGCCTCGCGGTCGGCCGCACCACCACCATCGCATTGGTCGTGCCCGACCTCGCCAACCCGATGTTCCAGGACGTGCTGCGCAGCCTCAGCCACGCCGCCGCCACCCAAGGTCACCGCCTACTGGTCGCCGACTCCGAGGAGAACGTCGCCGAGGAGGGCCTGATCGCCCTCGAGGCTCGCCGGCGCTGCGACGGCCTCGTGCTCTGCGCACCGCGCATGCCCGACGGCGAGCTGGCCGCGCTGGCGCCCAAGCTGGCCCCGTTCGTCCTGGTCAACCGCGACGCCGTGGGGTTCTCGGTGCCATCGGTGAACGTCGACTACGCGGCCGGCATCCGCGATCTCGTCTCCCACCTGCAGGGGCTGGGGCACCACCGGCTCGCCTACCTCGCCGGCCCGCCCACCAGCTCGTCCAACCAGCAACGACTCAGCACGCTGCGCGGGTTCGCCGCGGCCGGACGCGTCGAGCTGGTCGAGCACGAGTGCGGCGCCACGTTCAGTGACGGCCACGCAGTCGCCGGCCGGCTGCTCGACGACGGCTGCACGGCCGTCATCGCCTACAACGACCTGGTGGCCTTCGGCGCGCTGTCGGGCCTGCACGAACTGGGCGTCTCGGTGCCCAGGCAGATCTCCGTGGCCGGCTTCGACGACATCCCGTTCGCCCGGTACACGACGCCGCCGCTCACCACCGCCGCGGTACCGCCGACCGAGCTGGGTGAGCGGGCCTGGCAGCGTCTGTGGGCACTGCTGAACGGCGAGCCGCCGCCGGCCGACGCCCGGTTCCGGCCGCGCCTGGTCGTCCGCGGGAGCACCGGCCCGGCGGCGTCGGTCGCCAACGGCGCCTGACCGCCGGGCCGGCTCCTCGCGGCGTCGATCACGCCGTCAGTGGCTCGCTCGCCAGTTGAGGTACTCCTCGAGATCGGTGTAGCCGTCGCCGTCGCCGTCGGCGTTGTTGCCGGGCACCTCGGGGTCGAGGTCGCGCAGGCGCTCCCACCAGTCCGGCATGCCGTCGCGGTCGGTGTCGCGCGGGGCGTCCCCGCCGCGGACCGGCCCCGGCCCGTTGATCGGCGGCGCGTTCTCGTCGCTGATGATCGCGCCCTTGCGGCCCAGCGAGGTGACCTCACCGACCAGCAGACCGTCGACGCGGTCGCGGTTCAGCGAGGCGCCGGCATGCTCTACGACGTACTCGTAGGCGTCGTCCGGGTCCATCAGGTCGGCGACCGGCGGATACGGGTACGGCTTCTCCATCCAGGTGACCGTTGTGTACTCCTCGCGCGGCACCTCGTACCCGTCGAGGGCTCCGTCGCGGTCGGCGTCGTGGTAGTTGTCCTCGGCGAACAGGTGGAAGTTCTCGTTGCCACGGGTGAACGGCCCGGTCTCGGTGCTGGGGCCGGCGATGAAATAGTTGTTCTGGACGTTGGCCTCCGACGTCCACTGCGAGCCTCCCAGGATGTAGGCCTCGCGCCGCCAGTTGTAGACGACGTTGTTGACGTACTGGTTGACGCCCTTGACCTTGGGGTTGCGGATGTCGTTGTCGAGGTAGAGGTTGCGTAACAGGCTGACGCCGCCGGCCGTCTCGATCAGGCCGCCGGCGGAGTGGGTGTCCAGACCCTGGCCCAGGATCGAGTTCTGGATGGTGACGTTGTGCGCGCCGTCGGCCGGGTCGCCGTTGCTGACCGAGAACACCTCGTCGCGGCCCCAGGTGACGGAGAGGTGGTCGAAGATCATCGTGTCGCCGGTGACCACCGTGATCGCGTCGGTGCCGGAGTCGCCGCCGATCCCCTGCCGTACCCGGAAGTGCCGCGCGATGGTGCCGTTCGCGTCGGTGAACGACAGCCCGTTGCCGTAGATCGTGATGCCCTCGCCCGGCGCGGTCTGTCCGGCGATGGTGATGTTCGGCGCCACCCGGATGCGCTCGCCGATGGTGATGACGCCACCGACCTCGAACACGATCGTACGGTTCGGCTCGCTCACCGCGTCGCGGAACGAGCCGGGACCGCTGTCGTCGAGGTTCGTCACGTGGTAGACGGTGCCACCGCGGCCGCCGGTGGCGTACCGGCCGAAACCCTCGGCGCCGGGGAAGGCGAGGAGCGGCTCGGTCTGTGCGCCGGCAGCCGGCCCGGTCGCCGCGGGTTCGGCCTGCGCTCCGGTCGCCGCCGCGGTCGCCACCGTGCACAGGGTGGTGGCGAGCGCGACGGCAACGACCCGCCGGGTGCGGACGACGCGGGGTCGCGATCGGATCATGGGGTCTCCTCTCGATGGTGTGGTCCCCCCGATGCGATCTCCCCCTTCGACGCGGGCCGTGGCCCGCGCCGCGTCACTGTGCGATGGCGGCGCTCACCTCGTCGACGAGCGACGTCGCGGCGTCGTCGACCGATATCCGGTCGAAGAGCACCTCGTCGTTCAGCCGGATGACGATGTTCCGGGTCTCGGTCGAGCCGGCCGGGCCGATGACGAGGTCGGGGTTCACGTCCTCGCTGATCTCCGCGATGAACTCCGCCTGCGCCGTCGTGTGCTCGTCCAGCTGCGGCGTGATGGCCTCCAGGACCTCGGCGTTGGCCGGCAGCCCGCGGTCGGCGAGGATGAACGACGCCGCCTCCTCGCTGTTGACGAGAAAGTCGATGAGCATTGCCGCCTCTTCGGGGTGTTCGCTGGTCGACGAGACGGCGTACGACTGCGACGCCTGCAGCCACATGCCGGGCGCGACGCCGTCCGACTCCCCCGGTGCGCGCAGCAGCTCCAGTGGCGCGCCGGACGCGGTGCGCAGCGCGGTCAGCTGGTTGCTCCAGTCCAGTTGCATGCCGGCCAGGCCGCGGCCCATCAGGGTCTGCTCGGGCGATGGCTGGCCGCCCAGCTCGGCCGTGAGCGTGGCCGGCGGGGTGGCGCCGGACTGGCTCATCGCCTTCGTCATGGTCCACCACTCCGCTGCGGTGGCGGGCTCGACCGCGACGCCGCCGTCTTCGGTGTACAGGCCCGAGCCGGTTCGCTGGCGCGCGAAGAGGTCGAGGGTGTCGGCGCTGGTCGGGTCGGCCGCACCGTAGGTACCCTCCGGCGAGGCGTCGGAGATCCGCTGGGCGATGGCGACGAAGTCGTCCCACGTCCAGGTGGTGTCGTCGGGCAGCGGCACGCCGGCGGCGGCGAAGACCTCCGGGTTGACCACGACGCAATACGTGTTGACGCCGGTGGGGATGCTGTACTGCACACCGCTGAAGAACCCGTTGCTCAGGGCCGCCTCGTCGATGTCGTCGGTGGGCAGCTGCTCCGCCACGGTCGACAGATCCAGCAGCGCGCCGCGGTCGCCGTACTCACGTGGGTAGGCACCCCCCAGCGTGATGACGTCCGGAGCGTCGCGCGCGGCGACGCTGGTGGCGAGGCGGTCGAAGTAGCCCTCGAAGTCCAGCGGCTCGGCCTCGACGGTGATGTCCGGGTGCTCCGCCTCGAACGCGTCGATGGCCTGCTGGGTGATCCGGGCCCGCTCGTCATTGCCCCACCAGGCGAAGCGCAGCGTCACCTCACCGGAGTCGCTGGACTCCGCGCTGCCACCGCCGCATGCCGAGACGGCCAGCAACGCGGCCGCCGTGACCCCGATCGCCGCGCGGCGCCGCATCGCGCCGCGTCCCATCAGGTGCCCCATCGTGCTCGTCCTCTCTCCGAAGCAGTGCCGGCGAGTTACCGGTTTCCCAGTGGAACGTGCCGAATTGAATCGGTTCTACTCGCGTGTTTCGACATGGTTGCATGGCCCCATACCATCTGGCTAGCCTTCTCAGGAACCGGTTTCTAGATTGTTCTCGAGGGGGCTACATGTCGCTGCCATGGATCCGGTTCGACGGCACCCGGCTCACCGACGACCAGGGCCGGCCGGTACGGCTGCGCGGCGTCGGTCTGGGCGGCTGGATGAACATGGAGAACTTCATCACCGGCTATGCCGGGACGGAGTCGCAGCACCGCGCCGCGCTGCGGGTGGCGCTCGGCCCCGAGGGCTACAAGCGGTTCTTCGACCGGTTCCTCGACGACTTCTTCGCCGACGCCGACGCCTCGTTCCTCACCGGCCTGGGCGTCAACGCCGTCCGAGTGCCGTTCGGCTACCGGCACTTCGAGGACGACGACCGCTCGTTCGAGCTGAAGGAGTCCGGTTTCCGCCGGCTGGACCAGGCGGTGCGGGCGTGCGCCCGGCACGGCCTCTACGCGATTCTCGACCTGCACGCCGCGCCCGGCTACCAGAACCAGAACTGGCACAGCGACAACCCCACCCACCAGGCGTTCTTCTGGCAGCACCGGCACTTCCAGGACCGCGTCGTGCACCTGTGGGAGGCGCTGGCCGACCGCTACCGCGACGAGCCCGCCGTCGCCGGCTACAACCCGCTCAACGAGCCCGGCGATCCCAGCGGGGAGGCGATCGGACCGTTCTACGAGCGCCTGGAGGCGGCCATCCGCGCCGTCGACCCGCGGCACGTGCTGTTCCTCGACGGCAACCGCTACTCGACCGACTTCTCGATGTTCGCCGAGCCTTTCCCCGCCACCGTCTACACCGCGCACGACTACGCGCTGCCCGGCATCGCCCGCGACGGCGCCTACCCGGGCGTGACCCGCGGCGAGTGGTTCGACCGCGACGTGCTGGAGCAGACCTTCCTGCGCCGGACGGAGTTCATGCGTCGCACCGGCACCCCGATCTGGATCGGCGAGTTCGGCCCCATCTACACCGGCGACCGCGAGCGGGACGAGGCCTGCCTGCGCCTGCTGGCCGACCAGTTGGCGATCTACGACGAGCACGGCGCCAGCTGGTCGCTGTGGACGTACAAGGACGTCGGGCTGCAGGGGCTGGTGCACGCCCGCGCCGACTCGCCGTACCTGCGGCGAATCGCACCGGAGCTGGAGCGGAAGAACCGCCTCGGCACCGATTCATGGGGCGGCACCGACCGCAACGTCCGCGCTGTCATGCAGCCGATCGAGGAGCTGTTCGACCGGGAGTTCCCCGGCTTCGCGCCGTACCCGTGGGGCCGGCGCGCCTGGCTCGGCCTGCTGGTGCGCAACATCCTGCTGGCCGAGCCGCTGGCCGAGCGGTTCGGCGCCTGCTTCGAAGGCGTCACCCCGGACGAGGCCGGCGAGCTGGCCGCGTCGTTCGCGTTCGACGCCTGCGTCGTCCGCGACGAGCTGGCCGCCGTCCTCCGCGCGAACCTGGCCTCACATCCGGCGCCTTGAATGATCAGACCATCCACGATCGCGTACATCACCACGATTTCTGGCGCGTCAATACGCCTGCAAGCGTGTTGACGCAGCAGAAAACCTCATGATGGCACCCGCGCCCGGCGGCAGTCGTGCGCGAACCTGGCTCAGGCCTCCAGCTTGTAGCCCAGGCCGCGGACGGTGAGCAGGTAGGTCGGCGCCGCGGGGTCGGGCTCGATCTTCGCCCGCAGCCGCTTCACGTGCACGTCCAGAGTCTTGGTGTCGCCCACGTAGTCGGCGCCCCAGATGCGGTCGATCAGCTGGGCGCGGGTCAGCACCCGACCGGCGTTGCGCAGCAACAGCTCGAGCAGCTCGAACTCCTTCAGCGGCAGCCGGACGGTGTCGCCGTTGACGGTGACCACGTGGCGGTCGACGTCCATGCGGACCGGGCCGGCGCCCAGCACGGCTTGGCTGGCCTCAGTGGGCTCGGTCCCGCGTCGCAGCACCGCCCGGATGCGGGCGACCAGCTCGCGCGAGGAGAACGGCTTGGTGACGTAGTCGTCGGCGCCCAGCTCCAGTCCGACGACCTTGTCGACCTCGGAGTCCTTGGCGGTCAGCATGATGACCGGGACGTTGGAGCGCTGCCGCAGCTGACGGCAGACCTCGGTCCCGGACAGGCCCGGCAGCATGAGGTCGAGCAGTACGAGGTCCGCCCCGCCCCGGTCGAACTCGTCGAGGGCGTCGTCGCCGGTCACGGAGACGGCGACCTCGAAGCCCTCCTTCCGGAGCATGTACGACAGGGCGTCGCTGAACGAATCCTCATCCTCGACGACGAGCACGCGGGTCACGGCGTCTCCTTACCAACTGGCGTCTCGAACGCGGACGGTTGCCCGGTTCGCTGCGGGTGCAGCGGCAGTCGCAGGGTGAAGGTGGATCCTGCTCCCTGCACGCTCCACACGCCTACCTCGCCGCCGTGGCTGGCGGCGATGTGCTTGACGATGGACAGTCCCAGGCCGGTGCCACCGGTGGCCCGGGAACGGGCCGGATCGACCCGGTAGAACCGCTCGAAGATGCGGTCCAGCTCGCTCTCGGCGATGCCGAAGCCCTGGTCGGTGACGCTGATCTCGACGAGGTCGTCACGACGGCGTACTCCGACGGCGACGCGGGTATTGGGAGGGCTGTAGTTCACGGCGTTCTCGACGAGGTTGCCCAGCGCGATGACCAGCTGCTCGACGTTGCCCAGCACCTGCAGTCCGGGCGTGCCGCCGGCGGTGAGCCGGATCTTGTGCTTCTCGGCCTCCACGCGGCTGCGGTCGAGTGCGGCCTCGACGACGCTGTCGACGTCGACGGACTCCGGCGACGCGACGGGGTCGTCGTACTGCAGCCGGGACAGGTCGATGATCTCCTGGACCAGCCGGGTGAGCCGGGCACCCTCGCGCTGCATGCGCTCGGCGAAGCGCTGCACCGCCTCGGGGTCGTCCTTGGCGTCCTCCACCGCCTCGGCGAGCAGCAGCAGCGCACCCACCGGGGTCTTCAGCTCGTGCGACACGTTGGCGACGAAGTCGCGGCGGACCTCGTCGACGCGGATCTCGTGGGTGCGATCCTCGACCAACGCCAGCAGCAGCTTGCTGTTGAGCGGAGCGACCCGGGCCGACACGTACAGCGTCTGGGTGGTGTCGCGCGACCGCGGGATCTCCAGCTGGACCTCGCGGATCTGGCCGTCGCGGCGGACCCGCTCGGTCAGCTCGACCAGCTCGGGCACCGCGACGCGGTCGTGCCGGACCAGGCCGAACGCGTACGCCGACGGGCTGGCCTTGACGACGTCGAGGGCGCTGTCGAGGACGATGGCGCTGGACCGCAGCACCGACAGGACCTCGTCGACGCCCTCGGGGACGCGCGACGTCCGTGGCGGCTCCGGCGGATGCTGGGCACGCTCACTGACTTTGAACGCCAGACCCGCCGCGAGGCCGACCGCTGCGCCGACACACGCGGCCAGCGCTCCGGCTGTCACGGCATCCACATCTACCGATGGTATGTGCCGCAGCCGGGTTCATCTCCACTTCAAGACACTTCACGCCGCGAATTCGGCCGCATGTTCACCGAGACTTCGCGGCCCATTCACCTTGCGGCGCTGCCCGTCCATCAATTGCACCTACGCTGATCAGACGGGAAGCAACGTGCCCACCCCGAGGACGACAGGATGACGAAGCCAATGCGCGAGGCGTATCACGAGCAGCTCGACGAGGTCAACGGCCGGCTGATCGGGATGATCCGCAAGACCGGTGAGCTGATGGGGCTGGCCACCAAGGCGTTGCTCGAGGCCGACCTCGACGCCGCCGAGCAGGCCATGGCGTCCGACTCCAGCATCAACCGCGACCAGCTCGAGATCGACGAGCAGGTGCTCGAGCTGATGGCCACTCAGGGCCCGGTCGCCTCGGAGCTGCGCATCGTCACGTCCGCCCTGCGCACCACGTCCGACGCCGAGCGCATGGGCGACCTCGCCGTCCACGTCGCCAAGGTCGCGCGGATGCGCTACCCCGACCACGCCGTGCCCGAGGAGCTGCGCGACACCTTCGCCGCCATGGGCCGCGCCGCCTGCGACATGTCGAGCAAAGCCGTTGAGGTACTGCGCACCCGCGACCTCGACGCCGCCGCGGCGCTGGCGCGCGACGACAACGAGATGGACAGCCTGCACCGGTCGCTGTTCGCCGTACTGCTCGACGACGAGTGGGACCGCGGCGTCGAGGCGGCCGTCGACATCGCGCTGCTGGGCCGCTACTACGAGCGATTCGCCGACCACGCCGTGCACATCGCCACCAACGTGCGCTACCTGGTGACCGGCGAGATCGAATGGGCCGACAGCACCGCCGGCCACTGACCTCTACCCCTCTCCCTAGTGGTACTCGCCGCCTGGGACCTCGCGGCCGGCCTTGGGCCAACCGTCTTCGGCGACGTCCTCCGCGGGGGTGAGCGCCTCGCGCAGCCACTGCTCGACGCCGGCCACGTGCACCGTCGCCCATGAGCGGGCGATGTCGGGCTGCCGCGCCCGGATCGCCGCGACGATGGACCGGTGCTCGCTCAGCGTCCGGGCCGTAGCCGCCTCCTGGGTCAGGCCGCGCCAGACCCGGGCCCGGTGCGTGGGCCCCGACAGGCTCTCGACCAGCGAGCAGAGCACCGGGTTGCCGGAGCCCTCGGCGATCAGCCGGTGGAACTCCAGGTCGCTGGCGACCAGCTCCTCGACGCCGGTGTCCGGGCCCAGCGGCGCCATGATCTCGTCGAGCTTCGCGATGGCGTCGTCGCTCATCCGCACGGCCGCCATGGCCGCGGCGGCCGGCTCGATGATGCGGCGCACCTCGAGGAAGTGCAGGACGGTGTCGTCGCGGTGGAAGTCGACGACGAACGCCATCGCGTCGAGCAGCAGGTGCGGCGACAGGCTGGTGACGTAGGTCCCGTCGCCCTGCCGCACGTCGAGCACGTGGATCAGCGACAGCGCCCGCACCGCCTCGCGCAGCGAGCTGCGCGACAGCCCCAAGCGCTCGGCGAGGTCAGCCTCGCGCGGCAGCCGATCGCCGGGACTCAGCTCCCCGCTGACGATCATCTGCTTGATCTTCTCGATGGCGATGTCGGTCACTGCCATGCGTCGTTCCCCCTTGCGGCCGACGCGGCCCGGGCTAGCGGCCCTGGTTCTTGACTGCTTCGATGGCCGCTGCGGCGGCCTCGGGGTCGAGGTACTCGCCACCCCTCGTGACCGGGCGCAGCGACTCGTCCAGCTCGTAGAGCAGCGGCACGCCGGTGGGGATGTTCAGGCCGGCGATGGCGTCGTCGGAGATGTCGTCGAGATGCTTGACCAGCGCCCGCAGCGAGTTGCCGTGCGCGACGACGGCGACCGTCTGGCCGCGGCGCAGGTCGGGCACGATGGCGTCGTACCAGTACGGCAGGAACCGGCCGAGCACGTCCTTCAGGCACTCGGTGGCCGGCAGCAGCTCGGGCGGAAGGTCGGCGTAGCGCGGGTCGCCGGTCTGCGCGAACTCGTCGCCGGGGTCGATCGGCGGCGGAGGGGTGTCGTACGAGCGGCGCCAGAGCATGAACTGCTCTTCGCCGAACTCGGCCAGCGTCTGCTTCTTGTCCTTGCCCTGCAGCGCACCGTAGTGGCGCTCGTTGAGCCGCCACGACCGCTTGACCGGCACCCAGTGGCGGTCGGCGACGTCGAGGGTGATGTTGGCGGTGCGGATGGCCCTGCGCAGCACGCTGGTGTGCAGGACGTCGGGCAGCACGCCGCGCGACGTCATCAGCTCGCCGCCGCGCCGGGCCTCGGCCTCGCCGGCCGCGGTGAGGTCGACGTCGACCCAGCCGGTGAACAGGTTCTTCGCGTTCCACTCGCTCTCACCGTGACGGAGCAGCACCAGGCGATAGGTCATGGCCCTCAGCTTACGGGGCGGGGCGGAGGTGCTCGAAGGCGGCCAGGTTGCGGGTGGACTCGCCGCGGGCGAGGCGCCATTCCCACTCGCGCCGGATGGATGAGGCGAACCCGAGCTCCAGGACGGTGTTGAACGAAGAGTCGGCGGTGTCGAGCACGACGCCGAGCAGGCGGTCGATTTCGGCGGCGGTGACGGCGTGCAGCGGCAGCCGCCCGACGAGGTAGATGTCGCCGGCCTGGTCGACGGCGAACGCGATGCCGGACAGCCGGGCGTTGCGCTCGAGCAGCCAGCGGTAGACGGCCTCGTGGTTCTCGTCGGGCTTGCGGGCGACGAACGCGTTGACGACCAGGCTGTGGTCGCGGACGGCCAGGCTGCAGGATGTCTTCAGCTTCCGCTCGCCGGGCAGCTCGACGGCGAACTCACCGGGGGCGGGCTCGTTCCACGGCTGGCCGGAGTCGCCGAGGTAGGCACGGACGACCGCCGCGGGACCGTCGTCGGTCGTCATGCTGTCATCACCTGCCGGTGCCGCAACGCTGTCGTGTAGACGTCGAGCATACGGGCCGCGGTGGCGTCCCAGCCGAACTCCGCCGCGTGCGCCACAGCGCCGGTGCCGAGCCGGCGCAGCCGGTCCGGGTCGCCGATCAGCCCGGCGACGGCGTCAGCCCAGTCGGCCGGGTCGTGGCCCTCGACCAGCAGGCCGGACACGTCGTGGGCCACGGCGGTGCGCAGCCCGCCCACCGCGGCCGCGACGACCGGCGTGCCGCAGGCCTGCGACTCCAGCGCCACGAGCCCGAACGACTCGCTGTAGGACGGGACTGCAGTGAGGTCGGCGGCGCGGTACCAGTCGGCCAGCTCCCGCTGGTCCACCGGCGGTTCGAACCGGACGACGTCGGCGACATCGAGCGTATGCGCCAGCCGCGTCAGCGCGTGGGGCTCGGCCAGACCGCTGCCCGACGGACCGCCCACGACGGCGACGACCAACCGCTCGCGCAGCGCCGGGTCCCGCGTCACGAGCAGCGACGCGGCCCGCACCAGCACGTCGGGCGCCTTGAGCGGCTGGATGCGCCCGGCGAACAGCAGCACGACGGCGTCGGCCGGCAGCCCCAGCCGGGCCCGGGCGGCGGCCGCCGGGCCGGGCGCGAACACGTCGAGGTCGACTCCCGGTGGGATCGTCGCCACCTGTGCGGGGTCGGCGCCATACAGCCCGACCAGCTGGGCGGCCTCGTCGTCGGTGCTGGCCACCAGCAGGTCGGCAGCCGCGACGACCTGCTCCTCACCCAGCTCCCGTTCGCGCGGCTCCGGCAGTTCGCCGTCTGCCAGCGACAGGTTCTTCACCTTGGACATGGTGTGCATGGAGTGCACCAGCGGGACGCCCCAGCGGCTGGTCGCCAGCCAGCCGACGTGGCCGGAGAGCCAGTAGTGCGAGTGCACGAGGTCGTACCAGCCGGGCAGGCGCTTCGCCTCGGCGCGCAGCACGCCTGACGTGAACGCGCACAGCTGCGCCGGCACCTCGGCGACGGGGAGCAGCTCGTAGGGGCCGGCGGCGATGTGCCGGACCAGGACGCCCGGCGCGGTCTGGACGACCGGCGGCTGCCCGGACGCCGTGGCCCGGGTGAACACCTCGACCTCGACGCCGAGCGCGGCCAGCCGGCGAGCCAGCTCGACGACGTAGACGTTCATGCCGCCGGCGTTGCCGCCACCGGGCTGGTCGAGCGGCGAGGTGTGGACGCTCAGCATCATCACCCGGCGCGGTCCGCGCGTGCCCGACATCACAGTTCGCACAACCGGCTGCGGCGGCGGCCGATTCCCTGGCACAGTGAGCGCCCGCGCTCGATTACTACCGATTCAGCTCGATAAACACGAAATGTCCGAGACTTCCGTGACGCCGATACCGAGTCGTGATGGAGATTGCGGCGTCATTGCGGCAACCTGGTCCAGGATTTATGAGTCTTTGAGGGTGGGAGCGGCGTCGAGGGGACGCCGTCAGGAGGGGAAGGAACCATCGTGACGCGTGGCAGGAAGGCCGGCGTGGGCGCACTCATCGCCGTGCTCGCCGTCGCCGTGGTGTCGGCCGTGCTGATCGGCCTGAACCAGTTCGGCCGCGACGAGCCGGCGTCGGCCAGCCCGCAGGACTCCGGTCAGTCCGCAACGCTGCCGTCCGAACCGCCATCGGACACCCCGACCCCGACGGCGACGCC
>NZ_SMLB01000044.1 GCF_004349105.1 Jiangella aurantiaca
CCCCCGCACGAAAGGTCTGGCACATGCACGAGGTACTCCAGGCGTCAGCCTGCCCGAAACCGAATCTGTCCCGTCGCTCCGCGATCCGGCTCCTGCTCGGCGCGGCCGTGCTGCCGCCGGTGGTGAACGCGTTCGGGCTGCCGTCCGCGTCCGCGGCCACCACCCCGGCCGCGGACGGCCAGCCGCCACTACCGGACGCGCTGCGCCGGCTGCCGATGCCGAACCTGGTCATCGAGGCGGCCGCGACGATCACCGGCGACCGGCACCGGGTGACCTTCCACCGCGCGAGCTGGGACGGCGGCCACACGTACGTGCGCGACCTGGAGGTCCGGACGGCCGACGGCGACTGGCTGCGGGTCACCGATCCCAGCGCCCGCTTCGACGAGCAGTGGATCATCCTGACCGGTGACGACGGCAACCCCACCGACTACTACACGTCGATGACGCCGAACTGGGTGGCGTTCGACTCGCTCGCCCAGCTCGACGCGCACACCGTCGAGCTGCGCAGTACCCCGCCCGGCGGCTACGACCTCACCGTCCGCTGGTCGCTGGCCGGCCCGAATCCCGAGCTGCAGTGGACCATCACCGCGGGCAGCGCCGACGGCTACGTGGTCGGTTACCAGTCCGTCGACGCCGCGTCCCCCGACGACGTCGACGAAGTGCTCTGCGGCTCGCGCCAGCATGCCCGGGTCGTCGAGGGTGCGCAGTCGCTCGGCGCGTGGGAGCTGTTCGCGCCGATGTCGCTGACGCAGCGGCGCATCGGCGACAACGACGTGACGCTCGGCGTCTACACCCCGGGCGAGGTGCTGCTGTTCGAGCACGAGCGCGAGCTCGGCCCGGACGGCCAGCCGTTCGGCATGAGCCTGCGCAACGACGACCGCGACGTGCAGCCCGTGGTCTTCGCACCGCAGGCCGGCCGCCGGGCCCCGCTCGCCGCGGGCGAGAGCCGCGGCTACGCGTTCGGGCTCTACGCCGCGGCCGGCACCATGTACGACGCCTACACGGACCTCGTCCGCCATGAGTACGGCTACACCGCCTACCGGCGCAACGTGTACGACACCTCGCTCACCGACACCGTCCACAACCTCATCGACCTGCTGATGGTCGAGCCGGACGGCGACGACAGCGAGTCGTTCGTGCCGTCGTTCAGCGGCTGGTGGAACCGAGCGAAGGGCTTCGTCGACATCGAGAACGACCAGGCGGTGCGCACGCCGATCGCCGGCGTCCTGCTGTCCGCGTACTACCTGACCGGCAATGACGACCTGTACACACGCCGGGCCCGCCCGCTCGTCGAGTATCACCTCTCGCGAGCCGGTCACGGCAGCACGCCGGTGAAGGGCAAGCCGGTGTACGGCGACCTCAACCTGTACCGCATCGGCCACGTCCCCGGCGACGCGTCGACGTTGGTGCCCCTGTACGAGCAGACGCGCGGCCAGAACGCGGGCATCCACCGCCTGGCCACGGACCTGATCGAGCAGCGGCCTTCGCGCGACGGCCGCACGCCCTTGAGCACCCCGCTGCAGGCGTACGTACTGACCGGCAACGAGGCCTACCTGGCCGAGGCGAAGGCGGAGGCGCGCCGGTACATCCGCGACCTCATCGTGCGTCCTTACACCACGAACCAGGCCGAGAACGGCTTCGGCTACAACTACGTCAAGGGCTGGACCGAGCTGCTGGTGCTGTTCGAGCTCACCGGCGAGCGGGAGTTCCTCGACGGCGCGTACCGCGAGGCCCAGCGCTACGTCACGCTCATGCAGGTGCGGCCGGTCCCAGACACCACCGTGACCGTCCCGAACCAGCCGTTCATCGACGCCCAGATCGACCGCTGGACCACCCCGCTGCTGCCGGACTACCCGGAGACGACGGTGGAGAGCGAGCAGGTACCGGCGTGGATGCCGTTGACCAACGGCGTCACGTTCGAGCAGCTCTCCACGTTCAAGATCGCCGCGGGCCGGGTGAACCCGGGCGGCGGCTTCACCTGGATCCCGGCCTGGGCGCCGTTCTTCCTGCGGCTGGCCGAGCACACGGGTGACGACCTGTTCCGCGACGTGGCGCACAACCTGGTGGTCGGCCGGTTCACCAACTACCCCGGCTACTACAACCGGCAGTTCATCGTCGACCAGATGAAGCCGGACTTCCCCTACCAGGGTCCGCCCGGGTCGAGCACCATCTACTTCCACCACATCCCGGGCCAGCTGGGCCTGGCGTTGGACTACCTGATCACCGAGCACGTCACCCGGTCCGGCGGACGCATCGACTTCCCGCGGCAGTTCGAGACCAATTACGTGTTCTTCAAGTACGCGACCTACGGGCATGCGCCCGGCACGTTCTACGGCGAGGACGGCGTCTGGCCGTACTTCCCGAAGGGCATCGTCAACGTCGACAACCCGCAGGTCAACTGGCTGACAGCGGTCGGCAACGGCAGTCTGTACATCAGCCTCACCAACGAGAGCGACACCGACGAGCGGGTGACGGTCGACGTCGCGACGCCGGTCACCGGACTGGCGCGGCGCGATGCGAACCGGGCCGAGGTCCTGGGCCGCGGCACGGGGGTCCGGGCCGCCCGTGCCCTGCGCGGCGGGCGGCTCACCACGACCGTGCCGGCCAAGGGCCACGCCGCGCTGGTGGTCCGCGACGTCGGCATCGACGTCCCGTGGCACTGGACGTCCGACGCCGCCGACCGGTCGCCGGACAGCCACCACCAGGCCTTCCTCGACCCGGCCGCCGAGACCGGTCTGGTGCGCGCGATCCTGCTGGTCCGGCCGGACCGGTCCGGCTACGACGCGTACGTCCAGGTCGACGTCGAGTCGCCTCAGCCGCAGCTGTTCTACGCCGTCGGCGACGGCGCGGAGCAACAGGCGCCGGCCAAGGTGTTCCCGTACGAGTGGACCGTCCCGGTCGACGGACTCACGACGCCGTTCACGTACCGCGTCGTCTCCGGTTCGGCGGTGACGGACGCTCAGACGCTGCGGCTGCCGGCGTCGGTCACCGGGGTCGTCCCGAGCGGCCAGGCCGCCAAGGGTGAGCTGTCGACGTCGCCGGACACCACGCCGGGCGACGCCGTCCGGGTGCGGGCCCGGGTCCGCGCCGGCGCCGCCGAACTGGCCGGGGCCTCCGTCAGGCTGACGGTGCCGGCGGGCTGGACGGCCGTGCCGGTCGGCGACGTGCCGGCGACGGTGCCGGCCGGCGGGACGGCGGATTGGACGTTCGACGTCACCGCGCCGGCCGACGCGAGCGGGACGGCCGATCTGGCGGCCACGGCGACCTGGGCCGGCGGGAGCGTGGCCCTCACCCCAGCGGACGTCGAGGTGCTGCCGCCGGTGAAGCTGCCGGCCCTGACGGCGGCCCCGGCCGAGCTGGCCGCCGCGGGCGACTCGTTCGAGCTGACCGCCGCCGTGCTGAACGTCGGGCCGCTCCCCCGCTCCGGGATCCTGCGGGTGAGTGTGCCGGCGGGCTGGACGGCCGACACCGCCGAGATCGCGTTCGACGTGCCGGCACGCGAGGAGCGCGAGTACACCGCCACCGTCACATCCTCCGCCGACGCCGCGCCCGGCAGCGGGCACCGCGTCGCCGTCTCGGCCGACGGCGCCGGCGAGCGGGCGATCACCGTGCGGATCGCGAGCACGGACGTCATCGTCGACGACGCGCACCCGTGGCCCCAATACGTGGAGACGGGCTGGTGGCTGCCCAGCGGGCTGTCCGGCTGGAACCGCACGCCCACCCGGTACAGCGAGGAGAACCGGCTCGGCGGTACGGCCACCTGGCGGCCGGAGCTGCCCGCCGACGGGATGTACGACGTCGCGGTCTGGTACCCGACGAACCCGGACACGACGCGGGCGGCGGTCTACGTCGTCCACCATGCCGACGGCGACGAGGAGTTCGTGGTCGACCAGCAGCAAGACGCGAACACGTGGCGGCCGCTGGGCCGGTTCCGGTTCGCCGCCGGCACCGACGGCTACGTGCGCGCCGTGGTCCGCAACCCCGGGTTCTTCCGGGTCGACGCGGTCCGGTTCCAGCCGGTCGACGCGGCCGCGCTGCTGCCGGTCCTGTCGGAGGTGTCCGCCGCGGACGTCGCCGGCCCGGGCGGGACGACGACGCTGACGGCCACGCTCACCGCGCGGGACGGCGCCCCGGCCCGCGGTACCGCGACGGTGGCGGCGCCGGCCGGCTGGGCCGTCACACCGGCCTCCGTGGATGTCGACCTCGCCGGCGGCGCCTCGATGCCGCTGGAGTTCCGGCTGACCGCGCCGGCCGACGCGACGACGGGAACGCTGCACGAGATCGTGCTGTCGGCCGCCGGTGCGGAGGAGGCCATCGCCGTGGCCGTCGGTGCGCCGGATTCCGCGGCCGCCGTCGTCGTCGACGACGAGGACGCCGGCTACACGGAGTCCGGCGCGTGGAGTGCGAGCAGCCTGCTCGGGCACGACGGCAGCCGCAGCCGCTTCACCGGCGGCAACACCGGTGCCGTCGCGACGTGGACGCCGGCGCTCGCCGCGGCGGGACGGTACCGGGTCAGCGTCTGGTACCCCACGAACTCGACGACCACGACGGCAGCCAGCTACACCGTCGTGACCGCCGGCGATGCGCTCACCGTCGTCGTCGACCAGACTGTCGACGGCGGCACGTGGCGGCAGCTCGGCATCGTCGACCTGGACCCCGCGACTGCGGCGGTCCGGCTGGCCTCCGTCACGGCCGGCCACCATCGCGCCGACGCGGCCCGGTTCGAGCCCGTCGTGCCTGCGCAGTGAGATCGGAGAACAGGTGAAGAGCATGGTGATCGCGGCGGTCGAGGCGTTCCCGCTCCGGCTGGCGCTGGACGGCACGCCCGACCGCGGCGGCCCCGACTATCAGGCGCCGCACCAGCGGCCGACCATCTACTCGCCGAGCCGCGAGACGGTGTTCGTCCGCATCGAGACAACCGACGGGCTGGTCGGCTGGGGTGAAGCGCTGGTGCCGGTGGGGCCGCGTGTCGTTGCCGCGATCGTCGAGGACCTGCTCACGCCGGCGCTGCTCGGCGCCGACGCGGCGGACGTGCGGCCGCTGCGGTTCCGCCTGGGCGAGCTGATGCGCGAGCGCGGGCACCTCGGCGGGCATCAGGCCGACGCGCTGGCCGCCGTCGACATCGCGCTGTGGGATCTGCTCGGGCGGGCCACCGGGCTCTCGGTGGCGGCGCTGCTGGGCGGGGCGTACCAGCGGCGGATCCCCAGCTACCTCACGTCCGTCGGCACCGCGACCACCGCCGACGAGCTCCGGCGGCACTGGGACGACGGCGTACGGCGGTTCAAGCTGCACCTCGGCCCCGACGTCGACGAGGCGGTCGCGGTGTTCGACCGGGCCGCCGCGGTGCTGCCGGGCGCGCGGTTCGCCGTCGACGTGCACTGCCGGCTGGACGGCGCGTCGGGGCTGCGGCTGGCCCGCGAGCTGTCGGTGCGCGGGGCGTGGTTCCTCGAGTCGGCGCTGCCGGCCGAGTACGCGCGCGGGTACGCCGTGCTCGCGGCCGCCGCCGACCTTCCGATCGCCGCCGGCGAGGCGCACCGGCACCGCTACGAGGTGGCCGACTGGCTGGCGATCGACGCGCTCGACGTCTATCAGCCCGACATCGGCCGCACCGGGATCACCGAGGGCAACGCGATCGCGACGCTGGCCAACGCCGCGTACCGGCCGATCATGCCGCACCACTCGGCGGCGCTCGGGCTGGCGCTGGCGGCCGGGCTGCACGTCGCGGCGGCGGCCGACAACGCGCCGTTCTTCGAGTACTCGCCGGGCACGGTCGAGCTGGCCAACAGCCTGCTGGCCGAGCCGATCGTCGCCGAGGCCGACGCCTACCTGCTGCCCGACGGCCCCGGCCTCGGCGTCGTGGTCGACGAGGACAAGGTCCGCGGCGCCGTCGTCGAGCGATGACCCCGCCCCTGCGGCGTCCACCGCCCACAGCTCGCCGGGTGACGTCGCGCCCCGGTCGTCGAGGTCAGAACGGTGACGACTCCGGTTCAGGGGGTGGCTCGAGCTGAGGCTCGGTGCTCGGGCCCCTGGCCTCGGGTGGTCTTCGGTAGTGGTGGCCGGTGGGGCTGGTCCATCGGGTGGTGCCGTCGGGTTGTCGGTGGACGGTCCAGTGGCCGTGGTGTTTGAGCAGGTGATGGGTGGTGCACACTGCCTGGAGGTTCGCCGCGGAGGTGGTGCCGCCGGCGGCGAACGGGATCACGTGGTCGAGGTCGCAGCTCCGGGCCGTGCGGTGGCAGCCCGGTGCCCGGCAGGTCCGGTCCCGGGCGGTGATGAACGCCGCGAGCGCTGTGGTGGGCCGGTACTTGGTGCGGCCGTGGTCGAGGAGCTGCCGGGTGCCGGGGTCGGTGCGCAGCCAGGTCCACACGCCCTCGGCGGCCAGGGTGCGGGCGACGTGGGCGGGGACGGGTCCGTAGCCGTCGAGCTCGCCGGGTTCGTCGCTGAGCCCGATGGCCGTGGCGAACGGGACGGTGACGTGCACGCTGATCGGTCGCCGCCGTGGCGTGCCACCGCCGGACGCGACCCGGCCGAGCAAGCCCGCGACGCCGCCCGGCGCGGCCTGCCCACCGCCCCCCGCCGGCGTCGGCGTCGGCGCTCACGTCCGCGGGATGGCCGCCGTCCGCGTTCCCGCCGGCCGTATCCGGGTCCGCGGCTGAGCCGGTGGCGGCGTGCGTGCAGGCGGCGAGCGCGGCCCAGCCCAGGCCGGCCAGGACGTCGGCGCGGCGCTGGTCCCTGGTGCGGGCCGGGTGCCCGGCGGCGGCGTCGGCGCGTTTGGCGTCCGCGGCGGCGGCGTTCAGCGCGGTGTCGACGGCGGTGGCGTCGTCGGCCGGCAGCAGCGCCTGCAGGTGCGCCATCCCATCGCCGGCGGGCGTCACGGCCACGTAGCGGCGCTCACGCGCGGCCCGGTGCCGTACGGCGGTCTCGACCGGCGCGAGTTCGTGCAGCAGCCGCTTGATCAGCTTCCGCAGCGCGGCCGAGTCCAGGTAGGGCGCTTTGGGCAGCACCGCCGCCTCCACCCGGACCCGCACGTCGGGCTCTTGCCCGCCGAGCTCGTCGGTGATCACCCGCGCCCGCCGCACATCGATCACCCCCACTTCGAGAGCAGCATGCGTGTCGGGGAAGTCCTCCACCAACTGCAACGCATGACCGACCTGGGTCTCCGTCTGCCGGGTCGTCACCTGACAGCGTGCGGCGACCTCGACCGCGGTGTTCGTCACCGGGTTCACCGACCGATACCCCGACACGTCCGGGCGCAGCTGCGGCCGCGACGCCAGCTCCGCCGACGCGGCCGCCTCACGAGCGGCCACCCACGCGGCCAGCCGCGCGCATCCTGCGAGCGCCTCCACCAGGTCGTGCGCGTCCGCCGTCGCCGGGTCGAACCGCGCCAGCAGCGCCGCCAACTCCGGCCCCACCGGTACCGCATCGGCGTCGGCGATCACCGGCACCGACCCGCCGGTGCACAGCTCGCGCAGCAGCGCCGGGTCGATGTCGCCGACGCCCGGGTCGTCGTACGGCGGCCACACCACCCACCCCTCCACCACCGGGCCATCACCCGGTAACGGAGCAGTCAGCGGCGCTTCTTCGAACATGCGAGCCACTCTACCGACCCCCACCGACAACGTCGGCGAGGCAACCGTCAGCGGGCGGGGAGGAACCGCGCCCGCATCTCCGGGCGGGCGAACGCCGACGGGCTCGAGATGGTCAGGCCGCCGTCGACCGGCAGCGCCACGCCGGTGACGAACGAGGCGCCGTCACCGGCCAGGAAATGCACCACCTCGGCGACCTCGGCCGGGCGGCCGGTGCGGCACAGCGGGTAGCCCTCCGCGAGGCCGGGCCGGTCGTCGGCGTCGGTGGTGATGAGGCCGGGGACGACGGCGTTGACACGGATGCCGCGCGGGCCGTAGTCCAGCGCGAGCTGGCGGACCAGGCCCTCCAGGCCGGCCTTCGCGGCGGCGTACGCGGGCAGCCAGGGCGAGGCGATCCGTCCGTTCACCGACGACACCGCGACGATCGACGAGCCCGGGGCGAGGTGCGGGAGGCCCTGCTTGCAGACCTGGAACGCTGTGGTCATGACGGCGTCGAGGCTGGCGTGCCACTGCTCGTCGGTGGTCTCGACGAGCGGCGCGGTCGGCTGAACGGCCGCCGCGGGCACGATGACGTCGAGCCGGCCGCCGCGCTCGAGTACGGTGTCGACGACCCGCCGGGCGCCGACCTCGGTGGCACAGTCGGCCTCCAGGTGCGCGACCAGGGCGGGGTGGTCGAGCGGGTGGACGCTGACGCCGACGACGGCGTCACCGCCGGCGGCGAACCGGTCGGCGATGGCGCGGCCGATCTCCGACGACGCACCGATCAGCAGGACTCCGCGTCCAGACACCCCGACCTCCTCGCGGTTGCACAGCTAGTGCATCATCAGCATGACACTATCACCATATGGATATCGAGATGGGGAGCGTCGATGAAGATCACCGAGATCGAACCGCTGGTCATCGCCACGGGTACCGGGACATATCTGCTGGTCGTCGTGCACACGGACGAGGGCCTGCACGGCCTCGGCGAGGTCGGCATGCGCTCGCGGCCGCGCGCCGTGCTGGGCGCGCTGGCCGACTTCGCCGACCTCGCCACCGGGACCGAGGCACACCGGATCGAGGAGCTGTCGCAGCTGCTCCTGCGCGGCGGCTTCTTCCCCGCCGTCGGTGACGTCGCGGCGGCCGCGGCGGGCATCGATCTCGCGCTGTGGGACCTGCGGGGCAAGGCGCTCGGCGTCCCCGTCCACGAGCTGCTCGGCGGCGCCGTCCGTGAGCACGTCCCCGCCTACGTGCACGTGTCCGGCCGCGGCCTGCCCGAGTACGTCGACCACGCGCACCGGCTGGTCGAGCAGGGCTGGCGGCACCTGCGCCTCGGGCTGCAGCCGCCGGCCGAGCCGGTGCTCGAGCCGCGGGCGACGCTGCGCGACAACATCGCCGTCTTCCACGGCCTGCGCGAGGCCCTCGGCGACGACGTCGAGCTGCTCATCGACGTGCACACCCGGCTCGACCCGGCCGAGGCGGCCGTCTTCTGCCGCGAGGTCGAGCCGGCCCGGCCGTTCTTCGTCGAGGACCCGCTGCGCGCGGAGAACCTGGACGCGTACCGGACCCTGCGGGCTCGGACCGGGGTGCCGCTGGCGGCCGGCGAGCAGCTGACGACGATATGGGAGTTCCGGCCGCTCCTGGAGGGCGACCTCGTCGACCACGCCCGCATCGACCTCGCCAACACCGGGCTCACCCAGGGCCGCAAGATCGCCGCGATGGCGGAGGCGCACCACATCCAGGTCGCCACGCACAATCCGCTCGGCCCGGTCTGCACCGCGGCGTCCGCACACCTCAACCTGAGCCTGCCGAACGTCAGTGTGCAGGAGCAGGGCCACCCGCACGGCTGGGCCGGCGACCCGCTGGTGCTGACCGGCCCGGTGGTCGGGGCCGGCGTCGTCCGCCCCGGCGACGGGCCCGGCTTCGGGGTGGAGATCGACCTGCCGGTGGCACGCCGGGCGGCCGCGGGCGAGCTCGGGCCGCCGCCCCGTTACCGTCGTCCCGACGGCTCGCTGACGAACTGGTGAGGTGCGCATGACCGCTGTGCTCGTGACGGGCGCGGCCGGCAAGGTCGCCGGAATGCTCCGGCCCGGCCTGACCGGCCTCGACGTGCGCGCCGTGGACACCCGCGAGGTGATCGGCTGGGACGACGCCGACACCGGCACCGGTGACCTCGCCGACCCAGGGTTCACCGCGGCGGCGGTCGACGGCATGGATGCCGTCGTGCACCTCGCCGCCAACCCGTCGCCCGGCGCGTCGTGGTCGCAGTTTCGCCGTCCGAACGTCGACGCCGTCGTGACCCTGCTGGACGCGGCCTGGGCAGCCGGGGTGGCGAAGGTCGTGCTGGCCAGCTCGGTGCACGCGATGGGCGGCTATATCGCCGACGGCTTGCCCGCCGGCACACTGGTCGACCCGGCGTGGCCGGTGCGGCCGTGCTGCACGTACGGCGCCAGCAAGGTGTTCGCCGAGGCCTACGCCCGCACCGTCGCGGACGGCGGCGGGCCCGCCATGATGTGCCTGCGGCTCGGCGGCGTGGTGCCGCGGCCGACCGACACCGGCACCCTGCTGGGCTGGCTCTCCCCTAGTGACCTGCGGCTGCTGGTGCGGGCCGCGCTGGTGGCGGACGTCCGGTACGGCTGCTACTTCGGGGTGTCGGCGAACGCCCGGGGCGTGTTCGACTTCACCAACGCGACGGACGAGCTGGGCTACCGGCCGGAGTCCGACTCCGAGGCCTACGCTGCGGAGGTCACACCCCGCGATGGCGGCCTGTGCCGGTGGCGCACCGAGCGCACCGCCGCCCTCTGACAGACGGTGCCAGCCGCCACGAAGGTGAAATGAGCCTGCTGCGCAGCAGGGCGCCTCACGTCCAGCGCTGAACGGCCCGTCAGGAGGCGGCGGTGTCGAGCAGGCCGTCGCGGTGGGCGATGGCGGCCGCCTCGCCGCGGCCGGAGGCGCCCAGCTTGGCCAGGATGTTCGACACGTGCACGCTGGCGGTCTTGGCGCTGATGAACAGCTCTTCACCGATCTCGCGGTTGCTCCGCCCCGCGGCGACCAGTCGGAGCACCTCGTGCTCGCGCACCGTCAGGCCGGACGGCGCCGCCGGGGCCGGGACGCCGGAGACCAGCGGCAAGTGGGCCTGCCGGGAGAACGCGTCGATCCAGCCGCGGAACAGCGCCGCGCCCAGAGCGTCGGCCGCGGCGGCCGCCTGGCGCAGCGCGTCGAGGGCGTGGTCGCGGTCGCCGGTGGCGGCGAGCGCCTGTCCGAGCCGGTAGCCGGCGTACGGGACCAGGTGCACCGGGCCCTCGGCCGCCCGCAACGCGGTCAGCGCGCGGTCCCACGCCTCGACGTCGGTGCCACCGAGGCCGGCCAGTTCGGCCTCGACCAGCACGGTCCACACGCCGACCGGCCAGCCGCGGGCCGCGTCCGCGGTGAGAGCGCGCAGCCAGGCGGCGTCGGACTCGAATCCGTCGGCGGTGCCGGCGGACCGGATGCGCGCGCCGAGCGCCTGTGCACCGGCGAAGGCCAGCGGCAGGTCGTAACCGGGCACCGCGGCGTCGGCGTGCGCCCCGATCTCGCCGGCGACCGTGGCCCAGGCCCGCTCAGGGTCGTCCTGGGCAAGCGCGACGTCGGCCTCGAGCCGGGCCACCAGCCGGCTGTCCTGCGGCAGCACGACCCGGCGCGTCATGCCGGCCCGCAGCCGCTCGACCGCCGCGGCCGCCGCGTCGACGTCGCCGCGCCACAGGCCGAGCCAGGCCTGCAGGCCGATCATGTGCCGCTCGTGGTTGGGCGGCGGCACCAGCTCGAGGCCGCGCTCGATCATCCGCTCGGCCCGCTCCCAGTCGCCCAGCGCCAGCATCGGCTCGGCCGCGTTGCCGGCCAGCACCACGCCGGAGGTGCGCTTGCGGCCGCGGTTGCGGGCGTGCTCGTAGCCCTCGGTGGCGACGTCGACGGCGTCGCGGTAGCGGCCGAGCAGGGTGTAGGCGTCGGACAGGTTGACGAAGTAGCGGTGCAGGTGATCGGGCTCCGCGGTGGCGGTGGGCCCGGCCCGGCGCAGCTCGGCGAGTGCCTTCTCGGCGTCGCCCACGTGCACCCAGGCGGTGCCCCTGGTGATCTGCGCGGAGGCGACGATGCGGTCGAGCCCGGTGGCCGACGCGACCTGCTCGGCCTCGTCGGCGATCGCCAGGCATTCGTCGAACCGCCAGTCGAGCATGAGCATGGTGGCCAGCCAGTCCAGCGCCTCGGCCCGTTGCACCGACGGCTCGGCCGGGATGAGCTCGCGCGCCTCCATGAGCGCCTCGATCGCGCCGTGGCGGCCGAGCCGGTTCTTCACATTGCCCTGGAGCGCCAGCAGCCAGCCGGCCCGGGCGGGGTCGGCCGCACGGTCGACCAACCGCAGTGCCTCTTTGACCAGCGACAAGGTGCGCTCGAAATCGCCGGCGGCGTAGGCCTCGGTGGCCGCCCGGATGAGGACGTCGAGGCGGTCGCTGCGGGCCACCCGCTCGGGCTCTGCCACCTGGTCCCACAGCTCCAGCGCCCGTTCCAGCAGCTGCTGCGCGGTTGCGTGGGCGTAGCTGCGGACCAGCTCGTCGGCGGCGGTCAGCGACCAGGCGAACGCCCGCTCGACGTCGTGGGCGGAGTACCAGTGGTGCGCCACCTCGGCCGCCGTGGGCGTGTTGGGCATCAGCTCGGGATGCGCCTCGAGCGCCTGCGCGTAGCGGGCATGCATGCGCGCGTGCTCGCCCGGCAGCATGTCGTCGTGCAGCGCCTCGCGCAGCAGCGCGTGCCGGAATGCGTAGCCGTCGCCGTCGACCACGATGACGCCGGCCGAGACGGCCTCGCGCAGCGCGGTCTCCAGCGGGCCGGACTGCTCGCCGGCGACCATCTCGAGCACGGAGTGGTCGACCCGGTTGCCGGCCGCCGACATGAGCCGCAGCAGCCGCTGGGCCTCCTCGGACAGCGGCTCGACCCGGACCAGCAGCAGGTCGCGCAGCGAGCCCGGCAGCTCGGCGCAACCGTGGTCGGCGTGGGCGAGCTCCTCGACGAAGAACGGGATGCCCTCGCTGCGCTTGACGACGCGGTCGACGTGGGCGCGCTCGGGCGGCCGGCCGAGCAGTTCGCGCAGCTGCTGGACGACCTCGTCGGCGTCGAGCCGGGGCAGCTCGATGCGGCGCACCTGGCGCAGACGGTCGAGCTCGGCCAGCAGCGGGCGCAGCGGATGGCCGCGGTGCAGCTCGTCGGAGCGGTAGGTGACGAGGAGCATCAACTGGGCGTCGCGCACCCCGCGGACCAGGAAGCGCAGGAGGTCGCGGGTGGGGCTATCGGCCCACTGCAAGTCCTCGAGCACCACCACCAGCGGGCGGTCGGCCGCCACCCGCTCGAACAACGACGTGACCACCTCGTACAGCCGGCCGCGGCCCTCGGGCCCCTCGGCCGGCGCCACCCCCAGCTCGGGCACCAGCCCAGCCAGCGCCTCGCCGCCCGGGCCGGCCAGCTCGAGCAGCCGCTGTGCCCCGAACTCGGCGTGCAGCCCACGCAGCGCGCCCACCAGCGGCGCGAACGCCGGCCCCTCGCCGTCGAGCGGCACGGACTGCCCGGCAACCGCCCGCGTGCCGCCGGCGGCCACCTCGGCCACGAACTCCTCGGCGAGGCGGGTCTTGCCGATGCCGGCCTCGCCCCCGACGAGGACGGTGACCGGCTCACCCGCACGCGCCACGGCGTAGGCCGCGCGGAGGTCGGCGAGCTGCCGGGCCCTCCCGACGAGGCCCGTGGTGCGGGTGACGTGAATGACCACGTCATTCATCCTGCCACCCGCCACCGACAGCCCCATCCGAATTTCCTTCCAGCAGATCGGTCCCCAGCTCAGGCCGTCCGCGCCCGGCTGCGCGCCCTAGCGGCGGCCTTGCGGCCGGTGGCGGCCTTGGCCGCGGCCAGCGCCTGCCGGACGAGCCCGTCGTTGCGTGCCTCGGCCCGCAGATCGTGCGACCTCTGGTCGTGGATGATCCGTGCCGCGTAGTCCCCGTGGATGCTCATGATGTTCGGCTCCTCGCCATACTCGTTCGTTCTGTCGTCGAGCATGGTTCTGAGGCGCCGTGTGACACATCGGGAGACTTCCGCATTCTGGCCGGCCGGATCGTCTAAGGCGGCCTGAGGCTGCGCCTAAGGTGGCCCGAGCGGCCTAGGGCGTGTCTTGTCCGGTACTACGTGCCTGGTAATGGCCGCCCGGCGTGTGATCATAAGGGGTTCTTCTGACACTTCCGTGGGTCCTTCTCGCCTGTGGTTCGCCGCTGTGGACGACGATCGGGGCGTCCCAGGCACCCCCCGAGCCATGGTTGGCGTGGGCTTGTGGTGTGGCGTTGGTGGCTGTGTGTTCGCCGCCGTTGTCGATGACGATGGGTCGTCGTTGACGTTGACGACCAGGTGTGGACAATCGGTCCGATGTCGGATGAGTCGCACACTGCGACGACGACCGGCACGCTTGATCATGGAGAAGGTCGCCTTTGGAGTCGCGGGAAACCCGACCTTCTCCATGATCAACTCGGTGAGGGAGGGTGTGAGCCGCCATGGGGGGCAGGTCATTCCAGGCGCTGCCCGCCGGGGCGGCTCGCATCCCTGCCGGCGCCGGTGATGGCCGCGGAGGTGTTGACATGAGCGCCAACAGTTGGCGCTGGTGTCAACACGCCCGGTTGTGATCGGTGCCCGGCCCGGGCCGGCCCAGCGTCGCGGGGGCGGCCGACGCCGTGACGACGGCGATGTCGCCGCGCCGATCACACGACCTCGCCCGTGACCGCCAGATCCTCGTGATCAGTGACGCCATCATCGGCGTTTTCAATGGCGGCTAACAGCTGTGGAAAGCGATGATCACCGGCGATCGTGGCCGAGTTGGTGTCGCCGGGGCAGCAGTAACCGGCCAATGACCACGGTTCTCAGCCGGCCAATGCCTCTCGACGTGCCGGGACCACGCCAGTGCACCTCGAGGAGTGCCCAGACTCGCCCCGTCCCCCTGATAACTGCCCGTTCTTGGCCGCGGGCGCGCGGGTCAAGCCGATCCCCGTCCGCGCGAAGCGCCCCTGGTGGTCGGCTTGAGGCGCGCGGTCGCGGCAAGAGAGTGGGGCAGCAGGGGGACGGCGAACGCCACCGACCCCGACGACCGGCACACCCGGCGAACCCTGACCCGCCGACCCACGGAAGCAACAGAAGAGCCTCATAAGGATCGGCGGTGCAATGGCGCTGCTGGGTGGCGTCGGCCATCACGAGGATTACCGAGCGTCACCACGATTGCGGGCCTTGATTGCGGGCCTAGTGAGGCACGGGATTTCGTGGTGAACGTGGTCATTTCCGGCTCTCCGACCCGATCGGTGGGCTGGCGGCGGCGTGCGTCACCCGCGATGCGGACACCTCACTCGCCCGAGGACCGCACACCGTGCGGTCCTCGGGCGCCATTCGGCCCTGACGCGGGTGACGTGTCTTCCGCGCGAGTGCCGCCACGCTCACGGGCGTCGGCCGGTGGACCGCGGCGGCTCGAGCTGAGGGCGCGAGCCCGCCGAACCGGTGCTGGCGCAGTCCGGTACTACCAACGCCGGCGCACAGTGCCCTTGGGCCCGGCTACCAAGCTCGCCGCCGGCACATCGTCGGCCACGATCGTCCCGGCCGCGACCACGGCGTCGCGACCGATGCTGACGCCAGGCAGGATCGTCGCGCCGGCACCGATCCACACATTCTCCGCCACATCGATCGGCGCACCCGTGAGGAACTGGCGCCGCTCGTCAGGGTCCACCGGGTGGCCCATCGTGATGAACGTGGCCTTCGGGCCGACCATCACGCCCTCGCCCAACCGGATGCCGGCGTAGTCGAGGAACGTGCAGCCCTGATTGATGAAGACACGCTCTGCCAAGTCCAAGCGAAGGCCGTGATCGGTGTAGAAGGGCGGGTAGATCGTGACCCTCGCTGGGAGAGGGGCACCCAGAATCTGCTCGAGCAGTGCCGCCTTGCCCGCCTCGTCATCGAACGGGAGGACGTTGAGACGAGAGGTCAGCTCGGTGACCCGCAACACCCTCTCGCTCATCGCTCTGAACTCGACGCCCAAGACACGCTCGCCCCTCGCCTGGAGCTCCGGATCGTGGATCAGCATGAAGCGGTCGTTGGTCATTCGACGATTGTCCACCGGACGGTGGACACCGGATCCCACCACGCGGTGCTCGCGGCCGCCGGGGTCCGGCGGGAATCGTGGAGCCATGACCACCACCACCGCCATCCGGGTTCGCGGGCTGCGCAAGGCCTACGCCGGAGTCACCGCCGTCGACGGGCTCGACCTCGACGTCGCGCACGGCGAGGTCTTCGCCCTGCTGGGGCCGAACGGCGCCGGCAAGACCACCACCGTCGAGATCCTCGAGGGCTATCGCCGCCGCGACGTCGGCGAGGTCAGCGTCCTCGGCGCCGACCCGGCCCGGCCGGACGCCGGCTGGCGGGCCCGCATCGGCATCGTGCTGCAGAGCTCCGGCGGCCACGACGAGCTGTCCGTCGGCGAGCTGGTGCACCACTTCGCCGGCTACTACCCCGACGCGCGCGACCCGGACGAGGTGATCGCATCCGTCGGGCTGGACGAGAAGCGCGGCACCCGGGCGCGGCACCTGTCCGGCGGCCAGCGCCGCCGACTGGACGTCGCGCTGGGCATCCTGGGCAACCCGGCGCTGCTCTTCCTCGACGAGCCGACCACCGGGTTCGACCCGGAGGCGCGGCGGGAGTTCTGGGCACTCATCTCCTCGCTCGCCGACGGCGGCACGACGATCATCCTCACCACCCACTACCTGGACGAGGCCGAGCACCTGGCCGACCGCGTCGGCGTCATCACCGCGGGCCGCGTCGTCGCCCTCGACACCCCTGACCGGCTCGGCGGCCGCGACCAGGACCGCGCCGTCGTGCGGTGGATCGACGACGGCCGGCCGCACACCGAGCACACCAGTGAGCCCACTGCGCTGATCGCCCGGCTGGCCCAGCGCCTCGGCGGCGAGGTGCCCGGCCTCACCGTCAGCCGGCCGACGCTCGAGGACGTCTACCTGCGGCTGATCGGCGAACCCGCGACACCCACGACATCCATCGAGACCTTGGAGCCGGCGCCGTGACCACGCCCACCCTGCGATCCGGAGAACGCCGCATCGCACGTCGCAAGGCGACGCCGCCGCGCATCGCCGTGTCCCGCGCCGTGCTGGAGCTGAAGAGCTACTTCCGCGAGCGCGATTCCGTCATCTTCTCGTTCCTCTTCCCGATCATCATGCTCGGCCTGTTCTCGGTGGTCTTCGGCGGTGGTGAGGACACGTTCAGCGACGCCCCGGGCGGCGGCATCGACTTCGCCCGCTACTTCCTCCCGGGAATGCTCGCCTCGGGAATCATGCTGGTCAGCTTCCAGACGCTGGCGATCAGCCTGGCCATCGAGCGGGAGGACGGCACGCTGAAGCGGCTGCGCGGCACGCCGATGCCGCCTGTGGCGTACTTCCTCGGCAAGGTCGGCATGATCCTCGTCGTCGGGCTGAGCCAGATCGCGCTGCTGCTGGCGGTGGCCGCGCTCGCCTTCGGCGTCGAGCCGCCTACCGAGCCGGCGAAGTGGCTCACGTTCGCCTGGTGCTACGTCCTCGGGACGGCCGGCGGCACCGTGCTCGGCATCGCGTACTCGTCGGTGCCGCGGTCGGCGAAGAGCGCGTCCGCCGTCGTCGTCGGACCGCTGATCGTGCTGCAGTTCATCTCCGGCGTGTTCTTCGTCTTCAACGACCTGCCAAGCTGGCTGCAGAACATCGCATCCGTGTTCCCGCTGAAGTGGCTGGCCCAAGGTATGCGTTCGGTGTTCCTGCCCGACCGCTTCGAACAGGTGGAGGTGTCCGGATCATGGCAGCACGGCCAGACGGTGCTGATCCTGTCGCTGTGGCTGATCGTGGGCCTGGTGATCTGCGTGCGGAGGTTCCGATGGCAGCGCCGGGACGACGGCTGAGCCCGGACCCCCTTCCTCCGCGAAGCAGCTTGGACGACCTCGACGCCTTCTGGCAGCGCATCACGGTCGGCTGGCACACGGTCTACCTGGGGCTGCTCGGCGTGCTCGCGCTGATCATCGGCAGCTCGGACGACCGGACCGGCGGAGAGCGGCTCGCCGGCCTGCTGGTCGTGACAGCCATGGTGATCACCTACCTGCTAATCGGCCGGCCGCTGCTGGGCCGCGACGACAACAGCCTGCGGGCGCTGGTGCAGCTCACCTCCAGTTGGGGGTGCTTGTACGCCCTGCTCGGCATGGGCATCGATGCGTACTTCCTGCTGTTCGCATTGATTCCGCACATCTGGGCCTACCTGTCCACGCGCTGGGCCGTCGGCGCGACGTTCGTCTTCATCGCCGGTGTCGCCGTCGTCGAGGTCGGCCGGGCCGGCTGGTCCGCCGACGCCGCTCTGGACGCGCTCCCGCAGTGGGCCATCAACACCGGGCTCTCACTGTTGCTGGGGCTGTTCATCACAGGCGTCTTCGTCCAGGCGGAGAAACGGGCGTCGCTCATCGACGAGCTGGAACGCACCCGGACGGAGCTGGCGCAGCTCGAGCACTCCCGCGGCGTGCTGGCCGAGCGGGAGCGGCTCTCGCACGAGATCCACGACACCCTGGCCCAGGGCTTCACCAGCATCCTCACGCTGGCACAGGCCATCGAGGTGGCGCTGGACCGCGACCCGGCCGCCGTCCGCGACCGGCTGGCGCTGCTCGAGCAGACCGCCCGCGACAACCTGGCCGAGGCCCGGGCTCTGGTCAGCTCGCTGGCGCCAGTCAACCTGCAGAACGCGACGCTGCCCGAGGCGATCGAGCGCATCGCCGCCCGGTTCGCCGACGAGACCGGCCTCGACGTCAGCCTGCAGGTCGACGGGACCGGCCCGCCGCTGCCGGCGAACGTCGAGGTCGTCCTGCTGCGCACCGCCCAGGAGGCGCTGACGAACGTGCGCAAGCACGCCGGCGCCCGCCGAGTCGTCGTCGCGCTGCGCTCCCAGCCCGGCGCCACCACGGTCGCCGTCGTCGACGACGGCCGCGGCTTCCTGCCCGGCACCGCCACGCTGGACGGCTACGGCCTGCGCGGCATGCGGGCGCGGGTCGAGCAGGTGGGCGGGCTGCTCGAGATCGTCAGCGCGCCGGGCGCCGGGACCACCGTCCGTGCCACCGTCGGGCCTGCCTAGGAACGAGGCCGACCGCGAGTCCCAGGCGGCGGCGAGTCCCGCGAGGGAAAGGGGACTCAGGGTAGCGTGGGCAGCCGTGACGACGTTGCGGCTGCTGCTGGTCGACGACCACCCGGTCGTGCGGACGGGGCTGGCCGGCATGCTCGGCGCGGAGGACGACCTCGAGGTGGTCGGCGAGGCCGGTGACGGCGAGGAGGCACTGGTGCTGGCCCGCCGGCTGCGTCCCGACGTCATCCTCATGGACCTGCGGATGCCCCGGCTCGACGGCGCCGAGGCGACGGCGCGCATCCTGGCCGAGCTGCCCGGCGTCCGGATCCTGGTGCTGACCACGTACGACACCGACACCGACATTGTCCGTGCGGTCGAGGCGGGGGCCACCGGCTACCTGCTCAAGGACACTCCGCGAGTCGAGCTGGCGGCCGCCGTCCGGGCGGCGCACCGGGGCGAGACCATCCTGGCGCCGCCGGTCGCCGCGCGACTGGTGCACCGCCTGCGGGCGCCGTCGGTGCCGCCGCTCACCCCGCGCGAGCGCGAGGTGCTGGCCGCCGTCGCCACCGGGCTGTCCAACGCCGAGATCGGGCGGGCGCTGCATATCGGCGAGGCGACGGTGAAGACGCACCTGCTGCGGGTCTTCGCCAAGCTGGGCGTCGACGACCGCACCGCCGCCGTGACGACGGCATACGCGCTGGGCATCCTGACGCCGCCTGGGCCGGCCACGGCCCCTTGACCGGCTCGTTGACCCCTCCCGGCCATACTGTGGGCATGTCTCCAACCCGGACGCGGGTGTCCCGGCTGGCGCTACGGCCCACCATCGGCATCGACATCGGCGGCACCAAGGTCGCCGCCGGCGTCGTCGACCCCGAGGGCACCATCATCGAGCGCACCCGCCGCGAGACGCCGAGCAAGAGCAAGAGCCCCCGCGTCGTCGAGGACACCATCGCCGACGTCGTGGCCGAGCTCGGCGCCCGCCACAACGTCCTGGCGGTCGGCATCGGCGCCGCCGGCTTCGTCGACGGTACGCAGTCGTCCGTGCTGTTCGCCCCGCACCTCGCCTGGCGCAACGAGCCGCTGCGCGACGCCGTCCAGCGGCGCATCGGGCTGCCCGTGGTCGTCGACAACGACGCCAACGCCGCGTTGTGGGCCGAGTGCCGGTTCGGCGCCGCCCAGGGCGAGTCGCACGTCGTCTGCGTCAACCTCGGCACCGGCATCGGCGGCGGCGTTGTCCTCGACGGCGTCCTGCACCGCGGCCGGTTCGGCGTGGCCGGCGAGTTCGGGCACATGGTGGTCGTCCCGGGCGGGCATCGCTGCGAGTGCGGCAACCGCGGCTGCTGGGAGCAGTACGCCAGCGGCAACGTGCTGGTCCGCGAGGCGCGCGAGCTGGTGCTGAACGGCTCCCCCGTCGCCTACCGCATCGCCGAGACCTGCGAGGGCGACCCGTCGCGCATCACCGGTCCCATGGTCAGCGCGCTGGCCGCGCAGGGCGACCCAGCGGCGTTGGAGCTGCTGGAGGAGATCGGCCACTGGTTGGGCGTCGGGCTGGCCAACCTGGCCGCCGCGTTCGACCCCGGCCTGTTCGTCATCGGCGGCGGCGTCTCCGACGTCGGCGACCTGCTGCTGGAGCCGGCCCGGACGACGTTCCGGCGGACGCTCAGCGGGCGTGGCTTCCGTCCCGAGGCGAACGTGGTCCGGGCGGCGCTGGGCAACGACGCCGGGCTCATCGGCGCCGCCGACCTCGCCCGGCGGGAGCGGGCCCGCCGCCGTCGCGACCGCGCCAAGCTGGTGACGACGCGCCTGCTGCTGCCGCGGCGGCGCGAGCTCAACGGCAACGGCACCCCGATCCGGCGCAGCTCGCGCCGCGTCGGCGGCACCGGCACCGCGATCGAGCCGGCGAGCCGCCGCGCGAACGGCACTTGGCGCCGCAGCGCGTCCTGAATGAGGCGCTCCCGCTGTTTCCGTGGGTCGGCGCGTCAGGTTCGCCGGGTGTGCCGGTGTGTTCCACGCCCATCACCAGGCGTTTTCCCGCTTCGCCAGGAATGCCTGCCTGGTGAAGCGCGAGCGGCCCAACTTGACGTGATCAACCACCGAGGGGCGTCAGTAGGATCAGTAGGAGTAGAAGCCGCGACCGGTCTTGCGGCCGTGCTCGCCGGCGTCGACCATGCGGCGCAGTAGCTCCGGCGGGAAGAACTTGGGGTCGGCGGTCTCGTCCCAGATGTTCGACGTCGCGTGGTGCAGGACATCGACGCCGGTGAGGTCGGTGGTGGCCAGCGGGCCCATGGCGTGGCCGAAGCCGAGCTTGCAGGCGACGTCGATGTCCTCGGCCGAGGCGACGCCGGACTCGTAGAGCTTCACCGCCTCGACGACGAGAGCGCTGATCAGCCGCGTGGTGACGAACCCGGCGACGTCACGGTTGACGACGATGCAGGTCTTGCCGGCCGACTCGGCGAACTCGCGGGCCACCGCCAGCGTGGCGTCGGACGTGTGCAGGCCGCGGACCAGCTCGCACAGCGCCATCATCGGCACCGGCGAGAAGAAGTGGGTGCCGACCACCGACTCCGGCCGCTGCGTGGCCGCGGCGATCTTGGTGATCGGGATGGCGCTGGTATTCGTGGCCAGGACGGCGCCGTCGCGGCAGACGCGGTCCAGCTCGGCGAACAGCTCCCGCTTCACGTCGACGTTCTCGAACACCGCCTCGACGACGATGTCGGCGCCGGCGACGGCGTCGAGGTCGGTCGTGGCGGTGATGCGGCCCAGGGCGGAGTCGCGGTCGGCCTCGGTCAGCTTGCCCTTCTCGACGAACTTAGCGGTGCTGGCCTCGATGGCCGCGCGGCCCCGGGCGACGGCGTCGTCGTCGAGGTCGCGCAACACGACGTCCCAGCCGCCGGTCGCCGCCACCTGGGCGATGCCCGATCCCATCAGGCCGGCCCCGACGACGGCCACGCTGCGTGTCATGCTGACTACCTTCCTGCTGGTTCGTTCGGCTCGGTCGCGATGTCCGGGTCGGTGCGCATGGCCGGCTCGACCGGCGCGGGCGTGCCGGCCGACAGCGTCACGACCGGCTGCCGCCGCTCGCGCCACCGCTCCCACAACTGTGCGACGACCACGACGGCGGCGACGTACAGCCAACCGAGGAGGACGTCGACGACGTAGTGCTCGCCGCCGTAGACCAGCGTGAACGCCATGGCCAGCGGGTACGCCGCGATGGGCAGCCTGAGCCACCAGCGCTTGGCCAGCGGCCAGAGCGTCACCGCGACCAGCATGGCGAACCCGGCGTGCAGCGACGGCAGCGCCGCCACTTCGTTGGCGCCGCCCTGGGCGTCGGACAGCCAGGCGTGCGCACTGCGCAGCCCCAGCTCGTTCCAGCCGCGTCCGACCAGCCGGTAGACGGGCTCGGCGATGTCGCCGGTGCGGGCCGACGCGTACCACGGCGGCGCGGCCGGCAGCAGCACATAGGTCAGCAGGCCGGCGTAGGTGAGCAGCAGCACCCGCCGGATGTAGGAGACCCATCGTGGCCGCGACCGCATGTAGAAGACGGCGGCCAGCACCCACGGCACGACGAAGTGGCTGAAGTAGACCACCGCGGCGCCGACGTCCCACCAGCGCACCGTCGGCTGGAACAGCTGCTCCTGCAGCCAGACCGTCGGAACGGTGCCGCCGAACAGCCAGCGCTCGATGTCGACGACCCCGCCGACGCGCAGCGGCATGCCCAGCGTGTCGGCGATGCCGCGGGTGTGGTCGTAGATGATCAGCGCCGCCAGCAGCGGCAGCCAGTCCAGGAACGTGCGCACGTGCTGCCGCCACGGCCGGCCGATCTTGATCGCGATCATCCCGGCGATGATCCAGCCGGTCTGCCCGACGCGGTCCATCGGGATGCCCTCGACAGCGCTGTAGACCAGCAGCACGCCCAGGTAGACGGCCAGGCAGACGCGGCCCGGAGTCACCCAGCCGCGCCAGCGGTCCCCGGGGGCGGCCGCGACCTCCGCCTCGTCAGTCATCGAAGTGGTCCGGATCGGGCTCGCGGACCACGTCGGCGCCCAGAGACTGTAGCTGCCCGACGAAGTCGGGGTACCCGCGGTCGATGTGATGGACGGCGGACACCAGCGTCTCGCCCTCGGCCAGCAGGCCGGCCAGCACCAGGCCGGCTCCGGCGCGGATGTCGGTGGCCACGACCGGCGCGCCGGACAGCCCTGGCCGGCCGCGGACGACGGCGTGGTGGCCGTCGATGCGGACCTCGGCGCCCAGACGGACCAGCTCGTTGACGAACATGAACCGGGCCTCGTACACGTTCTCGGTGATCATCGCGGTGCCATCGGCGACCGCGTCCAGCGCGACGATCATCGGCTGCAGGTCGGTCGGGAAGCCCGGGTACGGCAGCGTGACGACGTCGATGGCGCGCGGCCGGCCGGACATCGCCACCCGCAGCCCGGCGGGGCCGGACTCGACCGTCGCACCCGCGGCGGCCAGCTTGTCGAGCACGATCTCGAGGTGCTCGCCGCGGCCGTTCGCGATGGTGATGTCGCCACGGGTCATGACGGCCGCGACGCCCCACGTGCCGGTGACGATGCGGTCCGGGATGGTGGTGTGCTCGGTCGGGTTCATGGAGTCGACGCCCTCGACCCGCAGCGTCGACGTGCCGGCGCCGTCGATCTTGGCGCCCATGTCGCCGAGCATGCGGCAGATGTCGACGATCTCGGGCTCGCGGGCGACGTTGTCGATGACCGTGGTGCCCTTGGCCATGACGGCGGCCATGAGGATGTTCTCAGTGGCGCCGACGCTGGGGAAGTCGAGCCAGATGCTGGTGCCGTGCAGGCCTCGAGGCGCCCGCGCGACCACGAAGCCGTGCTCGATCTCGACCTGCGCGCCCAGCTTCTCCAGCCCGGCCATGTGCATGTCGAGGCCGCGCGAGCCGATGGCGTCGCCGCCGGGCAATGCCACGTTCGCCGCGCCGCACCGGGCCACCAGTGGGCCGAGCACGCAGATGGACGCGCGCAGCCGGCGCACCAGGTGGTAAGGCGCCTCGTGATCGATCTCGGCTGGGACGTCGATGGCGACGGTGCCGCCGTCGCGGTGCACGTCCGCGCCGAGCTGGCGCAGCAGTTCGCCCATGTAGTCGACGTCGGTGATGGCGGGAACGTCGTGGAGCACGGTGCGCCCCTCGGCCAGCAGTGCCGCCGCCATCAACTTCAGTGCGCTGTTCTTCGCGCCGCTGACCCGGACCTCACCCCGCAGGGAGCTCCCCCCGGTGACCCGAAATCTCTCCACGCCCGCTGAACCCTTTCGCCGTTCCGATGAACGGTACGCCCCGACGGCGTCACCCGACGAACTGACCCCCGGGCGGCGCCGCCTCCAGCCAGGTGACGAAGGCGGTGGCCGCGGCCTCGGTCATCGACACCTCGACGGTGGCGCCGCCGGACCGGCAGACCAGCACGACGTGGCCGGCGGGCAGCTCGTAGCTCTCCTCGGCGTCGGGCTGGCGGCGGCCGTCGACGGCCAGCTCGCTGCGCCGGAACGTCCGCTTGGGCCAGGTGGTGAAGCTGAACGTGCGGAACCACTCGAGGGCGTCCTCGCGGTAGCGCCCGATGCCGAACGCCCAGCCGCCGGACCAGCCGTCGTGGCTGTCGCCGCGCACGCACATGTCGAAGCCACCGTCACGCTGCAGAAAGCCCCGGCGGACGTACAGGGCCAGGAGGACCAGGACAGCGGCGAGCGCGAGCGCACCCAGCACCAGCAGGGTCCACGACACCAGCGCCACCGATCACCTCCCCCGAGCGTGATACCGAATGCTCTCAGATCTATCGGCTCGCCGCGACGTCGAGCCTCGCCTGTGCCCACCGGCCCGCGCCTTCGCGGTCCTCGCCCAGTTCGGCAAGCTCCGCCTGAGCAGCGGCGACGTCGATCTCGTCAGCCAGTTCGGCCTGCTCGGCCAGGATCGCGATGTGGTTCTCGGACACCGACAGGAACCCGCCCGACACGGCCACCACGACCGCCTCGCCGCCGGTCGAGCGCACCGTCACCGAGCCGGCCACCAGGAGGCCGAGCACCGGCTCGTGACCGGACATGATGCCGATCTCGCCCTCCGGCGTGCGCGCGATGACGATCGAGGCCTCGCCGGACCACACCTTGCGGTCGGCGGCCACCACCTCGACGTTCAGATCTTCGGCCACGATCTATCCCTTTCTCCCAGTGACCGACATGGGAGCCGTCTCCCTAAGGGGACGACTCCCTGTCGATCACCGCGGAATGTCAGCCTCAGGAGGCGAGCTCGCGTGCCTTCTTCTCGGCGTCCTCGATGTTGCCGACGTAGCTGAACGCCTGCTCGGGCAGGTGGTCGTACTCGCCCTTGGTGATGGCGTCGAACGACTCCAGCGACTCCGACAGCGGGACGAACACGCCCGGCTGGCCCGTGAACGACTCGGCCACGAACATGTTCTGCGACAGGAACCGCTGCAGGCGCCGCGCCCGGTTGACGGTGACGCGGTCCTCCTCGGACAGCTCGTCGACACCGAGGATCGCGATGATGTCCTGCAGTTCCTTGTACTTCTGCAGGATCTCCTTCACCCGCGTCGCGATGCGATAGTGGTCATCGCCGATGTAGGCGGCGTCCATGATCCGGCTGGAGGAGTCGAGCGGGTCCACGGCCGGGTAGATGCCCAGCTGCGAGATCGGCCGCGAGAGCACCGTCCGGGCGTCGAGGTGCGCGAACGCGGTGTGCGGCGCGGGGTCGGTGATGTCGTCGGCCGGGACGTAGATGGCCTGCATCGACGTGATCGAGTGGCCCTTGGTCGACGTGATGCGCTCCTGCAACTCACCCATCTCGTCGGCCAGCGTCGGCTGGTAGCCCACGGCCGAGGGCATCCGGCCCAACAGCGTGGAGACCTCCGAGCCGGCCTGGGTGAACCGGAAGATGTTGTCGATGAACAGCAGCACGTCCTGCTTCTGCACGTCGCGGAAGTACTCGGCCATCGTCAGCGCCGACAGCGCGACCCGCATGCGGGTGCCCGGCGGCTCGTCCATCTGGCCGAACACCAGCGCGGTGTCCTTGAGGACGTTGGCCTCGCCCATCTCGACCCAGAGGTCGTTGCCCTCACGGGTGCGCTCGCCGACGCCGGCGAAGACCGACGTGCCACCGAAGTTCCGGGCCACCCGGGTGATCATCTCCTGGATGAGCACCGTCTTGCCGACACCGGCGCCACCGAACAGGCCGATCTTCCCGCCCTGGATGTACGGGGTGAGGAGGTCGAGCACCTTGATGCCCGTCTCGAGCATCTGGGTGCTGCCCTCGAGGTCGGCGAACGGCGGCGGGTCGCGGTGGATCTCCCAACGGTCGTCGGCCTTGATCTCCGACGCGTCGACATCGAGCGGCACGCCCAGCGCGTTGAACACGTGGCCCTTGACGCCGTTGCCGACCGGCACCGAGATGCCCTTGCCTGTGTCGCGAACGGTGGTACCGCGGACGAGGCCGTCGGTGGGCTGCATCGAAATGGCCTTCACCAGGCCGTCGCCGATGTGCTGTTCGACCTCGAGCGTCAGCGTGCGATTGCCGCCGGCCTCGTCGGCCAGCTTCACGTCGACCTCGAGCGCATTGTAGATGCCGGGCATGTAGCCCCCGCCGAACTCGACGTCGACGACAGGTCCGATGACCCGGACCACCCGGCCTGTAGCAGCAGCGGTGGTCTCTGCTGTGTTTTCGATGGTGGCAGTCATGAGGTCCTACTCGCTCCCTGCGGCCGCCAGCGCGTCCGCGCCGCCGACGATCTCGCTGATCTCCTGGGTGATCTCGGCCTGGCGTGCCGAGTTGGACTCGCGGGTGAGCGACTCCTGCAGCTCACCGGCGTTGTCCGTGGCGTTCTTCATGGCCCGGCGCCGGGCCGCCCACTCAGACGCCGCTGCGTCGAGCAGCGCCGTGTAGACGAGGTTGCCGGCGTACTGCGGGAGCAGTGCGTCGAGCACCTCGTCGGCCGACGGCTCGAACTCGTAGAGCGGCAGCACGTCGGTGCGCGCCGGCCGGCCGTTGCCCGCAGCACCCGAGCCCGTGCCCCCGTTGTCGGACCGCACCGCGCCGGCCTCGGCGTGGTGGATCTCTTCGGGCACGTCCTCGACCATGATCGGGAACAGCCGGCGGGCCCGGACCTCCTGCGTGACCATGTTGCGGAAGTGCGTCGAGACGATGTGGATCTCGTCGACGCCGCCCTCCTCGGTGGGCGTGTTGATGGCGTCGAGGATGTCGTCGGCGATCTTCCGGGCGTCGGCGTATGACGGCTTGCCGGTGAACCCCACGTACTGGCCGCCGAGCTCGCGGCCGCGGAACGTGAACCAGCTGACGCCCTTCTTGCCGACCACGTACGGCACCACCTCCTGGCCCTGCTCACGCAGCAGGCCGGCCAGCGCCTCGCTCTGCCGGATGACGTTGGCGGAGTAGGCGCCGGCGAAGCCGCCGTCGCTGGTGACGACCAGGATGGCTGACCGGCGCGGCTCCTCGACGCCCTCCAGCAGCGGGTTGTCGAGGCGGGCCCGCTCGGCGGCCGCCTCCATGGCCCGCACCAGCGCCTGGCTGTACGGCCGCGCCGCCTCGGCGAACTGCTGGGCCCGGGCGATCCGCGAGGTCGCGATCAGCTCTTGGGCGCGGGTGATCTTCTTGATGGACTCGACAGAGCGGATGCGCTGCCGCAGCTCACGAAGTTGAGCTCCCATTACGCGGGCGACCTCCCTTCAGTGCCTCGGTCGGACGTGACGGTCACGGCTCACTCGCCCGCGTCGGGACGGGCGGCCTCCTGGATGGCCTCCGCGTCGCGCCTGCGCCGGCGCAGCACCGTCAGGTCCTCTTCGCCCTCGCCCAGGGCCTCGACCGGCTCGTCCTTGATCAGCGGCTGGCCGGACACCGTGACGTAGGTCTGCTTGAAGTCGTCGATCGCCTGCTCGAGCGTCTTGACGACCTCGTCGTCGAGCTTGCCGGAGGCCTCGATGCTCTCGAAGACCGCTCCGTGCTCACGGCCGACGTAGTCGAGGAACTCGCCCTCGAATCGGCGGACGTCCTCGACCGGGACGTCGTCGAGCTTGCCGGTGGTGCCCGACCAGATCGACACGACCTCGCGGCCGACCGACAGCGGCGCCGACTGCGGCTGCTTGAGCAGCTCGGTGAGCCGCTCGCCACGCTCCAGCTGCGCCTTGCTGGCGGGGTCGAGGTCAGACGCGAACGCGGCGAATGCCTTGAGCTCGTTGTACTGGGCGAGGTCGAGGCGCAGCGTACCGGCGACCTGCTTCATCGCCTTGATCTGCGCGTCGCCACCGACCCGGGAGACGGAGATACCGACGTTGATGGCCGGGCGGACACCCGCGTGGAACAGGTCCGTCTCGAGGAAGCACTGGCCGTCGGTGATGGAGATGACGTTGGTCGGGATGAACGCCGACACGTCGTTGGCCTTCGTCTCGATGATCGGCAAGCCGGTCATCGAGCCGCCGCCGAGGTCGTTCGACAGCTTCGCGCAGCGCTCGAGCAGCCGCGAGTGCAGGTAGAAGACGTCGCCGGGGTACGCCTCGCGGCCCGGCGGGCGGCGCAGCAGCAGCGACACGGCGCGGTACGCCTCGGCCTGCTTGGACAGGTCGTCGAAGACGACGAGGACGTGGTAGCCCTGGTACATCCAGTGCTGGCCGATGGCCGAGCCGGTGTACGGCGACAGGTACTTGAAGCCGGCGGCGTCGGACGCGGGGGCGGCGACGATGGTGGTGTACTCGAGCGCGCCCGCCTCCTCCAGCTGCTGCCGGATGCCGGCGATGGTGGAGCCCTTCTGGCCGGTGGCGACGTAGATGCAGCGGACCTGCTTCTTCTTGTCGCCGCTCTTCCAGTTGTCCAGCTGGTTGAGGATGGTGTCGACGGCGACCGTGGTCTTGCCGGTCTGCCGGTCACCGATGATCAGCTGGCGCTGGCCCCGGCCGATCGGGGTCATGGAGTCGATGGCCTTGATGCCGGTCTGCAGCGGCTCGGCGACCTTCTGCCGCTGCACGACGCTGGGAGCCTGCAGCTCCAGCGCGCGACGAGTCTCGGCCTTGATCTCGCCCAGCCCGTCGAGCGGGGCGCCCAGAGGGTCGATCACCCGGCCGAGGAAGGCATCGCCGACCGGAACCGACAGCACCTCGCCGGTGCGGCGGACCGTCTGGCCCTCCTCGATGCCGGCGTAGTCACCGAGCACCACGACACCGATCTCGCGCACGTCGAGGTTCAGCGCCAGCCCAAGGGTCCCGTCCTCGAACTCCAGCAGCTCGTTGGCCATGGCCGAGGGCAGGCCCTCGACCCGGGCGATGCCGTCGCCGGCGATCGTGACGTGGCCGACCTCTTCGCGGACGGCGGCCGCCGGCTGGTAGGACTCGACGAAGGCGTCGAGCGCCTCGCGAATCTCCTCGGGACGGATTGTCAGCTCCGCCATCGTTGCTCCTGCTCTCTTCGCTCTTCGAACGGTGGTCTCAAGTCTGGGTGGATGCCGGTCAGCCGACGACCAGCTGCCGGCGGGCGGCGTCCAGGCGGCTGGTCACGGTGCCGTCGACGACCTCGTCACCGAGCTCGACCCGGATGCCGCCGACGACGTCAGGCTCGACGACGACGTTCAGCAGGACCGGACCGCCGGCGCGGACCGCCAGCACCCGTTCCAGCCGTTCGCGGTGCTCGACGCCGAGCGGGGTGGCGACGTGAACCACGGCCACCCGGCGCTCGCGCAACCGCGCCGCGAAGTCGGCGATACGGGCCAGCTCCGCCTCCAGGCTACGCGCCCGGCGGTCGAGGACCGCGTGCTCGATGAGCGCCACGGTCTCCGGCGCCGCCTTGTCCTGCAGCAGCGACCGCACCAGCTGCCGCCGTGCATCGGCGGGAGCGGCGCGGTCGATCAGGGCCGACCGCAGGTCGCGGTTGCCGCGCACGACCAGCCCGAAGCGGAAGATCTGCTCCTCGACGTCGTCGAGGCGGCCCGCCGACCGGGCGGCGAGGAGCACTGCCTGGAGGCCGAACTCCTCGGCCGAGGAGGTGAGGTCGCCCGGGTTCGCCCAGCGCTCCCGCGCGGCCGCGGCGAGGACGTCCGTGGCGGCCGGCTCCATGCGGTCACCGAGCAGCCGGCGCACCAGCGCCTCGCGGTCGTCGGGCGTCCGGCCGGTGTCGGTGAGCGCACGGCGCACCGACGGACGGGAGTCGAGCAGGTTCGCGAACGCGAACAGAGCGTCGCCGACCGCCGACGCGCGGTCGGCGGCCTGGTCGACGATGCTCTCGAACCGCAACCGCAGTCCGCCGTGGCTCTCGTTGGTGTCAGGCATTGCTCACGAATCCCCTGGGGCCGTCGTCACGGCGTCGGAGGCCTGGGCGGTCTCGAGGTCGGCCAGGAACCGCTCGACGACGCGGCGGGACCGGTCGTCGTCCTGCAACGACTCGCCGACCACCTTGCCGGCCAGTGTGGTCGCCAGCGTGCCGACCTCGCCGCGCAGCTCGCGCATCACTTGGTCGCGCTCGGCCTGCAGCTGCGCCTCGGCCCGCGCGGCGACCCGCTTGGCCTCGGCCTCGGCGTCCTCGCGCGCCTGCGCGATGATGGCCGCCCCCTGCTGCTTGGCGTCCTCGCGGATGCGAGCCGCCTCGCTGCGGGCGTCGGCCAGCTGGGCGCGGTACTCCTCGAGCAGGCGCTGGGCCTCGGCCTGCGCCTCCTCGGCCTTCCTGGCGCCGCCCTGGATGGCGGCGGCACGCTCCGCGTAGGTCTTCTCGAAGATCGGGTAGACCTTCGCGCGGAGGAAGAAGAACAGCAGAGCGAAGGCGACCAGACCGACGATCAGCTCGGAGGTGTGCGGCAGCAGCGGATCGGGACCCTCCTCCGCCGCCATCACCGCGATCGGTGCCATCGAGAGAGCCATGATCAGATGGCGAACGCGAGGCCGATGGCGATGATGAACAGCGCCTCGGCAAGGGCGAAGCCGAGGATCGCGATGCCCTGGAGGACGCTGCGCGCCTCCGGCTGGCGAGCCACGCCGTTGATGTAGGCAGCAAAGATCAGACCGATGCCGACGCCCGGGCCGATGGCCGCGAGGCCGAGACCGACCATGTTGAGCGAGCCTTCCATCTTTCTTCCTTTCCTTTTTAAGGTGAAGCTCAGTGCTCGTGGGTGAGAGCGCCGCCGATGTAAATGGCGGAGAGCAGGACGAAAACGTAAGCCTGGAGGATCTGGACGAATGCCTCGAAGAAAGTCAGCACGATGCTGAACAGAATCGACACGCTGCCGGCCGCTACTCCGACGACACCCGAGTACTCGAGAAGCAGATATTCGCCACCCAGAATCGTCAGCAAGAGGACGAGGTGCCCGGCGAACATGTTGAACGTGAGACGGAGGGTGAGCGTGAACGGCCGCACGATGAAGGTGGAGAAGAACTCCAGCGGCGCCAGCAGCGGGTAGATCGCCTTCGGCACGCCGGGCGGGAACATCATGTTCTTGAAGTATCCGCCGAAACCCTGCCGCCGGATGCCGACGTAGTTGTAGATGACCCACGAGATCAGCGCCAGGAACAGCGGGATCGCGATCTTCGAGGTGGCCGGCAGCTGCAGGACCGGGATGATGCCCGAGATGTTCAGTACGGCGATGAAGCCGAACAGCGTCACGAGATAGGGGACGTACTTGATGCCCTCGCGGCCGATGGCGTCACGCGCGATTCCGTCGCGCACGAATCCGTAGACCGCTTCGCCGGCGAACTGCAACTTGCCGGGGACGAGTGTGCTGCGCCGGGCCGCGAAGTAGAAGAAAGCGCCGACGGCGACGGTGCCCAGCACGATGACGAGCATCGGCTTGGTGAAGAACGTACCCTCGCCGAACAACGGCGGGAATTCGAAGTCGGCCGGCCCGGGACTGTGGAAGCCCGACTCGGCCACGATCCGAGTGCTCACGGGGTCCTTTCTTCAGCGCGCTCGCGGACGCGCCCGACGAGGAGGTCCAGGTCAGGGCTTACCGTATCTGACCCATACGAGGTACAGAGCGGCACCCATCCCTACCAAGAGCCCCAGTACGAGGAAGACGCGGCTGTTGAGCCACTCGGAGACGAGCCAGCCGACGCCACCCCATACTGCTACTCCGGACACGACCAGTGCGAAGGCATCCCACGCACCGTTCTGATCCGTCCGACGTGTGTCATCGGGATCGTCCGGACTCATGGCGCCTCGAATACTACTGGGTGCCCTTGCCGGTAACGAAATCGGGTCCCACTGTTCCCCTTTGCCCTTGTGGGACTCGTGCCCGCGCGGGACCTCGCGGTCGGCGTCCACTCACCACCCGCGCCCGCCGTCACGGGCAAGGTCATTCCGGGCCGCCGACGCGGGCCGTGGCGCTCCCCCGCTGCGCGTTCTCGCGGAACATCGTCACCGCGTAGGTGAGGGTGTAGACCAGTGCGCAGGCCATCAGCGACAACCCCAGCCAGCGCTCGTCGACGCCGTCGATGCTGGTCAGGACGCCGAGCGCGATGAAGATCAGCGCCAGCCGCAGCGAGTACGTCACGATCAGCACGCCGGCCCCGGCCAGCCCGCTGGGCGGCAGGTGGCGGGCCAGCAGGACGGGCAGCGATCCGCTCGCGAAGAACGCGATGACCAGCACCGTCGCGACGACGGCGGACCACAGTCCGGCGCTGCCCGCGGTGAGCGCCGCAGCCACGGCACAGCCGGCACCGACGGCGAGGGTGAGCAGCAGAGCGGGCCGGGCGGCCGCGGCCGGGCTACGCCGGCGCGAAGGTGGGGAAACGGATTCGGTCATGGCGGCCCCAGCCTACGTGGCGGCGTCCTCTCTCGGCACGACGTGCCATTTCTCACACCGCGGCCGGATGTCCACGGCGGAAGAGCCGGCGCGGATGGCCGGTGGTGAACGCGATCATCACGACGACGGCGAGCGCCAGCAGCACGTAGGTAGTCCAGCCGCCGACCAGCGCGATGACCACCAGGCCGCCGGAGACCAGCGCCGCCCACACCCACATGATCGCGACCGCGCGCCACTGCGAGTGGCCGATCTCGAGCAGGCGGTGGTGCAGGTGCATCTTGTCCGGCGCGAACGGCGACTTGCCGGCCCGGGTGCGGCGCACGACGGCGAGCATCATGTCGAGGAACGGCAGCAGGATGACCGCCAGCGGCAGCACCAGCGGGAGCAGCGTGAGCAGGAAGCTGGAGGTGTCGACGTCCTGGCTGGGCAGCCGGCCGGTCAGACTGATCGACCCGGCGGCGAGCAGCAGCCCGATCAGCATCGCGCCGGAGTCGCCCATGAAGATCTTCGCCGGGTGCGCGTTGTGCGGCAGCAGCCCGGCGCAGATGCCCACCACGACGATCGACACCAGCGCCGACGTCGTCATGTACGAGCTGTTGTTGTTCTCGACCGACAGCAGGTAGGCGTAGGCGAAGAACGCCGCAGCACCGATACCGACCACGCCGGCCGCCAGCCCGTCCAGGCCGTCGACGAAGTTGACCGCGTTGGTGGCGCCCACCACCAGCACGACCGTCATGATCGCGCCCTGGGTCTGGTCGAGCACGAACGTGCCCCCCGGCAGCGGCAGGTAGAGCAGCTGGACGCCGAGCGCGACCAGCAGTCCGGCCGCGACGACCTGCCCGGCGAACTTGGCCAGCGCGGACAGCTCCCAGATGTCGTCGGCGACGCCGATGAGGCAGATGACGACGGCGGCGAGGATCAGCGCCCACGCGTCGCTGGACTCGGTGAACACGTTGCGCATGCGTGGCAGGTAGCTCGCCACCAGCATCGCGACCAGCATGCCGACCAGCATCGCGATGCCGCCGAGCCGCGGGACCGGCTCGCGGTGCACGTCGCGGTCGCGCGTCGGCGGCACCGCGCCGACCCAGTACGCGAACCGTCCCGCGAGCCCCACCACCAGGTACGTGACCGAGGCCGCGATGAAGAAGGTCAGAAGATACTCGCGCACCGGGCGACCGTTTCCTAGTTCCCTTTCCCTTGCGGGACTCGTTGCCCCCGGGGACCTCGCGGTCGGCTTTGGTGGGAACCCTCCGGGCCCTGCAGCTCGGGGACGACGGACTGCAGCTCGGCCAGGCCGAGGGCGCCCTGCCGGAGCACCCGCGGGACCGGGCCGGAGACGTCGACGATGGTCGACGGCGTGTCGCTCTCGGTGTCGCCGGCCTCCAGGTAGACGGCGACGCTGTCGCCGAGCTGGTCGCGGGCGTCGTAGGCCGAACGCGCCGGCGGCTGGCCGGTGACGTTGGCGCTGCTGACGGCGAGCGGGCCGGTGGTCTTCAGCACCTCGACGGCCACCTCGTGGTCGGGCATCCGCACCGCGACGGTGCCACCGGTGTCGCCGAGGTCCCAGCGCACCGACGGCTGCTGCCGGCAGATGAGCGTCAGCCCGCCCGGCCAGAACGCCTCGACCAGCGCGTCGATGGTCTTGTCGGTGATCGCGACGCCGCCCAGCGTGGCCGGCGAGCCGACCAGCACCGGCACCGGCATGTCGCGGCCGCGGCCCTTGGCCTGCAGCAACCCCGCGACCGCCTCGGGCGTGAACGCGTCGGCGCCGATGCCGTAGACGGTGTCGGTGGGCAGCACGATGAGCTTGCCGTTGCGGATGGCGCGGGCCGCGGCGGCGATGCCGCGCTTCCGCTTGGTCTCGTCAGAACAGTCGTACAGCGGACTCACGATGCCATCATCCCGCACGCCGCGCCGTGATGTAGCGTGGGCGGCCCGCGAGATCGAGATGGTCCGCGACCTCGGTCCAGCCGCCGTGCCGCCGGAACACCTCCGGCGCCGCCTCGCCCTGCACGTCGGCGTGCTCGGCGACCAGCAGACCGCCGGGCCGCAGCAGCCGCCCGCCGACGTCGGCGAGTACCCGCATGGCGTCGAGGCCGTCGGCGCCGGACCACAGAGAGGCAGGCGGGTCGTACTCGGCCACCTCGGGGTCGCGGATGGTGGCGTCGGCCGGGATGTACGGCGGGTTCGCGGCCACGACGTCGACCTGTCCGAGCAGCATCGACAGGCTGCGCTCGGCCACCAGCGCGACGTCGTCGCGGTGCACGATGACGGAGTTGCCGGCGGCGTTGCGACGCAGCCAGGCGACGGCGTCGTCCTCGCGCTCGACGGCGTGCACCATGACCGGGCGCACCTCGGTCGCGACGGAGATGGCGATGGCACCGGAGCCGGCGAACAGGTCGACGACGACGGGCACCCGGCCGGCCGCGGCCACCGCCGCCGCCTCGTCGATCGCCGCGCCGGCGGTCAGCTCGGTCTCCGGCCGCGGGATGAACACCCCCGGCCCCACCTGCAGCGTCAGGTGCCGGAAGTGCGCCTGGCCGGTGAGGTGCTGCAGCGGCTCGCGGCCGGCCCGGCGGCGCACCAGCTCCTCGAACCGGGGCGCGAACGAGGCGTCCGGCTCCGGCTGGGACAGCAGCGCGCCGCGCTCGACCCCGAGCACGTGCGCGGCCAGCGCCTCGGCGTCGTGCCGCGGCGACGGCACCTCGGCGGCGGCCAGCACCCCGGTGGCCGCGCGGAGCTGCTCGCGCAGCGGCGCCGCCGTCATGCGATGCCGCCCTCGGCGGTGGCGGCGAGCGCGGCCTCGGCGTCGGCGTCGACCAGCGACTGCACGACCGGGCCGAGGTCGCCGTCGAGCACGGCGTCGAGGTTGTACGCCTTGTAGCCGGTGCGGTGGTCGGAGATGCGGTTCTCCGGGAAGTTGTACGTGCGCACCCGCTCGGAGCGGTCGACGGTGCGCACCTGGCTGCGCCGCGCGTCGGACGCCTCGCGCTCGGCCTCCTCCTGCGCCGCCGCGAGCAGCCGCGCCCGCAGGATGCGCATGGCCTGCTCCTTGTTCTGCAGCTGGCTCTTCTCGTTCTGGCAGGAGACGACGATGCCGGTGGGCAGATGGGTGATGCGCACCGCGGAGTCGGTGGTGTTGACGCTCTGCCCGCCGGGGCCGGAGGACCGGAACACGTCGATGCGGAGGTCGTTCGGACTAATGACCGCCTCGACGTCATCTTCAATGGCCTCGGGCAGCACCAGCACGCCGGCGGCCGACGTGTGGATACGCCCCTGGCTCTCGGTGACCGGGACCCGCTGCACGCGGTGCACGCCGCCTTCGTACTTGAGCCGGGCGTACGGCGCGGCGCCGGGTTCTGGCGTGCCGCGCGCCTTCACCGCGACGGAGACGTCCTTGTAGCCGCCGAGATCGGACTCCTCGGCGTCGAGCACCTGGGTGCTCCAGCCGGCCCGCTCGGCGAAGCGCAGGTACATGCGCAGCAGGTCGCCGGCGAACAGCGCGGACTCCGCGCCGCCCTCCCCCGCCTTGATCTCGAGGATCGCGTCGCGGCCGTCATTGGGGTCGCGCGGCAGCAGCAGCATGCGCAGCCGCTCGGCGAGGCCGTCCTGGCGCGCCTCCAGCTCGGTGGCCTCGGCGGCGAAGGCGGCGTCGGCGGCGGCCAGCTCCAGAGCGGCGGCGCGGTCGTCGCCGGCCTGCCGCCAGGCGGCGTACGCCTCGACGATGGCCGACAGCTCGGCGTAGCGGCGGTTCAGCCGCTTGGCCAGCGCGGGGTCGGCGTGCACCGACGGGTCAGCCAGGCGCTGCTCGAGCTCGGCGTGCTCGGACACCAGCGTCTCGACACCTTCGAACACGGGTCGGCTCCTTCCGAGGACGCGGTGTGACGACGGCACAAAGGGGGCGGGGCGTGCGAAGAGAACCTCGCACGCCCCGCCCGGAGAGCTCTACTTGGCGTCGGCCTTCTTCTTGCCGTACCGCGACTCGAAGCGCGCGACCCGGCCGCCGGTGTCGAGGATCTTCTGCTTGCCCGTGTAGAACGGGTGGCAGGCGGAGCAGACGTCGGCGTGGATGACGCCGTTGGCCGCCGTGCTCCGGGTGGTGAACGTGTTGCCACAGGTGCAGGTGACCGTGGTCTCCACGTAGGCCGGGTGGATGTCGGACTTCATGCTGTGTACTCCTGGCGTGTCATGGGCCGCCGGGTCGGCACGACGGGGCGTCGCACCGTGAACCGGAGCCAGCAGATCAGTATTCCAGGCCGCGCCGCCGCCGCCAAACCGCGACGTCGAAGGCCCCGCACATCACCAGGATCACCCGACCCTCAACACGATTGCAGGCATAGTGACGCTCCAGAAAACCTCATGATGGCCCCTGAAACCCCGGCGTCCCGGACTGCGCGGCCCTGCGGGGTCAGTCGGCGTCCTTGGAGCCGTTCCCGCCGACGGCCGGCGTCGTCTTCTGGACCGTGAGCATGAACTCGGCGTTGCTCTTGGTCTTCTTGAGGCGGTCGAGCATCAGCTCGATGGCCTGCTGCGGGTCGAGCGCGGACAGAACGCGGCGCAACTGCCACATGATGGCCAGCTCCTCGCGGGAGACCAGGATCTCCTCGCGCCGGGTGCTCGACGCGTCGACGTCGATGGCCGGGAACAGGCGCTTGTCGGCGAGGTCGCGGCGCAGCCGCAGTTCCATGTTGCCGGTGCCCTTGAACTCCTCGAAGATGACCTCGTCCATCTTCGAGCCGGTCTCGACCAGCGCGGTGGCGAGGATGGTCAGCGAGCCGCCGTTCTCGATGTTGCGCGCGGCGCCGAAGAACCGCTTCGGCGGGTACAGAGCGCTGGAGTCGACACCACCGGACAGGATGCGGCCACTGGCCGGCGCGGCCAGGTTGTAGGCCCGGCCCAGACGAGTGATGCCGTCGAGCAGGATGACGACGTCGTGGCCCAGCTCGACCAGCCGCTTGGCCCGCTCGATGGCGAGCTCGGCGACCATCGTGTGGTCGACCGGCGGGCGGTCGAACGTCGAGGCGATGACCTCGCCCTTGACGGTGCGCTGGAAGTCGGTGACCTCCTCGGGCCGCTCGTCGACCAGCACGACCATGAGGTGGGTCTCGGGGTTGTTCTGCGTGATCGCGTGCGCCAGCGCCTGCATGATCAGCGTCTTGCCGGCCTTCGGCGGCGACACGATCAGGCCGCGCTGCCCCTTGCCGATGGGCGCGATGAGATCGATGATCCGCGTCGCCATGTTGGCGGCGTCGGTCTCGAGACGCAGCCGGTCCTGCGGGTACAACGGCGTCAGCCGGGAGAACTCGGGCCGCTGCTTGGCCGCCTCGGGGTCGGCGCCGTTGATGGTGTCGACCCGCACCAGCGCGTTGAACTTCTGCTGCTTCTCGCCCTCGCGCGGCTGCCGGACGGCGCCGGTGACGGCGTCGCCCTTGCGCAGCCCGTAGCGGCGGACCATGGCCAGCGACACGTACACGTCGTTGGGCCCGGGCAGGTAGCCCGACGTGCGGACGAACGCGTAGTTGTCCAGGATGTCGAGGATCCCGGCGACCGGGATGAGGACGTCGTCCTCGGTGACCGTCGGCTCCTCGATGCGCTCGCGGCTGCCACCACGGCGGTCACGGTCGCGATCGCGGTCGCGGTCGCGGTCGCGGCTGTTGCCGCGCCGGTCGCGCCGGCGCCGCCGGCGACCGCGGTCGTCGTCCTCGTCCTGGGCGTCGTCGCGTCCACCGCCCTGCCGGCCGCCGTCGGCGTCCTGACGCGCGTCGTCGCGGCGCGCGTCGTCGCGGCGCCGGCCGCCATCGCGGTCGCCGTCGCGGCCGCCCTGGCGGTCGCCGTCGCCGTCCTGACGGGCGGTCTCCTGACGGGCGTTGTCGCGGTCGCGCTGCCGGCCGCCGTCGCGGTCGTTCTGGCGGTCGCCGTCGCGGCCACCCTGGCGGCCCCGGCGGTTGTCCTGCCGCTCGGAGCGGCGTTCGGCCTGCTCGTCGTCGGCCGGAGCGTCGGTGCGCGCGGGCGCGTCGGCCGGCGTCTCGGCGCGGCTCGGCGCCTCGCCGGCCGGGACCTCCACGGCGGGAGACTCGGGAGCCGTGGCGTCGGCGGCGACCACGACCTCGTCGGGACGGAGCTCGGCGGCGGCCTGCGGCCGCTCGGCCCGGCGACGGGTACGGCCACGCGCGGGGGCCGGTGCCTCGGCGGCGGGCTGGTCGGTGGCGGCCGGGGCGGCGGGCTGCGCCGCGGACTCGACCGGAAGAGTGTCAGCGACGGCCGGCGCCGAGCCGCCGGACTGAGCCGCCTTGATGGCCTCGACCAGCTCGCCCTTGCGCATGCGGCCGGTGCCCTTCAGCCCGAGGCCGGCGGCGAGCTGCTGGAGCTCAGCCAGAACCATGCCCTCGAGGCCGGCTGCGCGGCGGCGCGCCGGGCGCTTCGCCGCGGTGGCGTCAGTGGACGACGCCGGAACGTCCGGCGTCCCACCGACGCCGGGGATCTCGGTATTAGTCACTCAGGGTCCTTCCCTGGACCGGCATCGGTTCAGACAAGCCGATGCATCGAACACCTCGGGTGGCTCCCGAGGAAAGGCACGACGCGAACTGATAGGCCGCCCCTCCGTGAGGTCCGCGCCAGCGAACCCCGGGGAGATGGGCGAAGACCATGGCCCTCGGCGACGAACGTCACCACCATGGGATACCGACCAGCAGAACGTCGGTGCACAGCGAGAGTAGCACGTCGCCGGCCGTTTGACCCACCCCCGTCCCCACCGCTCATGCGGTGGCGTACTCCACGACGGCACCCCGCGTGTCCACTTGCAACGCGCGGACGTCCCAGCCCTCGGCGAGGGCGCGGACGCCGCCGGCCTCGTCGCCGGTCGCGAGCACCAGAACCGTCGGACCGGCACCGGACACGACGGCCGCCAGCCCTTCCGCGCGCAGCAGCGTGACCAGCGCGAACGTCTCGGGCATCGCGGGTTCGCGGTAGTGCTGGTGCAGGCGGTCGGCGGTCGCGTCGAGCAGCAGGTCCGGCCGCCGCCCCAGCGCGTGCACGAGCAGCGCGGCCCGTCCGGCGTTGGCGGCGGCATCGGCGTGCGGGACGGCGTCGGGCAGCAGGCCGCGGGCCTTCTCCGTCGACACCTCGAAGGACGGGACGCACACGATCGGCGCGACGTCGGGGTGGACGTCGACGCGGGTCGCGCGGGCGGTGCCGGTGTCGTCGCGCCACGCCACCGTGAGACCGCCGAGCAGGCAGGCCGCGACGTTGTCCGGGTGGCCCTCGAGCCGGTCGGCCAGAGCGAGCGCGTCGTCATGCCTCGTCAGGCCGGTCAGCGCGCGCGCCGCGACGACGCCGGCGACGATGGCGGCCGCCGACGAGCCCAGCCCGCGGCCGTGCGGGAGCGCGTTCCGGCAGCTCAGCCGCAACGCCGACGGCTGCTCGCCGAGCTCGGCGAACGCGGCGCGCAGCGACCGGACCACGAGGTGCCGCTCGTCGAGCGGGACCGACCCCGCGCCCTCGCCGTCGACCGTCACCTCGATCGGGGTCGCGGGCCCGCCGAACTCCGCCGTCACCTCGACCTCGTCGTGCAGCGACAGCGCGAGGCCGAGCGCGTCGAACCCGGGGCCGAGGTTGGCGCTGGTGGCCGGCGTGCGGACGCGGACGGTGGCCGTCGTCACGCCAGGCCCAGCGCCTTCGCCGCGGCGCCGGCCTCGGCCGGCACGACGTAGGGGCGGATCTCGCCGTAGTAGGCGCTGGCGGTGTCGACGTCCTTGAGGCCGTGTCCGGTGACGGTGACGACGATGCGCTGCCCGGCGTCGAGGCGCCCGGTGCGGCTGTAGTGCAGCAGACCGGCGACCCCGGCCGCCGACGCCGGCTCGACGAACAGGCCCTCGCGGCCGGACAGCTCCTGCTGTGCGGCGAGGATCTGCTCGTCGGTGACGGCGTCGATGAGGCCGCCGGAGTCGTCACGTGCGGCGATGGCGAGATCCCACGACGCCGGGTTGCCGATGCGGATGGCGCTGGCCACTGTCTCGGGCGCGGACACCGGGCCGCCGTGCACGAACGGCGCCGCGCCTGCGGCCTGGAAGCCCCACATGCGGGGGCGGCGCTTGGCCGGTCCCGGATTGTCGGTGGCGTATGCGGTGTATTCCGAGTAGCCGAGCCAGTAGGCGGAGATGTTGCCGGCGTTGCCGACCGGCAGAACGTGCAGGTCGGGCGCGTCGCCGAGGTCGTCGACCACCTCGAACGCGGCGGTCTTCTGCCCGGCCAGCCGGTACGGGTTCACCGAGTTGACCAGCGCGACGGGGTACGTCTCCGACAACTCGCGGGCCAGCCGCAGGCAGTCGTCGAAGTTGCCCTGCACCGACGCGATGACCCCGCCGTGCACGACGGCCTGGGCCAGCTTCGGGCCGGAGATCTTGCCGTCGGGCAGCAGCACGACGGGGCGCATGCCCGCCCGGACGGCGTACGCCGCGGCCGAGGCGCTGGTGTTGCCGGTGGACGCGCAGACGACGGCCTCGGCGCCCTCCTCGGCGGCCTTCGAGATGGCCACCGTCATGCCGCGGTCCTTGAACGAGCCGGTCGGGTTGACGCCCTCGACCTTGAGGTACACCTCGCAGGAGGTCTGGTCGGACAGCCACGGCGCCGGGACCAGCGGCGTCCCGCCCTCGCGCAGCGTCACCACCGGCGTGGCCGCGGTGACCGGCAGCCGGTCGCGGTACTCCTCGATCACCCCGCGCCACAGCCGAGACTGAGTCACGACAGCCATCGTGTCACTCGCCTTCTACCCGCATCACCGACAGGACAGCACGAACGGTATCGAGTCGCGTGAGCCCGTCGACAGTCGCGGCCAGTGAGTCGTCGGTGGCCTGGTGCGTGACGACCACCAGTTCGGCGTCGTCGGGGCCCTCGGAGCGCTGCCGGACGGTCTCGATGGACACGTCGTGCTCGGCGAACACCGCGGCGACGGCGGCGAGCACGCCCGGGCGGTCGTCGACGTCGAGGCTGATGTGGTAGCGGGTGACCGTCTCGCCCATCGGACGGACCGGACGGTCGGCATACCAGGAGCCGCGCGGCCCGACGGCGTCGCCGAGGCGGTTGCGGGCCGCGGTGACGAGGTCGCCGAGGACGGCGCTCGCGGTGGGCACGCCGCCGGCGCCGGGGCCGTAGAACATCAGCCGGCCGGCCGCCTCGGCCTCGACGAACACGGCATTGTAGGCGCCGCGGACGCTGGCCAGCGGATGGGTGCGCGGCAGCATCGCCGGGTGGACGCGGACGCCGACGCCCTGACCGTCGGGGGACAGCTCACAGATGGCCAACAGCTTGACGACGGCGTTCATCGCCTTGGCCGACGCGACGTCGGCAGAGGTGACGTCGGCGATGCCCTCACGGTGCACGTCGGCGGCGACCACCGGCGAGTGGAACGCGATGCCGGCGAGGATCGCGGCCTTCGCGGCGGCGTCGAACCCCTCGATGTCGGCGGTGGGGTCGGCCTCGGCGTACCCGAGCGACTGCGCCTCCTCCAGCGCCTCGGTGAAGCTGCTGCCCTCGCTGTCCATGCGGTCGAGGATGTAGTTGGTGGTGCCGTTGACGATGCCGAGCACGCGCTTGATGCGGTCGCCGGCCAGCGACTCGCGCAGCGGCCGCAGCAGCGGGATCGCGCCTGCGACGGCGGCCTCGTAGTAGAGGTCGACGCCGTGCTTCTCCGCGGCCGTGTGCAGCGTCACGCCGTCCTCGGCGAGCAGCGCCTTGTTCGCCGTCACGATGGAGGCGCCTCGCTCCATGGCGGCCAGCAGCAGCCCGCGGGCCGGCTCGATGCCGCCGATGACCTCGACGACGAGGTCGACGTCGTCGCGCTCGACCAGCGCGCGGGCGTCGGCGGTGAACAGGCCGGGGTCGACGCCGGTGATGGAGCGGTCGCGGCCGAGCCGGCGGACGGCGATGCCGGCGAGCTCGAGCCGGGCGCCGGCCCGGGCGGCGAGGTCGTCGGCGTGCTCGTGCAGGAGGCGGGCGACCTCCGTGCCCACCACACCGCATCCGAGCAGTGCCACGCGCAGGCTGGCCATCAGTCCCCCTCCTTCACACCGGTACGCACGGGCACCAGTCTCCGGGAGGTCCGGACGATCTCGCGCGTTCTATCCATGATGCGAGACATCCGTCTCACCATACGTTGCGACACCGCAAGTCCTTCGTTGCCCCAGAGGGCCGCCCTCACCCCGTATCATCTTCGCGCGTGAGCGTGCTGCGGGTCACCGTCGGCGGGGTGACGCAGCACTTCCCGCCGTCGGCCGGCGACGTCCGGATCGGGCGGGCGGCCGGCGCGAACGTCGTCGTGCCCGAGTCCAGGGTGTCACGGCAGCACCTGGTCGTGTCGTACGACGGCGGCTGGGTCGCCCGCGACGAGGGCAGCTCCGGCGGCACCTGGCGCGACGGCGTCCAGGTCAGCGAGGTGCCGGTCGACGGCGCCGTCGAGCTGACGCTGGGCGGGCCGTCCGGGCCGGCGGTGTCGCTGGCGACCGGCACTGACGGCGCGCCGCCGCGGCCGCCGGGGACGATCCGGGTCGGCCGCGCGCCGGACAACGACATCGTCATCGACGACCTCCTTACGGCCCGGCACCACGCACGGCTCACGCCGAACGCCGACGGCTGGTTCCTCGAGGACCTCGACAAGCACCACCAGACGTTCGTCCGCGGCGCCGACGTCGAGACCGCCCAGCTGCGCGAGGGCGACGTCGTCACGTTCGGCAAGGTGCGCTTCGTCGTCACCGGCGACGGCCTGCTGCCGGTGCCGGACTCCCCGTCGAGCGGCGGGCTGGACGTCACCGACGTGCACTACGCACTGCCCGGCGGCAAGGTGCTCACCTCGGGCGTCTCGCTCGACGTCGCCGGGCCGCGGCTGGTCGCGCTGATCGGGCCGTCGGGGTCGGGCAAGTCGACGCTGCTGCGGCTGATCAGCGGCGAGCTGGAGCCGTCGCAGGGCTCGATCCGGTACCAGGGCATCGACCCACACCGGCAGCAGGAGGAGGTGCACGGCCGCATCGGCGTCGTGCCGCAGCACACCATCGCGCACGCCCAGCTCACCGCCCGTAAGGCGCTGCAGTACGCCGCTGAGCTGCGGCTGTCGCAGGACACCACGGCGGCCGAGCGGCGCCGGCGGGTCGAGGACGTGCTGGCCGAACTGTCGCTGGCCGAGCACGCCGACATCCCGGTGAAGCGGATGTCCGGCGGACAGCAGCGCCGGCTGGCCATCGCGTTCGAGCTGCTCACCCGCCCGTCGCTGCTGATCCTCGACGAGCCCACCGCCGGGCTGGACCCCGCGCTGGTCCGGCAGATCATGACCGGGCTGCGCGAGCTGGCCGACGGCGGCCGGCAGGTCATCGTCACCACGCACGACCTCGCCCACCTGGACCTGTGCGACGACGTCCTCATCATGCTGCCGGGCGGCCGGGTCGAGTACTTCGGCCCGCCGGATGGCATCGCGGCGCATTTCGGGACGGGTGACTGGGCGGACATCTTCGAGCGGTTGAACGCCGCGACGCCGCCGCCACCTGCGCCGGCCACCGCGGGACCCGGCCTGAGTGAGTGGGTGCGCCGGCTGAACCCGCTCACCTGGCTGGACCGCCTCAGCGGCTACGGCCGCCCGGACGCCGCCGACGCGCGTCGCCTGGCCCGTCTCGGGACGGCCGCCGGACCGCGCGCGGTGGGCGAGGCACCGGAGATCGTCGGCCCGCAGGCCATCGACCAGCGCCGGCGCCGGCAGCAGACCTGGGTGCTGATCCGCCGTCAGCTCCGCCTCATCTGGGCCGACCGCGGCTACGCCGGCTTCCTGATCGTGCTGCCGATGGTCCTCGCGCTGCTGACCTTCGCCATCCCGGACGAGACCGGGCTGGGGCGGCCGACGAGCCCGGGCAGCACCGAGGCGATGCGGCTGCTGGTCGTCCTCGTCGTCGGCGCCGCGTTCATGGGCATGGCCGCGACCGTCCGCGACCTCGTCGCCGAGCGGCGCATCTTCCGGCACGAGCGCGCCGCCGGCCTGATGCCGGACGCCTACCTGGCGGCGAAGATCACGGTGTTCTGCGGCGTCGTCCTGGTGCAGACGCTGATCCTGCTCCGGCTGGTGTACTGGTTCCGGGCCGGCCCGGAGGACGGCGTGCTGTTCGGCACGGGCAACGTCGAGGTGGGCGTGGCGCTGGGGGCGACGGCGATCGTGTCGGCGCTGCTCGGACTGCTGATCTCGGCGCTGGTGGCGACGCCGGAGCAAACCATGCCGCCGCTGGTGGTGGCGATCATGGCGCAGCTGGTGCTGTGCGGTGGGCTGATCGAGGTCACCGGGCAGGCGGTCGTGTCGCAGCTGTCCTGGCTGGTGCCGTCGCGCTGGGGCTACGCCGCGGCCGCGTCGACGGTGAACGTCACCGAGCTGGTCCCCAACGCGCCGGACGACGCGCTGTGGAGCCACAACGCCGTGGCGTGGCTGGGCGCGCTGCTGGCGTTGGCCGTGCTGGGCGCCGCCTACACCTGGCTGGCCCGCCGCCGCGGTGGGGCACGTCCTGGGTCTCAGTCACGTTTGCGGGCCCGAAACGGCCGTTCGGCGTGACACAGACCCAACACGTGACACAGACGTAGCCTCCGTTCACAGCCAGCCGTTGCGCTCGGCCACCCGCACGGCCTCGACCCGGTTGCGGGTGCCGGTCTTGCCGATGGCGCTGGACAGGTAGTTGCGCACCGTCCCCTCGGACAGGTAGAGCCTCCCCGCGACGGCGGCGACGCTGGAGCCGTCGCGCGACGCGCGCAGCACGTCGGCCTCGCGTGCGGTCAGTGGCGACGGGCCGGCGGCCAGCGACTCGACCGCCAGTGCGGGGTCGACGACGCGCAGGCCGGCGTGGATGCGGCGGATCGCGTCGGCCAGCTGCTCGGCCGGGCTGTCCTTGACGACGAAGCCGCCGGCCCCGGCCTCGATGGCCCGGCGCAGGTAGCCGGGCCGGCCGAACGTCGTCACGATGAGCACGCGGCACGACGGCAGCTGCTCGCGCAGCACGGCCGTCGCCGCGATGCCGTCGAGTCCCGGCATCTCCACGTCCAGCAGCGCGACGTCCGGGCGGTGCTCCAGCGCGGCAGCGACCACCTCGTCGCCGCGGTCGACCTGAGCGACGACCTCGAGTTCGGACTCCAGCGACAGCAGCGCGGCCATCGCGCCGCGGACCAGCGCCTGGTCGTCGGCGAGCAGCAACCGGATCACGTCACCATCATCGCGGCCGTGGTCCACCCGCCGGTCCCGTCGGGCCCGGCCTGCAACGTCCCTCCGGCCGCTTCGACCCGCTCACGCAGCCCGACCAGCCCCGACGAGGAGGGCGATCCCGGCGAGCCGCCGTCGGCGCCGTCGTTCCAGATTTCGATCGCGCCGGCCGTGACGGTGATCCGGGCGTGCCGCGCTTGGCTGTGCCGAACGACGTTCGTGACGGCCTCGCGCAGCACCCAGCCGAAGATCTCGCGCCGGTCGGCGGGGACGTGGTCGACGGCCCCGGGCAGCTCGGCCGCGATGCCGGCCGCCTCGAGCACCGTCGCCGCCCGCACCAGCTCCGAGGTCAGCGTGACGTCGCGGTAGCCGGCGACGGTGCCGCGAACGTCCTTGAGCGCCTCGCGCAGCAACCCTTCGACCTCGCGCAGCTCGGCCCGGGCGCGATCGTCGTCGGTGCCGGCCATGCGGCGAGCCAGCTGCGCCTTGACCGTCGCGGCGGTGAGGCTGTGGCCGACGACATCGTGCAGGTCGCGGGCGAAGCGCAGCCGCTCCTGCTCGATCGCCATCGACGCGATCTGCTCCTGCGCCCGGACGAGCCGCCGGTTGGTGTCGCGCAGCCGGAAGATCGCGTCGGTGGCCCAGGACGAGCCGAGTATGGCGACCAGGAACCAGACATTGACTTCCCAGTCCAGGCCGAGCGACCACGGGACCAGCACGACGGCGACGCAGATGCTGCCGATGGTGGCCCACGCCTCTCGCCGCGGCATGACGACGAGGGCGATCTGGCTCAGCGCGAACCACATGACCACGCCGTTCTCGCCGGCGAACCCGACCACCAGCGAGGCGAGCAGGCACAGCACCACGAAGCCGAACCGGCGGATCGCGCACGGCACCTCGACCCCACGCCGCCGAGCGGCCACCGCCTGGGTGAAGACGTAGTAGTACGCGATGAGGAACGCCACCAGCGAGAGGTAACCGAGAACGGCCCAGACCACCGGGTAGTGCTGCTGGTAGACCCCGGCAGCGGTCGGCGTCAGGATGACGGCCCACACCAGGGCGACGAACAGCGGCCTGCGCCGCTCGTCGTCCCGCGCCACGGGCGACGCAGTCTCGACCGGTGCGGGAGTCATCGCCGCCAACCTAGCGCGGCCGCTCATCGGTCCGCCCTGCCGTAGCGCCAGCGCACCAACGCGGCCAGCGCCAGCGTCCACGCCGCCAGCGTCAGCACCGCCCGCACGATGTCGACGGGCTCGCCGAACGGCGCCTGCGCGAGCGACGTGGTGGCGCCGGTCTCATTCCCCCACATCGCGTCGTACAGCAGGTACAGCCCGGTCGGCAGGCAGGCGGTGAGGATCAGCGCCGCGGTGGGTTGTTCGGTCATGCCTCCAGCGTCCGGCGGCGACGGCTCGTGCGGAGGTCACCGCCGTCCGGTTCTGGGGATGACAGTTGTCATGCCTGGTCGACCAGCTCGACCGGCCGGGCGATGACGTCGACCATGGCGCCGTTGCGGAACGTGGTGATCGGCAGCGGCACGTCGATGGCGTCGGCGAACATCCGCCGCTGCAGCGCCTGCGCGTCGTCGACCGGCTGACCCGCGACCGTGACGACCAGGTCGCCGGGACGCAGTCCGGCGACGTCGGCGGGGCTGCCCGGCTCGACGTGGACGATGCGGACGCCCTTGGTGCGGCCGATCCGCTCGGCCAGCGACGGCGGCACCGGCGCGGGCGCCGTCGCCACCCCGAGGAAGGCCCGCCGCACCCGGCCGTCGCGCAGCAGCGTCGTGACGATGCGGTTCGTGGTCACGTTGATCGGCACCGCGAGGCCGAGCCCGACCCCGGCGACGGCGGTGTTGATGCCCACGACCCGTGCGTTCGAGTCGGCCAGGGCGCCGCCGGAGTTGCCCGGGTTCAGCGCGGCGTCGGTCTGGATGACGTCCTCGATGATGCGGACGGTGCGGCCGCTCTGCGCCGGCATCGACCGGCCCAGCGCACTGACCACGCCCGCCGTCACCGACCCGGACAGCCCCAGCGGACTGCCGACGGCGACCACCAACTGCCCGACGGTGAGTCCGTCGGCGTCGCCCAGCGCGGCCGGCGGCGGGGTCTCGCCGTCGGCGCGGACCACGGCGAGGTCGGACAGCCGGTCCCGCCCGATGACGGTGTAGCCGACCTCGGTACCGTCGGCGAACGCCGCCGTTCCGCGGGACGACGTACCCACGACGTGCGCGTTCGTCAGCAGGAAACCGTCGCCCGTGAACACCACAGCCGACCCGGTGCCGACGATGCCTGTGCGGCCGCGCCGCTCCCCCTGGACCGCGAGGCTCGCGACGGACGGCAGCAGCGTGCGCGCCACCTTGGTGACCACCTGCGAATACGCGTCGAGCTCGTCAGCCACGGCGCACCTCCTGACGTTCGAGATGTGAGATGAACGCCGACGGCGCCGAGCCGCATCCCCGTGTCCGCCCACAGCGGAACTCCCGCCCGCCCCCGTTGATCTTGGAGTAACCGTGGGATCAATCGGGCGAATCGGACCGCAATACCACCGTTACTCCAAGATCAACGCGGTGAGCGGGCAGCATGGTCGGATGAGCACGCACTTCGACGTCGTCGACCCAGGCCCCAACCCGTTCCGGTCGCTGACGCTCAGCCGACGTCGAGGGCCAGCAGGTCGTCCTCGGTCTCGCGCCGCATGATGAGCCGGACCTCGCCGTCGCGGACGGCGACGACGGCGGCGCGGGGCTGGTGGTTGTAGGTGCTGGCCATGCTGCGGCAATACGCACCCGTGCCCGGGACGGCGACGAGGTCGCCGGCCGCGACGTCGTCGGGGAGGAACTCGTCCTTGACGACGATGTCGCCGCTCTCGCAGTGCCTGCCGACCACCCGCGACAGCACGGGCGCGGCCGACGACGCTCGCGACGCCAGGGTGCACGAGTAGTCGGCGTCGTAGAGGGCGGTGCGGATGTTGTCGCTCATACCGCCGTCGACGGCCACGTACCGGCGCGACGCGCCGCCGTCGAGCGGGACGGACTTGACCGTGCCGACCTCGTACAGCGTGAACGTCGACGGGCCGGCGATGGAGCGGCCGGGCTCGACGCTCAGCCGCGGCACGGCCAGGCCGTAGCCGGCGCACTCGTGCACGACGATCTCGGCCATGCCTGCGGCCAGGACGGCGGGCGGCTGCGGGTCGTCCTGGCTGGTGTAGGCGATGCCGAAGCCGCCGCCGAGGTCGAGCTCGGGCAGTTCCAGGCCGTGTTCGTCGCGGATGGCGGCCTGCAGGCCGAGCACCCGGCGGGCGGCCACCTCGAAGCCGGCGGTGTCGTAGATCTGCGACCCGATGTGCGAGTGCAGCCCGAGCAGATGCAGCGACGGCGACCTCAGCACCGCACGAACCGCCTCGGCCGCCTCGCCGGAGGCGATGGAGAACCCGAACTTCTGGTCCTCGTGCGCGGTGGCGATGTACTCGTGCGTGTGCGCCTCGACGCCGACCTTCGTGCGGAGGAGGACGGCGGCCCGCACCCCGCGCGCGGCGGCCAGCGTCGCCAGCCGGTCGATCTCCTCGAAGGAATCGACGATGATCCGCCCGACGCCCGCGTCGAGGGCCCGGACCAGCTCGGCGACCGACTTGTTGTTGCCGTGCAGGCCGATCCGCTCGGGCGGGAACCCGGCCCGCAGCGCCACGGTCAGCTCGCCGCCGGAGCAGACGTCGAGGTTCAGGCCCTCCTCGGCGACCCAGCGGGCGGTCGCGACGGACAGGAACGCCTTGCCGGCGTAGAAGACGTCCGCCCCGCCCAGCACGGAACCGAACGCGTCGCGGTACGCCCGGGCCCGCGACCGGAAGTCGCCCTCGTCGACGACGTAGAGCGGCGTGCCGAACTCGGTCGCCAGCTCCTTCACCGACACGCCGCCGACCCGCAGGACGCCGTCGTCGTCGCGCGCGACCCCTGCGGCCCACAGCCCCGGGTAGAGCGCGTTGACGTCCTCGGGCTCGCGCAGCCAGGACGGGCCGCGGTGACCGGCTTCCGCGTGCAGGGCGCCGGCTTCGTGTGCGCGCATGGTTACATCCGATCCGGTGCGACGACGCCGAGCAGGCCCAGGCCGTTGGCGAGCACCACCTTGGTGGCCTCGACCAGCCACAGCCGGGCGCGGTGCACGTCGGTGGTCTCTTCGTCGCCCATGGGCAGCACCCGGCAGACGTCGTAGAACCTGTGGAAGGTGCCCGCCGTGTCTTCCAAGTACCGGGCTATGCGGTGCGGCTCGCGCAGCTCGGCCGCGGTGGCGACGACGCGCGGGAACTCCGCCAGCGCCCCCAGCAGCAGCGACTCGCGCTCGTGGTCGAGCAACTCCGGCCGCAGCTCGCCCTTGTCGACGCCCAGCTCCGCGGCGTTGCGCAGGAGCGAGGCCAGCCGCGAGTGCGCGTACTGCACGTAGAAGACCGGGTTGTCCGGCGCGTGCTTCGTGATCTGGGCGACGTCGAGGGTGAGCGGGGAGTCGGCAGGATACCGGCACAGCGAGTACCGCAGCGCGTCGACGCCGGCCGCCTCGACCACCTGGCCGAGCGTCAGCATGGTGCCGGCCCGCTTGGAGAGCCGCAGTTCCTGGCCGTCCTGCACGATCTTGACCAGCTGGCCGATCGGGATCTCGATGTTCTTGTCGGGGTCGTCGCCGGCGCAGGCCGCCAGCGCCTTGAGCCGGCCGATGTAGCCGTGGTGGTCGGCGCCCAGCAGGTAGACGCAGACGTCGAAGCCGCGCTCGCGCTTGTCGACGTAGTACGCGGCATCGGCGGCGAAGTAGGTGTACTCGCCGTTGCTGCGGCGCAGCACGCGGTCCTTGTCGTCGCCGAAGTCGGTGGTGCGCATCCAGAGCGCGCCGTCGGCCTCGAACAGATGGCCCTTCTGCGCCAGGACGTCGAGCGCGTGCTCGACCCGGCCGTTCTCGTGCAGGCTGCGCTCGGAGTACCAGACGTCGAAGTGGGTGCGGAACTCGTCGAGCTGGGCCTGCTGCTCGGCGAGCTGCAGGCGGTAGCCCTCGTCGCGGAAGACGACGAGCTGCTCGTCGCGCGGGCGCTCCAGCAGGCCGGGGTTCTCCTTGACGACGGCCTGTGCGAGGTCGGCGATGTACTCGCCGTGGTAGCCGTCCTCGGGCACCGGCTCGCCGTGCGCCCGGGCCATGATCGACGCGCCGAACTTGTCCATCTGGCCGCCGCGGTCGTTGATGTAGAACTCGCGGGTGACGGCGGCACCGGCGGCCTCGAGCGCCCGGGCGAGGGCGTCGCCGACGGCGGCCCAGCGGACGTGGCCGAGGTGCAGCGGGCCGGTCGGGTTGGCCGAGATGAACTCGACGTTCATGGTGGTGCCGGCCAGCGCGTCGCCGTGGCCGTAGGACTCCCCCGCCTCGACGACGGCGCGGGCGAGCTCGCCCTGCGCGGCGGCGGAGACGGTGATGTTGAGGAAGCCCGGTCCGGCGATGTCGACCGCCTCGACGCCGCCGACCTCGCGCAGGCGGGCGGCCAGCAGCTCGGCCAGGGCCCGCGGGTTCGTGCCCGCCTTCTTCGCCAGCTGGAGCGCGACGTTGGTGGCGTAGTCGCCGTGGTCGCGGTTGCGCGGGCGCTCGACGGTCACCTGGGCCGGTACACCGTCGGGCAGGGCGAGGTCACCCGCGTCGACGGCGGCGGTGAGGACGTCACGTACCGCGGTGGAGAGCTGTTCGGGGGTCACCGGCCAAGCGTAGCCATTTCGGCCGCATCGTCGGCGCCCAGTCCGGCCAGCAGGTCGTCGAGGGACAGCCCGAGCACGTCGGCGACCGCCACGACGGTGAAGAACGCCGGCGTCGGGATGCGGCCGCGCTCGATCTTGCGCAGTGTCTCGGGCGAGATGCCCGCCTGTGTCGCGACGTCGACGATGCTGCGCCCGGCCCGGGCGGTGCGCAGCGCCCGGCCCAGCCGTTCGCCGCGTTCGCGCTCGGAGATCGTCAACGGGACACGCACCATGACAGTGATACTAATACCGGTGCGCGACGGTAGCGCCGATGGTCTCGACGCGCTCGGCCTCGGTCCGATGCCCGTCCCGGCCGCGGACCGCGAGGCTCGTCACCACGGCCACGACTCCGCAGGTCCGGCTCCGGCCCCGAGTTGATCACGTCAAGTAGGTGTGTGTGCCCGCTTTACCAGGCATCTGGTGATCCGTGAACACGCCTAGTCCGACGGCCATCGGCGGGTCGGAATGAGGCTCTCTTACTGCTTCCGTGGGTGTGTGGGCGCCTCAGGTCCGGTCGTGGAACGGTGCCGTCGCTGGTACCCGCGGAAGCGGCGGATGTCCGCGAAACCGCCGGACACGGCCGGGATCGCTCCGGCATCGGTCGGCGGGGCGGGCATCCGCCGGTTTCGCGGGCATCAGCTGGTGTCCTCACCCGCCGCGCGGACACCTCACCCGCCTGAACGCCATATGGCGCGTCGATGGGTCCCCGTCACGGCCCTCACCCGGGTGAGGTGTCGTCCGGGCGCGTGCCGACGATGCCGGGCGGGCTGGGCTGCCCGGCCGACGGCGTGACCACGCACCGCCGCGCCGATCACGCGATCTGGCCCACGATCGCCAGATCCGCAAGCCCGATGACGCCATCACCAGCATCATCGACAGGCCTGGTTAGGAGGGACTTCACCCCGTCACAGCAGGAAAACTCCCTCACGATCACGGTCATGTCCGCCACCGTCGGCATCACCACATGGTGACACCGGCCCACGGAAGCAGCAGAAGAGCCCGGAAATGATCACGTTCACCACGAAATCCCGTGCTTCACCAGGTCTGCAATCGTGGTGACGCTCGGGAAATCCCCATGACGGTCCACCCCACACGGAAATGCGCGGCTCGGACGGCCGGGGCACGCGCCGAGGGGCTACTCGCCGGTCCAGCCGTCGATGCGCTCGCGGATCAGGTCCGCGTGGCCGTTGTGCCGCGCGTACTCGCCGATGAGCTTCTGCAGGTTCCAGCGCAGGCTGCGGCTGTTGCCGGCGCCGGTGGAGTCGAGCGTGACGTGCTCGGCGATTCGCTCGTCGGCCAGCGCACGCATGCGCTCCCACGCCGCCAGCGACTGGTCGACCACGGAGGCGTCCACGTCGAAGTCCCACTCGGGCCCGTCGTCGGTGTACTCGCCCCACACGCCGCGCCACGGCCCGGCCGGCCCGAGGGCCCAGGCCGCGTAGGCATGCTCCATCTCCGTCAGATGCCGCACGAGGCCGACCAACGACAACGACGACGGCGGCACCGGCCGCTGCGCCAGCTGGCCGGCGTCGAGCCCGGCGCAGTTGGCCCGCAGCGCGTCGCGGTGGAAGGCGAGCCAGCCGAGCAGGATCGCCCGCTCGTCACCGTCCTGTGGTTCCGGCACCCGCTCGGCCATCGGCAGAGGCTAACAGCCACGGACTGGGCTCGACGACGGGCGGCGGCGTCGCGTAGCGTGTCGCGGCGCAGCGATGAGGAGGGCAGCGAGATGGCCGTCTGCGGCTCGTGCGGGAACCGCGTCTCGGAGCTGGCCCGTGAGTGCGCCCGGTGCCGCGCACCGATCGCGGCCTCGCCGGCACCTGTGGCCGCGGCGGTCCCGCCTCCGCCGTCCGGGCGGGTGACGGCACCGCCGCCCGCACCGAGGCCGGGAACCCAGCCGATCGACGTCGCCCCTTTCTC
>NZ_SMLB01000045.1 GCF_004349105.1 Jiangella aurantiaca
GGTGGGGGAGCGGTCGGTGTTCTCCTTCGGCTCCAGCGACTGCCTCACCGTGGGGACGGCGCGGCGGCCCGGGACGCTGCTCGGCACCGGGCTGGCGACGTACCCCGTCGGGCCGGGACTGTGGGTCACGCTGGCCGGGACCGCGGCGGGCGGCTGGGCGCTGGACTGGTTCGCCTCGCTGGTGCGCCACGACCGCGTCGACCCGTGGGCATCGCTGTTCGACCTGACGGCGACCCCGCCGCCGGCGCTGCTGGTGCTGCCGTACCTGGCCGGGTCCGGCACGCTCGACAACGACCCGCGGGCCCGCGGCGCGTTGCTCGGGCTGACGCTGGAGACGACGACGGCGCAGGTCGCGCGCGCGTTCGTCGAGGCGTCCGGGTACGAGCTGGCGAAGATCCGGGCCGCGCTGGCCGAGCGCGGGATCGCCGGCACCGACGTGTACGCCGCCGGCGGCGGCTCGGCCAATCACAGCGCGCTCCAGGCCCGGGCCGACGCCGCCGGCCTGCGGCTGCGCGCCGTCACCACGGAGGCGTCCAGCCGCGGCGCCGCCCTGCTGGCCGCCGCCGGCGTCGGCGTCCACGATGGCGTCGGCGCGCTGCCCGCGCCGCCCGTCCTGCACGACGCCGAGCCCGAACCCGAGTACGCCGCCTGGTACACCCGCCAGCGCGAGACCTTCGGCAGCCTCTACCCGCTGCTGCGGACTGTCAACGCCTCGTTCACCGCCCTGGAGGAGATCGCATGACCACGCTCGACACGTTCGACCTGAAGGCCGCCCGGGAGAGCGTGCTCGCCTACTGCCTGGAGTCGGTCCAGCTGGGCCTGAACTTCAACACCCAGGGCAACATCAGCATCCGCATCCCCGGCACGTCGACGTTCCTCATCACCCCGACCGACCTCGAGTACGACCGGATGAGCCCGGACGACGTCGTCGTCGTCGACGAGGACGCGAACGTCGTCGAAGGGCGCCTGCAGCCGTCGTCGGAGGTCACCGTGCACCTGGCGGTGTACGCGGCCCGGCCGGACGTGCAGGCGATCGTGCACACCGAGCCGACGTTCGCCAACGTGTTCGGTGTGCTCGGCGAGCCGATCCGCGGCGCGCTGGTGAACATGGTGATCTACACCAAGGGTGACGTGCCGGTCATGCCGTTCGCGCTGAGCAACTCCACCGAGTTCGGCGAGCGGATGGCGGAGTACCTGACCGACCGCAACGCCGTCGTATGGGCCAACCACGGGCTGCTCACCGTCGGGCCGAACCTGCGTGACGCGTTCAAGACGACGGTGGCGGTGGAGAGCGCGGCGAAGGTGCTCGCGCACGCCCGGGCGATCACGTCCGACCCGATCGTGCTGGACTACGCCTCGCTCGGCCTCACCCACACGCTGTGACTGCGGCGCGCTCAGCCGAGCACGTTGCGGGCGGCGTCGAGCGGGATGCAGCCGCAGGTGGTGCCGTAGGCGATGTCGTAGTCGATCTCGAGCAGCCGCGGCGGCAGCCCCGGGTTGTTGATCCGCTCGGTGAGCAGCTGCACGACCCGCGCCGCCAGCGTGGTCGCCGGCGCCACCGCGTTGGTCGGGACGATGCCCGTCGTGCCCACGCCGGGGATCTGGTCGAACGTCGTCAGCACGATGTCGGACGGGATCTTCAGCCCCAGCCGGACCGCCGCCGACAGCACGCCCCAGAACATCAGGCTGTTCGTCGACAGCACCCCGAACGGCGGCTCCAGCGTGCGGAACAGAGCGTACGCGGCGGTCTCGGCCTCCTCGGCGGTGGTGAGGCCGGCCAGCACGTGGTTCTCCGTCCCGGTGCGGCCGACCACCCGGTGGAACGCGGTGTGCCGGTTGCGCAGCGTCGACACCCCGAGGTTGCCGGCGACCAGGCAGACCCGCTGCACGTGGTGCTGCTCGATCATGTGCAGGGTCAGCGACTCCGCCGCCCGCCGGCTGTCAGGCAGCACGTGGTCGACCAGCCCGCGCACCGACGGCACCGTCCGGTCGACGACGACCGTCGGGATCTGCCGGGCGAACTCCGGCAGGCCCGGCGCACCGGTCGGGAAGATCACCAGGCCGTCGACCTCGAGCCGGCGGTAGGCCTGCAGGATCTCGTCCTCGATGTGCAGGTCGTCGTCGGAGTCGCTGGACACGAGCGTCGGGCTGACGGTCGCCAGCCGCTCCTGCAGCGCCCGGCTGACCGCGGCGAAGTAGTCGTTGCGCACGTCCGGGAAGATCAGGCCGACGACGCCGGTGCGGCGCTTGCGGCCACGCGGCCGGCTGTCGCCGCCGGCGCCGAGCTCCTCGATGGCGGCCTCGACCGCCTGCCGGGTGGCGGCGGCGACGTGCGGCTCGGCGTTGATGACGCGCGACACGGTCTTGACGGACACGCCGGCGCGGGTGGCGATGTCGGCCAGACGCACCGTGCGCCCGCCGGCCGCCGTCACGTGCGGACCGTCCACTGCACCGCCCCTGTCTCCTCCCGCGGATGTCCCGAATGATGCCACCGGAGCTGCCATGACGCTCGTCACGAACCGTACCCTGCTCGACGTCGCCGCCGGCGCCGGATTCGGCGTGGGCGCCTTCAACGTCGCCGACCTCACCATGGCGCAGGCCGTCCTCGACGCCGCCCGCGCGACCGAGTCGCCGGTCATCGTCGAGACCCTCGCCGGCGCTCATCCGCACTGCTCCGACGAGACGTTCTGGGCACTGCTGCTGGAACTGATCGACGGCTACCCGGAGGTGCCGGTCGCGCTGCACCTGGACCACGGGCCGTCGTACGAGACCTGTGCGCGGGCGATCTCGGCCGGGTTCACGAGCGTGATGATCGACGGGTCGCTGGACGGTGCCGGGCGGCCCGCGTCGTTCGAGCAGAACGTCGCGGTGACCCGCCGCGTGGTCGCGTACGCGCATGAGCGGGGGGTGTCGGTGGAGGGGGAGCTGGGGACGATCGGCGGCTCGAAGGACGGGACGGTCCGGGCGGAGATCGTGCTCGCCGATCCCGCCCAGGCGGCCTCATTTGTCGCGGCCACCGGCGTCGACGCGCTCGCCGTCGCGATCGGCACGTCGCACGGCGCCTACAAGTTCGACACCCCGCCGGACGGCTCGGTGCTGCGGCTGGACCTCGTCGCTGAGATCGCCGCGCTCGTGCCCGGCACCCACCTCGTCCTGCACGGGTCGTCGTCGCTCCCGGCTTCGCTGCGTGCGCGGGTCAACGCGTGTGGTGGCCGCGTGCCGGAGTCGTGGGGTGTGGCGGACGAGGAGAAGGTGCGGGCGGTGAAGCTGGGGATCCGCAAGATCAACCAGGGGATGGACCACTACCTCGCGTTCACGGCCGGCGTGCGGGAGGCGCTGGCCGCCGACCCCGTCTCCGTCGACCCGGCGGTCTACCTGGCCGCGGGTCGGGAGTCGGCGCAGCGGCTGCTGGAGGAGCGGATGGTGCTGTTCGGCCAGGCCGGCCAGGCGTCGCGATACCGGCGCTGACGTCACGGACCCGCTCCCGCTTGCTCCCCCGCATCGACCGGCATGAGCACCGCCGAAATCGCGGCGTTCCTGCGACGGGTGATGCGTCCCCCGCGCCTGGTCGAGTCCGCGACGCCTCAGCCGGTGACGCTCGTCGACCCGCACAGGTGGCGGAGGTACTGCTCGGTGGCGCGCGAAGAATTCCGAGCGGCACGTGATACGTTGTAGATGTAATACGTGTCGGGGTTGGGAGGGCGCCATGCGACTCAACAGCAAGGGCCAGGTCACCGTCCCAGCCGAGCTCCGCAGGAAGTACGGACTGCGCGAAGGTGACGAAGTGGACGTCGTTGAGTCCGGCGGAGCCTTGCAGATCGTCCGTCGCGCGGATGCGCCGTCCCGAGGTGCACGTGCGGCCCGCCGCTTGCGGGCCACGGCGAGCACCGGGATGAGCACGGACGAGATCATGGCCCTCCTCCGCGATGAGTGAGGCCGCGCTGCGCCTGGTGGAACCGGCATCCGCCGCGCCCGTCACCCTGGTCGACTCCTGTGTCCTGCTCGACATCGCCACTGACGATCCACGCTGGGGCGAGTGGTCCGAAAACGCGCTGACGCAGGCGCTCGATTCCGGCCGGGTCGTCATCAACCCCGTCGTCTATGCCGAGGTGTCGATCGGCTACGACACCGTCGAGGAACTCGACCGGGTTCTCCCGAACGGCGATTACGAACGGGAACCACTGCCCTACGAGGCAGGATTCCTCGCAGGCAAGGCCTTTCTGGCGTATCGGCGACGAGGCGGCCAGAAGCGATCTCCGCTGCCGGACTTCTACATCGGCGCCCACGCGGCCGTCCAGTCATACCGCCTGCTCACTCGAGACACCAAGCGCTACCGCACGTACTTCCCCCGGCTGGAGCTGATCACGCCACCGTGATGTTCTAGCCTGCGGCGGCGTATGCAAGGCGCAGTGCGCGGCGGGCGCGGCTGGCGAGGCTGGAGACGGCGTTCGGTGACATCTGCATCGGGGCGGCCAATTCGGCGGGCGAGTACCGGTCGACCTCGATGAGCCACAGGACGTCGCGCCAGCGCGGCGGCAGGGTGGCCAGGGCGGCCGCGGCACCGGCGGCGGGGTCGGGCAACGGAGTGTCGGAGGGCCGCTGCTCCCACTCGGCCTCGTCCAATGGAACGGTGCGGCGGGCAAGGGCGCAGTACCGATAGGCCAGTCGCTTCGTGATGGCCAGCACGTACCCGGTGAACGACCCGTCCGGGCCGCGTCCTGTGCGCAGCGCCTCGAGGGCGATACAGAAGGCCTCCTGGGCGAGATCGGCGGCGATGTCGGCGTTCTGGACGATGCGGTATGCGGTGCGGCGCGCCCGCGGGGCGACCGTGCGGTAGAGAGCTGCGAAGGCGTCGTCGTCGCCGTTCCTCACGCGGCGGACGTAATCGGAGCGGTCATCAGCGTCCGATCCACTGAGCATGAGAATGACCGTTCCGGCGCAAGGCACGTAGCCGCATCCGTGAAAACCGCACGGGGCCACCTAGGTTCACCCTCGAATCCGGGCAGACAACACTAAATCGTCCGTCAGAGTAGCGGTCGTTGCGGCGTGCTGCTGGGCGCGCGAGCTGCCCGTTGATCAACAGTCGAGAATGTCCGACATTGTCGCGATGCATTCATGTGATCTGCATCACATTAGGTTTAGCCGCGTGCTGCGGGGCCCCGTTTTCGCCACACCTATTGCAGGACCTATCCGCACGACCCCCGTCGTGGCCGGATGGGCTCCCGAAGGTCCCAGTAACACAAGTGCAGGGTGGATAGGGGGAAGCCGGATGAGTGGCGGACAGCTCCTGCAGCGTCGTCGATCAGCCCGAGTGAACTCAGTACGCAAGCCGATGGCGATCAGCATCGTGCTGGCGCTGATGGCGAGCTTCATGGTGATTCTCAGCGGCGCCGCACCAGCGTCCGCGGCGACACCGGAGTACGAGATCGACGGCAGATGGGTGGATCAGCCGGCGTCGGTCGAGCGCGGAGAGCCGGTGGTCGCCGAGTGGCGTTTCAACGTCAACGACGCCGACGAGCCGCCGAGCAACGAGCCGGTGGACAATGTCACCGCCACGTTCACAGTGGAGAAGGCGTTCTTCGACGAGATCCCCGACCTGTGCAAGACCACCGACGTGGAGCCGCCGTCGAGCATCTCCGAGGACGGGATGACGCTGACGTGCAACTTCGGCACGGTCAACATGGGTACGGCGATCGTCGTGCAGACCCCCGTGGTCGCCAACGGCATCACCGGTGAGGAGATCGTGCTGGACGGTACGAGCCCTGGCGGCGAAACCGTCGAGCTGCCGCCGATCGAGATCGTCAACCCGTTCGTGATGGACCTCCAGTGGACTGGGATCAGCGACTACGAGTTGTGGGATGACCCCTACGACCCGCACTATGTCGATGTCGATCTGCAGTGGTCGCTGCGCCTGGGGGAGGGCTCCGACCCGGGACCCGACACGGTCACGTACCGGCTGAACGTCGGGACGACGGACGGCTCCCCGGTGGAGGTCGGCTTCCATCCCTCGAACGCCGGTCAAGAAGACAACTGGGGCCTCCAAGGCTGCACGGAATTCGACTTCGCGCAGGCCGATGGACATCCGTGGTCACACGCCCCCGGGCATCCGCAAAGCACCCAATTCGTCGAGAGCTGCACGCTGACCGAGGTCAGCCCAGGCGTGTTCGACCTCACCCTGGCGGGGATCAACTACGACCTGCTCAACGCACCCGAACGGGACTCCACCGGCAACCCCCTGCCACCGAACTGGAACTACGTGGCGAGCGGCTCGGTGTGGTTCCGGGTGCGCACCGACTCAGCCGGGTCGATCAACCTCTCGATGCGGAACCAGCCGACGTACACGGCGCCGACCGGGCAGACGTACACCGAAACCCTCCCCAACAACGCCTCGAACAAGATCTACACCTTGCCCGGCGGGTTCCGGGCGGGATACTGGCGGCCCTACACCAACTCCGGCGGGACGCCCAACGACAACACCTATCGGGTCCCGGCCGACACCACGGTGATGCAGTGGGTCAACTCCGTCTGGGACGGCGACCAGGTGGAGCCGAATGCTCCGTACGGCAGCTGCCTGGTGTTCGACACGCAGTATGCGAAGGCCGTGGCGCCCCCGGCCGACGCGCCGTTCGCGCAGATCCGTGGCCTGATCCGCCAGGGCAACCCGGGCTGGCCGGACCAGAGCGGGCAGCCCCTGGACAACCCACCGCCGATCGAGTATCACACCGGTGGCGTAGGCGACCCTGACCAGTTCAACTGCTTCACCGGTGGTGGCTGGTCGACGACACCTCCCGCTGACATCGGGACCGTGACCGCGGTGCGGATCCGCTATCCGCACGACCTCCCCCGCCAGGAAGGCGTCGATGGCATCCAGCTCAACTGGTACACGCAGATCAACGACGACGCGCCGGTGGGTGAGGACATCTGGATGTTCGGCTCGTCACTGCGCAATGGGGTCGTGTATGGCATCGGCGAGCCCTGGGCCACGCAACAGGTATGGGCGCCGACGCCTGGCTTCGACTACCCACACACCAACGGGCGCCGCGACGTCGTGCGGGTCGTCCTCGCCGATCCGTACATCGAGAAGGAGGCCGCCGAAGCGACGCTGACGCCGGGGGTCGCGGCCGACTTCACGCTGACGTACTCGGCCACCGGCGCGGGCCTTGTCCCGCCGACGGTGGACGACTACCAGATCGTGGACACACTGCCGCTGGGCATGACCTACGTGGAGAACTCGGCCGACCCCGCGCCGGTCGTCTCCCTCGACGATCAGGGCCGGCAGGTCCTGACCTGGACGCTGGACGGCGTGGCCACCAACGAGGAGCACACCCTCACCTACCAGGCGATCGTCGAGGACGGCATCCCGCCTGGCACGCCGTTGACCAACACGGCGCAATCGAGCCTGGCCGGTGAGGAGTCGACGCCCGTCGAGGAGACGGTGACGACCACCACCAACGGCCACACGATGATCCTCAAGACGGCCGACCCGGAGTACGTCCCGTACGTCAACGAAGAGGGCGTCGGGACCGGTTCGTGGACCGTCGCAATCACGTCTGAGGACCCGACACCTCAGGCGTTCACCGACACCATCGACATCCTGCCCTACATCGGTGACCAGCGCGGAACCGACTACCACGGCACCTACACGCTGTCCGACGTGGTCGTGCCGGACGGGGCGACGGTGTACTACACCGCCGCCGACCCGGCGACGCTGTCCGACGACCCGGCGGCCGACGCCAACGGTGCGCCGGGTGCTCCGTCGGAGCTATGGAGCACGACGCGGCCGGAGAACCCGACGGCGATCCGCGTCATCGGCGGCGAGCTGCGCTCCGGTGGGACGTTCGCGTTCCAGGTCCTCATCGAGACCGAGGGCGCGCAGCCGCAGGACGTCTACGTCAACCGGGCCCAAGCGCGGGCCGAGCACACCGAGCTGGTGATGCGCACGTCGGCACCGCTGTACGTGTCGGACTACGCGGTGGCGAAGACGTCGGACCCGGCTCCGGGGTCGACGGTGAAGCCGGGTGACACGATCACCTACACGATCACCGTGACCCAGGAGGGCCCGGTGGCCGCGGCCGGCGTGTTCACCGACACGCTGACCGAGGTGCTCGACGATGCCGTCTACAACGGCGATGTGGCCGCGGACATCGGCACGGCGACCGTCGAGGGCGACGTGCTCTCGTGGGAGGGCGTGGTCCCGGTCGGCGAGGTCGCGACCATCACGTTCACGGTGACGGTCAAGGACGTCCCGACTCTGGAGGCCGACGGCGCCGACACCATCGTGGACAACTCGGTGTGGTCGCCGGTCTGCCCGGACGACGTGCCCGAGGGCGAGGTGAACCCGTGCGAGCCGCCGCCGGTCCTGGTCGGCTGGTACGAGTACTCCAAGACCGCGGACCCGGTGCCGGGCTCGTCGGTCAAGGTCGGTGAGGTCGTCACCTACTCGGTGCTGATCGAGCAGCGTGGTGAGGGTGCGGTGGCCGGTGCGTTCGTCGAGGACGACCTGACGGCGGTGCTGGACGACGCCACCTTCAACGATGACGCCGCGGCGACGTCGGGGACGGTGTCCTACGCCGAGCCGACGCTGCGCTGGGACGGCGATCTGGCCGTCGGTGACGTGGTCACGCTGACCTACTCGGTCACGGCGACCGCGATCGGCGAGGGCGACGACCAGCTGCACAACGTCGTCACTTCGGTCTGCCCGGAGGATGATCCGGACTGCTTCGAAGGCGTGTGTGTGCCGGCGCCGGATGAGAACCCGAACTGCGAGACCACCCACATCCTCGGGGACTACCAGGTGATGAAGACCTCGGACCCGGTCACCGGGTCGGAGGTCGAGGAAGGTGACACCATCACCTACACCGTGACGGTCACGCAGGTCGGGCCCGGCGCGGTGGAGCAGGCCGGGTTCGCCGACGACCTCACCCAGGTGCTCGACGACGCCACCTTCAACGACGACGCCGAGGCGTCGGCCGGTCCGGAGCCGACCTATGAGGAGCCGACGCTGGCCTGGTCCGGTCCGCTCGCGGTCGGCGAGGTCGTCACCGTCACCTACTCCGTCACCGTGACCGGTGAGGGTGACCGGTTCCTGAAGAACGTGGTCACCCCGAACGACCCGGACAAGTGCGTCCCGGCCGAGGTGCCGGGCGAGGTGCCGGGCGAGGTGCAGCCGGAGGCGCAGGTGCAGCCGGCGGCGCAGGTGCGGCCGGCGGCGCAGGAGCAGGAGGAGGTGCCGGCCGAGCCGTGCACCACCGAGCACATCAACGGCGGGTACACCTTCGCCAAGACGTCGGACCCGGTCCCGGGGTCGGTGGTGGACGAGGACGGTGTGATCACCTACACGGTGCTCATCAGCCACGTCGGTACCGCGCCGGCCGAGGGAGCCACCATCGAGGACGACCTGTCCGCGGTGCTGGACGACGCGGAGTTCAACGACGACGCCGCGGCGGATTCCGGTGAGGTGTCGTTCGAAGGGGAGACGCTGACCTGGACCGGTGACCTCGAGGTCGGCCAGGTCGTCACGCTCACCTACTCGGTGACCGCCAACGCGGTCGGGGAGGGCGACGACGAGCTGGTGAACGTCGTGACCGACCCGACCGGCGAGGGGGTGTGCGTGCCGGCCGAGGACGGCAACGAGGGCTGCACGACCGACCACTACCAGGGCGAGTACACCTACGCCAAGACGTCGGACCCGGAGCCGGGGTCGGAGGTCGAGGAGGGTGAGGTGGTGACCTACACCGTCACCGTCGAGCACGTCGGCGCCGCACCGATCGAGGACGCCATCGTGGTCGACGATCTCTCCCAGGTGGCCGAGGTGGCGGACTGGAACGACGACGCCACGGCGACGTCGGGACAGGTGAGCATGGACGACGAGCAGCTCACCTGGACCGGTGACCTCGAGGTCGGTCAGGTCGTGACGATCACCTACTCGGTGACCGTCGGCGACAAGGCCGACGCCACCATGCGCAACGTGGTGACCAGCCCGGACGAGAACGCGGTGTGTGTCCCGGCAGCGGACGGCAACCCCGGCTGCCAGACCGAGCACCACACCCCGGACGAGGAACCCGGGCCGGACCTGCCGGACACCGGTACCAGCCTCACCGGCTGGTTCCTCACCGGCGGGATGGCCCTGCTGATCGGCGGCCTGGTGCTGGCGGCCACGCACCGGCGGCGGCCGTTCGGCGGACCGGGAGGCCCGGCGAGCTTGTCCTAGGGGATCCATCTGGCGGTGCCCCGTCCCTCGAGCGTGAGGGGCGGGGCACCGCCGTATCTGAAGTGATAACGTGTCAGAGTGGATGGCAGTGCATCTGGTGGTGTGCCTGGGCCGGGCGGCCCGCCGAGTGCTGAGCTCACGGCGGTTCTGGAGTCCGCAGCGCGGTTGCAGCAACTCGTGCCGGACGCGGTACTTGTCGGCGGGTCGGCTGCCGCCTTCTACGCGGGACATCGGGACTCGTTCGATCATGACCACGTGGTAGCGGATCTGCGGGATCGTTTCGACGTCGTGCTGGAGGCGCTGGAGTCCGAGGGCGACTGGGTGACCAATCGGGTCCAGCCCGGAAAGATCATTCTCGGGCGACTGGGCGATATCGAAGCGGGCGTGCGGCAGATGCTTCGAAAGCGCCCGCTGGAGACCGCCGAGGTCGTGCTCGAGTCGGGGCGGGTGCTGCGGGTGCCGACAGCCGACGAGACCTTGCGCATCAAGGCGTTCCTCATCGTCCGGCGCAACCAGACCAGGGACTACCTCGACGTAGCTGCACTCGGGGATCGATACGGCGTGGCGTATTCCGGCGGGATCCTGGCCCGAATCGACGAGTACTACGCGGATCAGCACGGCGACGGACGTGGCGTCGCAGCCCAGCTCGTTCGGCAGCTCGGCGACCCGCGGCCGAAGGATCTCTCCGTCACTCGCCAGCTGGGCAGCTACCGCAACCTGGCGTCGCGGTGGACGGATTGGCGCGAGGTCCAGACGGTGTGCCGGGACCTCGCGGCCGAGATTCTGCAGGCGGAGGTGTAGGGCGATGGGCCTGGCATTCCGCAATCTGACCGTGTCGCCGCAGGACCCGGTGGCGACGTGGCCGACCGAGGCCATCCAGACCGCTCTGGAACGCGGCGACCTCGACGACTGGCGGCGCGTCGTCGCCGAGCTGGAGCGCGATCCGTGGGGACGGGTCGCCCGGCAGGTCGAGGAGGTCCTCACCTACTCCCGTCCGTACGGGATCAGTGAGGCCATGGAGGTCGTCCTCGGCCGAGTCCGGGCGCGCGCCGAAGCGGGCGAAAAGGCCGACGTCGCAGCCGAGGTCCGGCGTGTGATCGCCGAGTCCGGGCTCAGTCAGGCCGAGTTCGCCTCGCGCATCGGCACATCCGCTTCCCGGTTGTCGACGTATGCCAGCGGCAAAGTCACGCCGTCGGCCGCGCTCATGGTCCGAATCCGCCGCGTCCTCGAGCGGTCGGCTGAGCGGGAGTAACGCGAACAGCCGCGAACCGGACCATTGACCCGTCTCCTGGCGTGCGGCTAGTGTGCCGCCACAAGTGTCTATCTGTCTATACCGCTAGACAACCGGGAGGCACGATGAGCACATTCACCCGCCGCGCACTGGTCACCGCCGCCACCGCGACCGCCGCGACCGCCGCGGCCGGTGCCGCTACGATCGCTCCGGCGGCCAAGGTCAGGGCGCTCGAGACGACGGGCGAGTACCTCAGCACCATGGACCCCGCGAACACCGGGGCCGCCAACGCCGCCGCGTTCGTGGCCGACGTCGTGGCGGCGGCCGGGAAGCAGATCGTCGTCCCACCAGGCACGTACACCGTCGGCCAGGTGGCGATCACCGGCGAGACGATCAACGTCCGGTTCATGCCGGGCACGCTGCTCGAGCCGGACGCGAGCCTGCACGCCGTCGGCCCGGCCGGGAAGTGGTACCAGGCCACGAACTGCGACACCCGGCTGTACGGGCTGGTCGTCGACGGGCGGAACATCCCCGAGGGCGCCTGGCGGTCCGACGGCGGCGAGCTGCGCATGTACGACACCCGGATGGAGAACCTGGGCTTCCTCGACCTCGCCGGCAACTCGACGTCGCTGGGCACGTTCGGCATCACCGTCAAGAACGTCGCCGAGGTGATCATCGACGGCTACGTGGGCCGAAACTTCGTCGGCCGCAAGGACGGCGTCTTCGCCAACCAGGCCGGCAAGGTCAACCACCTGTTCGTCTACGAGTGCGAGCGGGTGACGGTGCGCAACGTCACCGCGTCCGGCGGCGAGGGCGAGGACAACGACTTCGTGCACGTACTGGACCAGCGGACCACGCCCACGATGCACGGCACGTTCGAGAGCTGCCACTTCCTCTACAACGGGCAGACCCGTCGGTGCATGAAGTTCCAGGGCGGCAACTGGGACCTGCGCGACATCCACTGCTACCCGGGCCCCGACTTCGTCCCCGTCGGCTCCAACACCGACGTGGGGGAGCAGAACCTCAACTGCATCGACTTCGCCGGCTCGCTGGCCGGCACCGTCCGCCTCTCCGGCAGTTTCATCGACGCTACGGGATACGTGGTCGGCGTCTCGCACACGGTCGGCCCGCTCGGCAAGGTGGTCGTCGACACCACGACGATCGTCGGCGGGCGCAAGCACGCGATCCGCGACAACCCGGAGTCGCCGGGCACCCCCCAGGACATCCAGACCATGGGCTTCTACGCCGCGCCGTCGGAGAACGAGAGCGAGATCCGCGACTGCGTCATCAAGGGCTTCTCCCGCGCCATCGTCGTCCAGGGCAACCGCAACCGCGTCGTCGGCAACACCGTCGACGACCCGCAGGACCTGTGGTTTCAAGGCGGCAGCTCGACGGCGAAGGACTTCCTCGAGCTGTCCGGCAACAAGGTCTACACCCGCACGCCGGGTGCGATGGGCGTCTCCCGGTGCGCCCGCATCGACAACTTCAGCAACCTCGAGATCTACGACAACACGCTGATCCGGGTGCTGAGGCTCGAGAACAACGTGCTCGTGCCGGAGAACCCAGGGCACGCGGCGGTCTTCATCGACCTGCTCAACACCAACGCGTCCGGCTTCGCCCGCAACAACCGGGCGCCCGCGGGCACGACGCCGGTGAAGACCGGCGGCACGAAGGTCGCGCTCTACCAGAACCAGGGCCATCACCTGCGGCCGCTGTTCACGACGACCGACGTCGGCAACGTCATCACAGGCGAGGACAACCTGCACACGCACGCGATCCCGGCGTTCAACCTGCACACGCCCGGCGCCGCGGTGCGCACGACGTTCACCGGCACGACGACGAACAACGCGAACCCGAAGACGCTGCGGGTGTACGTCGGGACCGCGCCGGTCATGACGAAGTCACTGACGCCGAACCAGGCCGGCGCCTGGCAGGTCGAGATCGTGCTGATCGCGACCCCGACCGAGACCGCGCCGAGCGTCCAGCGGTACACGGTCCGGCTGATCGAGTGCGACACCGCGGGATCCGGCGCGCCCACCGTCGCCGGGATCGCCGTCGGCACGACGACCCAGGCCAGCAACGCCCAGATCATCCTCAAGACCACCGCCGAGGCGGTCGCCAGCAACGACGTGATCGGCCAGGTCGGCGTCTCGGAGTCGCTCGAGGGCCGGCACTTCGTCTTCACCTGAGTCCGAGGAGAACCCCACCCATGCCACGTCTCATCCGCCGCGTCGCGACGCTCGCCGCCGCGGCCGCGCTGGTGGTCGGCAGCGCCACCGCGGCACCCGCCGCGGAGCTGACCGAGCTCGGCGTCCCGATCACCAACGTCGCGATCGACAAGGTCACCTACGGCACGCTGCCAGACGGCCGGCCGGTCATCTACACCGTCCTGCTGGGCTCCGGGACGACCAGCCTGCACGTCATCGACGTCCGCAGCCGCGAGTCGATCCGGTCGGTACGGCTGCCCGGCGCCATCGGCTCACGCGACCTCGCCGTCGCGCCCGACGGCACGCTCTACCTCGCGACGTTCCAGCAGGGCCGGCTCTACTCCTACGACTACGCGACGGACACGCTGACCGACCTCGGCCGGCCGTCGTCCGCCGTCACGTACCTGTTCGGGCTGGGGATCCACCCGGACGGGACGGTGTTCTTCGGCGGCTATCCGACGGGGCAGCTGTTCGCCTACGACCCGGACACCGGGGCGTTCGGCGACTACGGCCAGCTCGCGCCCGACTCGCAGTACCTCCGCAGCGTCGTCGTCTGGGGTGACGCCGTCTACGCCGGGCTGGGCACGCAGCGGGCCCGGCTGGTCCGCGTCGACATCGACTCCGGTGCCGTCACGCCGATCCCGCTGCCGGCCCCCTACGATGCCGAGCACGAGGTCAACCAGGTCACCGTCCGCGACGACGTGGCCTACGTGCACCTGACCGCATCACGCACCATGCTCCGTTACGACCTGGCGGGACAGCGGTGGCTGGCGCCGATCGGGGTCGCCGCCGGGCTGGACGTCTCGCCGGTGTCGCCGATGCGCAAGGAGGTCTACTACGTCTCCAACGGGCGGCTGCGGGCGTTCAGCACGCTCACCGGGCGCGGCCGCGACGTCGACGCGTTCACCTCGATGTTCTCCTCGCGCGGGTTCGCCTGGATCGACATGCGGGAGGACGGGTACCCGGGGGAGTCGCTGGTGATGACGGACTACATCGGCCGGCTCTGGGTGTACAACCCGCGCACGGGCGAGTTCCGCGTCGATCAACTGGACATCGTGGGCGAGCCGGTGCACATCCGCTCGCTCGGCGTCGGGCCGGACGGGCGCGTCTGGGCCGGCGGGCTCGGCTCCGGCGGGCTGTCGTCGTTCGACCCGGCGACGGGGGCGACGCAGCAGGTGCCGCGCGGCACCGTCGGGCAGACCGACGAGATGCTCACCGTCGGGTCCGACCTGTACCTCGGCACCTATCCCGCCGGAACCGTACTGCGGTACGACCCGGCGCAGGCGTTCGCGTGGGGCGCCAACCCGGGTCCCGTCGCGAACCTCGCCGCGCACGGCCAGGACCGGCCGCTGGCGCTGGCCGCCGCGGCCGGCCGAGTGGTCATCGGGACGGTGCCCGACTACGGGCAGCTCACCGGCGCGATCAGCGTCTACGACCCGGCGACGGGTTCCGTGGCGGTCGACCGCGGTGTGGCCGGGACCGGCAGCGTCGTGTCCGCGGTGGCGATCGGCGACGTCGTCTACGCGAGCACGTCGAAGTGGGCGGGCCTCGGGATCGTGCCGCCGGACGATGACGGCCGGGTGTTCGCGTACGACCCGGTCACCCGCACGAAGCTGTGGGAGGTCGTGCCGTACCCGGGCCTGCCCGCGGTGACCGAGCTGGCGGTGTCGCCGTCCGGCACGCTATGGGGCCTGACCCAGGGTCGGCTGTTCGAGCTGGACGTGGTCACGCGGCAGGTGGTGCGCGAGATCGCGGTGCCGGCCGAGGACTGGGTGAACGTCGACCACGTGTGGTCCGAGGGCCAGCGGCTCGCGGTGCTGCCCGACGGCACGGTGTACGCCGTCGTCGGTGGCCGGCTGCTGCGCGTCGACGTGGCCACGGGCACGGTCACGACGGTGACCGACGGCGTGTCGGCGGTCGTGCTGGGTGACGACGGCGCTCTGTACCTGTCGAAGGGCGCCGTCCTGCACAGGCTGGTGCCGTGAACGGATTCGTCATGACGGTGCTCGGCCCGGCCGAGCCGGCCGGGCTGGGCGCCGTCGACGCTCACGAGCACCTGTTCCTGCGGTCGCCGGCGCTGCCCGGCGACGACTTCGGCGACGTCGAGGCGATGAGCACCGAGGTCGCATCGGTCCGGGCCGCCGGCATCGACACGCTCGTCGACCTGACGCCGGTGGGGCTTGGCCGTTCGATCGCCGGGCTGGCGGAGGTGAGCCGGCGCACCGGCGTGCACGTCGTCGCCGCGACCGGCTACCACCGCGACGCGCACTACCCTCCGGGCCACTGGGTGTACCGCGAGCCGGCGTCAGCGCTCGAGGACGTGCTGCTGGCGGACCTCGCCAGCGGGATCGACGAGCGCGACTGGCAGGGGCCGGTGCCGGCGCCGTCGTCGCACCGGGCCGGGATCATCAAGCTCGGCGCGTCGTACCAGCGCCTGTCGGCGGCCGAACGACTGCGGCTCTCCGCCGGCGCGTCGGCGGCGCGGCGGACGGGTGCGCCGGTCGCCGTCCACTGCGAGATCGGCACCATGGGACCGGAGTTGCTCGACCTGCTCACGGCCGACGGTGTGCCGGCGAACCGGGTGCTGCTGGCGCACCTCGACCGCAACCCAGACCCGGGGCTGCACGCCGAGCTGGCCGCGCGCGGCGCCTACCTGCTGTACGACACCGTCGGGCGGATCAAATACCGGCCCGACTCCCTGCTGCTCGAGCTGATCGAGCGCATGGTGGTCGACGGCTACAGCGACAGGGTGCTGCTGGGGACGGACGTCGGGCGGCGGTCGCAGCTGCGCGCGTACGGCGGCGGGCCCGGCATGGCCGTGTTGGGGGAGACGTTCGTCCCGCGGCTGCAGTCGCTCATCGGTCCCGACGCGACGTCGGCCATCCTGCGCACCAACGCCTGGACCGCCCTCACCTGGTCCGATGCCTCTAAATGATCAGGTTCAGTAGGGGTGGACCTGCTTTGTGTGGCAGGGTCGCGGTCACACCGACTCCTCGCCGGGCAACGCGCCCACGGAAGCAGCAGAAGAAGCTCATTTCCAGGTGGTCAGCCGGGCTGACGCAGGAGCTCGATGTCGAACAGGTAGCGGCCGCCGACGTAGCGGGACTCGGTGAACTCGACCGGCGCGTCGGCCTGGTCGTGGATGGTGCGCTGCTCGATCAGCAGCGGCGCGCCGGTCGGCACGTTGAGCCACTGCGCCTCCTGCACGTCCGCCGCCGCCGCAGTGAGCGTCCCGTACGCGCGGGTCGGCGTCCGGCCGATCGCCTCCAGCGCCACGAACAGCGACGTCTCCTCCAGGTTCGCCTCCAGCACCCCGGCGCAGACGGCCGGCAGCCGGACGTTCTCGACTGCCATCGGGACGCCGTCGGCCAGGCGCAGCCGCTGGATCGCGACCACCAGCCCGCCGACCGGCAGCTGCAGCGCGACGACCTCCTGGTCGGTGCCGGCCCGGACTCCGGACTGCAGCATCCGCGACCCGGCCTTCAACCCGCGGCGGCGCATCTCCTCGGTGAACGACAGGAGCGTGTTGATGCGCCGGTGCACAGGCGTCTGCGCGACGAACGTGCCGCGCCCGGACACCCGGTAGAGCAGGCCGTCGGCGGCCAGCCGCTGGACCGCCTGGCGGGCGGTCATGCGGCTGACGCCGAAGCGCCGGCACAACTCGGCGTCGGACGGCAGTGGATCGCCTGGCTGCGCCTTCGCGATCATCTTGCGCAGCTCAGTCTCGATGATCACGTATGCGGGCGGTGTGGTCGTCTTCATCCGATCCCCGTCGCTCCAGTGGTTGACGAACTCCCTAGCAGTATAGATACTCTGGCTATCTAGACAGCTAGTCGGGTCTGGGAGAGGGACGACATGGACGAGCGGCTCCTGGGCATCGACGTCGGCGGTAGCACCGTCAAGTGGGCCGTCCTCGACTCCCGGACCGCCCGGCCGCTCCTCCGCGGCACCATCCCGACGGCGCGCGACCCGCACACCGTCGCCGCCGACCTCGCCGCCCTGGTGGCCGAGGCCGACGACGCGATCCGCGCCGACGGCGCGAGCAGTGCAGACGGCGCGAGCGACGGGCGGATCACGGCGATCGGCGTCGGTGTCCCGGGACACGTGGACCGGCGATCCGGCGTCGTCCGGTTCCTGCCGAACGTGCCCGGCGCCTGGTCCGGCTTCCCGCTGGCCGCGACGTTGCGCGCGTCGACCGGGCGACCGGTCTCCGTCCTCAACGACGCGCGGGCCTTCTGCCTCGCTGAGTGGCGGCTGGGCGCGGCGCGCGGCCACGGTGACGTGCTGTTCCTGACCCTCGGGACGGGCGTCGGCGGCGGTGTCGTCAGCGGCGGCACGCTGCTGACCGGCCCGGACGACCGGCTCGGCGAGATCGGCCACCTGGTCTACGACCGCGGCGGACCGCCGTGCGGCTGTGGCCACCGCGGCTGCCTCGAGACCTATGCCAGCGCGACGGCGATCGCCCGCGCCGCCGGCCGGGCCACCGCCGAGGACGTCTTCCTGGCCCCGCGCGACATGGACGCCGCGGCGGCCGTCGCGGCCGCCGGCCGGGCGATCGGCGAGACCGTCGCCAGCCTGTGCGCCGTCCTGCCCGCGGACCTGCTGGTCATCGGCGGCGGGGTCGCGGCCGGGCTGCCGCGGCTGCGCCCGTACATCGAGGCCGCACTCGCCGAACGACGTGACTTCATCGGCATGGTCGACGTCGTCGCGGCCCGGCTCGGACCCGACGCAGGAGCCGTCGGCGCCGCCCTGGCCGCCACGCCATGGACGACAACGGACGGAGGTGGACGTGAGCTGGATCGAGCGAGCGCATGAGGTGCTCGACACCATCGCGCGGACGCAGGGAGAGGCCATCGAGACGGCCAGCCGGTTCTGCGCGGACGCGATCGGGGGCGGCGGGGTGGTGCACACGTTCGGCACCGGCCACTCGCGGATCCCAGTCGAGGAGCTCTTCCCGCGTTATGGCTCGTATCCCGGCTTCCACCCGATCGTCGAGCTGTCGATGACGTTCCACACCCAGGTGGTGGGCGCGAACGGGCAGCGGCAGGCGATGTTCATCGAGCGAATCGAGGGGCTGGCCGAGCAGATCCTGGCGAACTTCACGCTGCGCGAGACCGACGCGCTGATCGTCTTCAGCGCCAGCGGCCTCAACGCCGTTCCGATCGAGGTCGCCCAGCAGGCGCGGAAGGCCGGCCTCCGGGTGATCGCGGTGACGGCGCTCGCGGAGTCCCGCTCGGCGCCGGCCCGGCACAGCTCCGGAACCCGGCTGGCCGACCACGCCGACGTCGTGATCGACCTGTGTACGCCGCCCGGCGACGCCCTGTGCGGCGTCGACGGGCTCGACGTGCCGGTCGGACCCGGCAGCACGCTGGCCGCGGTCGCGATCGTCAACGAGATCAAGGTGCGGGTCGCGGAGCTGCTCACCGCCGCCGGCACCATGCCGCCGGTGCTGACGAGCAAGGCGCTGGTCGGCCCGGAGGAGTCCGCGGCCCGGTTCGAGGCGGCCTACCTCGACCACGGGCGCCGCGCCGCCGAGGTGCTGCGGGGCACGCCATGAGGGTCCTGGTGTGCGGCGCGTCCGGCGGCATCGGGTCGGCGTGCGTCGCCGCCCTGACCGCCGCCGGGCACCAGGTGCACGCCGTCGACCGTGACGGCATCGACATCACCGCGCCGGGTGGCGCCGAGAAGGCCGTCGCCCAGGCCGTCGACGCGCTCCGGGGCCTGGACGGCGTCGTGCACGCGGTCGGACGATCCGGCCGCCGCCTCGGCGACGGGCCGGTCAGCGCCTGCACCGACGAGGCGTGGCGCGAGGTGCAGCGGGTCAACCTCGACTCCGTGTTCTGGCTGCTGCGTGCGGTGCTGCCGGTGCTGCGCGGCAAGGACGGCGGCGGGTCGATCGTCGTGGTCGGCTCGGCGCTGGCCCGCACGCTGGACCGCGACTTCCTCACCACCGCCTACCTCACCAGCAAGAGCGCGGTCGAGACATTGGTCCGGGCGGCCGCCTACGAGGGCGCGCCCGACGGCGTCCGCGTCAACGTCGTGGCGCCCGGACTCGTCGACACCCCGATGGCGGCCCGAGCCCTGACCGACCCGGCGATCGCCGCGCGGCTGCCGGAGCTGATGCCGCTCGGCGGCGGGCACGCGAGTGCGCCGGACACGGTCGCGGCGGCCGTCGCATGGCTGCTCTCGCCCGCCGCCGGCCAGGTCACCGGCGCGGTGCTGCCCGCCGACGGCGGCTGGAGCCTGCGATGAGCAGGCCGCCGCGGTTGTGGGACGGCGACGTCGTGGTGGTGGGCGGCGGGTCGGCCGGCTGCGCCGCGGCCGTCGCGGCGGCCCGGACAGGCGCCCGGACGCTGCTGATCGAGTCGGCCGGCTTCCTCGGCGGCACGGGCGCGGCGGTCCTCGACACGTTCTACGGCTTCTACGCGCCCGGCGGCGACGGCGAGCGCGTCGTCGGCGGTATCGGCTGGGAGGTCGCGGCGTCGCTGCTCGACGACGGCCAGGCGTTCGAGCGGCCGAACAGTTACGGCGCCGGCACCGGCGTCACCTACGAGCCCGAGGCGCTCAAACGCACCTGGGACGTGCGGACCGACGCGGCCGGCGTCGCCACCCTGCTGCACACGACGCTCGTCGGCGTCACGGCGGAGCACGGGCGGGTCACCGGGCTCACCGTCGCCACCAAGGCCGGCACGCACACCGTCACCGCGAACGCCGTCGTCGACGCCAGTGGCGACGCCGACGTCGCCTGGCGGGCCGGCGCCGCGCTCGAGCGGCCCACGCACGACCAGAAGCGCCAGCCGCTCACCGCGACGTTCCGCCTGGGCGGCGTGAACACCGACGTCATCAGCACGAAGGACCTGCACGAGCGGCTGGCCAAGGCGGCTGAGTCCGGCCGGTACCGGCTGCCGCGGCGCGAGGGCTCGGTGCACCGGACGGTGCTGCCCGGCGTCGTGCACACGAACCTGACCCGGGTCGGCGGGCTGGACCCGACCGACCCGTGGCAGCTCTCGGCGGCGGAGGCCGAGGGACGGGCTCAGGTGGCCGAGTACGTCCGCTTCCTGACCGAGGAGGTGCCCGGGTACGAGGACGCCTACCTGCTGTCCACCTCGGTGCGGATCGGCGTGCGCGAGACCCGCCGGCTGATCGGGCGGTACGTGCTCACCCGCGACGACGTCCTCGACGCGCGCGAGTTCCCGGACGCCGTCGCGCGCTGCGGCGCACCGGTCGAGGACCACGACGGCGGCGAGTCGACCATCTGGGAGTACGTCGGCGGCCACCGGTCCGGGCGCACGTACGGCGTCCCGTACCGCTGCCTGCTCCCCGTCGAGCTCGACAACCTGGCCGTCGCCGGCCGCTGCCTGTCCGCCACGCACGACGCGCACGCCTCGGTGCGCTCGATGGCCCAGTGCATGGCGCTCGGACAGGCCGCGGGCACCGCGGCGGCGCTGGCTCCGGACGGCGCCGTCGGCGAACTGGACCCGACGGTCCTGCGCGACCGGCTGGCCGCCGATGCGGCCGTGCTCTGAACACCCACGAAGACAGCGACAGAGAAGGAGACCGGAGAGATGCGAACCCGCAACGCTCCGACCGCAGCGGTGCTGGCCCTGAGCATCGGACTGCTCGCGACCGCCTGCGGTGGCGACGACGACACGGACACGACCGGCGGCGAGGGCGACAGCGGCGGGGTCTCGGGCGAGGTCACGATGTGGACCTACCCGGCCATCGCCGACGAGCCCACCCACCGCGCGTTCTGGAACGACACCGTCGCGGCGTTCAACGCGGAGTACCCGGACGTCGAGGTGACGGTCGAGATCTTCCCGTGGGCCGACCGCGACCAGGCCCTGACCACCGCCATCGCCGGCAACAGCGCCCCGGACGTCGTCTACCTGATCCCGGACCAGCTGCCGGCGTACGCGCGCAACATCGAGCCGATCGACGACTACCTCAGCGAGGACGAGAAGGCCGACTACCGGCAGAACGTCGTCGACTCCGTCACCATCGACGGCCAGATGATGGGCGCGCCGATCCTGCAGAGCGTCCTCGCGCTGGTCTGCAACAAGCAGGTCTTCGACGCCGTCGGCCAGACGGAGTATCCGGAGACCTGGGACGACCTGCTGGAGTTGGCGCCGACGTTCCAGGCGGCGGGCTTCGACATGACCGCGTACGGCGGCGACGTCGCCAACTCGCTCAACCTGTCCTTCTACCCGCTGCTCTGGCAGGCCGGCGGCGACGTCTTCAATGAGGACGGCACCGAGGTCGCCTTCGACAGCGACGCGGGCGTCCGGGCGCTGGAGTTCGTCCAGCAGCTGGTCGAGAACGGCTACGTCGACTCCGCCCAGCTCACCACGGAGCCGCCGCTGGAGCAGACCCGCATCGCGCAGAACAAGGTCGCCTGCGTCTGGCACATGGAGCCGCAGTACCTGGTCGACTTCTGGGGCGCGGAGAACGTCGTGGTCCGGCCGCCGTTGAAGGACGCCGAGCAGATCCAGTACGGCACCGTCGGCTCGCTGTCCATGCTGCGCAGCGCCGAGGACAAGGAGGCCGCTGGCGCCTGGATCGACTTCGTCACGTCCGCCGAGCGGGCCGCCGAGTACGACACCGCCGGCCGGTTCTTCTCCACCAAGGAGTCCGTCGGCTCGCTCTACGAGGGCGACCCGATCCTGGGCGAGCTGGAGCAGTACGCCGGCCTCACCACCGTCGGCCCGCTCAACGCGCACGCACGCGAGGTCATGGGCGTCCTGGCCCCGGAGATCCAGGCGGTCCTCGTCGGCGACAAGGAGCCGCAGCAGGCGCTCGACGACGCCGCCGAAGCCGCGAACGCGCTCCTCGGATGACGGTGAGCGGCATCGCGGTCGCCTCCCGCCGGTCACTGCGCCGGCGGGAGGCCCGCGTCGGGTTGCTGTTCGTCCTGCCGGTCCTGCTGCTGTTCCTCGCGTTCCGGTTCGGCCCGGCCATCGCGGGCGGCGTACTCGCGTTCACCGACTACACGATCGGCGCGGAGACCAGCTGGACCGGCCTGGACAACCTGCGGCGCATGATCGACGACCCGCTGTTCTGGCGGGCGCTGCGCACGACGCTGATCTACTCGCTGCTCGCGGTGCCGCTGTCGATCCTGGCCTCGCTGGGCATGGCGCTGCTGGTGCGGCGGTCGTTCCGCGGCGTCCGGCTGTTCCGGTCGATCTTCTTCCTGCCGGTCGTGACCAGCCTGGTGCTGGCCGGCATCGTCTTCACCTGGATCTTCTCCGAGGGCGGGCCGTGGTCGTCGCTGCTGGGCGCCGTCGGGCTGCCGGACGGGTCGTGGCTGTCCGACACGGCGCTGGTGGTCCCGGCGCTGGTGATCGTCGCGGTGTGGACGCGGTTCGGGTTCGGCATGCTGATCCTGCTGGCGCGGCTGCAGGACATCCCGCGCGAGCTGGAGGAGGCGGCGCTCACCGACGGCGCCGGCGCCTGGCACCGGTTCCGGTACATCGTGCTGCCGGAGCTGACGCCCGCGCTGTACTTCCTCGCGGTCATCGAGACGACGGTGTCGTTCCAGGTCTTCGACACGGTCTACGTGATGACCGGCGGCGGGCCGGCGCAGTCCAGCTACATGCTCGTCTTCCAGCTCTACGACCAGGCGTTCCGGTACTTCGACTTCGGGTACGCCAGCGCGATCGGCCTGGCGCTGTTCGTGATGACGCTGGTGGTCGCGCTGATCCAGCGGCTGACCCTGGGGAGGGACCGATGACCGCGCTGACGACTCCGGCCGCGCTGGACGCGGACGCCGGCGCCGTGCCGCCGCAGCGGCGGACGCCGTACCGTGCGCTGCAGCCCGGCCGCGCCGGCGCGGCGGTGCGCGCGGTGCTGCTGTTCCTCGCCGCCGTCGTGACGCTGTTCCCGTTCTACGCGATGGTCGTGCTGTCGCTGAAGCCGGCCGGCGCGATCGTCATGCCGGACAGCCTGCTGCCATGGCCGCTGTCGACGGAGGCCTACGAGCGGGTACTGAGCGCGGAGTCGGTGCTGCGCTGGACGCTCAACACCGTCGTCTACTCGGTCGTGTCGGTGGTCGCGGTGCTGTTCCTCGCCTCGCTGGCCGGGTACGCGTTCGCCCGCAAGCGGTTCCCCGGCAAGGAGGTGATGTTCTGGTCGTTCATCGCGATGATCATGGTCCCGTACCACGTCACGCTGATCCCGAGCTTCATCGTCATCTCCGAGGCCGGCGGCGTGAACACGTACTGGGGCCTCATTCTGCCGACACTGGCCAACGCCCAGGCCGTCTTCCTCATGCGGCAGTTCATCAAGTCGCTGCCGGACGAGCTGTTCGAGGCGGCCATGCTGGACGGCTGCTCGGAGTGGCGCATGTACGTGTCCATGGTGCTGCCGCTGATCAAGCCGATCCTGGCGACGCTGGGCGTGTTCGTGTTCCTGTGGCACTGGAACGACTTCCTCTGGCCGCTCATCGTCGGGCAGAGCACCGACATGCGCACGCTGACGACCGGCCTGGCGTCGTTGAACGCCGAGAACGCGCCGCTCAACGTCGTGCTGGCCGGGTCGGTGGTGGCGTTCGTGCCGATCTTCATGGCCTACCTGGTCGGGCAGCGGTACTTCACCGAGGGCGTGACGATGACCGGGGTGAAGGGGTGAGCCCGGTCGTCGCGGCGGCGGTGCCGGCGGGGCTCCGGGCGCTGTTCTTCCCCGAGGGGGTGCGGACGGCGCTCGCCGGCCTCGGTGAGCTCCGGCTGCCGGACCCTGCCGACGACGACGGCGACCGGCTCTGCACGCCGGAGGCGCCTGACCGGCGAGCCGCTGCGACACGAGGTCACCGGCGACCAGGTGGCCCGCCTCGGCTGACCGCGGCGGCCCGCTCATCCAAGTTGATCTTGGAGTAAGGCGGCCATCTATCGGACATTTCGGACCGTGATGCCGGCATTGCTCCAAGATCAACGGCGACAGCGTCGTCCCCGGCGCGGCACCGGACTGACCGCCACCGGCCGGCTGGTCGTCACGTCGTCGGCACGCGGCTCGTGCGGCTGATCGGGTTGTGCGTCCGTCGCCCGTGGGTACCGGTCGAAGGTAGCGACCGTCAGGAGGAGGAACCCATGGCCAGTGCACGAACCGTCGGCGACGTCATGACGACCGAAGTGGTGACCCTGCCGACCGACGCGTCCGTACGCCAGGCGGCGGCCGAGATGCGCGACCACGACATCGGCGACGTGATGGTCGTCGACGGTGACACGCTGCGCGGCGTGGTCACCGACCGCGACCTCGTCGTACGCGTCCTCGCGGAGAACGGCGACCTCGACGGTCCCGTCGGCGACGTGTGCAGCAGCGGCGACCTCGTCACCGCCCGCCCGGACACGTCCGTCGACGACGTCGTCCAGATGCTCCGGCAGGCGGCCGTGCGCCGCGTCCCGGTGATCGACGACCAGCAGCGCCCGGTCGGGATGGTCTCGATCGGCGACCTCGCGATCGTCGAGGACTCGCGGTCGGCGCTGGCCGACATCAGCGCGGCGCCGCCCAACACCTGACCGACCGGGGACGGTCAGGGGCGAAGGCCGGCCGACGCTCGTCAGCCGGCCTTCGCGCGTTGCCAGTCGCGGTCGCCGAAGTCGGGCCGGATCCGCTGGTAGAACCCGGACAGCAGCGGTGAGGAGATCATCAGATCGGCGCTGGTGACGTTGCAGGCCACCCCGATGTTCCACACCGCGGCCAGCCGCAGCAGCGCCCGGACGTCCGGGTCGTGCGGTTGCGCCTCGAGCGGGTCCCAGAGGAAGATCAGAAGGTCGATGACGCCCTCGGCGATCTTCGCGCCGATCTGCTGGTCGCCGCCGACCGGGCCGGACAGGAACCGCGTCACCGGCAGGCCCAGCTCGTACTCGAGCATGGTGCCGGTGGTACCGGTGGCGTACAGCTGATGCCGGGCCAGCGTGTCGCGGTTGAACGCGGCCCAGCTCAGCAGTTCTACCTTCTTGTTGTCATGCGCCACGAGGGCGATGTGCCGGCGTACTCCACTCACCCGACCATCCTCGGCCGGTCCGATGACGTCGCGGTTACGCCGGTGTCAGCGCTTGGGTGTCAGCGCTTGCCGCCGCCCAGCAGGCCGGCGGACGGCTCAGGCCAGGACGGGGTGCTCGGCGTTGTCGCTGACGGCTCCGACGCCGGACTCGTGTGCGCAGTGGGCGCAGCAGAAGACCTGGTCGCCGGCCTGGACGCCGTGGCCGATCACTTTGCAGCCGCAGTGGGCGCACGACGGCGCGACGCGATGGATCGCGCACTCGAAGCTGTCGAAGACGTACTCGTCACCGCTGGCCGTGCGCAGGGTGAAGGCGTCCTGGTACTCGTTGCCGCAGACGTCGCAACGGTTCATGGTTCCTCCTCGGTCGGACGCTCGGCCTGTACCCGGGTCGCCCCGGCCCATGAGCCGGGCCGGGGCACGAACCCGGCACTATCCCAGCAGCCATGCGACCAGCCCGATCGCAAGCGGCTTCAGCAGCCAGTCGCCGCCGTGGACGAACGCCGCGACGGTCCCGCCGGCGACGGCGAGCGGCGACACGTCAGGCATCGGAGCCGCCGCCCTCCAGCCGCGCCTTGAGGCCGTCGAGGCGCTCCTGCCAGAACGCCTTCATCGCCGCCGCGGCGTCGGCGTCGGTCAGCCGGACGTGCGAGAGGGCGATGGTGCTCTTGTCCGGGCCCTTCGCGTCGAACGCCACGTGCACGCGGGTGGCGCTGCGGTCCCAGTCGAACCGCGCGCTCCTCGGCCGCGTCGCCGTCCGCTGGAGCAGCCGGTCCTCCGGCAGCCAGCCGGCTCGCCGGGACTCGTCGACGACGGCTTCGTAGAGGCGCTCGACGCTCACCGCGACCGTGCGCGAGACGCCGACGGTGAAACCGTCCTCGTGCTGGCCGATGGCGCGGCCGAGCCGGGCCCGCTCGTAGCTGCCGACGACCGCCTGCGCGTTCCACGCCAACGGCACGACGCCGAGCTGGTCGGCGACCCAACGGGCGGTCTCGCGGTGCGACTTCTCCGCGGCGCCCCACTCGTCGAGGAGGTCGAACCACTCCTCCCAGCCGCGGCCGGTGCGCTCGCGGATGGTCTCGTCGGACGTCGCGAGGACGGGCTGCGCGGCGCCGGGGGCGTCCTGCGCGGCGAGCAGCACGGCCCGGGCGGCGGTGTAGCTCTCGCCGGTCTTGGCCATGCGGGTGCGGACGAGCTGCTTGAACGATCGTTGCCTGGTCACCTGGTGTTCCTCTCGTCGGCGGCGCGACGCGACTCACGCTCGCGACGTCCGCCGGAAAGGACACACCGAACCGGCATCCCGAGGGCTCGAGCCCCCTTTGCCCCCGCTACCGCCGATGGCGTGAGCACCGGAACCGAGGGTTGGGCGCAGGACGGCGCCACGACGGCAAAATACCACCGCGGGGCGGACTACGCGAGAGTCGCGTCGATGAGCCGCCGGGTGCCCGTCCTACGTCACCGCGCCGGGGCCGTCGCGGAGCACGCCGCGGACGGCCTCGACGGTGAGGGGGTGCGGCTCGAAGTCGGTGAGCCACCAGGTCGCGCCGGCCGCTGCCCAGGGCGCCGTGTCGGTGCCCGGAACGAGGCTGACCACGAGGTCGTACAGCCCGGTCGCACCGGCCTCGGCGCGCAGCTGCCGCACGGCGTCGGCCGCCTCCGCGAGCTGGTCCGGGTGCTCGAGGTTCACCGGGAAGAACCCGTCGTGCCGGGCGGCCCGGCGCATCGGAGCGACCTTGCCGGGGTAGCCCGCGATCCACACCGGGACGCCGCCGGGCCGCGCCGGCGTCGGCAGGAAGCTGATCCCGTCGACGACGTAGTGCTCGCCGCGGTGGTGGACGGTCTCGCCCGTCCACGCGGCACGCAGGACGGCCAGCGACTCGTCGAGCATGCCGGCGCGGACGCGATCGTCGAGCTCCTCACCCGTGCGGCTGAACTCCTCGCCGAACCGGTCGCTGCCGAGCCCGGCGCCGAGAACCAGCCGGCCGCCGGACAGCCGGTCGAGCGTGGCGGTCTCGCGGGCCAGCTTCACCGGCCGGCGGCGGGCGAGCGGGGTCACCATCGGCCCGATGACCAGTCGCTCGGTCACCGTCGCGGCCGCGGCCAGGACGATCCACGGGTCGGCGGCCGCGCGCACGGGCTCGCGCCAACGCACGTGGTCCCAGACGAACAGGCCGTCCCAGCCGGCCTCCTCGGCCTCGGCGGCCAGCCGCACCACCACGGCGGGATCGGCGAGCTCGTCGAACAGCGGGAACCACAGTGCGGAACGCAGCGTCATCGGGACACCGTACCCGCACATGTGTGCGGCGTTCCTGGGTAGAGCAGGGAGGGTGACCACCGAACTCTCACGGTGCAGCGCCGCTTTCGGCCGGCTGCGGATCGACTACGACCACCGAGTGCTGCGGCCGCGCCCCTGGACGACCGCGCAGTCGGTGTGGGCCGCCGAGCTGCTGCACGACGCGCCGCCGGGGCCTGTGCTGGAGCTCTGCGCGGGTGCCGGCCACATCGGGCTGCTGGCGCTGGCGCTCGCAGGTTCCCGCCGCGACCTCGTCCTCGTCGACCGGGACGCCGTCGCCTGCGCGTTCGCGCGCGTCAACGCGTCACGGGAGCTGCCGGCGGGCGTCGTCGACGTCCGGCGCTCACGGCTGGAGACGGCGCTGGCGCCGGGGGAGCGGTTCGCGGTGATCCTCGCCGACCCGCCGTGGGTGCCGACGGCGGCGGTCGGACGGTTCCCGCGGGATCCGGTCACGGCGATCGACGGCGGGCCGGACGGCCTGACCGTGGCGTGGGTGTGCCTCGACGTCATCGCCGGGCACCTGCTGCCCGGCGGGTCCGCCGTCGTGCAGCTCGGCACTGCAGGCCAGGTGGACCGGGTCGCCGAGCGGCTGGCCGGGGATCCGGCGGCGACGCTGCGAGTCGCCGCCCGGCGGTCCTACGGTGCGCGCGGCATCCTGGCGCTCGTGCGCCACCGCTGACGGCGTCACGGCTTCAGCTTGTCGGGCAGCACCTTGTGCGTCCCGTCGCACCAGGGCTGGTCGGTGGACTTGCCGCACCGGCAGACGGCGCTGACCGGGCGGGTGGTGCGGTGCTGGCGGCCCTCTGCGTCCTGGACGACGTGCTCGCCGCGCAGCAGCAGCGGTCCGCCGGGACAGAGGACGACGTCGGGATGGTCGAAGTCGGGCACGTGGTCGATCTGATCGGTCACGCCGCCGCCCCCCAGTCCGCGAGCATCCGCCGGGCGAACCGGTCCTCCAGCCCGAGGCAGGTCAGCGCGCCGAACGCGACCTCAGCCGCCTGGGCCGGCTCCTCGTGGACCAGCGCGCCGCAGATGGTCCGGACGGCGAGCTGCTCGTGGACGGCGTCGGCCTCGATGTGCTCCTGGTAGTACGCGATCATCTCCGCCGGCAGCCCGAGCCGCCCCAGCCCCTGCGCCATCCGCCGCGACGGCAGCGAGCTGGTCGCCTCGAACGCCGCCAGGTGACCGAGCGCCGCGCCGCGCAGCCGCCGGTGCAGCCCGAACAGCGTCATCGCGTTGTTCTGCATGAGCACCTCGACGGGGACGTCGTCGACGTAGGCACCGTAGTCCGAACGCAACCCGGCGGCGTCGAGCCCGCGGACGAACAGGTGCGAGTGCAGCCGGTTCGGGTCGCCGCAGCCGTACTCGTCGTACTGCAGCTCCATCAGCGCCGCCTTGGGGCCGGTGGTGAGCCGCGGCACCACCCACGCCGTCGGGTCGGCCTCCTTGAGGTGGTAGATGGTGCGGTAGCGCAGCAGTTCCAGCGTCTGGTCGAGGGTGGCCTCACGCTGCACGAACGTGGCGACGGACGCGCCGTCGTCGTTCCCGATCAGCTCGAAGAGCGCGTCTGCGAACGGCCCGCCGAGCTCCGGTGGTGAGAACCACTCGCGCAACTCCGCCTCGAACCTCCGCTCTAGCGTCCGGCGCAGCGCCAGCAGTTCCGGCTGCCATTCCAGCTCGTCGTCGACGTCGTCGAAGCCGCGGTAGGACAGCTCGTACAACGTCCACAGGCTCAGGTGCCGGTCGGCGTCGTCGGTGGCCGGGACGGCGGTCAGCGCGGCGGTCGGCGTCCCCTCGTGCAGGGCGGCCGCCAACGCCTCGCTGAGCTCGCCCCGTGCCTTCGGTATCCGCATGCTCCGCCAATACCCCGCGAACGGTGGCCGATGCGGTGCCGGGATCAGAGCGTGAGGGCGATCTTGCCGCGGACGTGACCCTCGCGCAGGTACCGGATCGCCTCGGCGGCCTGCACGAGCGGGAACGTGCGGTCGAGTGCGGGGGTGGCGCGGCCGTCGTCGATCATGGTGCGCAGCAGCTCGAGATCGTCCGGGCGGTCGGTGGAGATCAGCGTGCCCAGGCGCTGGGGCACGAACGGCGACAGCAGCATCGCCCGCAACTGCCGGTCTGTGCCGCCAGCCAGCGACCGCCGTACTCCGAACCGATGATCACCAGCGTGCCGCGCGGCTCCAGTACCCGGCGCAGCCGCGCCAGCGACGCGTGTCCGCCGCAGTCGAGGACGACGTCATAGCGCCGGCCGCCGGCGGCGAAGTCCTCCCGGATGTGGTCGACGACGTCCGTGGCGCCGAGCGAGCGGACGAGGCCGACTTTCGCCGTACTGCAGACGCCGGTGACCTCGGCGCCGAACGCTCGCGCGAGCTGCACGCCGTACGAGCCGACCCCGCCACCCGCGCCGATGACCAGCACACGGTCGCCATCCTTCACCCGGGCCTTGTCGCGCAGGCCCTGCAGGGCGGCGAACGCCGAAGTGGGCACGGCGGCGGCCGCGGCGAAGCTCAGCCGGGCCGGCTTGCGGGCCAGCTTGGCCGCCGGGGTGACGACGTACTCGGCGAACGACCCGGCGGCGGTGCCGAACACCTCGTCGCCCGGCCGGGACGCCGTGACGTCCGCACCGACGGCCTCGACGACGCCGGCGACGTCCAGCCCCGGCACCGGGTTCTTCGGCCGGCGCAGCCCGGACACCGGCCGGATCGGGTAGGGCAGCCCGGTGACGAGGTGCCAGACGCCCTGGTCGACGCCGGCGGCGTGCACGCGGACGAGGACGTCGCCGGGTCCGGGCGTGGGACGGTCGAGCTCGATGCGCCGCAGCTGACTCGGGTCGCCGTAGGCGCGACTGGCCATGGCCTTCATGCCGTCACTCCACGGTGCGTAGGAGCTGCTCGATCGACGTGGTCCGCGAGCGCAGCTCGGCCACGTCGGCAGCCGTGCGCTGCTGGGCGTCGAGGGTGTTCTCGGCGAGTTGCTCGTACCGGCCCACGAGCTGGCGCAGCTGGGTCTCCTGCTCGGCGACCAGCCGCGTCTTGCGCATCTCGAGGAACGTCGCCATCGCGGCGCCGACGAGGAAGATCACCAGGGCGACGACGCCCAGGAAGATCATCGCCTGCGGCCAGGTGATGTCGTCCATCAGGACTCCTTGCGTGCGGGACCCGGCGGGTCCGGTGGGGTGAGGGTCTGCGCCGCGGCGGCCAGCGCCGCCGCGGTCAGGTGCAGGTCGAAGTCGGTGACCTCGTAGTACTTCATGGCCTTGCCGTCGTCCGAGAGCTCCAGCCGGCCGGCGATCAGCCCGGCCGCCTCGAGCTTCTGCAGGTGCATGTGCAGCAGCGGCCGGCTGACGCCGATCTCGCGGGCCAGGTGGCTGACGTAGTCGCGCCCGCCCGCGAGGGTCGCGACGATGCGCACCCGGATCGGGTTGGCGAGCGCGGCTGACCGGATACGACGTGCGGATGCTGGCCCAGTCGACCGCCGTGATCGACGCCGCCGAGGCCGGGGTCGGGCACGGAGGCGGCGGCGCTGGCCGACGGCGGCCTGCCGGAGCTGTCGGAGACGTTCGACACCGTCGAGCACTTCGCCCACCGTGCGCTCGCGTGCGCGGCGGCATGACGCGCGGCCGTTTCGCCGGCGGCGAACCAGTCTCCCCAGGCCCGGGCCGGCGCGGCTAGCGTGAGCACATGATCGGCCCGGAGGACCGCGAAGCACGATCGATCCCGCTGTTGCGGACGGTGCTCGGCGAGGTGTTGCGGCGCACGCGGCGGGAGCAGGGCCGCACGCTCGCCGACGTCGCATCCGACGCCAAGGTCTCGATGCCCTACCTGTCCGAGGTCGAGCGCGGCCGCAAGGAGGCCTCGTCCGAGGTGCTCGCGGCGGTCTGCGAGGCGCTCGGCCTGGAGTTGTCCGACCTGCTCGGCGCTGTGCGGCACGACCTCGACGAGCACCGGGCCACGGTCATCCGGCTCGACGCCGTCCGTGCCCTGCGCCGGCGCGACCCCGTGCGCCCGCTGCAGGCGACCCGGGCACCGCGCCGCGGTCCGTCGTCCGGCCGCAACGGCGACGTCCTCCTGCTCGCGGCGTGAGGACGTCGCCGTCGGCCGTCAGCCGTCAGCCGTAGACCGCGCCGGCGGGGATGGCCTTCCGGCTGGCGATGATCTGGTCGGCCAGGCCGTAGTCGACCGCCTCCTGGGCGGAGAAGGTCTTGTTGCGGTCGGTGTCGGCGCGGATCTTCTCCACGGAATGACCGGTGTGCCGGTTCAGGATCTGGTCCATCTCGGCCCGCACCTTCGCCACCTCCTTGGCCTGGACGGCGAGGTCGGGCAGTGTGCCGCGGGCCTGGCTGGACGGCTGGTGCAGCATGACCTTCGCATGCGGCAGCACGAACCGCCGGCCGGGCGCGCCCGCGGCCAGCAGCACCGCCGCGGTCTCCGACGCCTGGCCCATGCACGTCGTCGACACCGGCGGCGTCACGTACTGCATGGTGTCGTAGATCGCGGTGAGCGCGCTGTACGTCCCGCCGGGGGAGTTGATGTACAGCCCGATCTCCAGGTCCGCGCTGACCGACTCCAGGTGCAGCAGCTGGGCCATGACGACGTTCGCGACGCCGTCGTCGATCGGGGTGCCGATGAAGACGATCCGCTCGTTCAGCAGGCGCGAGTAGATGTCGAAGGCGCGCTCGCCCGACGGCGTCTTCTCGATGACCGTCGGGATCGTGTACTGGCTCACGCGCCCACCCCCACGACCGGGCGGCCAGACTTCGGCCGGACGTCGTTCATGTGCTCGACGATGTGGTCGATGAAGCCGTAGGCCAGCGCCTCCTCGGCCGTGTACCAGCGGTCGCGCTGGCTGTCGGCCTCGATCCGCTCCGGCGACTGGCCGGTGTGCTCCGCCGTCAGCTTCGTCATCAGCTCCGACGTGCGGGCCAGCTGCTGCGAGTAGATCTCGATGTCCGCCGCGGTCCCGCCGAACCCGGCCGAGCCCTGGTGCATGAGCACCTGCGCGTGCGGCAGGCTGAACCGCTTGCCGGGCGTGCCGGCGGTGAGCAGGAACTGCCCCATGCTGGCCGCCAGCCCCATCGCCAGCGTGCTGACGTCGTTCGGGATCAGCCGCATCGTGTCGTAGATCGCCAGGCCGGCGCTGACCGAGCCGCCGGGGGAGTTGATGTAGAGGCTGATGTCGCTGCGCGGGTCCTCGGCGGACAACAGCAGCAGTTGGGCGCAGAGCCGGTTGGCGATCTGGTCGTCGACCTCGGTGCCCAGGACGATGATCCGTTGGTGGAGGAGCCGGGTGGCCAGCTGGTCGTCCAGCGTCCCGGTGATGGGTCCCGCGTTCGTCACGGTGTTCTCCCTGCTCTCTGCGGTGTTCAGGTGTCCTTGAGACCGATCATCGAGAGTGCGGGACAGCCGCTCCAACTGAATCTGCTGGCAGCAGAGGCACGAGCTCGAGGCACAGGTTGAGGGTCAGCCGGTCGACCTCGCCGGCGTCGAGCAGGGCCCGGATGATGCTGGCGGCCGGCCTGGCTGACCGCGTCCGTCGAACCCCGAGATCGGCGAGCGGCTCTTCATGGGCCGCGGCACGGTCCAGACCCACCTCGCGCACGTGTACGCGAAGCCTCAGGTCGCCTACCGGACCCTCCCACGCGACTAGCCCACCCGGCGCTCAGCACGGCGGCGGATCGCTGCTGCTCGGGCCGATCTGTTCGGGTGGTCTCTGGTGCCGGTGGCCGGTGGGGCCGGTCCAGCGCGTGGTGCCGTCGGGTGCTCGGGTGACGGTCCACTTGCTGTGGTGTTTGAGTAGGTGGTGGGTCTGGCAGAGGGCGTGCAGGTTGCCCGGCGACGTCGACCCGCCGGCTGCGAACGGGACGATGTGATCGATGTCGGCGGCTCGGGCGGGACGGTGACAGCCGGGCATCCGACAGGTCCGGTCCCGGGCGGTGATGAACTCCGCGAGCGCCTTGGTGGGCCGGTACTTCGTGCGGCCCAGATCGAGCAGCTGTCTGCTGCCGGGGTCGGTGCGCAGCCAGCTCCACACGCCCTCGGCCGCGAGGACGCGGGCGACGTTGGCAGGGATCGGCCCGTAGCCGTCCAGCTCGCCCGGTCCGTCGTCGAGGCCGGCCAGGGTGGCGAACAGGACGGTGACGTGCACGCTGATCGGCCGCCGCGCGGGTCCGCCGTCGGTGGCGGCGTCGGCGCGGGCGGTGAGGAAGGCCCACCCCAGGTCGGCGAGCGCGTCCGCGCGGCGCTGGTCCTTCGACCGCGCCGGCAGCCCGGCGGCCGCGTCCGACCGTTTCGCGTCCGCGGCGGCGGCGTTCAGCGCGGTGTCGAAGGCGGTGGCGTCCTCGGCGGGCAGCAGCGCCTCTACGTGCGCCATCCCATCCGAGGCGGGCGTGACCGCCACGAACCGGCGGTCCCGGGCGGCCTCGTGCCGCTGCGCCGTCTCGACCGGCGCGAGCTCGTGCAGCAACTGCTTGATCAGCTTCCGCAGCGCCACCGAGTCCAGAAACGGCGCCTTCGGCAGCACCCCCGCCTCCACCCGCACCCGCACGCCCGCGTCTTGCCCACCCAGCTCGTCGGTGATCACCCGGGCCCGGCGCAGATCGATCACCCCAGCCGACAACGCGGCGTGGGTGGCGGGGAAGTCCTCCACCAACTGCACCGCGTGACCGACCTGGTTCTCCGCCTGCCGGGTCGTCATCTGACACCGTGCGGCGATCTCCACCGCGGTGTTCGTGACCGGGTTCACCGACCGATACCCGCTGTGGTCCGGGCGCATCTCCGGACGCGACGCCAGCGCCGCGTGCACGGCGGCCTTCCTGCCCGCCACCCAGGCCTCGAGCCGTTCCAGCCCCGCGGCGGCCTGCACCAGGTCAGGCCCACCGGCGACGGTCGGGTCGAACGCCGCCAGCGCCACGGCCAGCTCCGGCCCGGCCGGCAACTCGTCGACATCGACCGGCAACACCCCCGCCGCGTACTCGCGCGCCAGCCGGTCCAGCATCGCCTCCAGCCGCGGATCGACCAGATCACACGGTTCCACCGCCACCCAGTCGCCCAGCCCTGGATGCCACGCCACCGGCCGCCCCGCCACCGGGTCGTCACCCGGCGACGGAGCAGTCAGTAGCGCTTCTTCGAACATGCGACCCACTCTATTCGCACCCACCGACAAGGTCGCATCGACGGCCTCACCAGGAGAACAACCGGCCAGCCCCGGCCGGCCGGCGCTGGCCGGCTGCCGAGCACCGTGGCAGGATTCTGAGGATGACCAGCAGTCCCGACGAGGCCCAGCGCCTGCGCGATCTCGCCCGGTTGCGGCGCGTCCGCGACCGCATCGACCGCGAGTACGCCCAGCCGCTGGACGTCGAGGCTCTGGCGCGGGGCGCGAACATGTCCGCCGGGCACCTCAGCCGCGAGTTCAAGCGCGCCTACGGCGAGTCGCCGTACGCGTACCTGATGACGCGGCGCATCGAGCGGGCGATGATGCTGCTGCGCCGCGGCGACCTCAGCGTCACCGAGGTGTGCTTCGCGGTCGGCTGCCAGTCGCTGGGCACGTTCAGCACCCGCTTCACCGAGCTGGTCGGCGTCCCGCCGAGCACCTACCGGGCGCGGACCGTTCAGCCGGCGCCGGAGATGCCGTCGTGCATCACGAAGCAGGTCACCCGACCGATCAGGAAACGAGAAGCGCCCGCCGGCGAGGCCCAACTAGCGTGACGTCCATGGACATCACCATCCACAACACGTTCCTCCCGCAGACCGACCCCGACGCCGCGCTTGCCTTCTACCGCGACACCCTGGGCTTCGAGCTGCGCATGGACGTCGACTACGAGGGCATGCGCTGGCTCACCGTCGGGCCGCCGAACCAGCCGGGGACGTCCATCGTCCTGCACCCGCCGGCCGCCGACCCCGGCATCACCGAGGACGAGCGCCGCACCATCCTCGAGCTGATCGCGAAGGGCACCTACGGCGCGCTCACCCTGGCCACGCCCGACCTCGACGGAGTCTTCGACCGGCTGCAGGCCAGCGGCGCCGAGGTGCTCCAGGAGCCGATGGACCAGCCGTACGGCGTCCGCGACTGCGCCTTCCGCGATCCCTCGGGCAACGTGATCCGCATCAACGAAGTGCGCTGAGCCCGCCGATGGCCACCGCGGCGGCGCCCGGGACCAACCGGTCCTACCGCGAGGTGCTGCGGCACCGGGGCGTGGCCGGTCTGCTGGCCGGCGACCTGCTGGCCGGTGCCGGCACGGGCATGCTCCTGGTCGCGATGCCCGTGCAGACGCTCGCGATCCACGGGGACGTGCCGCGTGCCGTCGCCATCGGGCTGGTCGCGGCGGCGCCGTTCGTCCTGTCGACGGTCCTGGCGTCGGTCATCGGGCTGGGCCGGGCCGGGGTCTTCCCGCGGACGCTGCTGATCGCCGACTGTGTGCTGCGGGCGGCGACGTTCACGACGCTCGGCGTGCTGGCGGTCACTGACCGGCTCACGCTGCCGGTGCTGATCGGCGGCCTGCTGGTCGGGTCGCTGTTCCGGCTGGCCGGATCCAGCGGCCGCCGCCTGCTGGCGACGTCCATGGCCGGCGACGACGGCCGGTTCGCCGTCAACGGGCTGCTCGGACTGAACACGTCCGTCGCGCTGTACGTCGTCGGACCGGTGCTGGGCGGCATCGTGGTCGCGTCCGCCGGCGCAGGAGTGGCGCTGCTCGCCGACGCCGCCGGTGCGCTGGTCCTGCTGGCCGCCGTGCTCGTCTTCGTGCCCCGGATGCGTGCGGACGGCGACGCCGTTCGCCGTCCGCCCATGGGGGAGTCGGGCTGGCGGATCCTGCGACGCCGGCCGGTCGCGGCCCGGCTGCTGGTCGTCGTGTTCTTCTTCAACTTCTTCTACATGCCGATCGAGGTGGCGCTGCCGCTGTACGTCCGAGGGTCGCTGGACGCCGGCGCGTCCGCGCTCGGCCTGCTGTGGGGTGCGCTCGGCGCCGGCGCATTCGTCGGCGCGGCCCTGGTGAACCAGCTGCGCAACCTGCCGCAGCGACACGTCCTGATCGCGATCGTCGGGCTGTGGGCGCTGTGCCCGATCACGCTCGCCGTCACCGGCGACCTCACCGTCGCGATGATCGTGTTCGGCCTGGGCGGCCTCGTGTGGGCGCCGTTCACGCCGGTGGCGTACAGCTTCGTGCAGTCCGGGCTGGAACCGGCCGAGCACCAGCCGGTCGTCACGCTCTGGACGACCGGTGCGACGGTGGCCGCGCCGCTCGGCCTGCTGGCCGGCGGGCCGCTGGTCGAGCTGGCCGGGGTGACGGGCGGGCTGGTGCTGTCCGGCGTCCTGACCCTGCTGCTGGTGCCGATCGCCGCCGCGGCCGTGCTCGGACGGCGCTGACGTCGGCGGACGCGAAACGGCGTTGTGCCCGGCGGCCGGACGGCGGAGGATCGGTGCGCATGGACGGTTCCACGGCGGCGGTGGAGATCGCCTGCGACGAGTCCGGCTCCGAGGGCGAGCGGCTCGCCGGCGGCAACACCGACGTCTTCGGGTACGGCAGCGTGCGCATCGACGCCGCCGCGGCCGCGGCGTGCGTGGCCGAGCTGCGTGCCCGCATCCGCTCGCCCGCCGTCGAGTACAAGGCGAACCACCTGCTGCGACGCAAGCACCGGGCGGTGCTGGCGTGGTTCCTCGGCCCGGCGGGGCCGGTCGCCGCGCGGGCGCACGTCTACCTCGTCGACAAGCCGTTCCTGCTGGTCACGCGCGTGGTGGCGGAGGTGGCGGGCGGGACGGCGACGGCGGCGGCCGCGCTGTACCGGGCCGGGCCGGCCGCGTTCGGGGCGGACCGCTGGGGCGCGTTCCTGACGGCGTCCAACGACCTGCTGCGGGCGGCCGGGCGCCGGCCCGCGCCGGACGATCCGGGGGCGATGTTCGCGCAGGCGGTGGAGGGGCTGAGCACGGCCGGGCCGGGGGCGGGAGCTGCCGCCGTCGCCGTCGTCGACGAGTTGCGCGCCGGCCGCGAGCGGGCCGTGCGGCTGCGGGACGAGCTCGACCGCGCGCCGGGCACCGTCGCGTCGCTGGACCCGCTCGTCCCGGCGCTCGCCCGGGTCGTCGAGCACTGGAGCGACGGCGGGTGGCCGGTCCGGGTGCTCCACGACGAGCAGCGGATCCTCACGCCGGAGCGGATCGCGGCGCTCGGCACGCTGGACGGGAGGCTGGCCGGGGTGCGGTTCGCCGACTCGATGGCCGAGCCGCGCGTGCAGGTGGCCGACTTCCTGGCCGGCGTGGCGCGGCGCATCGCCGAGGACGAGCTGGCCGGCGCGCACGACCCCGAGCTGGCCGGGCTGCTGTGCCCGTACGTCGACCCGCGATCGGTGTGGGCCGACGAGGCGAGCTGGGCGGCGCTCGGCCGGGCGCCGGAGTCTGTCGGTGGGCGCGGTTAGCGTCCTGTGCAAGCGCATAGAGAGCGGACTGGCTCGTGCAAGGCCCGACACGTAGAGGATGATCTGTCATGGATCTTCGTGACCGGGTGGCCGTCGTCACCGGCGGCGCGGCCGGCGCCGGCAGGGTCGTCGTGTCGGCGCTGGCCGGTCGCGGCGCGATCGTGCTGGTGGCCGACGTCGACGGCGAGCGCTGCGCTGAGGCGGTGGCGGCGGTGGAGCAGAACGGCGGGCGGGCGTCGCCGGCCGTCGTCGACGTGTGCGACGACGACGCCGGCGTGCTGGTCGAGGCGGCGGAGCGCCTGGGACCGCTCGGCGTCCTGGTGAACAACGCCGGCGGCTGGGGCGATGCGGGCCGGCGGTTCCCGAACGCCGCGCGAGAGGAGTGGGGCCGGGTGCTCGACCTCAACCTGCGTGCGCCGATGCTCCTCACGCAGGCCGTGCTGGCGCCGCTGCGGGCGGCCGGCGGCGGCGCGGTGGTCAACGTGGCCTCGGGCGCGGGGATGGAGCTGTCGCCGTACGGGTCGCCGGAGTACGGCGCCGCGAAGGCAGGGCTGATCCGCTTCACCGCCGCGGTCGCCGGGCTGCGCGAGACGCACGGCGTGCGGGTGAACTGCGTCGTCCCGGGCTGGATCGGGCTCGATCGCGCGCACGCCGAGCTCGCCGCGATGCCGCCCGAGGAACGCGCGCAGGCGCCGCCGTTCGTGCCGCCGGAACGCGTCGCCGACGCCGTCGTCGGGCTGGCTGAGGACGACGACCTCGCCGGCCGGGTGCTCGTGCTGCGCGGCGGACGTGAGCCGGAGCTGCTCGCGCCGGAGCCGTTCGAGTAGCCGCCGGGCTCGGGTGAGCGTCGCGGCGTCAGGCCTCGCCGTCGGCGGTGACGAGGCCGCTGGTCCACGCCCAGCCGGCGACTCCGACGCGGTTGCGCACGCCGAGTTTCTGCTGGATGTTGGCCAGGTGGTTCTTCGCCGTGCCGGCGCTGATGAACAGCTCGGCGGCGATCTCGGCGTTGCTCAGGCCGCGCGCCGCCAGCCGGGCGACGTCGCGTTCCCGGTCGGTCAGTATGTCGTCGGCGACGGTGGCCGGCGCGGGCCGGCGGAGGTGCCGCAGCAGGCGCACGGTCACCTGGGGGCTGATCAGCGTGTCGCCGGCCATGGCCGCACGGACCGCCTCGACCAGCAGCGTCGGCCCCGACCGCTTGAGCAGGAACCCGCACGCGCCGCCGGCAAGGGCGGCGTGCACGTAGGTGTCGAGGTCGAACGTCGTCACGACCACCACGCGCAGCGGGTCCGGATTCGCCGGGCCGGCCAGCCGCCGGGTCAGCTCGAGGCCGTCGATGCCGGGCATCCGGATGTCGGCCAGCACGACGTCCGGCCGCAGTTCGCGGGCCAGCCGCAGCGCCTGGTCGCCGTCGGCCGCCTCGGCGACCACGTGCATGTCCGGCTGAGCGTCGATGACCATCCTGAACGCACTCCGGATCGCCTCCTGGTCGTCGGCGACGAGGACTCGCGTGCTCACGACTCACCCCCTGCGCCCGACAGCCCCGGCCGCGGCCCGTTCAGGGGCAGCCGCGCCTCCAGCCGCCAGCCGCCGCCGTCGGGACCGGCCCGCAGGCTCCCGCCCAACGCGTCATCTGGCCGCGGTGGGTGCTCGGTCTCGCGGGCAAGCCGGTGCCGCGGGCGTTCCCGCTGGTGTTCGCGACGACGGTGGCGGTCTCGCTGGCGTCGGCGGGGTCGGTGATCCTGCGGCTGACCGACTGGACCGACCCGCCGAGTGGGCCAGCAGCCCGCTGACCGTGCTCGCGCCGTGGTCCGTGCTGCTCGGCGCGGCGACGCTCGCCTACCACTGCGCACCCGGCCCCGGTGCCGCAGCTGCGGTCAGGGCTGACGCTCTGCGGTTCGGCCGGCCGGGCGCTCGCGGTGCACGACGACGGCGGCGGCCACCAGCCCGACGCCGATGACCTCGACGGGCGTCGGAATCTGCGCGAGCACCACGATGCCGATCACCGTCGCAGTCGCCGGCAACAGCGCCACCATCAGCGCATACCTGCCGCGCGACAACCGGCGCATGGCGAGCTGGTCGAAGACGTAGGGGATCACGGAGGACGTGACGCCCACGCCGACCCCGGCGCCCAGCGCGATCGGGTCGAGGGCGGCGGGGGCGGCGTCGGCCACGCCGATCGGCACTGCCAGGACCGCGGCGATCAGCATGGCCATGGCCAGCCCGTCGATACCGGCCAGCCGCTCGTGCCGCGACACCCGGTGCGCGACGACGATGTAGGCGGTGAACAGCGTCATGTTGGCCAGCGCGAAGGCGAAGCCGGCGGGCGAGCCGTCCAGGCTGACCTCCGCCAGCGCCGCGACGCCGGCCACGGCGAGCAACAGGGCGGCGCCGTTGCGCAGGGTGCGGACGGCGACCGCCGCGAGCGCGACCGGACCGGCGAACTCGATGGCCGCGACGGTACCGAGCGACAGCCGGTCGATGGCCAGGTAGAAGGTGGCGTTCATCAGTACCAGGACGGTGGCCCAGGCCACGACGGCCCGCCGTTCGGACGGACCGGCGGCGGCCCATGCGCGCCACGGCCGCCGCCACAGCGCGAACACCAGGGCCGCGGTGACGATGCGCAGCCACGCGACGCCGAGCGGCTCGATCCGGGCGAACAACAGCACCGCGAACGCCGGCCCGAGGTAGTGGAAGACCGCCGAGCCGGCGAAGTAGAGCTCCGGGCGGACCCGGTCCGGCCACGCCGCCATGCGCCCACTCAACCGCTCAACTGCTAACGTGTCAACTGAAGTTAGACCGTTAGGTGCTGATCGGAGGTGCGGAGTGGCCGGCGCCGTGGCTCTCGACCCGCGCACGTACGGCGGGACGTACAAGCTGATCGGCGGCTCGCCGGCGCTCGACTTCGCCAACCTGGTCAGCTACCGCGGCACGCCGCGCGAGCACGACTGGCTCGATCCGGCGGCGAACGCCTCGGAGTGGGCGCGGGCGGCCGGCCTCGACGTCGCGATCGGCGACGTCGCCATGCTGCGCGACGTGCGTGAGGTGCTGGCGCGGGTCTTCCTGGCGGTCGCCGACGGCGCCGCTCCGGCGGCCGCGGACGTGGCGCTGGTGGGGGAGCTGGCGGCGGACGCGTGGACCCGGCGCCGGCTCGTCCTCAGTGCCGGTGAGCCGCCCGCCCGCTGGAGCGACCGAGCGGCGACGCTGCTCGACGAGCTGGCGCTCGACGCCGCCGGCCTGCTCACATCGGCGGAGCGACTGGACCGGGTGACCGCCTGCGACGAGTGCCGGTGGGTGTTCCTCGACGCCACGCGCAATCGCAGCCGGCGCTGGTGCGACCCGGCCGACTGCGGGAACAGGTCGCGCCAGCGTCGTCACTACGAACGGCGACGGGGGCGCTGAAAGCCCGTCAGCCGTCCTCGGCGCTTCGCAGCACGCCGGTGAGGTGCTCGGCCGCGGCCAGGACGGCGGGCGCGTGCACCCGGCCGGGCTGCCGGGTGAGCCGCTCGATCGGCCCGGAGACCGAGACGGCGGCGACGACACGGCCACTGGACGAGCGGATGGGCGCGGACACCGACGCGACGCCGGGCTCGCGCTCTCCGACGCTCTGTGCCCAGCCGCGGCGGCGGACCGCGGCCAGCATGGTGGCGGTGAACCGGGCGCCCTGCAGGCCGCGATGCATCCGCTCGGGCTCCTCCCAGGCCAGCAGCACCTGGGCGGCGGAACCGGCCAGCATCGTGACCGTCGCGCCGACCGGGATGGTGTCGCGCAGGCCGCTGGGCCGCTCGGCGGCGGCGACGCAGATGCGCTGGTCGCCCTGGCGGCGGAAGAGCTGGGTGCTCTCGCCGGTGGCCTCGCGCAGGCGAGCCAGGACGGGGCCGGCGGCGGCCAGCAGGCGGTCCTCGCCGGCCGCGGTGGCCAGTTCGCCCAGCCGCGGGCCGAGCACGAACCTGCCGTGGAGGTCGCGGGAGACGAGCCGGTGGTGCTCCAGCGCGACGGCGAGCCGGTGGGCCGTGGGCCGGGCAAGTCCGGTGGAGGCCACCAGGTTGGCAAGGGTGGCTGGGCCTGCCTCGAGAGCGGACAGGACGAGTGCCGCCTTGTCTAGAACGCCGACTCCGCTAGAGTTGTCCATGACTCGATATTGCCATCTCAACATGCGAGATCGCAAGTGGTGTGTATCCACCGAGATCATGTGACGACGAACGGAGCAGGTGATGGGCAAGACCCTGGCGGAGAAGGTGTGGGACGCGCATGTGGTGCGTCGAGCCGAGGGTGAGCCTGACCTCCTCTACATCGATCTTCATCTTGTCCACGAAGTGACCAGTCCGCAAGCCTTCGACGGCCTGCGACTGGCTGGCCGCCCGGTCCGCCGTCCGGACCTCACGCTGGCCACCGAGGACCACAACACCCCGACCCTCGACATCGACAAGCCGATCGCCGACCTCACCAGCCGCACGCAGATCGAGACTCTGCGGCGGAACTGTCAGGAATTCGGTGTCCGGATCCACTCGCTCGGCGACGTCGAGCAGGGCATCGTGCACGTCGTCGGCCCGCAGCTGGGCCTGACGCAGCCGGGCCTGACGGTGGTCTGCGGCGACTCGCACACGTCGACGCACGGGGCTTTCGGTGCGCTGGCGTTCGGCATCGGGACCTCTGAGGTCGAGCACGTGCTCGCCACCCAGACGCTGCCGCTCCGGCCGTTCAAGACGATGGCGATCAATGTCGAGGGAACGCTGAAGCCGGGCGTGACGGCGAAGGACATCATCCTCGCGGTCATCGCGAAGATCGGCACCGGTGGTGGTCAGGGCTACGTCCTGGAGTACAGAGGGAGCGCGCTGGCAGGGTTGTCCATGGAGTCGCGGATGACCATCTGCAACATGTCCATCGAGGCCGGCGCCCGCGCCGGCATGATCGCGCCCGACGAGACCACGTTCGCCTACATCGACGGCCGCCCGCACGCGCCGAAGGGCAAGGAGTGGGACGCCGCGCTGGAGTACTGGCGCACGCTCTACACCGACGACGACGCCGTGTTCGACGCCGAGGTCACCATCGACGCCGACGAGCTCGAGCCGTTCGTCACATGGGGCACCAACCCGGGGCAGGGGCTGCCGCTGTCCGCGTCCGTCCCCGACCCGGAGAGCTTCGCCGACGAGTCCGAGAAGGCGGCCGCACGCCGGGCGCTGGAGTACATGGCACTCGAGGCCGGCACGCCGCTGCGCGACATCGCGGTCGACACCGTCTTCATCGGGTCGTGCACCAACGGCCGCATCGAGGACCTGCGCGCGGCCGCCGCCGTCGTGAAGGGCCGGAAGAAGGCCGACTCCGTCCGCGTCCTCGTCGTGCCCGGGTCGGCCAAGGTCCGGCTGCAGGCCGAGCAGGAGGGCCTGGACAAGGTCTTCACCGAGTTCGGTGCCGAGTGGCGGCACGCCGGCTGTTCGATGTGCCTGGGCATGAACCCCGACCAGCTGGCGCCGGGCGAGCGGAGCGCATCCACGTCGAACCGCAACTTCGAGGGCCGTCAGGGCAAGGGCGGCCGCACCCACCTGGTCAGCCCGCTGGTGGCCGCGGCCACCAGCGTGCGCGGCACGCTGTCGTCGCCCGCCGACCTCGAGCCCGTCGGCTGAGCGCCGCTTCAAGGAGAGACGTACGTCATGGAGAAGTTCATCAGGCACACCGGCGTCGGTGTCCCGCTGCGGCGCAGCAACGTCGACACCGACCAGATCATCCCGGCGGTGTACCTCAAGCGGGTCACCCGCACCGGGTTCGAGGACGGCCTGTTCGCGGCGTGGCGCGGCGACGAGACGTTCGTGCTGAACAACCCCGCGTTCGCGTCCGGCTCGGTGCTCGTCGCCGGCCCCGACTTCGGCACCGGCTCGTCCCGCGAGCACGCCGTCTGGGCGCTCAAGGACTATGGATTCAAGGCGGTGCTGTCGTCGCGGTTCGCCGACATCTTCCGCGGCAACTCCGGCAAGCAGGGCCTGCTCACCGGCCAGCTCAGCCAGGACGACATCGAGCTGATCTGGAAGGCGCTCGAGAACGCCCCCGGCACCGAGGTGACGGTCGACCTCGACCAGCGGGTGGTGACGTGCGGCGAGATCGTCGCGCCCATGCAGGTCGACGACTACACCCGCTGGCGGCTCATGGAGGGGCTCGACGACATCGGTCTCACGCTGCGGCACACCGACGCCATCGACGACTTCGAGGCGGGCCGTCCGTCGCACAAGCCGCGCACGCTGGTCTGAGATCCCTGATCCGTTGCCCTCGGCCGTCTATGGTGGACCGAGGGACTCGCCCGCCGGGCGGGACGGCTGAGGAGCAACGGTGGGGAAGAAGAAACTGATCGACCGCATTGCCGACGGCTTCGACGGCAACCGCGAGGTGGCGCAGCACGCACTCGACTCCGTCGTCGAGGGCATCCAGCGTTCGCTGGCCGCGGGCGAGAAGGTCGCCGTCAAAGGGCTCGGCGTCTTCGACCGCGACAAGAGCGCGGACAAGGGCAAGAAGAAGTCGAAGAGGCGCGCGGTGCCGACGTTCAGCCCGGCCGACGAGCTGAACGACGTCGTCGCGGGCGTGAAGAAGGCGCGCACGCGGGTCATGGAGTCGCTGTCACTGGTGCCTGCGCAGGCCGCGGCGGTGGCGGAGTCGGCGAGCCGCTCGGTGTCGTCGGCGGCCAAGCAGGTGGCCGAGGCGGTCCGCGGCGAGTCCAAGGACGAGGCGGCGCCGGCCAAGAAGGCGGCGGCGTCGACGGGCTCGACGGCGCGCAAGGTGCCCGCGACCCGTCCGACGGCGCCGAAGAAGGCGGCCGGCCCGGCCCGGAAGACGACGACGTCCACGGCGGCGGCCAAGAAGACGACGGCGACCGCCGCGAAGAAGACCACGCCGGCGAAGAAGACGGCCGCTCCGGCGGCGAGGAAGACGGCCGCTCCGGCGGCGAGGAAGACGGCCACGTCGACGGCCGCGAAGAAGGCGACGACGGCCGCTGCCGCCAAGAAGACGGCCGCTCCGGCGGCGAAGAAGTCGACCACGGCCACTGCCGCCAAGAAGGCGACGGCCGCGCCGGCGAAGAAGGCGACCACGTCCACGGCGGCGAAGAAGACCACAGCCACCGCCGCCAAGAAGACCACGACGGCGCGCAAGACCACCACGGCGGCCAAGAAGACCGCCGCACCGGCCACGAAAGCCACGGCCGCGAAGAAGACGACGGCCACGCCGGCCAAGCGGGCGGCCGCCACGCCGGTGCAGCCCGCCACGACGTCGGCTCCGGGCACCACCACGCCGCCGTCGACGCAGGGCGCCTGAGCCCGCGTCACCCAGGCGACACGAGCCGGGCGGCGGCCACGAGCATGCCGCCCGGCTCGCTCATGCCGGGCAGGACCGCGTCAGAGTGCGACGTCGAGCTCCGCCAGCAGGGCGGCCGTGCGCGGCCCGACGCCGAGGCGACGGGCGTCCCAGAGGTCGACGGCGGTGTCGACGTCGCGGCGGACCGACGGGATGCCGCCGAGTTCCAACTCGACGGCGCCCGCCAGCCGGTGCGCGGCCCGGGACCGGCCGCCGAAGGCCGGCTCGAAAGGGACGCCCGGACCGGCGGCGTAGAGGGTCGTGCCGATGCCGGCGGCGTCGGCGACGAACGACAGCGGGTGCTGCGCGGCCGCGGCCAGCACGCGCTCCAGCTCGGCGGGGCGCAGCGCCGGCAGGTCGGCGGAGAGCGACGCCACCGCCGCGTCCCCAGCAACAGACCGGGCCGCCTCCGCCCCGTGCCGCAGTGCCGCGTTCAGCCCGGCGTCTGGTGCATCGGCGACCACCTCCGCGCCCAGTGACCGCGCCTCGTCGGCCGCCGCGGCGTCGTCGGTCACCACGATCACCCGGGTGACCGGCGGGCAGTCCAGAGCGGCCCGGACGGTGTCGGCGGCGAACGCGCGCGCGAACCGCGGGCGCAGCTCGCCGACGGCGTCGGCCAGGCGGGTCTTGGCGTGCTCGGGTCGCTTGACGGGAATCACGACCGTCCAGAGCTGCGGTGTCGTCATCGGGATCCAGTCTGGCGCATCGGCCCGCGCGGCGCGCCGGTGGCCGGTTCGACGTGCGCGGCCCGGGGGAGCGACACTGTCTCCGGGTGTTCACGCGGGCGGAGGGAGAGGTACGTGGCGGGACCGAGTGCTGATGCGCGGGCGGGGGTGGGGTTCGCGTTCAGGTTCATCGCGTTCCTGCTCCGTCCTTTCCTCATGGCGTTCACCCGGCAGAACTGGCGCGGCGGCGAGCACATTCCGCCGGCCGGCACCGGTGTGGTCGTCGCGGGCAACCACATCTCGCACTTCGACCCGCTGACGTTCGCGCACTTCCTCTGGGACAACGGCCGCGCCACCCGGTACCTCGCCAAGTCCGGGGTGTTCCGCGTCCCGGTCTTCGGCCGGCTCATCACGGCCGCCGGGCAGATCCCCGTCTACCGCGAATCGCGCGACGCCTCGCAGGCCTACCGGGCCGCCGTCGCCGCCGTCCGGGCCGGTGAGCTGGTGGCCATCTACCCTGAGGGCACCATCTCGCGCGACCCAGGACTGTGGCCCATGGTCGGCAAGACGGGGGCCGCCCGGGTGGCGCTCGAGACCGGCTGCGACGTCATCCCGGTCGCGCAGTGGGGCGCCAACCACGTGCTGGCGCCGTACTCCAAGCGGATCCGGCTGCTGCCGCGCAAGACGGTGTACGTCGTCGCCGGCCCTCCGGTCCCACTCGACGACCTGCGCGGCAAGCCGGTCGACGCCGCGGTCCTGCGTGTCGCCACCGACCGCATCATGGCCGCCATCACCGCGCAGCTGGCCGACATCCGCGGCGAGGTCGCACCGGCCGATCGGTTCGACCCCAAGGCGGTCGGGCTGCCGCCGGTCGGCGACCCGAAGCAGCGGCCACAGGAGCAGCAGCCGGAGGAGCAGCCGTGACCCGCGCCGCCGTCTTCGGCGCCGGCTCGTGGGGGACGGCGTTCGCGCTCGTGCTCGCCGACGCCGGTGCCGACGTCACCATGTGGGGCCGCCGGCCGGAGCTGTGCGAGACCATCAACGACACCCACACCAACCCCGACTACCTGCCCGGCGTCGCGCTGCCGCCGGTCATCCGAGCCACCCACGACCCCGCCGAGGCCGCCCGCCGGGCCGACCTCGTCGTTCTCGCCGTGCCGTCGCAGTCGCTGCGCGCCAACCTCGCCGAGTGGGCACCGGTGCTGCCGCCGTCGTCGGCCCTCGTCAGCCTGATGAAGGGGGTCGAGCTCGGCACGACGAAGCGGATGAGCGAGGTCATCGACGACGTCACCGACGCCGGTCCGAAGCGCATCGCCGCCGTCTCCGGGCCCAACCTCGCCGCCGAGATCGCCCAGCGGCAGCCGGCCGCGAGTGTCGTCGCCGCCGAGTCCGAGGAGCTCGCCCAGCAGATCCAGCGGGCCTGCCACTCGCCGCACTTCCGCCCGTACACCAACCACGACCTCGTCGGCGCGGAGCTCGGCGGCGCGGTGAAGAACGTCATCGCGCTGGCCGTCGGCATCGCCGCCGGGCTCGGGTTCGGCGACAACGCCCGCGCCAGCGTCATCACCCGCGGGCTGGCCGAGACCGCCCGGCTGGGCGCGGCCCTGGGCGCCGACGCGTACACGTTCTCCGGACTGGCCGGGCTCGGCGACCTGGTCGCGACGTGCATGTCGCCGCTGTCGCGGAACCGCTCGTTCGGCGAGAAGCTGGGCCGCGGCATGACCGTCGCGGAGATCGTCGCCGGCACCCGGCAGGTCGCCGAGGGCGTGAAGTCGTGCGAGTCGATCCTCGACCTCGCCGGCCGGCACGACGTCGACATGCCGATCGTCCAGCACGTCACCTCGGTGGTTCGCGGGAAGCTCACGCCGGCGGAGATGGTGGGATCGCTGCTGTCCCGATCGGCCAAGCCGGAGCGTCACGGGCATTGAGGACGGGTATGGTCGGCGCGATGAACGCCTCGCAGGACCGCCGCATCAGAGTCGCCGTCGTGTTCGGCGGCCGAAGCTCGGAGCACGAGATCTCGTGCGTCACCGCCGGGGGAGTGCTCGCCGCCCTCGACCCGCGCCGCTACGAGGTGCTGCCCATCGGCATCACCACGTCCGGCCGCTGGGTGCTGACCAGCGGTGATCCCCGGCAGCTGGCGATCACCGAGGGCCGCTTGCCCCACGTCGACGACGAGGGCGGCACCGTCGTGCTGCCCGGCCGCGGCGAGCTGGCGGTGCAGTCGCCCGGCGAGGTGCCGCGCGCGCTCGGCGCGGTCGACGTCGTGTTCCCGTTGCTGCACGGCCCGTACGGCGAGGACGGCACCATCCAGGGGCTGCTCGAGCTGGCCGACGTCCGCTACGTCGGCTCCGGCGTGCTGGCGTCGGCCGTCGGCATGGACAAGCACGTCATGAAGCTGCTGCTGGCCGGCGCCGGGCTGCCGGTCGCCCGGCACGTGCTGGTCCGCCCGTCGGCGTGGGAGCCGCAGCGCGACCGCGTCGTCGCCGAGGTCGAGCGGACGCTCGGCTGGCCGGTCTTCGTCAAGCCGGCCCGTGCGGGGTCGAGCATGGGCGTCAGCAAGGCGCGCGACGCGGCCGAGCTGGAGGCTGCCGTCCTGGCCGCCCGCGAGCACGACCCGAAGGTGCTGGTCGAGGAGGCCGTCGTCGGGCGCGAGGTCGAGTGCGGCGTGCTCGAGGGCCAGGGCGGCGGCGAGCCCGAGGCCAGCGTCGTCGGCGAGATCCGGCTCGGCGCCGACCACGAGCTGTACGACTTCCAGGCCAAGTACCTCCCCGGCGACGACGTCGCCCTCGACATCCCCGCCGACCTGCCGGCCGACGTCGCCGAGCGGGTGCGCCGGATGTCGATCGAGGCGTTCCTGGCGCTGTCGTGCGAGAGCCTCGCGCGGGTCGACTTCTTCCTCCGCGACGACGGGTCGCTGATGGTCAACGAGCTGAACACGATGCCGGGCTTCACCCCGACGTCGATGTTCCCGCAGCTGTGGGCGAAGACCGGCATCGACTACCCGTCGCTGGTCGACCGCCTCGTCGACACCGCGCTGCGGCGGCCGACGGGGTTGCGCTGATTCCCTTTCCCTTGTGGGACTCGCTGCCCACCTGGACCTCGCGGTCGGCGTTCGGCGAGCCGCCGTCAGGCGGCGTCGCGCGCGTACACGACCACGTCCAGGCCGTCGTGCGTCGCCTCCTCCCAGAGGGAGAAGCCGAGCCTGCGCATGACGGCGACCGACCGCGTGTTCGCGGGGACCGTGATGGAGATCAGCCGCCGCAGGCGCAGTTCGCCGAACGCGTGCTCCAGCCACGCCGTGGCCGCCTCGGTGGCGTAGCCGTGCCCCCAGGCGTGCGTCGCCAGCCGCCAGCCGATCTCGACGTCGTCGGGGTACCAGCAGTGGCGGTGGATGCCGGTGAAGCCGAGGAACGCGCCGTCGGCGGTCCGCTCCACCGCGGCCAGGCCGTACCCGTCGCGCAGGTGCTGCTCGCGCATCTTTGCGAGCATGCGGTCGGACGACGCGCGGTCCAGCGGTCCGGTGGTGAAGTGCTCCATGACGGCCGGATCGGCGTTCATGGCGGCGAACGCGTCGGCGTCGCGCGGTTCGATGGGGCGCAGGGTCAGGCGTTCAGTCGTCAGGGTGGTGGGCTGCTGCGTGGTGGGCACCGCCCGACGTTAGCGCAGCGCCCGCTCCGGGACGGTGTCGAGGATCGCCGTCGCGAGGTCGGCCAGCACGTTCGCCTCGGGCGCGTAGTCGTCGGGGACGGCGACCTCGACCAGGATCTCCCGATCGACGGCGGTGAAGAAGATGCCGCCCTCGCCCTCGTCGGCCAGCCAGCCGACGCCGTCGACGTCGAACAGCTGGGCGTCCGGGCGGTACGAGGCGGGCATCGGGACGCCGCAGCGCAGCACGATGGGCGGCTGGCCCCAGGCGGCCACGTACTCCGAGGACGGGTCGACGTCGCGCCGGACCGCGTCGTCGACGGTGTCGGGGAGGGCGTCCTGCAGAGCGGTGCAGACGTCGGCGCTGCCGGGCTCGGGCTCGTGCGGTTCGACGTCGACGGCGCCGTACCCGCAGCCGGCCAGTCCCGTGGCGAGGAGGATGGCGCCCAGCGTCAGATGTGGACGACGGGGCACGTGAGGGTGCGGGTGATGCCGTCGACCGTCTGCACCTTGGCGACCACGAGCTTCCCCAAGTCGTCGACGTTCCCGGCCTCGGCGCGCACGATGACGTCGTACGGCCCGGTCACGTCTTCGGCGAGCGTGACGCCGTCGATCTCGGAGATCTTCCGGGCGACCTCGGCGGCCTTGCCCACCTCGGTCTGGATCAGGATGTAAGCCTGGACGACCACGGGTTTGCCCTCCCACGCGTGCGTGAAGTGTGCGAACGGTCAACCTACCTGGTCGAGGATTGGTGCGGGAGCAGAGGGAGCGCAGAGAATGCCCGACAGCGTTGGCGACCTGGGAGAGTTCGGCCTCATCGGTGCCGTGACCGCGCGGCTGCCGCAGGGTCCGGACGTCCTCCTCGGCCCCGGCGACGACTCCGCCGTCGTCGCGGCGCCCGACGGCCGGGTGGTGGTGACGACCGACCTGCTGATCGAGAATCGGCACTTCCGCCGCGACTGGTCCGACCCCGTCGACGTCGGCCACAAGGCGGCCGCCCAGAACCTCTCCGACATCGAGGCCATGGGCGCCCGCCCGACGTCCCTGGTGGTGGGGCTGGGGGTGCCGGCCGACCTGCCGGCGTCGTGGGCGGTCTCGCTGGCGTCCGGCCTGGGTGAGGAGGCCGCGTTGGTGGGCGCCTCGGTGGTGGGCGGTGACGTCGTGCGCTCGCCGCTGGTCGTGGTGTCGGTGACGGCGCTCGGCACGCTGTCGGGTGCGGAGCCGGTGACGCGGGCGGGCGCGCGGCCAGGCGA
>NZ_SMLB01000046.1 GCF_004349105.1 Jiangella aurantiaca
CCGCCGGAGGCCGCGCCCGCCGCCCCACCGGGTGCCGGTTCCAGTGGCCAGACGCCCGCCGCGCCGATCGATCTCAACACGGCGACCGCCGCCGAGCTCGAGAGCCTGCCCGGCATCGGACCCGCCCTCGCCGGCCGGATCCTCGAGTGGCGGGCACAGAACGGCCGGTTCACGACCATCGACGAGCTGCGCGAGGTCGCCGGCATCGGCGAGCAGCGTTTCGCCCAACTCGAGCCCCTGGTGACGGTATGACCGGCGGCCCGCCTACCCCGGCCGGCCCGCCGGTGACGTCCCCGTCCGCCACGACCACGGAGGCGGCCGGGCCGCTCGATCTGCGGCTCGTGCCGGCCGCGCTCGGGCTCTGGCTCGGTGCGCTCGCCGGCGTCGTCGTCCCCTGGCCGGCCGGCCTCGCCGGCTGTGTGCTGGCCCTCCTCGCCGCCGGCCTCGTCCTGCTCCGCATCAGGATCACGCCGTCCGGCCGCCGCGCGCTCGTCGCCGGGACGCTCTGCCTGGTCGCCGGTTTCGCCGTCGGAGCGGCCAGAGCCGCGCCCGTCTGGAGCGGACCCGTCACGACGCTCGCCGCGGCCGGTGCGCACGTCGAGCTCGAGGGTGTCGTCGCCCGCGACCCGGTCGTCCGGCGCAGCGGTCCGGCCGGCGAGGAGGCCGCCGTCACCGAGTACGTCGTCGGCCGGCTCCGCGTCGACGAGGTCACCGGCCGCGGCCGTACCTACGACGTCTCGGTTCCGGTGCTCCTGGTCGGCGGCGACGTCCACTGGGCGGACCTGCTGCCGGGCCAGCGGATCAGCGTGGCCGGCCGGCTCGAGTCCACCGATCACCCGCGCGACGACGTCGCCGCCGTCTTCCGCCCCTACGGCGGGCCTGACGAGCGGGCGACGGGGCTGCCGAGCGCCGCCGGCCGCGCGACCGAGCCGTTCCGCGCCGGCCTCCGCGAGGCCGTCTCCGCGGTACCGCCCGATCCGCGCGGTCTGGTACCCGGCCTGGTGATCGGCGACGAGTCGCTGCTCTCCGACGACCTGCGCGACGCCATGACGATCGCCGGGCTGACGCACCTGACCGCGGTGTCCGGGACGAACGTCGCGATCGTCCTGGTCGTCGCGCTCGGGCTGGCCCGCTGGCTGCGCGTGCGCGGTCACGGCCTGCCGGTCGTCGGTGTGGTGTGCGTTCTCGGCTTCGTGCTGCTCGCGCGGCCAGAGCCGAGCGTCCTGCGGGCCGCCGCGATGGGCCTGGTCGCCGTGGTCGGGCTGACCATCGCCGGGCGCCGGCGTGGCCTGCCGGCGCTGGCCGCCGCGGTGATCGTGCTGGTGCTATTCGACCCGTGGCTGGCCCGCAGTGCCGGGTTCGCGCTGTCCGTGCTGGCCACAGCTGGGATTCTGCTCCTGGTGCCGGCGTGGACGCGGTCGCTGGAGTGGCTGCCGCGGCCGCTGGCGGTCGCGGTCGCGGTGCCGCTGGCCGCGCAGGTCGCCTGCACGCCGATCGTGCTCGGACTGTCCGGGCAGCTCAGCCTGGCCGCGCTGCCGGCCAACATGCTCGCGGCTCCGGCCGTGGCTCCGGCGACGGTGTTCGGCGCGGCCGCCGCGGTGGTGAGCCCGGCCCTGCCGCCGGTCGCGACGGCGTGCGCGTGGCTGGCCGCGCTCCCCGCCTGGTGGATCGCCGCCGTCGCCCGCTGGTTCGCCGATCAGCCCGGCGCCGTCGTGCCCTGGCCGCCGGGCACCGGCGGGGTGGTGGCGGCCGTGGTGTTGGCGGTGGTGGGGCTGCTGGCGCTGCCGATGGTGCTGCGCCGTCCCCTCGTCACCGCGACCGGCGGGACCTTGCTGATGATCGGTCTGCTGACGGCGGTCCCGACACCGGGCTGGCCACCGTCCGGCTGGCTGGTCGTCGCCTGCGACGTGGGCCAGGGCGACGCGCTGGTGCTGCGGGCCGGCGACCGGTCCGCCGTCGTCGTCGACACCGGGCCGGAGCCGCGGCTGGTGCGGCGCTGCCTCGACAGCCTCGGCGTGCGGCAGGTCCCGCTGCTGATCCTCACGCACTTCCATGCCGATCACGTCGGCGGGCTGGCCGGTGTGCTGGCCGGTCGCGACGTGGGCCGGGTGCTCGTCTCGCCGCTCGACGACCCACCCGAGTCGGCCGACGGTGTCCGGCGCCGGCTCGCCGGGGCGGGTGTCCCGGCGTCGGTGCCGCGGATCGGCGACCGGCTCCAGGTGGGGGAGCGGCTTTGGCTGGACGTGCTCGCACCGGTCGGCCTGGTCGAGACCGCGGAGTCCGAGTCGAACAACGCCAGCATCGTCGTCGAGGCCGACGTCGACGGCGTCAGCGTGCTGCTCACCGGCGACATCGAGCCGACGGCGCAGCGGTCGCTGCTCCGGTCCGCGCCGGGACTCGACGTCGACGTGCTCAAGGTCGCCCACCATGGTTCGCCGCACCAGGAGGCCGGCCTGCTCACGGACGTCGGCGCGCGGCTGGCGCTGGTCAGTGTCGGTGAGAACACGTACGGCCACCCGTCGCCACGGGTGCTCGACGCGTTGCGCGGGAGCGGCGTCCGGGTCTACCGCACCGACGAGCACGGCAGCATCGCCGTCGTCCGGACCGGCGGCGACGCGCTCGGCGTCGTGACCGGCGGACCGCGGGCGGGACCGGCGCCGCGGCGATCGGTACGGGGGCGGGGACGTTGTCGGCGGGACGTGTCATGCTGTGTGGCGACATGGCTGCGCTATCGACCGATACCCTCGTCCCGGTCACCCTCGTCTTCGGCCCCGAGACGTTGCTGGCCGAACGCGCCGCGGGCGCCGTCGTCCGGGCGGCGCGCGCCGCCGATCCCGACGCCGACGTCTCGCAGGTGTCCGGCTCCGAGCTGACCGCCGGAGCCCTCGCCGAGCACGTCAGCCCGTCGCTGTTCGCCACCCGACGCGTGCTGCTGGTCAATGACGTCCAGGACGTCAGCGAACCGGTCGGCGACGTGCTGGTGGGTTACGTGACCACGCCCATCGAGGGCATCCACGTGGTGCTGCTGCACCCCGGCGGGGTCAAGGGCAAGAAGCTGCTCACGGCGCTGCGCAAGGCAGGGGTGCACGAGGTCCCGGCCGAGCGGCTGACCCGTCCCGACGACCAGGTCTCGTTCGTGCGGGCCGAGGTCCGCCGCAACGGCGGCCGCATCGACGAGGCCGCGGCGCGGCAGCTGGTCGAGGCGGTCGGCGGCGACTTACGAGGACTGGCCTCGGCGGCCGGGCAACTGGCGGTCGACGCGCCGGACGGCCAGGTGACCGGCCAGGTGGTCGCCATGTACTTCGAAGGTCGCGCCGAGGTGAAGGGCTGGGTCGTCGCCGACCGCGCCGTCGAGGGCAGGACCGGCGAGGCGGTCGAGCAGCTGCGCTGGGCCCTCGAGACCGGCACAGACCCCGTGCTGGTCACCGGCGCGCTGGCGACCTCGCTACGCTCCCTGGCCCGGCTGGCCGGCGCACCACGCGGCATGCGCGACGCCGACGTCGCCCGCGACCTCGGCATCCCGCCGTGGAAGGTCCGGGTGCTCCGCGGCCAGCTGCGCGGCTGGACGCCGACCGGCCTCGCCCGTGCCATCCGAGCGGTGGCCGACGCCGACCTCGCGGTCAAGGGCGGCGGCAACGACTCGACGCTCGCGCTCACGACCGCGCTGGTCGCCATCGGCACCGCTCGCTCCGCCTGACGCCACGACAGGTGAGAGTGGTGTCGCCAGGGCGACAATGACGGCACGTCGTTGGTGCGGCGATCCCACACCCGATCGGCGGACATGGGGGTGCGCCGGGATCCTGGCAGCGATCCCACACCGTTCTGGCTCGAAACACGCGCGGGAGCGCCTGCGCGCACGACGACGGCGCCGCCCTCCGGGAGTGGAGGACGACGCCGTCGGCGAGACGATGGGGGTCCGGTGTCGGGCCGAGGAGGCCGACGCGGGATCGAGCCGCAGTGGGCTCGGCCTCAGAGTGCGGCGGCCCGCTTGGAGATCGAGGACTTGCGGTTGGCCGCCTGGTTCTTGTGGATGACGCCCTTGGAGGCGGCCTTGTCGAGCTGCCGGTTGGCGGCGCGAGCGGCCTCGACGGCCTTCTCGCTCTCACCGGCGTCGGCGGCCTCGTGGAATCTGCGGATGGCCGTCTTCAGCGACGACTTGACCGCCTTGTTACGCATCCGGGCCTTCTCGTTGGTGAGGATGCGCTTCTTCTGGGACTTGATGTTCGCCACGAACAGATGCCTTTGGTCGGTTCGGATAGGTCGTGAGGGCGTCGGCCTCGTCCGGGACCCGCGCCGGTTGGGGAACCGTCGCGGCGGCAAGGAGTCGGCCGGGCGCGTCCGCGACCTGGGCCGACGCGCAGCCGCCAACAATACCAGCGCCGCGGCTCACCAGCCAATTCGGCGCCGCGCCCGCCCCGAAGTTCAGCTGTCGACGGCTCAGCGCCATCCGTACCGGTCGCGCAGCGCGCGGATGACCGTGTCGAACTGGTCGCGGCCGAGCGCCGACGCCTCGCGCCGCATGCCGTCGGGGTGGACGCGCAGGACGCGGCTGACGTCCACCCAGGACGGCCGGTGCTCGCCGTCCCAGCGGCCGGTGCCGACGCCGACCCAGTCGCGCTCACCGTCGTGGTTCTTGCTGGTCAGCTGGACCGCCAGCAGCGTGCCACCCGGCTCGTGTGCGACGATGAGGACGGGCCGGTCCTTGCCGCGGCCGTCGTTCTCCTCGTACGGGACCCAGGTCCAGACGATCTCGCCGGGGTCGGGGTCGCCGTCGGTGCTCGGGTTGTACGCGGTGTGGACGGCGCCGACGGAGTGCGCCTCGGTGGTCGCGTTCGGGCCGAACCGGCCGGGCGACTCCTCGTCCGTGGAATCCCAGTCGCCGCGGGGCGCGGACGGACGGTCCGCGGGCCGGGCCGACGGGCGCGCCGGACGGTCTCGGTCGCGGCCGGTCCGCCGCTTCGGCGGGGTCAGCAGGGTACGCACGAGGTCGCGGAGCAGGCGGGCCACGTCGGAACTGTAGCGCCGCGCCCCGCCGCCCGGCTGGCAGTTCGCCGACGGCGGCCGGCCGCGGCTCACTCGGCGTCGGCCGGTGGTAGCTCGTCTGCTGGGGTTGGCGACGGCGGGCGGCCGCGGCGGGGGAGCGGCCCGGCGTCATTCGGCGCCCGCCCGGCCGCCCGCAGCGCGTTCCGCAACACCAGCTCGACCTGCGCGTTGACGCTGCGGAACTCGTCCTGGGCCCAGCGGGTCAGCGCCTCGTGGACGGCCGGGTCGAGGCGGAGTAGGACGGCGTGCCGCTCCCGCCGTCGCGCGGGGAGGCCTCCGTCGGCGCCGGAAGAAGCCACTGCGTTCAGGTGTAGAGGCTGCCGGTGTTGACGACCGGTGTGGCGCGCTGGTCGCTCCGCATCTCGCGGATCTCGACGCCGGCGACGGCGACCCGGGCGGCGGTCTCGGTCATGGGTCCTCCAGGTGTCACGGCCGAGGCCGGCCAACCAGATAGCTAAGTGATATCACTTTTCTGGCGCGCCCGTATCGCCGACCATGGGATGATGTCTGGTGCGGGCAGGACACCTCCGTCCGCACCGAAAACACCCCGAAGCCTCGAGGAAACTGCGTGCCAGTCAGCGAGAACGCGCCGGTGCCGTCGGCGACCCCGCCGGAGCTGATCCGGAACTTCTGCATCATCGCCCACATCGACCACGGCAAGTCGACGCTGGCCGACCGGATGCTGCAGCTCACGGGCGTCGTCGACGAGCGATCGATGCGCGCGCAGTACCTCGACCGCATGGACATCGAGCGTGAGCGCGGCATCACCATCAAGAGCCAGGCGGTGCGGCTGCCGTTCACCTCCCGGGCCCCGGAGAACAACGGCACCACCTATGCGCTCAACCTCATCGACACCCCCGGGCACGTCGACTTCTCCTACGAGGTCAGCCGCAGCCTCGCCGCGTGCGAGGGCGCCGTCCTGCTGGTCGACGCCGCGCAGGGCATCGAGGCGCAGACGCTGGCCAACCTGTACATGGCGCTCGAGAACGACCTCACGATCATCCCGGTGCTGAACAAGATCGACCTCCCGGCCGCGCAGCCGGACAAGTACGCCGCGGAGCTCGCCCACCTCATCGGCGGCGACCCCGACGACGTCCTGCGGGTCAGCGGCAAGACCGGCGAGGGCGTCCTCGAGCTGCTCGAGCGCGTCGTCGCCGAGGTGCCGGCGCCCAGCGGCGACGCCGACGCGCCGGCCCGCGCCATGATCTTCGACAGTGTCTACGACTCCTACCGCGGCGTCGTCACCTACGTCCGCGTCATCGACGGCAAGCTCACGCCGCGCGAGCGCATCCTCATGCTGTCGACGAAGGCCACCCACGAGCTGCTCGAGATCGGCGTCATCTCACCTGAGATGCAGCCCGGCGCCGGGCTCGGTGTCGGCGAGGTCGGCTACCTGATCACCGGCGTGAAGGACGTCCGGCAGTCCAAGGTCGGCGACACCGTCACCGACGCGGCCAAACCGGCGACCACGCCGCTCGCCGGCTACCGCGATCCCAAGCCGATGGTGTTCTCCGGCCTCTACCCGGTCGACGGCTCGGACTACCCCGACCTGCGCGAGGCGCTCGACAAGCTCAAGCTCAACGACGCCGCGCTGGTGTTCGAGCCGGAGACGTCGGTGGCGCTGGGCTTCGGCTTCCGCTGCGGCTTCCTCGGCCTGCTGCACCTCGAGATCGTCCGCGAGCGGCTGGAGCGCGAGTCCGGCCTCGACCTCATCTCCACGGCGCCGAACGTCGTCTACCAGGTCACCATGGAGGACGGCACCGAGCACACCGTCACGAACCCCAGCGAGTTCCCGTCCGGCAAGATCGCGTCGGTGCGCGAGCCGGTGGTCCGGGCGACACTGCTGGCGCCGAGCGAGTTCGTCGGCACCATCATGGAGCTGTGCCAGGCCCGTCGCGGCACGTTGCTCGGTATGGACTACCTGTCCGAGGACCGCGTCGAACTGCGCTACACCATCCCGCTGGCCGAGATCGTGTTCGACTTCTTCGACGCGCTGAAGTCGCGCACGCGCGGCTACGCCAGCCTCGACTACGAGCCCACCGGCGACCAGGAGGCCGACCTCGTCAAGGTCGACATCCTGCTGCACGGCGACCCCGTCGACGCGTTCAGCGCCATCGTGCACAAGGACAAGGCGTACGCGTACGGCGTCGCCATGGCGGGCAAGCTCAAGGAGCTCATCCCGCGGCAGCAGTTCGAGGTGCCCATCCAGGCCGCCATCGGCGCCCGCGTCATCGCCCGCGAGAACATCCGCGCCATCCGCAAAGACGTCCTCGCCAAGTGCTACGGCGGCGACATCACGCGCAAGCGGAAGCTGCTGGAGAAGCAGAAAGAGGGCAAGAAGCGGATGAAGATGGTCGGCCGGGTCGAGGTGCCGCAGGAGGCGTTCATCGCGGCACTCTCGTCCGACAGTGGCTCGAACTAGCCGACCGCCGGCGCCGGCGGGAAGCCCAGGTGCGCCAGCGCCTGCCGCAGCACGATGCCGTGGCCGCCGAGCATCTCCTTCTGGACGGCGTCGTCGGCGGCCTCCTGCGGTGACAGCCAGATGAGGTCCAGCGCGTCCTGACGGGGCGCGCAGTCGCCGGTCACCGGGATGACGAACGCCAGCGCGACGGCGTGCTGGCGCGGATCGTGGTACGGCGTGGCGCCCGGTGTCGGCAGGTACTCGGCGACGGTGAACGGCGACGGCGACACCGGGATGCGCGGCAGTGCCAGCGGCCCGAGGTCCTTCTCGATGTGCCGCAGCAGCGCGTCGCGGATGCGCTCGTGGAACAGCACCCGGCCGGCCACCAGCTCGCGCCGGATCTGGCCCTCCGGGGTCGACCGCAGCAGCAGGCCGACCGATGTCGCGACACCGGTGTCGTCGACCCGCACGGGAACCGCGTTGACGTAGAGGATCGGGAGCCGACGGCGCGCGGCGGCGAGTTCGTCGGGGGTCAGCCAGTTCTCGTGGGAGTCGACGGCGGTCTGGTTCATGGGACAGTTCTACACAGTCTTGGTGACGTCCCGTCGAGGGCCACGCGAAGTGCCGCCGACGAGGGGTCCGGCAACCCCCTTGACACGCGCCGATAACGTCCCTAAGTTCATCGGTCATACGTAAGAGCGCATCGGCGCATTTTTTTTGGATGCTTGCTCATACGTATGTGCAGTGCGCGGCACCTGTGCGCCCGGATCGTGGTGATGTACGCGGGCCGGATGATCGAGGGCGGCCCGAAGGAGGAGGTCATCGCCAACCCGCAGCACCCGTACACGAAGCTGTTGATCGACTCCTCGCCCGGCCCCGCGCATGGCGGCGGGGGATCGGGCGGAGCGATGAACGTCTGCCGCACCGAGGGGCCACCCCGGACGGAGCTGGCCAACGGCCAGCGGGCGCACAGCGGGCTCCATCAGGAAGGCAGCGGGCCGCCGGCCGACGGCACGGGCAAGAGAACAGCGCGGGCCGAGGTGGCCCAGGAGGCGGCCCAGGACGAGGAGGCGACGTGACGACCCAGCGCCGAGAACGGGCGCCGCGCCAGGCCGACGTCGCGCGGCTGGCGGGGGTGTCGCAGTCCGCCGTGTCGCGGGTCATCGGCGGCGACCCGGAGGCCGCCACCCGGATCCCGGAGGACACCCGGCGGCGCATCCTCGAGGCGGTGAAGGAGCTCGGCTACGTGCCGAACCTGTCCGCCCGGAAGCTGCGCAACAAGACCAACCGGCTGCTCGGCGTGCACACCTTCGAGCCGGTCTTCCCGCACGCGCGAGAGAGCTTCTACTTCGAGTTCCTGCTCGGCATCGAGGAGCGGGCCGAGGAGATCGGCTACGACCTCGTATTGTTCACGTCGACGGGGGCCGGCGACGGGCGCCGCCGCGTCTACCGCGACGGGACCAACCGGCTCAACGTCGCCGACGGCACCGTCCTGCTCGGCGTCGCGACGGACAAGGCCGACCTCGCCCGGCTGTGGCAGGAGGGCTACCCGTTCATCCACATCGGCCGCCGCGACGTGCCGGGCGCGGACATCCCGTGCGTCGTCCCGGACTACTTCGGCATCACCGGCGACATCGCCGGCCGGCTCGCCGCGCTGGGCCACCGGCACGTCGCCTACCTGCGCGAGGACCTCGAGCTGGAGCCGTACGAGGACCGCCGGCGCGGGTACGCCGACGCCGTAGGGCGGCTCGGGCTGACCGACCGGTCGCCGGGCTTCCGCGGCGAGCCCGGTCTGGACGACGCGTGGCTCGACGAGCTGGCCCGCGGCCCCGAGACCGCCGTCGTCTCCGAGAGCGAGCGGCTGGCCGAGTCGCTGCTGCGCGGGCTGCGGGCGCGCGGCCGCGACGTCCCCGCCGACGTGTCCGTGGTGGTGCTCGAGGGCATCGGTCCGGAGGCGTCCCCACGGTGGGAGCACCTGGACATCCCGCGCAAGGAGATCGGCCGCATCGCCATCGACGCCCTGGTCGCCATCGTCGACGACCCGGACGCGCGCACCGAGAGCCTCGACGTCCCCTGCTCGATCGTCGACGGCGACACCACCGCGTCCGCCCGATCGTGACCGCCGACCGAAGGAGCCCGCACCGCATGGCAGAACTCCAGACCGACGTCCTCGTGGTCGGGGGTGGGCTGGGCGGTGTCGCCGCCGCGCTCGCCGCCGCCCGGCTCGGCCACCGGGTCGTGCTGACGGAGCCGACCGACTGGCTCGGCGGCCAGCTGACCGCGCAGGCCGTGCCGCCGGACGAGCACCAGTGGATCGAGACGCCGCACACCGCCGCCGGCTACGCGGACCTGCGCCGGCGGGTCCGCGACTACTATCGGCGCAACTACCCGCTGACCCCGGCCGCCGCCGCCGACCCGCTGCTCGACCCCGGCCTGGGCATCGTGAGCCGGTTCTGCCACGAGCCTCGGGTCGCGGTCGCCGTCCTCGACGAACTGCTGGCGCCGCTGCGGGCGGCCGGCCGGCTCACCGTCCTGCTGGAGCACGCGCCGGTCGCGGCGCACACCAGCGGCGACGAGGTCGACGCCGTCACGCTGCGCGACGGCCGCACCGGCACCGACGTCACCGTCAGCGCGAGCTACGTGCTCGACGCCACCGAGTTCGGCGACCTGCTGGAGCTTGCCGGCGTCGAGCACGTCATCGGGGCCGAGGGCCAGGACGCCACCGGCGAGCCGCACGCGCCCGCCGTCACGGACCCATTCGACCAGCAGGCGGTGTCGTGGTGCTTCGCGCTGGACCACCGGCCGGGCGAGGACCACACCGTCGACCGCCCGGCCGGGTACGACCACTGGCGCCGCACGGTGGCGCCGTTCTGGCCCGGCCCCCAGCTGTCCTGGCGCGACGTCGTCCCGATCACGCTGCGCGAGCGCGAGTGGCGGCTGTTCGAGGCCAACCCGGGCGCGGAGGCGCCGTTCTCGCTGTGGCGGTTCCGCCGGGTGCTGGCCCGCAAGCAGCTCACCGGCGTCGACTCCGACGTCACGGTCGTGAACTGGCCGCAGATCGACTACTGGGAGCGCCCGCTGCTGGGCGTCGGCCCCGACGAGCAGTCGGCTGCGCTGGCCGCCAGCCGCGACCTGTCGCTGTCGTTCCTGCACTGGATGCAGACGGAGGCGCCGCGGCCCGACGGCGGCACCGGCTACCCGGGGCTGCGGCTGCGGCCGGATGTCACCGGCACCGCGGACGGCCTGGCGAAGTCCGCGTACGTCCGCGAGTCGCGGCGCATCCGGGCCGAGTTCACCGTCCTCGAGCAGCACGTCGGCGTCGACGCCCGGCCGGACGGCGCCGGCAGCGAGGTGTTCGCCGACAGCGTCGGCCTCGGCCGCTACCGCATCGACCTGCACCCGAGCACCGCCGGACGGACCTACGTCGACATCGAGGCGTACCCGTTCCAGATCCCGCTCGGCGCGCTGATCCCGCAGCGCGTCGACAACCTGCTGCCGGCGAACAAGAACATCGGCACCACGCACATCACCAACGGCTGCTACCGGCTGCACCCGGTCGAGTGGAGCATCGGCGAGGCGGCCGGCGCGCTGGCCGCGTTCTGCCTCAGCCACGGGCTGCCGCCGCGGAAGGTGCGCTCCAACCAGACCCACCTGGCGGACTTCCAGCGGCTGCTGACCGGGACGCTCGGCGTCACCCTCGCCTGGCCGGACGAGATCCGCACCCACCGCGACTGAATGGACTTTCGCGATGACCGCACCGCACGACGACGCGCTCCGGCCAGTGCTGGGGAAGCTGACCCTGGAGCAGAAGGTCCGGCTGCTGACCGGCGCCGACACCTGGGGCCTGTACGACGAGCCGGCCGCCGGACTGCGCCGGATGGTGCTCTCCGACGGGCCGTCCGGCATCCGCGGCGAGAGCTGGGACGACCGCGAGCGCTCGCTCAACCTGCCGTCGGCGACGGCCCTCGGCGCCACCTGGGACGTCGCGCTGGCCGAGCGCTACGGCGCCGTCCTCGCCGCAGAGGCCCGCCGCCACGGCGTCGACGTCGTCCTGGGCCCGACCATCAACCTGCACCGCAGCCCGCTGGGCGGCCGGCATTTCGAGGCGTACTCCGAGGATCCGGTGCTGACATCGCGGCTGGCGGCGGCGTACGTGCGCGGCGTCCAGGACGGCGGCGTCGGGGCGTGCCCGAAGCACTACGTCGCCAACGATTTCGAGGCCGAGCGGTTCACCGCCGACGTCGTCGTGTCGGAGCGGGCGCTGCGCGAGCTGTACCTCGCCGCGTTCGAGGACACCGTCGTCGAGCAGCGGCCCTGGATGGTGATGGCCGCGTACAACTCGGTCAACGGCGCGACGATGACGGAGAACCCGCTGCTGGCCGAGCCGCTGTGCGGCGAATGGGGGTTCGAGGGCGTCGTCGTCTCGGACTGGTGGGCGGCGCGGACGACGGAGCCCGCGGCGCGCGCCCGGCTGGACCTGGTGATGCCCGGCCCGGACGGCCCGTGGGGCCAGAAGCTGGTCGACGCGGTCCGCACCGGCGCCGTGACGGAGGAGGCGGTCGACGAGAAGGTGCTGCGGCTGCTCCGGCTGGCGGCGCGGGTCGGCGCGCTGGACGGGTTCACCGCGGCGGCCCCGCCGACCCGGGCCGACGGCCCGGCCTTCGCCCGGGAGGTCGCCGCGACCGGCACGGTGCTGGTCCGCAACGCCGGCGGCGAGCTGCCGTGGAACGCCGGCCGGTTGCGGTCGGTCGCCGTCATCGGGCACAACGCGCTGGCCGCCCGCACCCAGGGCGGCGGCAGTGCGCACGTCGAGCCCGAGCGGGTCGTGTCGCCGCTGGACGGGCTGCGCGCCGCGCTGCCGAGGGCGGACGTGCGCTGGACGCTGGGCGCCGTGGTCCAGCCGGGCATCGAGCCGCTGCCGCTGAGCGGCCTCACGGACCCGGCCTCCGGCGAGCCCGGGGTCCGGCTGGTGTGCAGGGCCGCCGACGGCTCCGTCGTCCTGGACGAGAACCGGCGCACCGCGAACCTGTCCCGGCTCGGGTCGGCGCGGCTGGGCGCCACCACCACGCTGGAGATCGGCGCCCGGTACGTGCCCGCCGCGGGCGGGACGACGCGGCTGGGCGTCGCCGGCGCCGGGACGGTCGAGCTGCGGGTCGACGACGCCGTCGTGCTGGCGACAACGCTGGTCCACGACGGCGAGGAGTTCGGCGGCGGACTGGTGGCGCCGCCGTCGGCGACGGTGCCGGTCGAGCTGACCGCCGGCACGCCGGTCGACCTGCGCGTCATCGTCGAACTGCCGCCCCGCGAGAACGCCGGCAGCGGCGTCACTCTGGTCCTCGGGGCGGACCTCGCGACGGCCGACCCGGAGACCGAGCTCGCCCGGGCCGCCGAGGCGGCGCGTGCGGCCGACGTCGCCGTCGTCGTGGTCGGCACCAGTGCCGAGGTCGAGCGGGAAGGCGCCGACCGCGCGTCACTGGCGCTGCCCGGCCGGCAGGACGACCTCGTCCGGGCGGTGGCCGCCGCCAACCCGCGCACCGTCGTGGTGGTCAACGCCGGGGCGCCGGTGCTGCTGCCGTGGCGCGACGACGTCGCAGCCGTGCTGCTCACCTGGTTCGGCGGCCAGGAGTACGGACACGCGCTGGCCGACGTGCTGCTCGGGCTGGTGGAGCCGGGCGGCCGGCTGCCGACGACCTGGCCGGCCACCGAGGCGGACGTGCCGGTCCTGGACACCGCGCCGGTGGACGGCACCGTCCGCTACGAGGAGGGCGTCCACATCGGACACCGCGCCTGGCTGCGGGCCGGCGCGGAGCCGGCGTACCCGTTCGGCCACGGCCTGGGCTACACGAGCTGGGAGCTGACGGCGCTGCGGGCCGCAAGCGCCGCCGACGGCGGGCTGGACGTCGCCGTCGACGTGCGGAACACCGGGGCGCGGTCCGGCCGGCACGTCGTGCAGGTCTACCTGTCTCGTGCCGCTAGCGCCATCGAGCGGCCGGCCCGCTGGCTGGCCGGGTTCGCCGTCGTCGACGCGGCACCGGGGGAGGCGGCGACGGTGACCGTGCCGGTCCGGCCGCGCGCCTTCGAGCACTGGGACGGCGGCTGGCGCACCGAGCCGGGCACGTTCACCGTGCACGCCGGCTCGAACGTCCTGGACCTCCCGCTCAGCGCCGAGGTCGTCGCGGGCTGAGCGGGCCGCGGAGGAGATCGCCTGGGGCCGGGAAGCAGGTCGGCGAGTACACAGACGGGGTCCTGGGGCCGAACGAGTTTCGAAGGAGAAGCGCATGTTGGGGAGATCACCGAGAACCGTCCTCCTCGCCACGGCGGCCGCGCTGCCGGCCTTGCGCACGCAGGGCAACCGGGTCGTCGACGCCAACGGCGCGCCGGTGACGCTGCGCGGCGTGTCGATGCCCGCGCCGGAGCAGAACGACGTCTGCACCGACCGCAACTCCAAGCCGATCAGCGAGCTGATCGACCAGGTCCGCCTGGTCATCGCCGACCCGTCGAACAACGCGGCCGACATCGCCCGCGTCTAGTCCGAGATCACCCCCGGGGACAGCCGTCGAGAGGAACTACGGATCATGGATCGCTTCAGTGTCGCGGCGCTCGCCGCCTCGATGCTCGTCTTGGCGCTCGTCTCAGCCGCGCCGGCCGCGCCGGCCGCGCCGGCCGCGCCGGCCGCCCCGTCGGGCGGGCTCGAGATCAGCACGCTGTCCGGCCGGCCCGACACCGTCGCCGGTGGGAACACGCTCCTGCGCGTCGACGTCCCCCGGCACGTCGCACTCGACCGGGTGAGGGTCACCCTGAACGGCGACGACGTCAGCGGCGTTTTCGTCGCCGACCGTGCCGGGCGGACCCTCACGGGGCTCGTCCACGGCCTGCGTCGCGGACCGAACACGCTGGTCGCGAGCGCCCCCGGGCGTCACCGGGACCGGCTCGACGTCGTCAACCATCCGCAGGAAGGGCCGGTGTTCTCCGGACCCCACCAGCAGCCGTACACCTGCGAGACCGCGCAGTTCGCCGTGCCGGTGATCGGCGGGACACTCGGCCAGCCGCTGGACGAGAACTGCACCGTCGAGCCTCGTGTCGACTACTTCTACCGGACCACCGCCGGCGGCTACGCGCCCTGGCCGGCCGATGCGACGTCGTACCCGGCCGACCTGGCGGACACGACCACGTCGGCGGGCGTGAACGTCCCGTTCATCGTGCGGATGGAGACCGGCAGCGCCAACCGCGCCGTCGTCCAGACGAGCATGCTGCACGACCCGCTGGGCGAGACCGAGCCGACGCCCACGCGACGCGCTGACGGCTGGAACGGCCGGGCCGTCTTCACCCTCGGCGGCGGCTGCTCCGGGGGCTGGTACCGCTCCGGCGCCGGCACGGGCGGGGTCACCGACGCGTTCCTGCTCGGTCAGGGCTACGCGCTGATGTCCTCGTCGCTCAACGTCTTCGGCAACAACTGCAACGACCTCACCGCGGCCGAGTCGGCGATGATGACCAAAGAGCTGTTCGTCGAGCGCTACGGGCCGGTCGAGCACACCATCGGGTTCGGCTGTTCCGGCGGCTCGTACCAGGCGCACCAGATCACCGACAACTACCCCGGCATCTTCGACGGCATCGTCGTGGGCTGCTCGTTCCCCGAGGTGGGGTTCGGGACGGTCGGCTTCATCAGTGACGCCTGGCTGCTGCACGAGTACTTCACCAACGACGCCACCCTGGCGTGGTCGCAGGAGCAGCAGCGTCGCGTGGCGGGCTTCGCCACCTACGCCACGCTGCCGAGCATGGCCGTCAGCGCCGGGCGCATCGACCCGCGGCGGTTCTGCGGCATCCTGCCGGTCGAGCAGCGCTACGACCCGGTCACCAATCCCGGCGGTGCCCGTTGCGACGTCTACGACCACGCGATCAACGTCTACGGCGCAGACCCCGGCACCGGGTTCGCGCGGCGGCCGCTGGACAACGTCGGCATCCAGTACGGGCTGGCGACGTTGAACGACGGCACGATCACCCCGGAGCAGTTCCTGGAGCTGAACGAGCGGGTCGGCGGCTTCGACGCGGACGCGAACATCGTGGCCGGCCGGACAGTGGCCGACCTCGACGCGACCCGCATCGCGTACCGGACCGGCCGCCTGACCAACGGCGGCGGTGGCCTGGCGGATGTGCCGATCATCGACTACCGGGCCTACTATGACGACCAGCCGTGGGGTGACATCCACGTCCGCTACCACACGTCCTCGATGCGGGAGCGGCTCGAGAACGCGAACGGCACGGCGGCCAACCACGTGAGCCTGCTGGAGGACGCCCGCTACGGGCTGTTCAGCACGCAGAGCCCGCTCCTGCGGCACGCGATCACGCAGATGGACCGCTGGCTGACGACGCTCGCGGCGGACGACTCCGGGGCGGCGCGCATCGACAAGATCGTCGCGGCCCGGCCGGTGGAGCTGGTGGAGGGGTGCATGACGCGGGCGGCCGCGCCGGTGTTCGTCGCCGAGACGCTGGACCGCGACCCGGCAGGGGAGTGCGAGCGGCTGTACCCGTCGGCGTCGTTCCCACGTGAGGTGGCCGGCGAGAGCGTGGCCGCCGATGTCGTCAAGTGCCGGCTGAGGCCGCCGGAGCGCGACGACTACGCCGTCGAGTGGACCGACGAGCAGTGGCAGCGCCTGACGACGGTCTTCGCCGGCGGCGTGTGCGACTACGGCGTGCCCGGGGTCGAGCAGCAGGGCCTCGCCGGCACCTGGCTGCGGTTCTGACCCGGTGTTCGCCGACATGATCCACCACAGCGAAGGAGCAGGCGTGAACATCTCCGGCGTCGTCCCGGACCTCTGGGAGGTCGAGGACCTGCGTAACGGCCACGCCCAGCCGACGGCGCAGCCGAACGCCTGGGCCGCGGCGCCGGGCGACGCCGCGCCGGCCGCGACCGTCCGCTGGGCGACTCCGCATCCGATCGGCCGGGTGGAGCTCGGCTTCGACGCCGACCTCGACCACGCCCTGGAGACCGTGCTCTGGCCGCACCCGGAGAACGCGATGCCGTTCTGCGTCCGGCACTATCGGGTCCGGGACGGCGACACCGTGGTGGCCGAGCGCACCGCCAACCACCAGACCTGCGACACGATCGGCGACGTCCCCGCGGCCGCCTTCGAGGTCCGCTGCTATCCACCTACGACCGGAGGCCGCCCGTGAATCTGGAGCTCACCAGCTACGCGCCTCGCGAGGGAACGCTGCCGCCGCGCGCCGCGTTCGCGTCGGACGCGCCGGTCCTCTCGCTGAACGGCGCGTGGCGGTTCCGCTGGTCGCCGACGGTCCGCGAGGCGGCCGAGGGCTTCCAGGAGCCGGCGTTCGACGACTCGGCCTGGGCGCACCTGCCGGTGCCGTCGCACTGGCAGCTGCACGGCTACGGCGCACCGTGGTACACCAACTCGCCGTATCCCTTCCCGGTCGACCCGCCGCACGTGCCGGACGAGAACCCCACCGGCGAGTACCGGCTGGCGTTCCGGGTGCCGGACTCCTGGCGGGGCCACCGGGCGATCCTGCGCTTCGACGGGGTCGACTCGTTCTTCACCGTGTGGCTCGACGGGCATCGGCTCGGGCACTCGACGGGCAGCCGGCTGCCGTCGGAGTTCGACGTCACCGAGCACGTCCGGGCCGGCGCGGACCACGTCCTCGCCGTCCGCGTACACCAGTGGTCGGCGGCCAGCTACCTGGAGGACCAGGACATGTGGTGGCTGTCCGGGATCTTCCGCGACGTCACGCTGGTCGCTCGCCCGCCGGGCACGATCGACGACTTCACGGTGCACGCCGACTACGACGGCGGTGCCGGGACGCTCCGGATCGAGACAGACGGCGCCGCGCGCGTGCTCGTCCCCGAGCTGGGCGTCGAGGCGGCGGCGAACGAGGACGTCGCCGTCGGCGCGGTCGAGCCGTGGAGCGCCGAGTCGCCCCGGCTCTACGACGGCGAGCTGGTCACCGGCTCCGAGCGGATCCGGCTGCGCATCGGCTTCCGCCGGGTGGAGATCCGCGACGGCGTGCTCACCGTCAACGGCACGCGGGTGCTGTTCCGTGGTGTCAACCGGCACGAGTTCCATCCGGACCGCGGCCGGGCGCTGACCAGGCAGGACATGATCGACGACGTCCTGCTGATGAAGCGGCACAACATCACCGCCGTCCGGACCAGCCACTACCCGCCGCACCCGTACTTCCTGGAGCTGTGCGACGAGTACGGGCTGTACGTCGTCGACGAGTGCGACCTGGAGACGCACGGCTTCATGTACGACGACTGGCGAGGGAACCCCAGCGACGACGACCGATGGCGGCCGGCATTCCTGGACCGTATGGCCCGGATGGTCGAGCGGGACAAGAACCACCCCAGCGTGATCATGTGGTCGCTCGGCAACGAGGCAGGTGCCGGTGGCAACCTCGAGGCCATGTACGCCTGGGCGAAGCGGCGCGACCCGAGCCGGCCCGTCCACTACGAGGGCGATCCGGCGTACGCGTACTCCGACGTCCACAGCCGGATGTACGCGTCTCCCGCGGAGGTCGACGAGATCGGCCGGGGCAGCGGGAAGCCGTTCGTCCTGTGCGAGTACGCGCACGCGATGGGCAACGGGCCCGGCGGGCTGCGCGACTACCAGGACCTGTTCGAGCGGCACGACCGCTGCCAGGGCGGCTTCGTCTGGGAGTGGATCGACCACGGCCTGCGCGCCCGCGACGCGTCCGGCCGCGAGTACTACGGGTACGGCGGCGACTTCGGCGAACGGTTCCATGGCGGCAACTTCGTCGCCGACGGGCTGGTGTTCCCGGACCGGACGCCGTCTCCGGGGCTCGTGGAGCTGGCGAAGGTGCTGGAGCCGCTGCGCATCACCGGCTCCGGCGACGGCGCCCGGCTGACGGTGGCCAACCAGCACGAGGTGCTCGACACCAGCCGGTACGCCTTCCGATGGGAGCTGGCGGACGAGGGCGAGGAGGTGGCGTCCGGGACGCTGGCGGTACCTGGAGTGCCGGCCGGCGGGCGGACCGACGTCGAGCTGCCACCGCTGCCGGAGACGAGCGGCGAGACGTGGCTGACCGTCAGCGCGGTGCTCGCCGCGGACGCGCCGTGGGCCGCAGCCGGCCACGAGGTCGCCTGGGGGCAGGTGCGGGTGAAGGACGCGGCCGCCCCAGCGCCGCCCGGGCTCCCGAGCGCCGGAGGCGCGCGCTTCGACCCGGCCACCGGCCGGCTGACCGGCCTCGGCGAGCTGGACGTGACGGGTGCCGTCCTCGACGTGTGGCGCGCACCCATCGACAACGACGCCAGCGGCTCGGGCACCCTGGCGGCCACCTGGCGCGCCCTGGGCCTGGACCGGATGACGCACCGCACGGACGGCATCCGCGCCGACGGCGACACACTCGTCGTCGACACTCGGGTGGCGCCGGCCGCGCGGGCGTTCGCGCTGCGGGCGGTCTACCGGTGGGCGCCGGTGGGCGCCGACGCCGTCCACCTGAGGCTGACGGTGACGCCTGAGGGCGAGTGGCCCGAGGACGTCCCGCTGCCCCGGCTCGGCGTGGTGCTGGAGGTGCCGGCCCGGTACGACCGCGTGACGTGGTTCGGCTACGGGCCGGGGGAGGCCTACGCGGACTCCCGCACGGCGGCCCGGGTCGGCCGGTTCGAGCGCGGCGTCGACGAGCTGCAGACGCCGTACGTGTACCCGCAGGAGAACGGCCATCGGATCGACGTCCGCTCGGCGTTCGTGCACGCCGCCGACGGGTCCGGGCTGGCGGTCGACGGCGCGCCGGTGTTCGGCCTGACGGCCCGGCGATGGACGACGGCCGACCTCGAGGCGGCCCGCCACCATGCCGAGCTCCGCCCGCGCGACCGCGTCTACGTCACGCTGGACCTGGCCCAACACGGCCTGGGCAGCGCGTCGTGCGGGCCGGTCACGCTGCCGGCCTACCGGCTGGCGGTCGCGCCGGCCGAGTTCGCCGTGACGCTGCGGCACCGGCGGGGGGTCACGTCCGGTTGAGGAACCCGATCACCGTCGCCGTCCACCACGCCAGTTGCGATGCCGCGGCCATCAGCAGACCGGCCCGCAGCAGCCGCCGCGACGGCGACGTGCGGGCGGCCAGCCGGCGGCCCACCGCGAGCGCCAGCACCCCCACCACGCCCGCCACGCCGACCATCGCGAGCTTGACCAGCGTCATGGTCGACTCGTAGTCCGGCGAGAGCAGCATCCCGGACAGCATCAGCCCGCCGAGCCCCAGCCAGATAGGGACCCCGAGCGCGCCGGCCGTCGTCACGACCTCGCGCAGCGTCCCGCGGCCGAGCTGCCAGCGCAGCCCGAGCCAGTCGACCGCCAGCACGCTGCCCAGCCCGAGCACGACCGAGGCCAGGTGCACGAGCTGCGCCGCCGAGTGCAGCGCCGGCGGCGGCTCCACCAGCCGGCTGCCGAGGACCACGCCGGCCAGGACGACCAGCGTCGAGAACGCCAGCGCCAGCTCGGCCCTGGTGACGATCGGCTCGCGCTCCGGCGTCGCCACCCCCATCGGGCCGACCCCGGCCGGACCGGCGCCGGCGACCGTTGGGAGCGCCAGTGCCGTGCCGTCACTCACAGGCCGGCGCCGCAGCCAGGACAGCACGCGCATCGTCGAAGGCGCCGATGTTCACCGGCGCGGCCTCCCAGGCGGCGACCCAGAGGTCTTGGGCCGCGGCCGCGGTCATCTCGCCGTCGGCGTGTGCGGCCATCGCGTTGAGGTGGTTGGCCCAGTCCTGCAGGCCGGTGGTCGAGGCGGCGACGGCGGCGGTCATCGCGGTCTCTCGCTCGAGACAGGCGGCGGCCTGCTCGGCGACGTTCTCCGGCGCGTCCTCGATCGAGGCGAGGTCGGCGCAGCCGGGCAGCGCCTCGTACGCCTCCAGGGCGGCGGTGGCCTGGGCGACGTCGTCGGGACCGGCGAGGCGGGTGCGCTTCCAGATGGCCCGCATGTCATCCTCGGCGACGGTGCCGTTCAGCATGTCGGTGCGTGCCTGGACGTGCTCGCCCCAGTGCCCAATGCCGACGCCGGCGCGCTCGACGTAGGCGTCGCCGGCGGCGAGGCGGTCGGCGCAGGCGCTGACGGCGTCGCGCGCGGCCTGGGCGATCTCGAAGGAGCCGGGTGTCTCGTCGCCGCGAGACGTCTCGGCGGCGGCGTCCGCGCGGGCGTCGTCGGCTGTGGCAGGCGAGTCATCGCCGGTGTCGCCGCCGGTCAGCGCATTCACGCCCGCCCAGCCGAGCAGCGGCACGCCGAGTACCACTACTGCGACGATGACGAACCCGGCCGCACTGCGTCGTTGGCGTTTTCGTTGCCGTGGCAAAGGTGCCCCCCTTCAATCCTCGGGCATTTTTCCATATAACAGTGATCAAATACATAGCCCGTCTTATCGGCAGAGAATACGGGCATATCGATCTTGCGAGCTGGGGATTCTCTGGTCTGGCGCGGTCGTCGCCAGAGATCTTCTCGATCGCGGCGGAGCGCGCCTCCGGCCGGCCGTCCCATTGCCAAATTCGTGAATGCGGACTTGACGAATCGTGAAGACGGGGCGAAAGCGGACGCTGGAATTCACCGTCTGGACACGTCGGAGTCGCCTCGGGGCTGATCCGGGCGGCCAGAGTGACGGCCGTGCGCATCCTTCAGGCCGCCAATTTCGTCGCGCCGCACTCCGGCGGGATCCGTACGATGATGCGGCATCTCGCCGACGGATACGCCGCCGCCGGGCACGAGGTGGTGGCGTTGGTGCCGGGGGAGCGCAACGCGACCCGGGCCACGTCGTACGGACGGATCATCGAGATCGCCGCGCCGACCATCCCGGCGACCGGCGGGTACCGGTTGATCACCAAGTGGCGCATCGTCGAGGACCTGCTCGCCGTCGTCGCGCCGGACCGCGTCGAGGTGTCCGACCGGCTGACGCTGTCCCGTATCGGGCCGTGGGCGGAGCGGCGCAAGGTGCCGTCGGCGGTGTTCTCGCACGAGCGGCTCGACGCGCTGCTGCAGTTCCACCTGGGTCGCGCGCTGCCGACCCGGCAGATCGCCGACCACTGGAACCGCAAGCTGGCCGCGTCGTTCGGCACCGTCGTGTGCACCACGCAGTGGGCCGCCGAGGAGTTCGTCCGGCTGGGCGTCGACAACCTCGCGCACGTGCCGCTGGGCATCGACCTGGAGACCTTCCACCCAAGCCGCCGGGACCAGCGGGTACGCGCGGAACTGGCCCGCGGCGCCGACGTGCTGATCGTCACCGCCGTGCGGCTGTCGCCGGAGAAGCGCCCCGACCTGCTGGTGCCGATGGTCGACGAGCTGGTGAAGCGGGGGGCCAGCGTGCGGATGGTCGTGTGCGGCGACGGCTCGGTCCGCGACATGGTCGCCGAGCAGGCGGAGGGCAAGCCGGTCACGATGGCCGGCTTCGTCACCGACCGTGCGCAGCTGGCCGCGGTGCTGGCCAGCGCCGATGTCGTCGTGGCGCCGGGACCGTACGAGACGTTCGGCCTGGCCGCCCTGGAGGCGATGGCCAGCGGCACGCCGGTGGTCGCGAGCGCGCGCGGCGCGCTGCCGGAGCTGGTGGTCGGCGGATCCGGGCGGACGGCGCCGTCGGACCCCGCCGCGATGGCCGAGGCGGTGCTCGAGGTGATCGCCGACGGTCCCGCGGCGAGGCGGGCGGCGCGCCGTCGTGCCCAGGATTTCTCCTGGTCGGATACCGTTGAGGGGATGCTCGCGGTGCACGGATTGGAAACCCGTGTGTCGCGGAGACTGTCGCTGGAAGCTACCAGGTCGTAACCTTCCTCCACCTGGCCGTTTCCGGCCGGTCCCGTCAAGGGCGATTGGGAGGAGACGCATGAGCCTCGGCACCACTGACAAGTCGGACCTCGTCGCGGTGCGGCCGGCCTCAGTCGGCAGGATGTTCCTGGATCGTGTCGAGGCCACACCGAGCCGGGAGGCCTACCGATACCCGAGCGGGTCCGGCTGGTCGTCGCTCACCTGGGACGAGACGAAGGACCGCGTCTGGGTGATCGCCGCGGGCCTGCTCGACCTCGGCATCGAGCACGAACAGCGGGTGGCCATCGCGTCGTCGACGCGCATCGAGTGGATCCTCGCCGACCTCGCCATCAACGTCATAGGCGCGGCCACCACCACCGTCTACCCGACCACCACGCCCGAGGACGTCTCGTACATCCTGAGCGACTCCGACACGCGCGTGGTGTTCGCCGAGAACGCCGAGCAGGTCGCCAAGGTGCTCGACCACCGGGCCGAGCTGCCGACCCTGAACCGCATCGTCGTGTTCGACGACGCCGGCGTCGACCGGCACGACGGGCTCGTCATGAGCCTCGCCGAACTGGAGGAGCGCGGCCGCGCCCTGCTGGCCGAGCGGCCCGACGCCGTCGACGACGCGCTCGCCGCGGTCGGCCCCGAGACGCTGGCCACGCTCATCTACACCTCCGGCACCACCGGGCGGCCCAAGGGCGTCCGGCTGGTCAACGACAACTGGGTCTACGAAGGCGTCGCGGTCGACGCGTTCAAGATCCTCTCCGTCGACGACGTCCAGTACCTCTGGCTGCCGCTGTCGCACTCGTTCGGCAAGGCGCTCGAGGCCATCCAGCTGCGCATCGGCTTCGCGACCGCCGTCGACGGCAACCTCGACAACATCGTCGAGGGCCTCGGCGCCGTGAAGCCGACGTTCATGGCCGGCGCGCCGCGAATCTTCGAGAAGGTCCGCGCCCGGGTCATCACCGGCGTCGAGAACGAGGGCGGCCCGAAGGCCAAGATCTTCGCCTGGGCGTTCGGCGTCGGGGCGAAGGTGTCCAAGCTGCGCCAGGCCGGCCAGGAGCCCACGGGCCTGCTGAAGTTGCAGTACGGGCTGGCCGACAAGCTGGTGTTCAGCAAGATCAAGGCCCGGCTGGGCGGCAACATCCGGTTCTTCGTCAGCGGTGCCGCGGCGCTGTCCCGCGACGTCGCCGAATGGTTCCACGCGGCCGGCATGCTCATCCTCGAGGGCTACGGCCTGACGGAGACCAGCGCGGCGTCGTTCGTCAACATGCCCTACGACTGCCGCTTCGGCACCGTCGGCCCGCCGGCGCCCGGCACCGAGGTGAAGATCGCCGACGACGGCGAGATCCTGCTGCGCGGCCCCGGCGTCATGCGCGGCTACCACAAGCTGCCCGATGTCACCGCCGAGGTGCTCGGCGCCGACGGCTGGTTCCGCACCGGCGACATCGGCGAGGTGGCCGACGGCTACCTGCGGGTCACCGACCGCAAGAAGGACCTCATCAAGACCTCCGGCGGCAAGTACGTGGCGCCGCAGGAGATCGAGATCATCTTCAAGGCGGTCAGCCCGCACGCCAGCCAGATCGTCGTCCACGGCGACACCCGCAACTACTGCGTCGCGCTCATCACGCTCGACCCCGAGGCGATCGCCGACTGGGCCGAGCACCACGACCTCGGCGGTCGCTCGTACGAGGAGCTCACCCGGGCTGCGGAGGTCCGGGCGCTGGTGCAGAGGCAGGTCGACGAGCTCAACGGCCGGCTGGAGCGCTGGGAGACGATCAAGAAGTTCGAGATCCTCTCGCGCGACCTCACCGTCGAGAGCGGCGACCTCACGCCCAGCCTCAAGGTGAAGCGCAAGGCGGTCGAGAAGAAGTACATGGACATCCTCGACGGCATGTACGCCTGACGGTTTCACCGCGCGTTTCGTCCAGGGGCCGCCGGGCGGGGACAATGGGTCGTGCCCTCCACCCTGCCCGACGGCTCGCCCGCGCCGGCTGACGGCGCGCTGCCGGCCATGGCGCTCGACGGCGTCGGCGGCCGGCCGTTCGGCGTGTACCTGCACGTGCCGTTCTGCACCACGCGGTGCGGCTACTGCGACTTCAACACGTACACGGCCGACGAGCTCGGCTCCGCGCCCGGCGCCTCGCGCACGTCCTGGGCCGACGGCGCCATCGCGGAGCTGCGGCTGGCCCGGCGGGTGCTCGGCGACGCCGACGTCCCGGTGTCGACGGTGTTCGTCGGCGGCGGCACGCCCACGCTGCTGCCGCCGGCCGACCTCGGCCGGGTGCTCCGCTTCGTCGACGACGAGTTCGGGCTGGCCGACGACGCCGAGGTGACCACGGAGGCCAACCCGGAATCCGTCGACGCCCGGTCGTTGGCGCAGCTGCGGGCGGCCGGCTTCACCCGGGTGTCCGTCGGCATGCAGAGCGCTCGCCCGCACGTGCTCGCCGTCCTCGACCGAGTGCACACTCCCGGCCGGCCGGCGCAGGTCGTCGCCGAGGCACACCGGGCCGGGTTCGAGCACGTCAGCGTCGACCTCATCTACGGCACGCCGGGCGAGTCCATGGACGACTGGCGGGCCAGCGTCGAGACCGCGATCGAGGCCGGGCCCGACCACGTCAGCGCCTACGCGCTCATCGTCGAGCCGGGCACGCGGCTGGCCGCCCGCATGGCCCGCGGCGAGCTGCCGCTGCCGGACGACGACGACCAGGCCGACAAGTACCTGCTGGCCGACTCGCTGCTGACGGAGGCCGGCTTCGACTGGTACGAGCTGTCCAACTGGGCGACGACGCCGGGCGCGCGCTGCGCCCACAACGAGCTGTACTGGACCGGCGCCGACTGGTGGGGCGCCGGACCGGGCGCGCACAGCCACGTCGGCGGGACCCGCTGGTGGAACGTCAAGCACCCGGCGGCCTGGGCGGCGCGGCTGGCGGCGGGGGAGAGCCCGGCCCATGCGCGCGAGATCCTCGACGCCGAGACGCGGCGGGTCGAGCGGGTGCTGCTGGAGGTCCGGCTGGGGGCCGGCCTCGACCTCTCCGTCCTCGACGACGACGGCCGGAAGGCGGCCTCCGAGGTCGTGGCGGACGGGCTGGCCGACCCCGGCGCGTACACCGACGGCCGGCTGGTACTCACGCGCCGCGGCCGCCTCCTCGCCGACGCCGTCGTCCGCGACCTGCTGCCCTGACGGTCGCCCGGCCGCTCAGGCCGAGCCGGGGTCCGTCACGAAGTCGATCAGCTCCTCGACCCGGCCGAGGAAGGCCGGCTCGAGGTCGGTGTAGGTCGTCACCGCACCGAGGATGCGCTCCCACGCCTCCCACGACTCCAGCTTCCAGCCGAGCCGGGCGATGACACCCTCCTTCCACGGCTCGCCCTTGGGCACGTCCGGCCAGGCCTTCAGCCCGAGCACCGACGGGCGGACCGCCTGCCACACGTCGATGTAGGGGTGGCCGACGATGAGGACGTCGCCGGCGTGCGGTCCGCCGCGGACCGCGTCGGCCAGGCGGCTCTCCTTGCTGCCGGCGACCAGGTGGTCGAGCATGACGCCGAGCCGCCGGCCAGGGCCCGGCTGGAACTCGGCGACGATGTCGGCGAGGTCGTCGGCGCCGCCCAGTTCCTCGACGACGACGCCCTCGACCCGCAGGTCGTGGCCCCACACCTTCTCGACCAGCTCGGCGTCGTGCTTGCCCTCGACGTAGATGCGGCTGGCCCGCGCGGTGCGCGCCCTGTGGTCGAGTACGGCGACGGAGCCGGATGCGGACACCATGCGGCCCATCTTCGCCGGCGCCGACGGGCGGACCAGCTCGACCGGCTTGCCGTCGATCCAGAACCCCGGTCCGAGCGGGAACGCGCGCCGCTTGCCGTGCCGGTCCTCCAAGATGACTCCATGCTTGTCGACCTCGACGACGGCGCCGACATACCCCGTCTGCACGTCCTCGACGACGAGCCCCGGCACGGCGGCCTCCTTCGTGCTGACCGCGCGCTTCGGGTGCGGGGAGTTCGTGAGGACGTCGCGGCCGTAGCGGTCGTCGAAGGGGCCCACGAGTCGTGACGGTAGCCGCTCGCCGGACGCGCGGACGGGAGCGACACGTGTCCGATATGGCAGGGGCCCCGCCGCGGACGCGACGAGGCCCCAGCTCTGGGCGGCGTGGGTGCGCCGGTCAGTGGATCATGACCGGGGCGGCCTCACCGTCGCCGTCGAGCTCGTCGAACGCCGCCTGCTCGGTGTCAGGGCTGGCGTTGACGGCGGCGAAGGCGATGGCCGCGGCCGCCACGAGGATGCCCACGGCCCACCAGATGGCGGTCCGGTATCCATCGACCATGCCCTCCAACTGCACCAGCTCCGGCGACGTCGCACCGCCGATGTTCGCGCTGATGTAGGTGGCGGTGGCGCTGGCGGCGATGGTGTTCAGCAGCGCCGTGCCGATGGCGCCGCCGACCTGCTGCGACGTGTTGATCATCGCCGACGCGATGCCGGCGTCACGCGGCTCGACGCCATACGTCGCCAGGCTCATGGCCGGCATGAACGTGGTGCCCAGGCCGATGCCCAGCAGGACCTGCGCCGGCAGCAGCAGAGCGACGTACGAGCTGTCGACCTGCATCTGGGTCAGCATCAGCATGCCGACGGCGGCGAGCAGCAGACCGGGCGTCATGAGGTAGCGCGCCGGGATCCGCGTCATCAGCCGGGTACCGATCTGGGTGGAGCCGATGATCATGCCCGCGACCATCGGCAGGAACGCGACGCCACTGCGGATCGGGCTGTAACCCTTGACCACCTGCATGTAGAACGTCAGGAACAGGAACAGGCCGAACATCGCGATGATGGCGAGGCCGAGCGAGAGGTAGACGCCCCCGCGGTTGCGCTCGAGGACGACTCGCAGCGGCAGCAGCGGAGCCTTCACCTTCCGCTCCACCAGGACGAACGAGACCAGCAGCACTCCGGTCAGGACGAACATCGCGACGGTTCCCGACTCGGTCCAGCTCTCGGACTCGGCGCGGGTGAAGCCGTAGACCAGCGCCACCAGGCCCAGCGTTCCCAGCAGCGTGCCCGGGATGTCGAGCGGGGAGCGGTTGCGGGTGCCCTCGGGCTCGTGGACCTGAGCGAGCGTGCCGAACACCGCGATAGCCGCGATCGGCAGGTTGACGAAGAACACCCAGCGCCAGTCCAGGTACTCGGTGAGCGCGCCGCCCAGGATCAGGCCGAGGGCCGCGCCGCCACCGGCGATGGCGCCGAAGATGCCGAACGCCTTGGCGCGCTCCTTTCCATCCGTGAACATGACGGCCAGGAGTGAGAGCGCCGCCGGCGCCATCAACGCTCCGAAGGCGCCCTGCAGGGCGCGCGAGGCATACAGCATGAGCTCGTTCACCGCCGCGCCACCGACGGCCGAGGCAGCGGCGAAGCCGAGCAGGCCGACCAGGAACGTGTTCTTACGGCCCCACATGTCGGCGATGCGACCACCGAGCAGCAGCAGCCCGCCGAAGGCCAGGGCGTACGCCGTGATGGCCCACTGCCGGTTGGCATCGGAGATGTCGAGGTCGGCTTGGACGGACGGAAGGGCGATGTTCACGATGGTGCCGTCGACCACGATCATCAGCTGGGCGATCGAGATGAACGCGAGCGCCCTCCAGCGTCTGGGGTCAGGCTGAGTTGTTTCAGGCATTACCAAGTCCAATCAAGTGAAGAGCAGGCATAGACAAGACGAACGGGCCGGGGGTTCTGTGACGTGATCAGGCCCGGTCGGCCTCGAAGTCCTCGAACCTCGCCGCCGTACCGCTCAGCTCCGAGCGGGCGGGGGCGCGGAGGCCGTCGATGAAGATCTGGAGGTGCCGGTGCATGTAGCGCTCGATGAGCGCACATTCGGTGCCGGCGACGGGACGGGTCAGCTGGGTGATCGCGACCATGAGATCACCGAGGCCGACGTCGGACCGGAGCTGACCGGACTGGCGCGCGTTGTCCATCAGCTGCTCGACGGCCGTCTCGAGCCGGATCCGGGCGTCGACGACGTGCGGATCGTCCTTGTCGAATCCTTCGTAGAGCATCGAGCACAGGGCGCCGACCCGCTCGTCGGCGGCGCGGTGGACGAACCGTCGCAGCGCCTCGAACGCGTCGGTCTCCTCGGCGAGCGCCGACTCGGCCTGCTCCGTGATGCGAGCCAGCGAGTACGACGCGACGACGTGGATGAGCTCGTGCCGGTCGGCGAAGTGCCGGTACAGCGTGGCGTTGCCCACGCCCGCGCGGTGTGCGATGGCGTCGAGTGGCACGGACGGGCCATGCTCGACGAACGCCTCGCGCGCCGCGGCGATGATGCGCTCACGGTTGCGGGTGGCGTCGACGCGAGCCGGCTGTGCCCTGCGCTCGGCTGTCGCCATGCCGCCCATGGTTCCCCCTTCGAGTCGTGCGGCGAAACGGAGATCTTCTCCCCGTTTTCCGAACCGGGGAGTGGGTCCCCGGTTCGGCTGGACGTGTGCTGAAACGGGGAACGCATCCCCGGTTATTTCCGGCGCTGGATGTGACCTGCGTCACATTCGATCGTCGCGGCCTCGGCGACGCGGCCACGAACCACCTTCGCGGCACGCCACCCAGGACGGCAACCGGTTTTCCAGCACGTTCGCAACCTACGCGCCGCCACCGACAAAGTCGGCGAACCCACGACGTCATGATCATGTGCGTTCGCGGCGTGTCAGCGACCGCCAGGGAACATGATCACGGAAACGTATGAACGCAGGACCAACGCCACCTGACACGGGTGTGCCCGCTCTTCCCCCGTCCCCCTGATAGCTGCCCGTTCTTAGGCCGGGGACGCGCGGGTCAAGCGGATCCTCGTCGGCGCGAAGCGCCCATTCGGTCCGCTTGAGGCGCGCGTTCGCGGCAAGACAATCGGGCAGCAGGGGAACGGCCAACATGAGGGAACCCGGCCGACCTCACGGCCAACGCCGCCGACGGTCGTCTGGCGCCGAGCACCACAGCCACCTGACCTGCGCGGAAAGACGGAACGACCTGAAACCACGTAGAATTGGCACTTGCAAGGGTCGAGTGCCAGAGTGCGGCGGGAGGTGTGCCCGGTTGTCCGTCGATGACCGCAAGCTCGAGGTCCTCCGGGCCATCGTCGAGGACTACGTCGCCACCCAGGAGCCGGTCGGGTCGAAGGCCCTGGTCGATCGCCACCATCTCGGTGTGTCACCGGCCACCATCCGCAACGACATGGCGGCGCTCGAGGACGACGGGTACATCGCCCAGCCGCACACCAGCGCCGGCCGGGTGCCCACCGACAAGGGGTACCGGCTGTTCGTCGACCGGTTGTCCACGGTGAAGCCGCTGTCGTCGGCGGAGCGGCGGGCCATCCAGACGTTCCTCGACGGCGCGGTCGACCTCGACGACGTCGTGTCGCGGACGGTGCGGCTGCTGGCGCAGCTGACCCGTCAGGCGGCCGTCGTGCAGTACCCGTCGCTGAGCCGGTCCACCGTGCGGCACGTCGAGCTGGTCATGCTGGCGCCGGCGCGGGTGCTGGTGGTGCTCATCACCGACACCGGCCGGGTCGAGCAGCGCATCGTCGACCTTCCGGCCGACGCCGACGACGCGCTGGTCGGTGAGCTGCGGGCCCGCATCAACGCCGTCGCCGTCGGTCAGGACTTCGCCGCGGTCGAGACGCGGGTGGCCGAGCTGAGTGAGCGGTTCGGTCCCGAGGACCGCGCCACTGTCGCCGCCGTCACGGGCACGCTTGTCAGCACGCTCATCGAGCGGCACGAGGATCGGGTCGCCGTCGCCGGGACGGGCAACCTCGCGCGTTACGGGCAGGAGTTCGACCACGAGCTCGAGCCGCTGCTGTCGGCGCTGGAGGAGCACGTCGTGCTGCTGCGGCTGCTCGGCGAGGCCACCAGCCCCACCCCGGTCCGGGTCCGCATCGGCAGCGAGAACGCGCAGAGCGGGCTGCTGGCCACGTCCGTCGTCACCTCGGGCTACGGGCCGGGTGAGCTGGCCCTGGCTAGCATGGGGGTGGTCGGGCCGACGCGCATGGACTATCCCGGCACCATCGCGGCCGTCGGCGCCGTTGCTCGTTATGTCAGCAAGATTCTCGCGGCTCACTAGGGAAGACACAGGGTGCCCACCACCGACTACTACGAAGTTCTCGGCGTGCCGAAGAACGCCTCCAGCGAGGAGATCAAGAAGGCCTACCGCCGCCTCGCCCGTCAGCTGCACCCCGACGTCAATCCCGATCCCGCCACGCAGGAGCGGTTCAAGGAGGTCGTGACGGCCTACGAGGTCCTCAACGACCCCCGCAAACGGGAGATGTACGACCTCGGCGCCGACCCGCTGGCCAGCGGCGGCGGCGCGGGCGGCAACTTCGGCGGCGCGTTCTCCTTCACCGACATCATGGACGCGTTCTTCGGCGGGACGAACGCGCGCGGCCCGCGCAGCCGGGTCCGCCGCGGCCAGGACGCCCTGGTCCAGCTGAAGATCGAGCTGGCCGACGCCGTGTTCGGCGCGACCCGCGAGCTGCAGGTCGACACCGCCGTGGTCTGCCAGGTCTGCAACGGCGAGGGCACCGCGAAGGGCGCCACCCGGGTCACCTGCCCGACCTGTCAGGGGCAGGGCGAGGTCAGCCAGGTGCAGCGCTCGTTCCTCGGCCAGGTCATGACGACCCGCCCGTGTCCTGCCTGCCAGGGCTTCGGCACCATCAACCCGAACCCGTGCGTGGAGTGCTCCGGCGACGGCCGGGTCCGCACCCGCCGCACGCTCAGCATCAAGATCCCGGCGGGCGTCGACAACGGCACCCGCATCCAGCTGACCGGCCAGGGCGAGGTCGGCCCCGGCGGCGGCCCGGCCGGCGACCTCTACGTCGAGCTGGCCGTCACGCCGCACCCGGTGTTCAGCCGCAACGGCGACAACCTGCACTGCACGCTGCAGCTGCCGATGACGGCCGCCGCACTCGGCACCACCGTCGGGCTCGAGACCTTCGACGGCCCGACGACGGTCGAGGTGCGGGCCGGCGCCCAGCACGGCGAGGTCATCAAGCTCGGCGCCCGCGGCGTCCCGAAGCTGCGCGGCACCGGCCGCGGCGACCTGCTCATCCACCTCGAGGTGCAGACGCCCACGAAGCTCGACCCCCGGCAGGAGGAGCTGCTGCGCGAGCTGGCCGGGCTGCGCGGCGAGGAGCGGGTCGAGGGCCCCGGCGCCGCCGGCGGCAACGGCAACTTCTTCACCCGGATCCGCGACGCCTTCAAGGAAGGCCTGAACTGACCGCACCGGTGTTCCTCGCCGACGCCGCGGCCCTGCGCGCGTCGGACGTCGTCGTCCTCGACGGCGACGAGGGCCGGCACGCCGCCGTGGTCCGCCGCATATCACCCGGCGAGACCGTCGAGCTCACCGACGGCGCCGGGCAGCTCGCCCGCTGCGTCGTCGTCGCGGCGTCGAAACAGGGCCTCACCTGCGAAGTCACCGACCGCGTCGACGTGCCGGAGCCGCGGCCGCGGGTGGTCGTCGCCCAGGCGATCCCCAAGGGCGACCGCGGCGAGACCGCCGTCGAGACGATGACCGAGGTGGGCGTCGACGAGATCCTGCCCTGGTCGGCGCAGAGGTGCATGGTCCGCTGGACCGGCGAGCGCGGCGACAAGGCGCTGCGCCGCTGGCGGTCGACGGTGCGCGAGGCGGCCAAGCAGGCCCGCCGCGCCTGGCTCCCGTCCGTCGGTGATGTGGTCACGACGCACGCGCTCGCCGCCCGGGCCGGCACCGCCGCGCTCACAGTCGTGCTGCACCAGGAGGCCACCGAGCCGCTCGGCGCCCTCGACCTCCCCACCGACGGCGACATCCTGCTGGTCGTGGGCCCCGAGGGCGGGGTGGCGCCGGACGAGCTGGACCAGCTGGCAGCCGCCGGCGCCGTCGTCGCCCGGCTCGGCCCGACCGTGCTGCGGACCTCGACCGCCGGCACCGTCGCCGCCGGGATCATGCTGGCCAGGACCGCCCGCTGGGCCTGACCGCTGGTCCCCTTTCCTTGTGAGACTCGCCGCCCGTTTGGGATCTTGCGGTCGGCCCTGGCTACTCCACGGTGAACGTGCGGGAGTCGCTCATCGGTCGTCGGCCTTCGCCGCTGGACGGGTCACTCTCGCTCATGACGATCTCGTACGTCCCCGGCTCGAGGTCAAGCTCCATCTCGAACCGCGCGAACTCGCAGCAGGTCTCCGCCGTCGTGAACCCGGAGTCGACCACTTCGCCGTCGCGGCGCAGCTCCCACAGGACGTTCGCCTCGAACACCGCGGCCTCGCCGCTGAACGTCACCGGGCTGGGCACCGTCGCGCCCTCGGCCGGGTCGTTGAGCTGCACCAGCTGGCGGACCTCCAGCGGGTCGGCCCGTACGACCGGCTCGCTGACGTCGGCGCCGCCGAACAACTCGCCGGCCGGAGCGCCGTCGATGGTGATGCGGACCGGCAACGAGCCGTCCTGACCGGCGTCCGCCGCCGCGGCCGTCGCGGTGTAGACCAGTTGCTGGACGGCGAGGTCGGGGTGCTCGAGGGCCGACGGGTCGTCCTCGGCCGGATCACTGAGGTCGATGGTGATCGCGTCGGCGGTGACCTCGGCCGACTGCACGTTCACGCCACCCCACCACAGCGTCGTGTAGTCCGGGTCGGTCGGCAGCACCTTCAGCATCTCGTCGACCGCCGCCCAGACGGACGACGAGTTCGTCTCGACGGTGTGGAACTCACGCACCAGCCGGAGCCCGTCGCCGGAGTCGGCCACGTAGTAGACCGGCACCGTCAGCGTCTGCGCCGGCGGGGCGGTCTCGGTACCCGGCGGCGACGACGGCGCCGACGTCTCCGTGGGCGTCTCGCTCGGCGACCCGGACGGCGACCGAGACGTCTCCGTCGCCACGGGCGTGTCGTCGTCGCTGCCGTCCAGGAGGATCACGCCGCCGACGATCACCGCCGCGGCCAGGGCCGTCGCCCCCGCCAGTCCGAGTACCACGGGTCGTCGCCACATCGGGACCACCGCCGTCCTCCTCCTGATCCGTGCCAAGCCGTCCGGGGCCGGCTGCACCCGCTCGGCGGCGCGGTGCATGGCGTCGTGGAGTTGCTGCTCCTCCGGCGGCCAGTTCTCCGGCGTGCTCACCGCGGCCTCCTCACGACCAGTCCGCCATCGCCTCGCGCAGGCCGGCCAGCCCACGCGAGGCGTGGCTCTTGACGGCGCCGCTGCTGATCTTCATCGCGTTGGCGATCTCGGACTCCGAGAGACCGCCGTAGTAGCGCAGGACGAGCGCCTCGCGCTGCCGGTCGGGCAGCCCGCGCAGCGCCTCGACGACGGCGTCCGCGGCGGCGCCGCCGACAGCGACCTGCTCGGCGCTGGGAGCGTGGCCCGGCGCCTCCTCCGGATGGCGGGCGGCCACGCCGCGCCGGCGCTGCACCGAGCGGCAGCCGTGCACCACGGAGGTGCGCAGGTACGCGACCGCGGCGGCCGGCTCGCGCAGCCGTCGCCAGCGGCGGTGCAGGGCCACGAACGCGTCCTGGACGACCTCCTCGGCGACGGCCTCGCTGCCCTGGAGCAACGTGGCCAGCCGCACGAGGCGGACATAGTGCGCCGCGTACAGGTCCGTGATCGCTTCGTCGGCCGCGGACCCGGTCCTGTCTTGCACCACATACCCCTACTGACGCGTTACCGGCCGTGCCGGTTTACCGATGCGCGCCCAACCGTAGGGTATGGCGGCGGCGATCTTCAGCCGAATGTTGTCACCTGACGTCGCTGCCGGTGACGAGGTCGGGGTTGGCCGCCAGGAACGCGTCCATGTCGTCCTCGGTGAGCGCGGTCCACAGCTGGTCGGCGCGCTCCTGGTCGTAGACGACGATGCTCTGCGATCCGGCCGTGCCGGTGCCGTCGGTGGGCACCGTCAGGAACGTCATGTCGTCGGCGCGCAAGTTCCGCATAGACAGCGCGAGGTCGACCATGCCGAACGCGCTGAGCTCCTCGTCGACCCGGGCGGCCTGGCCGATGGCGCCGGCAACGCCGTTGACCTTGCCGGGGTCGGTGAGGGTGCCGGACGAGATCAGCTCGTTCATCAGCGCGCGGAGGAAGTTCTGCTGCCGCTTGACGCGGTCGAAGTCGCCGCCGGGCAGGTCCTTGCGGTCGCGGACGTACTGCAGCGCCTGCTCGCCGGTGAGCGTGTGGGTACCGGCGGGGAGCGGCTCGTCGGAGTCGGCGAGCGGCGTCGGCTCGTCGAAGGTGAGCGTGACCCCGCCCAGCTCGTCGGTGAGCGCCTCGAACCCGTTCCAGTCGATGAGCGCGAGGTGGTCGACACGGATGCCGGTGAGCTCCTCGAGGGTCTGCACGAACAGCGCCGGCCCGCCGAAGGAGTACGCCGCGTTGATCTTGTTCCGGCCGTGGCCCGGGATGTCGATCCAGGTGTCGCGCGGGATCGAGACCAGGTAGCCGCGGTCGCGGTCGGCCGGGAAGTGCGCCAGCATGATGGTGTCGGTGCGGGCCGCGCCCGGCTCGTAGACGTCGACCTTGTCCGCGCCGTCCAGGCCGCCCAGCAGGAACGTGAGGCTGTCGCCGGGCAGCTCCGCCGGGCGCGCGGTCTCGGGGATGTCGAACGCGTCGGGGATGCGCTCGATGTTCGACGACAGCCGGTTGACGAAGTAGAACGCCACCCCGGCCACCGCCAGCACGAGCACCAGCAGCGTCGCCAGCACGCCGATCAGGATGCGGCGGTTGCGACGGCGCCGGCGCCGGCGGTCGTCCGGCACGGTCGCCGGGGCCGGGTCGGACTGCTGCTCGTCCAGCGGGTTCAGCATGACTCCAGAGAGTACGGTCAGGCGGCGACAGCGACGATGAGGACACCCCGCCTGCCGGTGGATCCCCCCACCTCATGATGACGCCCGGAGGGCCGAACTGGTTGCAGCCTACGGCGGGATCTTCCGCCGGTGGCCTACCATCCCTGCTACCCGAACCACCGGAGGCACGAGTGACCCGCGACGCGGACTGCCTGTTCTGCAAGATCGCCGGCGGCGAGATCCCGGCCGACGTCGTGCGCGAGAACGAGCGCACGCTCGCGTTCCGCGACATCTCCCCGCAGGCGCCGACCCACGTGCTGGTGGTGCCGCGCGACCACCACCGCGACGTCGCATCGCTCGCGGCCGCCGAACCGGACACGCTGGCCGAGCTGGTCCGGACGGCCGCCGACGTCGCCGCCGACGAGGGAATCGACGCGTACCGGCTGGTGTTCAACACAGGAGAGCAGGCCGGTCAGTCGGTGTTCCACGTGCACGTACACGTGCTGGGTGGACGCGCGATGACCTGGCCGCCCGGTTGAGCCGGCGTCGTTATTCCGAATGACTTGTCAGCCCCCACGGGTAGCATTCAAGGCAACCGGCGAACAGCGAGATCGAGACGGGAAGTAGGCGTGAGAGGCCCAGCGGGGCCGCCCATGACGAAGACAGAACAGGCCGAACAGCAGGCCGCCCAGCACACCATCGTCGTGCCCACGAGCATCTCCATGGTGAGTCTGCTCGGCTCGGGCGACGAGCTCATCAAGGTCGTCGAGTCGTCGTTCCCCGACGTCGACATCCACGTGCGCGGCAACCAGATCACGATGACCGGCCGACCGGCCGAGATCTCCGAGGCTGAGGGCGTCATCGACGAGATGGTCGCCGTGCTGCGCACCGGGCAGGGCATGACGCCCGAGGCCGTCGAGCGCACGGTGGCGATGCTGCGCGCCCGCACTGGCGAGCGGCCGGCCGAGGTGCTCACCGCCAACATCCTGTCCAGCCGCGGGCGCACCATCCGGCCGAAGACGCTGAACCAGAAGCGCTACGTCGACGCCATCGACAAGCACACCGTCGTCTTCGGCATCGGCCCGGCCGGTACCGGCAAGACGTACCTCGCGGTCGCCAAGGCCGTGCAGGCGCTGCAGGCCAAGCAGGTCAGCCGCATCCTGCTCACCCGTCCGGCCATCGAGGCGGGCGAGCGGCTGGGCTTCCTGCCCGGCACGCTGTCGGAGAAGATCGACCCGTACCTGCGGCCGCTGTACGACGCGCTGCACGACATGATGGACCCGGCCTCGATCCCGCGGCTGATGACCGAGGGCACCATCGAGGTCGCGCCGCTGGCGTACATGCGCGGGCGCACGCTGAACGACGCGTTCGTCATCCTCGACGAGGCGCAGAACACCTCCGCCGAGCAGATGAAGATGTTCCTCACCCGGCTCGGCTTCGGCTCGAAGATGGTCGTCACCGGCGACGTCACCCAGGTCGACCTCCCGGCCGGCACCACCAGCGGGCTGCGCGTGGTCGAAGGCATCCTCGACGGCATCGACGACGTCCACTTCTGCCGGCTGAACAGCCGCGACGTCGTCCGGCACCGACTGGTGGGCGAGATCGTCGAGGCATACACCCGCTACGACGCCGCGCAGGAGGCGGCACAGGGCAACGGGCGGTCGCGCGTTCCCGGCCGGCGCCCGTGACCATCGAGGTCAACAACGAGTCCGGGTTCGAGGTCGACGAGAAGACACTGTCCGACCTCGCCCGGTTCGTCCTCGACCACCAGCGCATCCACCCGCTCGCCGAGCTGGCCGTCCTGCTGGTCGACACCGAGACGATGGAACAGCTGCACGTGCAGTGGATGGACGAGCCCGGCCCCACCGACGTGCTGTCGTTCCCGATGGACGAGCTGCGACCGACTCCCGACGACGCCGAGCCCGAGCCCGGCCTGCTCGGCGACGTCGTGCTCTGCCCCGACGTCGCCGCCACACAGGCCAAGGCGGCCGGTCACAGCACAGAGGACGAGTTGCAGCTACTGACCACGCACGGCATCCTCCACCTCCTCGGCTACGATCACGCCGAGCCTGAGGAGGAGAAGGAGATGTTCGGGCTGCAGAAGCAGCTGCTGACCGACTGGCGGAGCGCGCGAGGAGGCGGCCGCTGATGTTCGCCTCACCGCTGCCCGGCGCCTCCCTGGCACTGGCCGCGGAAACGTCCACCACGGCCGGTGGCGCGTCCACCGTCTGGCTGCTGGTCTCGGCGGCGGTGCTGGTGGTCGTCGCGATGCTGTTCGCGATGTCCGAGGCGGCACTGACCACCATCTCGCGCACCCGCGCCGAGGAGCTGCACCGCACCGGCCGCCGCGGCTCCGCCGCCCTGGTGCGGGTCGCCTCCGACCCCGTCCCGGCGCTGAACACCGCGCTGCTTCTGCGCATGGCTTGCGAGGTCGCCGCGGTCGTCATGGTCGCGGTGGCGTGCGAGGAGTACTTCGACCCGTGGTGGCAGACGCTGCTGGTGGCTGCCGGCAGCATGGTCGTCGTGTCGTTCGTCGTCATCGGCGTCGCGCCGCGCACGCTGGGCCGGCAGCACGCCGAGGGCGTCGCGCTGGCCTTCGCCGGCCTGCTGCTCGGCGTCACCCGGGTGCTCGGCCCGATCCCGAGACTGCTCATCCTGCTGGGCAACGCGCTCACCCCGGGCAAGGGCTTCCGCGAGGGGCCGTTCGCGACGGAGGCGGAGCTGCGCGAGCTGGTCGACCTCGCCGAGGCCGGCCGCATCATCGAGTCCGGCGAGCGGCAGATGATCCACTCGGTGTTCGAGCTGGGCGACACCGTGGTCCGCGAGGTCATGGTGCCGCGCACCGACGTCGTGTTCATCGAGGCGCAGAAAACCCTGCGGCAGTTCCAGTCGCTGGCGCTGCGCAGCGGGTTCAGCCGCATCCCGGCGGTCGGCCCGGGCGGTCTCGACGACATCGTCGGCATCGCCTATCTCAAGGACATCGCCCGCCGGCTCTACGACAACCGCGACGCCGAGTCCGTCGAGCGGGTCGAGTCGGTGCTCCGGCCGGCGTTCTTCGTGCCCGACTCCAAGCCGGCCGACGACCTGCTGCGCGAGATGCAGGCCCAGCGCATCCACGTCGCCGTCGTCGTCGACGAGTACGGCGGCACCGCCGGCCTCGTCACCATCGAGGACATCCTCGAGGAGATCGTCGGCGAGATCACCGACGAGTACGACGCCGACGAGGACGGCGTCGAGACCCTCGACCACGGCGTCGTCCGGGTCAGCTCCCGGCTGCACATCGACGACCTCGGCGAGCTCTTCGGGCTGGAGCTGTCCGACGACGACGTCGACACCGTCGGCGGTCTCATGGCCAAGCAGCTGGGCCGGGTCCCGATCGCCGGCGCCGAGGTCGACGTCGCCGGCCTTCACCTCGTCGCGGAGGGACCGGCGGGCCGGCGCAACCGCATCGGAACCGTCCGGGTGAGCCGGCTCGTTCAGGTCAACGACAACGAGCCGCACGAGGAGCATGCGTGAGCGACGCGCTAGACCCCGAGGACGCGAAGATCCTGACTCTGGCCCGGTCCGCCCGGGCGCGCACCGGCGCGCCCAGCGGCGCGGCGGTCCGCGACGCCGACGGCCGCACCTACGCCGCCGCGGACGTGTCGCTGCCCTCGTTGCGCCTCACCGCGCTGCAGCTGGCCGTCGCGTCGGCGGTGTCCAGCGGGGCCACGGGGCTCGAGGCGGCCGCGGTGGTCACCGCCGGCGACCCCCGCGACATCGACACGGTCGTGGTGTCGGAGTTCGGCGGACCGGGTATACCGGTCTACGTCGCTGGTCCCGACGGCACGCCGATCACGGCGCTGCGTTCGTAGCCATCAGCATCCGAGTGCGCTAACGTGCGGCCGTTCGAGTCCGGCACACCAGGCGCTCCCGGAGTGCGGCGCTGCCCGCGCGTGACCCTCCGAAGCGACCGACCGAGACGGAGAGACGAATGAACTTCTGCAGCAACTGCGGGGCGCCGGCCACCGGGTCGGCGTACTGCGGTCAATGCGGCGCCCCCATGACGGCGGCAGCCGCGGCCGCCGCGCCCCAGCGCGCCGGTGGCGAGCCCGGGGCGCAGCCGCCGGGCGGACCGCTCGGCACCAGCGCGCCGGGCGCCGCGCGCAACCCGTTCGCGGACATCCCCGCGCTGGACTACGCCCGCGACATCGTGGCGCTGGTGCTCCTGCTCGTCTCGTTCGGCATGCCGTGGGACCTGCTCGACACGGTCACCGGCAAGGTCTACGTCATCCTGGTGACGCTGCTGTCGGTCATCTCCCTGGCGCTGCCGTACCTCAAGCGCGGCGGCGTGCTGCCGGCGTCGTGGGGGACCGCGGAGCTGCGGCTGGCCCGGCTGGCCGCCAACGCGCCGTACGTCGTGGTCGTGCTGATCACGCTGGTGCTCGGCTACGTCGGCGAGAACGGCGGCGACGGCGTGGGCGTCGGCATCGCGTTCGGTCTGGCCGGCGCTCTGCTCGCGGCGCAGGGCCGCGAGGCCGAGCAGACCCCGTCCGGCGACGGCCCGCTGTGGCGGTGGATCACGCTGGGCATCGGCGCGCTGTTCGCGCTGCTGACCGTCATCAGCCTCGTGACGTTCCTAGTTGACGACGCCGACGTGCTCGAGTGGGAGCAGGTCACCTACCTCGTCGTCGCGATGTTGTTCTACCTGGCGCTGGCGGCGCTGCCGCTGTGGGGCGTGTTCCGCGGCGACGCCGCCTGGCGCGACGTGCTCCTGGTGCTCGGCCTCGTGGCGCTCTTCGTGGCGGTCTGGCAGCTCGGCGCCGACGAGACGATGGCCGACGCGTGGAGCCTCAGCACGTTCGGCCCGAAGCTGATCCTCGTCCCGGCCATCTCGGTCGCGGCGGCGGCGCCCGGACTGCGGCCGCGCTACACGCACAGGGCCGGCGCCGGCCACTGGTCCGCGGTCGGCATCCGGATGCTCGAGCTGGTCATGCTGGCCGCCGGGGCCGGGGTCGTCTTCTACGTCCTGCAGATCATCGGCACCGACGAGGGCCGCGGCGTCGCCATCGTCGTCCTGGTGCTCATGCTGATCCTGGTGCTCGCCGCGCTGGTCGGCCGCAACGCTCAGGCGCGCGACGGCAACGCCGGCCGGGCCATCGCGGTCGTGGCCGGTGGGGTGCTCATCCTGCTGGGCATCGTCATCGCCGCCATCCTCGGCGCCGCCGACGAGACCATCGTGGCGGCCGAGGACGCCACCATCCTCAGCCTGCTCTGGTGGGTCGGTGTGGCGCTGTTCGTGGTGCTGACGGCGCCGCCGTCGGTGCGCTCCGAGTACGGCCCGATCGGCGCCAACCAGCTCAGCCTCGGCAGCATGCTGCCGGGCAACGGTCCCGGCACGTCGACGTCGACTCCGCCGCCCGCGGGCGGCGGAGTGGTGACCGGCGCTGCCGCGGCGGCCGCCGGTGCCGCTGCGACGCGCCCGGCCGAGTCGAAGGCCGAGGCGGCGGAGACGGAGGCGGCCGCCAAGGCCGAGGCGGCGGAGGCCGAGGCGGCCGCCAAGGCCGAGGCGGCGGAGACCGAGGCGGCCGCCGAGGCCGAGGCTGACGAAGCGAAGGCGGAGGCCGCCGAGGCGAAGGGCGCCGCCGAGGCGAAGGGAGCCGCCGAGGTGCCGGCCAGCCCGGCGGTGCCCGCCGAGGAGCCCGCGACGGCCGCCGGCGAGGAGGAGGGTCTGGTCGGCGAGGCCAAGCCCGGCCCGGTCGGCGGCTTGGCCGTCGACCAGCCGAGCGCCGACGACACCGCCACCCGCGTCGACCAGCCGCGGGTCGAGCCGGCCACCCGGGTCGACCAGCCGGCCGTCACCGACGCCGGCGGGTTCGACGCCCGCACGGCGCTCGACCCGAACACGCCGCTGCAGACGCTGGCCGACATCGCCGCACAGGAGCCGGGGCTGCGCAAGTACGTCGCCGCCAACCCCTCGACCTATCCGGAGCTGCTGACCTGGCTGAGCCAGCTCGGCGACCCGGAGATCGACGAGGCGCTGCGCCGACGCGGCAGCTGACGTGACGCACGCCCACGCCGGCCGGGGTCAGTGCCCCGGCCGGCGTCGGCGTGTGTGTGCAGCCGGCCGGCTACCGGCGGTCCAGCACCACGGCGAGGGCGTCGGCGGCGGCCGCGCGCACGCCCGTCAGCCCGGCGCCGTCGGCCAGGGCACCGAGCACCGCGCCGTCGACCACCGCCACGACCATGTGCGGCGGCACGTCGGCCGCCAGCCCGGAGCGGTCCAGCACCGCCGCCACGCACTCGCGTGCCGCGGCGTTGGTGCGCCGGGCGGCCGCCGCGAACAGCGGCTCGCGGGCGGCCAGCACGTACCGCTCGTACCACGCGACCAGCGGGCCGTACTCGTCCGGCGTCAGCAGGGTGACGATCATCCGGGCCACTGCGGCGGTGCCACGGCGGCGGGCCGGTAGCGCCTCGACGGCGGCGGACATGCGCGCGACGTCGTCGTCGGCGAGGGCCTCGACGGCGGCCCGCCGCAATTCCGTCAGGTCGGCGAAGTAGTACGTCGTGGCGCCGAGGGGCACCCCGGCGTGCCCTGCGACGGCGCGATGCCCGACCGCCTCCAGTCCGCCGCTCTGCAACAGATCGGCCGCGGCGCGGACCAGGGCGGTGCGCCGCTGTTCGCCCTTCGCCGTGGCCATCAGTGCGCCGCTCCGCCGGCGAGGTTCAGCAGGATCACCCCGCACACGATGAGCCCGATCGCGGCGATGCGCAAGAACGTCGACGGGTCGTCCATGAACAGCATGCCGACGATGGCCGTGCCGGCCGCGCCGATGCCGGTCCAGACGGCGTACGCCGTGCCGACCGGCAGTTCGCGCAGGCCCAGACCGAGCAGCATCATGCTCACCGTCACCGAGACGGCGAAGCTCAGCGTCGGCCAGGGCCGGCTGAACCCCTGCGACTCCTTGAGCGAGACCGCGAAGGCCGTCTCGAACAGCCCGCCGACGATCACGTAGAGCCACGCCACAGTGTCCTCCTCACCACCCGACTTCATGTACGACTGTACCAGAAAACTAGTACGGACGTACAACTCGGCCCGGCGGCGGCACCGAAGGTGGGAGACTCGACACGTGATCGGTGACTACGAGGGCTTCCGCTCCGGCTTCGCCTGCTTCGTCGGGCGGCCCAACGCGGGTAAGTCGACCCTGACAAACGCGGTGGTCGGCGAGAAGATCGCGATCATCTCGACCCGGCCGCAGACCACCCGGCACGCCATCCGCGGCATCGTGCACCGGCCGGACGGCCAGCTGGTCATCGTCGATACCCCCGGACTGCACCGGCCTCGGACGCTGCTGGGTCAGCGGCTCAACGACCTCGTCCGCACCACATGGGCGGAGGTCGACGCCATCGGCCTGTGCGTCCCGGCCAACGAGGACATCGGGCCGGGCGACCGGTTCATCGCCGGCGAGCTGGCCGCCCTGACACGCACGCCGAAGCTGGCCGTCGTCACGAAGACCGACCTCGTGAGCGCCGGCCGGCTGGCCGAGCAGCTCACCGCCGTCGCCGCGCTCGGCGCCGAGACCGGCATCGAGTGGGCCGACGTCGTCCCCGTCTCCGCGACTTCAGGGGACCGGGTCGGGCTGCTCACCGAGCTGCTGCTGGCCCAGTTGCCCGAAGGGCCGCCGCTGTACCCCGACGGCGAGCTCACCGACGAGCCGGAGGAGACGCTGATCGCGGAGCTGGTCCGCGAGGCGGCGCTCGAGGGCGTCCGCGACGAGTTGCCGCACTCGATCGCCGTCGTGGTCGAGGAGATGATCCCGCGCGAGGACCGCCCGGCCGACCGGCCGCTGCTGGACATCCACGCCAACCTCTACGTCGAGCGCGACAGCCAGAAGGCGATCGTCATCGGGCGGAAGGGGTCGCGCCTGCGCGAGGTCGGGACGAAGGCGCGGACGCAGATCGAGCGGCTGCTCGGCACCCCGGTCTACCTGGACCTTCACGTCAAGGTCGCCAAGGACTGGCAGCGCGATCCCAAGCAACTGGGAAAGCTCGGCTTCTGAGGGTGCTAGAGTCTGTGCTCGTGCGGCGCTTCAGCCTCCTGCTTACCTGCCGCGATGGGGTCCGCTAGACCGGCTCCCTCATCGCGGTGAGTTCGCGCTGCCGGTCGCGCTTGTCCGACCACTGAGCAGGAGCCTTTTCCATCATGAACGCCTCTGACGTCACGCGATCCTGGCCGCCCGTACAACAGCCGTCCGGAATGCCCGCCCAGCGCTACCGGCCGTTCCACGAGCAGATCGTCGTCGACCTCCCCAACCGCACCTGGCCCACGAAGCGCATCACCACCGCACCTCAGTGGTGCGCCGTCGACCTGCGCGACGGCAACCAGGCGCTCATCGACCCGATGAACGCCGAGCGCAAGATGCGCATGTTCCAGCTGCTGGTGAAGATGGGCTACAAGGAGATCGAGGTCGGCTTCCCGGCTGCCAGCCAGACCGACTTCGACTTCGTCCGCGAGCTGATCGAGGGCGAGCACATCCCCGACGACGTCGTCATCCAGGTGCTGACGCAGTGCCGCGACCACCTCATCGAGCGGACTTTCCAGTCGCTGGTCGGCGCGAAGCAGGCCATCGTGCACCTCTACAACTCGACGTCGATCCTGCAGCGCCGTGTCGTGTTCGGGCTGGACCGCGACGGCATCACCGACATCGCGACGTCGGGGGCGCGGTCGGCGCAGAAGTACGCCGAGGCGATCACTCCGGACACCGAGATCTACTGGGAGTACTCGCCGGAGTCCTACACCGGCACCGAGCTGGACTACGCGGCGGAGATCTGCGGCGCCGTCGCCGACGTGCTGCAGCCGACGCCAGACCGCCGGATGATCGTCAACCTGCCGGCGACGGTCGAGATGGCGACGCCGAACGTGTACGCCGACTCCATCGAGTGGATGAACCGCAACCTGCCGCACCGCGAATCGATGATCCTGTCGCTGCACCCGCACAACGACCGTGGGACGGCGGTCGCGGCGGCCGAGCTCGGGCTGATGGCCGGCGCCGACCGCGTCGAGGGGTGCCTGTTCGGCAACGGTGAGCGCACCGGCAACGTCGACCTCGTCACGCTGGGCATGAACCTGTTCACGCAGGGCATCGACCCGCAGATCGACTTCGGCGACATCGACGAGATCCGCCGCACGGTCGAGTACTGCAACCAGCTGCCGGTACCCGAGCGCCACCCGTGGGGCGGAGATCTCGTCTACACCGCGTTCTCCGGCAGCCACCAGGACGCCATCAAGAAGGGCTTCGAGGCGCTGGAGCGCGACGCCAAGGACGCCGGCGTCGCCGTCGAGGACCACGTGTGGGAGGTCCCGTACCTGCCGGTCGACCCGAAGGACGTCGGCCGCACGTACGAGGCGGTCATCCGGGTGAACTCGCAGTCCGGCAAGGGCGGCGTCGCCTACGTCATGAAGACCGAGCACCAGCTCGACCTCCCGCGCCGGCTGCAGATCGAGTTCTCCGGCGTCGTCCAGGGCCTCACCGACGGCGAGGGCGGCGAGATCGACCCCGCGCGCATGGGCGAGGTGTTCCGCGCCGAGTACCTCGAGCGCACGACGCCGCTGGCGCTGAACTCGGTGCACACGTCGTCAGCGGCGGGGGAGCGCGACGCCCTCGAGGTCGCGGTGTACGTCGACGCGGTGCGGCAGGTGCTGCACGGCACCGGCGACGGCCCGATCGACGCGTTCACCGACGCGCTGCGCGGCATCGGCCACGACGTCAGGGTCCTCGACTACGCCGAGCACGCGCTCTCGTCCGGCGCCGACGCCAAGGCGGCCGCCTACCTCGAGTGCTCGGTCGGCGGCGAGGTGTACTGGGGCGTCGGCATCGACCCGAACATCGTCACGGCCTCGCTCAAGGCGATCGTCAGCGCCGTCAACCGGTCCGTCGCGCACTCTTGACAGCACCAGAGGTATAGACCATCGTCTTCGCTCTCCGGATCGATCATCCCCCGATGCCGAGGAGCTCACGATGGCCAGCTGGACCCGCAACCTGGCCGTCACCGCCGGCGCCACCGCGCTGGTCGTGACGGGGAACGTCGCCTCCCACCTGCTGGCGGCGGAGCCTGACGCGGCTCCGGCCGACGACGCCCTGGCCGCCGACCTCGACGCGATCCTCACCGATCCGCGGCTGGACGGCGGCCAGGCGTCGGTCGTCGTGCGCGACGCCGCGACCGGCGAGACGCTCTACGAGCACGACGGCGACCAGCGGCTGATGCCGGCGTCGAACGAGAAGCTGCTGACGTCCGCGGTCGCGCTGGACGTGCTCGGGCCCGACTACACGTTCGCCACCACCGTCGCCACCACGGGGCAGCGGACCGGCCCGATCCTGCGCGGCGACGTGTACCTGCGCGGCACCGGCGACCCGACGCTGCTGGCGTCGGACTACGCGGAGCTGGCGAAGCACCTGGCCGACGACGGCGTCCGCGTGGTCTCCGGGCGGGTGCTGGCCGACGACAGCTGGTTCGACGACGTCCGGCTCGGCAACGACTGGGCCTGGGACGACGAGCCGTACTACTACGCGGCGCCGGTGTCAGCGCTCACTGTCGCGCCGGACACCGACTACGACGCCGGCACCGTCATCGTGAACGTCGACCCGGCCGCGGCGCCCGGCGCACCCGCCGTCGTCACCCTGACCCCACACACCGACGCCGTCACCATCGTCAACGAAGCCACGACCGGGGCGGCCGGCAGCGGCAACGACGTCTCCGTCGAGCGCGAGCACGGCGGCGACCGCATCGTCGTCTCCGGCACCGTCGCGGCGGGCGGCAGCGGCGCCAGCGAGTGGGCCAGCGTCTGGGAGCCCACGGACTACGCCACCGACGTGTTCGTCAAGGCCTTGGCCGACGCGGGGGTGCGGGTCACCGGCGGGAGCGGCCGCGGCGTCACCCCGTCCGGCGCGACCGTCGTCGCCGAGCACGAGTCGATGCCGCTGAGCGACCTGCTGGTGCCGTTCCTCAAACTCAGCAACAACGGCCACGCCGAGGTGCTGATCAAGGCGATGGGCCGCGAGATCTCCGGCGCCGGCACCTGGGCCGCCGGCCTGGCCGTGCTGCGCGCCGAGCTGCCGCGTTACGGCGTCGACACCGCCACCGTCGCGAACCGGGACGGCTCCGGGCTGTCGCGGCGCAACCTGATCCCGGCCGCCGAGCTGGCCGACCTGCTGGTCGCCGCGCAGGACCGGCCCTGGTTCGACGCCTGGTACGAGGCGCTGCCGATCGCCGGCGTGTCCGACCGGATGGTCGGCGGGACGCTGCGCTCGCGGATGCGCGGCACGCCGGCCGCCGGCAACGTGCACGCGAAGACCGGCTCGCTGACCGGCGCGTCCTCACTGTCGGGCTACGTCGACGACGCCGACGGCCGGCGGCTGGTCTTCTCGATCGTGTTCAACGACCACCTCAGCGGCAAGCCGAGCGACCTGGAGGACCACATCGCCGTCCGGCTGGCCGCGCACACCGAGGACGGGGCGGCGCGGCTCACGACCGCCGACGTGCCCTCCGTCGACCTGCCCGACGACGTCGAGTGCTCCTGGGTCAAGGCGTGCTGACCGCCGCCCAAGCGGTCGCGCAGGTGGTTACCGCGGGGTGACTCGGGCACGTTGAAGTGCCGTCTTCCGCTGGTCGCGCAGGCGTCCGACGATGACGGAGTGAGCATCGCCTTCGCAGACCTCCGGCCCGACTTCGAGCAGATCCTCGGCGACATCGTCTACGCCACCATGACCACGGTCGACAGGCAGCACCGGCCGCGCTCGCGGGTGCTGATCGCCGTCTGGGAGGTGGTCGACGACGCACCGCTGGGCTGGCTGGCGACGTTCCCGACGCCGGTCAAGGTCGAGCACCTGGCTGCCAACCCGCATGCGACGTTCTCCTACTGGAGCGCCGCCCAGAACGCCGTCGCCATCGACACCGTCGCGACCTGGGTCGACGACGCCGCCGTGAACCGCCGGGTGTGGCGGCTGTACGAGCAGGGCAGCCCGGCCGGCGTCGGCTACCCGCCGGGCCGGTTCTGGCGGTCGCCTGAGCACCCGTCGTTCGGCGTCCTGCGGCTGGAGCCGTACCGCGTCCAGGTGCTCCGCGCGCAGGATCTCGCCGCTGGCCGTCCGTCCCGCATCTGGACCCCGGAGCCGGACGCACTCGGCCGGCACCCCGTCAGCGATCGTCAGTAGGGCGGCGCTCGATCGGTGACGCTGGCCGGGCCCCTGGGCTCGGGTGGTCCCTCGTACCGAAGGCCGGTGGGGCCGGTCCATCGGGTGGTGCCGTCGGGTGCTCGTTGGACGGTCCAGTGGCCGTGGTGTTTGAGCAGGTGGTGCGTTTCGCACAGCGGTTGGAGGTTCGCCGCGGAGGTGGTGCCGCCGGCGGTGAATGCGACCACGTGGTCGATGTCGCAGCTGCGGGCCGGTCGGTGGCAGCCCGGCGCCCTGCAGGTCCGGTCCCGGGCGGTGATGAACTCGGCCAGTGCCGTGGTGGGCCGATACTTCGTGCGGCCGAGATCGAGCAGCTGTCCGGTGCCGTCTGTGCGCAACCACGTCCATACACCTTCGGCGGCGAGGGTGCGGGCGACGTGGGCGGGGATGGGTCCGTAGCCCTCCAGCTCGCCCGGTTCGTCGCCCAGCCCGGCGAGGGTGGCGAACGGGACGGTGACGTGCACGCTGATCGGCCGCCGCGCGGGTCGGCCGGTGGCGGGAGCCTCGCCCGCGGTGGCGCCGCCGATGCCGCCGGTGGCGCCGTCGGCGCAGCCGGTGAGGAAGGCCCAGCCCAGGTCGGCGAGGGCGTCGGCGCGGCGCTGGTCTCTGGTCCGCGCCGCGCGCCCGGCGGCGGCGTCGGCGCGTTTGGCATCGGCGGCAGCGGCGTTCAGGGCGGTGTCCAGCGCGGTGGCGTCCTCAGCCGGCAGCCGCGCCTCCAGGTGCGCCATCCCGTCCGACGCGGGCGTCACGCACACGTAGCGGCGCTCCCGCGCGGCGCGGTTGCGGTCGGCGGTCTCCACCGGCGCCAGCTCGTGCAGCAACTGCTTGATCAGCTTCCGCAGCGCCACCGAGTCCAGGAACGGCGCGTCCGGCAGCACCGCCGCCTCCACCCGCACCCGCACATCGGGGTCCTGGCCGCCGAGCTCGTCGGTGATCACCCGGGCGCGCCGCAGATCGATCACCCCGGTCGAGAGGGCGGCGTGGGTGTCGGGGAAGTCGGTGACCAGTTGCACGCCGTGCCCGACCTGGTTCTCCGCCTGCCGGGTCGTCAACCGGCAGCATCCGGCGATCTCCACCGCGGTGTTGGTGATCGGGTTCACCGACCGGTACCCGGTGTGGTCCGGGCGCATCTCCGGCCGCGACGCCAGCTCCGCCAGCACGGCCGCCTCGCCGGCGGCGACCCACGCGGCCTGTCGCGCGAACGCGGCCTGGGCCTCGACCAGCACGCGCGCAGAAGCCCGCGTCGGGTCGAACCGGCCCAGCAAGGCGGCCAGCTCCGGCCCGGCCGGCACCTGGTCGAAGCCGGCGATCATCGGCACCGACCCGCCGGTGCACAGCTCCCGCAGCAGCACCGGATCGATCTCCGCGACCGGGTCGAACGGGTCCACCGGCATCCAGTCACCGAGCCGCGGATGCCACGCCACCAGCTGCCCCATCACCGGGTCGACACCCGGCGACGGAGCAGCCTGTAGCGGTTCTTCGAACATGCACACCACCCTACCGGCGCCCACCGACAAGATCAACTCAGCGGGGTCGGTCGTGCCAGGCGTCCTCCGCGGCCTCATCATCCTGGTCGCCGTCGTGTCGCTGGGCCACGGGCTGCTGGACTGACGGTGGCACGGACTAAGGTAGAGGCGACGTGAGCGCAGGTCAGGAGGTCGCGTGCCGCTCTATCGTGACGAGGGGGTCGTGCTGCGCACCCAGAAGCTGGGCGAGGCCGACCGCATCGTCACGCTGCTCACCAGGAACAACGGCCGCATCCGCACCGTCGCCAAGGGCGTACGGCGCACCACCAGCCGGTTCGGTGCGCGGCTCGAGCCGTTCATGCACGTCGACTGCCAGTTCGCCACCGGGCGCACGCTCGACATCGTCACGCAGGCCGAGACCATCGCGCCGTACGGCATGAGCATCACCGACGACTACGGCCGCTACACCGCCGGCACCGCGATGCTCGAGACCGCCGAGCGGCTCACCGCCGAGGAACGCGAGCCCGCCGTCCAGCAGTACCTGCTGCTGGTGGGCGCGCTGCGGACCCTGGCCGGCGCCGCGCACGACCCCGGCCTGGTGCTCGACGCGTTCCTGTTGCGCGGGCTGTCCGTCGCCGGGTTCGCGCCCAGCTTCGCCGACTGCGCTCGCTGCGACGCCCGGGGGCCGCACCGGCTGTTCTCCGTCCAGGCCGGTGGCATGGTGTGCGGGTCGTGCCGCCCGGCCGGCACCGTCGCGCCGTCCGGCGACACCGTCGCGCTGCTGGCGGCGCTGCTCAGCGGCGACTGGCCGGTCGCCGACGCCAGCGCGCCGCGGGCCCGGCGCGAGGCCAGCGGCATCACCGCGGCGTTCCTGCAGTGGCACCTCGAACGTGGGCTGCGCTCGCTCGGCCTGGTGGAACGGTGAAGCGCACCTACACCCCTGTCTCTTATAC
>NZ_SMLB01000047.1 GCF_004349105.1 Jiangella aurantiaca
CCTCCGGGCGGCTCGGCGGGGGGACGGACGCAGCCGGTTTCGGGCGTGAGGATGCCAGAAGATCGTTACCGAACGAATACGGCGGGCCGTGGATCGGCTCACCGCGATCGATCTGGCCGGGTGATTCCCCCTTTCCCATGTGGGACTCGCCACCGTCTGGGACCTCGCGGTCGGCTTTGCAGCTAGCCTGGGAATATGGCGAAGCGTCGACGGCGGTCCCCAGGGGAGCCAGAGGTCGAGGCGGTCGAGCCTGACCAGGTTCAGCCGCTCGACGTCGACGGCGTTCGCACGGTCGCGGTCGTCACCGTTCTGTGGGCGGTCGCGTTCGTCTTGCTGGCCCTGCGCATGGACACGTTGCAGGCCGAGGGGCGCGGCTGGTGGGTCTGGACCTGCCTCGCCGGCGTCGGGCTCGGGCTGCTGGGCCTGGAGTACGCCCGCAAGCGGCGCGACGCGATCGAGTTCGAGCGCGAGGAGGCCGAGGCAGCCCGCGCGGCGGCCGAGTCCGCCGACGGCGAGGTGCTGACCCGCGGCGAGGTGATCGCGCGCGACGAGCCGATGCCGGACGAGCCGCTGCGCGGCGAGGGGCCGCGACGGGCCGACGGCGCGCCCCCGGCCCGTGGGCCGGCCGGACCGCAGACCGCTCCCGACTCCGTCACCCGGCCGATCGACACCGGCAACCTGCCGCCGGTTCGTCCCGAGACCTCGCGCACCGATGCCACCCGCGTCGACCTGCCGCCCACACGACCCGGTGCCCGCCCAGACCTGCGCGGCGCCGGTCCCGACACTACGACGCACGGCCGGCCGAGCTGGACCGGCGAGCAGCCCGTCGCGCCGTCGCGCCCGAGCCCCTCGACCGCCGAGCGTCCGGTGGCCGGGCAGCGTCCCGGTCCGGCCGCGCCGCCGCGACCGGCTGCGTCGCCACGACCGGCTCCCGGCGAACGTCCGAGCGCTGCAGCGGATCGTCCGGCGGCACCGTCCCGGCCCGCTCCCGGTGAGCGTCCGGCGGCGCCGTCGTCGCGACCGGCCGCGTCCGAGCGCCCGGCCGCGGCGCCGCGACCCGGCTCGGGGGATAGCCCGGCCGCACGCCAGCGACCGGCCGCGGCCGCGCCGCGACCCGGTCCCGACCGCCGCCCGGCGCCGCAGCCGCCCGAGCGGCCGGCCCGGCGCACCTCGCCGCCGGCCTCGGAGCTGTTCGGCGACGCGCCCGTTCGCCCCGCCCCGACCCCTCTGGACGACGACGAGCCGCTGCTGGACACCACCTTCGGCGGCCGACGTGCGGAGGACGACGCACCCGCCGCCGACGCCGACGACACCCAGGGCGGTAGCCGCTACCGCGGTCGCCGCGCCCGCCGGTCCGACACCGCCTGACGCTGGTCCGCACCTGCCCCGTGTCTCGCTAGACCTCCAGCGGCGCGAACGGTCAGCCGGGTCCCGGCAGAACCCGGCTTTCTGCTGGAAGGCGGCAGCCGCCGCCGCGCCCATCGTCCGGCATCACCTGAGTTCGTCGAGCGCGAGCCGTCCCGAGTGCGCCAGCACCAAACCGATGAGACGCCACTGGCCTTTAGCAAAGGTAATGAGTTAGACTAACCAAAGTGCCAGCCGCGAAGATCACCCAGAACACCGCGCCCCAGAGCCAGCCGGCGCGCTCGGGCCCGGCGCAGCCGCGTACCCAGGCCGGACTGGCCAGCTCCCTCCGCATCGCCGTCGGCCGGTTGAACCGCCGCATCCGCAACCAGCGCGAGGACGACTCCCTGACGCTGAACCAGCTGTCCGCGCTGGGCATCCTCGAACGCAAGGGCCCGCTGCCGGTCGGCGAACTGGCGGCGTGCGAGCGCATCCGCCCGCCGTCCATGACCCGCATCGTCTCGGGCCTGGAGGAGCTCGGCCTCGCCGTCCGCGAGCCCGACAAGGTCGACCGCCGGGTCATCAACGTCCGCATCACCGACGCCGGCAAGGCGCGCACCGCCGCCGACCGCAAGCGCCGTGACGCCTGGCTGACGCACAAGCTGCGCGACCTCACCCCCGATGAGCGCGAGCGGCTGCGCGCTGCGCTGCCCGTGTTCGAGAAACTGGCCGGCCTGTGAGTCCTACGTTCCACTCGCTCCGACACCGCAATTACCGGCTCTTCTGGTCGGGCATGTTCCTGTCCAACGTCGGCACCTGGATGCAGCGCATCGCGCAGGACTGGCTGGTGCTGGTCGTGCTCGGTGGCGGCGCGCAGGCCGTCGGCATCACCACTGGCCTGCAGTTCCTGCCGTTCCTGCTGGTGGCGCCGTTCGGTGGCCTGCTCGCCGACCGGTTCGACAAGCGCCGGCTTCTCGTCCTCACGAACTCGTTCCTGGGCCTGGTCGGGCTGACGCTCGGCGTGCTGACGCTCACCGGGCTGGCGGAGATCTGGCACGTCTACGTGCTCGCGTTCCTGCTCGGCGTCGGCAGCGCGCTGGACAACCCGGCCCGCCAGGCCTTCGTCTCCGAGCTGGTGGGCAAGGACGACCTCACCAACGCGGTCGCACTCAACAGCGCGTCGTTCAACGCGGCGCGGCTGATCGGGCCGGGCCTCGCCGGCATCCTCATCGGGCTCATCGGCACCGGCTGGGTGTTCATCCTCAACGGCGCGTCGTTCGTCTCGCCGATCCTCGCGTTGCTGCTGCTCCGCGGCGTCGGCGGCCGGCCGAAGCGCGACGCCGAGCGCGCGGGCACGTTCTCGCAGCTGCGCGAGGGTGTGTCGTATCTGTGGTCGCGGCCGGACCTGCTGATGGTCGTCACGATCATGTTCGGGCTCGGCACGTTCGGCATGAACTTCCAGATGACCATGGCGCTGATGGCCACCGACGTCTACGACAAGGGCCCGGGCGAGTACGGCCTGCTCGGCTCGATCATGGCCATCGGGACGCTGTCCGGCGCGCTGGTCGCGGCCCGGCGGCGGGTGCCGCGACGGCGGCTGATCGTCGGCGGCGCGGTGGTGTTCGGCCTGCTCGAAGTCGCGACTGGGCTGATGCCGACGTACCTGCTGTTCGCGATCTCGCTGATACCGGTCGGCATCCTCGCCATGACGGTGATGACGGCGGCCAACGCGTACGTGCAGACGACGGTGCCGCAGTACGTCCGCGGCCGGGTCATGTCGCTCTACATGATGATCTTCATGGGCGGCACGCCGTTCGGCGCGCCGGTCATCGGCTTCGTCGCCGACGCGTTCGGCGCGCGCTGGTCGCTGCTCGGCGGCGGCATCCTGACGGCAGTGTTCGCCATCGGCGCGCTGCTGATCCTGGCCCCGAGAAGCGGCGTCGTGGTGCGGACGCGCCTGCGGCCGCGGCCCGGACTGGTCGTCGTGACCACCGCGCCGGCGCCCATGCCTGCGGACGAGCCGGCCCAGGTCCGGGTGGCCTGACGGTCACATCCGCTCCGGCGCCGCGATGCCCAGCAGCCCCAGGCCCTCCCGCAGCGTCGCCGCCGTCAGCCGGCACAGTGTGAGCCGGTTGCCGCGCTCGGGCTCCGCCGCCGTCAGCACCGGGCACGCCTCGTAGAAGTCCGTGAACGCCCGCGCGGTGTCGTAGAGGTACGTGCACAGCCGGTGCGGTTCCAGCGTCGCGGCCACGTCGGCCAGCGTGTCGCCGAACCCGTCCAGCGCCAGGCCCAGCGCCCGCTCGGCCGGGTGCAGGCCCGCCGTCACGTCGACGACGGCGTCCGGCTCGCCCTCGGCGCGGCGCAGGATCGCGGCGATCCGGGCGTGCGCGTACTGCAGGTAGCCGCCGGTGTTGCCGGCGAACGACACCATGCGGTCGATGTCGAAGGTGTAGTCCTTGGTCCGCGACGTCGACAGCTCGGCGTACTTCACCGCGCCGATTCCGGTCAGCTCGGCGATCCGGCTCGCCTCGGCCAGGTCGAGCGACGGGTTCTTCTCGGTGAGCACGGCCCGGGCGCGGCCGACGGCGGCGTCCAGCAGGCTGCCGAGCGTGACGGTGTCGCCGGCGCGGGTCCGGAACGGCCGCCCGTCCGGGCCGAGCACGGTGCCGAACGAAACGTGCGCCACCTCGACGCCGTCCGGTAGCCAGCCGGCCCGCCGCGCCGTCTCGGCGACCAGCCGGAAGTGCAGCGCCTGCCGCGCGTCGACGACGTAGAGGATCCGGTCGGCGTGCAGCTCGGACACGCGATGCCGCAGCGTCGCCAGGTCGGTGGTGTCGTACCCGTAGCCGCCGTCGCGCTTGCGCAGGATCAGCGGCACCGGTGCGCCGTCCGGGCGCTGCTCGTCCGCCGAGAACACCACCACCGCGCCGTCGCTCACCACCGCGACGCCGGCCTTCGTCAGCTCGTCGACGACCTCGCCCAGCCGGTCGTTGTAGAACGACTCGCCGGCGGAGTCGGACGGGGTCAGCAGCACGTCGAGCCGGTCGTAGAGCTGCCGGAACGAGGCCTCGGACTCCGCCACGATCTCCTGCCAGACGGCGACGGTCGCGGGGTCGCCGGACTGCAGCGCGACCACCCGAGCCCGGGACCGGTCGGCGAACGCGGAGTCGGCGTCGAACCGCGCCCGTGCCGCCCGGTAGAGACCGTTCAGCGCGGAGACCGACGAGACGTCGCCGGCGAGCTCACCGTGGCGCCAAGCCGCCTCGGGATGCTCGTCGAGGTACTGGATGAGCATGCCGAACTGCGTGCCCCAGTCGCCCAGGTGGTTCTGCCGGACGACCTCGGCGCCGAGCCGGCCGAGCACCCGGGCGAGGCAGTCGCCGATGATCGTCGAGCGCAGGTGGCCGACGTGCATCTCCTTCGCGATGTTGGGCGCCGAGTAGTCGATAACCGTCCGGCGTCCCGCCTCGCTCGGCGACACCCCGAGGTCGGCCCGCGACGCCCGGCCGGCGACCCGCCGCCACACGGCGTCCGGTGCGACGGTGAGCTCGAGGAACCCCGGGCCGGACACTCGCACGTCCGCCAGCGTGCTCGTGCTCACCTCGGCCGCCACTCGGGCCGCGAGCTCGCCCGGCGGCAGGCCGGCTCGTCGGGCCAGCGCGAGCGCCGCGCCGGACTGGAAGTCCGCACGGTCGCTCGGCCGGACCAGCGGGTCGGCGCCGGTCAGCGCGGGGTCGGCGGCGGCGATGCCGTCCGCCACGGCCCTGGAGACCTCCATCAGCAACGAGCGCGTCATGGTGCGTCATGGTCGCAGTGCCCATGCCGCTGGTGCCATGGAATTGTTGTGGCATGCGCCTGTTCGCCGCGGTCGAGCCGCCCCGTGACGCGCTGGCGCACCTGGCCGCCGTCGTCGACGGGGTGCGCGACGACGTGCTGCGCTGGTCCGACCGGGCCGGCTGGCACCTCACGCTGGCGTTCTACGGCGAGGTCGGCGAGGACCGGCTGACCGAGCTGACCGAGCGGCTGGCGCGGGCGGCCCGCCGGCACCCGGCCACCCAGGCGCGCATCGCGGGCGCCGGGCGGTTCGGCCGGGCGGTGCTCTGGGCCGGGGTCGACGGCGACGGCGTCGCCCTGCGCGCGCTGGCGGGATCGGCACGCGCCGCCGGCCGGCGGATCGGCGTCGGGTCCGAGGAGCGGCAGCGGTTCCGGCCGCATGTCACGCTGGCCCGGGCCCGCGGCGCCGCCGACCTGCGGCCGTACGTCGAGCGGCTCGCGCCGTACGCGGGGCCGGAGTGGACCGCCGACACCGTGACGCTGTTCCGGTCGCGGCCCGGTGGTCCCGGCCACGGCCCGCGGTACGAGGCGCTGGCCCGCTTCCCGCTGACCGGCCGCCGCTGACGCCGTCAGAGCAGGGCCGCCACCGCCACCATGAGGACCATGAGGACCAGTGCGGCGGTCACCAGTTGCCGGGTGGTCTTCGGCCGCACCGTGGTCGCCTCCTTCGCGGGTCGTCCGGCTCAGACTACGCGCCGCCCTGCAGCGGCCGCCGCGCTGGTCGGCGCCGCGAATTCACCTGATAGTGACCAACGGCGTGACTAGATGATCAACCTGCGCGGAAACGGTGCCGGCAGGCCCGCTAGCCAGCGCAAATCGGCTGACTACTACCGTGAAATGCTGACCGCGCGGATGACCGTCAGAGGACCGAACGGATGATCCCCAGGATGATCGCGGAGATCTATGGTTGATTAGGAACACGACGGGGGAATGAGGTTCCGGAAGTGAACGGAACCAACGACGCGCCCGGCCGCTGACACCAACCGCGGCCGGGCGTTGTTTTGCGACCGTCCTGGTGACCTGATCTCTCGGATGTCGTCGGGCCGGGCATGGCCCAGGTACGGTCACTCTGGCTCGGCGCCTTGCACCGACGATGTCGAGGAGGCCTTCGGCCCCCTCTTATCGCCGGTCTGCCCGGCCCTCCTGGGCGCCGAGCTTCTCGACGACGAAGTCGATGCACGCCGTCAGCGCCTCGACGTCGGCCGGATCGACCGCCGGGAACATCGCCACGCGCAGCTGGTTGCGCCCCAGCTTGCGGTACGGCTCCACGTCGACGATGCCGTTGGCCCGCAGCACCTTCGCCACCGCGGCGGCGTCGACGCTGTCGTCGAAGTCGATGGTGCCGACGACCAGCGAGCGGGCCTCGGGGTCGCTGACGTACGGAGTGGTGTACGGCGTCTTGTCGGCCCAGCTGTACAGGTGGCTCGACGACGCCGTGGTGCGGCCGACGGCGAACTCGAGGCCGCCGTTGTCGTTGAGCCAGTCGAGCTGGTCGGCCAGTAGGAACAGCGTCGCGACGGCCGGCGTGTTGTACGTCTGGTCCTTGGCGGAGTTGTCGATGGCGGTCGGCAGATCGAGGAAGGCGGGGACGTACCGGCCAGTGGCCGCGATCTCCTCGACCCGGGCCAGCGCGGCCGGCGAGAACGCGGCGATCCACAGCCCGCCGTCGGAGCCGAAGTTCTTCTGCGGCGCGAAGTAGTAGACGTCGGCCTGCGTGAGGTCGACCGGCAGGCCGCCCGCGCCGCTGGTGGCGTCGATGAGCAGGAGCGCGTCCTCGGCGGCGCCGTCGACCCGGCGGACCGGCGCCATGACGCCGGTCGAGGTCTCGTTGTGCGGCCACGCGTAGACGTCGACGCCGTCCTCGGCGACCGGCGCCGGCAGCGAGCCCGGATCGGCCTTGACGATGCTGGGCTCGTCGAGCCACGGCGCGGTCTTGGTGACGGTGCCGAACTTCGACGAGAACTCGCCGAAGGACAGGTGCTGCGCCTTCTGGCGGACCAGGCCGAACGCGGCGGCGTCCCAGAACGCCGTCGTGCCGCCGTTGCCCAGCACGACCTGGTAGCCATCGGGCAGGTTCAGCAGCGCCGCGACGCCCTCGCGGACCCGGCGGACCAGGTTCTTCACCGGCGCCTGCCGGTGCGACGTGCCGAGGACGGCCCCACCCTGGGCGGCGAGGGCGGCCAGCGCCTCGGGACGGACCTTGCTCGGGCCCGAGCCGAACCGGCCGTCGGCGGGCTTGAGGTCGTCGGGGATCTGCACAGTGTCGGTCATGGCTGCGCTCCGTGTCGGGTGTCCGGTGGGTTACGGAAGTGTGACGACACTGTCAGATAGGCCATTGTGCCGCATGAACGCGGACATGCGAGCGCCGGTCCGTCAGCTGACACGGACCGGCGCGTTGCGGCGTACGTTGGTGCTGGTCAGGCGGCCCAGGCGGGGTCCCAGCCGGGCACCGTGTCGGGGGTGCGGGCGCCCGGGCCCGCGTACATGGCCGACGGGCGGACCAGCCGGCCGGTCTTCCTCTGCTCGAGGATGTGCGCGCACCAGCCGGCCGTGCGGGCACACGTGAACATCGACGTGAACATGCTCGCCGGGACCTCGGCGAAGTCGAGCACGATGGCGGCCCAGAACTCGACGTTGGTGGCGAGGACGCGGTCGGGCTTGCGCTCGTGCAGCTCCGAGAGCGCGGCCTTCTCGAACGCCTCGGCGACCTCGTAGCGCGGTGCGCCCAGCTCGCGGGCGACGCGGCGCAGCGTGCGGGCCCGCGGGTCCTCGGCGCGGTAGACACGGTGGCCGAAGCCCATGAGCCGCTCGCCGCGGTCGAGGATGCCCTTGACGTAGCTGACAGGGTCGCCGGTGCGCTCGATCTCGTCGATCATGGCCAGCACTCGCGACGGAGCGCCGCCGTGCAGCGGGCCGCTCATCGCGCCGACGGCGGCGGACAGCGACGCGGCGACGTCGGCGCCGGTGGACGCGACCACCCGGGCGGTGAACGTCGACGCGTTCATGCCGTGCTCGGCGGCCGACGTCAGGTACGCGTCGACGGCGGCGCTGTGCCGCGGGTCGGGCTCGCCGCGCCAGCGCACCATGAACTGCTCGACGATGCTGCCGGCCTGCGCCACGACGTCGTCCGGCACGGGCGCCTGCCCGGCCGCGTGCCGCGCCGACTGGGCGACGAACGAGAGCGCGGTGGACGCGCTGCGCGCCAGCTGGTCGCGGGCGTCCTCGTCGCTGGTGTCGAGCAGCGGCTTGAAGCCCCACAACGGGGCCAGCGTGGCGACCGCGCTCTGGACGTCGACCCGGACGTCGCCGGTGCGGACCGGCAGCTCCAGCGGCTCGGCCGGCGGCAGGCCGGGATCGAACGCGCCGTCGACCAGCAGACCCCACACGTTGCCGAACGGCACCCGGCCGACGAGGTCGTCGATGTCGACCCCGCGGTAGCGCAGCGCACCGCCTTCCTTGTCGGGCTCGGCGATCTGGGTCTCGAACGCTACGACACCCTCAAGGCCATGCTTGACCTCGGTCATTGACATCTCCATTCGTGGTGCGCTCGCGGGCCCCCACGTCCATCATGCCCCGCAACTGGTGGCTCTCCACAAGTTGCGACAATGTGAATGTGCGGTTTCCCACAGTGGCCTTGGCCACGTCCCTGTGGTGGGCGACGCGGGACGCGCGTTCTGTCTGGAGGTGGTGACAGAGTGGAGGGCGTGGAGGAAGGACTGCCGCGGATGCGCCGGCGCTACACCGCGGGGCGGCTGCTCGAGCGCGACCTCGCGCCCGACCCGTTCGACGAGTTCCGCGCCTGGCTGCACGACGCCGTCACCATGGGCATCACCGAGCCGAACGCCATGGTCCTCGGCACCACCGGCCCAGACGGCCAGCCCAGCAGCCGATCCGTGCTGCTCAAGGGCATCGACGACGGCGCCTTCGTGTTCTTCACCAACACCGGCTCCCGCAAGGCGAAGGAGATCGCCGGCAACCCGCGGGTGTCGCTGTGCTTCCCGTGGATCGCCATGGAGCGGCAGGTCCTCGTCTGCGGCTCGGCGTCGACGGTGTCCCGGGCGGCCACGCTGGCGTACTGGCGGAGCCGGCCGCGGGAGTCGCAGATCGGTGCCTGGGCCAGCCGGCAGTCGTCGGTCATCGCGACCCGGGAGGAGCTGGAGGCGGCGGCCGCCGAGATCGCCGAGCGGTATCCCGACGAGGTGCCGCTGCCGGACTTCTGGAGCGGGTACCGCGTGGTGCCCGAGACGGTGGAGTTCTGGCAGGGCGGGATCGCTCGATTGCACGATCGGTTGCGGTATCGCCGGGACGGCGAGAAGTGGGTGGTGGAACGGCTGGCTCCCTGACGTTCGTCGGGCCTGCCGTCGCTGTGGTGACGGGTGGGCTGGCCTCCTCTGGCCCCGGTCTGTGGACAGCCATGATCATCAAGGATCGCCTACATCACCAGGATTCCTGCACCATCACCACGATTGCAATCGTGGTGATGCTCCAGAAAACGTGGTGACGCGCGGAAGGTGTGGCCGGGGGACGGCCGGCAAATGTGGCGTACGAAAAGGCCCAGAAATGGAACGACCCGTGGGCTACTTCCACGCCTCCGCGACACACGGTCGCGAAACGTGGCCCGGACGGACCAGCGCCGGGAGCCCACGGGTCGGGTGACTGCTCGGTAGTTGCCAGCAACCAAGCCGGCGAACGCGGGGGTCACCCCCAAGTCCTGCGACGAGCAGGGCTGCTAGCGAGCAGCCACCTCACGAGTCCGATAGCTATTCATCTACTGGACCACCTCCTCTCCGTGTGCCCACCACGTTATGCCGCCAACGCCCCCGCGGCAACGCCTTTTCCGCGACGTGAACCAGGGAACAAAACGGAGAGATTCAGGGGATCGCGATCCACGTCGACCGAGCGCGGCCGAGCACGCGGCCGTCAGCGCCGTAGAGGGTGGAGTCCGTCCAGGTCTTGCGCCCCTCGGTGCCGACGAAGCCGCCCATGACCAGGCACGACTCGCCAGCCGCCGGTACATCAGACACGTGGGCGGTGATGCGGCCGAGCACCATGGGGCGGCCCTCGATCGGCGCCGACCAGCCGCCGGGGCAGTCCAGCGCCGCCCAGACGAACTCCGGCGCGCCCGCGACGTCGTCGCCGACCGACCACAGGCAGGCGGTCCGGCCGTCGCCGACGCGGCCGGGGAAGAGCCGCAGGCCGTCGCCGGGGGAGCGGGCCGGGCCGCAGACGAAGCACTCGGGGAACGGGTGGGCCGAGAACCCGGGGTAGCGCGCGGAAATCTCCGCGACTTCGGCGACGGGGACGGGCGGGACGGCGACCAGGTCACCCTCAGAGCCGGAGGCGCCGGCCACGGCGACCAGCATGTCGCCGTCCGCGAGCTCCAGACCGCCGTCGAGAGAGGAACGCACCGACAGCGGCGTCTCCAGTGGTGGCGGCGTGCGCAGCGTGACGGTGACCGGCCCGGCGCCGAGCCGCGCGGCCAGCACGCCCGCCACGTAACCGCCGTTGCCCGACGTGGTGGGACCGCGGAACCGCGACTGCACCGTCACCGTCATGCCGACCGAGCTTAGGAGGGCCGGGCATACCGGCGACGAGAGGGGCCGGAGGCCCACGCGATACGGTGCGGACCGACACGGAACGAAGCCGGGAGGAACGCGCATGACGGTGATCGCCGGTGCGGTGATGGTCGCGCCGGACGGCGTAGTGGAGGACGGCTGGCTGGAGGTCGACGGCGCCCGCATCGCCGCGCTGGGCCTGGGCACGCCGCCACGCCCCGCGGACCGCGACCTCGTGGGACGCTGGCTGGTCCCCGGCTTCGTCGACATGCACACGCACGGCGGCGGCGGTGGCACCGTCGTCGGCGCCGACCCGCAGGCCATCAGCACCTTCGTCGCCACGCACCGCCGCCACGGCACCACGTCCGTCGTCGCGAGCCTGGTCACCGGCGAATACGCCGCGCTGGAGCACGATGTGCGGGCGCTGGCCGAGCTGACCGACGACGGGCTGATCGCGGGCGTCCACCTGGAGGGACCGTGGATCTCCCCGGCCCGCAAGGGCGCCCACGACGAGCGCGCCCTGCGCACCCCGGAGCCGGCCGCCGTCGAGCGCCTGCTGACCGCCGGCCGAGGAACCGTCCGCATGGTCACGCTAGCCCCCGAACTGGAGCACGGCCTGGACGCCGTCCGTGCGGTCGTCGCCGCGGGGGCCGTCGCCGCCGTCGGGCACACCGACGCCGGCTACGACATCACGAAACGCGCCATCGACGCCGGGGCGACGGTCGCGACGCACCTGTTCAACGCTATGGCGCCGGTCCACCACCGCGACCCGGGCCCGATCGTCGCGCTCCTGGAGGACGACCGGATCACCGTCGAGCTGATCCTCGACGGCGTCCACCTGCACGCCGCGGTCGCTCGCCTGGTCCGCAACGCGGCCGGTCCAGAACGCGTGGCCCTGGTCACCGACGCCATGGACGCGACGGACATCGGCGACGGCGAGTACCTGCTCGGCGAGCTCGCCGTGCGGGTCGAGAACGGGGTCGCCCGGCTGGTCGACGGCGGCTCGATCGCCGGCAGCACCCTGACCATGGACCACGCGTTCCGGTTCGCCGTCGAGCAGGCCGGGTTCACCGTGCCGGAGGCTGTGCGCGCGACGTCGGCGACGCCGGCCCGGCTGCTGGGCATCGACGGCCGCACCGGCGCGCTCGCCCCGGGCCTCGATGCCGACCTCGTCGTGCTCGACGCGGACCTGACGGTGGACGCCGTCATGGCGCGCGGCGAGTGGGTCTGACCGCAGGAATCCGGGCCGGGCACAGCGCCGTTGAGGACAGCGATGCAACGCGCACAGCTCGCCGACTTCCTCCGCTCGCGCCGGGCGGCGCTCCGGCCCGACGACGTGGGGCTGCGCCCGGGCGTGGGGCAGCGGCGCACCCCGGGCCTGCGGCGTGACGAGGTCGCACTGCTCAGCGGCATCTCGACGGACTACTACACGCGGCTGGAGCAGCGCCGGGGACCGGTACCGTCTGGCCAGGTGCTGGCTTCGATGGCGCGCGCCCTGAGGCTGTCCGACGGCGAGCGCGAGTACCTGTTCGAGCTGGCCGGGCGGGCCGCCCCGCCGCGGACCGAGAGCCCGGACGAGGTGGCGCCCGGCATGCGCCGGGTCCTCGATCGGCTCGGCGACGTGCCGGCGATGGTGTCGGACCCGGTGGGCCGGACGCTGCTGCAGACGCCCGCGGCCCGGGCCCTGCTGGGCGGCGAGTCGCGGTACACCGGCGCCGCGCGCAGCCGTGCCTACCGGTGGTTCACCGACCCGGACGCGCGGCTACGCACGCCGGCCGCGGACCACGACCGGCACTCCCGGAACCTGGTCACGGGCCTGGCGGCCGCCACCGCGGCGGCCGGGCCCCGGTCGACGGCGGCAGCCTTGGTGAGCGAGCTGCGCCGCCGCAGCGCCGAGTTCGCCGCAATCTGGGCGACCCACCCGGTCGCCGACGCCGTGTGCCCGCCGATGCGAATCCTCCATCCAGAGCTGGGCGTCGTCGACGTCCGCGGCGACAACCTCTTCGATCCGGACCGTTCGCAGGTCCTGACGATCTTCACTGTCGAGCCCCGCTCGAACAGCGAGGAGAAGGTCCGGCTGCTCACCGTCTGAGGGGGACAGACAGAGCATGGTTCGCCCGGCGGACCCGCCGCAGGGTGGAAGCATGACCGTCACGCATGACCTCATCCCCGCACCGCACGAACTCGACATCGACGGGCACTGGATCGGCGGCGCCCTCAAGCGGGTCGCCCTGGAGCTGGGCGGCAAGACCGCGAACATCGTCCTGCCCGAGGCCGATATCGACCACGCCGTCGCCGAGACGCTCCGGTACGCCTGGACGAACAGCGGCCAGGCCTGCGGGGCGTGGACGCGCCTGCTGGTGCCGGCCGACCGGCACCACGAGGTCGTCGCCGAACTGGTCGCCGAGGCGGCCGCCTACACGGTCGGGGACCCGTGGGACGAGAACACCCGCATCGGGCCCCTGGCGTCGCAGGCCCAGTGGGAGCGGGTCAACGCCTACATCGAGCGGGGCGTCGCCGACGGCCTGGACCTCGTCTACGGCGGACCGGGCCGGGTCACCGGCTTCGAGCGGGGCGCGTTCGTCCGGCCGACGATCTTCGCGGGGGTCGACCCGCTGTCGGTCGTCGCTCAGGAGGAGATCTTCGGGCCGGTGCTCAGCGTGATTCCGTACCGCTCGGAGGACGAGGCCGTGGAGATCGCCGACGGGACGATCTACGGCCTCGGCGCCGCCGTCTTCGGCGACCGCGACCACGCCCTCGATGTCGCCCGGCGGCTCGCGGCCGGGCAGGTCTACGTCAACGGCGCGCCGTTCAACCCACTCGCGCCGTTCGGCGGCTACAAGCAGTCCGGCACGGGCCGCGAGATGGGCCGGGCGGGTGTCGAGGAGTTCACCGAGCTCAAGGCCATCCAGCTCTGAGGGCTAGCCTCGAGGCCGGCCGCGAGGTCTCAGACGGCGGCGAGTCCTACACGGGAAAGGGAGAATCGCCCAGCCGCCAGCTGGTCAGCACCCGAGATCGGTGCGGCTCGTACCACGCGAGGTCGACGCGGTCAGCCACGCAGCTCACCGGGACGGTGTCGCCCAGCCGGTCCCGGGTCGACTCCACCGAGACCTCGGCCGAGCGCCAGTCGAGGGTGAGGTGCGGGACGATGTCGGGGAACTGGCCGCCGTACGGCGGACACTGCGGGAACGCCGCGACGAACCGCTCGGTGAGCGCCCGGAACGGCTCGGCCGGCTCCGGCGGGAGGTAGATGACGCCGTTCGGGAACGTCTCCAGCCGGCGCAGCGTGAACGCGACCGGCGCCGTCGCCGCCAGGATGGCCGCCACCGCCTCCAGCGACGCGGCGTCCGGCGTGGGCAGGAACGGCGCCAGCACGGTGATGTGCGCGTGCGTGAAGGCGGGATCGGCCGAGAGATACGCGCGGTCGTAGTGCTCGAACCGGCCCCGGACGAACGACTCCACGGCCGGCACGGGGATCTGCAGGACCGTGAATCCCGGCCTGGTTCTCTCTTCCTCGTGGGACTCGCCGCCGCTTGGAACCTCGCGGTCGGCTTTGGGGCTATCCGTCGGCCCAGGCGCGCAGCACGTGTGCCGCGGCCTCCTCGGCCGTCCAGCCGTAGGACTCGGCCTTGCGCCGCAGCCGCTTGCGGTCGCGCTTGGACAGCGTCACCACCAGGTCTGCGTCGTCGCCGGTGTGCGCCTTCTTCTTGTGCTTCTTGACCGCCTTGGCGAGGGCGGCTTCGTCGACGGCCAGCGAGGAGAGGTGCGGCGCGGCCGGGCGGACGGTGCCGTCGCGGCCGCGGACCAGGGCGGGCCGCGGCGGGGGCAGCGACGAGCTCATCGGGAGGCCCCCTTCGAGAACGGGCCGGCTCCGGTCCTGGCCGTGGTCAGCAGCGTGAGGTAGCCGGCGAAGACGCGGCTGACCTCGCGCGCACCCGGGGACGGCCAGCGCTGGATCGGCACCCCGGCGCCCTGGGCCCGGGTGACGGCCGAGCGCTCCGGCAGCACGGGGTCGATGACGAGGTCGCGGTAGGCGGCGATCAGCTCGTCGAGCCGGAACCGGTGCTCGGCGGCGCCGACGCGGAACCGGTTGACGACGATGCCGGCCGGCCGCAGCCGCAGGTTGTGCGCGCTGCGGACAGCGTCGACGGCGTCGAGCGCCTGCTGGGCGCCGGCCAGCGCGAAGGCCGTCGCCTCGGTGACGATGAGCGCGGTGTCGCTGGCCGCCAGCGCGTTGCGGGTGAGCTCGGCGAGGCTGGGTGGGCAGTCGATGAGGACGAGGTCGGCGTCGCGGAGGCCGGCGAGCGCGGCGCGCACGTGGTGCCGGCCGGGGTGGCCGTCGGGCGGATGGTTGCGCCGCTCGAGCGCGGGCTCGCCGGCCAGAACGCGGACCGGCTCGCCCCAGCCGCTGACCGCGAGGGCGTCGCCGATGGCCACCGGCCGGTCGCCGGTGAGGATGTCGTTGGCGGTGAACTGCACGCCGTCGGGCGCGAGAACCGTCGTGGCGTTGGCCTGCGGGTCGAGGTCGACGACGACGCAGCGCAGCTTCTGTGCGGCGGCCGCGCCTGCCAGCCCGAGCGTGACGGTCGTCTTCCCGACGCCGCCCTTGAGGCTCAGAACGCTCACCACCGGCACCCGGTGAGTCTCCCACGAGCTGACGCCCGGCGTCTCGGTCCGGAGCGCCGAGCCCATCGAAACCGGAAACGAGACGCGGTCGCGATAAGCTCGACGTATCAACCCGACCCCGGCGGGTTGTGGGCAACCGACGGCACCACGGGCCGGAGGGCCAGCCGAATTTCATGAGTCATGCGAGGAGAGCCGTCGGGTGAGCGACCTCATCGATACGACAGAGATGTACCTCAAGACGATCTTCGAGCTCGAAGAGGAAGGCATCGTCCCGCTTCGCGCGCGCATCGCCGAGCGTCTGCACCAGTCCGGTCCCACCGTCAGCCAGACCGTCGCCCGCATGGAGCGCGACGGCCTGCTGCACGTCGACGAGGATCGTCACCTGGAGCTGTCCGAGAAGGGCCGGCTGCTGGCCATGCGGGTCATGCGCAAGCACCGCCTGGTCGAGCGGCTGCTGGTCGACGTCATCGGGCTCGACTGGGAGCTGGTGCACAACGAGGCCTGCCGCTGGGAGCACGTCGTCTCGGAGGCGGTCGAGCGCCGCCTGGTCGACCTCCTGCACGAGCCGGCCGCCGACCCCTACGGCAACCCGATCCCCGGCCTGGCCGAGCTGGGCAGCGCCATCGTCGTCGAGGACTTCCGCGCCGGCGTCCGGCAGCTGCGCCAGGCCGGCACCGTCAACGGCGCCGAGGTCACCGTCCGGCACATCGGCGAGCCGCTGCAGGTCGACGAGAAGCTGCTGGCCAGCCTGCGTGAGGCCGAGATCGTCCCCGGCCGCACAGTGCGGGCCACCACCACCGACAACGGCGTGCAGGTGCGCAGCACCGAGACCGTCGAGCTGTCCGCCGCCGACGCCTCGCACATCTTCGTGAGCGTCCCGTGAGCGCAGCCGAGGTCTCCGTCGACGAACTGGCGGCGCAGTGGAAGGACGGCGGCGCCACGATCGTCGACGTCCGTGAGCCGGGCGAGTACGTCGAGGCGCACATCCCCGGCGTCCAGCTGATCCCGATGGGCTCGGTCATCGAGCAGATCGGAGACATCCCGCGCGACCGCACCGTGTACATCGTGTGCGCGGTCGGCGGGCGCAGCGCGCAGGTGGCCGACTACCTCGACGCGCAGGGTTACGACGTTCGTAACGTCGCCGGCGGAACGAACGCGTGGATCCGCGCCGGCCACCCGGTCGAGACCGGCCTGCCGGAATAGACGAGAGACGTCACAGCAACGGGCGGCCGGTTGGCCGCCCGCTCTCTCAGGGACGGTCAGAGCCGGCGGACGTGCCGCACCAGCATCGCCGGGGTCTCGCGGGCCCCTCGACCCTGCGGGGCCACGACGCCGGTGATCTCGACGTCGTCGCCCAGCTCGGCGGCGCTGTCGAACGGGCCGAGCAGCTCGAACCGCTCACCGGCGGCGTCGAGCTCGAGGAACCCCTCGCGCTGGGCGAGCACGAGCTTGCCCCGGCGGGTGACAGCGGTGAGCGGGTCGGCGAAGCCCGCCATGGTCTCGAACTGACTCCTCGTCATGAGCACTGAGTATGGAGGGCGGGTTCGGCCGCCGTCTGGGAAATGCCCGGATTGGTACCGGTGCTGGGGGTGAGCTGCCTCTCACGTGTCGTGGAACAGCGCGCTGACCGACTCGCCGTTGTGGATCCGGCGGATCGCCTCGGCCAGCAGCGGGGCCACCGACAGCACCGTCAGCTTCGGGTGGCCGGTGCCGTCGGCGAGTGGAACGGTGTTGGTGCAGACGATCTCCTCGACGTCGGGCTGGTCGCCGAGCCGCCGCAGAGCGTCGCCGGCGAACAGGCCGTGCGTGCAGGCGATGCGGATGGAGCGGGCGTCGCGTTCGCGCAGCCGGTCCATCAGCTCGATCAGCGTGCTGCCCTTCGCGATCTCGTCGTCGAGCACGATGATGTCGCGGCCCTCGACCTCGCCGATGATCGCGGTGATCGTCACCTTGTCGTCGGCGAAGCGCTGCTTGGCGCCGGCCGCGACGGGGACGCCGAGCATGCGGGCGAACGCCGACGCCGGCTTGGCGTTGCCGAGGTCGGGCGAGACGACGACGGTGTTGGAGAGGTCGCGCCCATGGAAGTGGGCGGCCAGCTCGCGCAGCGCGTGCAGCTGGTCGACCGGCACGCTGAAGAACCCGTGCACCTGCGGCGAGTGCAGCGTCATCGCCAGCACGCGGTTCGCGCCGGCCGTGACCAGCAGGTCCGCCATCAGCCGGCCGCCGATGGAGATGCGCGGAGCGTCCTTCTTGTCCGACCGCGCGTAGGCATAGTGCGGCATGACGACGGTGATCCGCGCGGCCGAGGCGCCCCGGGCGGCGTCGAGCATGAGCAACAGTTCGACCAGGTGCTCCTGCACAGGCGGGACGATCGGCTGGATCAGGAACACGTCGTGCTCGCGGCAGTTCGCCTGCAACTGCACCTCGAGGCAGTCGTTGGCGAAGCGCTGGATGCGGACCGGGTTGAGGGCGGCGCCGAGCTGGGCGCAGATCTCGGTGGCGAGTTCCGGGTGGGCGCTGCCACTGAACACGGCGATGTCTCGCATGGTCGGTGCCCTCTCTCGCGTCGAGTCGGCGTGGTTCGGGGGCGTCGTCGGCCGGCTGTGGCTGCCGCCGTCGTGAGCATCTCACACGTGCGGGACCCGGCCGTTGTGCGGAGCGACGATCGCCGCGACGATCTCACCGAGCTGCTCGACCTGCTCCGGGGTGAGCGGGTCGAACAGGATGCTGCGGACCTCGTCGACGTGGCCGGGCGCGGCCGCTGCCAGGACGGCGAAGCCGTCATCGGTGAGCGAGGCGACCGTGGTGCGGCCGTCGGTGTCGTGCTTGCGGCGGCGCACCCAGCCGGTCTGCTCCAGCCGTGACACGGCGTGCGACAGGCGGCTCGGCGACGAGCCGACCATGCGGGCCAGCTGCGACATCGTCAGCTCGCGGTTCGGCGCCTCGGAGAGCATGGCCAGGATCATGTAATAGGCGTGCGGCATGCCGGCGTCGCGCTGCAACTGCCGGTCCAGGGCCGCCCACAGCAGCTGGTTGGCCAGCAGGTAGGTCCGCCACACCTTCTGTTCGTCGTCACTCAGCCACCGCGTCGACTTCACGACGCACAGCATACGATGATGGTTGAGCGTTCAACTTTCCGCCCGGACGGGCGGCCGGCGAGGAGGAGAGACCGTGGAGGTCAGGGAGCTCGGGCACATCGTGCTGTACGTGCGGGACATCCAGCGCTCGGTCGCGTTCTACCGCGACGTGCTCGGCTGGCGGCAGGTGCTCCCGAAGCCCGGCGGTGACGGCGCCGGCCCGCTGCCGATGCCGTTCGCCATGTTCAACGCGCCGTCCGGCCGTACCCACCACGAGCTGTTGCTCATCGAGGTGGGTCCGGCCGCGGCGGCGCTGCCGGTCGGGCGCCGGGTCGGGCTGTACCACTTCGGGCTGAAGATCGGCACGTCCGACGACGAGCTGCGAGAAGCGCTGCGGACGCTGCAGGAGGCCGGCACGACGGTGCTCGGCGCGACCGACCACGTCGTCACGCACAGCCTCTACATCGCCGACCCGGACGGCAATGAGATCGAGCTGTACGTCGACGTGCCGGGCATGGACTGGGAGGACGCGGAGCTCCTGGCGTCGCCGCCCCGAGCGCTGCAGCTCTAGTGCCAGTTGCTGATCTGGACGTCGGCCGGCGCCGGCTTGCCGGTGCCGGTCTCGACCAGCTCCTTGAGGCTCATCAGGAACGTGGCCCACTTCGTGCTGCAGTGGTACATGAACTCGACCGGCTCCTTCCAGCCCTCGTGCCGGAACAGCACGATCGTGTAGTCGTCCTCCTGCTTGAGGTCGAACCGGACGTGTGTCCCGATCCACTCCTCGGGGCCGGCGACGACCTCCCAGTGCACGAGCTTCCCGGGCACGGTCTCGAGGACCTTCATGTCGAAGCCGTCCTCACCCTGCGGCAAGTCGAACCGGAACCGGATCACGTCGTCGCTGGCGTCGCTCGTCTTCTCCGTCCACCAGCCGACCAGCCCGTCGATCGTGGTCAGGGCCGTATAGACGGCGTCGGGCGACGCCGTCGCGCCGACGCGGTGCAGGATGTCCACCATCTCGATACCTCTTCCTTCGTGGGCGCCCGCGTTTCGGGCGCGGTTGGGTGGCGCCGCCACGGTCGTGACGGCGTGTGGTCGGTCTGTCGAGGTCAGCCCTGACGGCGGCGCTGGATCGCCTCGGAGATCCGCTTGATGCGATCGAGCCTGGCGTCCCAGGTGGCGCCGACGGACGTCAGCTGTGCGACCGCGCGGGCCAGTTGGGCCTCGTCGACGTCGTAGCGGCGCTCGCGGCCGGACGGGGTGCCATGCACCAGGCCGACCCGGTCGAGGACGCCGAGGTGCTTGGCGACCGCCTGCCGGGTGACCGGCAGCCGATCGCTCAGCGTCGTCGCCGTGCCGCCGCCGCCGGCCAGCAGCAGGTCGAGGATCCGTCGCCGGGTCGGGTCGCCGACCGCCGACCAGAGCTCGTCGTCGATCGCCTCGGTCACGGCGCAGACACCAGTCGGTCGATGTAGCCGACGAGGCGGGGCAGGAAGTAGTCCCAGCCGGTCAGGTGCTCGCGGTACCTCTCCTCGAGCACGGCACCCTCCCAGCCGCGCTCGCGGTACCCCGACTCGGTGAACCGCAGCAGCGTGCCCGCGCCGGACGGGACCAGGTCGAACGTCACCAGGAGCGAGTTGCCCGGCGCGGCGGCCACGTTCTCGTCATAGGCCCACCGGAAGGCGAACCGCCGCGGCGGTTCGGCCTCGACGACGGTGAGCGGCTGGACCTTGGCGTCCGGAGCGGACGGATCGCCGAACGTCACCGTCCCGGTGGCGCCGGCCACCGGCTCGAGCTTCGCCTCGTCGGGCCACCACTCCCGCAGGTGCTCGGGCGTGCTGATGACCTCGTAGACGATCTCGGGCGTGGCCTCGATGTGGATCTCCCGCTCGATGCTGCCGTATTCCATCGTGCTGTCCCGTTCTCTCGCAACCCTTGGTTGCGTATGACTGTAGGCCAAGTCGGAAGAGATGCGCAACCCTTGGTTGCGGTACGGCTTCGGCGGCTCGCTCACCACGACGCATGTGAGGCGCGTGGGATCTCGCTCGGCGGGTAAGCACCCCGGGTGCCGGTAGGGCATGGGACCGGCCGCCGAAGGGCGGCGGGCCGGCCGAGCCCGGAAGGATGTGAGCCGGATGGACATCACGCAATCGTGGAACGACGCGCTCGACGCCGTGATCACGTTCCTGCCGAGGTTCGCCGCGTTCCTGGTGATCCTCCTCATCGGCTGGCTCGTGGCGAAGGGGCTGCGCAAGCTGGTCGACGTCGTGCTCGAGCGGGTGGGCTTCGACCGCGCCGTGGAGCGCGGCGGTGTCAGAAGGGCTCTGGCGCAGTCGAAGTACGACGCCAGCGGCCTGATCGCGACGCTGGTCTACTACGCGGTGCTCCTGCTGGCGCTGCAGATGGCCTTCGGCGTCTTCGGGCCCAACCCGGTGAGCGACCTGCTGTCCGACATCGTGGCCTGGCTGCCGCAGGCGGTCGTCGCGGTCGTGATCGTCGTGGTGGCGACGGCGGTCGCCAGCGCCCTCGGCGACCTCGTCGGCAGCGCGCTGAGCTCGCTGAGCTACGGCCGGCTGGTCGCGAAGATCGTGCAGGTCTTCGTCATCGCCCTCGGTGTGATCGCCGCCTTGAACCAGGTCGGAGTCGCCACGACCGTGACCACTCCGGTGCTGATCGCCGTGCTGGCCGCGGTTGCCGGCGTCATCATCGTCGGTGTCGGTGGCGGAATGCTGCGGCCGATGGAGCAGCGCTGGGAGCGCTGGCTCAGCCGTGCGGAACGGGAGATCCCCGAGGCGCGGTCCCGCAGTGAGGCCTACCAGCGAGGCCGTGAGGACGCGCTGCGTGCGCACGAGACGCCGGCCGGCGTACCGCCGTCCGAGATGCCGCCCAGCGGGACGCCGTCGACGACGAGCGCGCCTCCGGCCGGCACCGGCCGGCCCACCGGCATGGAACCGGACACCGGCCGGTACCCGGGCGCGCCGCCGCGCGACTACCCGTAAGACCGGTGACGGCGCTGCTCAGGAGAGCGCGGCGTCGCCGTCCGAGATGCTGGCCATGACCCCGTCGGTCATGGCCAGCAGGCACACCCCGGCCAGTCGCAGGGTCACCCAGTCGTGGCCACCGGGCCGCCACCCGCGGTCGCGGGCGACGTCCTCGACGCCGCGTGCGTAATCGGCCAGTTCCACCGGGCCCAGCCCGTGGTCGCCGAGGATCAGGATGTCGCGGACGGCGGCGGCGTGCTGGTCGACCTCGGCGAGCAGTCCCGGCGCCCACTGCGACCTGGTCTCCATGCCGACCAGTGCAGCGAGCGACGAGAGCTCCCGCTGAGCGATGAGCCTTCTCCGCCGAGGCGCCAACCAGTTCATGGCTGCCCAGGGTACGAACACCGGTCCGCCGCCGAACGCCCGGGGCGGCTCAGGCGCCGATCGACAGGCTCGCGCGGCGAACCGGCGCCTCGCCGGAGGCGCTGACGCGGTTTCCGGACGGCTCGGCCGGCGGGCCGATGGTGAAGCCCAGCGCGCGCAGGAATGCCTGCCCGGTCGGCCAGGTGTCGTGCGCCGACGCCGTGACGGTGTCGAGGCCGCCCTCGCGGGCCTCGGTGAGCAGGACGTTCGCGACTGCGGTGCCGAGTCCGCGGCGGCGGTGCGACGGCGCGATCAGGAACAGGCCGACCGCGGCCGCGCCGCGGTGCGGGAACCCCAGCACGGCGTCGATCAGCCCGACGATCTTGTCGCCGTCGCGGATCGTGAACAGCCGCTTGTCCTCGAACGACGCTCCCTCGGGCAGCGCGTAGAACAGACTCTGCACGTCGCCGGGGGCCGACGGCGTGCCGTTGACGGCTTCGAACCAGTCGTCGCAGGCGGCGAAGAGCTCCAGGATCCCGGGCTCGTCGTCGGGCTCGATCTGCTCCCGGACGACGATGGGTCCGGCGTCGGTGGAGACGGTCCAGATCACGCCCTTCACCCTAGGACATAGGGCACTCCTGGGGCGGCGGCCGCGGCGGACCGCGGAACCGCCGCCGAGCGCCGGACGTCTGATCATCGTGAGGGAGAACCGGGTGCTGACAGCCGCCGCGCTGACGGCGATCCTGCTGCTGGCGGGGTGCGGCGACGACGTTCCGGCGACCGGCGGCGACGACCCGACGTCGTCGTCCACGCCGACCGGCGAACCCAGCGCCACGCCGACGCTGCCCACCGGCGAGCCGACCCTGCCGACGGACGACCCCACGGACCCGCCGACCAGCGTCCCCACCGATCCGGGGACGACGCCGCAGCCGACCCCGTCCGACACCCCGGTCCCTCAGCCCACGACGACGCCGGGCGTCACCCAGCTGACCGGATTCCCGGTGCCGGGTGTGGAGTCCGGCTGCTGGCTGCTCGACGGCTACCTGCTCCTGGGCGGCGACCAGGAGCTCATCGCGTCCGGCCGCGAGGTGCAGGTCACCGGCGCGGTCGAGGAGGGCGTCATGACCACGTGCCAGCAGGGCACGCCGTTCCGCGTCGACTCCGTCGTCGCCATCGAGCCCTGACGCAGGCCGCGCCCCGCCGGGACCCGGGGACGCGAAACGGCCGGGGCGGTCCGTGTGGACCACCCCGGCCGTTGCCGTGTGTTCGCCGCTGTGGTCAGGCGGCGCGCTGCACCTCGATACGGGTGGGCGAGGTGCCCGCGTACACACCGGACACCGTCACGGTCAGGACGCCGGCGTCGTAGCCGGCGCCGACGGCGCTCGGGTCGGCCGCGACCGGCAGTGCGACCGTACGGCGGAAGCTGCCGTACCGGACCTCACGGAACCGGCGGCCGTTGCCGTTCTCGTCGCGGACGTCCTTCCGCTCGCCGCGTACGACGAGCCGGCGCCCCTCGACCTCGACGGTGACGTCGTTCTCCGGGTCGAGGCCCGGGAGGTCGAAGCGGGCCACCAGGTCGTCGCCCTCACGAGCGACGTCGGCGGCGGGAGCGAAGCCCTTGACGGAGCCGGCGGGGACGGGCGCGTCCCAGAAGCTGCGGAACAGCCGGTCGACGTCGGCGAACGGTACGAGTGTGGTGCTCATGGCGACTCTCCTTCGTGGTCAAGTACCTGGGATCACCAGGTCTGACACCTATAACTTGAGTCGACCACACTCAATTCCCGCCGTTCGCCGTGGGCGATGCGGACCAGCCTAGGAGGGCCGGGTAGGCCGGCGATGAGAGGGGGCCGGAGGCCTCCTCGATATCGTCGGCGCTAGGCGCCGAGCCAGGGCGACCGTACCTACGGACATGCCCGGCCCGACGACATCCGAGGGACTAGACGGCGGCGCGGTGCCCGATGTGCACGCTGCGCGCGCTGAGCGAGTACACGTCGTCGCGGCGGCCGAGCCAGGCGTCGTCGCCGGGGTCGAGCAGGCGGTCCCAGGCCGCCTTGTCCGCCGGCCGCAGCTCACCGTCGGCGTGGGCGCGGTCGACGCGGTGGCGGAGGCTGAGCAGCACCGAGCGGAGGTCCGCCTCGCACAGCGGCACGGGCCGCTCGAGCGGGAACGTCTTGGTGGTGACGTCGACGAGGCCGGCGCGGCGCAGTGCGGTGAGCCAGCCGTATGGCATCGGGACGCTGCCCGGGACGCTGGCGCGCATGCGGGCGAACCAGCGGTCCTCGGCGGCGGCCAGGCGCACCTCCAGTCCGGGCTCGCCGACGCCGACGTCCCACGGCAGGTGCCGCGCGGGCAGGCCGCCCTCGGCCAGCGCCAGCCGGCCGCCGGGCGCCAGCAGCGCGGCCAGCGCGTCGATGGCCGCCTGCTGGTCGGCGAGGTGGTGGATCGACGACGACGCCCAGATGATGTCCGCGCCCCGGGCGACCACGGGCAGGACGGCGAGGTCGGTGTCGAGGTCGGCACGCAGCAGCCGGATGTGACCGTCGTCCACACCGGCCTCGACGATCCGCCGGCGCGCGGCGTCGAGCACGTCGCCGTCGCCGTCGACCCCGACGACGAACGCGGCCGGCGGCAGCGCGGCACCCAGCGCGACGGCCATGCCCGCGCCGCCGCAGCCGATGTCGACGGCCAGCCGGTCGCTCGGCCGGGCCAGCTCGCGGGCCACGGACGCGTACCAGGCGGCGTCGTCGGCCACGGCGGCACACAGCCACTCGGCCTCGTCGGCCCAGTTGATGACGATGGTGCTCTCACGGACGTTCATTGCTCGGCCCCCCTTGACGAGGCGCCGGTCGGCCGCGTGCTCAGCCGAGGTCCGACGCCGTTGTCAGCCTTGACCCATTGTGCGCCGCCCGGGCGCGGTCGGGAAGCCGTCATGGTTACCTCGCGTGCTTCGAGTCTGAGAATCAATCTCAGTTAAGCACGTACGGCGATGCCGGGGAAGGGGGTTTCGCGAGGAGGCGGGGCCGGGCGGGCTCAGCCGCAGCCGCAGGCACCGCCGCAGCAGCCCGTGCCGCCACCCGACGGTGCGGCGTCGGCCCTGCCGGCCAGGCCCACGGTGGTGAGCAGCTTCACGGTGTCGTCGTGCCCCGCCGGGCACGGTGCCGCGGCGCCTGAGTCGGCCATGGGCCGGACGACGTCGAAGGTGGAGCCGCAGGCGCGGCAGCGGAACTCGTAGGTCGGCACGTCATCGAGGATACCGGCCGGCGGCGCGGGCGGGAATGTCCCGGCCTCGTGGCGCGTTGTTGAGAACGACAATCAGAAGGAGGCTGTCGTGAAGAACCACATCCACCCCGACTACCGCCCGGTGGTCTACCGCGACGCCGACGCCGGCATGGCGTTCCTGACCCGCTCGACCGCCCGCACCGAGCAGACCGTCGTGTGGCAGGACGGGAACACCTACCCGGTCGTCGATGTGGAGATCTCGTCCGCGAGCCACCCGTTCTACACGGGCAAGACGCGGATCCTGGACTCCGCGGGCCAGGTGGAGAAGTTCCGCCGGCGCTACCGCGCGAGCTCGGCTGCCAGCTGAGCGGCGGGGGATGCCGTCCCCGCCCGCCTCGCTCGTTCCTCGCTCGGACGCCCGAGCCTACCCCTGCCGGCATCCCCTGCCGCCCAGCTCGGCCGCCTGAGTCAGCAGGTAGGACCGCTCCACTTCGTTGGCGGTCAACGCGGCGGCCTCCTCGTAGGAGGCCGCCGCTTCCGCATTCCGGCCCAGCCGCCGCAGCAGGTCGGCCCGGAGCGCCGGCACCCCGTAGTACTCGCCCAGCCGCGGGTCGGCGGCCAGCGCCGTCACCTCGTCCAGCGCCGCCGCCGGCCCCGTGACGTGCGACCGCGCGGCCGCCCGGGCCAACTCCGTCACCGGTGACGGCGCCGTCGCCAGCAGCAGGTCGTAGAGCGCGACGATCTGCGCCCAGTCGGTCGCCTCGTACGTCGGTGCCTCCGAGTGCACCGCCGCGATCGCCGCGTGCAGCGCGTACGGGCCGGCACGCCCCGGCATCGACCGCCGCATCGCCCGTGCGGCAAGCTCACAGCCCTGCTCGATCAGCCCGCGGTCCCACGCCGACCGGTCCTGGTCCGCCAGCAGAACCAGCCCGCCGCCGTCCAGCCGGGCCGCGCTCCGGGCCGCCGCCAGCCGCACCGTCGCCAGCAGGCCCAGCACCTCGGCCTCGTCCGGCATCAGGTCGGCCAGCACCTCGGCCAGCTCCGTCGCCGTCCGGACCAGCTCCGGCCGGCCGAGCGACTCGCCGCGCGACGCCGTGTGGCCCTCGGTGAGCAGCAGCGACACCACGGCCAGCACGGCCGGCAGCCGGTCCGGCAGCTCGTGCGCCGCCGGGACCTTGTACGGGATGCCGGCGGCCTGGATCTTCTTCTTCGCCCGGGTCAGCCGGGCCGCCATCGTCGGCTGCGACACCAGGAACAGCCGGGCGACGTCCGGCGTCGGCACGCCGCAGACCAGCCGCAGGGTCAGCGCGACCCGGGCCGGCAGCGACAGCGCCGGATGGCAGCAGGTGAAGACCAGCCGCAGCCGCTCGTCCTCGATCGGCTCGATGTCCATCGGTGCGTCCTCGCCGGGCACGATGAGCAGCGGCAGCTTGCGGGCCAGCGTCCGCTCGCGCCGCCGCGCGTCGAGGGCGCGGTTGCGGGCGACGGTCGTCAGCCAGGCGGTCGTGTCGTCCGGCACGCCCTGGACCGGCCAGAGCTCGACGGCCGCGGCGAACGCCTCCTGGACAGCGTCCTCCGCGGCGTCGAGGTCGCGCGTGACGCGCACCACCGTGGCCAGGACCCTCGCCCAGCCACGGCGGTGCGCGTCGGCGACCGCGTCGGTCAGTTCGTCGCGTCCCACAGCGGCCGGATCTCCGTGCCGGTGCCGGTCGGGCAGCGCCGGGCGATCTCGACGGCGTCGTCGAGATCGGCGGCCTCGACGACGTAGAAGCCGGCGAGGTTCTCCTTCAGTTCGACGTACGGGCCGTCCGTCACCAGCATGTCCTGATCAGGGCCGGCCGGCCGCAAGGTGGTGGCCGTCGTCGACGGCCGCAGCGCCGCGCCGGAGTGCTCGATGCCGCGGCTGTCCAGGTAGGCGATGAACGCCGCGTGCTCGTCCAGGGCCGCCGTGCGCTCGGCTTCCGGAACCGCGTCCCAGTCGGTGTCCGGCTCGAACAGCATGAGCATGTACTTCATGACGCCTCGTCCTTCCGTCTCGGTGGCTGTCTATCACCGTTGACGAACGAGGCGCCCCGGAATCGACATAGGCTCGGCGGCAACGACTGGAGGTGTGATGAGCGAGCAGGTCGATGTGGTCGTACTCGGGCTCGGCGTCGGTGGCGAGCAGGTCGCCGGATCGCTCGCCGAGGCGGGTCTGAACGTGGTCGGCATCGAGGGTCACCTGGTCGGTGGCGAGTGCCCCTACTACGGCTGCGTCCCGACCAAGATGATGATCCGAGCGGCCGATCTGCTGGCCGAGGCGCGGCGGGTCGACGGCATGTCTGGCCACGCCGACGTCAGGCCGGACTGGGGCCCGGTGGCCGCGCGGATCCGCGACGAGGCCACCGACGACTGGAACGACCAGGTCGCCGTCGATCGCCTCACCGGCAAGGGCGGCCTGTTCGTGCGCGGCTGGGGCCGGCTCTCCGGTCCGGGCCGGGTCGAGGTCGGGGGGACGGTGTACGACGCGAGCCGCGGGGTCGTCATCGGCACTGGCACGGCGCCGACGGTGCCGCCCATCGACGGTCTGGCGGAGACGCCGTACTGGACCAACCGCGACGCCGTCCAGGCCAAGGAGCTGCCGGCCTCGCTGCTGGTGCTCGGCGGCGGCGCCATCGGGCTCGAGTTCGCGCAGGCGCTGGTCCGGTTCGGCGTGCGGGTCACGGTCATCGAGATGGCCGACCGGCTGGTCTCCATCGAGGAGCCGGAGTCCTCCGAGCTGGCCGCCCGCGTGCTGGCCGCCGACGGCGTCGACGTCCGGGTAGGCGCCGGGGCGCGGGGGGTGCGGCACGACGGCGAGGAGTTCACCGTCACGCTCGACGACGGCACCGAGCTGAGCGGCGAGAAGCTGCTGGTCGCGGTCGGGCGCCACAGCGACCTGTCGGTTCTCGGCGTCGATACCGTCGGGCTGGACCCGTCGGCCCGGTTCCTCCAGGTCGACGACCACCTCCGGGCCGGCGAGAAGCTGTGGGGCGTCGGGGATGTCACGGGGCACGGCGCGTTCACGCACCTGGCCACGTACCAGGCCGACATCGTCACCCGCGACATCCTCGGTCAGGACGGCCCGCCGGCCGACTACCGCGCGCTGCCCCGGGTGACCTTCATGGACCCCGAGATCGGCGCCGTCGGCCTCACCGAGGCGCAGGCGCGCGACCAGGGACTCGACGTACGGACCGGCAGCACGCAGGTCCCGTCGACGTCACGCGGCTGGATCCACAAGGCCGGCAACGACGGCTTCATCAAGCTGGTCGCCGACGCCGGCGAGGGTGTCCTTGTGGGCGCCACGTCGGCCGGGCCGACCGGCGGTGAGGTGCTGGGCGCGCTGGCGGTCGCGGTGCACGGCAGAGTGCCGGTCGAGCGGCTGCGGCACATGATCTACGCGTACCCGACCATCCACCGCGGTATCCAAGACGCCCTGCGCGAGCTGGGCTAGCGGGGTTCCGCCGACCGCGAGGTCCCAACGCGGCGGCGAGTCCCGGAAGGGAAAGGGGAATCGCCGCCGGTGGTCAGGACAGCCACGCCATCGGGTCGGTGAACTCGCCGTTCACCAGCACCTCGAAGTGCAGGTGACAGCCGGTCGACGACCCGGTGGTGCCGACCCGGCCGATGAGGTCGCCGGCCGCCACGGTCTGCCCCGGGCTGGAGCTGAACGCCGACAGGTGGTTGTACGTCGTCGTGACGTCCATGCCGTCGATCTCGCCGTGCGCGATCTCGATGCGGTTGCCGTAGGCGCCCTCGTAACCGGTCGACTCGACGGTGCCGGGATAGGCCGCGTACACCGGAGAGCCGCACGACGCCCCGAAGTCGGTGCCGCTGTGCAGCTTGTACACACCGGTCAGCGGGTGCACCCGCATGCCGTACGGCGACGTGACGCTGCCGCTCGACGGGCGCTGGAAGACGCCGTCGCCGCTAGGTGGAGGTGCCTCGGTGGAGCCTTCGTCGCGGTCGCCGCGGTCGGGCTGGTTCTCGGCCTCCTCGCGCTCCTGGGCCGCGCGCTCAGCCTCGGCGTGCATCTCGCGCATCTGCTGCAGCTGCTCGCTGGCTGCGGCGGTCGCCGCCGACGCATCGTCGAGAGCGGCGGTGGCCTGCTCGGCCAGCTCGGTGGCGGCGGCGGCGGACTCCGCCGCTGCGGCCGCGTGGCCGTCGGCCCGGCTGGCGGCGTCGGTGGCGTTGGCACGCGACTCCGCCGCCTGCGCGAGCACGCCGTCCTGGACCCGCATGAGCTCCGACACGCCGGTCGACCGGGCCTGGAACTCGTCAGGGTCGGCGATGCCGAGCTGCATGAGGCCGGTGAGCTCGGAGTTGTTCATGTACGCGTGCGCGGCCAGCCGGCCCAGCGTCTCGCGGGCGTTCTCAGCCGCCGCGGCGGCGGCGGTGCTCTCGCCACGCGCCCGCTCAGCACGGGCGGCCGACTGCTCGGCAACGGTCCGGGCGTTGGCGGCGGCCTGGCTGGCCTGCTCGGCGCGTTGCTGGGCGGCCTGCTCGGCCTGCTGCGCCTCGGTGAACGCCGCCTGCGCGGCCTCGAGGTCGGCCTGAGCCTCCTCGACCGAGGGAACGGTGGACGCTGCTCGGAGATCGGGCGCTGCCGTCGAGGACGTCATTCCCCAGGTGAGACATCCGGCGGTGACAGCTGCGGCCACGATCGGCCCCAGAGATCGTCTCCTCACTCGGGGCCCTTCCTGTCTGCGGTCATCGGCGGCTACTGTAAGCGGGCTTTGCCCGATATACAACCAATGGCTGTAGTGGCAGGAGGCACACATGCTCGACGCCGGAGCCGAGTTGGAGACCGCTCTGCGCCCTCTGACCTGGCCCGATGCCGAGCTCGTCGCCGGTGGCGGCAACTACCTGCGCACCGCTGGAACCTGGGTCTACACGGCCACCAGGAGGCCGGTCCCGGGAGCCGAGGACGTGACGTTCGGCCGCCGCTACGCAGGCGCCCCGCGGGTCACCCGGGACGACGGCGAGTTCGTCCTGCTGGACCGCGACTGGCTGGAGGGTCCCGACGCGCGCCCGGAGCTGCGCTGGTGTATCCCGCTGGGAACGCTCGACGCCGCGTCGCCCACAGTGGGCGTGCCGGTGGACGAGATCCTGGCCCGCTCCACGGTCGTCGTGGGTCTCTGGGCGCCGGAGCTCGATCCGGCGGCCCTCCTGACGGCATCGACGATCGCCCGCGTGCTCGGCGTCACCCGCAGCACCGTCAACGCCTACCACGCCCGCCACCAGATGCCGCCGCCCGTCGTGACGCTGAACCAGCGGGTGCCGCTGTGGACCCGGCCGGTCATCGATCACTGGGCCGCCCGCCAGACCAGGCGCCGCCGGCCGCTCGTCCCCTGATCGACGGGTCCGATGGCCGTCGGGCTAGGCGTGTTCGCGGTTACGAGCAATGCATGCCTGGTGAAGCGAACACCCGTGCTTGACGTGATCAACTCGCGGCCGGAGAAGATGATCGAATAAGTCGACGGGCTTATACGCGATTGTTTTCTAGATCACCACGATCCTCTCGTCCGAGTACTCCATCGGGTGTTCGGACCATATTGCTCCAAGATCCGACATACGTCGCGATGCGTACCTAGTCTGCGAGAGAACCGCTGGTGAACGGGGTGTTCGCCGCCGGCAGGCCAGACGCGAGGGAGCCTGATGAACGAGCCGTCGATGCATGTGCGGACCGAGCCCGCCCGAAACCGATTCGTGGCCGTCCGTCCGGCCACGGTGACGCTTCCGGCGCCGCCGCGGCGTACGCCGGAGGCGTCATTGCGCTTCCCGTCTGCCCTGGAGCCGGCCGCCACTCCGGCCATGCCGGACCGCCGCCGGCTGCCCGCCGGCGACCGTGCCGCTCTGCTGATCGGCACGGCCGTCCACGACCACGCCGGCTATCCGCTGCTGCCGACGGCGGCGGCCGGGCTGCGGCAGTTGCGGCAGGTCCTTGAGCGTGCCGACGTGGGCATGGTCGACACGTGCGAGGTGGTCGCCGACGGCAGCCGCGGCGAGATCATGCGGGCGGTCGAGACGTTCCTCGACGAGCGCGCGCTGGCCGACACCGTGCTGGTGTACCTGACCGGCTACGCGCAGGTGTCGGGCGCCGACGGACGGCTCTATCTCGCCGCCGCCGACACCGATCCCGCGGACCTCGAGCGCACCGCCGTCCCGGCCGACTTCCTTCGCGACCAGCTGCAGGAGTGCCGGGCGGCCAGCAAGGTCGTGCTGCTCGACGCGTGCCTGCCGGGCCCGGAGACCGACCGGTTCGCCGTCCAGCGCCGGCAGGTCATGCTCGAGCCGGCCGGCGTCTACGTCATCTCGGCATCGCCGGCCCCGCAGCCCGCGGCCGCCATGGCCGAGCCGATCCCGCAGCTGGGCACGTCCCGGTTCACCGGCGAGATCGTCGAGGGCCTGCGCACCGGCCGGGTGAAGGACGGCCTGGGTCCGTGGGTCACGGCCGACGACCTCGCCATGTACCTGACCGCGAAGCTCACCGCGCAGGGCGTGCCGGCCGAGCAGCTGCCGGCCACGTCGACGCTGGCCGTCACCGGCAACCACGTCATCGCCCGGTCGGCGGTGCGGGCGCTCAGCCTGCTCGACGGCACCGGCCGGCGCGAGAGCCGTGACGGCCGCGGCACGCCGGCCGGCGAGGGCGGGGCCGTCGCCGTCGCCACGCCAGGGACCGCGGACGCGGCCGGCGGCGCCGGTGCGCCGGGCGGCGACCACGGTGACCAGGTCGCCGACCCCGGCTGGCGCGAGGTCATCGCCTACTACCGCGCCTGCCTGGCCGAGGCGCCGTCGCCTGAGGCGCTGCCGGTGCGCGGCGCTGAGTCCATCGACTGGTTTCCGATGACCGACGGCGCCGAGGTGCTGATCAGCGGCGCCGAGGCGACGACGCTCGCGCCGGCCGGCGTCGACACGTTCGACTGGAAGGAGCGTGACGTCTGGTACGGGTACCCGGTCGTCACGCTCGCCGGCGCCGGCCGCCGGAACTCGGGCGACCCGCTGGCGCAGTCCACGGTCGCGCCGCTGCTGGTCCGCCGGGCCGAGGTCACCGTCGACGCCCGCGGTGCCGCCGCACTGCGTCCGATCGGGCCGGTGCTCCCGCACACCGGCATCCTGCAGGCCTGCCTGGACGACCAGGAGGCGGCCAGCGTTCTGGCGGCCTGGCGGCAGAGCTGGAAGCCCGGCGACCGCGACCAGCTGCTGGTGGCGATCCGGCAGCTGCTGAAGCGGCTGGGCCTGGAGGAGCTGAGCCGGCTCGACCCGGCGGTGCTCGGCGCCGTCGACCAGAAGACCGCCAACCGCACCGGCGTGCACAACACTGCCTGCGTCCTGTACGTGGAGTCCGAGCGCGCCGCGCAGCAGGCCGTCTCCGCCGAGCTCGCCGAGCTGGGGGAGCGGCTGCCCGACGTGCCCGGCACTGCGCTGGAGTTCCTCGGCAAGCCGGTCGGCTGGCGGACGACGACCCGCACCGCCGTCGCGCCCGTGCTGCCGGTCGAGCTGAACGAGAGCCAGGAGGCCGTGCTGACGGCGGCCATGTCGCGGCCGCTCACCGTCGTCACGGCGCCGCCGGGGACCGGCAAGGACGACCTGCTCGTGGATGTCGTCGCCACCGCGGTCGCCGCCGGGCAGAAGGTGCTGGTCGCCTCGGCCGACGACGCCGCGCTGCAGCGGCTGGCCGACCGGTGCGGCACGCTCGCCACCGGCCTGCTGATCAAGACCGGCGACGCGCAGGCTCGGGCCGAGGAGAAGCAGATCGTCCGCGAGCTGCTCCGCTCGACCAAGGACGAGTCGCGCGGCCGCATCCGCGGCGCCGTCGCCGCCGAGCTCGCTGCCGCCCAGGCGCAGGTCCGGGCCTGGCGCGACCGGTTGGTCGAGCGGAACGACCTCGAGACGCTGCTGCGCAAGACCACCGCCGCGCGGACCACCGCGGCCGAGCGGCTGGGGGTGCCGGTCGACGTGCTGGCCGCCGCCTGGCGCGGCGACGACGCCGGGCTGGCCGACTGGATCGAACGGGCGCGGACGCTCACCGAGACCCACCTGATGGGCGGGCTGCGCCGGCGCAACCTGGTGCTTGCCTTCCTGCGCGCCATCGCCGACGCCGGTACGGACGCCGACGCCGCCCGCGAGCCGCTGCTCGACCCGGTCGCCTTCGACTCGCTGCTGCTGTTCGCGCGGGCCGAGGAGCGGCTGCGCGAGGACCGGCGCGAGGTGCTCGCCGTCAGCGACGACGCCCTGGACCTCGAGGGCCGCGAGCTGTCCGCACGGGTGGCCGAGCTGTCCACGGAGCTGCTCACCGTCGTCGTCGCGGAGCAGGCCGGCACCGCCCGCGAGCGGCTCGAGGCGCGTCGCATCGCGCTGGAGCCTGGCGGGCGGAACCGCCAGGTCAGCCACCGCGAGCTGCTCAGCCACCTCGGCGGCTGGGCCGTCACGCCGCAGGACGCCGGGCAGCTGGCCCTGGAGCCAGGCATGTTCGACCTGGTGGTCATCGACGACGCGCACCACTGCCCGGTCTCCGCCGCGCTGCCGCTACTGTTCCGCGCCCGTCGCGCGCTGGTCGTCGGCGACCCGCGGCAGCGGTTGCGCGCACCCGCGCTCAGCGACCACCGGCTGCGCCGCGCCCGCCGCGGCGCTGGGCTCAGCGCCGGCTTCCTCGCCGAGCGGCGGCTGTCGTTCCGCGGCGACTCCGTCTTCGATGCCGCGCTGCCCAACGTCGAGGAGCCGCTGCTGCTCGACGAGCACAACGGCGCGCACCCGGGCATCGCCCGCATCATCGATGAGCACTTCTACGAGGGCCGGCTGACGGTCGTCACCGACGTCGGCGCGCTGCCGCGGGCGCATGACGCCGAGACCGGCGACGCGACGCTGCTGCTCTGGGAGGACGTCACCGGCACGCCCGAACGCGGCACCAACGGCGGGTCCTGGCGCAACCAGGCCGAGATCGACCGCGTCGTGTGGGCGGTCAAGGAGCTGCGCGACCAGCTCCCGGACGACGCCACGGTCGCCGTCGTCACCCCGTTCCGGGCGCAGGCCGAGGAGCTGCGATCGCTGTTCCGGTTCGAGCCGGTGCCGGTGTCTTGCGTGGCCGACGGCGACCCGGTCGACTGCGACGCCGTCGTGCTGTCGCTGGTCGCCGGTGAGGGGATGCCGGAGCAGACGGTCCGCTGGGCGCAGGGCCAGGCGGAGCTGTGGAGCGCGGCGCTCGGCCGCACCCGTGCGCACGTCGTCACCGTAGGGCAGCATGGGTTCTGGTCGCGGCAGGCCGGGCTGCCGGCGCTGCTGGCCCGGATGTCCGCCGTTCGGTCCTTCCACGTCCGCCCCAACCCGGCGGCGCCGCTGGAGTCGGCCGTCTTCACCGACCCGCTGGTCGAGCTGCTGTGCCAGCGGCTGGCCGCGGCCGGGCACACCGAGGCCGAGCCGAACGCCGTCGTCGACGGCTACCGCGTCGATGTGCTGGTGCGGACCCCGTCGAGCAGCACCGCCGTGCTGCTCGACCGCGGCTGGCCGGGCGAGGACGCCGCCCGGCACTTGCGGCTGCTGCTGCGCCGGCGCCGGCTGCTGACCGGGCTGGTGCCGGAGTCGGGGCTGCCGCCGGTGACCCGGGTGCTGCGGGTGCCGACGTGGCAGGTTCGCTCCGGGGAGCCGATCGACGGGTTGCTCGACTGACCGTTTGCGGCAGGTTTGTCTAGAAGTCATCAGAGGCGGGAAAGCTCGACGTCACGCGCCGTGACGTCGAAGGGACCCCACCATGCGCATTCTCCGCACCGCCCTGCCCGCCACTCTGGCAGTCTTGGGACTGATGGCCGGGACCGCTCTGCCCGCTTCGTCGGCCGACCCGTCGCCCCGCGACCGGCCGCTCACCGTCATGAGCTTCAACATCCACCACGGTGTCGGCACGGACAATCTGCTGAACCTGCAGCGGGTCGCCGACGTCATCAAGACCGAGGGCGTCGACGTCGTCGGCCTGCAGGAGGTCGACCGGCACTGGGGGGAGCGCAGCGACTTCGTCGACCAGGCCGCCTGGCTCGCCGAGGAGCTGGACATGCACGTCGTCTACGGCGCCAACCTCGACCAGGATCCGCTGCAGCCGGGACAGCCGCGCCGCCAGTACGGCACCGCGATCCTGAGCGAGCGGCCGATCCGCGAATGGGACAACACGTTCCTGCCCAGGTACGAGGGGCACGAGCAGCGCGGCCTGCTGCGCGCCCGCATCAACGTGCGCGGCGTGTGGGTGACGGTCTACAACACCCACCTACAGCACAACGACGCCAACGAGCGCCTGGAACAGGTCGCGGCGATCGAGCAGCTGATGGGCGAGCCGGACGAGTCGGTCGTGCTGCTCGGCGACCTCAACGCGCGGCCGGAGGCGCCGGAGATCCAGGCGCTGGTCGACGAGCTCGTCGACACCTGGGAGGCCGCTGGCGTCGGCGACGGCAACACCTACCCGGCCGAGGACCCGAACGCCCGCATCGACTACGTCCTCACGTCCGACGACGTGATCGTGCGGACCGCCGCCGTGGTGTCGACGGACGCGTCGGACCACCTGCCGGCCAAGGCGGATGTCCTCCTGCCCGGTTCCCACGTCGGCCTGGGGAATTGATCGGTAGGGCAAGTTCCTGAGCCGCGGATCCGCCGGTTCGGGCAACCGGGCCGGCGGATTCGGGCAAGTGCGTGAGGGTGTCGATCTGCGTATCGTGGCGGTATGACTCGCTCTGAGGTCTTGCCTGTGGTGGAGATCGTCTCGCCAGGGTCACGTCGTGCTGACCGGGTCATGAAGCTGTCCGAGTATCAGGACGCGGGTATCCCGGCGTACTGGATCATCGATCCGGCAGCCGAGGACGACGGCCGGTTCGTCGCCTACAAGTTGGTCGGTGGCGCGTACAAGGAGGTCGCGCGCGGGTCCGGCGTCGTCGCCGTCGAGCACCCGGTCCCGTTGAGCGTCGACGTCGGCGCGTTGCTGTCGCTCGACTGACGGCGATGCGCGCCTGGCGGGTGACGTCGCCCGGCCCGATGGCGACCCGGCCGCTGACCCTCGTCGACGACCCGATCCCCGTCCCCGGCCCCGGCGAACTCCTGGTCCGTGTCCTGGCCTGTGGCGTCTGCCGCACCGACCTGCACGTCGCCGAGGGCGACCTGCCGGTGCACCGTCCGCACATCGTCCCCGGTCACGAGGTCGTCGGCGAGGTCGTGACGGCGCCCGGCGCCGGCGAGTTCGGGCCGGGCGACCGCGTCGGTATCGCCTGGCTGCGCGGCACCGACGGCACCTGCGCCTTCTGCCTGCGGGATGCGGAGAATCTCTGCCCGAACTCCGTCTACACCGGCTGGGACGCCGACGGCGGGTACGCCGAGTACGCCACCGTCCCGGCCGCCTACGCGCTGCCGCTGCCGTCAGGCTACGACGACGTCGAGCTGGCGCCGTTGCTGTGCGCCGGCATCATCGGCTACCGCGCGCTGCTCCGCGCCGATCTCCCACCCGGCGGCCGGCTCGGGGTGTACGGGTTCGGCGCCAGTGCCCACCTCGCCGCCCAGGTCGCCCTGGCCCAGGGCGCCACTGTGCACGTCTTCACCCGCAGCCCGGCGGCGCAGCGGCTGGCGCTCGAGCTGGGCGCGACCTCGGCCGGCAGCGCGGCCGACCCGCCGCCGGAGCCGCTCGACGCCGCGATCCTGTTCGCGCCGGTCGGCGGTCTCGTGCCGGCCGCGCTGGCCGCGCTCGACCGCGGCGGCACGCTCGCCGTCGCCGGCATCCACCTCACCGACGTGCCGCCGCTGAACTATCAGCTACACCTGTTCCAGGAGCGGCAGCTGCGCAGCGTCACCGCCAACACCCGCGACGACGCGCGGGCGTTCCTGCGCTTCGCCGGCGAGCACCGGCTGCGGGTCACCACTACGCCGTACCCGCTCGGCCACGCCGACCAGGCGCTGAGCGACCTCGCCACCGGCGCCGTCAAGGGAGCGGCGGTACTGCTTCCCGCCCTCGGCTGAGCGCCCGCTGCCGCAGCGCGGCCCGGAACCGCGCACTGTCGGTCACCCGGGCGAGCAGCGGCCCGCTCACGACCGTGATGAGCACGTACGTCGTCACCAGCGGCGCCAGCGTCGGTTCGATGCCGGCGCTCACGGCCAGGCCGGCGATGACCACGGCGAACTCGCCGCGCGGCACCAGCGCCAGCCCGGCACGCCACCGTCCGGGCTCGGCGATCCCGACCCGCCGGGCCGCGAGGTAACCCGTGAGCACCTTCGTCGCCGTCGTGACGACGGCGAGCGCCAGGGCCGGCAGCAGGACGGGGCCGATGTCGGCCGGGTCGGTGGTCAGCCCGAAGAACACGAAGAACACCGCCGCGAAGACGTCACGCAGCGGCGTCAGCAGCTCGGACGCGTGCTCGGCCACCGGACCGGAGATCGCGATGCCGACCAGGAACGCCCCGACGGCCGCCGACACGTTCACCTGCTCGGCCAGTCCGGCGACCAGCATGGTCAGCCCGAGCACGCCCAGGAGCAGGGCCTCACGCTGCCGTGGCGAGAACAACGTCGAGATGATCCGGCCGTATCGCAGGGCGACGTAGAGGATGACCACCGCCGCGGCCACCGCGATGGCCAGCGTCCGGGCCCCCTCGGCCAGCCCGGCGCCGATCACCAGCGCGGACAGCACCGGCAAGTAGAACGCCATCGCGAGGTCCTCGATGACCAGGATCGACAACACCACCGGGGTCTCGCGGTTGTTCAGCCGGCCCAGGTCGCGCAGCACCTTCGCGATGACGCCCGACGACGACACCCAGGTGACGCCGGCCAGGGCCACGGCGGCCACCGGACCCCAGCCCAGCAACAGCGCGAACGCCGCACCGGGCAGCGCGTTGAGCAAGGCGTCGAACACCCCGGCCAGCGCCGACCTGCGGATGCTCGTCAGCAGCTCACCGGCCGAGTACTCCAGGCCCAGCATGACCAGCAGCAGGATCACGCCGACCTCGGAGCCCACCTCGAAGAACTCTTCGCTGGCCGACAAGGGCAGCAGCCCGCCCTGCCCGAAGGCCAGCCCGGCCAGCAGGTACAGCGGGATCGGCGACAGCCCCAAACGGCCGGCCACCCGGCCGAGCAACCCCATGGCCAGCAGCAGCGCGCCGATCTCGATCAGCAGCGTGGTGGTCTCCGCCATCAGGGGGCGGAGGTCAGTTCGCGCCGTCGGCGATGAGCCGGGTGAGCGCGTCCAGGCCGGTGCGGGTGCCGACCGCGACCACGTTGTCGCCGGCCTGGAGCGGGGTCTCGGGGCCCGGCGACGGGATGACGCTGCCGTCCCGCAGCAGCGCCACGATGGACGCGCCGGTGCGGGTGCGCGCACGGGTGTCGCCGAGCGGCCGGTCGACGAACGGCGAATCGGCCGCGATGACGATCTGCTCGGTGTACACGCCGGCGGCGTCGCGCAGCGCCGAGAGCTGGCCGAGCATCACCGACGCGCCGAGCAGTTCGGCCAGCGCCTCGGCTTCGTCGTCGGTGAGCGTGATCGGGTCGCGGCAGGAGTCGGGGTCATCGACGTCGAACACGGCCAGCGTGCGCTCGCCGGAGCGTTGCGTCAGGACGCTGACCCGTCGGCCGGACTCCGTCAGCACGTCGTGCCGCACCCCGATGCCCGGCAGATCGACCTGCTCGATACGCACTGCCACGCCCTCGACATTACCTCTGGCGCGGCGCCGGCTCAGCGAGCGTCCAGCGCCTTGAGCATCCGCTGCAGCGCGACCTGCCGGTACGAGCCGTCCAGCAGCTCGCTGACCTCGGCCCAGTCGACGTCGGCGGCGGTGAAGTCGAGGGCCAGCCAGCCGCTGGGGCCGTAATACGCGGGCACGTAGAAGCGCCGGTCCTGCAGCAATGCCGGGCGGTCCGCCGGGTCGGGCTTGAAGATCAGCCCGAACGGGTGCGCGTCGTTGCCCTCGAAGACGGCGAACATCTTCTTCCCAGCACGGAAGGTCGGCCGGCCCCACGCCTCGACCTCGACCGCCTCGGGAAATCGGAGGCAGGCCGCGCGCAGCTCGGCGAGGTACGGGTCGTCGTCGCTGTACATCCGCGGGTGCGCCACAGCCGTCAGCGTAGCGGCGTCCGATTCCTTCAAGACGGCGACGAGCGGCGGCCCGTAACGTCGAGGGCATGACACAGCCACGTTTCACCGCCATCGGGTTCGCGGTCGCCGACATGACCCGCTCGGTGGAGTTCTACCGGTCCCTCGGTCTCGAGGTGCCCGACGGCGCCGAGGCCCAGCCGCACGTCGAGATCCCGCTCGCGCCGGGCGTGAGGCTGCTGCTCGACACCCACGAGACCATCGCCTCGTTCGATTCGGGCTTCACCCCGACCACGGGCGGTCATGGCAGTCTCGCCTTCGACTGCGGCGACCCGGCGAGCGTCGACGCCGCCTACGAGCGTATGATCGCCGCCGGCGCCAAGGGCCACCTGGAGCCGTGGGACGCGTTCTGGGGCCAGCGCTACGCCGTCGTGCACGACCCCGACGGCAACGGCGTCGACTTCTACGCCGCCCTGCCGGGCGGCTAGGCTCCTCACCCCTTGTGGGACTCGCCGCCGCCTGGAACCTCGCGGCCGGCCTGGGCTAGGCGACCAGCGCCATGAGCGTGACGCCGGTCAGCGAGCGCACCTCGCGGGACAGGTGCGCCTGATCGGCGAACCCGGCCGCATACGCGGCGTCGGCCGCCGGCGTGCCGGACCGGCCCAGCTCGAGCGCGCGGTTCAGCCGCAGGATCCGGGCCAGCGTCTTCGGCCCGTATCCGAACGCGTCGAGGCTGCGCCGGTGCAGCTGCCGCGCGCTCAGCCCGACCTCGCGGGCGACGGCGCCGACGGTGGCGCCCTGCCCCAGCCGCGATGCCACCCGCTCCACGACGGGGTCGGCCGGCGGCGCGTCGTCGAGACGGGCCACGGCGACCTCTTCCAGCAGCGCGCCCGGGTCGGCCGCGTCGGCGAGCCGTTCGGCCAACCGGCGCGCCTCGGCGCCGGACCACAGCGCGTCGAGCGGGACCCGCTGATCGCGCAGCTCATGCGCCGGCAGGCCGAGCAGCCGCGGGCCGACCCCGGAGCCGAGCCGCAGCCCGACGAACGGCGTGCCGGGCCGCCACGACGCGAAGTGCGCGACGGTGTCGGGCCCGGCCACCATCAGCCGGCCACCGGACCACAGCAGGTCGAGACAGCCGTCGGGCAGCACCCGGTGCTCCTCGGCCGTCGCCACGGTCGAGGACCAGACCACCGCGTGCGCGATGGTGGACGGTCGCTCGCGGTACATACCTCCACTGTGCCATCCGGCACCGACACGCGCCGCCGTCAGCCGAAGCGGGCGCGGTACTCGCGCGGCGTCATCGCCTTGAGCTCGCGGAAGCGCCGGTTGAAGTTCGAGAGGTTGCCGAACCCGCAGAACGCGGCGATGTCCGCGACGGCGCGGTCGCTCTCGGTGAGCAGCCGGCAGGCGGCGCCGATGCGGAGCTCGGTGAGGTAAGCGGTGAACGTGCGGCCGGTCGCGCGGCGGAAGAACCGGCTGAACGCGGCCGGCGACAGGTGGGCGACGGCGGCGACGTCGCCGAGGGCGATCGGCTCGCCGTAGCGGGCGTGCAGGAACCCGAACACGTCGTCCATCCGGCGGCGGCCGTCCGGACGGTCCGGCGAGCGGTAGCCGGGACTGGCCAGCGACCGTCCTGGCCCGCCGTCGGCCAGCCCGACCAGTACGTCCAGCAGACCGAGCGTGCCGTCGGCGCCGGTCCGCCCGGTCAGCGCGACGAGCCGGTGGATCGTCGGCTCCGGTGCCGGCAGCTCCAGTCCGTACCCGGCGGCGGCAAGCAGCGCACCGACCGCCTCGAACTCCGGCACGTCGAACAGCCGCGGGCCGAGGAAGTCCGGCCGGAAGTGGATCACCACCGCCTCGTGGCGTCCCGGCGCCGCGGACACGAACGCGTGCGGCACGCCGGCACCGAGCAGGGTGAGCTGGCCGGGGTCGTACGGCTCGATCCTGTCGCCCGCGTACCGCGTCCCCGAGCCCGCGGTGATCAGCGTCAGCTCGATCTCCGGGTGGAAGTGCCAGCTGAACCGGAACGCAGACGTGCGGTAGAGGTGCCGCTTCCAGGACAGGCCGCCCGTGGTGCCGACGTGCTCCAGAGCGGGACGCATGGGCTCGACGATACGGTGCGAGCGCCTTACGGCGATCCCGCCGCCCGAACCGAGCGTGAGAGTACCGGAAGTCGTCATCGGTGACGTGGTGTGGCCGGGCGCGGGCCCGGAGCATGGACGTGGGCCCAGCCGAGACCGTACCGCTCCCTGGAGGACCGATGACCACCACGTCGCCGACCGCCCTCGACACCCCCTACGACCTCGCGCCGGACCGGATCGCCGCGTTCGAGCGGGACGGCTTCGTCCACCTGCCCGGCGTGTTCGACCCCGACGTCGTCCGGCACTTCGAGCCGGAGATCACCGCGAAGGTGATCGAACTGAACACCATGCACCTGCCGATGGCCGAGCGATCGACGTACGACAAGGCGTTCCTGCAGGTGGGTAACCTGTGGCGGCACAGCGACCTGGTGCGAGAGCTGGTGTACTCGCGCCGGCTGGCCCGGATCGCCGCCGACCTCCTCGGCGTCGAGGGCGTGCGGCTCTACCACGACCAGGCGCTGTACAAGGAGCCCGGCGGCGGGATCACGCCCTGGCACGCCGACCAGTACTACTGGCCGTTGTCGACCGACCGGTGCGGCACGATCTGGCTGCCGCTGCAGGACACCCCGCTGGAGCTGGGGCCGCTGTCGTTCGCCGCCGGCAGCCATCGGTTCGAGTTCGGCCGCGACCTGCCGATCAGCGACGAGTCAGAGGCGGCCATGCAGGTGGCGCTGGCCGAGCAGGACCTGCCCGTGGTCAACGAGCCGTTCGCCCCGGGCGACGCCAGCTTCCACCTGGGCTGGACGTTCCACCACGCCGGCCCCAACGTCGCCGCCGACCCGCGCCGCGTGATGACCATCATCTACATCGACGCCGACATGGTGGTCGCCGAGCCGGTCAACGAGAACCAGGCAGGCGACCTCGCGGCGTCGTTCCCGGGACTGAAGCCGGGTGACCTAGCGGCCAGCCCGCTCAACCCGGAGCTCTACCGGCGCTGAACAGGGCTCCCGTGCGCGCCACCCTTCACTAGGCGTTCTCCCGCTCCCCCGCCCCGTTCGTTGATCTTGGAGTTGTTCGGCCATCTATCGGACATATCGCCCCACGATGGCCGAACAACTCCAAGATCAACGGGGGAGAGACTGTCGGTGGTTGGCGCTGGGGGCGACGTACGCCGGCCCGTTCCGGCGTGACAGACGCCCACGAATCCGAGCCCACTCCGCGCGCGGCCAAGAGAATGGGCAGCAGGGGACGGCCAAGGGAACGAACCTCCCAGGCCAACGCGGCGAGCCACCCGGCGAACCGGCAACGTGTCACGCGCTCTGTAGAAGGCGAGACCGGCAACACCGCGTCACCGACAGCACCGAACAGCCCACGACACTGGCACGGTCACGTCACCAACGCCGCGACGCCTCGACCGTCGTCATCCACCGCAGCCGCTCACAGGTGAGATGACCCACGGATCGGTCGGAGAGCCCTGAATGATCGACCCGCCGGTCTCACGACATCAGTGCGTTCAGCTCTCCGTAGGCGAGCCCGCCCTCCAGTGAGGTGTACGTGCCGTCTGCGAACAGTTCCCGCGCGGCCCGCTGGGCGACCGCGTACGCCGCCGAGGCGACGGACGAGCCGAGGCTGATGCGGGCCACTCCGGCGGCCGCGAGCTCGGCGACCGGCGGAGCGCTCGGGCCGGCGAGCACGTTGAGCGGACCGTCGATCTCTGCGGCCAGCCGGGTTACCGTCGGCAGGTCGACGACGCCGGGGACGAAGATGCCGGAGGCACCGGCCGCCAGATAGGCCCGCGCCCGCGCGACGGTGTCGGCGAACCGATCGGCCGGGTCGCCCACGGACCGCAAATAGGTGTCGATCCGGGCGTTGACGAAGAACGGCACGCCGGCGGCGTCGGCGGCCGCACGGGCGGCGGCCAGCCGTTCGGCCTGCGCGCGTGGGTCGCGCAGCGCGCTCGGGTCGTCGGGGTGGACGTCCTCGATGTTGACGCCGACGGCGCCGGCGGCAAGGACGCCGTCGACGGTGACGCTGACCTCGTCGGGGTTGGCGCCGAACCCGCTCTCGACGTCGGCGGTGACGGGGACGCTCACCGCCGCCACGATGCGGCGGGTCAGCGCCAGCACGCTGTCGCGGTCGATGTGGTCGCCGTCGGCCGTGCCGAGGGCCCACGCAACCCCGGCGCTGGTGGTGGCCACCGCGGACGCACCGGCGGCCTCCACCAGCCGGGCACTGAGTGGGTCCCAGGCGTTCGGCAGCAGCAACGGCGACCCGGGGCGATGCAGCGACCCGAACAGCTCAGCGGTGTCTGGAAGAGTCGTCATGACCGCAGTGAATCAGCCGGGTCCGACAATGTCCGGCGGGTTTCCGTCGTCGACGCTCACCCGGCCGCGGCCCGCTGCCGCTCCAGCGCGGCCGCCAGCCGAGCCGTGTCCTCCAGCACGTAGTCGTCGACCATGCGGCCCCAGCGGATCCGGACCCACTGCACGCCCTCGTTGGTGTACGCGCTGCAGTCGGCCAGTGTCGCGCTGACCGCGAGCCGCACCACCACGGTGGTGTTCCACGGCCAGCCCTTGACGACGATCTCGGTCGGTCGCAGCCGCAGGCCGGGCAGCGTCTCGGCCGCCTGGGCGAACCAGCGGGCGAACTCGTCGCGCCCACGCAGGTCCGCGCCGAACGAGGAGTCGCCGACGAAGCGGAACCGCACGTCCGGCGCCGCCTGCGCGACGGCGAGCCGGTAGTCCCCGGTCTCGGCGATGCGGGCCCAGAGCCGGCGCACCTTGGCCCGGACGATCGTGTGGTACACCGGGAACCTCCTCGCTTGCGAATTGCAAGCCACCCTAGAAGTCATCACTTGCGAACCGCAAGTGACTAGGCTCGAGCCGTGGACAGAGAACGGTTCGCCTCCGTCGCCTGCTCGATCGCCCGCACCTCGGGCGTCGTCGGCGATCCATGGGCGCTGCTCGTGCTGCGCGACCTCTTCCTCGGCCTCACCCGCTACGACGAGCTGCGCCGCGACCTCGGCGTCGCCACGAACGTGCTGGCCGACCGCCTGGACCGGCTGGTCGACGCCGGGCTGGTCGTCCGTGAGGTCTACCAGCGGGCGCCGGTGCGGCACGATTACCACCTCACCGACGCCGGCCGCGACCTCTACGGCGTCGTCCTGGCGCTGATGGCGTGGGGCGACCGGCACCTCGCCCCGGACGGCCCGCCGATGCTCCTGGTGCACGACACCTGCGGCCACCGGACCACCCCGGTGGTCGCCTGCGACCGGTGCGGAGGCGAGCTGACCGACGACGCCGTCACCGTCCGGCCGGGACCGGGCGGCCGACATGCTCCGGGAACCGCCGTCCTGGCCGAGCGGTTGACCGGTAGCGTGGCGGGGTGACCGAGCAGCCATTCGTCATCGTCGGCGGCGGACTCGCCGGGGCCAAGGGCGCCGAGGCGCTGCGCGAACAGGGCTACGACGGCCCGCTCGTGCTCATCGGCGACGAGCCTGACCGCCCCTACGAGCGCCCACCGCTGTCCAAGGGCTACCTCCTCGGCAACGACGAACGCGACAGTGCGTTCGTCCACGACGAGGGCTGGTACGCCCGGCACGACGTCGACCTGCGGCTCGGGACCACGGTGGTCGAGATCGATCCCCGCACCCACACCGTCGTCCAGGACGACGGCGGCACCGTGCGCTATGCGAAGCTGCTGCTGGCCACCGGTTCCAGCCCGCGCCGCCTGAGCATCCCCGGCGCCGACGCCGCCGGCGTGTACTACCTGCGCAGGCTGCCCGACTCCGACGCCATCAAGGCGGCCGTCGGGTCGGTGCGGCGGCTGCTCGTGGTGGGCGGCGGCTGGATCGGCCTCGAGGTCACCGCGGCCGCCCGCACGGCCGGCGTCGAGGTCACCATCGTCGAGGCGCAGGAGCTGCCGCTGCTCGGCCCGCTGGGCCCGGAGCTGGCCCGCGTCTTCGCCGACCTGCACACCGCGCATGGCGTCACGCTGCGGACCGGCGTCGGCATCGAGCGGTTCACCGTCGACGGCGACGGCGTCAGCGGCGCGGTCCTCGCCGACGGCGGCCGCCTCGAGGCCGACGCCGTCGTCGTCGGGGTCGGCGCCGTTCCGAACCTGCAGCTGGCCGCCGCGGCCGGGCTGCGCGTGCGCTCGGGGGTCGTCGTCGACGCCCGCCTGCAGAGCAGCGACCCGGACATCGTCGCCGCTGGCGACATCGCCGAGGCCGACCACCCGCTGCTCGGGGCGGGCATCCGGGTCGAGCACTGGGCCAACGCGCTCAACCAGCCGGCGGTCGCGGCGTCGACGATGCTCGGCGGCGACGCCGTCTACGACGAGCTGCCGTACTTCTACACCGACCAGTACGACCTCGGCATGGAGTTCCACGGCCTGGTCACGCCGGACAACTACGACGAGGTCGCCTACCGCGGCGACGTCGCAGCGCGCGAGTTCGTCTCGTTCTGGCTGCGTGAGGGCCGGGTCGTCGCGGGTATGAACGTCAACGTGTGGGACGTCGGTGAGCCGATCAAGGCGCTGATCCGGTCCGGGAACCCGGTCGACGAGGTCAAGCTCGCCAACCCCGCCGTGCCGCTCGACGAGGTCTACGACACCTAGCCGAAGCCGACCGCGAGGTCCCGGACGGCGGCGAGGCCCACGAGGGAAGGGATACAGCCGTGCGCGACGTGACCGCCCGGCGACTGTCCCGGCTGCACATCTGGCTGTACCGGGCGACCCGCGGCGTGCTGGGCCGGCGCCTCGTCCACAACGACATGCTGCTGCTCACCACGACCGGCTCACGGACCGAGCGGCCGCACACCGTCCCGCTGCTCTACCTGCACGACGACGAGCACCTGGTGGTCATCGCGTCATGGGGCGGCCGGCCACAGCATCCGCAGTGGTACACGAATCTCGTCGCGCACCCCGACGTCACCGTGCAGGTGCGCGGCCGGCGGTGGCCGGCCCGGGCCCGGACGGCGACGCCGCAGGAGCGGGCGGTCTGGTGGCCGCGGGTGCTCGCCGCCTACAAGGGCTACCGGCTCTACGAATCCAACACCGACCGCGTCATCCCCGTGGTCTTCCTGGAGCCACCGGCGCCGCCGTCCTGACCGTCGCGCAGGGTCAGCGCGAGCAGCCCGGCCACCGCGAGCGTCGCCGCGGCGCCCCCGTAGCCGACCACCGGTTCGACCAGCGCGCCGCCGGACGCCGCGGCCGCGGCCAGCGCGCCCAAGGTCGCCAGCCCGGCCGCCGACCCGATCTCCTGCGCGGTGTTGACCAGCCCGGACGCGCGGCCGTGCTGCTCCGCGGGTACGGCAGTGGCCAGCGCGAACGTCGGCGCGTACGACAGGCCGCTGCCGATCGCGAGCAGAGCCAGCCCGGGGAGCACGCCGGTCCAGTAGTCGTCGGCGACACCCGCGCCCGCCGCGAGCACCACCGTCCCCGCGACGCCGAGCGCCGCGCCGGCGACCAGCAGCCGCGGCGCTCCGAAGCGTTCGATCAGGGCTCCGGCCTGCGGTGACACCAGCAGCACGATGACGGTGATCGGCGCGAACCCGAGCCCAGTGTGCAGCGGCCCGTAGCCCATCGACGTCTGCATCACCACCGACGCGACGTACAAGGTGGCGCCCAGCGCGCCGGCGCTGAGCAGCAGTGATGCGTTCGCCACCAGGACCGGCCGGGCACGGAGCAGGAACCCGGGAACGACAGGATCCGGGTGCCGCCGCTCGGTGCGGACCAGGGCGACGACGGCGGCCGCGAGCACGACGGCGACGGCGGCGAGGCCCGCGGCCGGCAGCTCGACGACGTCGGCCAGGAGCAGGCTCACGCCGCCGAGCACCACGGTCAGCAGTGCCGCGCCGGTGACGTCCAGCCGTCGCCGTGCGCCGCCGGAGGCGGCCGCCGTCGCCGGCACCACCCGCAGCATCAGCACGATCGCCGCCGCCCCGATCGGCAGGTTGACGAGGAAGATGCCGCGCCAGCCCACCGCCTCTGTGATCACTCCGCCGAGCAGCTGCCCGGCGACCGCGCCGGCGGACGCGACGGCCGCCCACACCCCGAGCGCCCGGTGGCGCTCGCGGTCGTCGTGGTAGCTGCCGACCAGCAGCGCCAGCGCGTTCGGCGACACCAACGCGGCGCCCACGCCTTGCGCGGCCCGGGCGGCGAACAGCTGCCAGCCGTCCGCCGCCAGAGCGCAGGCCAGGGACGCGACCGTGAACACGGTGAGCCCGGTGACCAGCGGCCGGCGCCGGCCGAACAGGTCGCCGAGGCGGCCGGCCAGGATCAGCAGGCTGCCGAACGTCACGGTGTACGCGACGCCGGTCAGCTGCAGCGACCGCGCCGGGATGCCGAGATCGGCCTGGATGGCGGGGATCGCGACGTTGACGATGACGACGTCGATGATCAGCACGAACTGCGCCGCGCAGAGCACGGCGAGGAGCAACGTGTTCCGTCTCGTTTCCGAATTCACATTCGGATAGTAGCTCGTTTCCGAACTGTGATTCAATAACGGTCGTGGGACGGCCGCGCAAAGTCACCGACGAGCAGCTGATGGCCGCCTGCGGCCGGGCCATCGGGCGGCACGGCCCGCGGTTCACTCTCGCCCAGGTGGCGCAGGAGGCGGGGGTCGCGACGGCCACTGTCGCCGAGCGGTTCGGGTCCAAGCAGCGGCTGCTCGAAACCATGCTGGCCACGGAGAACGCCGGTCTGGCCGGCCGGATGCGGGCGGCCGGCGCCGCGGCGGCCCGCGCGGGGGCCGGACCGGTCGAAGTGCTGCGCGCAGCCGCACTCGTGGGCACCGAGCAGGTCGCCGACGCCGCGACCGCCGCCAACCATCTGGCTCAGCTCGGTGCCGATCTCGCCGACCCGGCGCTGCGTGCCGGTGTCGCCGAGCAGCGGGACCTGGTCCGCGGCGTGCTCGCCGACCTGGCGGCGGAGGCCGTCGGCGCGGGTGGCCTTGCTGGAGCGCCGCCGGCCGACGTGGTCGCCCGCGTGCTGGCGGCGCTGGTCCACGGCACTCAGGTCGACTGGGCGATGCGTCCGGACGGGTCACTGGTCGATCGGCTGCGTGCCGATGTCGACGCGGTGCTGGCGGGCTGGCGGTGAGCCGCCGGGGCGGGTGATCGCGCGGCTACCGCTGTGGTCGCGGCGGGTGAGCCGTGACCGTCGGGCCCTCGTGGCAGGGTGGACGCATGGACCGCTCGTATGTGGTGACCGGCGGCGGCCGCGGCGTGGGCCGGGCCGTCGTGGAACGGCTGCTCGAGACCGGCGGCACGGTCGTGGCGCTCGACCTCGACCCGACGGCGCTCGGCTGGCTGCGCGACCACCCGGCCGGCCCCCGGGCGCTGGCGGTCGCCGGCAGCGCGTCCGACGAGGGCGTCGCCTGGCACGCCGCCGACCTCGCGGAGTCGGCCGCGCCGCTGGCCGGCTGGGTGAACAACGCGGCGGTGTTCCGCGACGCGTCGGTCCACTCGACGGGTGCGGCCGAGACGTCGCGGCTCATCGCGCTCAACCTCGACCCCGTGGTGGTCGGCTGCACCACGGCGGTGCGCCGCTTCCTCGCCCACGGGCAGGGGGGCGCCATCGTCAACGTGTCGTCGCACCAGGCGCAGCGAGCGGTCCCCGGCTCGCTGCCGTACGCCACGGCCAAGGCGGCCGTTGAAGGGCTGACCCGCGCGCTGGCGGTGGAGTACGGCGGCCGCGGCATCCGCGCCAACGCCGTCGCGCTGGGGTCCATCGCCACCGAGCGCTACGACGCCTACCTCGCCGGACTGTCGCCGTCGGCGGCCGCCGAGGTCGAGGCGCAGCTGCGGCAGCTGCACCCCGTCGGGCGGGTCGGGCGGGTTG
>NZ_SMLB01000048.1 GCF_004349105.1 Jiangella aurantiaca
CCCGCAGCCCCACCCCCCGCTCCGGCAAGGCGGCGCAGGAAGCTGCCCGCCGCGCCGGCGTCGGGCGCGAGCACAAGGATGCCGGCGCCGTCGAACTGGCCGGCGATGCGGGCCCGCTCGGTGGGGGAGCTGGTGATGCACACGACGACCGGTGCGGGATCACTGGGCATGGCCACCGTCCACGGTCACCGGTTCGTGGTCGTGCTGGTGGCGGAAGGCGTCCGGATCGATCGGCATCGATGCCGTCCACAGGGTGTCGAACAGCAGCCCGAGTGCGCCGGCCAGCTCGCGGCTGCGCACGATCAGCGCGACCACGCCACCGACCCCTGGGGCGAACAGCGGCATCAGCACCGTGTGGCCGTCGAACACCGCGAACTTCATCGGCAGGTCGCCGTGGAAGACCCGGGCGTCCTCGCCGGCGTCGATCCAGGCGCCGATGTTGTCGGCGATGGACGGATGCCGCATGAGCCCGTGGTCGTAGACGGCGCGCGCCCGGACGCCGCGGGCGAGCGCGTCGAGTTCGGGCTGGTTGGTGCCGCCGAGCTGGACTGGCCGCCGCACCACGATGTCGATGGTCTGCTGCGATGCGGCGTGGAGCCGGTCGAAGCGGTCGCCGACGAGCTTGGGTGTGCGCAGGATCTCGACCAGTTCGCCGTCGCCGGCGGCGCTGGACTCGAACCGGCGCATGAGGTCGGGCAGCGCCGACTGCACGTGTTGCTCGCGTTCGCGCAGTTCCTCCCGGCCGCGCTCGAGCAGGCCGGCGAGCGCGATGTCGGGTGCGGCCGGCTGGAACCGGCTGCTGTACCCGGCGCCGGCATCGACGAGCCCCTTGTCGACGAGCGAGCGCAAGATGAGGTACACGCTGCTGCGCGACGTGCCGGTGAGGTCGGCGATGGTGCCTGCGGCCAGCGGTGACTGTTCGAGCAGGCACAGATAGATGCGGGCCTCTGTCTTGGTGAGGCCCAGCTCCTCGAGGAGCGATTCGGTCTGCACACGCGCCTCCGGGGGTGTCGGGCGTGCCGGGATTGCGCCAATGGTGACCCCGCCCGACCCACCGCGTCAAACACGTCGTACAAGTTGTGGACGACATTCTCCGATTGCCCGCGAACTGCCCCGATCGTGACCCCGAAACCGCCCCTTTCCGCCCGTAAGGTCGCTCTCACTGTCGGGCGTCACAGGAGGTCAGGTCCATGAGCAAGCAGGTGCGGCTCGGGCTGGGCGTCGCGGGTGCGATGGTGCTCGCGGCCGCGTTCCTCCCCGTCCCGGCGGCGACGGCGGACGGCGCAGCGGCCGCACCCGATCCGGCGACGGCCGACGACGCTCCGGCGACCATCGAACCGCAGCTGCGCCGCCAGCTGGCCGCCGCCGACACCGCCGAGCTGTGGGTGCGCTTCGACGACCAGGCCGACCTGACGGAAGCATCCGCCGTCGCCGACTGGACCGAACGCGGCACGGCGGTCGCGCAGGCGCTGCGGCAGACCGCCGAGAGCAGCCAGGCCGCCGTCCGCGCCCAGCTCGACGCCGAGGGCGTCGAGTACGAGGCGTTCTGGGCCACCAACGCCATCCGCATCCCCGACGGCACGGAGGAGCTGGCCGCCGAGCTGGCCGCGCAGCCCGAGGTCGACTCGCTGCACCCCGCCCGGGCCTACGAGTTGCCCGACCCCGCCACCACCCCGGCCGACCAGGCGCGTGCCGCCGCGGCCGCCGTCGAGTGGGGCATCGCGAACATCAACGCCGACGACGTCTGGGACCAGTACGGCGCCACCGGACAGGGCATCACCGTCGCGAGCATCGACTCCGGCGTGCAGTACGACCATCCGGCGCTGGTCGGGCAGTATCGCGGCGCCAACCCTGACGGCACGTTCGACCACGCCTACAACTGGTTCGACGCCCGCGGGGTGTGCGACGGCGCGCCGTGCGACGACCACGGCCACGGCACCCACACCATGGGCACCATGGCCGGCGACGACGCCGGCGGCAGCGCCATCGGGGTGGCGCCGGGGGCGCGCTGGATCGCCACCAACGGCTGCTGCACCGACGAGGCGCTCATAGCGTCCGGCCAGTGGCTGCTCGAGCCCACGGACCCGCACGGCGAGCACCCCGATGCCGGCCGGCGGCCGCACGTCGTCAACAACTCGTGGGGCAGCGAGCTCCCGTCGACCGACCCGTTCATGGAGGATGTCAGCCGCGCCTGGGCGGCGTCGGGCATCTTCGGGGTCTGGGCCAACGGCAACCTGGGGCCGCGCTGCCTGACGTCCAGCTCGCCGGGCAGCCGGACGGTCAACTACTCCGTCGGCGCCTACGACGTGAACGACGCGATCGCCGGGTTCTCCGGTCGCGGCGCCGGCCAGGACGGCGAGATCAAGCCGAACCTGTCCGCGCCCGGCGTCGACGTCCGGTCTGCGTGGCCGGGCGGCGGCTACGTCGAGGCCGACGGCACCTCCATGGCGGCGCCGCACGTGGCCGGGGCCATCGCGCTGGCATGGTCGGCGGCGCCGGCCCTGGTCGGCGAGGTCGAGAGCACCGTCGAACTGCTCGACGGCACCGCCCGCGACACCGCGAACGGCGAGTGCGGCGGCGCCGGCGCCGACAACAACGTGTTCGGCGAGGGCCGGCTCGACGCGCTCGCGCTGCTCGACTCCGCGCCGGTCGGCGAGACCGGCACGCTGGTCACGACCGCCACCGACGCCGGCACCGGCGACCCGATCCCGGGCGCGCTGGTCACCATCACCGGGCCGGTCGAGCGCGAGCGGACCACCGGCGACGACGGCACCTTCACCGTCCCGCTGCGGGTCGGCGACTACGAGGTGACCGCGACGGCGTTCGGCTACCTGCCGCGCACCGCATCCGTGCACGTCACCGAGAACGAGACGGTCGCCGTCGAGCTCGCGCTGCAGCGCCAGGACACCGTCACCGTCAGCGGGCGGGTCATCGACGGCTCGGGGCAGGGCTGGCCGCTGTACGCGCAGGTCACGGTCCACGGCATGCCTGGCGGGACGGTGCATACGTCGCCCGACGACGGCCGCTACGCCATCGACGTCCCGGTCGGTGCGTCGTACGCGCTGAGCATCGTGTCCGAGTACGCGGGCTACCAGCCGGCCAGCACCGTCCTCGTCGCCGGCGACGAGGACGTGACGGCCGACGTCACGCTGGCCCGCGAGGCCGGCCGGTGCACGACGGCCGGCTACGCGTACGCCTACACCGGCGGCGGCGCCGACTTCGACCACGGCCTGCCCGACGGCTGGACCGTCACCGACGGCAACGGCAGCGGCGAGGTCTGGGCCTTCGACGACCCGTACGACAAGGGCAACCTCACGGGCGGCAGCGAGGCGTCGGCCAGCGTGCAGAGCCCCGGCCTCGGCGTCTACATCGACTCCACACTGACCACGCCGGTGTACGACCTCAGCGACGACGCCGCGCCGGTCATCGGGTTCCGGCAGGCGCTGATCCAGCTCAGCGACATCGCCGATGTCGACCTCAGCGTCGACGGCGGCGCCACCTGGTCGACGGTGCTGCGGCAGACCCGGGTCGACGAACGTGCCGGCGCCGAGAAGACCATCCCGATCCCGCAGGCCGCCGGGCAGCCCGCCGTCCAGGTGCGCTTCCGTTACCACAACGCCCGGTTCAGCTCGTACTCCTGGCAGCTGGACGACGTGTATGTCGGCAGCCGCGAGTGCGTGCCGGTCGCGGGCGGCCTGGTGATCGGCACCGTGAGCGACGCCAACACCGGCGCGCCGCTCACCGGCGCCCGGGTGGCCGACACAGCGGCGCCGCTCGACCCGGTCCTGTCGGTCGCGACGGCCGACGACCCGGCGCTGCCCGACGGCTTCTACGCGCTGTTCGCGGCCGGCACCTCGCCGCGGCTCAGCGCCGACGCCGACCGGTACGCCCGCGGTGAGGCGGCGGTCCACATCGACGCCGGGGGAGTGACCCGGCACGACATCGCCCTGGCCGCCGGGCGGCTGGAGGTGTCGGACGGGGTCGACGCGGCGCTCGAGCTCGGCGGCGCCGCGGAGCACACGGTCACGGTGACCAACACCGGCACCGCGCCGGTCGCGGTCCAGCTCACCGAGCGGCAGGGCGACACCACGATCCTCCGGCCCGACGGCAGCACCGTCAGCCGGGCCGAGATCGCCGCGTCACCCGGCGCGCCGATCGTGCGGGTCGAGGGCGACGCGTCGCCGCTCGGCTACGATCCGGCGGCCGCGGCGGGAGCGGCTCCGGCGGCAGCCGCAGCGGCCGCGTCGCCCGGCGACGGGCCCTGGACCGATCTCGCCGCCTACCCGATGCCCGTCCTCGACAACGCCGTCGGCGAGCTCAACGGCCGCCTCTTCTCCGTCGGCGGCATCGGCGGCACCGGCGTCCTCGACTGGGTCAGCGCCGGCTGGTCGTACGACCCGGCGATGCTGCGCTGGGAGCCGATCGCCGACCTGCCGCAGGCCCGCGAGGCGGCGATGGGCGCGGTCATCGGCGACCTGTTCTACGTCACCGGCGGACGGTGGAGCGACCAGCGGCCGAAGAGCGACACGTGGGCGTACGACCCCTTCACCGACCGGTGGACCGCCCGCGCCAAAGCGCCGATGCCGGTCTACGGGGCCGGCCGGGCCGTGCTCGACGGCCAGCTGTACGTCGTCGGCGGCTGCGACAACAACTGCGGCCGCGACACCGTCTACCGTTACGACCCGCCGACGAACACATGGTCGACACTGGCGCCGTACCCGATCAGCACGTCGCGGCAGGCCTGCGCCGGCATCGACGGCCGGGTGTACTGCGCCGGCGGCATTCAGCGCGACGGCCGGATCAGCGATCACACCTACGCCTACGACCCCGCCACGAACACCTGGACCCGGGTCGCCGACCTGCCGGCCGCGCGCTGGGGCATGGCCTATACCGGCGCGTCCGACGAGCTGATCGTCGCCGGCGGCTACGACGGCAGCGCCATCACCAACGAGAGCTGGGCCTACGACCCCGGCGCCGACGCCTGGCTCGACCTGCCGGCGCCGGCTAACGTGCTGTACCGCAGCGGCAGCACGTGCGGGCTGAACCGCGTCGGCGGCAGCGACCGCACCGGCTTCTTCCCGGTCACCACGGTCGACCAGCTGCCCACCTACGGCGACTGCCGCCCGGCCGACGTGCCGTGGCTCTCGGTGGACGGCGGCGCCGCGGTACTCGAGCCGGGGGAGTCGACGCAGGTCACGCTCCATCTCGCCGCCGACGTCGCGCAGCCGGGAACGTACGAGGGCGGGGTCTGGATCCGCGAAGACACTCCGTACGCCGTCGCCCCGGTGGACGTGTCGATGACGGTCGAAGTGCCGCGTCGCTGGGGCGCACTGGTCGGCACCGTGACGGGCGCGGCCTGCGGCGAGGACGGTACGGCCGGGGTGGCGGTCGCCGGGGCGAACGTGCTGATCGACGGCCGCGGCGCCGACGCCACCGTCCGCACCGACCGCGGCGGCCGGTTCCTGCGCTGGGTCGATCGCGCCGACATGCCACTGACCCTCACCACCACGGCGGACGGCTACGAGACCGACAGCCGCCGGATCCGGCCGCCTACTTCCGGCCCGTCGATCGTGGAGGTTGAGCTGGCTTGCACCGGATAGAACGCGGGACGGCGGCGTCGTAGCGGCCGCGTGCGCCTCACCGGCGCAGTGGCCGACAACCCCGGACGTCCGCCCGCCTGCAGGCGGCCCGCTGACCGGCGCGCCGCCCGTGCCTCCAGCTGGTCGCCGGGCGGAAACGCGGAGCGTCGAAGACGGCGCCGCCCGGTCCCGGCCCTGTCACGGGGTAGTGGGAGCGCCGAACAGGGCCTCGTGCAGTCGCGCCGCGCCGTCGGGGTCGAGCGAGCGGGCGGCCAGCCACGCGGCACCGGCGGCACCGTCCAGCGCCACGCCGATGACGGCGTCGGGCCACCGCTCCGAGAGCCCGTCCCGGACCAGCGCGGCCAGCGGCGTGTCGCCGGTCAGCAGCGATCCGGCCAGCACGATCGGCGTCGCCTCGCCGGCGGCACGGACGACCCCCACGGCGGCGAGCAGATGGTCCGCGGCGTCCGCGAGAATCCGGTCCGCCGCCGGGTCGATCCCCGCGTTCGCCGTCACCAGCGGCGCCAGCGCCGACAGCGCCACCGGCGGCCGGGCGTGCACGGCCAGCACGATGTCGTTGGCCACGGCCCGCGACGGCGTGAACTCGGCGAGGCCGGCCAACGTCTGTACCACCGCCTGCCCCAGCGGCCCCGGCACCGCGCCCAGGTCCAGCGAGGCCAGCGTCACCCGGACCGCCTCCCGCCCGATCCAGAACCCCGACCCGAGGTCGCCCAGCAGCCACCCGTGCCCGTCGACGATCTGGGCGGGAGACCGGTCGGCGAACCGGGCGGTGATCGCACCGGTGCCTGACAGCACGAGCGTCCCGTCCGGCTCAGGAGTCCCGGCCACGAACGCCCCCACCGCATCCGCGACGACGCGGTAACCGCAGGTCAGGCCTGCCGCCTCCCACCGAGCCGCCAGCATCGACGCGATCTCCGGCTGGACGAAGTGGTTGTCGCCGGCCGACGCGATCACCGCCGCCCGCACGTCGGCGGGATCCACCGTCTCCAGGGCCGCGTCGAGCGCCGCCGACACCGCGTCCAACGCCTTCGACAACGCGTGCGACGTGACGTTGGCGCCCTCGCTCCGGCCCGTGCCGAGCCGACACCCGGCACCGTCGATGACGACCGCCCGGGTGGACGTGCCGCCGATGTCGAGGCCGATCGCGAGCGGCGCCTCAGAGGTCCCCACTGACTGTGCTCCCTTCCTGCCGGTTCCGCCCGGTCTCGGCCCGGCCGCCGCCCTTTCTACCCGGCCCGGCCGGTCAACCCGGTCTCGCCCCGGCTGCAGGTGGGTCACGCTTCCGAAAACTCTCGTCAAACTCTTGACATCCGGGCGCAGGTAGAAAGAATTCTCACCACTACGGCTCTAAGGGCCGCAGGCGAAACTGACTACCACGCCGGGAGGTCGTGTGGCGGAAGGGACACTACCCACCGCGGAAGTGCCCGAGGCCGGGTCGCCCGCCGACTCCGTGCTCATGCGGATCCGCGCCGCACTGCCGGACCTGCCCGCCGCGTTGCAGCGGGTGGGGGAGCAGGTGCTGTCCGCGCCCGCCGTCGTCGCACGGGCGACGATCCTGGAGACGGCCGAGCGGAGCGGGACGTCGGCGGCGACGGTGACCCGGTTCTGCCGCGCGCTGGGCCTGCCCGGCTACGCCGACCTGCGGCTGGCGATGGCCGAGGAGACCGGCCGCTCGTCCGCCGTCGCCGGCTGGGAGATCGACATCGGCCGCGAGATCCTGCCGACGGACTCGCTGCGCGAGATGCTCGACCTCATCACGACGGCCGACCTGCGGGCCATCCAGGAGACGGCGGCCCAGCTGGACCTCGGCGAGGTCGAGAAGGCCGCCGACGCCATCGCGACCGCCGGACGGGTCGAGGTCTACGGCATCGGCGGCAGCGCCCTGGTCGCCGGTGAGATGCAGCTGTGCCTGCACCGCATCGGCATCCCGACGTGGTCGTGGAGCGACGTGCACGTCGGCCTCACCAGCGCCGCACTCCTCGGGCCGAGCGATGTCGCGATCGCCGTCTCCCACTCCGGCGCCACCTACGAGACGGTGGAGATGCTGTCCGCGGCCGGCAGCCGCGGCGCCACCACAGTCGCGCTCACCAGTTACCGCAACTCCGCGCTCGCCGAGGTCGCCGACATCGTCCTCACGACCGCCATCCACGAGACGACGTTCCGGCCCGACGCCCTGGCGGCCCGGCACCCGCAGCTGATCGTGCTCGACCTGATCTACGTGGCGGTCGCGCAGCGGCGGTACGAGACGACCGGGGTCGCCCTCAACCTGACCGCGCAGGCGGTCAGCGCGCATCGCGCCGTCAGCCCCGAGACGGCGCGAGCACTGAAGAAGGAGCAGCGGTGAACGACGTCAGCGCGGCCGGTTACCTGGCCCGGCTCACCGAGATCGTCGAGCGCGTCAGCACGACACAGCTCGACGGCGTGCAGCGCGCGGCGGACATCGTCGCCCGGTCGGTGCGCGACGGCGGCGTCGTCCAGGCGTTCGGCACCGGGCACTCGCAGGCGACGGCGATGGAGATCGCCGGGCGGGCCGGCGGGCTCATCCCCACCAACCGGATCGCGCTGTCCGACCTCGTCATGTACGGCGGCGAGGAGCCCGAGACGATCCTCGACCCGCGCACCGAACGCGACCCGTCCCTGGCCCAGCGCCTCTACGACATCGCGCCGATCGAGGCGCACGACGTGTTCGTCATCGCGTCGAACTCCGGCATCAACGGCAGCATCGTCGGGATGGCCGAGGTCGCCCGCAAGAACGGGCACCCCGTCATCGCGATCACGTCCCTGCAGCACAGCGAGCAGGTCGAGTCACGGCACCCGTCGGGGCGGAAGCTCACCGACCTCGCCGACGTCGTCCTCGACAACGGCGGGCCGTTCGGCGACGCCGTCCTGCCGCTGCCCGGAGGCGGCGCCGTCTGCGCCGTCTCGTCCATCACCGCGGCACTGCTCGCGCAGTTGCTCACGGCGGAGGTGGTCCGCCGGCTCCTCGCGGCCGGCGACACCCCGCCCGTCTATCTCTCCGCCAACGTCCCCGGAGGAGACATCCACAACGACGGCCTGCTGCAGCGGTACGCGGGCCGGATCCGGCGTGGTGGCTGAGGGAATCGCCGGACCCAGATCACAACCAGTCCAGGAGAGGTTTCACGATGTCCAGCAGCATCGAACGCACCCCTGCGGCGGCCGGCACGGACCGCCGGACCTTCCTGCAACGCGTCGCGCTCACCGGCGTGGCCCTCGGGCCCGGCGGCGCCTTCCTCGCGTCCTGCGCGACGGGCGGCAACGGTGACGATACCGACGACGAGGCCACCGAGGCGCCGACGGGCGACGTCTCCGAGGAGAACCCGCTCGGCATCCCCACCGACCAGCCGATCGAGGTCTACATCTTCGACGGCGGCTTCGGCGACGAGTACGCCACCGAGCTGCACCAGCCGATCTTCCACGAGCGGTGGCCCGACATCCAGATCGACCACCACGCCGCCGTCGACATCGCCGGCGAGCTGCAGGCCCGGTTCGTCGCGGGGGACCCGCCGGACTTCATCAACAACTCCGGCGACGGCCAGATGGACCCCGGCCAGCTCATCAGCGACGGCCTGCTCGCCGACCTGACCCCGCTGTTCGACGCGCCCAGCTGGGACGACCCGGAGGTGAAGGTGCGCGACACGCTGCTGCCCGGCACCATCGAGTCCGGCACCCAGAACGGGAAGCCGTACGTCCTCAACTACGCGTTCACCGTCTTCGGCCTCTGGTTCAACCAGACGCTGATGGACGAGAACGGCTGGCCGGTGCCGACGACGTGGCAGGAGATGATGGACGTCTGCGCCGACATCGCCGCCACCGGCATCGCCCCGTGGGTCTACCAGGGCGTCACCGCGCCGCGCTACATGAACTGGCCGCTGCTGTCCATGGCGACCAAGCTGGCCGGCCCGGAGATCCTGGTCCCGATCGACAACCTCGAGCCGGGCGCCTGGGGACACGAGGCGATCAAGGAGTCGGCGGCGGCGATCCGCAGCCTGCGCGAGAACAACTACTTCCTCCCCGGCGTGGAGGGCATGGAGTTCCGCGACGCGCAGGGCCTGTGGGCCCGCGGCGAGGCCGTGTTCTGCCCATCCGGCTCGTGGCTGGAGAACGAGGAGGCCGACGCGATCGCCGAGAACCCGACGTTCCAGCTGGCCATGATGCCCGACCCGCTGCTGTCGGAGGACTCCGTCATGCCGCTGGAGACGGTGCGCGCCACCGCCGGCGAGCCGTACGTCGTCCCGGCCGACGCGAAGAACCCGCTCGGCGGCATGGAGTACATGCGGGCCATGCTGTCGATGGAGGGCGCCCGCGGCTTCACCGAGCGGGTCACCAGCCTGACGTCGGTCGCGGGGTCGTCGGAGGGTGTGCAGATCGAGGCGCCCGGCCTGGCCTCGGCGCAGGCCGCCCTGGAGGCCGCCGGCGACAACGTCATCAACTGGTTCTACCCGAACTGGTACAAGACCATGGAGAACCCCGGCATCGACCAGGCCACGGGCGCCCTGCTGCGCGCCGAGCTCACCGTCGACCAGTGGGTGGAACAGTGCGAGGCGGCGGCGACGCAGATCCGCGAGGACGACTCGATCGTCAAGCAGACCCGCGAGGGCTAGGGGCCTTCATGAACATGCGGCACGGCAAGTATCCCTTCATCCTGGCCTTCCTGCTGCCGCCGGTCGGGATCTACGCGATCTACATGCTGTCGCCGTATGTCCAGGCCATCTACATCTCGATGACGGACTGGAGCGGCCTCACGGCCGCCCAGACGTTCATCGGGTTCGACAACTACGTGGAGATGTGGAACGACGACCAGCTCCGCAAGGCGCTGTGGAACAACCTCATCCTGGTGCTGGTCGTCCCCGTCCTGACGCTGCTGCTCGGCCTGTTCTTCGCGTCGATGCTCAACGTCGGCGGCCGCAGCCGCGGGGGAGCGGTCACCGGCGTGCGCGGCTCGTCGATCTACAAGATCGTGTACTTCTTCCCCCAGGTGCTGTCCGTCGCGATCATCGGTATCGTCTTCAAGTACGTGTTCGCGCCGGAGAACGCGGGCGGAATCCTCAACCGGGTGTTCGGCGCCATCGGCCTGGACGGGCTGCAACGGCTGTGGCTGGCCGAGCCGAACTACCTGATCTGGATCATCGTCCTGGTCATGACGTGGTCGTTCGTCGGCTTCTACGTGGTGCTGTTCTCCGCGGCGATGCAGTCGATCCCGCGCGACATCTACGAGGCCGCGCTGCTCGACGGCTCCAGCCGGCTGACCACGTTCCGCAAGATCACCGTCCCGCTGGTCTGGGACACCGTGCAGGTCGGCTGGGTGTACATGGCGATCCAGGCCATGGACGGGTTCGCGACCGTGCACATCATGCTGGGCATCAACGGCGGCGTCGAGGGCGCCGGCGACGTGCTCGGCGTGGCGATGTACCGCGAGGCGTTCGCCGAGTCCGATTTCGGCTACGCCGCCGCCATCGGCGTCCTCACGCTGGTGCTGGCCCTGGCCGTCGCGATGGTGTTCATGCGCGGGCTGCGGCGCGAAAGGGTGGAGCTGGCATGACGACGACGCAGGCGCCTCCTCGCGTGTCCGGCGACGGTCCCGGCCGGGGCCGCCGCGGCAGACCGCACCGGCTGCCCGGCGTGGGGGCGGGCGAGAAGGCGATCGGCCTGATCAACGGCGGGTTCCTGGTGCTGTGGGGACTCATCACGGCGCTGCCGCTGCTGTGGGCGATCCTGTCCTCGTTCAAGACCAACGGCGAGTTCCGCGTCGACCCGCTCGGCCTGCCGTCGGGCGTCCAGTGGGACAACTTCTCGAGGGCGTGGTCGGCGGCCAACATCGGCCAGTACTTCCTCAACAGCGTCATCGTCGTGTCGATGTCCGTGACGCTGACCATGCTGTTCGGCGCGATGGGCGCCTACGTCCTGGCGCGGTACGACTTCCCAGGCAACCGGTTCGTCTACTACCTGTTCGTCGGCGGCCTCATCCTGCCGCTGTTCCTGGCCCTGGTCCCGATGTTCTTCATCGTCCGCAACACCGGGAACCTGCCGGTGATCGGGCAGTTCCTCGGGCTGAACAGCTACGTCAGCCTGGCGCTGGTGTACGTCGCGTTCTCGATGCCGTTCACGGTGTTCTTCCTGACCGCGTTCTTCCGGACGCTGCCCAACTCCATCGCCGAGGCCGGCATCATGGACGGCTGCTCGCACTTCTCGCTGTTCTGGAAGGTCATGCTGCCGATGGCCCGGCCCGGCATGATCAGCTTGGCGCTGTTCAACTTCCTGGGACACTGGAACCAGTACGTCCTGCCGCTGGTCATCATGCAGGACGGCGACAAACGCGTGCTGGCGCAGGGACTCGGGACGCTGGCCGCGAACACCGGCTTCCGCGCCGACTGGACGGCGTTGTTCGCCGGCCTCGTGATCGCGCTGCTGCCGGTGCTGATCGTCTACATCCTCTTCCAGAAGCAGGTGCAGGCCGGGTTGACGGCAGGCGTCCTGAAGTAGCCCGCGGCCGGCCGGAGCCGGGCGGTGACCGTTCGCCGTCGGCGGAACCGTGGGGGAGCAGCCGACCTTGACCTCAACCTTTGTTGAGGTATTTGACTCGTCGGTATGACGAACGAACCACGTACAGAGACCGATCATCCGCCGCCACTGGCCGGCGCCAAGGAATGGACCGCGCTGGCGGTGCTGAGCCTACCGGCGATGCTGGTGATCATGGACCTGACGGTGCTGCACCTGGCCGTGCCGGAGCTGAGCGCCGAACTGGAGCCGTCGGCCTCGCAACTGCTCTGGATCACCGACATCTATGGGTTCCTCATCGCCGGCTTCCTCATCACGATGGGATCGTTGGGCGACCGGATCGGACGGCGGAAGCTGCTGCTCCTCGGCGCGGCCGCGTTCGGGCTGGCGTCCGTCCTGTCCGCCTACGCGACCAGCGCGGAGATGCTGATCGCGGCACGGGCGCTGATGGGGATCGCCGGCGCGACGCTGATGCCGTCGACGTTGTCGCTGATCCGCAACATGTTCCATGACGACCGGCAGCGGACCAAGGCGATCTCGCTGTGGATGATGAGCTTCATGGTCGGCGGCTCCATCGGGCCGCTGGTCGGCGGGGCATTGCTGGAGGCCTTCTGGTGGGGCTCGGTCTTCCTGGTCGGGGTGCCGGTGATGCTGTTGCTGGTGGTCACCGGGCCGGTGTTGCTGCCCGAGTACCGCGACCCGGGTGCCGGCCGGCTCGACCTGCTCAGCGCCGTGCTGCTGCTGGCCGCCGTCCTGCCGGTGATCTACGGCATCAAGAAGCTCGCCGAGGACGGGTTCGGCTGGCTGCTGGTCGCCGCGATCGCCGCCGGGCTGGTGTTCGCCGCGCTGTTCGTGCGGCGGCAGCGGTCGCTGGACGACCCGCTCATCGACGTCGCGCTGTTCCGGAACCGGGCCTTCGGCACGACGCTCGGCGTCATGACGATGTCGACGTTCGCGATGATGGGCCTGAACCTGTTCCTCATGCAGTACCTGCAGCTCGTGCACGGCCTGTCGCCGTTCCGGGCGGGTCTGTGGGTGCTGCCGATGACCGGCGCGATGATGATCGGGATGATGTTCGCCCCGCTGCTGGCGGCGCGCTTCCGGCCCGGTTACGTCATCGCCGGCGGCATGCTGGTCAGCGCCGCCGGCATCGCGCTGATGGCGCAGGTCGGCGGGTCGTCCGGGTTCGGCGTGCTGATCGCCGGGACGTGCGTCATGGCGGCCGGGTTCACGCCGCCGTTCGCGCTGGGCACCGACCTCGTCATCAGCGCCGCGCCGCCGGAGAAGGCCGGCGCGGCGTCGGCGGCCTCGGAGACGGGCAACGAGTTCGGCGGCGCCCTCGGCCTGGCGATCCTCGGAAGTGTCGGTACCGCCGTCTACCGTTCGGGCATGAGCGATCTCCTACCCGCTGGTGTCGAGGGCGAGGCGGCCGAGGTGGCCGGTGACACCCTCGCCGGTGCGGCGGCGGTGGCCGCGGCGGTTCCCGACGGCGCCGGCGCGCCGCTGCTGGCGATGGCGCGCGACGCGTTCACCGACGGATTCCAGGTCACCGCCGTGGTCGCCGGGGTCATCGTGCTCGTCGGTGCCGTCCTGGCGGCGGTGCTGCTGCGGCGGGTGGGCCTAGCGCCGAGCACACCCACCGTGGAGTCCGCCGTGGAGGTCGCCGCGCCATGAGCATGGAAGTCACCGCGTGGAACGCCCTCTACAACGCGATGCACGCGCAGCAGGACACCCGGCCGTTCTCGCGTGCGACGCTGCGGCGCATCTTCGGCTTCGCCCGGCCGCACCGCCGGTACCTGGTCGCGTTCGTGCTGCTGAGCGTCGTGACGGCGGTCCTCGCGGTGGCCACGCCGGTGCTGGCCGGACGGGTCGTCGACGCCATCATGGACGGCTCGTCGCAGCGGTACGTCGTCGGGCTGGCCGTGGTCATCGCCGTCATCGCCGTCGCCGAGGCCGGCGTCGGCCTGGTGCAGCGCTGGCTGTCGGCCAGCATCGGCGAGGGCCTCATCCTCGACCTGCGCCAGGCCGTCTTCGACCACGTGCAGAAGATGCCGGTCGCGTTCTTCACCCGTACGCGCACGGGCGCGCTGGTCAGCCGGCTCAACAACGACGTCATCGGCGCGCAGCGGGCGTTCAGCGACCTGCTGTCCGGCGTCGTCAGCAACGTCGTCATGCTGGTGCTCGCGCTCGTGGTCATGCTCGGCATCTCCTGGCAGATCACACTCCTCTCGTTGGTGCTGCTGCCGGTGTTCGTGCTGCCGGCGCGGCGCATGGGCGGCAAACTGGCGCGGCTCGAGCGCGAGGCGGCCAACCACAACGCCGTCATGGGCACGCAGATGACGGAGCGGTTCTCCGCGCCCGGCGCCACGCTGGTGAAGCTGTTCAGCCGGCCCGAGCGCGAGTCCGCCGAGTTCGCCGTCCGTGCCCGCCGGGTCCGCGACATCGGGTTGCGCACCGCCATGGTGCAGTGGCTGTTCGTCACGGCGCTGACGCTGGTCGGCGCGCTGGCGCTGGCCCTGGTGTACGGGCTGGGCGGGTTCTACGCGCTGCGCGACCAGCTCGACGCCGGCGCCGTCGTGTCGATGGCACTGCTGCTGACCCGGCTGTACGCACCGCTGACCGCGCTGGCCAGCGCCCGAGTCGAGGTGATGAGCGCGCTGGTCAGCTTCGCCCGGGTGTTCGAGGTGCTCGACCTGACGCCGCTCGTCCAGGAGAAGCCGGGCGCGCGTGCGGTCCCCGACGGCCCGGTGTCCGTCGAGTTCGACGACGTGCACTTCAGCTACCCGGCGGCCGACAAGGTGTCGCTGGCGTCGCTGGAGGAGGTCGCCATGCTCGACACCCGCGGCGGCGACGAGGTGCTGCACGGCGTCTCGTTCACCGCCGCGCCGGGTGAGATGGTCGCGCTGGTCGGGTCGTCCGGCGCCGGCAAGTCGACCATCGCCCAGCTGCTGCCCCGCCTCTACGACGTCGACTCCGGCGCGGTCCGCCTGGGCGATGTCGACGTCCGCGACCTCACGACGGCGTCGATGCGCGCGACGCTGGGCATGGTGACGCAGGACGGCCACCTGTTCCACGAGTCGATCCGCGAGAACCTGCGGATCGCCCGGCCCGAGGCCACCGACGACGAGCTGTGGGACGTGCTGCGGCGGGCCCGGCTGGATGCCCTGGTGGCAGCGCTGCCCGACGGTCTCGACACGGTCGTGGGGGAGCGCGGGTACCGGCTGTCCGGCGGCGAACGGCAGCGGCTGACCATCGCGCGTCTTCTGCTGGCCCGGCCGCGCGTGGTGATCCTCGACGAGGCGACGGCGCATCTCGACTCCACCTCGGAGGCGGCGGTGCAGGAGGCGCTCGGCGAGGCGTTGGAAGGCCGGACGGCGGTGGTCATCGCGCACCGGCTGTCGACCATCCGGTCTGCCGACCAGATCCTCGTCATCGAGTCCGGCCGTGTCGTCGAGCGGGGCACCCATCCGGAACTGCTGGCCGCCGGCGGCCGCTATGCGCAGCTCTACCGCACCCAGTTCGACCAGCCCGCCGCCGACGGGCAGCCGGCCAGCCGACCCGCCGCCGATGCGGCTCCGGCCGGCGAGGTGGTGCCGGGCTGAGCCGCGCCTCGATGGCGACCAGCGATGACACCGCGACGTTGATCATGGAGAAGCGCCCTTTTCGAGCGCCTCGAAAGGGGGAGTTCTCCGTGATCAACAAGGATTCAGTGTGCTGGGCGACACCAGCGATCGCCGATGGTCAGCGGGAAGGGTACGTGCTCAGCCGCGCAGGTCGCGGGCGAGCTCGGCCACTGTGGCGCGCCAGGCGGCCGCGACCGCATCGGCAGAACCGGCGGCCGCCGGAGCCGACTCGGTGAGCACCAGGCGCGCGCCGTGGCCGGTGCCCTCGCCCACCTCCCAGCGCACCAGCCCGCCACCGGGCGTGGAGTAGGCGAGCAGTTTCGGCTCATCGCGCTCCAGCAGATGGTCCGCGGGCGGGTCGGCGAGCCGCTCGATGACTGGCCACGCGACCTCGGCCGGGGCGGTGAGCTGCCGCTCGAACCGCACCCGCCACCCGTCCGGGCCGGCCGAGACGACGCCGGCGTCGAGGCCGAACTGCTCGACGTAGGCGTCGTGCTGCTCAGCGGACGGGGAGGCGGCCGTGACGGGTGCCCCGTCGAGGACCTGCTCGAGGCCCACGAAGCACTGCGCCCAGCCAGAGGCGAAGCTGGCGGCGCCGTAGCGGTCGGTGAAGGTGTGCGCGAACTCCAGCCGGCAGCCGTCGCCGTCGTCGTGGAGCTCGAAGCGCAGGTGGTCGTCGCCCCAGGTGAAGGCCAGGACGCGGCCCGGCTCGGCCTCGGTGACGCGGCCGTCGAACCGCTCGCCGTCCATGTCGAAGCGGACGTCGCTGCCGACGACCGGGTCGAACTCGGCGCGGGAGGGGAACCACTGGCTCAGGTGCTCCGGCTCGGTGATGGCCGCCCAGACGCGGGCACGCGGGTGCCGAAACCGGCGCTCCATGCGCAGTACCGTGCGGTCGCCGTCGGTGTGCAGGCTCTCGGTCATGACTGCTCCTCGTACTGTTTCTGCAGGTCAGCGGCGCGTTGCCAGATGTCCCAGTCGACCGCCCGGCCGGAGAGCGCCGCCTCGAGCAGCTCCAGCCCGGCGTGCCAGCCGCCCGCCACGGCCGGCCCGGCGCCGTCGTCGCCGATGGTGTTGCGGAAGACCAGGCGGCAGCCGTCGCCGTCGGGCGTCAGCTCCCAGCGCAGCGTCTCGGTGCCCCAGGTGTACTCGAGCAGGCGGGGCGGGTCGGCCACGATCATGCGGCCGGCGACGGGCTCCGGCGTCACGCCGAAGCGCTCGCGCTGCTCGTCCGTCGGGTGGAAGTAGAGCGTCGCGCCCGGTGCGAGATCGAGTTCCACGACGGCGGGGAAGCGCCAGGCGCGCAGCTCGGCGGGGTCGGTGAGCGCCTGCCACAGCTTGGCCGGCGAGTGGGCGAACCGGCGCTCGAACCGGATCTCGACCCGCCCGTCGACGGTGCGGCGCACGGTGCCCGGCGCCGTCACTCGTCCTCCATGGAGTCGAGGTGGCGCTCGAGCGCGTCGAAGCGATCGGCCCACATCCAGCGGTACGGCGTCAGCCACGCGTCGATCTCGGCGAGCGGCTCGGGCCGCAGCTCGTACCAGCGGCGCTGGGCCTCCGGGCGGACGGTGACCAGCCCGGCCTCGCGCAGCACCCGCAGGTGCTTCGACGTGCCGGGCTGGGAGAGGCCGACGGCCTCGGTGAGCTCACCGACCAGCCGGGGGCGCTCACGGAGCAGGTCCAGGATGCGCCGCCGGGCCGGGTCGGCGAGCACAGCGAACGGTTCGGGCATGCGCCCGACAATACCCGCTTAGCTATATAACTGCAACAGCATGTACAGCGCCTCAGCGGAGCTGGCCGCGGATGGCGCCGGCCGGGAACGGCGTGTTGTGCACGTTGACGTAGTAGTTGCCGGGGTTCGCCACGAGAGCTGCCAGCTCGCTCTCGGTCAGCGTCGCGGTCGTGTTCTGGTCGTCGGGGACTGCGGTGATGCAGCCATGGCTGACGGGGTCGGGCGTCTCGAGGCCGACGACGATCGGGCCGGGGTCGGTGGGCGGGGCGATGTGGATGTGCGCCGCCGTGGCCGGCTCGATGCCGACCGCGACGAGGGTGTAGCAGAGTGTGTCGCCCCTGACGACGGCGGCGAACGCGCCGCGGCCGTCAGGGTCGCCGGGTCCGGGCCGCTCAGCGGCGCCGGTCAGCACGGTGTGCAGAGTGGTGACGTCGGCGCCGCTGGACGAGGCGGGTACGGCGCCCGCGACGAGTGCGGCTCCGGCGGCGGTCACCAGGGCCGCGGAACGGACGAGCCAGGTGCGCATGATGCTCTCCTTCGGGACCAGGCGTGGTGGGGCGGCCCGGGCGGACCACCCGTGGTTATACGGTGGCGGCCGCCGGAGGGATTCCGCCGGACGCGAAATTCCTGGGCGGGCATCGTCCGTTCGGTCAGCCCACGACACGCCGAACGGACGAAATTTGCGTTCCAGAGCCGCCACCGGGCGTTCGACCAGGGGAAACGCGGCGTGGCGCGGCTCGTTCGCGTTGCGGCCCCGGCATAGTCGGGAGATCATCGAGTAGGCAGGGTTTTCCTCTTCCGGCCGGTTCCGGCCGGGGAGTCTTGGGCGAGCTCAGGTACCGACGGATCGTTGCCAGGGACGGGCAGCGAGGAGCAGGAGGATCACGATGTTGCGCCGGGACACGGAGTACGTGTTGACCTGGAACGCACAGAACCACAGCTGGCTGGTGCGCCCGATCGAACGCGACGGCAACCAGATCGTGCAGATCGGCGGCGGCACCCAGATGGGCGATCCCGCCTGGGCCATGAGCTCGTTCGGCGCCGGCTGGGACGACTAGGAGCGAGCGACCCCTCGCGCTCCGTCGTCCGGTCACCACGGCCCGGCAGTACACGACGCGGTGCCGGCTGCCCTCCGCCATGAGCGTGGGGCAGCCGGCACCGTGGCTTTCCGCGACGTCCGCCGAGCTACTCGCCGGTCGTGGGCTTGTCGCTCGGCTCTTCGGACGCGCCGTCGTCGGTCGAGTCCTCTGCCTGCTCGCAGGCCTCCCTGAGCTTGGCGTCGGCATCGGCCGTCGCGGTGGTCTCGCCCGAGACGGCGCACTCGGCGGTCGCCTCCGGCCCGAGGAAGGCGTCATAGCCCCCGGCGGCCTCGTCAGGGTCGACCCGCAGGTCCGCGTCGGTGACGAACGCGAACGCCTGCTCCAGCGTGATCTCCACCTCGGACACCGGCGCGAGGCTGTTGTTGCCGAACAGGTCGTACACCGCGACGCCCACCATCGAGCCGTCGGCGCGTTCGTAGCTGACCGCGAACTGCAGGTGCATGTCGGGGTTCGGCGGCGCCACCAGCACGGTCTCGCCGGTGCCGGGGACGGTCTGCTCGGTGCAGTGCTCCGGCAGGTCGCAGCCGAAGTCGACGATGAAGTTCTCGACGGCGTACTCGCCGGCGTCGACGTATCCGGGCGCCGTGACCCCGACCTGCACCAGACCCTCGCCGTCCTCGCCGGGAACGGTCCAGCCCAGCTTGGTACCCACGTTGACCGCATTCTCGAACCCGCCGCCGTGCAGGCTGTTGGCGTCGTTGTTCAGGTGGTCGCCGGCCGGGTCGAAGTGCTCGGCCGCGGTCTCGCGGAGCAGTTGCCGGGTGAGCGAGAACCCCCCGGGCATTTCCGACGGAGTCGCCGTGGGCTCGGTCGGCGTGGTGGCGGGTGGTGCCGAGGTCTCCGCCGCGGACCCGCCGGCCACCGGCAGGTCTTCGTCACCTGCCGGGCCGCCGCCGGGCAGCGCCAGCGCCACGCCCGCGGCCACGGCGACCATCCCCACGACCCCGCCGCTCAGGGCAGCCGCGCGGCGTCGGCGCAGGTGACGGCGCCCGCGGGCCAGGTCGTCGGCGGCCGTGGAGGCCATCGGCGGCTCGCCGGCGAACCCCACCCCCCTGAACCGCTCGCGCAGCTGCTCGTCCTCGTTCATCTCGGTCGCCTCTCGGTCGTCGTCACGTCGTCGGTCGACAGGGCGGCGCGCAGGCCCGCTATCGCCCGCGCGGTCTGACTCTTCACGGTGCCTGTGGTGCAGCCGAGGTCGTCGGCGGTCTCCTCCACGGACAGCCCGCACCAGTAGCGCAGCACCACGGTGGCGCGTTGCCGCTGGGGCAGACCCTCGAGCGCGGTGACGAGAGCGTCGGTGTCCTCCAGCGAGAGCGCCTCGGGGACGGCGACGTCGACGCCGTCGAGCCCGATTCGCTCGCGCCGCCACGGCCGCCGCTTCTCGTCCAGATGCGCCCGCACGATGATCCGGCGGACGTAGGCGTCCTCGGCTCCGTCGGTGTGGATCCGGGGCCAGGCCGCGTACAGCTTGATCAACGCGGTCTGCACCAGGTCCTCGGCGGCGTGCCAGTCACCGCACACGAGGTAGGCGACGCGGCGCAGGTACGCGCGCCGGGCATCGACGTAGGCCACGAACTCGTCAGCTCGTGCTTGCCCTCTGCTCACATCCCTGCCTTTCCGTCGCGCTGCCAAGCAAAGCGCGGGCCCACTTGCCTCTCCATCGCCGCCCTCACCCTGTCACCTCATAGACGGAGCTCGCGGCCGGGAGGTTGTCGCCGTCGGCGCACAAAGCCGGGGGATAGCCCCACCCCTGGCCGGTACCTGGCACCAATGTGCTGCGGCCCGCCCGCGAGAAGCATGGTCAGCGACCTGTTGATCACTGCCCCGGAGGGCCGCCCGGTGTCTCACACCAGCTCCCGCTACTCCCGCCCACCCGTGACCGTCCGGATCGCGCGCTGGAGCGCGACCCACCCCGGCCGTGCCATCGGCGGCTGGTTCGCGTTCGTGGTGCTGTGCCTGGCCGCGATGAGCGTCGCCGGCATCCAGCAGGCCAGCCAGCTCGACCTCGGCATCGGCGAGTCTGGCCGGGCCGACCGCATGCTCGACGAGGGCGGCCTCGAGGCGCCGATCACCGAGAACGTCCTCATCACCCCGGCCGGCGGCGACGCCGATGCCGCAGCGGCCGACGTCGCCGACCGGATGGCCGAGCTACCCGAGGTCGACGCCGTCGGCGACCCGGTCACCTCGCCGGACGGCAGCGCCGTCACCGTCCCGGTCACCATGACCGGCGACGAGGAGCAGGCCGAGGAGGACGTCCAGGCGCTGCTCGACGTCACCGCCGGCGTGCAGGAGCGGTACCCGGACCTGCGGGTCGAGCAGGCCGGCGAGGCGTCGGTGATGAAGGGCTTCTTCGGCCTGCTCGAGGACGACCTCGGCACCATCGCCGTGCTCAGCCTGCCGATCACCCTGCTGGTGCTGCTGGTCGCGTTCGGCGCGATCCTGGCCGCCGGCGTGCCGGTGCTGCTGGCGATCTCGTCGGTCGGCTCGGCGATCGGGCTGTACGCGCTGGCCTCGTACTCGGTGCCCGACGGCGGCACCGTCACCCACCTGGTGCTGCTCATCGGGATGGCGGTCGGCGTCGACTACTCGCTGTTCTACCTGCGCCGCGAGCGGGAGGAGCGGGCCTGCGGACGGGGCACGCTCGAAGCCGTGGAGATCGCCGCCGCGACGTCCGGGCACTCCGTCGTGGTGTCCGGGCTGGCCGTGGCGGTGTCGATGGCCGGGCTGTACCTCGCCGCGGACGTCAACTTCGCCTCGATGGCCACCGGCGCGATCCTCGTCGTCGCGATCGCCGTCGTCGGGTCGCTGACGGTGCTGCCGGCGCTATTGGCGAAGCTCGGGCACCGGATCGACCGGCCGCGCGTCCCGCTGCTCTGGCGGCTGACGAACCAGCAGCGGCCGCCGCGGTTCTGGCCGGCCGTCCTGCGCCCGGCGCTGCGCCGGCCCGCCGTCACGCTGGTCGTCTCCGTGCTGGCGCTGCTCGCGCTGGCCGCGCCGGCGCTGAACCTGCGGCTGACCGACTCCGGCGAGGAGTCGTTCCCGCGCAGCCTGCCGGTGATGCAGAGCTACGACCGGCTGGTCGAGGCGTTCCCGAGCACCGGCACATCGCACGTCGTCGTGGTCGAGGCTCCGGCGTCGGAGGCGGGCGACGTCCGGACCGCGCTGGAGGACCTGGCCGCCCGCACCGACGCCGACGAGAACTTCGCGCACGACCAGGAGCCGGTCATCGAGCAGTCCGCGGACGGCCGGTTCAGCTCGCTGACGGTCGGCGTGCCCGCCGGGCCCGACACCGACGAGGCGAAGCACTCGCTGGACGTGCTGCGCGACGACCTGATCCCGGCGACGGCAGGCGCGCTGCCGGGCGCCTCGGCGGCGGTGACGGGCGACATCGCCGGCGGCGTCGACTACAACGACAACCTGGCCTCGAAGCTGCCGTGGATCATCGCGTTCGTCCTGGTCCTGGCGTTCGTCATGATGACCGTGACGTTCCGCTCCGTCGTCGTCGGTCTCACCACCGTGTTCGTGAACCTGCTGTCGACGGTGGCCGCGTTCGGCGTGCTGGCGCTGGTGTTCCAGTACTCGTGGGCCGAGGGGCTGCTGGACTTCACCTCGACCGGCGCGGTCGTGGTCTGGATCCCGCTGTTCCTGTTCGTGATCCTGTTCGGGCTGTCGATGGACTACCACGTCTTCGTCGTCAGCCGGATCCGCGAGGCGGCCGACCGCGGGCTCCCCATCCGCGACGCCGTCCGGTCCGGCATCACCGGCTCGGCCGGCGTGGTGACCAGCGCGGCGCTGGTCATGGTCGCCGTTTTCGGGCTGTTCGCGGCGATGCGGGTGCTGGAGATGAAGCAGATGGGCGTCGGGCTCGCCGTCGCGGTGCTGATCGACGCGGTCGTCATCCGCGCGGTCGTGCTGCCGTCGCTGATGGCGCTGCTCGGCAACGCGAACTGGTGGGCGCCGTGGTGGCTGCGCCGGTCACGGCCGGTGCCCGCCGCGGACCGCGAGCTGACGCCGGTCGGCTGATGCTGTGGCTGACAGCGGTCCCGGGTGGCACCGGCGGCGGGGTTCGCGTGAGGATGGCCGGCATGGCTGACGATCTCTCGACGCTGCGGGCCCGGTACGACGCCGTCGTGGTCGGCGGCGGGCACAACGGCCTCACCGCCGCCGCCTACCTCGCCCGCGCCGGACGCAGCGTGCTGGTGCTGGAACGCCTCGACCACGTCGGGGGAGCGGCCGTCTCGGAGCGGCCGTTCCCGGGCGTCGACGCCCGGCTGTCGCGGTACTCGTACCTGGTGTCGCTGCTCCCGCGGCAGATCGTCCACGAGCTACGGCTGCCCATCACGCTGCTGCGGCGCCGGTACTCGTCGTACACGCCGGTGGGCGACGGCGGGCTGCTGGTCGACACCGGGTCGCGCGACGCCACCCGCGCGTCGTTCGCGTCGCTGGGCGCGGCCGCCGACCACGACGCGTGGGAGCGGTTCTACGCGATGACCGGCGAGCTGGCCCGGCGGGTGGCACCGACGCTGACGTCGCCGCTGCTGTCGCGGGCGGCCATGCGCGAGGTCGTGGGGTCGGACGAGGCGTGGGCGGCGCTGTTCGAACGGCCGATCGGGTCTGTGGTGCGGGAGTCGTTCGCCGACGACACCGTCCGCGGCGTCGTGCTCACCGACGCGCTGATCGGCACGTTCGCCGCCGTCGACGAGCCTTCGCTGCGGCAGAACCGGTGCTTCCTGTACCACGTCATCGGCAACGGGACCGGTGACTGGGACGTCCCGGTCGGCGGCATGGGCGCGGTCAGCGGCGCACTACGCGACGCGGCGGTGGCGGCCGGCGCCGTCATCGTCACGCGGGCGACGGTGACCGCGATCGACCCGGCCAGCGGAGAGGTGGCGTTCACCGACGGCGACGGCGTGCCGCGGGCGGTGGGCGCGGGGCACGTGCTGGCCGGCTGCGCGCCGTCGACGCTGGCCGGTCTGCTCGGGGACGGCTCGTCGCCGGGGGAGGAGCCCGAGGGCGCGCAGCTGAAGATCAACCTGTTGCTGACCCGGCTGCCGCGGCTGCGCTCGGACGTCGACCCGGCGGCCGCGTTGAGCGGGACGTTCCACGTCAACGAGTCGCTCACCCAGCTGGAGACGGCGTACGCGCAGGCCGCGGCCGGGTCGGTGCCGGACGTGCCGCCGTGCGAGATCTACTGCCACTCGCTCACCGACCCGTCCATCCTCGGGCCGTCGCCGCGGGAGGCGGGCGCGCACACGATCACGCTGTTCGGGCTGCACCTGCCTGCGCGGCTGTTCCGACCGGACAACGAGGCGACTCGGTCAGCGGCTGTGAAGGCGACGCTGGCCTCGCTGAACTCCGTTCTGGCCGAGCCGATCGAGGAGTGCTTCGCCCTCGACGCCGACGGCGAGCCCTGCCTGGACGCGCGCACCCCCATCGACCTGGAGGCGACGGTCGGCTTGCCCGGCGGGCACATCTTCCACCGCGACTTGTCTTGGCCGTTCGCCGAGTCGCGCGACGAGGTGGGCCGCTGGGGCGTCGAGACCGCCCATCCGCGGGTGCTGCTGTGCGGCGCCGGTGCGCGCCGCGGCGGCGGCGTCAGCGGCATCCCCGGCCGGGCGGCCGCCATGGCGGTGTTGGAGTCACCTTCTTCGGTGTGAATAGCGACGATGCATAGAGCTGGAGCGGGTCGTCCCACTGTGTCATACGGCTGGTGCCCGCAAAAGGATTGATCTGATTCCACGTCAATCTCTCCGGTCCGCGGCGGCGTATTCCAGAAAGAACGCCGAACGACGGAAGGGGAGGATCATGTCGAGGCCCTTGGTGGTGTCCAGCCTCGCGCTTGTACTCGTTCTCGCAGCGTGTGGCGGGGACGATGACACGAGTACCGCGTCCGAAGGGGGTGGCGGACCGTCCGTGGAGATCGTCGAGCCGACCGGCGGCGCCGAGATCAGCGTACCGTTCACGCTCGTCGTCGATTCCAGTGAGGAACTCGGCCCGACCGACACCGGGAATCATCACGTCCACGTCTATTTCGACGGCGACGACAGTTCCTATGAGGTGATCGAATCCGGTAACGGCGAGGAACACGAGATCACCGTCGACTCGCCGGCTATGGAGGGAGTGGAACCGGGCGAGCACACGCTGAACGTCTCGCTGCGCAACGCCGACCACTCCGCGGCGGGCGCCGAGGCCGAGGTCACGGTCACCGTCGGGGAGGAGGGCTCGGGCGGCTCCCCGTCCGACGACGAGGACGACGAGTCCGAGGAACCACCGGACTATGACTACTGAGCCCGGCACGCCGCGGCCGACCGTCGAGCGCAACAACGCTCGCACCCGCTGGCTGCATGCTGCCGTCTATACGACGGTGCTGGTGTTGCTGCTCACCGGCTGGTGGCTGACGCTCGGCCAGGAGGGCCGGCCGAGTCCGCTGTCTGAGCTGACCGGGCAGTCGGACGCGGAGTTGCACACGGCGATCGGGTGGGTTCTCACCGGGGTCGCGGTGCTCGGCGCGGTGGCCGGCTGGCGGGCGGCGCGGACACTGCTGACGGACTCGGTGCGGTTCCGGCGTACCGACCTGCGCTGGTTCGCGCGCTGGCCGGGGGCCGTCGTCACCGGGCGGTTCGCCCGCCACGAGGGGCACTTCGACCCGGGCCAGCGGCTAGCGAATCTCGCGCTGATCGTCCTGTTGCTGGTGCTGATCGTCACCGGCGTCGGGCTGTGGTCGGTGTCGGGCGGGCCGGCGTTCGTCTGGTTCAACCGCCTGCACCGCTGGGCGACGTACGTGTTCACGCCGGTGATCGTGGGGCACGTCCTGATCGCGTCCGGCATCCTGCCCGGCTACCGCGGGGTGTGGCGGGCGATGCACCTGGGCGGCCGGCTGCGCCGCCGCGACGCCCAGCGGGTCTGGCCGGGCTGGCTGGAGCGCACCGACGCCGCTGCGAGCGCCGTCAAGGCTGAAGGCGGGGACGGCACGGGCGACGGCGACGAGCCGCGCCAGGCGCGGTTCCACTGACGATCAGGCGGCGACCTCACCGTGCGCCTGCTCGGCCCGGCGCATCGCCTCGCGGTAGATCGGGCCGTCGCGCACCGGCAGCGCGTTGATCACGCCGCGCAGCCCGAGCACGGTGAGCGACGCGGCGACGTCCGTCGTCGGCAGGCCGGGCAGCCGGTACAGCCGCCGCGCCCAGCGGGGGAGCAGCGCGAACGCCGCCGTCGCGACCCCCAGCCAGGCGGGCCGGCCGAGCGCGACCACCCGGCCGGGCATCGGCGGCACCGTGAGGAACCGGGCGACGTCGCGGGCCTCGGCGGTGAGTGCCAGCTCGGGGCGGATCGACCGGTAGAACTCGTCGACCTCAGCGGCGCTGGCCGGGACGGTGGCGGGGTCGAGGCCGACGAGCGCGGCGGCGCGGGTCTGCTCGGCGTAGTAGCGGTCGACGTCGGCGTCGGTGAGCCCGATGCGCGCCCGCCGAGCCGTCGACACGAACGACTCCACTTCGGTGACGTGCACCCAGCGCAGCAGGTGCGGGTCGTCGATGCGGAACTCCTCTCCGGTGACGGGGTCGTGCGCGCGCAGGCGGTCGTGGATGCGGCGCACCCGCCGGCCGGCCTTCTCGGCCTGCTCGGTGGTGCCGTAGACGACGGTGCCGACGTACTCGGCGGTGCGCATGAGCCGCGGCCAGCAGTCGCGCCGGAAGTCGGAGTTCTGCACCACGCCGGCGACGGCGCGCGGATGCAGCGCCTGCAGGTAGAGCGCCCGGAGCCCGGCCAGCCACAGCACCGGCTCGCGGTGCACCCGCCAGCTCACGCTGTCAGGGCCGAACAGGCCGAGGTCGGTGCTCATGGCGCGACGCCCCCACGGCGGAACTCCGCGCGCCAGCGGTGCCACGGCGGCACGGACGCCAGCTTCTCGACGGAGACGGCGTCGAGGCCGTCCTGGGCGAACGCGTCGACCTCGGCGCGGGTGAGCGGCCACGGCGGTCCCTCGAAGCCGCCGCCGCCGGCGTCGGGCGACGCGGTTGCGATGACCAGCAGCGTTCCGCCGGGCGCGACGAACCCGGCCACGGACGCCGTCGCCGGTGGATGGAAGGCCGGCGGCATCGACTGCACCGTCATGATCTCAACGACCAGATCGAACGCGTGCCGCCACTCCGGTGGTGGGGCCAGCAGGTCGGCGGTGCGGTAGTCGACGGACGAGCCGGGGAACCGCTCGCGGGCGGCAGCGACGGCGCTGGGAGAGACGTCGAACGCGGTGGTCGCTGCGCCGTGAGCCGCCAGGAACTCGGCGTCGAACCCGGGACCGAAGCCGACCACCAGGGCGCTGCCGCCGAGGTCGCGCGGGCCGGCCCACTCGACGAGGAGCGGATGCGGCGCGCCACGGTCCCACGGCACGACGGCGGCACCGTCGGCCGCGGCGGCGTAGAGGCGCTCGAACCAGCCGGTCGGGTCGTCGGCCGCGAGCGACACCGCCGCCAGCCGCCGGGCGGCCGCGTCGGGATCCTCGGTGGTCATCACGTTCCAGCGTAGGGCTGCCGCGCGCACCGAACCACGTGCGGCTCATCGGATCGGTCCGGGAGCTCGAGATGATCAGGTTGAGCATGGGTGTTCACGCCTCACCGGGCAGGCATGCCTGGTGTAGCGGGAGGACGCCTGGTCGAACAGCGTTCGCCGGCGCGGCCTCAGGAGCACGGACCGGTGCCGACCGCGTGCCGCAGTAGCTCGAGCAGCCGGGCCTGCCGGCCCGGCGAGCCGGCCGTGAGCGCGACACCGCGGACCAGCGCGAGCAGGTCGGCCGCGGCGACGTCCGGACGGACCGCGCCGGCCCGCTGGGCCGCCGTGAGCAGCCCGGACACCGTCGCGTCCACAGACTCGTACCAGTCGCCGTCGGCGGTGAGGGCGAGGTCGCGGGTGTGCGCCAGCTGGGTGGCCAGCGCCCGCAGCCAGGCGTGCAGCGCGTCAGCCGGCGCCTCCTGCTCCCGCAGCAGCTCCGCATAGTCCCGCAGCGCCGCCAGCTCATCGGCGTAGACGGCCGCCAGCAGCGCGCGGCGGGTGGGGAAGTGGCGGTAGAGCGTGGCGTTGCCGACGCCGGCCCGGCGGGCGACGTCGTCGAGCGGAGCGTCCGGGCCGGCCTCGGCGAACACCTTCGCCGCCGCCGTCACCAGCGCCTCCCGGTTGCGCCGTCCGTCCGCCCGCATCGCCACCCGTCTCGTCGATGTGGGGAGTTCCCCAGCTGTTCCGGAGAACTCCCCACATATGCTCTCAGACCCGGATGACGCTACCGCGTGTCATTGATGACACGCGGCCGATGTCATCGATGACATCACCCGTCGTTCTCCCGATTCTCCGCACCTGCGCCGAGCGGACCGAAACCGCGCGGGCCGGCGGCCACCGGGGACCTCCCCGGAACAAGCGAGGAGATCTCCGGAACCGCGTGCGGCCGGGCGTTCGGCCGGTACTCCAGCGGCGGCGCGTCGTCGGGCAGCTGCTGGCCCTGCGCCTGCTGCTCCAGCGCGTAGCCCATGCCCAGGATCGCCGCGTCGTCCCACGCCCGGCCGACCAGCTGCATCGAGATCGAGTAGCCGTGCGGGTTGGTGCCCACCGGGACCACCACGGTCGGCAAGCCGACGTTCGACGTCAGCACGCCGGTGCCGCGGTCGGCGGTCAGTTGGTTGCCGGACGCGTCGTTGTTGTACATGTCGCTGAGGAAGCCCGGGTACACGACGGCGTCGACGTCGAACTGATCCATCCAGCCGGCGATGAGCTGCTTGTAGTTCGCCCGGTAGGCCAGCCACGCATCGACCTGCTGCGGTGTCATCCGTGGCGTGTCGCGCAGCGCCCGCTGGTTGTAGGGCAGGACCAGCGGCGAGGCCAGCAGGGCGTCGCCGTCGGGATACGGGAAGTCGTCGTGCAGCTCGATGTAGCGAGCCCAGCCCTCCTCGCTGCGGCTACCCGCCGGCGACGGCCCGCCGCTCGGCGGCGCCGTCAGCTCGACCATCGTGGCGCCGGCGGCCTCGAGGTCGGCGAAGTGCGCCATGACGGCCGCGCCGGTGCCGTCGTCGGCGTAGGAGGAGACGAACGACGACGGCAGGTAGCCGATTCGCACGCCCTCCAGCGCGCCGGCGTCCAGGTGCGTCGTCCAATCGGCCGGCCGGTGCGCGTCCGCCTGCGCCGTCAGCGGGTCCAGCGGATCGGTCCCGGTCGTGGCGTTGAGCAGGTGGGCGAGGTCGGTGACGGTGCGGGCGATCGGGCCGCCGTAGTCCTGCGCCCAGGTCAGCGGCATGATGCCACGCAGGCTCGCCATGCCGTCCGTGCCGCGGAAGGTGGTCAGGCTGCTGCCGGTCGAGGGCGCGTACAGCGAGACGCCGGTCTGGCTGCCCAGGGCTCCGGCCGCCATGCCGGCCGCGACAGCGACCGCGGATCCGCCGCTGGAGCCGAACGAGGTCTTCGACGGGTAGAGCGCGTTCCAGACCTGGCCCCAGCCGCTCTCGCTGTAGCCGCCGGAGTTGGCGAACTCGCTCAGGTTCGCCTTGCCGATGATGACGGCGCCGGCCTCCCGCAGCCGTTCGACCTGGTAGGCGTCGGTCTCGGGCTGCCAACCCTCCAGCGCGAGCGTACCGCCGGTGGTCGGCATGTCCTTGGTGTCGTAGAGGTCCTTGACGGCGATCGGGATGCCCAGCAGCTCGCCGGTGGCGCCGCGCGCCCGGGCGCGGTCGGCGGCACGGGCCTGCTGCATGGCGTCCTCGGCGACGTGTATGAAGGCGTGGTAGCCGAGCGGGCCGCCGTCGTAGACCGCGATCCGGTCCAGGTAGGCGCGGGTGATCTCCGCCGACGTCGTCACGCCCGCCTCGAGGTCGGCGAGCAGCTCGTCGATGGTCGTGTTGACGACGTCATACGACGACGTCGTGTAGGCGGGGACCTGCGGCCCGGCCGATGGCGTCGCGAGGACCGGCACCGACGGGCAGCGCGAGACGCCGAGCCCGGACCGGTCCCAGTTCTGCAGCGTGCAGCGTTCCAGCGTCGTCAGGCCGCTGAGGTCCGGGGTCGCGGCGAGCCGCGCCAGCTGCTCCGCGATGGCCGTCTGAGATCCGGCGCCGGTCGCACCCACCGTCACGAACCGCGCTAGCGACCGGGTCTCGCGCGGCCGCACGGTGAACGTGCTGACGTACCCCTGGAAGTTCGCCTCGTGCCCGGTGGTCGCCATCGGGGTGTCGAACGGGTCGCGCTGCTGGTTGCCGGTGCGGTCCAGCGTGCCGGGCGCCCCGGGCGTGCCGAGCACGACGCCGACCGGGCGCTGCGCCGGGTTCGGCGTGGCGGCCAGCGTCCAGGCGTCCCGCCGGTCGACGGCGGCGTCCCCGCTGGACGTCGAGCGGATCTGCCCCTGGTTCTGCGCGGTCCCGTAGCCCAGCGAGCCGCCGAACGAGATTTCGACGGTGACCGGCTCACGGCCGGTGTTGGTGAACGTGTCGAAGAACCGCGCCCAGGACTCGGAGCCGTCCACCGTGACCTCGCGGGTGACGCGGACGTCGCCCAGCTGCACCGATCTGGTCGGCTCGAACGTGTCGACGCCGTCGAAGGTGAGGCCGAAGCCGCGCATCATCTCGCCGTTGAGCCGCGGCTCGGCGCCGACCGGCCCGGTGACTCGGACGAAGATGTTGCCGAACCCCTCGGCTGGCGCGTTGCTGACCGCGCGGATGCTGCCGGTGTCCAGCCCGGGCGGCGCGGCGTCGTGGATCTGCCACGTCGCGCCGTTGCCGGCCGGAACGCCGGTGACGGCTCCCGTGGGCGTCGCCGGAAGCAGGATGGCCGTGGTCAGCGTAACGGCGGCGAGCCCACCCGCCGTCGCCCGGACCCGCGAGACGCTGGTGGGCATGTGGTCCCTCTCGGTGGATAGAAGATCACCTCGGTAGACGGTGAAACCTCACCAGTGGGACATTGCGGACGCGTTTCGGCGCGACGGCGCCGGTGTAAGGGCCGGGCGGTCAGCTTGCGACCGTGAAGTCGACCTTCAGGGCGTAGCGGTCGGCGACGTAGGAGCTCACGGTGTACTCCAGGGGAGCGCCGTGCTGGTCGAGGATCGTCCGCGTCTCGACGAGCATCGGCGTGGCCGGGTCGACGCCCAGGGCGGCGGCATCGCCGCCGGCGGTCCGGGCGCTCAGGATCGAGGAGCCGAGCGTGGGCCGCAGCCCCAGGCGGCGCAGCGCGCTGTGCAGCGAGCCGGACTCGAGGTCGGCGTCGAGCAGGCCGCCGAGCGTCGCGGGGAACGCGGCCCGCTCGACGGCGACGGGGACGTCGTCGGCCAGCCGCACGCGGGTGATGCCGACGACGGTGACGCCGCCGGCCGGGGCGCCGGGGGAGAGCGCCGCCGCCTCGTCGGCGGCGCCAGGGCGCAGGCCGGCGTCGACGAGCCGGGACCGCGGCGTGCGTCCCGCCGCGACCATCTGGTCGTGGAAGCTCAGCAGCGTGCCCACCGGGCGTACGGCGGCTGGCGCGCGGACGAACGTGCCGCGGCCGGGGATCCGTTCGAGCCGGCCGTCGCGTTCCAGCCGGGCGAGCGCCTGGCGCACCGTCATGCGCGCCACGCCGAACTCGCGGGCGAGCCGCTGCTCGGACGGGAACGGGTCGCCGTCGGCGGCGGCGTCGGCCCGGGCGCGCAGGCGCTTCTCGATGCGCTCGTACAGCGGTTGCGGAGCTGCCATATCGTCAGTCTAGGCTGTCTAGACCGATACTTCCGAGAAGGAGCCGCCGTGTCCGTCACCTCGATCGACGTCCTACCCTATGCCGGCCCGCTGCCGTCCGTCCGCTCGGTGGCGGCGATGATCGACCACTCGCTGCTGCGCCCGGAGCTGACCCGGCCCGAGGTACTGGCCGGCCTGGCGACGGCGCGCGAGTACGCGACGGCGTCGGTGTGCGTGCGCCCGGCCGACGTCGCGCTGGCCGTGGCGGGGCTGCGGGGGAGCGGCGTCGCCGTCGGCACCGTCGTCGGCTTCCCGCACGGCGGCGCCACCACGGCGACGAAGGAGCGCGAGACGGCCGAGCTGGTGGCGCTCGGGGCAGCCGAGATCGACATGGTGATCGACGTCGGACGGCTGCGGGACGGCGACGTCGCGTACGTCGAGGAACAGGTCGCGGCCGTCGTGGTGGCGGCGGACGGCCGGCCGGTCAAGGTGATCCTGGAGAACTGGTACCTCTCCGACGAGCAGAAGGTGGCCGGCTGCGCCGCGAGCGAACGGGCCGGCGCGGCGTACGTCAAGACGAGCACCGGATTCGCCGGCGGCGGCGCCACGGCCGCGGACATCGCGCTCATGCGGCGCAGCGTGTCGCCGTCGATGGGGGTGAAGGCGGCCGGCGGCGTGCGCACGCTGGACGCGCTGCTGACCCTGCGCGACCTGGGCGCCACCCGGTTCGGCGCGACGACGACGGCGGCCATGCTCGACGACCTCGCACGGCGGCTGGCCTCCCGCGACGGCTGAGCGGACCGGTCAGGAATCGAGAAGCGCCGCTCAGCGGGCCGTGGCTAGCGTGACCGGCATGGACCTCTCGATCCAGGCGAGCTTCCTGCCGCACGACGACCCGGACGCGGCGCTGGTCTTCTACCGCGACGTCCTCGGCTTCGAGGTCCGCAACGATGTCGGCTATGACGGCATGCGCTGGATCACCGTCGGCCCCGTCGGCCAGCCGGGCACGTCGATCGTCCTGGAGCCGCCGACCGCCGACCCGGGCGTGACCGAGGCCGAGCGCCGTACCATCGCCGAGATGATGGCGAAGGGCAGCTACGCGGGGATCCTGCTGACGACCCACGACCTCGACGACGTCTTCGACCGCCTGCAGGCGCGTGGCGCGGAGATCGTCCAGGAACCCGTGCAGCAGCAGTGGGGCGTCCGCGACTGCGCGGTCCGCGACCCGGCAGGGAACCTCATCCGCATCAGCGAACTGCGCTGAGCGCCACGTACGACAGATGGAGACACCGATGACCAAGGCGTCCGCGCCGCACGTTGCCGACAGCCATGACCTCATCCGCGTGCAGGGCGCGCGCGAGAACAACCTGCGCGACGTCAGCATCGAGATCCCGAAGCGCCGCCTGACGGTGTTCACCGGCGTGTCCGGCTCGGGCAAGAGCTCGCTGGTGTTCGAGACGATCGCGGCCGAGTCGCAGCGGATGATCAACGAGACGTACAGCGCCTTCGTGCAGGGGTTCATGCCGTCGCTGTCGCGGCCGGACGTCGACCTCCTGGAGGGCCTGACCACGGCGATCATCGTCGACCAGGAGCGGCTGGGCGCGAACCCGCGCTCGACCGTCGGCACCGTCACCGACGCCAACGCGATGCTGCGGATCCTGTTCAGCCGGCTGGGAGAGCCGCAGATCGGGCCGCCGCCGGCGTTCTCGTTCAACGTGCCCGCGCGCAAGGCCAGCGGCGTGATGACGTCGGCCACGGGGGAGAAGACCATCGTGCGCGACGCGATCTACCACGGCGGCATGTGCGCGCGATGCGAGGGCCGCGGCAGCGTGTCCGACATCGACCTGACGCAGCTCTACGACGACAGCAAGTCGCTGAGCGAGGGCCCGTTCACGATTCCCGGGTACAACGCCGACGGCTGGAACGTGCGCATCTTCGCGGCGTCCGGGTTCTTCGACCCGGACAAGCCGATCAGGAAGTACACCGAGAAGGAGCTCGATGACCTTCTCCACAAGAAGCCGACGAAGATCAAGTTCGAGAACATGAACCTCACCTACGAGGGGCTCATCCCGCGGATCCAGAAGTCGTTCCTGTCCAAGGACGTCGACTCCCTGCAGCCGCACATCCGCGCGTTCGTCGAGCGCGTCGCCACGTTCACCGCCTGTCCGGACTGCGGCGGCACCCGCTTGAACGCGGCGGCGCTGTCGTCACGGGTCAAGGGCATCAACATCGCCGAGGCGTGCGCGATGCAGATCACCGACCTCGCGGAGTGGATCCGTGGCCTCGACGTGCCGTCGGTGGCGCCGCTGCTGACGGCGCTGGGTGCGAACCTCGACTCGTTTGTGGAGCTGGGGCTGGGCTACCTGAGCCTCGAGCGTCCGTCCGGCACGCTGTCCGGCGGCGAGGCGCAGCGGATCAAGATGCTGCGGCACCTCGGGTCGTCGCTGACCGACGTCACGTACGTGTTCGACGAGCCGACCGTGGGGCTGCACCCGCACGACATCCAGCGGATGAACGACCTGCTGCTGCGGCTGCGCGACAAGGGCAACACGGTGCTCGTCGTCGAGCACAAGCCGGAGACGATCGCGATCGCCGACCACGTCGTCGACCTCGGGCCCGGCGCGGGTTCCGGCGGTGGGGACGTGGTGTTCGAGGGCACGGTCGACGGCCTGCGCGGCAGCGACACCGTCACCGGGCGGCACCTGGACGACCGCGCCGCGTTGAAGCCGTCCGTGCGCACGCCGTCGGGCGCCCTGGAGGTCCGGGGCGCGTCGGCGCACAACCTGCAGGACGTCGACGTCGACATCCCGCTCGGCGTGCTGGTGGTCGTCACCGGCGTCGCGGGCTCGGGCAAGAGCTCGCTGATCCACGGCTCGGTCTCGGTGCGCGACGACGTCGTCGCCGTGGACCAGAGCGCGATCAAGGGGTCGCGGCGCAGCAACCCGGCCACGTACACCGGGCTGCTGGAGCCGATCCGCAAGGCGTTCGCGAAGGCCAACGGCGTGAAGCCGGCGCTGTTCAGCGCGAACTCCGAGGGCGCCTGCCCGGCCTGCAACGGCGCCGGCGTCGTCTACACCGAGCTCGGGTTCATGGACACCGTGTCCACGCCGTGCGAGGACTGCGGCGGAAAGCGCTTCCAGGCCGCGGTGCTGGAGTACCGGCTGGGCGGCCTGAACATCGCCGAAGTGCTCGACCTGCCGGTCGCCGAGGCCCGCGCCTTCTTCGCGGACGGTGAGGCGAAGACGCCCGCGGCGGCCACGATCCTCGCGCGCCTGGACGACGTCGGCCTTGGTTATGTCAAGCTGGGCCAGCCGTTGACCACGCTGTCCGGCGGGGAGCGGCAGCGGCTCAAGCTGGCCGCCCAGATGGCCGAGAAGAACGGCGACGTGTACGTCCTCGACGAGCCCACCAGCGGCCTGCACCTGGCGGACGTCGAGCAGTTGCTCGGCCTGCTGGACCGGCTGGTCGACTCCGGCAAGTCGGTGATCGTCATCGAGCACCACCAGGCGGTCATGGCGCACGCCGACTGGATCATCGACCTCGGGCCCGGCGCCGGCCACGACGGCGGCCGGATCGTCTTCGAGGGCACGCCCGCCGACCTCGTCGCGGCGCGGTCGACGCTGACCGGCCAGCATCTCGCGGAGTACGTGGACGCGGCCGCGCCCGTCGCGGGCTGACGCGCTGGAAATGACCACGTTGAGTAGGGGTAGGCGCCCCGGGATCACTGGTCAGGAATCGAGAAGCAGGCGCGCCGCGGCCGCCGTAGCGTGATGGCGTACCCACCGATACGCAAGGAGAACATCATGTCGTTGCAGGTGAGCGTCGTCATGCTGGGCGTCCAGGACGTCGACCGCGCCAAGAAGTTCTACGTCGAAGGCATGGGCGGGGAGCTCGAGCAGGACCACCCGGGTTTCGCCCGGCTGAGCCTCGGGGACGGCTCGGCGCTGGCGCTGTACCACTGGGCCGCCGTCGCCAACGACGCCGGCGTGCCCGCCGACGGCTCCGGCTTCCGCGGCTTCTCGCTGCACTGCATCACCGACACCCGCGAGGAGGTCGACGCCGTCATCCAGGCCGCCGAGGCGTCCGGGGCCACCGTGCTCAAGCCCGCGGAGGCCGCCGCGTGGGGTGGCTACTCCGGGACGTTCAGCGACCCGGACGGCTACTTGTGGAAGGTCGCCACCGACGCCTGATCCCGCTTGCGGGGAAATCAACACCTCCTTACCATGGAGTAAGGAGGTGTTGACGCGTGTCGTCTGCGACGATGACCAGCAAGGGTCAGATCACCATCCCGAAGCAGATTCGAGCCGAGCTCGGGCTGACGCCGGGGACCCGAGTGACGTTCACCCGGAACGAGGACGGTGAATACGTGCTGAGCCGGAAGCCTCGGAGCGTCAAGGATCTCAAGGGACGGCTGCGCTTCACCGGCGAGCCGAAGACCTTGGACGAGATGGACGGCGGAATCGCCCACGGCGCTGCCGAGTCACTCGGATGATCGGGCTGGACACCAACGTCCTGGTTCGCTACCTGACGCAGGACGACGATGCCCAGGCGGAGATCGCGAACCGGACGATCGATCAGCTGACCGTCGAGGAGCCTGGATACCTGGGTGTCGTGACTCTGGTGGAGACCTTCTGGGTCTTGCGGCGCACCTACGGCTTCGACGGGAACGAAGTCACACGGGTCTTGTCCGACGTGGTGACTGCCGACGAGTTCATCGTCGAGAACCCTGCCGTCGTTCAGCGAGCGCTGGAAGCCGCCACGGCAGGTGCCGAGTTCGCCGACGCCGTGATCGCCGAGACGGCCCGTCAAGCAGGCTGCGAGCAGACGGTGACATTCGACCGCCGGGCGGCGAAGGTCGCTGGTATGCACCTTCGAGCGTAACGCCGATAATGCACATTATGTCAAGTAGTCGGCTCGGACGCTGGTGAGACAGCGCCGGATCCTCCCCTTCACCGGGCCCGGGCCGGCGGGCAGGCCGACAACAGACCGGCCGTGTGATCGAGCGCGTTGACACGAGCGTCAACTGCTAGACGCTGGCGTCAACACGTCCATCTCGTATCGCGTCGATCAGCTGCCGGCACCGGCGCTCCACGCAGCTGGCATGCCGGTCCTTCGCCCGCGAGGTTGGCGCCAGCGTAGCGGAGCACCTGCATTGCGGGGAACTACCCGAGCGGAGGCCACCGGAATCCGGGCAGCACACCTGCCTGTTCCAGCCCCCGGCCGATCGCCAGCAGCGCCGGCTCGGACCACCGCGGCCCCACCAGCTGCACCCCGATCGGCAGCCCATCCGGCGACTGGCCAGCGGGCATCGCCAGCCCCGGCAGCCCGGTGAGGTTTGTCGGCGCGAACACGAAGCCCTGCTCGTGGTACGGCACCTCGACGCCGTCGACGGACAGCGGCGAGCCCGGCGGGCAGTGCGGGTACGGGAGCGTCGCCGCGGCCGGCATCAGCAGCGCGTCGTACCGCTCGAAGAACCGCGACCACGCCGCGATCAGCCGGTCGCGCCGCGACAGCGCCTCCAGGTACCAGGCCAGCGTCGGCGCGGTCCCGTCGCCCGGTGTGAACACCGAGGTCAGCGTCATGACCAGCTCGCCGAAGAGGGCCAGCTGCTCCTCCCACGAGACGTCCGGCAGCGCCTCCTCGACCCGTCCCCCGGCGTCGGCGACGGCGTCCGCTACCTGCCGCACCCGGTCGCTCAGCGCCGACGCCACCGGCGCGCCCGGAACCGCCGGCGCGACCGCCAGCCGCAGGCCGGCCGACGCCACGACACCCCGCGAGGCCGGCAGCGGCACCGGAGGCACGTCGCCGTCGTGGGCGTCCGGTCCCGCCACCAGCGACAACAGCAGCTCGACATCGTCGAGGTCGCGCGCGATCGGGCCGAGACAGCCCATGATCCGCACCGGCCGGGGCCCGCCACCCGGCACGGAGAAGAACCCCGTCAGCGGTACCCGGTGCTCCGTGGGCTTCAGCGCGTACACGCCGCAGAACGCCGCCGGCAGGCGCAGCGAACCGACGAGGTCGGAGCCGATCTCTCCCGGAGTCAGCCCGGCGGCGACGGCGGCCGCGGCACCGCCGCTGGACCCGCCCGCGGTCAGCGCCGGATCCCACGGATTCGCCGTCCGGCCGAACACCGGGTTGGCGCTCTGGTGATCAGCCAGCCAGGCGGCGACGTTCGAGTGCCCGACGAGGTTCGCGCCGGCCGCGCGGAGCCGGGCGGCGACGGTGCTGTCGGCATCGGCGACGTGGTCCAGCTCGGCCGTGCCGACGGTCGTGCGCAGCCCGGCGACGTCGATCGCGTCCTTGAGCGTCAGCGGCGCGCCGAACAGCGGCGCCGGCCACCGCTCCCCTGCGCCAGCCACTGTGGCGGCCCGCGCGCGAGCGCCGTCGGCGTCGAGCGACACCACCGCCGTCAGGGCCGGGTTCAGAACGTCGATGCGGGCCAGGTGCGCCTCGAGCACCTCGGCAGGGCTCGTCTCCCCCGTCGCCAGCAGCTGCGTCAGCCGCGTCAGGGTGAGCCGGGTGAGGTCGGTGTCGGCCATGGAGTTCTCCCTTCGTCACCGGTAGAACGGCGCGCCGGCGCCCGGCTCATCGCTGTCAGACCTTCTCCCACGGAATCGCCTCGATGCGGTCCATGTGCTCCTCGCCCCACTCCCCCAGCGGCGCGAGGGCGGTGTTCAACGACCGGCCGAAGTCCGTCAGCGAGTACTCCACCTTCGGCGGGACCTGCTGGTACACCCGGCGGTGCAGCAACCCGGCGGTCTGCATCTCGCGCAACTGCAGGATCAGCATGCGCTCGCTGATGGTGCCGACAGCCCGCCTCAGCTCACCGAAGCGCAGCGGACCGTCCTGCAGTGCGAACAGGATGAGACCCTTCCATTTGCCGCCCATGACGGCGATGGCGGCGTCGAGGCCGCAGGTGAACGTCCGGCCGGCCATCTGATCTCCTCACATACAAGGCTGTGGGTACCAAACAGAATTGTAGGTACTTGCGGATTCGTCGGTGTAGAACGCACGATCGTGCGCATGACGCACCCCGAACCCTCCGCGGTCACCGTGCTCGGCCTCGGCTCGATGGGCGGCGCCCTGGCCCGTGCGTTCCTCGCCGCCGGGCACCCGACCACGGTCTGGAACCGCACCGAGTCGAAGGCCGCGCCGCTCGTGACCGCCGGCGCCCTGCACGCCGGCACCGTGGCCCAGGCGGTCACGGCGAGCCCGCTCGTCGTCGCGTGCCTGACCGGCTACGACGACACCCGGCGGGTCCTCGAGCCGGTGACGGCGACGCTGGCCGGCCGCACGCTGGTCGCGCTCAACAGCGGGACGCCCGCCGGCGCGCGCGACCTCGCCGCCTGGGCCGCCGAGCACGAGATCCGGTTCCTCGACGGCGCGGTCAAGGACGTGCCGGACGCTGTCGGCCGGCCGGGGACGCTGCTCTACTACGCCGGCGACGCGGACGTCTTCGCTGAACACGCACCGACGCTGCGGGCGCTCGGCGGGGACACCGTCTTGCTGGGCGCCGAGCCAGACCTCGCGAAGTTCTACGAGTCCGCCGTCGGCGCCACCCTGCTGCCCGCGTTGGTCGGGTTCTTCGCGGGCGCGGCCGCCGCCCGCGGCCGCGGCATCGCCGCCGGCGACCTGGTCCCCTACGCCGCCCGCTGGCTGCAGATGATCGGCGAGGTGCTGCCGATGCTTGCGGCCGAGATCGACGCCCGCGACTACAGCTCTGGCGCGTCGTCGGTGAACCTCTTCCTCGCCGGTGCGGACTGGGACCTCGAGTTCGCCCGCGAGGCCGGGATCGACGATTCCTGGCTGCGGCCGCTGCACGACCTCGTGCGGAAGGCGGCCGCCGCCGGCCACGGTGAGGGCAGCATCGCCGCCGTCACCGAGGTTCTCGGTGCCGGCTAGCTCTGCTGCTCCTCAGCACGGCCCTCCGACCACTTCGTGTGGAAGACGCCGTCGCGGTCGACGCGGTGGTAGGTGTGCGCGCCGAAGAAGTCGCGCTGGCCCTGCGTCAGGGCGGCCGGCAGCCGGGGCGCGCGCAGCGCATCGTAGTAGGACAGCGCCGTCGCGAAGCCGGGCACCGGGATGCCGAGCCGGGCCGCCGTCGCCACCACCGTCCGCCACGCGTCCTGCGCGGCGCCCAGCTCGGCCGCGAACTGCTCGTCGGCCAGCAGGCTGGGCAGCGCGGCGTCCTTCGCGTACGCCGCGGTGATGCGGTCGAGGAACGCCGCCCGGATGATGCAGCCGCCGCGCCAGATGCCGGCGATGGCGCCGAGGTCCAGCGTCCAGTCGTACTCCGCGCCGGCCGCCTGCAGCTGGTGGAAGCCCTGGGTGTACGACACGACCTTCGACGCGTACAGCGCCTGCTCGACCTGCTCGGAGAACCGCTCGGCCTCCCCCTCCGGCAGCGGGACAGGCGTCGGGCCGGCCAGCCCGCGCCCGACGGCCCGAAGGTCGGCGTGGCCGGACAGCGACCGCGCGAACACCGCCTCGGCGATGCCGCTGACCGGCACGCCGAGGTCGAGCGCGATCTGCACCGTCCACCGGCCGGTGCCCTTCTGCTCGGCCTGGTCGAGGACGACGTCGACGAACGGCCGGCCGGTCGCGGCGTCGACGTGGGCCAGGACCTCGGCGGTGATCTCGATCAGGTAGGAGTCGAGCCGGCCGGCGTTCCAGCCGCGGAACACCTCCGCGATGCGCGCGGGCTCGTAGCCGGCGCCGTGCCGGAGCAGGTCGTACGCCTCGGCGATGAGCTGCATGTCGGCGTACTCGATGCCGTTGTGCACCATCTTGACGAAGTGCCCGGCACCGTCGGTGCCGATGTACGTGCAGCACGGCGAGCCGTCGGCGGCCTTGGCCGAGATCGTCTCCAGCATCGGGCCGAGCGACTCGTAGGACTCCTTCGAGCCGCCGGGCATGATGCTCGGGCCGTTCAGGGCGCCCTCCTCGCCGCCGGAGATGCCGGTGCCGACGAAGTGCAGCCCGCGCTCACGCAGCGCCGCCTCGCGCCGGCGGGTGTCGGCGTAGTGCGCGTTGCCGCCGTCGATGATCATGTCGCCGGGCTCGAGCAGCGGCGCGAACTCGTCGATGACGGCGTCCGTCGGCGTGCCGGCCTTGACCATGATGACCAGCCGGCGCGGCCGCTCCAGCGCGGCGACGAACTCCTCGGCGGTCTCGGCAGGGACGAACGTGCCCTCGTGCCCGAACTGCTCGACGAGGTCGTGCGTGCGGCTCGCGGTGCGGTTGTGCAGCGCGACGGTGTACCCGTGACGGGCGAAGTTGCGGGCGAGGTTGCGGCCCATGACCGCGAGCCCGGTGACGCCGATCTGTGCCGTTCCAGCCATCAGTGCATGCTCCTGTCCCGAGGTGCCCTCACGCGGCGGCCGCCGCCGGGACCCAGTATGCCGAGCGCCCTCTGGCCGGTCAGAAGCCGACCGGATCGCGGATCAGCGGGCAGGTCATGCAGTGGCCGCCGCCCCGGCCGCGGCCGAGCTCGGCGCCGACGATCGTGAGTACCTCGATGCCCGCCTCGTGCAGCAGCTCGTTGGTCTGGGTGTTGCGGTCGTAGGTGAACACGACGCCCGGTTCGACGGCGACGGCGTTGTTGCCGCTGTCCCACTGCTGCCGCTCGGAGGCGTACACGTCGCCGCCGGTCTCGACGACCCGCAGCCCGTCCAGGCCGAGCGCCCGGGCGACGACGTCGACCAGCCGCGCGTCGCCCTCGTCGGTGACGTCGACACCCGGCGGCCGGTCGCTCGGCCGCAGCGTGAACACGTGCAGCGAGTCGATGATGCGCGGGAAGACCGTCACGACGTCGCGGTCGGCGAAGGTGAACACGGTGTCCAGGTGCATCGCGGCGCGCAGCTTCGGCATGCCGGCGACGATGACGCGCTCGGCGGCGCCCTGCGCGAAGAGGGCGGCCGCCACCTGGGTGATCGCATGGCGGGAGGTGCGCTCGCTCATGCCCATGAGGACGGTGCCGTTGCCGATCGGCATGATGTCGCCGCCCTCGAACGTCGCCCGGCCCCAGCGGCGCTCCGGGTCGCCCCACCACACCGTGGAGCCGGCGTAGCCGGGGTGGAACGTGTAGATCGCCTTGTACAGCAGCGTCTCGTCGTGCCGAGCCGGCCAGAACAGCGGGTTCATGGTCAGCCCGGCGTACAGCCAGCAGGTCGTGTCGCGGGTGTAGAGCGTGTTCGGCAGCGGCGGCATCAGGTAGTCGCGGGCGCCGACGGACTCCCGCGCCAGCGCGCCGTAGCCGGAGCGGTGGTCGTCCGGCAGGTCGGTCGTCGCCAGCCCGCCGATCAGGAACTCGGCCAGCGCGTACGGGTCCAGCGACTCCAGGAAGGCGCGGGTGCTGTCGACGAAGCCCAGCCCGACCTCGTCGGCCGTCACCTTGCGGTCCAGCAGCCACGACCGCGCCTCGGGCTTCGCCACCGTCTCGGCCAGCAGGTCGTGCAGCTTGACGACCTCCACGCCGCGGCCGCGCAGCTGGTCGACGAAGTCCTGGTGGTCGCGCTGGGCCGCCTCCACCCACATGACGTCGTCGAACAGCAGGTCGTCGGAGTTGGTCGGGGTCAGTCGGCGGTGGGCGAGGCCGGGGCGGCAGACCAGCACCTTGCGCAGCCTGCCCACCTCTGAGTGAACGCCGTGCCCCGGGTCGGTGCCGTCGGTCATGGCGGGATCCTTTCGCTCGCGGACGGGGTCAGAGGCTGATCCAGCCCTGAACCAGCGCGATGACGCCGATCAACGCGCCGGCGAGGGAGACGGCGAGGATGACCAGCTCGCCGGCGGTGAACGGCGCACGGCCCCGCTCGCGGCGCGCCAGCACGAACAGCACGGTCGCCGGGGCGTAGACGATGAACGAGACGAGGATGTACTTCGGCCCGGCGGCGTAGAGGAGAAACGCCGTGTAGAGCGTGGCGATGACGCCGACGACGACCTCCCGCGCCGGTCCGCGGGGCCAGGCGGCGTCCATGCCGAGTGCCAGCTTCGCGGCGTACCCGGCGGCGAGCAGGAACGGGATCAGCGTCAGGGCGCTGGTGAGGTTCAGCGCGAAGTTGAACGCGTCCTCGGAGAACGCCGTGACGACGAGCACGATCTGGACGAGCACCGTGGTCATCAGCAACGCCGGCCCGGGCACGTCGGCGCCGGTCTTGCGGCCCAGGAACCGCGGCATGTCGTCGTCGGCGGCAGCGACGAACAGCACCTCCGCCGCCATCAGCGTCCAGGCGAGGTACGCGCCGAGGACGGAGACGATCAGGCCGACGCTGACGAAGACCTCGCCCCACTGCCCCACCGCGGCCTCGAGCACACTGGCCATCGACGGCTGGCGCAACTCGGCCAGCTCGTCGCTGGGCAGGATGCCGTACGACACGATGGTCACCGACGAGAAGATGCTCAGGACCATGAGGAACCCGAGCAGGGTGGCACGGCCGACGTCCTTGCGCCGGCGGGCGTGCCGGGAGTAAACGCTCGCGCCCTCTACTCCCAGGAAGACGAACACCGTCACCAGCATCGTCCCTCTGACCTGCTCATACAGTGAGCCGAGGTCGTCGCCGCCACTCCAGTTGTCCGCGAACACCTGCGGGTCGAGGTAGAACACCGCGAGGATGACGAAGACGACGATCGGGATGACCTTCGCGATGGTGACGATGCGGTTGATCGCGGTGGCCTCCTGCACGCCACGGCGGATCAGCAGGTAGAACGTCCACAGCCCGACGCTGCTGAGCACGACGGCCAGCGCGGTGTCGCCCTCCCCGAGCGCGGGAGCGATGGCGCCCACCGTCGACATGATCAGCACCCAGTAGGTCACGTTGCCGACGCAGGCGCTGGCCCAGTAGCCGAAGGCGGAGAAGAACCCGAGGTACTCGCCGAAGCCCGCCTTGGCGTACGCGTACACGCCGGCGTCGAGGTCGGGTCGCCGGACGGCGAGCGTCTGGAAGACGAAGGCCAGCATGAGCATGCCGCTGCCCGCGATGGCCCAGGCGACCAGCGCGCCGGCCACCCCGGTCTCGCTGCCGAACCGCTGGGGCAGGGAGAAGACGCCGGCGCCCACCATCGAGCCGACCACCATGGCCGTCAGCGTCGCCAGCGTCACCTTCTGTGCGGTCTGTGCCACCGTTTCGGCCATCCCGGCCCCCGCCGAAGATCGCGTTTAGCGTCTCGGCGAGCCTAACGCAACCCCTTCGACCAGGTCAGCGCTTTACGGAGTTGGCCCCCGGGTGACGATGCATGGTGTCACTCGGGTGACATTGCCGCCTGGCGGCGCTCGACGTAGCGGGCGATGCCGTCGAGCACCAGCTCGAGACCGAAGGCGAAGTCGTCGCCGAGCCAGTCGTCGTCGGGTTCCGCGTAGCTGTCGAAGGCCTCGTCGGCGACGATGCGGGCCAGCGTCGGATGGTCGTCGGCGTTCACGAACGTGGTCAGCATGCGCCCGTACGCCTGGTCCCAGACCGCCTGCGGCGTGCCGGTGCGCGACTCGACGTCGGCCAGCGTGGTGGCCAGCTGCGCGTGCCCGCGCACGTACCCGCTGAGCGCGACGAGGATCCCGAGCATCTCTCCCCCGCTGAGGCCGGTCTCGTCGAGCGCGGCCAGCGCCTGCTCCATGCGCTTGATCTGGTTCGGGCCCATCGGTGGGCTGTTCAGCGGGACGTCCAGGGGCCAGCGCCGGCGCCGGTAGATGTCGACGGTGTCGTTGGCCCACCAGCGCAGCTTGTCGCGCCAGCCGGTCAGCTCCGGCGGCACGTCGGGCACCTCGGAGGCATGCTCGACCATCAGCTCGAGCAGGTCGGTCTTGCTCGGCACGTACCGATACAGCGACATCGTGGTGAAGCCGAGCGCGTCGGCCACCCGGCGCATCGAGACCGCCGCCACCCCGTCCGCGTCGGCGATGGCGATGGCGGTGTCGACGATCTGCCGCACCGACAGCGCAGGCCTCGGCCCGCGGGTCGGCGGCGCCTGCACGTCCCACAGCAGGTCGAGCGTGCGGTTCGGATCGGCCTGACGCTGGTCGGTGGCCATGCTCCCCCTCGGAGAAGGTCAATTCATCTGTTCGCTCGTCGCGCGAACGTCATGGATCTCCCGGGCCGAACGCGACGCTGGACCGAGGGCTCGAGGGACCTCCGGCCCCTGTCGCCCTCGGTGTTCGCGCGACTCGACTCGGCGCTTGACGCCCATCCTAGAACTGTGTACAACATAAACCAAGCGCTATACGCCATAAACAGTTTATCGGGAGGGTGGCTGTGACCACGAGCGACGCGGCGATCGCCGCTGAAGGGCTGCGCAAGCGATACGGCCGCAGCTACGCACTGAACGGGCTGGACCTGACGGTCGAGCGCGGGGTCGTGCACGGGCTGCTGGGCCCGAACGGGGCCGGCAAGACCACCGCCGTCCGCATCCTGTCCACGCTGCTGCGCTTCGACGGCGGCAGCGCGCGGGTCGCGGGATACGACGTCGTCGGCGAGGCCGACCAGGTGCGCCGCCGGATCGGCCTCACCGGCCAGTACGCCGCGGTGGACGAGACGCTGTCCGGCCGGCAGAACCTGGTGATGTTCGGCCGGCTCTACCACCTGGGCGCGCGGCAGGCGAAGCAGCGGGCCGACCAACTGCTGGAGCAGTTCGACCTCACCCACGCCGCCGACCGGTCCGGGCGGACGTACTCCGGCGGCATGCGGCGCCGGCTCGACCTCGCGGCCAGCCTGATCCTGGCGCCGGAGGTGCTGTTCCTCGACGAGCCGACGACCGGCCTGGACCCGCGCAGCCGCAACGACGTGTGGGACGCGGTCCGCTCGCTGGTGGCCGGCGGCACGACGGTGCTGCTCACCACCCAGTACCTCGAGGAGGCCGACCAGTTGGCCAGCCGCATCTCCGTCATCGACACCGGCCGCGTCGTCGCCGAGGGCACCGCCGACGAGCTCAAGGCGCGCATCGGCGGCGACCGCATCGAGGTCGTCGTCCACGACGCCGCCCAGCTGGGCGCCGCGGCCGCCGTCGTCGCCCGCATCGGCACCACCGAGCCCGAGGTCGACGCCGACACCCGCCGGGTCAGCGCGCCCGTCGCCGACCGCATGGCCGCGCTCACCGACGCCGTGCGCGAGCTCCAGCTGGCCGGCATCGCCGCCGAGGACATCGGCCTGCGCCGTCCCACGCTCGACGAAGCATTCCTGCACCTCACCGGCCGCCGGGCCGCTGCAGAAGAGGAGACCGCGGCCCAGGGAGGCTCATCCGGCACCGACGGTGACGCGGGGCCGGAGGTCCCGCCGAGTCGTCGGTCCAGACCGCTCGTCGAATGGAGCGAGGAAGGTGTCGCCGGATGAGCCGACCGACTGATGTCATGAACATCGCGCTGCAGCAACCCCCGAGCCTGATCGCTCCCCCGCCGGCCCGCACGCCACTGGCCCGGCTGCGCTGGGCCGCCGCCGACGGCTGGGTGATGACGAAGCGCAACATGGCGCACGTCGTCCGGGCGCCCGAAGAGGTCGTCATCTACTTCACCCTGCCGATCATGTTCGTGCTGGTCTTCGGCTACGTGTTCGGCAGCGGCATGGCGCTGCCCGGTGGCGGCAACTACCGCGAGTTCCTGCTCCCCGGCGTGTTCGCGATGACCATGCTGTACGGCCTGGGCGCCACCGCCACGGGCGTCGCGTTCGACGTCGACCGCGGTGTGGTCGACAGGTTCCGGTCCATGCCGATGGCCCGGTCGGCGCTGGTCGTAGGACGCAGCGGGGCCGACCTCATCCGCGCCGTCCTGGAGATGACGACGCTGGTGGTCTGTGGCCTGCTGGTCGGCTGGCAGTGGCGCAACGGCATCGGCGACGCGCTCGCCGCGGTCGGGCTGATCCTGCTGCTGCGGTTCGCCATCACCTGGATCGGCATCTATCTCGGGCTGGTCGTGCCGAATCCGGACACCGTCGGCGTCATCGTCTTCCCGGCTGCGTTCCCGCTGACCGCGCTGTCCAACGTGTTCGTCGCGCCCGAGGCGATGCCGGACTGGCTGGGCGCGGTGTCGGAGTGGAACCCGCTGTCGTCGACGGTGGCCGCGACGCGCGAGCTGTTCGGCAACCCCGGCTTCGGCGGCGACTCATGGGCCGCGCAGCACAGCCTGCTGCTGGCGGTCGGCTGGCCGCTGCTCCTCCTGGCGATCTTCATGCCGCTCTCGATCCGCCGATACCAGAAGCTCAGCCGCTGACCGGTTGCCATCGGCGACCTGTGCGGAGCAGGCTGGAAGGTACCGTTCGGGTTCGCTCGAGGAGGTCGAGAACCGTGCACGCACACGACGGTGACCGTCTGGTGATCGAGGGGACGAAGGTCGGCTCGGCGCGCCGCGAAGGCGAGGTGCTCGAAACGCACGGACCGGACGGCGGCCCGCCGTTCCTGGTCCGCTGGTCCGACGGCGCCGAGGGCCTGGTCTATCCGGGCAGCGACGCCCACGTCGTCCCCGCCGCGTCGACGGCGGACTGACAGAGCCGGCGGGCGCGTAGGCCCGCCGGCCAGCCGGCCGGCGTGGTGCAACCGTGCGGCGAACGCGGCGCCGCCCGGTCTGTGACCACGGTGTCATGCGTGGCGCAAGCGACGCGTCATTACCAGAGTCGCATTGCTCCCGGTTAGTCTGCTATCCCACGACTCGCCCGGAGCCGCCATTCATGCCAGGACGCCACTCCTCGCACCGGCCGGCCGCGCCGTCGCCCTGGCTGCGCCGGCTCGGCCTGTCCGTCATGGCCGTCGCGCTCATCGGGGCGGCGGGACTCGGGGTCGCCTCCGTCCTGGACGCCGGTGACGGCGAATGCGATGGGCCGCTCCCGGTCACCGTCGCCGCCGACCCGACCATCGCGCCGGTCCTCACCGACCTCGCCCGCACCTACGCCGAGACCGACCCCCGCCAGGGCGATCTGTGCGTCGAGGTCGATGTCGTCGCCAGCACCGCGGCGTCGGCCGTGCCCACGTTCGGCAACGCCGAGGCGCCGGACCTGTGGATCCCCAAGAGCCGCGCGTTCGGCCCGCCGGTCGACGACGGGCTCACCGAGCAGCTGGCCAACGTCGCGCTGTCACCGCTGGTCGTGGTGATGCCGGCGGAGGCAGCGGCGGCCGCGGGCGGCGAGGACGCGCAGATCTCGTGGGCCGCGCTGGTGCAGGGCGAGGCGGCCGCGGTCATCGCCGACCCGTCCGCCAACGACGAGGGCATCGCCAGCCTGGTCGCCGTCCGCACGGCGCTGGGCGACGAAATCGAGCGCGACGAACTGGTCCAGGTGATGACGCGGGTGTCACAGGCCGCCGTTCCCACCGTCGAGGAGGCGTTCGCGGCCGCGGCCGAGTCGCCGGCCGCGTTCACCGCCACCGAGCAGTCGGTTGTCGCGTTCAACCGGGACAGCTCCGGCGCGCAGGTGGCTGCTCTCTACCCGGCCGAGGGCACGTTCGGGTTCGACTACCCGGCGCTCGCGGTGTCCGGCGCCGAGGAGGACGAGGCCGCGCGGTCGGCGGCGACCGTGTTCGTCACCTACCTCGGGTCGGCCGACGCGCAGGAGACGATCCGCCGGGCCGGCTTCCGCAGCCCCGACGGCACCGCCGACGCCGACGCGGGGGTCGTCGACGGTATCCGCCCGGCCGTGCCGGACCTGCTGCCCGTGCCCGATCCGGCGCTGGTCACCGAGCTGTCGCGGCAGTGGGCGGCGCTCGCGCTGGACATGCGCATGCTCGCCGTCATCGACGTGTCCGGGTCGATGAACGAGCAGGTCGACGGCGGCGCCACCCGCATGGAGCTGACCCGCGACGCCGCGCTCGAGGCGCTGCAGCTGTTCCCGCCGGACGCCTCCGTCGGGCTCTGGGCGTTCTCGATCCTGCAGGACCCGCCCAACGACTACGTCCAGCTCGTCGATGTCGGGCCGATGAACGAGGCGCTCGAGGACGGCACGCCGCGGCAGGAGGCGCTGGTCGCCGCCGTCGAGTCGCTGCCGTCGATCGCCGACGGCGGTACCGGCCTCTACGACACCGTGCTGGCCGCGTTCCAGGAGATGCGCAGCAGTTACCAGGCCGGCATGGTCAACTCCGTCGTGCTGCTCACCGACGGCCGCAACGAGGACGACCCCGACGGCATCGACCTCGAGACGCTGCTGACCCAGCTGACCGCGCAGTTCGACCCCGCGGCGCCGGTGCCGGTCATCACCATCGGCATGGGCCCCGAGGCGGACATGGAGGCGCTGCAGCAGATCTCCGCCGCCACCGGCACGACGGCCTACCACGCCGAGGACCCCAGCGACATCCAGAGTGTGTTCATCCAGGCCATGATCGAACGGCAGTGCCGTCCCAACTGCTGACGCCGCCTGGCGCGCCTGTCCCTCTTCGGCCCCGCCGAACTCTATGATCATGGGTCGACGAGCGCCAGAGGGAGGTGGCACCGGTGAACAACCTGTCCTGGCCGGCGACCATCCTCCTCGGCATCCTGCTCGGCCTCGTCGCCGTCGCGGCTGAGAACCGCGGCCCTGAGCAGGACGAGCCGACGGCCGGCCCGTCCGAATCGCCGACCGCCTCCCCCGGCTCGGACGGGTCCGGGGGCGGGTC
>NZ_SMLB01000049.1 GCF_004349105.1 Jiangella aurantiaca
CGAACAGCCCCGGCCAACCACCGCCGAGACCACACACCTCCGGCCCCACACCACGACAACGACCCGTCGCCGTACACATCACCGTCCCGTTCGGCGCGGTGGCCGGGCTGAGCGACGAACCCGGCGAGCTCGAGGGCTACGGGCCCATTCCCGCCCACGTCGCAAGAACGCTCGCCGCCGAGGGCGTCTGGACCTGGCTGCGCACCGACCCCGGCACCGGACAAACTCCTCGACCTCGGCCGCACGCGCTACCGGCCCACCAAGGCGCTGGCCGAGTTCATCATTGCCCGCGACCGGACCTGCCGGATGCCCGGCTGCCACCGACCGGCCCGCGCCGCCGACCTCGACCACATCGTTCCGTTCACCGCCGGCGGGTCGACGTCACCGGGCAACCTGCACGTCCTCTGCACCACCCACCACAAGCTCAAACACCACGCCCACTGGACCGTCCAACGACCACCCGACGGCACCACCCGCTGGACCAGCCCCACCGGGCATCGATATCTGAAACCACCCGATGGGGCCGGGCCGTGAGGGCGGCCGAGTTCATTCCGCCGCGAGCGCCAACACCGGAGACGTCCGGGCCGCACGCTGGCCGGGCGCGATCGACGCCAGCACACCGAGCAGGGTCGCGACCGCGCCGCTGAGCGCCAGCAGCCCCCACGGCACCACGAACTCCAGCTCATCGACGCTGACGACGGCGGCCCAGGCGAACAGCGCACCGGCTGCCGAGCCGACGACGGCCGCCACGGCGCCCATGAGCGCCGCCTCGACGCCGAGCATCAGCCGGGTCTGCCGGCGGGTCAGGCCGAGTGCCCGCAGCAGGCCGATCTCCCGGGTCCGCTCGTGCACCGACAGCGACAGCGTGTTGGCGATCCCGATGAACGCGATCACCAGCGCCAGTGCCAGGATCGCCAGCACCAGGTTGACCGCCTCGTTGAGGTCCTGCTCGAAGTCGGCCCGGCGCTGGGCGAAGCTCTGCACGGACAGCTCGGGGTGGTCGTCCGTCGCCGCGACGATGGCCGCGCGCGCGTCGTCGCCGTCGACGCCGTCGGCCGCGTTCACTGCGAGCAGGTCGTCGCCATCGACGACGACGGAGCCGATCTCCGGCAACTCCTCGATCGCCCGCGCCACGTCGTCCGGGATCGGCGCGGCCGCGGCCGTCCGGACGGCGAAGTCGGCCGGCACCCGCCCGTCGACGACGACGCGCACGCTCTCGCGGGCGGATTCGACGACGGTGAGGAAGCCGGCCACCGTCGTGACGCCGATCAGCAGCGCCGCCGTCGTGGCCGCCACCCGGCGCGGGTTGCGGACCGCGTTCGCTGTGGCCAGCTCCGCCGTCGACCGGGAAGCACCGGTCAGCCGGGCAGCCACCGCCCCGAGCACCCGGACCAGCGGCGGCACCACCTTCGGGCCCAGGATCAGCAGACCGAGGAAACAGACCGCCGCACCGAACACGACCAGGATCAACCCGGCCCCACCGCCCGACGTCCCGGCGGCCGCACCCCCGACCAGCACCAGCGCACCGGCCACCATCGCCAGCAGCCCGAGCACGATCCGCGCCCGCCCGGTGGTCCTGCTGTCCGCGCCGTCCGGCACTGCCTGCAGCGCGGCCAGTGGCGACACCTGGGTCGCCGCCCGCGCCGGCAGCAGCGCCGACCCGACGGTCATCAGCATGCCGATCACGACCGACCACGCCACCGTCGTCCCGGTCACCGTGAGCGCCAGTGACTCACCCAGCAACGAACCAGCCACCAGCGCCGTCACCGCGCCGATCCCGACGCCGGCAAGGCTGCCGGCCAACCCGATCGCGGCCGACTCCGCCAGCACACCGCGCAGCACCTGCCGGCGGGTGGCGCCGACGGTGCGCAGCAGCGCCAGCTCGCGCGTGCGCTGGGCGACCAGGATCCGGAACGTGTTGGCGATGACGAACGCCGCCACGATCAGCGACACCGCACCGAGCATCAGCAGCGGGATCCGCAACGCCTCCTGCTTCGACGACTGGCCGATCAGCCGCTGCGCCAGCTCCACCCCGGTGACCACCTCGTGGTCACCAGGGATCGCGGCCCGGACGGCGGCCGCGTCGGCCCCACCGGTCAGCCGTAGGTCCACCCGCGACGCGCCGAGCGGGTCGGCGAACTCGCGCATGACGTCCCAGCCGGCGGTGAGCTCCGGGTCGTCACCGGCCTCCGACGACGGATCGACCAGCCCGGCGATCGGCAGCGCGACCAGGACGTCCGCGTCCGCCGTCGCCACCGTGATCTCGTCGCCTGCCGCCAGCCCGAGCCGGTCGGCCGACCGCCGGTCCAGCAGCACGCCGTCGTCCGGCACCTCGGCGTCCAGCGGGGCCGCGAGCAGCCGGGCGAAGTCGAACGGGTCGATCCGGCCGTCGGGGTCGACGGTGTGGACGTCGAGCTCGCGCTGGGGCGCGGCCGCGGCGACTCCGTCGACGCCGGCGATCGCGGACACCTCGACCGGGGACAGCGTCCCGTCCGGCGCGGCGAGCACCGCGAGGTCGACTCCGTCGGCGTCGGCGGCCAACTCGCGCCGGCTACCCTCGTCCAGCGAGTCGGTGAGGATCAACGTCGCCGCGGTGAACCCCACCGACAGCACGACGACCAGGCCGGTCAGCACGAGCCGCAACAGGTGGGTGCGCAGCCCCGCCAGCACGATCGACCGCATCGCTCAGCCACCCAGCCGGCGCAGGCCGTCGATGACGGCGTCGGGTGTCGGGTCGGCGATCTCCCCGGCGACGTGGCCGTCGGCGAGCATGACGACACGGTCCGCCGACGACGCCGCGACGGGGTCGTGCGTCACCATGACGACGGTCCGGCCCAGTTCGCGCACACTGGTGCGCAGGATCGCCAGCACCTCCCCGCCGGAGCGCGAGTCCAGGTTGCCGGTCGGCTCGTCGGCGAAGATGACCTCGGGCCGGTTGATCAGCGCCCGGGCCACGGCGACCCGCTGCTGCTGCCCGCCGGACAGCTCACTCGGCCGGTGCCGCAGGCGGTCGCCGATGCCCAGCACGTCGACCACCTCGGCGAACCAGCGCCGGTCGACGCGGCGGCCCGCCAGCTTCAACGGCAGCAGCACGTTCGCCTCCGCATCCAGCGTCGGCAGCAGGTTGAACGCCTGGAAGACGAAGCCCAGCCGGTCGCGCCGCAGCAGCGTCAGCTCGGTGTCGTTCAGTGCGGTGAGGTCGGTGTCGCCCAGCAGCACGCGACCAGACGTCGCGGTGTCCAGCCCGGCCAGGCAGTGCACGAGCGTCGACTTACCGGACCCGGACGGGCCCATGATCGCCGTGAACCGCCCCGCCGCGAATCCGACGTCGACGGCGTCGAGAGCACGGACGGCGGTGTCACCGGTGCCGTGCAGCTTGGTCAGGCCGACGGCGCGGACCGCCGGCGCGAGAACGGCGCTCCTGGCGCCTGGAACGTCAGATGTCTGAAGGCTCACGGTCCCAGCGTCGCGAGAACGGCGCCGCGAATCGTCGGACCTGCGAGTGGACCCGGCGTACGACCAAGGTCGCACTCCCGCCCTGGGTATGGTCGCCTCGTGCCGATCCGCCCCGTCGAGACGCTGCCGAAGGTCCAGTCGCACCTGCATCTCACCGGAGCGATGCGCCCGGCCACGCTGGACGAGCTGGCGACGCGGCACGGAATCGCGGTACCGCCGCTGGCGGCGCTCACCGGCGGCCCGTACGAGTGGGCGGTCTTCCAGGGCCGCTACGACGCCGCCCGCGCCGCCATTCGCACGGCGGACGACGTTGCCCGGGTGGTCCGCGAGGCGGCCGAGGACGACGCCGCGGATGGTTGCGGCTGGTCCGAGCTGCAGATGGACCCGACGTCGTTCGCACCGGCGCTCGGCGGCCTGGAGGCGGCCCTCGAGGCGGTGCTGACGGCGGCCGCCGCGGCGACGCTGCCGATGGGCGTCGTCGTCGCGTCCAGCTGGGCGCGGTCTGGCGAGCACGCGACGACGCTGGCCCGGCTCGCCGCCCGGTACGCCGGCGACGGTGTGGTCGGGTTCGGCCTCTCCAACGACGAGCGGCTGGGCCGGGTCGAGGACTACGCGCCGGCGTTCCGCGTCGCCGCCGGCGCCGGCCTGCTGCGCACCCCGCACGGCGGCTTCTTCACCGGGCCGGCGCACGTGCGCGACTGCGTCGAGCTGCTCGGCGCCACCCGGGTCGGGCACGGCACCTCGGCAGCGGCCGACCCGGCGGTGCTGGCGCTGCTGGCCGAGCGCCGGGTGGCGCTGGAGCTGTGCCCGACGTCCTACCCGCCGTTCGGGGTGCATGCGCTGAACGAGCTACCGGTGCGGGCGCTGCTGGCGGCCGGCGTGCCCGTGGCGATCGGCAGCGACGACCCGCTGCTGTTCGCCGTCGGGCTGGCCGGTCAGTACGCGCTGTGCCGCGACGTGCTCGGGTTGTCCGACGCGGAGCTGGCGGCGTTGGCCTGCGGCTCGATCACCTCGTCGGCGGCGCCGGAGCCGCTCAAGCGGACGATGCTGGCCGGCGTCGACGCGTGGCTGGCCGGCTGAGCCGTCAGCGCGATGGCGGCGGCGCGGACGTCGTGCCGACCCGCAGCCGGACCGGCAGGTGCACGTTGGCCGGCCGCTGCCCGGCCAGCAGCTCGGTGACCATGCGCCCGGTCAGCCGGCCCTTCTCCGCGATCGGTTGCACGACCGTGGTGAGTAACCGCTCGCCCAGCCATGGGGTGTCGATGCCGTCGTAGCCGACGACGGTGAGGTCCTGCGGTACGCGCAGGCCCAGCGCCTCGGCGGCTCGGATGACGCCGACGGCGAGCAGGTCGCTCTGCGCGACGATGGCGGTCGGCCGGTCCGGCCCGGCGAGCAGCAGCCGCCCGGCCCGCTCGCCCTCTTCGACGACGTTACTGGGCGCCTCGGCGACCGGGACCGGCCCGAAGACGTCCTCGGTGGCGGCGAGCCGGGCCCGGCAGTCGGCGAACCCGACGATGGCCCGGCGGGCGTCGTCGACCCGCCCGCTGCGGCCGTCCAGGCGCAGCGGCAGCGCGGCGACAGCGACCCGGTGGTGACCCAGTGACGCGACGTGCCGGGCCAGCTCGGCCGCGCCGCCGTAGTCGTCGATGTCGACCACCGTGACATCGGGCCGGTCGGGTCCGTCGACGGCGACCACCGGCACGCCGCGGCGCAGGAACAGGTCGAGCAGCGGGTCGTCGTCGCGGCCGCAGGTGGCGAACACGGCCACGTCGACCGGCATCCGCGACACCTGCTCCGTCGTCGGGCTGCCGTGCTGGGCGTCGCCGGAGAGCAGCAGCAGGCCGGTGCCGGACGGGCTCAGCGCCTCGGCGATGCCGTCGAGCAGCGCGACCGCGACCGGGTCGCGGAACGCGTAGAGCAGCCGTTCACCGATGACGGCGCCGACGATGCCGGACCGGCCTCGGCGCAGCGACCGGGCCAGCGGATCGGGGCCGGCGTAGCCGAGGTCGCGGGCGGCGGCGAGCACGCGTTCGCGGGTGGCGTCGGCCACCGGGCCCGAACCGCTGAACGCCAGCGATGCGGTCGACGGCGACACTCCAGCGCGGGCAGCCACGGCCGCCAGTGTTGCCCGATGCTCGCCCACGTCACTCCCTCGCCGGAATTCCCGGTTGCATCCGATCCTCGTCCATAGCAGAATATCGAATCGATTCGATCGAATCGATTCGACCCGAGGAATCCACGTGAACCACACCGCCGCCATCCAGTCCCCCGACTTCGCCAGGGTCGTCCGGGCACGCAACGCCGTCGCCACGGTGTTCGCACTCAACGGCTTCGCGTACGCGTCGTGGATGGCGCGGATCCCCGAGGTCCGCGACCTGCTCGGCCTCACACCCGGCGAGATCGGCCGGCTGCTGCTGGCGATGGCCGCGGGCTCCATCCTGGCGCTGCCGACGTCCGGCGTGGTGGTCGGCCGCATCGGCGCGGCCCGCACCGTGGCCGGCGGGTCGCTGCTGGTCGCCCTCGGGCTGACACTGGCCGGGCTGGGCAGCGACACGCTCGCGTCAGCCGCGGTCGCCGCCGTCGGGCTGGTGTTCATCGGCTACGGCTCGGGCTCTTGGGACGTGGCGATGAACGTCGAGGGCGCGGCGGTCGAGCGGCTGCTCGGCCGGACGATCATGCCGCGGTTCCACGCCGCGTTCAGCCTCGGTACGGTGGCGGGCGCGGGCCTGGGCGCCGGCGCGACCGCCGTGGGCATCCCCGTCGTCGCCCATCTGAGCGTGATCAGCGTGAGCGTGGCGGTCGTCACCGTCGCGGCCGCGCGGAGCTTCCTGCCGCGCACGGCCGAGGTCGACGACGACGGCGAGCCGGTGCCGGGCATCTCGGTCTTGACCGCCTGGCGCGAGCCGCGCACTCTGCTCATCGGGCTCATGGTCCTGTGCGCCGCGCTGATCGAGGGCATCGCCAACGACTGGCTGGCGCTCGGCCTGGTCGACGGCTACGAGGTCAGCAACGCCGTCGGCGCGGTCGGCTTCGCGGTCTTCCTCGCGGCCATGACCGCCGGCCGGACCGTCGGCACCCAGCTGGTCGACCGGTTCGGCCGGCTGCCGGTGCTACGGATCAGCGCGGTCCTGGCCACCGTCGGCGTGCTCCTGGTGGTGTTCGGCGGGTCGCTCGCGGTCGCGCTGATCGGCACGGTCGTGTGGGGCCTCGGCGCCGCGCTGGGCTTCCCGCTCGGCATGAGCGCCGCCTCCGACGACCCGCGCCGGGCCGCCGCCCGGGTCAGCGTCGTCGCGTCGATCGGCTACACCGCGTTCCTCGCCGGCCCGCCGATCCTCGGCTGGCTGGGTGATCACGAGGGCGTGCTGAACGCCCTGCTCGTCGTCGCCGGCGCCGCCGTCGTGGCCGGGCTGGTCTCATCTGCCGCCCGCGAACAGCAGCCGGCCCGCGTTGAAGCCGCTGCCCAAGACTGACCGACCCTAGGACGCGCCCGGCCGCACCAGCCCGGTCTCGTAGGCCAGCACCACCAGTTGCACGCGGTCGCGCAGCCCGACCTTGGCCAGCACCCGGCCGATGTGCGTCTTGACCGTCGCCTCGGTGACGAAGAGGGTCTCGGCGATCTCGGCGTTGGACCGGCCGCGGACCACCTCGCGGACGATCTCGTGCTCGCGCTGCGTGAGCTCCGCCCAGACCGCGTCCGGCGGAGTGGCGTCCTCCGGCAGGTGGCCGGCGAACCGCTCCAGCAGCCGCTTCGTGGTGCTCGGCGCGACCACGGCGTCGCCGGAGTGCACCGCGCGGACGGCGTCGAGCAGCGTCGGCGGCGGCGCGTCCTTGAGCAGGAACCCGCTCGCGCCGGCCTTGATCGCGGCGAACGCGTACTCGTCCAGGTCGAACGTGGTCAGGACGATCACCTTCGGCGCGTCCTCGCGCGAGCGCAGCCGGCGGGTCGCCTCGACGCCGTCGAGGACGGGCATCCGGACGTCCATGAGCACGACGTCGGCCGCGGTCACCGAGAGCGCGTGCAGCGCGGCGTCACCGTCACCGGCCTCGCCGACCACCTCGAGATCCGGCTGCGAGTCGATGACCATCCGGAACCCGGCCCGGACCAGCTGCTGGTCGTCCACGAGGAAGACCTTGACCGGCTGCACGCTCACTTCCCTTCGCCGTACGGCAGGTCGAGGTCGACCCGCCAGCCACCGGCGGCCGCCGGTCCCGCCGTCACCGTGCCGCCGTACATCGTCATCCGTTCCCGCATGCCCGCCAGCCCCTGACCGAGCCCGTCGCTCGGCGCGGCCGCGCCCCGCCCGTCGTCGCTGACGCGGGCGGTCAGCCGGCCGGCGCCGAACTCCAGGGCCACCTTCGCCCGGGCGGCCGGGCCGGCGTGCTTGAGCGCGTTGGTCAGTGCCTCCTGGATCACCCGGTACACCGCCAGCGACGGCCCCGGCGGCAGCGGCCGCGGCGGGCCGGTGACGTCGAGTTCGACCGGCAGCCCGGCCTGCCGCACCGACGTGACCAGCTCCGGCAGACTACCGAGCCCGGGCTGCGGACGGACGGTGCCGCCGTCGCCGTCGTCGTCGGTGGAGCGCAGCACCCCGAGCAGCCGGCGCATCTCGGCGAGCGCGCCGCGACCGGTGTCGCCGATGGTCTTCAGCGCATCGAGGGCGGCCTGGGGGTCGTGGTCGCCGGCGTACCGGCCGCCGTCGGCCTGCACGACGATGACGGAGAGGTTGTGCGCGACGACGTCGTGCATCTCGCGGGCGATGCGGGACCGCTCCTCGGCTGCGGCGAGCTGGGCCCGCTGGTCGCGTTCGCGCTCGGCCTGGTGCGCCCGCTCGACCAGCTCGGCGACGTAGGCCTGGCGCACGCGGCGCACGTCACCCATGGCCCACGCCCCGACCACGACGGCCGACAGGGCGACGAAGCCGGCGACGAACGCCTCCTGGTCGCTGGGTGGGTAGTCGCGGATGGTCGCGAGCACGACGCCGAGGAAGCCGGCCGCGAGGCCGCCCCGGCTGGCCCACCGCGAGCCGTACGCGCTGACGGCGTACAGCCCGATCAGCAGGATCACGTCGGACGGGGCGAGCTGCAGGCCGGTCGCCCACTGCACGAACCCGCAGCCGACCAGCACGGCGAACGACTCGACCGGCCGCATCCGCCGGAACACGAGCGCCGCGCACATGACGGCGCCGAGCATCAGGTGCGCCCAGCCGGGGTCGTAGGCGGCGGCCGAGAACACCACGACGGTGAGGAACAGCCCGAGGGCGATGGCGGCGTCCGGCACGAGTGGGTGCCGGCGCACCCACGCGTAGAACCGGTCCCTGCGCCTCACGGGGAGCAGGTTATCCCCGTACGCTTCGCTGTCGGCGAACCAGCCGGCCGCCGGAACCCTTGCGGGGCCGTGCGTCGTAGGAACCGGTAGGCATCCGGGCGGCGAGAGGACGACGATCATGCGTGTAGCGGTACTCGGCACCGGCATGGTGGGCCAGGCCATCGCCGGCCGGTTCGACGAACTCGGCCACGACGTGCGCGTCGGCACCCGGGACCCGGCGGCCACGATGAGCCGTACAGAGCCCGACCAGCTCGGCAACCCGCCGTTCCCCGCCTGGCACGAGCGGCACGCCGGCATCCGGCTGGACACCTACGCCGACGCCGCCGCGGCCGCCGAGCTGGTGGTCAACGCCACGCCCGGCAGCGTGTCGCTGGACGTGCTCGAGGCGGCGGGCGCGGAGCACCTCGACGGCAAGGTGCTGATCGACATCTCCAACCCGCTGGTCTTCACGCCGGACGGCCCGCCGACGCTGTTCGTGGACAACACCGACTCGCTGGGCGAGGGTATCCAGCGGACGTTCCCGGGTGCGCGCGTGGTCAAGACGCTGAACACGGTCAACGCCGAGCTGATGGCGCACCCGGCGACGCTGGCGGACGGCGGCCACTCGATCTTCGTGTGCGGCAACGACGCGTCGGCGAAGGCGCAGGTCACCAACATCCTGACCAGCTTCGGTCACACCGACGTCATCGACCTCGGCGACATCACCAGCGCCCGCGGCGTCGAGATGTACCTGCCGGTGTGGCTGCGGCTGATGGGTGCGCTCGGCACGGCCCGGTTCAACGTCAAGGTGATTCGCTGACGCCCCGGTCGGCGGACCACGTGCGGCGCAGCCACAGCAGCCCGAGCACCGGCAGCACCAGCGGCACGAACCCGTAGCCGCGCCCGTACAGCGACCAGACGGTGTCATCCGGGAAGTCGCCCGGGTCGAACGCCGTGACGGTGCCGACCGTCAGCACGCCGAGCAGCTCGACGGTGACGGCGGCCAGCGCCACCCCGCGGGCCGCCGCGCCGGGGCGGGCGAACGCCACCGTCGCGACGATGTACACCAGGGCGGCGAACGCCGACAGCAGGTACGCCACCGGCGCCTCGTCGAACTTCGTCGCGATCTGCACGCCGGCACGCGCCGACGCCGCCAGCGCGAACACCGCGTAGACGGCGATGAGCAGCCGGCCCGGCCCGCTGGACCGCTGGGGCGTCCCGCTCACGCGGCGCCCGCGTCCCACAGCTGCTGCATGCGCACCACCAGCACCGGCACCACCAGCGCGGCCACCACCAGCACCGACGTCCCCCACCGGGACTTCTCCGCCAGCGCCCAGAACAGCCCCAGTGGGACGATGATCAGGTTCATCAGCAGGTAGCCGATGAACGTCGCGGTCTCCTCCGGCGTGCCGTCCGCGATCATCAGGACGACCGCCACCACGGCCTGGATCAGGATCAGCAGCTCGACCACCCCGGCGCCGACGACGTACGGCTCACGCGGCGGGCGGTTGCGCACCACGGCCACCAGCGCCCACGCGGCGTAGGCCAGCGAGGCGACGATGACGGCCCAGTCGACGACGGCAACCATGCGTCAGCCCGTCACGGGAGCCGGGCCAGCTCGTCGGTGAGGTCGTCCAGCCCGAGCGCGCCCATCGAGAGCGCGGCCATGTGCCACGCCTTGAGGTCGAAGTCCGCGCCCCGCACCGCCCGTGCGGCGTCGCGGCCGGCCAGCCACGCCCGCTCGCCGAGCTTGTAGCCGATCGCCTGCGCCGGCGCACCGAGGTACCGGACGATCTCGGAGTCGATGAAGGCCGGGTCGCGGCCGTTGAAGGCGCCGAAGAACTCGCGGGCGAGCTCCGGCGTCCACACCTCGCCGGGGTGGAAGGTCTCGCCGTTCGGGATGCGCAGCCGCAGGTGCATGCCGATGTCGATGATGACCCGGATCGCCCGCATGATCTGCGCGTCCAGGTAGCCGAGGCGGACGGCGGGGTCGGTGAGGTAGCCCAGCTCGTCCATGAGCCGCTCGGCGTAGAGGGCCCAGCCCTCCGTCATCGCGCTCACCGAGCCCAGGCTCACCTGGTAGCGCGACAGCTGGTCGGCGACGTACACCCACTGCGCCAGCTGCAGGTGGTGGCCCGGGACCCCCTCGTGGTACCAGGTGCTGACCAGGCCCCACACCGGGAACCGGGTCTCGCCCAGCGTCGGCAGCCAGGTACGGCCGGGCCGGCTGAAGTCCAGCGACGGACGGCTGTAGTACGGCGCGGCGGCGCTGCCGGGCGGCGCGATCATCGCCTCGACCTGCTTGATCGGCTCGGCGAGGTCGACGTGGGTGCCGTCGAGGTCGGCCATCGCGCGGTCCATCAGCCCCTGGAGCCAGGTCCGTACCTCCTCGACGCCCTCGATCGCCTCACCGTGCTCGTCGAGGTGCCGCATGACGGCCAGCGGCGTATGCCCGGGCAGGACGGCGTCGGCGGCCCGCTTCATCTCCTCGCTGATGCGGCGGAACTCCGCCCAGCCGTAGGCGTACGCCTCCTCGAGGTCCAGCTCCGAGCCGGTCCAGTAGCGGGCGGCGACGGCGTAGCGCTCGCGCCCGACCGCGTCGGGCGTACCCTCGGCGGCCGGCCGGTACGTGGTGACGAGGTAGTCGCGCAGGTCGGCCAGGCCGGTCCCGGCCTGCACGGCCGCGGCGGCCAGCTCGTCGCGCTGCGCGTCGGGCCCCTTGGCGACGAATGACGAGTACCAGTCGGCCTCGAGCCAGGTGTCGAGCTGCTCGATGACGGTGTCGACCTGACGCTGCGCCGCGTGCAGGCCGCGCCGGTCGCCCTCCTCCAGCGCGGCGCGGAAGCCACCGGCCGCGGCCGGGATGTTGCGCAGCCGCCGCCCGATGACCGCCCAGTCGTCGTCGGTCTCGGCCGGCATCATCAGGAAGACCGACCGCAGCGACTGCACCGGCGAGAACAGGTTGCTCAGCTCGCGCAGGCCCTCGCCGGCGTCGTGCACCGCCAGCGACGCGGTCAGCCGCTCGCGCAGCAGCCGCGCGGCCCGGCGTTCCTCCGCCGGCAGGCCGCCGTCGCCCGCCGCCCGCTCGACGGCGTCCAGCTCGGCCAGCGTGGCGCGGGCGGCGTCCGCCACCGCCTCGCGTCCGTCTGGCGAGTAGTCGGGCATGGCGTCGACGCCGGGCCGGATGCCGAGCGCCGTTCCGACGATCGGGTTCAGGTCGGCGATGGTCTCGACGTAACGGTCGGCGATCTTCCGGGGGGTGTCGGCATCGTCGTGAGGCACCGGCCCATCATCCCCGATCGCGTCGTTGCCCGGCGCGCCGGGCCGTCGCATCGGCGGACAGGGGCTTGCGAAGTGATCATGCTCGCTATACGGTCACTTTGCTCGATTTCGTGACAAAGTCGTCAACTTCGAGTTGAAAGGCGCGTCTCATGAACGGACCGTCTCGCATCAGCACAGCCGTCGCGGCGTCCCTCCTCTGCGTCGCACCGCTCGCCGGCCCGGCCGCCGCCCAACCGCCGGCCGCGGACTCGTGGACCGTGGCCGCGCCGCCCTCCGCGGGCGTCGACCCGTTGGCGGCGCAGGTGGCCCTGGACCAGAACGGCACCCCAACGTTGAGCGTCAGCGCCGGCGACCGGGTCGTGCTTCCGCCGTCTCCCATCGGGCTGGTCACCGACGGTGCCGACCTGTCCACCGGGCTGGAGCTCGTAAACCACGCCGAGCGCACCGTCGCCGAGAGCTACACCACGACGACCGGCAAGGAGACCGCACGGCACACCGTGATGCGGGAGGCCACGCTGACCTTCGCCAACGGCGACGGCTTCGAGCTGGGCCTCGTCGTGCGGGTCGCTCCCGACGGCGTCGCCTACCGATACGAGCTGGCCGACCGGCCCGGCACCACCATCGTCACCGGCGAGATCTCCAGCTGGCAGCTTCCGGCCGGCTCACCGGCGTGGCTGCTGCCGTACACGTCCTGGTACGAGGAGCCCCGGGTGGCGACAACGGTGGGCTCGGCCGCCTCCGGCGCGTACGGTCATCCGGCGCTGTTCGCGGTCGGCGACACCCATGTCCTGCTCACCGAGTCCGGGCTGATGCCGTCGTACCCGGGCGCCTTCCTGGAGCACGATGCCGGCACCGGCCGGTTCCACGTCGACCTGGTCGAGGCGCAGGTCGTCGCCGAGGGCGGGTTGACGACGCCGTGGCGGACCGCCGTCGTCGGAGACCTCGCCACCGTCACCGAGTCGACGCTGGTCGACGACCTGGCGCCGCCGGCGCGCATCGACGACACGTCCTGGATCCGCCCCGGCCGGGTCGCCTGGTCGTGGCTGCCCGAACACTCCAGCCCTCGAGACTTCGAGCGGCAGAAGGACTACGTCGACTACGCCGCCGAACACGGCTGGCCTTACACGCTGGTGGACGAGGGTTGGAGCGACGAGTGGGTGCCGGAGCTGGTCCGCTACGCCCGCGCCAAAGGCGTCGACATCCTGCTGTGGTACCGCTGGACCGACGTCGACACGCAGGCGGAGATGGACGCCGAGTTCTCCCGTATCGTCTCGTGGGGCGTGAAAGGCGTGAAGCTCGACTTCATGAACACCGGCGCGCCCACCCACGGCGAGAGCACCGCCCGGCACGCCTAGTACGAGCAGGTCCTGCGCGAGACCGCCGAGCATCGGTTGCTGGTCAACTTCCACGGCTCGACCATCCCGAAGGGGATGCAGCGGACCTGGCCGCACCTGATGTCCTACGAGGCCGTACGCGGCGCGGAGTACTACTCGTTCCCCGGCGACCCGCGGGTGACGCCTGCGTACAACACCATGCTGCCGTTCACCCGCAACGTCGTCGGTTCCATGGATTACACGCCGGTCACGTTCGGCCAGACCTCCCGGTCGACGTCGGACGGGCACGAGCTGGCGCTGTCGGTGGTGTTCGAGACCGGGCTGCTGCACCTGGCCGACATGCCCGAGGTCTTCGCCACCCGCCCGGAGGCCGAACGCTACCTCGACCAGGTGCCGACGGCCTGGGATGAGACTGCCCTGGTCGCCGGCGCTCCCGGCGAGGAGGCCGTCATCGCCCGGCGCTCGGGCGAGCGGTGGTTCGTCGGCGGCATCGTCGGAGGCGCGGCCCGCGAGCTCCAGGTGCCGCTTGACTTCGTCCGGGGCGGGCGCTGGCTGGTCGAGACCGTCACCGACGACGGCGTCGGTGGTCTGGTCCGCACGGCGACGACACTGGCGGCCGGCGAGACGTTCGAGGTCCCGGTGATCGACAACGGCGGGTTCGCGGCCGTGCTGTGCCGGGCCATGGATGCGCGGACCACCTGCGACGAGCCCGTGCACACCGTGCCCCCCAGCACGCTGATGATCGAGCCTGCAGACACGGTGGTGCAGCCGGGCGGGTCGGTCACGGTGTCCGCCACGTTCACGCTCGACGAGGGTGACCCGGTGCGCCGCGTGACGATGTCGGCGGTGCCGCCCGCCGGCTGGCAGGCCGACGGTTCCGTGGTGCGGCGGGCTCAGCTGGCCACGGGTGAGCGTTTGACCGGGACCTGGACGTTCATCGCGCCGGCCGACGTGGCGACCGGCTTCGTCGACCTGCCGGTTGTCGTCGAGTTCGATCCGGCGCCGCTCGCGACCCGGCAGCGCGTCCATGTCGAGCAGGCGGTTCGCGCGCTGGTCCCGCCGGCCGCACCCAGCGGTGACGTGGCGGTCAGCGGCCTGCAGTTCATTGCCGATGCGAACGGCTGGGGCCCAGTGGAGCGGGACGCTTCCAACGGCGAGGCCGGCGCGGGCGACGGCGCACCGCTGACAATCGGCGGTACACAGTACGCGACCGGCCTCGGCGTCCACGCCGTGTCCACCGTCACCGTTTACCTCGGCGGCGCCTGCGACCGGTTCACCGCGCAGGTCGGCGTCGACGACGAGGTGGGCAACCAGGGCTCGGTCACGTTCCACGTCCGCGGGGACGGCAGATCGCTGGCCGATACGGGCGTGGTCACGGGTAGTGCTGGCGCCACTGCACTCGACGTGGATGTCAGCGACGTCGAGCTGCTGACGCTGGACGTCGGCGACGGAGGCGACGGCATCAACTTCGACCACGCGGACTGGGCCGACGCCACGGTCAGCTGCCGATGACCGACGTCAGTGCGCGAGGACGTCGCCGCGTACCTGAGCGGGGTCGCCGGGCACCGGCTCTGCGGGGTCGGCGCCGGTCGCGACGATCCGGTTGGCGGCGTCGACGTGCACCACCCGCGGCTGGAACCGGCGCGCCTCGGCGTCGTCGACCAGGCCGTAGCTGATGAGGATGACGAGGTCGCCGGGCTGCACGAGCCGGGCGGCGGCGCCGTTGATGCCGATGACGCCGGACCCCCGCGGACCGGGAATGGCGTACGTGGTGAGCCGGGCGCCGTTGGTGATGTCGACGATGTCGACCTGTTCACCGGGCAGCAGGTCGGCGGCGTCGAGGAGGTCCTCGTCGACCGTGACCGATCCCACGTAGTGCAGGTCGGCCTGCGTCACGGTGGCGCGGTGGATCTTGCCCTTCATCATGGTGCGGAACACGCGTTCACTCCTGGTCTCGCTCGCTCGATGCGGCCGGGTGGCTGTCACCGTCGGCGTGGCCGTCGGGTCGGGGTGCCGACTGCTGCCGGTACCTCGCCATCCATTGTTCTGGAACATCGGTCTTGCGTGCCAGCCGAGCCCGTTCGGCCTGCTCTTCGGCGATGGCGCGGGCCTCGGCGGGCAGCCGGTGCGCGATGACCGCGTCGACCGGTCCGGGTGTGGTGTCGACGTGCACCGACGCCAGTCCGAGACGGCGCTGCAGCGGGCCCTGCACGATGCGCACACTCTGCGTCTTCGCGTGCGGCACGGTGGTGAGGTTGCGGTACAGCACGCCTTCGCGCACGACCACGACGTGGTCGTCGACGCCGTAGGCCAGCTTCTTCCAGCCGATCGGACGCAGCCAGCGGGCCGGCCGCGGTGCATGCGTCAGCGGCACCGACAGCGGGTCGGAACCCGGCAAGACTTGCCGCAACACCTCGGCCGCCTCCTCGTACGTCGCCACTGGGAGCAGCGTGGACGTCCGCTGACTGTCGTCGGACGACTCACCGCTGTAACCGGCGACGTCGACGTCCAGCCGCACCCAGCCCTTCCCCCTCCACAACAACGGCTGGCGCATGGCTACTCCCTGCACCCGGCCGGGCGGGACGGTCTGGTGCTGGGTGTCGAGCAGGCCCTTGCGGATGCGGTAGCCGTCGGGCGACTCGGCCAGGACGAACGCGAAGTTGCGGCCCAGCTGCGCCCAGAGCGCGGCACCGATGGCGATGACGCCCGGCAGCATCGACGACAGCAGGCCGACGGTCACCTCGCTGTCGCGAAAGAACAGGAGCGCCACGCCGATGCCGACGATGAACACCACACCGGTGACGAACGCGCCCGACAGCACCGTCGACCACACCAGCCGGTCCAGCGGGACCTCGTGCACCACCCGCTCCGGCGCCTCCGGCGTGTCGGCGTCGATGCCGGCGGCCCGGGCCAGCAGCTCGGCCCGCAGCCTTACCGCATCGTCGACGGCGAGGTACTGCAGTGGCGCCTCGGCCTTGCCGCCGCCGGCCACCTCCAGCCGCAGCTCGGAGACGCCGAGCAGCCGGCCCGCCAGCGGGCGGTTGATGTCGACGGCCTGCAGGCGGTCCAGCCGCACCCGGCGCGACCGGCGGTTCAGCATGCCGGAGTCGATCCGCAGCGCGTCGCCGTCGAAGCCATAGCGAGTGAACCACCACGACAGCAGCCCGGCGATCATGCCGACGACGGCGAACGCCAGCGCGGTGAGGCCGAACCGGCCCATCTCGCCGGAGCGCAGCGCGTCCTGCCCGCCGATGCCGATCGCGAGGGCGAGGAAGCCCCAGCCCCGAAGCAGCGGCGTCAGCGGATGCAGCCGGCGGAAGTGCTCCGGCGTCGGGTCGACCCGGCCGGGCTTGGCCCCGTCGGCCTCGCTGCCCGGCGTGGTGGTCACAGACCGGCCGCCTGGGCCTCGCCCAGTGCCGACAGCCGGTCGCGCAGGCGCGCGGCCTCGGCGGCCGGCAGGCCGGGGATCTTCGCGTCGGTGGCGGGCGAGGCAGTGTGTAGCTGGACCGTGGCAAGTCCGTACCGCCGCTCCAGCGGCCCGGACGCGACGTCGACGAACTGCATGCGACCGTACGGCACCACCGTCAGCCGCCGGTACATGACGCCGCGGGTGACAAGCAGGTCGTCCAGCCGCTCTGCGTACCCCCAGGCCCGCCAGTTGCGCGGGATCAGCCACAGGCCCCACCCCAGCGCGACCAGCCCGGCGCCGACGACGGCGACGACGGCCGGCAGCCCGACGATCAGCCCGAGCACGACCGCGACGACGGCTGTGCCGAGGATCACCGAGACCAGCAGCACCAGCCGGCGCAGATCGACGAGCTTGCGCGACACCTGCTGCCACGCCTCGCCGGGCGGCGAGAAGAGCTGGTCCTGGTCCACGGCGACGAGGCTACCTCGCTGGCTGCCGATGGGCGCCGCGGCTCAGCGTGTGACGGCGCCGGCCGGCGGGACCAGCTCGCCCGCCGCCACCTCGACACCCAGAGTGTTGCCGGGCGGCGCGAGCGGGCAGGTCCAGGCGGGGTCGTAGGCGCAGGACGGGTTGTAGGCGAAGTTGAGGTCGACCACGAGCCCGTCGTCGACAGAACCGCCGAGGTCGGCACCCTTGACGGTGTCGAGCAGGTAGCGCCCGCCGCCGTACGTCGCCCGGCCCGCCGCGGCGTCCTTGACCGGCACGAAGATCCCGCCGCCGTAGGAGTCGAGCCACCAGACGTCGAGGTCGCCGATCGGCAGGTGCAGCCGGCCGGCCAGTTCGAACGGCACGACGCCGTCGGTGGCGGTGGGCACCTCGAGCCGCTGCCGCTGGACGTCCGGGTCGACCGCCAGCACGAACCGCAGGCTCGGGTCGTACGGGACGTGCCGCAGCCCCGCGAAGCCGGCCCGCCGCTCGGGCGGGACCGGCGACGCGGGGTGCGTGCGGACCAGCTCGTCCCGGCCGGCGGCCCACAGCTCGTGGGCCCCCGCCGGGTCGGACTCGCTCTCGGCCCGCACCCGGGCGTAGAGCGCGTGGACCCGGCGCCGCCAGTCGAGGACGTCGAGCGCGCTGATCGCGGTCAGAGCAGCCCCTTGTCCTCGAGGTAGGCCCGCGCGACATCGGGCGCCTGCTGACGCTCGGCGTCGACCTGGGCGTTCAGCATGGCGAGGTCGTCGGTGGTGAGCACGCCGGCCAGCTGATTGAGCACGTCGGCGATGGCGGGGTCGCCGGCGGACTCGGTGTTCACCACCGGCACGAGGTTGTCGGCGGCCTGCAGGCCCTGGTCGTCCTCGAGCGCGATCAGGTCGAACTGATCGAGCGTGCCGTCGGTGGTGCCGACCAGACCGAGCTGCGCGTCGCCGCGCTGGACCGCCTGCTTGGTCTCGCTGGTGCTGAACCCGGTGGCCAGCGGCGGATCGACGATGTCGAGGCCGTACACCGACTCCAGGCCCGGCTCGCAGAACGGTCGTTCGGGGCACTCCTCGACCGCGGCCAGCGTAATGGGCTGACCGAGCGCCCCGAGGTCGGACAGCGTGGTGAGGTCGTTCTGCTCCGCGAACTCCGTGGTGACGGCGAACGCGTTCTGGCTGGCCGCCTCGGCGGGGTCGAGGATGGTCAGCCCGCGCTCCTCGGCCAGCGGCCGCGCGGCGTCGACGGTCTCTTGCGCGTCCGACGTGGCGATCGGCGAGTTCGTGGGTGCGTCAGGACCGTTGATCGCGCCGTTGAGGAACTCCGCGAACGTGGCGAGGTACTCCGGGACGACGTCGATCTCGCCGCTCTCCAGCGCCGGCTCGTAGATCTCGCGAGCGTCGACGGACTGGATGTCGACGGTGTACCCGGCGTCCTCCAGCAGCGCCGCGTACATCTCCTGCATGATCAGCATTTCGGTGAAGTTGGCTCCGCCGACGGTCAGCTCACCGCCGCCCTCTGTGGCTGTCGAGTCGCCATCGCCCTCGCCCTCCTCGAACGGGTCGTCGTCGCCTCCGCACGCTGCGAGCGACAGGGCCAGGCCGGCCGCCGTCGCTACTGTCGCCAGCCGTCTCCGCATGGTCGTGGACTTGAGATTCACCGGTGTCACCTTCTGTGTCCCGTGGCGGCCTCTCACCGCCACGCGTGTCCGGCGAGCACCCGAACAGCGCCCGCATGGCAAGTCAACTACGCGCCACTGACAACCTCGTCCGGCATGACAGGCATTCCCCTGTCGCGCTCGCGAGTCGGCGGCGCGCGCCGAGCTCGGCGCATCGGGTCCACAGCCCGCTGCAGCAGCGCCATCAGGCCCTCGACGACCAGTGCCAGCACGCCGACGATGATCGCACCACCCACGACCTGGGCGAGATCCTGCCGGCCGAAGCCGCTGGTGATGATGCGGCCCAGGCCGGGCCCGGAGATGACGGCTGCCAGCGTCGCGGTGGCCAGCACCTGCACCGTGGCGAGCCGGACTCCGCCCATCACCAACGGGACGGCCAGCGGCAGCTCGATGCCGCGCAGCAGCTGACCTCCGCTCATGCCCATGCCGCGGGCGGCCTCGACGGCGTCGGGATCGACCTCGCGCATGCCTACGTAGGCGTTGGTCAGGATGGGCGGTATCGCAAACAACACCAGCGCGATGATGGTGGTCCAGACCGACAGCCCGAGCGGCGTCATGTAGAGCAGCGCAAGGATGGCGAAGGTCGGCACCGCCCGGCCGACGTTGCTGATGTTGATGGCCAGCGTGCCGCCGCGGCCGAGGTGCCCGAGCCAGAGCCCGATCGGCAGCGCGATGGCGCAGGCGATGAGCATGGACAGGCCGGTGAGCCACAGGTGCTCCACCAGCCGGGTGCCGATCCCCGCCGGGCCGCCCCAGTTCGCTCCGTCGAAGAGCCAGCCGAGCCCATCCAGCAGCCCGTTCACGAGCTCACCGCCCGTCGCCAGGGCGTGAGCCAGCGTTGCAGGCCGAGCAGCAACGCGTCGGCGATCAGCGCCAGCACCACGCAGAGCACCGACGCCGTGAGCACTTCGGCGTGGAAGTTGCTGCTCTGGCCTCGGTTGATGAGATTTCCCAGTCCGCCGTGGTTGACGATCATGCCGACGGTCGTCAGCGCGATGGTCGACACTGTCGCCACCCGCAGCGAGGCGAAGATGGCCGGCATGGCCAGCGGCAGCTCGACATTGCGCAGCAGCCGGAAGCCGTCATAGCCCATCCCGACCGCCGACTCGCGGACGTCGGCCGGCACGGCGTCCAGCCCGGTCAGGATGCCGCGCACGAGGATGGTCAGCGAGTACAGCACCAGTCCGATGATCACAGTCGTCGCCGATATGCCGGTGAACGGGAACAGCAGCGAGAACAGCGCCAGCGACGGGATGGTGTAGAGCGCGGTCGACGTACCGAGGATCGTGCCGCGCAGCCACCCCCAGCGCCGGGCCGCCACGGCGAGGACCAACGCGACCGCGAAGCCGATGACTACAGAGATCGCGGTGATGGTGACGTGCTGGATCAGGGCTTCGACGATCTCGTCCTGCCGGGTTCTGATGTACTCGCCACACACCCAGTCGTTGCGAACGAGGCAGTTGTCGGTCAGGGTTGCGGTATGAACGGGCCCGGAAAGCGCCATTCCGTTGACGCTACCGAAGAACCGATGATTCGTCTCGACCGCGTGTCCAAGAGATACCCCGACGGCACCGTCGCGGTGCAGGAGCTGAGCCTCGAGGTGCGGCGCGGCGAACTGGTGGTGCTGGTCGGGCCGTCGGGCTGCGGCAAGACCACCACCATGAAGATGGTCAACCGTCTAGTCGAGCCGACCCGCGGCCGCATCGTCGTCGACGGCGTCGACGTCACCGACGCCGACCCCGTCGCCCTGCGCCGCGGCATCGGCTACGTCATCCAGAACGTCGGGCTGTTCCCGCACCGCACCATCGAGGAGAACATCGCCGTCGTCCCCGAACTGGTCGGCTGGCCGCGCAAGCGCCGGCACGAGCGGGCGCGCGAGCTGATGGAGCTCGTCGGCCTCGACCCCGCGGTGCACGGCCGGCGGTACCCGCACGAGCTCTCCGGCGGCCAGCGGCAGCGGGTCGGCGTGGCCCGCGCGCTCGCCGTCGACCCGCCCGTCCTGCTCATGGACGAGCCGTTCAGCGCCGTCGACCCCGTGGTCCGGTCGCAGCTGCAGGACGAGTTCCTGCGGCTGCAGGACGACGTCCGCAAGACCATCCTGTTCGTCACACACGACATCGAGGAGGCGGTCCGGCTGGGCGACCGTATCGCCGTGTTCAAGCAGGGCGGCCTGCTGGAGCAGTTCGACACGCCGGCGGCCATCCTCGGCGCACCGGCGACGGAGTTCGTGGCCGACTTCGTGGGCGCCGACCGCGGACTCAAGCGGCTCTCCGTCACCGCCATCACGCCGGCCGACCTCGAGCACCCTCCGGTGGTCCGCGTCGACGACGACCTCGCCGCGGCCGGTGCCGCGCTGGGCGACCAGCAGCGATGGGCCGTCGTGCTCGACGGCGACGGCGGCCTGGCCGGCTGGGTCGGCCGCGACATGCCCATCGGCGCCGGGAAGGTCCGCGACCACGCGCGGCGCATGGAGGCGTGGGTGCGGGTCGACGACACCCTCAAGGTGGCGTTCGCGGAGATGCTGCAGTGGAACGCGGGCTGGATCGCCGTCCTGGACGACGACGACCACTACCTGGGCGTGCTGACACCAGCGACGCTGCACACGGCGCTGCGGCGGTCGGTGGAGGCCGAGGCGAACGACGTTGCCCGGGCCGAGGTCGTGCTCGAGACGGTGCAGAACGCCTGACGCTCCGGGGTCACCGGGCAACTCATCATCTTGGGTCTAGGTCGCGTCCTGGGTCTGCGTCGCGCGAAACCGCCGAATCCGGTCCACCAACGTGACTCACTCCCAAGACGTGACTCAGGCAACGGCGGGATCAGGCGCTGCGCTCCTCGCGCTCCACCGGGGCGGCGTTCTTCTTGCGGTCGGCCTCGGGCAGCAGCTCGGTGTTCTTGTCCTCCCACTTGATGAGGTCGACCACCGTCGGGGCCTCGGAGAGATCGGGCCACAGGTCGTTCCACTCCGCGCCCTCGGCCAGCCGGGCCAGCTCGACGCTCGGGGTGGACGCACCCGGGCGGGCGCTGCGGGCGGCTGCGATCTCGGCCTCCAGCAGGTCCAGCCGCGACCGCATGACGTCGATGCGCTCGGACGCGACGTCGAGCAGGCCGACCATGTGGTCGGTGAACTCGCGGTGCTCCTCGGAGTAGCGGGCGTGCGCCTCGGAGTACTCGGCCGCCTGCTCGGCGCGGACCGTGGCCACCTCGATCCGCAGCCGGCGCTCGAGCCGGAGCACGAACGCCCCCAGGACCCCCGCCGCGACGGCGCCCACGGCGGCCGCGATGCGCGGCCACGGCCCGTCGAGGACGAGGGCGGCGACCGTCAGCGCGATCGCCGCCGCGGGCGCGGCGACGGCGAGCAGACGGACAGCAGTGAGACGACGGCGGTGACGGACGGAGGCCATGGGCGTCACCGTACCTTCTAGGAAGGCGCGAATCGGACTTCACACGCCGCGCCACACCGGGAACTTCCGCCCCGCGATCACCAGCGTTCCGGTCGCCACCTCCGGCCGGCGACGGACGGCGGCCCGGTGAGTTCCGGACGGATCGCGTGCCAGGTCGCGGGCCATCGCTGCGGCTTCCGCGCGAGGGTCCTGGACACGACGGCGGCGAGCTGCTGCGGCGTCCGGTCCTTCCACGGGAACCGGACGAACACCTGGTAGTCCTCGGCGATCCGGAACGCCACCCGGAACCAGCGCGGGTGGTCGTCGGCGGCCCACTGCGGCTCCATGCCGAGGGATCGCAGCCGGTCGAGGTCGCCGTCGAGGTCCCGCAGCACCAGCCGGCCGGCCGTACGCTCCGGCGTCTCCCAGCCGACATCGTTGCCGAGCCGCTCGACCTCGGCGTCGTAGTCGTCGGCAGGGAACGTGACGCCGTGCTCCATCGGCTTCTGCTTCAGCCACTCCCAGCGCACACGGTCGCCGTCGCGCACGATCAGCACATCCGTCTCGCCACAGCCGTACACGCCGCACGTGCAGCGGGCGATCGGGACCCGTCGCGGCTCGCCGGTCGCGACCAGCCGGTTGCGCGGCACGAGCAGGTCGTACGGATCCATGCCGAGCCCCGCGCCGAGCGCGGTGATCTCCACGTCGTCGACGAACACGAGCACCTGGAAGCCGCGCGGGTGGTCGGTCGTCAGCGCAGCCACCTCGAACCGGACCCGGTTCGGCTCGGGCGCACGGGCCCCACCGCTGGATGGCAGCTCCGGCTGGTCGCTCATACGGGGATGATCCGGGACGCGACGCCCGGGTGTCACGCGGGTTTCAGGCCGGGCTGGCGCCGTTCTCGTCGTCGGGCGGGGGCGGGACCTCGCCGGCGCGCTCGAGGCGGACGGCGGCGACCGTCAGAACCACCGCGGCCGCGACGACGATGGCGGAGAGGACGGCGCGATTGCGGCCCATCGGCGAGTCGAGCAGCCCGAGGGCCAACAGCCCGAGCCCGGCGTAGACGCCGACCAGCAAAGCGCCGAAGTACGCCGACGCCTTGGCGAGGGCGACCGAGCGGGCCACCCGGAGTGCGTCGATGCGGCGGTCGAAGCGCCGCTCGGTGATCCAGCCGCGCACCGCCCGGGCCCCGGCGAACATGCCGATGGCGAGGAAGAGCAGGAGCAACGGCAGCACCCACGGGATCGGCGGGAGTGCGCCCGACATGGCGTCGACCACCCGGCCGATCGACCAGCCGATCGGGACCGCCACCAGGGCGACCCAGATCAGCGAGCCGATCCTCGTCCGCTGCACGGCTGCCGTGACTCGGGCGTCAGGCCGGGATCTCGAGGGTCTCGTCCAGCCGGCGCACGCCGGTGGCGTCGACGGCGGAGCTGAGCTCGACCACGCGGCCCAGGCCAGGCACGGAGAAGTCGGGGTCGACGTCGGCCCACGGGATGAGCACGAACGCCCGCTCGGCCAGCCGCGGGTGCGGGACGCGGAGATCGTCGTCGTCGGAGGTGACGTCGCCGACGGCGAGCACGTCGATGTCGAGGGTGCGAGGGGCGTTCGGGACGTCGCGGGTGCGGCCGTACGCCGACTCGGTGGACTGGGCCCGCTCCATCAGCGAGCGCGGCGACAGCGTGGTGTCGACGACCAGGACGGCGTTGTAGAACTTCGGCGACCCCTCGGGGGCGTCCACCGGCTCGGACTCGTACACCGGCGACACCGCCACCGGCACGATCTCGGACGAGTCGGTGAGGGTGTCGACGGCCGCCTGCAGGAACTCGATGCGGTCGCCGAGGTTGCTGCCGAGCGCGAACGCCGTGCGCCGCAGCGGACGCAGGTCACCGGTCAGGGTGTCGGCGTCGACGACGTTGGGGTTGGGGACATTGGTCACGTTCGGGCCCTTCGAATCGTCACGGTCACGTCGTCGAATGGCACCGTCATCGGCGCCTCCGGCTTGTGCACGGTCACTTCCGCCGCCTCCACCCTGGGATCGTCCAGGCAGAGGTCTGCGATGCGCTGGGCGAGCGTCTCGACCAGTCGGACCGGCTCCCCCGAGACGAGGCCGACCACCCGCTCCGCAAGACTGCCATAGTCCACGGTGTCGGTCAGGTCGTCGCTCTCAGCCGCCGCACGGGTGTCGACGCTCAGCGCGACGTCGACGCGGAACAGCTGGCCGTTCTCCCGTTCGTGGGGGAACCAGCCGTGGCGTCCGCGCGCGGTCAGGCCGCGCAGCTCGATGCGGTCAGGCACCCCACGACCCTAGCCGCCCGCCCTCACCCCTGCGCCAGCCGGGCTGCCACCCGGACCGCGTCCAGCGTCGCGGGGACGGTGTGCACCCGGACGCACCAGGCGCCGGCCAGCGCACCGATCGCCGACAGCGTGTCTGTGGCGGCGTCGCGGCCGGCCGGCGGGCGTCGTTCGCCGGTCTCCGGGTCGGCCAGCAGCTCGCCCAGGAATGTCTTCCGTGACGCCGCGACGAGCAGCGGCAGCTCCAGGGCGTGCAGCTCGGCCAGCCGCGACAGCAGCGTCCAGTTGTGATCCCAGGTCTTGGCGAAACCGAGCCCCGGGTCGACGGCGATGTGCTCGGGCCGCACCCCGGCGGCCAGGGCGGCGTCGACCCGCGGCCGCAGCTCCGCGAGGACGTCGGCGACGACGTCGCCGTAGACCGCCTGCTCCTGCATGTGTTCGGAGTGCCCGCGCCAGTGCATCAGCACGACCGGCACGCCCGCGTCGGCGACGACCCGCAGCATGGCGGGGTCGGCCAGCCCGCCGGACACGTCGTTGACCAGCCGCGCGCCCGCATCCAGAGCGGGCGCGGCGACCTCGGCCCGCATGGTGTCGACGGAGACGACGGCGCCCGCGGCGGCCAGCTCGCGGATAACCGGCAGCACCCGGCGCCGTTCCTCGTCGGGGGACGGCCGCTGCGCGCCGGGGCGGGTGGACTCGCCGCCGACGTCGACGAGGTCGGCGCCCTGCTGCATCAGCTGCAGCCCGTGCTCGATCGCGTCGCCGGGCTCGAACCAGAAGCCGCCGTCGGAGAAGGAGTCGGGCGTCACGTTCACCACGCCCATGACCAGCGTGCGCGGCGGCTGCGGGAGCTCCGCCACGTAGCGCAACGGCCGGCCGGTGATCATCGGCGCTGCAGCGCGATGTCGGTGCGGTAGTGGCTGCCGTCGAGCGTGATGTGCCCGACCGCCTCGTACGCACGGGACCGCGCCTCGTCGATGTCCTCGCCGGCCGCGGTGACCGACAGCACCCGCCCGCCGCTGGACACGACGGTGCCCTCAGGGCTCAGCCGGGTGCCGGCGTGCAGCACCTCGACGCCCTTGACGGCAGCGGCTTCGGCCAGCCCGCCGATGGGGTCGCCGGTGCGCGGCGACGCCGGGTAGCCGTGCGCGGCGACGACCACGGTGACGGCGGCGCCGTCCTGCCACACCGGCTCCGGGTGCTGCGCGAGCGTGCCCGTCGCCGCGGCCCGCAGCAGCCCGCCGAGCCCGGACCGCAGCCGGGCCAGCACCGCCTGCGTCTCGGGATCGCCGAACCGTGCGTTGAACTCGACCACCCGCACGCCGCGGGAGGTCAGCGCGAGCCCGGCATACAGGAGCCCGGCGAACGGGATGCCACGGCGTAGCATCTCGTCGATGGTCGGCTGGACGACGCGGGCCATGACGTCGTCGACCAGGCCCGCGGGCGCCCACGGCAGCGGCGTGTAGGCGCCCATGCCGCCGGTGTTGGGGCCTTCGTCTCCGTCGTACGCGCGCTTGAAGTCCTGCGCCGGCGTGAGCGGAACCGCCACCCGGCCGTCCGTCACGCAGAACAGCGACACCTCCGGACCGTCGAGGTACTCCTCGATGACGACGCGCCCGCAGGCCTCCGCGTGGGCCAGGGCGGCCGCGCGGTCGTCGGTGACGACGACGCCCTTGCCGGCGGCCAGCCCGTCGTCCTTGACGACGTACGGCGCGCCGAAGCGGTCCAGCGCGTCCTCGGCCTGGGCGCGGCTCTCGCAGACCACGGCCATGGCCGTCGGAACCCCCGCCGCGGCCATGACGTCCTTGGCGAAGGCCTTCGACCCCTCCAGCTTGGCCGCCCGCCCGGACGGCCCGAAGCAGGCGATGCCGCGCGCCTTGACGGCGTCGGTGACCCCCGCGACCAGCGGACCCTCCGGACCGACCACGACGAGGTCGGCGCCGAGCCGGGCGGCCAGGTCGGCCACGGCCTCGGGCTGGTCGGCGACGACGGAGTGGACGGCGACGTCCGCGGCGATGCCGGCGTTGCCCGGCGCGGCGTGCACCTCGGAGACCTCGGGGTCGCGCAGCAGACAGCGCACCAGCGCGTGCTCGCGGGCGCCGGAACCGATGACGAGTACCTTCACGGATGCCGACCCTATCGGGACAGGGTCGCGACACCATCCACTACGGTGGACGGCGATGAGCGAACGATGGATCGACCTCGTCGGCGCGGTCAACGTCCGCGACCTCGGCGGGCTGCCCACCACCGACGGCGGCGTCACCCGGTTCGGCCAGGTGCTGCGCTCCGACAACCTGCAGGACCTCATCGACGACGACATCGACCGGCTGACCGGCGACCACGGCCTGCGCGACGTCGTCGACCTGCGCACGACCTTCGAGGTCACGTCCGAGGGCCCGGGTCCGCTGACCCGCGTCCCGGACGTCACCGTCCACCACCTGTCGCTCTATCCCGAGGTCGGCACCACCACCGACGTCGAAGCCGACAGCGTGCTGCCGTGGACCGGCAAGGACGGCGACGACGCCATCTGGGTGAACTCCGGCGTCTACTACACGAACTACCTGCGCCACCGGCCGGGCAACGTCGTGGCAGCGCTGCGAACCATGACGACGTCCGGCGGCGCGACGCTCGTCCACTGCGCCGCCGGCAAGGACCGCACCGGCGTGGTCTGCGCGCTGGCGCTGTCGGTCGTCGGCGTCGACCGCGAGGCCGTCGTCGACGACTACGTCCAGACCGGCGAGCGCATCGACGCCATCATGAGCCGACTCAAGGCGACGGCCACTTACGCCGCCGACCTCGACGGCCGGCCCAACGACGCCAACCTGCCGCGCGCGGAGTCGATGCACACGTTCCTCGACTTCATCGACGCCGAGTTCGGCGGCCCGGCCGGCTGGCTGCAGCTGCACGGCTGGATCGCCGACGACACCGACGCCCTGCGCGCCCGCCTCGTCGGCTGATCGCCTATCCCGCCGTTGATCGCTGCGTGGCGAGCGCGGCTTCGAGGCGGGCCCTCACCGCGGGCCACTCCTCGCGGAGGATCGAGTAGTAGACGGTGTCGCGCCAGGTGCCGTCCGGGCGGCGCATGTGGTGGCGCATCACGCCCTCGCGCACCGCGCCCAGCCGCTCTATGGCGCGCTGCGACCGGACGTTGAGGTGGTCGGTCTTCAACGCCACCCGCTCCAGCCCGAGCGTCTCGAACGCGTGCCCGATGACCAGCAGCTTCGTCGCGGTGTTGACCTCGGTGCGCCACCACGCCGGCCCGATCCAGGTGGACCCGACCTCGACGCGCCCGTTCGCCTCGTCGATGTCGAGGTAGGACGTCGACCCGACGACGTGGCCGTCGGCGCGGCGGCGGATCGCCCACGGCGCGACGTCACCGTGCGCGGCCGCCGCCAGCGTCCGCTCCAGCGGCTCGGCCAGCCCGGACGGACCCGGCCGCCAGGTGGCCACCCAGCGGAACAGCTCGTCCGGCTCGGAAACGGCGGCGGTCAGCTCGTCCAGATGACCCGGCGTCAGCGGCTCCAGCTCGATCCAGGGGTTGGCCAGCGGCACGGCGGCGATCACCAGCCCATCATCGCCGACCGCGTCACGCCTCGCTGAGCCCCACCCGTGAATGCAGCCTGCGCAGCAGCCGCGGCGCGTACCAGGCGTGCCGGCCGAGCAGCCGCATCGACGCCGGCACCAGGATGCCGCGGACCACCGTCGCGTCCAGCAGGATGGCCAGCCCGCAGCCCAGCCCGAACAGTTGCAGGAAGCTGACCTGGCCGGTGACGAACGCGAAGAACGACACCGCGAGCAGCGCGGCCGCCGTCGTCACGATGCGGCCGGTGCGGGCCAGCCCGGTGACGGTGGCGTCGTGGATGCTCGCGCCGTCCTCGACCCGCTCGCGGATCCGGCTCATCACGAACACCTCGTAGTCCATCGACAGCCCGAACACGATGCAGAACAGCAGCAGGATCATCGCCGTGTTCAGCGGCGCCGGGGTGAAGCCGAGCACGGACGACAGCGCGCCGTCCTGGAAGATCGTCACCAGCACGCCGAACGTCGCGGCCAGCACCAGCACGTTCGACAGCAGCGCCCGGACCGGCTGCACGACGCTGCCGGTGAAGAGGAACAGGATCACGAACGTCGTCACGACGATCAGCCCACCGGCCACCGGCAGCCCGGCGCCGATGGCGTCCAGCGAGTCGACCAGCTGCGCGCTCGCGCCGCCGACCAGCGCGTCCACCCCGTCCGGCGGGGGCACGGCACGGACCTCGCGGACCAGGTCGCGGGCCGTCCCCGACGTGGGGTCGGCGGCGGTGACGACGGCGAGCAGCTCGGGCCCGGACTCCGGCGGCCCGAGGCCGGTGTCGACCCGCTCCACGTGAGGCAGTTCGGCCAGCCGGTCCGCGTACGCCGTCAGTGCGGCGCCGTCGACCGGGCCGGTGGTCACCACGTCGAGCGCGTTGACCTCGCCGGCCGGGAAGTCGTCGCGGAGCGCGTCGCCCACCTGGCGGCTCTCCGCGGACGTCGGCAGCACACGGTCGTCGGGCATGCCGAACGTGACGCCCAGCACCGGCGCGGCCAGCACCAGCAGGACGCCCACCACGGGGAGCACCGCGAGGCCGGGCCGGCGCATGACCCCGGCCGCGAGCCGGCCCCAGAAGGGCGCCTCGGCGCTACGGGCGGCCCGGGTCCACGGCACCCGCCCGGCGTCGACCCGCCGGCCCAGCACCGCGAGCAGCGCGGGCAGCACCGTCAGGACGGCGACGACGGAGATCAGCACGACACCGATGCCCGCGTAGGCGAACGAGCGCAGGAAGTACATCGGGAACACCAGCAGCGCGGCCAGCGCCGCCGCGACCGCGAGCCCGCTGAAGACCACCGCCCGCCCCGCCGTGCGCACCGTCCGCACGACGGCGGCCTCGACGTCGCCGTCGTGCGCCAGCTCCTCGCGGAACCGGCCGACCACCAGCAGCGCGTAGTCGATCGCCAAGCCCAGGCCGAGCGCCGTCGTGAGGTTGATCGAGAACACCGAGACGTCGGTGTTGGCCGCCAGCACGGCCAGCTCGGCGAACGTGCCGACGATCGCTACCGCGCCGATGGCCAGTGGCAGCAGCGCCGCCACGACGCTGCCGAACGCGAACACCAGCAGCACCAGGATGAGCGGGACGGCGATCGCCTCGGCCACCAGCAGGTCGGCGGCGACCTGCTCGACGACCTCCTCCTGCGCCACAGCCGGGCCGCCCGCGACCACCGTCAGGCCGTCGTGCTCGCCGCTGTACTCGTCGACCAGCGGGGCGGCGTCGGCGTCCGGATCCTCCAGGGTCACCAGGACCAGCGCCTGCGTCCCGTCCTCGGACCGCAGCGACGGCATGCTGGTGGTCCAGTACGACCGCGCGCCGCCCACGCCCGGCTCGGCGGCGATCCGCTCGGTCAGGACGGCGCCGGCGGCCGCGGCGTCGTCGACGGTGCCCGACCCGACGGTGGCCAGCAGCACCAGGTCGGCCTGGCCGCCGGCCGCGTCGATCAGCTCGGCGGCGGCGACGGACTCCGCCTCGGGGTCGGTGAAGCCCTCGGACTGCAACTGCCCGAACGCGCCCGCGCCGACGACGCCGGCCGCCACGAGGACGACGGCGGCAACGGCGAGTACGGCCCGGGCACGGCGTACGACGAAGGCCGCGAGATGGTCGAGCATGAGTCCCTCACTAATGTGGACGGGCGTAAACTTGACAGGTGTCAACTTGCCAGCCGATGTGGGTGGGTGTCAACATCATCGGGATGCCTGAACCGACGACGCGGTCGACGTACCACCACGGCGACCTCCGCAACGCGCTGCTCGACGCCGGCGCGCGGCTGGCGGAACGGGGCGGGCCCGACGCCGTCGGGGTCCGGGCGGCGGCCCGCGAGGTCGGGGTCAGCCCGACCGCGGCCTACCGGCACTTCGAGAACGCCGACGACCTCCTGCTCGGCGTCAAGGAGCGAGCGTTCCAGGCATTGACCGACGCCATGCGCGCGCGGCTGGCCACCGTCCCCGACACCGGCGACGCCGGCGAGACCGCGACCCGCCGGCTGGAGGCGCTCGGCCGGGCCTACGTCGGCATCGCGCTGGCCGAACCCGGGCTGTTCCGGGTCGCGTTCTGCGAGAAGGGCGCGCTGCCGTTCGACGACCTGCCCAACGCCCTCGCCATGGTCGCGCAGGTGATGGACGACCTCGTCGCGGCCGGCCGGCTGCCCGCAGAGCGCCGCCCGCTGGCCGAGATCGCGGCGTGGGCGGCCGTGCACGGCGTCGCCCGGCTGGCGCTGGACGGCCCGCTGGCCAACGTCGCGCCCGAGCTGTTCGCCGCGTCCGTCGATCGCGTCATCGACATGACCCTGCGCGGCCTGACCGGAGAAGGGACGACCGCGTGATCATCCGGCCGTACGAGCCCGGCGACACCGACGCGCTCTACGACATCTGCCTGCGCACGGGCGACAACGGCGACGACGCCACCGGCCAGTTCGCCGACCCGCGGCTGCTCGGCGAGATCTTCGTCGGCCCCTATCTGCGGTACGAGCCGGAACTGGCGTTCGTCATCGACGACGGCGCGCCGGCCGGCTACGTGCTCGGCGCGCCGGCCGGCTACGTGCTCGGCGCGCGCGACACGGTGGAGTTCGAGAGGGTCTGTGAGCGGGAGTGGTGGCCGCCGCTGCGCGAGAAGTACCCGCCGGGCTCGTTCCCGGCAGGAACGCGCGACGCGCACTACGTCAGGCTGCTGCACGAGTCGCGCACAGTCGACCCCGCCGTCGTCGCGGAGTATCCCGCGCATCTGCACATCGACCTGCTCCCCCGCGCCCAGGGCCACGGCATGGGCCGGGCGCTGATGAAGCGGCTCCTGGCCGCCCTGCGCGAGGCCGGCGCGCCCGGCGTCCACCTGGGCGTAGGCGCGGCGAACACCCGCGCCATCGCGTTCTACGAGCGCATGGGGTTCCGGACGCTGCGCCAGTCGCCGGGCGGCCGGACCATGGGCCGCCCGACGACCAGAAACCTCAGCGCACCAGGTCCCTGATGGCGACGATCTGCTCGCGGCCCGGCCCGACGCCGACGGCGGAGATCGGCGCCTTGCACATGTCCTCGACGGCCTCGAGGTAGCGGCGGGCGGCCAGCGGCAGGTCGGCCAGCGTGCGGGCGCCGCTGATGTCGTCGTCCCAGCCCTCGAAGTACTCGAAGATCGGGATCGCGTGGTGGAACTCCGTCTGCGTCATCGGCATCTCGTCGTGCCGGACGCCGTCGATGTCGTAGGCGACGCAGACCGGCACCGGGTCGTACCCGGTGAGCACGTCGAGCTTCGTGACGACGAGGTCGCTGGTGCCGTTGATGCGGGTGGCGTACCGGCCGATGACGGTGTCCAGCCAGCCGCAGCGCCGCGGCCGTCCCGTCGTCGTGCCGAACTCGCCGCCGGCCTTGCGCAGCCGCTCGGCCTCGTCGCCGAAGAGCTCGGTCGGGAACGGGCCCTCGCCGACCCGGGTGGTGTAGGCCTTGAGCACCGCGATGACGCCGTCGATGCGCGTGGGCGGGATGCCTGAGCCGGTGCTGGCGCCGCCCGCGGTCGCGTTCGACGAGGTGACGAACGGATAGGTGCCGTGGTCGACGTCGAGCAGCGTCGCCTGGCCGGCCTCCATGATGACGACCTTGCCCTCGGTGAGCGCTTCGTCGAGCAGCAGCGCGGTGTCGCGGACCATCGGCCGCAGGCGGTCGGCGTAGCTCATCAGCTCGTCGACGACGTCGTCCACGCTGACCGCGCGGCGGTTGTAGACCTTCACGAGCAGCTGGTTCTTCTGCTCCAGCGCACCCTCGACCTTCTGCCGCAGGATCTTCTCGTCGAAGAGGTCCTGCACCCGCAGGCCGACCCGCGCCATCTTGTCCGCATAGGTGGGTCCGATGCCGCGGCCGGTGGTGCCGATGCGCCGCTTGCCGAGGAACCGCTCGGTCACCTTGTCCAGCGTCCGGTTGTACGACGGGATCAGGTGCGCGTTGGCGCTCACGACCAGCCTCGACGTGTCGATACCGCGGGCCTCGAGCGCATCGAGCTCCTCGAACAGGACGGCGAGATCGACGACGACGCCGTTGCCGATGACCGGCGTGACCCCCGGCGTCAGGATGCCCGACGGCAGCAGGTGCAGCGCGTAGGTCTCGCCGTCGATGACGACGGTGTGGCCGGCGTTGTTGCCGCCGTTGAACTTCACGACGTAGTCGACCTGGCCGCCGATGAGGTCGGTGGCCTTGCCTTTGCCTTCGTCGCCCCACTGGGCGCCGACGAGCACGATGGCGGGCATGGGCGCCCTACTCCGAGGCGCCGAGCGTGTCGGCGGCCTCTTTGCTGGAGTCCCGCAGGAACTGCGCGCAGCGGGTGGCCTCGTCGGTCTCGCCGATGGCCTCGGCGGCCCGGCCGAGCGCGTTCAGCGAGCGCAGGAACCCGCGGTTCGGCTCGTGCACCCACGGGATGGGGCCGTGCCCCTTCCAGCCGTGCCGGCGCAGCTGGTCCAGCCCGCGGTGGTAACCGGTGCGAGCGAACGCGTACGACGTGACGGGATCGCCGGCCGCGAACGCGTGGTCGGCGAGGTCGGCCCACGCCGCCGAGTACGCCGGGTGCGCCGCCGCCACCGTCGCGGCGTCGACGCCCGACTCCAGCGCCTCGCGGGCCGCGGGATCGTCGGGCAGCAACGTCTCTGGCGGGCCCGACAGCAGGTTCTCGCCCGACATCAGCGAATCTTCTGACCGGCCGACCGCAGCTGCTGGGTCGCCTCGACGACGCGCGCCGACAGGCCGGCCTCGGCCAGCTTACCCCAGGCCCGGGGGTCGTAGGCCTTCTTGTTGCCGACCTCGCCGTCGACCTTCAGCACACCGTCGTAGTTGGTGAACATGTGCCCCACGACGGGACGGGTGAACGCGTACTGGGTGTCGGTGTCGATGTTCATCTTGATGACGCCGTAGTCGACGGCCGCGCCGATCTCCTCCTCGGTGGAGCCGGAGCCGCCGTGGAACACCAGGTCGAACGGCTTGTCCTTGCCGTACCGGTCGCCGACCGCCTGCTGGATGTCGCGCAGGATCTCGGGGCGCAGCTTGACGTTGCCCGGCTTGTAGACGCCGTGCACGTTGCCGAACGTCAGCGCCACGATGTAGCGGCCGCGCTCGCCCAGGCCGAGCGCCTCGGCGGTGGCCAGGCCGTCCTCGACCGTGGTGTACAGCTTGTCGTTGATCTCGTGGGCGACGCCGTCCTCCTCGCCGCCGACGACGCCGACCTCGATCTCGAGGATGGTGTTCGCCTCGGCGGCCAGCGCAAGCAGCTCCTCGGCGACCTTGAGGTTCTGGTCCAGCGGCACCGCCGAGCCGTCCCACATGTGCGAGTTGAACAGCGGCGCGCCGCCGTTCCTCACCCGCTCGGTCGACAGCGCCAGCAGCGGCTTCACCCAGTGCTCGACGGCGTCGAGCGGGGCGTGGTCGGTGTGCAGCGCGATCTGCACGTCGTAGCTCTTCGCGACCTCGTAGGCGAACGCGGAGAACGCGATGGCGCCGCGAACGCGATCCTTGACGGTCGGGCCGGAGATGTACTCGGCACCCCCGGTGGAGATCTGGATGATGCCGTCGCTCTCGGCGTCGGCGAACCCGCGGATCGCCGCGTTCAGCGTCTGCGACGACGTCACGTTGATGGCGGGATAGGCGAACGAGCCGGCCTTGGCCCGGTCGATCATCTCGGCATAGACCTCGGGAGTGGCGATGGGCATAGATGCTCCGTTCCGGTCGGACGGCAGCTACCCAGCCGTCCGGGCTCACGCCCCACGACGACGGGGGGCACGCATGTCAGGCCCAGTATTCACCGTAACGGGCCGGTAACGCGAAACCGCCCGTACCGGCGCAGCGAACGAGCGTGCTCGTCACACCGGCCGTTAGGCTTGAGCCCGCACAACACACCACCTCAGCAGAGGAGACGCCGTGCCCGAGCGCACCGCAGTCGTCGCAAGCAAGGCCGGGCTGCACGCCCGGCCCGCCGCGGTCTTCGTCAAGGCCGCCGCGGAACAGCCCACCAAGGTGTCGATCCGCAAGCCCGACGGCGAGCCGGTCGACGCGTCCAGCATCCTGTCGATCATGACGCTCGGGGTCGAGCAAGGTGACCAGGTGATCCTGTCCGCCGACGGCGACAAGGCCGATCAGGCCCTCGATGCCCTCGTGACGCTGCTCGAACGCGATCTCGACGAATAGCCCGAACGGCTCGCACGACGCTGCAGGTGGCCCGTTCACCTGCAGCGTCGCTGTCTATCGGGTGGGTCCAGCAGCGCTTGTGGTCTCGGACATTACTCGGTTATCCTACAAATCATTGCCATGCCGGGAGGAGTTCACGTGGCTCAGGGGGACCCACTCACGCGACTGACGGCGCTGCCGCGGCCGCCGAGTCTGCACGAGTCCGTGCAGACGGCGCTGCGCGACTACATCCTCGCCAACGGCCTGCGCGCCGGCGACGGCCTACCGGCCGAGGGCGCGCTGGCCCAGCAGCTCGGCGTCAGCCGCAACTCCGTCCGCGAGGCGGTCAAGGGGCTGGTGTCCCTCGGCATCCTCGAGACCCGGCGCGGCAGTGGCGTGTTCGTCAAGGACTTCTCGCTGTCCCTGCTCATCGACAACCTCCCGTTCAACCTGCTGTTCGACTTCAGCGAGCTGGCCGACCTGCTCGAGGTGCGCCGCGCCGTCGAGAACGACCTCATCGAGCGGGCGGTGCGGAACATGACCGACCGCACCCGGTCCGAGCTCGAGCAGATCCTCAGCGAGATGAAGGAGAAGTCCGAGCGGGGCGCCGACGTCCTCGACGAGGACCGCCGGTTCCACCGCACGTTGTTCGCCGACGCCGGCAACGCGGTCGCACTCAAACTGCTCGACGCGTTCTGGCTGACCATGAGCCGCGCGGTGGCGCAGCGCGCGGAGATCGCCGACGACCGCCCCGCCGACACCTACCGGCAGCACGACGCCATCTACCGGGCGGTGCTCGGTGGCGACGTCGCAGCCGTGCACGACGCCCTGTCCGACCACTATGACCCCATCCTGAGCCGGCTGGACCGCACCGGGCCGCTCTAGCCGTTCGATCCGCACCACCGTTCGCGCGGGACCCCCATGGGTCCGGGCCCTGCTTCGCCCTGCTCTCTTCCGTTCGCATCGTTGCCTTCGAGGAGCTGCCATGTCCGTGTCGCCGTTGACCCGACGTTCGTTGCTGGGCGCCGCCGGAGCCGGAGCGGTGGGCGTCGCCGCCGCGGCGCCCTCGTCGGCCGCGGATCCGGCCGGCAGCGAGGCGCTGTCCGTGCCGTCGCGTGCGGCCGCCGAGCAGATGATCGTCAACGGACGGGTGCGGGCGCTGCGCACGTTCGGCTACGCTGCGGCCGGCGACGGCGGCGGCGCGCTGTACCGCCGTCTCGACGCCGCGCCGGCCGAGCCCGACCGATGGCACCTGCGCACGCGCGACGGCGCCTGGTGGGAGCTGGCCGACGACGTCGTCTCCGTGAAGGCACTCGGCGCTGCCGGCGACTACGACTTCGAGACCGGCACCGGAACTGACGACACCGACGCGCTGCAGGCCGCGGCCCGCCGGGGCGGCACGGTGTACGTGCCCGGCACCGACGGCGCGTACCTGACGACTGACTCGATCAGCCTGCTGGTCGACGGCACGCACTGGTTCGGCGACGGGCTGCGCTCGCGGATCACCCTGGTGTCGGGGCCGGGCGGGGCGGGCGAACTGCTGGGCATCCACGGCGCGGCGCCGTCCACGCCGGCCGGGCCACCACAGCGCTACGTGCAGGGCGTCCGGGTGAGCGGGCTGCACCTCGACACCAGCAACGGGTCGAACGACAACGGCCTCGGCGGCTCGTTCTGCCGCGACGTGCAGATCGACAATCTCTACTTCTCCCGTATCGGACGCAAGGCGCTGACCTTCCAGTACCACTGCGCGAACGTCCGCTGCCGCGACGTGACGGTGTACGAGGCGGCCACCGAGCCGCGGTCGACGTTCGCCGTCATCAGCATCGAGGGCCAGACCGCCGGCGTGGACCTCAGCTACTACCCCGGCGGCACGACGAGTACCGAGGACCTCGGCGGCACCGACGTCCACGACATCACGTTCAGCGACATCACCTGCCACTCGACCGGCTACAACTACGTGGTCGTCTCCAACGCACACCGGGTCCGGTTCGAGGGTCTCGCACTCGGCGACACCTCCGGCGCCGGGTCGTTCGTCATCTTCACCCGCAAGGTCTGGGACAGCCACGTCCGCGGCGTGCGCGGCGGGAACACGGCGCGCCGCTTCTTCGAGATCGGCGAGCAGGCGCACTCCTGCACGTTCGAGGACTTCCGGTTCGGCGCCACCACCGGCACCGGCGCCGACGGCCGGGCGATCCGGATCGGCGGCACCCGCATCCGCGTCGCCGACGGCTCGTTCCGGCACGCTAACGCCGTTGCGCTGGAGGCCGTGCTCGTGGCCGGCGCCGACGCCACCATCACCGGCCTGCACGTCACCGAGTGTGCGTCGCAGTACGTGCTCAACGCGCCGCCGGCCGGCGTGCGGCTCAAGCTCACCGACTGCACGTTCGTGTCCTCGACCGGCGCGGCGTTCCGGATCAAGGGCGACCACGCACAGCTGTCCGGCAACCACTTCCGCACCCCGGCCGGGCCGTTCGCCGGACGGTTCGAGGGTCCCGGCAACGTGTTCACCGGCAACGACGTGGCCGGCACTGCGCCCGGCCGGCTGGTGGTCACCGCCGACGCCTCCGTCGTGGCGACGTTGAACACCTTCGAGGCCGGCGCGACGATGACGTTCGACGGCGGCAGCCTCTACGCCAGCGCCGCGTTCGGCAACACCGGGCTTGGCGAGGGCGGGGCGAACCTGGTCCCGCTGGGCGGCGGTGCACTGCACGCCGACGGCGCCGGCGTGCTGCGTATCAAAGGGTCCCGGTTCGCCTCCGACACCGACGGCGTCGTGGTGGGTGGGCAGGGCTAGCGGCGGTCGGTGACGATGCGCGGGCGGGCCGGCTCTCCTCGGCGTTCGGCGATTGTCCCCGGTCGCGTCGCTCGCGCGTGCTAGCCTGCCGCGCGTTCTGCCGCCTCTTGCTGGGACGTCACTCATGTCGTTCTCTTTCGCCCGCCGCGCCGCCGCGCTGTCCGCCGGTGTGGCCCTCGCCCTCGCCGCGTCCGGCTGCGGATCCTCCGACGACGAGGACCCGTCGGCGGGTGGGACGGACACGCCGGCCGCGACCTCGTCGGAGTCGGAGCCGTCGGAGGAGCCGACGCAGACGCCCAGCCCTGCCCCGTCGGAGACCCCCACGTCGACGCCCACCGCCACCGAGACGCCGTCGGCGCCGCCGAACGGCGCCGGGTCGCCGGAGACCACAGAGGCCGCGATCGCGCGGTTCGAGGCCTTCCTGCACGCGCTGGGCGCCAAGGACGTCGCGACCATGTGCGAGATCGCCGGGCCCGCCGCGGCGCAGGCCGAAGCCGATGGCTTCGGGCCGTGCGAGTCCACCATGGCGATGATGGCCGGCATGCCGTCGGCCGAGCAGTCAGAGGCGCTGCTGTCCGCCACCATCGACCCCGAACTGGTCGACGACAGCACGCCCGGCCAGGTGATCGTCCCGGTCGAGGCCGTGGTCGCCAACGCCAGCTTCACCGCCGACGAGCTCGGCGACACCACCCTCGCCTACCAGGACGGCAACTGGTTCGTCGTCGACTGACGACGCGACCTGAGTTCACCGCACCATCCGGTGTCAGAAAGGTGGATCGTCGGGCCCCGGCGGATCATGGACGGGCCCGACTCTCGCCGGACCGACGATGGTGGTGTTGCCGGTAGGGCTGGTCCAGCGGAGGGTGCCTGGCTCGGGCTGGTCGACCATGAACGGGCCGTGGTGCTTGATGAGGTGATGTTTGCGGCACAGCGGGGTCAGATTCCCGGCGCAGGTCGCACCGCCAGAGGCGTAGGCACGGACGTGATCGAGGTCGCAGCGCGTCGCCGGTAGAGCGCAGCCGGGTGCCTTGCAGGTTCGGTCACGCAGCAGCACGTGCTCGATGAGATCGTGAGTCGGCGTGTAGCGGGTGCGCCCATGGCTGAGAACGGCGCCGTTCACCGGGTCAGTGCCCAGCCACTGCCAGACTCCCGCGGCGGCCAGCTCACACGCGACGCGTGCCGGGATGGGACCGTATCCGGCCAACTCGCCAGGTTCTTCGCTCAGCCCCGCCAACGTGGTGAGCGGCACCGTGACCTGGACCGCGACCAGCCGCCCGTGCTCGGTACCCAGCCAGAGCCCGTCGCCCACCTCACCAGTGGCCAGGGCGGCCCGAACGAGCTGTGCCAGAACGTCGGCGCGACGCTGGTCGCAGGTGCGCGCCCGCGCGTCACCGGCGTCGGCGTCGCGCCGCTTCAGAGCCTTTCGCGCCGGCGTCGAGCACGGCCTCGAGGGCGGCGGCGTCCTCGGCCCGCATCAGCGCTTCGACCCAGGCCATCCCGTCCTCGGCCGGGCACACCCTCACGCGGCGGTCGGCCTCGGCGCGGGCGCGCCGCTCCTCGGCCTGCTGCGGCGCGAGCCGATGGACCAAGACCTTGATGCGGCGCCGCAGCTGCCGCGCGTTCAGCTCTCCGGCCCGCTGGCCGATGATCGCGGCCTCCACCGCCTCCGCAACGTCGCGGTCCTGCCTGCCCAGCTCGGCCAGGATCACCCGGGCGCGGCGCTCGTCGATCTCGTCCTGGGCCAGCGCGGCATGGGTGGCCGGGAAGTCCCGCACCAGCTGTACGGACTCAGCCACGAGATACTCCGCCTGCCCGGACGTCAGCGCGAGTGGCGCGGTCAGTTCCAAGGCCGCACATGACTCCGAGGTCACCGACCGGTAGTCCGCCGAGGACGGGGCCGGCGCCAGCTCCGGACGGGACACCAGCTCCTCGACCAATCCGGCCTGCAGCGCCCGCGCCTGCGACATCAGCCGTTGACATGACGCGATCTGTCCACTCAGCTGGTCGATGGCCAGCCCGGCCGCGCCGTGTTCATCGACCACCGAGAGTTGGGCCAGTTCCGCCCTGATGGCCGCCACCACCGACACCCGGGCAGCGGGCACCGCCTCGCTGACCGCCACGAACTCGTCGTCCACGAGCCAGCGCGACACCTCGGGTCCGGGTTCGCACTCGTCGAACACCGCTGCCCCGGCGGGTAGGGCGGCCTCCGTGCTCGTGTCCAGAATGACGACCATAGGTAGCATTCTATCGCACACGCGTTCCATTCACCAGCTCAGCCTGGGCGGCCCTAGATCGGTTTGCGGGCCAGGAAATAGGCGACCGACCGGCCGGTTCCCCCGCTCGGGTGGGGTTCGTCGAGCCGCGCGACGATCGTCAGGCCCGCGTCGGCGATCAGCGCGGCGATGCGCTCGCCGGGCAGTAGGAACCACTCGTACGAGACCGGGTGGCCGCCGTACGCCTCGGCCGGCCGCAGGTGCTCGTCCTGGCCGAGGTGGGTGCCCAGCAGCAGATGGCCGCCCGGGGCGAGCGTCCGGTGGAACTCGGCGAACACGGCGGGCAGGTGCTCGGGCGGCGTGTGGTGGGTGGAGAAGTGCGCCAGCGCGCCGCCGAGCTGCCCGTCGGGCAGGTCGAGCGCCGTGATGGAGCCGACGCTGAACGGGAGCTCCGGATGCGCCGCGCGGGCCAGCTCGATCATGCGCGGCGAGACGTCGATGCCGGAGACCTCCAGACCATGATCGGCCAGCACCGCCGTCACCGCACCCGGACCGCACCCGAGGTCGGCGACCGGGCCCTTGCTATCGGCCAGCACGAACTCGGCGAACGCCCGCAGCATGGCATGGCCCAGCGGGCCGAGCCGGGACGCCGGGAAGCGCTCGGCATAGGTGTCGGCGACGGTGTCGTAGGACGTGCTGACGGCGGCGAGGAAGGCGGGTTCGGTCACGCGGCCGACGCTAGCCGCCGTCACCGACAGCCTCACTCACCTTGGCCGGCGATGGAGAGGTCTCCAGCGCGAAGACGGGGGTTGGCCGCCGGGTGGACGGGGGACAGCAGGAGTGCTCGCCGCACCTCCCCCGCCAGACGATGGGCACATGAACCCGACCCCCTCTCGCCGCAACCTCATCGCCGGCGGCCTCGCCGCCGGCCTGCTGGGCGTCGTCGCGCCGCGGGCCGCCGCGACCCCGTCCGCCACCACCGCATCAGGCGGCACGGGCGCGCCCTCCCGAGGGGCCGCCTTCACGCACGCCACCGTCATCGACGTCGAGCGGGGGCGGCGGCTGCCGGACACCACCGTCGTCGTGCGCGGGGACCGGATCGCGCAGGTCGGACCGTCCGCCCAGGTGCCGGTCCCGCCGGGCGTCCGCGCCGTCGACCTGCGCGGCGCGTACCTGATCCCGGGCCTGGCCGACCTGCACGTCCACAGCTCGTTCCCCACCATCGAGCCGGCGCTCTACATCGCGAACGGCGTGACCACGGTCCGCGAGATGTCCGGACGGGCGGAGCTGCACGACTGGCGCGACCGGGCCGACGCGGGCGAGCTGCTCGGACCGCGCTGGGTCATCGCCAGCCGGATCGTCGACGGCGCGCCGTCGCTCTGGGATCCGAACCTGCTGCCCGTCGTCGAGGTCGCGACGGAGGCCGAGGGGCGCGCGGCGGTCCGCGACGCCGTCGCTGAGGGCGCGGACGCCGTCAAGGTGTACTCGCGCATCGCGCCCGCGGTCTACCGCGCGATGGCCGCGGAGGCGCGCCGCCGCGGCATCCCGCTGATCGGGCACTGCCCTGACGCGCTCCACATCGCCGAGGCGTCCGACCTCGGCCAGGCGAGCATCGAGCACCTGTTCTCCGTCTTCGTCGCCGCCTCGCGTGACGAGCGCCGGCTGCGGGCCGAGCTCGCCCGGATCCGGCTCGACCGCGGCGACTACAACGGCTGGTTCAACGCGCTGCACCCGATCGACGTCCAGGCGATGCGCACGTACGACCGCGATCAGGCGGCCCGGCTGTTCGACCGCTTCGCCCGCAACGGCACCCACCAGGTGCCGACGATGGTCATGCACCAGGCGCTCGACAACGCCCGCACGCTGGACCCGTCCGACCCACGGCGCCGCTACCTGCCGCGGCCCCTGCTCGACGTCCTCGACATGGTGCTGCGCGACTGGTACCTGAAGGGGCGCACGCCGCGGCTCGACGCGGAGTGGGCGGCGAAGTCCGAGCACCAGCTCGCGCTGATCGGCGCCATGCACGCCGCCGGCGTCCCGCTGCTGGCAGGCACCGACTACGGCACCTGCGGCCTGTTCCCCGGCTTCAGCCTGCACGATGAGCTGCGGCAGCTGGTCCAGGCGGGACTCTCGGCAGCGGACGCGCTGCGCGCCGCGACGGTCGAGCCGGCTCGCTTCCTCGGCAAGCACCGGGCCGGCCGGATCGCCCCCGGAGCCCCGGCCGACCTCGTCGTCCTGGCCGCGGACCCGCTCGCCGATATCGCCAACACGCAGCGCATCGACGGCGTCGTGACTCGCGGCCGATACCTCGACGCCGCCGAACGGCAGGCGGTCCTCGACCGCGTCGCCGACGAGGCCGCCGCGATGTCGCCGGACGCCGTCGTCGCCGGCTGCGCCTGTCACGGCCCGGCGAGCCGCACACTGTCTGCGTGATCGGCAAGCGCTTGCCGACGGGCGGTTCGTCTGTTTGACTCCGCTCTGTCAGGTCTAGACCTCTGCGAGGAGGCCCCGTGGAGCTCAGTCGCCGCCGAGTGCTGTCGATCCTGTCCGCCGCGGGCCTGGCCGCGGTCGTCACCCCGCCGAGAGCCGCCGCGAACCCCGTCACGCCAGGCAGCGCCGGCGCCGGCGGCCCGACAACGGCCGCCTCGGGCACCGACCGGCTGCTTGCCAACACCGTCGCGATCTTCGCCGGCACGCCGGAGGTCAACACGCACCCGGCGGTCGCCGCCAAGCTCGCCGCCATCGACCGCACCGCCACGACCTGGCTCACGGCCCTGCAGAACGCCGGCGACGGCGAGCTGTTCGCCGGCCTGCCGCTCGGCATCAGCGACCCCAACCTCAACGCGTCCTACCAGCATCTCTACGAGATCGCCCTGGCCACGGCCACCCCTGGCTGCGGCCTCCACGGCGATCAAGCAACCAGGCAGCAGGTCCAAGACGGCCTCGTCTGGCTGCACGACCACTACTACGGCGACCAGTCCGCCGGGTACTACGGCAACTGGTTCACGTGGGAGATCGGCATCTCGACGCACACCGGGAAGACGCTGGCGCTCCTCGGCGACGCCGCCCCGGCCGACCTCGTGACCACCTATGTCGCCTCGATGGACGCCTACCTGCGCAACGGCATCGACGGCGACGTGAACCTGGACTCGCGGTTCCACACCGGCGCCAACCTCGCCGACATCACGACCAACCGGATGATCCAGGGCGCGCTGCTCGGCGACGAGGCGCGCATCCGCAAGGCGATCGAGGACCAGCTCACCGTCTTCGCGACGATCGACCCGTACGCCCTGCGGCACGGCAACACCGACGGCTACTACACGGACGGCTCGTTCATCCAGCACCACTCGGTCGCCTACACCGGCGCCTACGGGCGGGCGCTGCTGACCCGCGTGGTGCAGACGCTGAAGATCCTGGACGGGACCGGGTTCGCCGACGGCGCCGCGCTGGTGCCCGTCGTGCAGCGATGGGTGACCGACGGGTTCGCGCCACTGATCTTCGAGGGCTGGATGATGGAGATCGTCAAAGGCCGGTCGGTCTCGCGCACGTCGACGGGGTACACCGACGTCGCGCAGGTGGTCGAGGCCGTCGTCGACCTCGCGGAGCACGCGGCGGACCCGGCTCCGCTCCGTGGCTACGTGAAGTTCATCCGGTCGACGTCCCGGGCGGCGCTGGACCCGGCGACGTTCGTCTCGCCGGTCAGCGCCGCGCGCTACGCCGACCTGATCGCCGACGACACCGTCGCGCCGGCCGACCTCAACCCGCCGGCCCGCTGCGTCGCGTTCAACGCGATGGACAAGACCGTGCACCGCCGCCTCGGCTACGCGTTCGCGCTGGCCCGCAGCTCGGACCGGATCAGCAAGTACGAGTACATGAGCGGCGAGAACCTCATGCCGTGGTTCCAGGGCGACGGCGCGCACTACCTGTACCTGTCCGGCCAGGACCAGAGCCAGGCGTTCGGCGTCGACTACTTCACGACGGTGTCGCCCTACAGCCTGGCCGGGGTCACCGCGCCGGTCGAGGAGCGGCGGACGATCCCGCAGCTCTACGGCACGCCGTACTACGACAACCCCGGCCACCCACTGCACTTCACGTCGTCGTCGCAGTCGCAGAACACCTACGTCTACTTCCCGCGTGGCACCAGCGCCCACTCCGGCGGCGCGACGCTGGACGAGTACGGGACCGCCGCGATGGTGCTCTCCGACGACGTCGCCTGGCGCGACGCCCAGGCCGGGATCCTGCCGGACGACTTCGTCGTCTACCGCAACGCGACGGCGACGAAGTCGTGGTTCCTGTTCGACGACGAGATCGTCGTGCTCGCCGCGGGGGTCGGTGACAACGCCGGCCGCGCGGTGACGACGTCCGTCGACGCCCGCATCGCGGCGGCGACCGACCCGGTGACGGCGACCGGCGTGCTGCGGTCCGGCGACGCGTGGACCGGGCCCGGCACGGCCGACCTCGCCTGGCTGCGCTACGCGAACCCGGCACAGGACGCCGCCGTGGGGTACGTCTTCCTTTCGGCGCAGCCGGTGCGCGTCGCGCTGGACACCGTCACCCGCAGCCGCCGGGTCGTCCGTACCGCGAACCCGGACACCGCCGTGACGAAGCGCGTCCTCGGCGTGACGATCGACCACCCGGCCGGCGCCGCACCGGCCGCGCTGGCCTACGCGATGGTCCCGCATGCGACGGAGGCGGCCCTGACGGCGTACGCGGGCGGCCCGCTGGAGGTGCTCGCGAACACGACCGACGTCCAGGCCGTGCGCCACACCGGACTACGGCTGACCGGCGTCAACACGTTCACCTCCGGCCGCCACGACGCCGGCGGACTGAGCGTGGACGGGCCGGCGTCGGTCTTGGCGCGGAAGCGGGCCGGCCGGCTCACCACCATCGCCGTGTCCGACCCGACGATGGACCGCGACGTGGTCGAGGTGCTGGTGAGGGGCCGGACGCTGACCCGGGTGGCCGGCGACCGCGCTGTCTCCGTCAGCCCAGCCCCGGGCGGCACCCTGCTCCGCGTCGACACCCACCACGCGTACGGCCACTCGTTCGCAGTGACACTGCGCGGCTGACCGTCGGCGCCCCGGACCGAAGTGGCGGGTCAGCGCTTCTTCGGGGGCGGGACGATCTCGATCTTGGACTTCGCGTCTGCCTTGGCGGCCTTGTCGGCGCGCTTCTCCTTGAGCGACTTGCCCGCCTTCTTGGACAGGTGTTGTCGCGGCGACTTGTCGGCCATGGTTGCTCCCTGATCGGGGAGCCTGGTCAGCCCCTTGTGGTTGCCACAGTACGCCTCATTCGCCGTTGTCAGGACTGGGCCACCTTGGCGGCGACGGCGAGCTCGTCGACGAGGTCGTTCATGGGGTGGCCGGAGTGGCCCTTGACCCAGTGGAAGACGACGTCGCCGCGCTCCTCGACCAGGTCGACCAGCGGCTCCCAGAGGTCGCGGTTGGCCACCGGCGACTTGGTGGACGTGACCCAGCCGCGCGCCCGCCAGTTGCGCCACCAGCCGTCGCGGAAGCAGTTGACGACGTACGCGGAGTCGCTGACGACGACCAGCGGCCCGGACAGCGCGCGGACCGCCTCGAGCGCCGCGGTGATCTCCATGCGCTGATTGGTGGTGCTCGGCGCGGACCCGGAGGCGAACCGGTCGCGCGAGACGGCCCATGCCCAGCCGCCCGGGCCGGGCGTGCCGGAGCAGGCGCCGTCGGTGTAGACCTCGATGGCACCCTCGGGCGCCACCATGGCCGGCGGCCGCGGCCGCCGGGCGCGAGCCGGCTTCGCCGCGGCAGCGGAGCCGGCGGTGCCGGCGGGGACGAGCGCCGGCTCGGCGTCGGCGCCGGCCGGCACCGGGATCAGCGTGGGAGCAGCGGCACAGGCCGCGTGCGTCCATACCCGGTTGCGGCCGCTACCCGAGCTCTCGATCTCGTCACCGGGCCGGATGTCTCCACCGCACGCACCACACCGGCCGGCGAACTTCGCGAGCACAGGCACCCTCTCCCTTCGAAGAACGACTTCCGGAACACTACCCGCGGACGCCGACAGACCGGGGCGGCACGCGCCGTTAGGCCCGGTGGCGCAGCAGGACCGTCGCGAGCGCGACGTCGGCGGCGTCCGGCGCCGGCACCGCGACCAGCCGGACCAGCAGCTCGCCCGGGACGGTCATGACGGTGTCGTCGTCAGCCACGGACGTCAGCGGCCGGGCGGCGTCGAGCCGCTCCAGCAGCATGGCGCCCGTGCCGGTGTCGTGGTCGAGCAGCCGGACGACGCCGTCGCCGTCCCACGTGCGCAGTCCGAGCACGGCGACAGTGGTCTCCTCGCCGACCGGCTGCAGCCGCAGCACCGCGGGCGTGCCGTCGGCCCGGGGTGACCGGCTGGACCAGCGCCGCCATCCCGTTGCCGGGCGGACCGTCCGGACGCAGTCCCCACTGCTCGAGCGTCTCGCCGAGCAGCCGGGGCAGCCCGGCCAGCCAGGCTCGGCCTGCGTCATCGCGCCCGTACGACGCGACGAGCGCGGCGGGTACGTCGGTGATCACCCCGGCATCGTAGGAACCGCCCCTCAGCCGGAGAGGTAGCGAACCAGGTACGCGCCGGTGTGCGTGGATCCGTCGGTGGTCAGGGCGGCGGGGGTGCCCTCGAACACCACCCGGCCGCCGTCGTGGCCGGCGCCGGGCCCGAGGTCGACGACCCAGTCGGCCGCCGCGACCACGTCGAGGTTGTGCTCGATGACGACCAGCGTGTTGCCGTCGTCGACCAGCCGGTGCAGCAGCGCGATGAGGTGCTCGACGTCGGCGAGGTGCAGGCCGGTGGTGGGTTCGTCGAGCACGTAGAACCTGCCGCCGACCGCCAGCTCGCTGGCCAGCTTCAGCTGCTGCCGTTCGCCGCCGGACAGGGTGGTGAGGGTCTGGCCGAGCGTGAGGTAGTCGAGGCCGACGTCGCTCAGGCGCCGCAGCACCGTGCGGATCGCCTTCTCGGTGAAGAACTCCAGGGCCTCGGCCACACTCATCTCGAACACGTCGGCGATCGACCGGCCGTGGACGAGGTACTGCTGCGCCTCGTCCTTGAACCGCCGCCCGCGGCAGACCTCGCACATCGTCGTGACGCCGTCCATGAACGCGAGGTCGGTGAAGATGACCCCGGCGCCCTGGCACGCCGGGCACGCGCCGCTGGAGTTGGGGCTGAACAGCGCCGCCGGCGCGCCCGTCGTGCGGGCGAACAGCGTCCGGATCGGGTCGAGCATGCCGGTGAACGTGGCCGGGCTGGACCGCCGCGACCCGCGGACCGGGCTCTGGTCGAGCATGACGACGTCGGGCCGGACCGCCGGCAGGTGGCCGCGGATCAGGCTGCTCTTCCCCGACCCTGCCACCCCCTGTCTCTTATAAA
>NZ_SMLB01000004.1 GCF_004349105.1 Jiangella aurantiaca
CCTCATGATGGCCCCCGGGGCGCGGGGGCCATCATGAGGTTTTCTCGAGCCTCAACACGCCTGCAATCGTGTTGAGGCTCGGGTAATCGTGGTGGTGTCCGCGATCGCGGATGATCAGGAATGCATGCCTGGTGGGCCGGGTCACCCAGTGGCGGTCGAGGGATCCAGCACGAGCCGGTCGATCGCGGCCCGCCGCTCCCGCCGTCGCCGCACGAGGACCTCGGCCGTCAGCACGACGAGCGCCGTCCAGATGAGGGCGAAGCCGACCCACCGCACCGGCGGCACCGTCTCGCCGTACACCGCGACCCCGAGCAGGAATTGGAGCGTCGGCGTCAGGTACTGCAGCGTCCCCAACGTGGTCAACGGCACCCGCACCGCCGCCGCCCCGAAGAACAGCAGCGGCACCGCCGTCACCAGCCCGCAGCCGGCCAGCAGCAGCGTCGTCCCCCAGCCGGCCGTGCCGAAGTCGCCAGTACCGTTCGCGCCCAGCACCACCAGGTAGGCGAGCGTCGGCAGGAACAGCACCGCGGTCTCGACCGCGAGGCTCTCCACGGCATCGACGTTGGCCTTCTTCTTGACCAGGCCGTAGGTGCCGAACGAGAACGCCAGCGCCAGCGCGATCCAGGGCGGCCGCCCGTAGTCGACGGTCAACACGATGACGGCGACGGCGGCCAGGCCGAGCGCCGCCCACTGCAGCCGCCGGAGCCGCTCGCCGAAGACCAGGACGCCCAGGACCACCGTCACCAGCGGGTTGATGAAGTAGCCGAGCGACGTCTCGACGATGTGGTCGTTGTTGACGCCCCAGATGTAGACGCCCCAGTTGACGCAGATGAGCAGCGCGGCCAGCGTCAGCAGTCCGTACGACCGCCGGCCGAGCGTCCGCAGCCGGCCGAGGTTGCGTGCGACGGTGAGCAGCCCGAGCACCAGGACCAGCGACCATACGACCCGGTGCGCCAGGATCTCAGCCGCGCCGGTGTCTTCCAGCAGCTTGATGTAGAGCGGGAAGACACCCCAGAGCGCGTACGCGCCGACGCCGAACAGCAGACCGGACCGGGAGGTGCTCACCAGCGCATGCTACGGGTCCGCCAGCAACTACCGCACGGTTGGCTCATGACGCGAGACGTTCACCAGGCGGCCCCCGCGGCGCCGCCGGTCGTGCTGGCGCGCACCACCAACTGCGGCTCGAACACTCGATGGCGGGGGTGGTCTCCGCGGTCCGCGATCTCGTCGACGAGGAGATCCACGGCGGCGAACCCGAAGGTCTCGTGCGGCGGCTTGACGGACGTCAGCGGGATGAGCGACGCCTCGCCGAACTCGATGTCGTCGTACCCGACGATGGCGACGTCGTCGGGGACGCGGACGCCTTCGCTGATGAGCACCTGCATCATGCCCAGGGCGAGCAGATCGTTGGAGGCGAAGATCCCGTCCGGACGGCTGTCGGCGGGCCGCTCGAGCACGAGACGTGCCGCCTCCCTGCCACCCCGAACCGTGCGGTCGGGCATGTCGATGACCTCGAGGGTCGCCAGGCCATGATCGCGAACTGCCGCGCTGGCGCCGCTGAGGCGATCGCCGATCTGCCTGATGTTCAGGGGACCGCCGACGAACGCGAGGCGGCGACGTCCCAGCTCGGCGAGGTGTGTGCCCGCAAGCCGGCCGCCGCTGACGTCGTCGATGGAGACGGAAGCCTGCTCGTCGGACATCGCCGCCTGGCCGACCAGCACGCATGGGGTGCCGCGGGCGCGTACGCGAAGGAGCCGGTCCTCGATGGGCTCATGGGACGCGACGAGCATGCCGCGAACGCGGTTCTGCTCGAACACGTCGAGATAGGTGTTCTCGCGCTCGCGGCTGCGATGTGAGTTGGCGAGGAACACCACGAGGTTCAGCTGTGAGGCGCGCTGTTCTACACCTTCGGCGATGGACGAGAAGAACGGGTTGCTCACGTCGGGCGCGATGTAGGCGATCGCCGAGCTCCGCCCGAGTCGGAGCTGCCGACCGGCGTTGTTCGGGACGAACCCGAGCGCGTCGATCGCCTGCCTGATCCGGGCTGCCTTCTCCGGGGAGACCTTGCCCGGGTGGTTGAGGTAGTGGGAGACGGTGCCGACCGCGACGCCGGCCTGCGCGGCGACATCGCGGATGCCGACCCTAGCCATGATGTTCAACCCCCTGCAGGAACGACCGTGGCCGTCGTGGCACTGACTGTACCGGGCCCAGGCCCGACGGCCCGATGCAGGTTGATATCGATTCAACAGCGACGGTAGCAGGGAACCGGCAAGGTCGCGAGCAAGCGCAGTTGCCCTGCCCGAATGTCTTGACGGTGCCGTGTGGCGTGGCTAACATCGGCCGTTGAAACGTATCAAGGTCGCGTTCGAGGAGGAATTGTGACCACTGCCACGTTCCGTGATCGCCGGATCGTCGTCGCGGCCATTGCGAGCACAGTCGCACTCGGTCTCGCAGCCTGCGGCGGCGACGACGGAAGTGAGGCGTCTGTCGACGCCCCGGACAAGCTCACCTATCTCGTGAATGCCGAGAACGGCAACATCCCGCCGGTGCTGGAAGACATGGCCCAAGGCGTGTGCGCGGAGCAGAACGAGGTTCTTCCGCTCGAGATCAGCTCGATCCCGCAAGCCGAGCTCGACGCTCAGATCCAACTGCTGGTGGGTCAGGACGCGCTGCCTGTCATGTTCGCGGCCGGTGGCACGCCGGAAGAGGGAGCGAAGCTCTGGGAAGCCGGCAAGCTGGTGGACTTCGAGAAGGAGCTCGAGGAGCTCGGCGTACTCGACCTGATCGAGCCGGGCGCCATCTCGACCATCAAGAACCTCTACGGTGGCGCGTTCAACTTCCTGCCGTTCCAGTACAACGTCGAGGGCATCTTCTACAACAAGGCCTACTTTGCCGACAACGGCCTCGATGAGCCGCAGACCTGGGATGACCTGATGGCGGCCGCCGAGACGTTCGCGGCACAGGGCATCACGCCGTTCGCCGCGTCCGGAGAACAGGGCTGGCCGATCACCAGGCTGCTCAGCGGGTACATCTACCGCTCGCTCGGCCCGGACGCGCTGCAGAAGGTGGCCGACGGCGAGGCGAAGCTGACCGACCCGGAGTACGTCGAGGCGGCCGCGCAGATCGCGAGCCTCGGCGAGAACGGCTACCTCGGGGAGAACGTGGCGTCGCTGGACTACGACAGCGCGCAGAACGAGTTCCTCACCGGCAACGCGGCGATGTTCTACATGGGCACCTGGGCACTCACCGCGATCAACGACCCGGAGCAGAACCAGATCGGCGTCGATAACGTCGGCTTCATGCCGTTCCCGGCCGTCGAGGGTGGCGCGGGCAGCATCGACCAGTACCCCTCCAACGTCGGACTGCCGTCCACCTTCGGCAGCGGGACCTTCACGAGCGAGGTCGGGGACTGGACGAAGTGCATCACCGAGAACTTCGGTGAGATGTCCCTGCGCGACCAGAACACCATCTCCGGATTCAAGGTCGTCAACGACGTCCCCGGCCTGCCGCCGCTGACGCAGGAGGTGCAGGAGATCATCGCGACCACCAGCGACACCGTGCTGTGGATGGAGGCGTTGTTCAACGCCAAGGCCGGCCAGGACTCCTCGCACAACGCCGCACTGCTGGTGACCGGAGAGATGAGCCCGGAAGACTTCATGAGCATGCTCCAGACGGACCTGGACGCCGGCTGAGACCCGGCGCACCGCGGGAAAGTCGCCCATGAAATCCGTACTCGGTGATCGCCGCGCGATCGCCATCCTGCTCGGCCCCGCGCTGGTGGTCTACACGCTGGTGATGCTCGTACCGGTCGTGTGGTCCTTCGGGTACACCTTCGTCAGTGGCAACCCGCTCGAGGGATTCCGCTTCGCGGGGCTCAGCAACTTTTCCCGGCTCGTCGACGACCCCGACGTGCACGCCGCGTTGTTGTTCACCCTCAAGTACGCGGTGATCATGACGATCGGCCAGGTCGTCATCGGGTACACGCTCGCGTTGTTCTACGTCTTCGTGCTCCGCCGGTCGTCCACGCTGGTGCGCACGCTGGTCTTCTTCCCGGTCGTCGTTCCCACGGTGGCCGTCGCCCTGCTCTACCAGAAGATCTTCCAGTCCGCGCCCCGTGACGGGATCGTGAACGAGCTGCTGGTGAACGTCGGCCTGGACCGGGTGGACTGGCTCGGTTCCGGCACGACCGCGTTCATCGTCATCGTCGTCATGGACATCTGGCGGTCCGTGGGCTTCTACGGTGTGCTGATCTACGCGGGGCTCATCGACATCCCCGACGACATCATCGAGTCCGCGCGCATCGACGGGGCACGCGGATGGAGCCTGTTCCGCCGGATCGTGCTGCCGCTGTCGCTGCCGATCCTCCTCTCGTCGATCATCTTCAGCATCAACGGCACGATCAAGGTCTTCGACTCCGTACTCGCCCTCACGAACGGCGGTCCGGGCAGCAGCAACACTCCGCTCACGCTGTACATGTACCGGACGGCGTTCGCCTACAGCGACTACGGCTACGGCGCGACCATCGCCCTGTTGCTCACGATCATGTGCTTCATCGTCACGCTCTTCATCTTCCGGTCCGCGCGACGCGACATCACAACGTGAGAGGAGGGGTCTCGTGCTCCTGGACACCGAGGCGCAGGCGCCCGCCCCCGGCCGCGCACCCGCGCGGCCGGGACGACGGCCGGGCGCCGCACGGCGCTCCGTCCGGCGCCTGCTGGTGGCGCTGGCGATCGCGGCGCTGCTGGTGGTCGAGGTCTATCCGCTGTTCTGGATGTTCATCAACTCGCTCAAGTCGAGCAACGAGTTCCTGAACACCCCGTCGTGGTCGTTGCCTGTCGACTACCGGTGGGACAACTACACCGCGGCCTGGGAGACCGGCCAGCTCGCGACCACCATCCGGAACAGCGTGGTCGCCACGCTGCCGTCGTTGTTCTTCATCATCGTCCTGGGTGTCGCGGCCGGGTTCACGTTGGAGGTGATGGTGTGGAAGGGCCGGAACACGGTGCTGCTCACGATCCTCGCCGGCATCATGGTGCCCGGTCAGATGATCCTGCTCCCGCTGTTCACGATCTACTTCGAGCTGCACCTCACCGGCTCGCTGTGGCCGCTCATCATCACCTACACCGGGCACGGGCTGCCGTTGACGGTGTTCATGATGGCGACGTACTTCCGCGCCATCCCGCGGGAGATCTTCGAGGCGTCGACCATCGACGGCGCTGGAATGATCCGGTCCTTCCGCTCCATCGGCTTCCCGATGGTCCGCAACGCCGTTCTCACCGTCGCGCTGGTGCAGTTCTTCCTCATCTGGAACGATCTGCTCTTCGCCATCACGTTCGCGAACCGCCGTGACCTCAACACCATCCAGGCGGGGCTGCTGAACTTCAGCGGCCAGTACGGATCGCTCGACTACGGGCCTCTCTTCGCGGCCATCTGCATCACCATCGGCGGCATCCTCGTGCTCTACCTCGCGCTCAACCAGCGCATCATCCAAGGGCTGGCGGCCGGCGCGGTGAAGGGCTGACCGTCAGTCCTCTCTCGATTTCGAATCGGCCGAGATGATCTTGCGCTCTCCAGGCGGACCCTGTGCCGCCCGAGGTACTGCAGGGAGACCGACCTGGGGATGCCGACGGTGGACGTGGTGTCGTCCCACTTGTCGATCGGGTCGAGGCCGACGCCGTCGACGTCCTCGAGAACCTGCCGCGGGAAGTTCAGCCGCGTCGGTGAGGAAGCTCTCGCCGTGACTCGCGTAGCAGCCGCTCATGGTGGCGACCTAGAACCGGTGGACGGGCTCGCGGCCGGACAGGTGCCTTCAGCGTTGTGGATCGAGCGGACGCCACCGCTCCATCTGCGCCGCGTCACTCATGGCACCGCCCAGCCGGTCTCGGCGCCGTCCCGGGCGAAGACCGGAATGGAGCTCAGCGGTGCCTCGACGTCGTAGCGGCGGCCGCCCTCGTACGTGGTGCCGGTCCAGACGTGCCGCCAGCGCTCACCCGCCGGCAGGTATACCTGCCGGGACCGGGCACCGTACTCCAGCACCGGTGCCACGATGAGGTCGCTGCCGAAGGTGTACTGGTCGTCCACAGTCCAGACCTCCGGATCGTGCGGATGGTCGACGAGCAGCGGCCGCATCGGCGGCAGGCCACGTTCGCTCGCGACGGCCATCTGGTCATGGATGTAGCCACGCAGGCGCTCCCGGAGGAACAGCTGGCGACGCAGCTCTTCGTACACCTCGTCGCCGAACGACCACACCTCGTTCGGCCCGGAGTTGGTCAGCGGCCCGGGACGCTGCCGGGGCTCGCGGTCGCCGTGCAGCCGCGTGATCGGGCAGAAGACGCCGAACTGGAACCACCGGATCATGAGCTCCCGGAACTCTGGGTCCTCGGGATCGCCACCGTGGAAGCCGCCGATGTCGGTGGTCCACCAGGAGAACCCGGACAGTGCCATGTTGAGACCGGCGCGGATCTGCTGGGCGAGCGACTCGAAGTCCGCCTTGATGTCGCCGGACCAGACCGCCGCACCGTAGCGCTGGCTCCCGGCCCAGGCGGACCGGTTCAGGGTGAGGATCTCCGTCTCGCCGGCGGCGCGCATCCCCTCCCAGAACGTCCTGGCGTTCTCGCGCGGGTACAGGTTCGCCACCTCGAGCCCGGGCCCGGCGTGGAAGAGCAGGTTGTCGACGGCCAGCGGGCGGATCTCCGGCTCGCCGGCATCGAGCCACCAGATCGAGATGCCGTGGTCGTGGTACCCGCGCTGGACCTGTTCCCAGATGAACTCCCGTGCGGCCGGATTGGTGGAGTCGTAATAGGCCATGAAGGTGCGGCCCTCGACCACACCCTTGTCGCCGGCGTCGACGTGGACAGGGGCGCCGCGCTCGTTGCGGACGAAGAGGCCCTTCTCGGCCATGACGGGGAAGTTCCGCGACACCGCGGTGACGGTCGGCCACACCGACACCATCACCTCGACACCCATGCCGGCCAGCTCGTCCACCATGCCGCGCGGATCAGGCCACTCCGCCGGATCGAAGCGGTAGTCGCCGACGTGCGTGCCGTGGAAGAAGTCGATGACGATGACGGACATCGGCAGGCCGCGGCGGTGGTGTTCTCGTGCGACCCCGAGCAATTGCTCCTGCGTCTGGTAGCGCAGCTTGGACTGCCAGAACCCGCTCGCCCAGCTGGGGAAGACGGGCGGGCGGCCGGTGACCTCTGTGTAGTGCTCGAGGACGGTGGCCGGCTCGCCGGCGGTGACCCAGTAGTCGATCTGCCGAGCACTGTCGGCGACCCACCGCGTGCCGTTCGATGCCAGCTCGACCCGCCCGAGCGCCGGGCTGTTCCACAGGAAGCCGTAGCCGCGACTGGAGATCACGAAAGGGATGGAGACCTCGCCGTTGCGGTGCAGCAGATCGATGACGGCGCCCTTCTGGTCGAACAGGCCGTGCGTGTGCTGGCCCAGGCCGTAGAACCGTTCGCCCTCCCAGGCGCGGAACCGCTGTTCGATCCGGTGGTAACCGTTGGCCGTGGCGGCGAACAGCCGCGGTCCGGGCCACCAGAAGTGCGCGGGCTGCTCGGCCAGGAACGGCTCGGCAGGCGTCGGAGCCGCCGCGCCGATCCGCGAGAACGACAACCGCCCGTCGGCCGAGAGCACGACGCTCAGGTCGGCTACCCGCAAGGTCACGGAGTCGTCGGCTGCGACGACGGCCGGTGCCGAGGCCTTGGGGACGTCGTCGAGCAGCGCGTGGGGGACGTCGTCGAGGATCCGGCCGAGGCCGGCCCGGACGCGCACGCCGTTGCCCCAGGCCTCGGCGCGCAGGACCTCGTGGCCGGATCTCCACTCGAAGCCGGTCGCAGAGACCGTGAGATTGTCCATCGTCACCCTCGGCGATCCGTCGGCGGTTGAGACGTTTCAAATCAGCTCGACACGTTTCTACCGGCCACGTGCAGCCTGTGTCAACGTCCGGAGCCGCTTCTTGAAACGTGTCAGAGCCACCACTGACGCGCGGCGGCCCCGCGCGTCAGGCGACCGTCCAGGTGTCCTTGCCGCGCAGCAGCGCCTGCAGGTCGCCCTCGCCCTGCTTCGCCGCGGCCTCGTCCAGCTGGGCGGCCATGAGGTCGCCGTACGCCGGCCGCTCGACCTGGCGGAAGATGCCGATCGGGCTGCGGGCCAGCGTGCCGGGGTCGGCCAGCCGGGACAGCGCGAAGGCCTGGGTGGGGTCGTCGGCGGTCGCGTCGTGGACGACCACGCCCGGGTCGTCGCCGGCACACACCTCGAGCGAACCGGTCGACGGGTTGCGCCGGACGCCGTGCTGCCCGTCGGCGCCGAACCGCACCGGTTCGCCGTGCTCGAGCCGGATGAGCACCTCATCGCGGCTGTCGCGGTTCTTGAGGATCTCGAACGCGCCGTCGTTGAAGATGTTGCAGTTCTGGTAGATCTCGACCAGCGACGTGCCGCGGTGCGCCGCCGCAGCCGACAGCACCGACGTGAGGTGCTGGCGGTCGGAGTCGATGGTGCGCGCGACGAACGTGGCCTCGGCGCCGAGCGCCAGCGAGACCGGGTTGAACGGCGACTCCAGCGAGCCCATGGGCGTCGACTTGGTGATCTTGCCCTGTTCGCTGGTGGGCGAGTACTGGCCCTTGGTCAGCCCGTAGATGCGGTTGTTGAACAGCAGGATCGTCAGGTTGACGTTGCGCCGCAGCGCGTGGATCAGGTGGTTGCCGCCGATCGACAGCGCGTCGCCGTCGCCGGTGATGACCCAGACGGAGAGGTCGGGACGCGACGAGGCCAGGCCGGTCGCGATGGCCGGCGCACGGCCGTGGATCGAGTGCATCCCGTAGGTGTTCATGTAGTACGGGAACCTGGAGGAGCAGCCGATGCCGGAGACGAAGACGATGTTCTCGCGAGCCAGCCCGAGGTCGGGCAGGAAGCCCTGAACCGCCGCGAGTACCGCGTAGTCACCGCAGCCGGGGCACCAGCGGACCTCCTGGTCGCTGGTGAAGTCCTTCTTGGTCTGCTTCACATCGGTGGTGGGCACCCCGGCGAGGCCGGGCAGGCCCAGATCGACGGGTGCGGTCACAGCGCACCCACCTCCTCCATGATCACGTCGGCCAGCTCCTCGGCCTTGAACGGCAACCCACGCACGCGGTTGTACCCGACGATGTCGACGAGATACTTGCCGCGCAGCAGCAGGGCGAGCTGCCCGAGGTTCATCTCCGGCACCAGCACGCGGTCGTAGGACCGCAGCACGTCGCCGGTGTTCGCGGGCATCGGGTTGAGATGCCGCAGGTGCGCCTGGGCCACATGGTGGCCGGCTTTGCGGGCCCGCCGCACGGCCGCGCCGATGGGCCCGTACGTCGACCCCCAGCCGAGTACCAGGAGGCGCGCCTCGCTACCGGGGTCCTCGACCTCCAGGTCGGGGATACCGGCGATACCGTCGATCTTCGCCTGGCGCAGCCGCACCATGTGGTCGTGGTTGTTGGGGTCGTACGAGATGGTGCCGGGGCCGTCGAGCTTCTCGATGCCGCCGATGCGGTGCTCGAGGCCGGGCGTGCCTGGGAGCGCCCACGGCCGGGCCAGCGTCTCGGCGTCGCGCAGGTACGGCCAGAACTCCCGCTCGCCGGTGCCGTCGCCGTCGTGGTTGGGCTCGGTGGCGAAGTTCGGGTCGATGGTCGGCAGCGAGTCGACGTCGGGGACCTGCCACGGCTCGGAGCCGTTGGCGAGGTAGCCGTCGGACAGCAGGAACACCGGCGTGCGGTACGTGACGGCGATGCGCACGGCCTCGATGGCGGCGTGGAAGCAGTCGGACGGCGACGACGCGGCGACCACCGGGACCGGCGACTCGCCGTTGCGGCCATAGATCACCTGCAGCAGGTCGGCCTGCTCGGTCTTCGTCGGCAGACCCGTCGACGGGCCGCCGCGCTGCACGTCGACGATGACCAGCGGCAGCTCCAGCGACACCGCCAGGCCGACGGTCTCGCCCTTCAGCGCGACGCCCGGCCCGGACGTCGTCGTGACGCCGAGCGCCCCGCCGAACGACGCTCCCAGTGCGGCGCCGATGGCGGCGACCTCGTCCTCGGCCTGGAACGTGCGCACGGCGAACCGCTTGTGCTTGGACAGCTCGTGCAGGATGTCGGATGCCGGAGTGATCGGGTACGACCCGAGGAACAGGGGCAGCCGGGACTGGTGGGCCGCCGCGACGAGGCCGTACGACAGCGCCAGGTTCCCGGTGATGTTCCGGTACGTACCAGCCGGCATGGCGGCGGGCTTGACCTGATACGAGACCGAGAACTCCTCGGTGGTCTCGCCGTAGTTCCAGCCCGCCTTGAGCGCGGCGATGTTGGCGTCGCGGATCGTCTCGCGGGCGGCGAACTTCTCGCGCAGGAACGTCACCGTGCCGTCGATGGAGCGTCCGTACATCCACGACAGCAGACCGAGCGCGAACATGTTCTTCGACCGCGAGGCGTCCTTGCGGGACAGGTCGAACGGCGCCAGCGCCTCCATGGTGATGCCGGAGAGGTCCAGCGCGTGCACCTTGTAGGCGCTGAGGCTGTTGTCCTCGAGCGGGTTGGTCTCCCAGCCGACCTTCTTCAGCGCCCGCGGCGTGAAGTCGCCGGTGTCGACGATGATCGTGGCGCCTTTCGGCACGTCGGGCAGGTTCGCCTTCAGCGCCGCCGGGTTCATCGCGACCAACACGTCGGGCGCGTCGCCCGGCGTGAGGATGTCGTAGTTGGCGAAGTGCAGCTGGAAGCTGGAGACGCCGGGGAGCGTGCCGGCGGGCGCCCGGATCTCGGCGGGGAAGTTCGGAAGTGTGGAGAGATCGTTCCCGAAAGAGGCGGTCTCGGCAGTGAATCTGTCGCCGGTCAGCTGCATCCCGTCACCGGAGTCGCCGGCGAATCGGATCACCACACGGTCGAGCTCGCGTACGTGCTTCACGGTCACCGTGTGTCGACGCCTCCTTCATGACGTTCGGTGTGTCCGGGGTGTCCCGGCTCGATTCCCGACCATCCATGCTACGGCGACTTTCCACAGGAACCGTCCTGCCGTCCGAAGCGTGAGAGATCACACGTCCGTGACGTCTATCGACCGATAGGACATCTACGCGTAATCTCTACGGTCACCAGGCTGGTCTAGATCAGTTCGGAGGTCGTCATGGTCGACACCGTCCGCACCGAGCCCGCCCCGCCCCGGGGGCGTCCTCCGCTCAGATCGATCGTGATCTGGACGCTGGTCGCCGTCGTGGGCGCGGTCGCCTGGGGCGTCGTCGCGCTGACCCGCGGCGAGGAGATCTCGGCACTGTGGCTGCTGGCAGCGGCGCTGGGCTCGTACGCCATCGCCTACCGGTTCTACGCGCGGTTCATCGCTCGCCGGGTGCTCAAGGTCGACGACACCCGGGCGACGCCGGCCGAGACGCTGCGCAACGACACCGACTACCAGCCGACCGACCGGCGGGTGCTGTTCGGCCACCACTTCGCCGCGATCGCCGGCGCGGGGCCGCTCGTCGGCCCGGTGCTCGCCGCGCAGATGGGCTACCTGCCCGGCACGCTCTGGATCGTCGTAGGGGTGATTTTCGCCGGCGCCGTCCAGGACATGGTCGTGCTGTTCTTCTCGATGCGGCGCAACGGCAAGAGCCTCGGCCAGATGGCACGCGAGGAGATCGGCCTCGTCGGCGGCGTCGCGGCGCTGATCGGCGTGTTCACCATCATGATCATCCTGCTCGCCGTGCTGGCGCTGGTCGTCGTCAACGCGCTGGCGCACTCGGCGTGGGGCACCTTCTCGATCGCGATGACCATCCCGATCGCACTGTTCATGGGCTTCTACCTGCGCACGATGCGGCCCGGCCGGGTGATCGAGACCAGCATCATCGGCGTCGGCCTGCTACTGCTGGCGATCGTCGGCGGCGGCTGGGTCCAGGACTCCAGCTGGGCCGACACGTTCACGCTGTCACCGGAGTCGCTGGTGCTCGCGCTGGTGATCTACGGCTTCGTCGCCTCGGTGCTGCCGGTGTGGATGCTGCTGGCGCCGCGAGACTACCTGTCGACGTTCATGAAGATCGGCACCATCATCCTGCTCGCCGTCGGGCTGCTGCTGGCGCGGCCGGTGCTGCAGAACGAGGCGCTCACCGACTTCGCCTCCAGCGGTGACGGCCCGGTCTTCGCCGGATCGCTGTTCCCGTTCGTGTTCATCACGATCGCCTGCGGCGCGCTCTCCGGCTTCCACGCGCTGATCGCCTCCGGCACCACGCCGAAGCTGATCGAGAAGGAGTCGCAGGTCCGGATGATCGGCTACGGCGGCATGCTGATGGAGTCGTTCGTCGCCATCAGCGCGCTGATCGCCGCGTCGGTCATCGACCCCGGTCTCTACTACGCGATGAACGCGCCGGCCGGCTTCCTGGGCGACTCGCTGGAGTCGGCGTCACAGGCCGTGGCCGGTCTCGGGTTCGCCATCACGCCCGACCAGCTGGCCGCCGCGGCAGCCGCCGTCGAGGAGTCGACGCTGGTGGCCCGGACCGGCGGCGCGCCCACGCTGGCCGTCGGAATGTCGCAGATCTTCACCGACGGGTTCGGCGCCGGCGGGCAGGCGTTCTGGTACCACTTCGCGATCATGTTCGAGGCGCTGTTCATCCTGACGACGGTGGACGCCGGCACCCGGGTCGGGCGGTTCATGCTGCAGGACACCCTCGGCAACGTCTGGAAGCCGATGCGCGACGTGTCATGGAAGCCGGGCCTGTGGGTCACCAGCGCTCTGGTCGTCGGGGCGTGGGGCTACTTCCTCTACGCCGGGGTCACCGATCCACTCGGCGGCATCAACCAGCTGTTCCCGCTGTTCGGCATCGCCAACCAGTTGCTCGCCGCGATCGCGCTGACCGTCGCGACCACCATCCTCGTCAAGAGCGGACGGCTGAAGTGGGCGTGGGTGACCGGCATCCCGCTGCTGTGGGACGCCGCGGTGACGTTGACGGCCAGTTGGCAGAAGGTGTTCTCCGACGACCCCACGCTCGGGTTCTTCGCCCAGCGCGACCGCTTCTCCGAGGCGCTGGACAATGGCGAGATCCTGCCGCCGGCGCGGTCGCTGGAGGACATGGAGCAGGTGGTCACGAACTCCACCGTCGACGGCGTGCTGGCGGCGTTCTTCGCGCTGCTGGTGGTGATCATCATCGCCGACGCCGCCAGGGTCTGCATCCAGGCGCTGCGCAACCCGTCCAGCGTCAGCACCACCGAGGCGCCATACGTCCGGTCGGCGATCGTCGCGCCGTCGGGGCTGATCCCGACCCGCGCCGAACGGGAGCTGATGGCGGCGGCCGCCCGCGGCGAGCGGGACGGTGACGGATGAGCGCCGCCCTGGCCGCCGTCGGGCGCGCCGCCGCGGGCATGTGGTGGTACCTCCGCGAGGTCAGTGGCGAGACGGCCTACGATCGCTATGTCGAGCACTGTCGCCGGCACGACGCCGCGGCGCGGGTGCTGTCGAGGCGCGAGTTCGAGCGTCGCCGGCAAGACGACCGCGACCGGTCGCCGCAGCAACGCTGCTGCTGAGCTGAGCCGGGTGGAACCCCGCAGGTCCGCCGCGCGTTGATTCGCAGGGCGCCGGGCTCGTCGCGACGGGCGCCCGAGAGGTGGACGTGCAACGCAATCGTGTGAAGGCCGTGGTGTTGCTGGCCGGGCTGTCGGCGCTGGGCCTGCTGGCCGGCGCGTGGTTCGGACCGGCCGGCCTGGCCGTGGCGGCGGTCGTCGTCGTCGGGCTGAACTGCTATGTGGTCCTGCGCTCCGACGTCATCGCGCTACGGGCCATGCGGGCGTACCCCGTCAGCGAGGCCGAGCAGCCGGTGCTGCACCGGGTGGTCCGGGAACTGACGGCGCCCGCGCGGGTGCCGATGCCGCGCCTCTACGTCAGCCCCACGCGCGCGGTGAACGCGTTCGCGACCGGCCGCGACCCCGCGCACGCCGCCATCTGCTGCACCGAGGGCATCCTCGAGCTGCTCGACGAGCGCGAGCTGCGCGCCGTCGTCGGGCACGAGCTCGCCCACATCCGCCGCGGCGACACTATCGTCTCGTCGATGGCGGGCGCGGTGGCCAGCATCGTCATGGTGGCCGCCGGCCTGCGGGTCTTCGGCGGCGGCCGCGACGGCGGTCAGGCCGGTCCGGTGGGCCGGGCGCTGCTGACGGTGCTCGGGCCGGTCGCCGCCGCCGTCGTCCGGGCGACGGTCACGCCGGCCCGCGAATACGAGGCCGACGCCGAAGCCAGCCGCATCACCGGCGACCCGCTCGGCCTGGCCGCCGCGCTGCGCAAGCTCGACGCGAGCACCCGGCGCCTGGTGCTGCCGCCGGAACGCGACATCGTTGCCACCAGCCACCTCATGATCTCCAGCCCGCTGCAGCAGACCGGCATCGCCAGGCTGTTCGCGTCGCACCCGCCGATGGCCGAGCGGGTCGCCCGGCTGGAACAACGGGCCGGCTACCGCCGCTGAGACCCCCAAAAGGGCTTCACGACGGGTCCAGCGCCCCCAGCCCGTTGATCTTGGAGTAGTTAGGCTTTTGTGTCCGGTATGTCCGGTAGATGGCCGAACAACTCCAAGATCGACGCCGGCAGGTCATGGAACGAGCCGGCCCGGGCGACGAGACGCCCGGCCCGTGCGGGTGCACGGACCGGGCGCCGGTTCTACGTGGGTTGCCAGCCGTCAGTCCTCGGCGGCAGCATCACCGAGGTCGGGGTTGTCGGTGAAGAAGCCGTCCATGCCGGCCTCGAGGAACACCCGGATCTCGCCTTCCAGGTCGCCGATCCCGGCGGGGTCGGCGGACGAGCGGAACTCCGCGGGCAGGAACTGGTTCTCGCGGCGGAACGTCCACCCGTGCACCTCCAGTCCGGCCCGGTGCGCGTCGCGGATGACAGGAGTCGGCGAGCCGAGCGTGCCGTCGGCGTTGCGCGGGATCATGACGTTCTTCTCCAGGCCCACGCCGTCGGCGTAGCGGGCGATCGCCCGCAGCCCGGCGGCCGTCGCGAGGTCGGCGTACGTGCGCGGATCTCCGCTGGATGCGAGGTCGTAGGGTGCGCCGCTGGAGCTGATCAGCTGGGCGATGCGCACGTCGGTCATCCGGTTCAGCTCCTCGAGGTTGCCGGTCTCGAACGACTGCAGGATGACCGGCGCGTCCGCGTGGTTCATCCCGTTGGCCTCCAGCTGCGCCACCAGCGGCTCCTCCAGCGACAGCCCCTCGACGTCGAAGTACGTCGGGTGCTTCGTCTCGGGGTAGACGCCGACCGGCTGCCCTTCGCAGGTGCGCGAGTTGCGGGCCAGGTCGAGCACCTCGTCGAGGGTCGGGATCTGGTAGAGCCCGTCGAACGCGGTGTTCTGCGGCCGGGTGGCAGGGATGCGCTCCTTGGCCCGCAGCGTGCGCAGCTCGGCGAGGGTGAAGTCCTCGGTGAACCAGCCGGTGATCCGCGTGCCGTCGATCGTCTTGGTCGTGCGCCGGCCGGCGAACTCCGGGCGGCTGGCGACGTCGGTGGTGCCGCCGATCTCATTCTCGTGCCGCGCGACCAGCACGCCGTCCTTCGTCGAGACGAGGTCGGGCTCGATGTAGTCGGCGCACTGCAGGATCGCGGTCTCGTACGCGGCCAGCGTGTGCTCCGGCCGGTAGCCCGACGCGCCGCGGTGCCCGACGACAGTGACGCCGTCGTCGGTGGGACGGGCCGGGCGCAGGTCGACGATTGCCATCTCGGTGTCGTCCGGCGTGCCGGTGACGCGCGCGTCGTTGCCCGGGTAGTTGTTGTCGTTGCCGATGAGCACGCGGCCGTCCTTCAGCCGCAGCACGGTCTCGAACGACTGGACCGGCAGTGCGAACGTCTCGCCCAAGCCGTAGCCCTCGCCGGCGTCGATGCCCAGCGGGTTGCCGATGCGTAGCGCGTCGAGGATCAGCGTCTTGCGCACGTAGCCGTCGCCGTCGCGGCGATTGAGGTCGATCTCGTAGACGCGCTTGACGACCGACTGGTCGCCCTCGAAGTCATCCCGCTCGATGATCCAGAACCGGCCGCGGCCGACGGTGAACGCGTCACCGACGACATTGGCGTCCTGGTGGGTCTGGTAGCTCCACGTGCGGCCGGTGTACCGGTCGCGGCGGGTGTCGAACTCGTGGATCTCGCGGCGGCGCTGGTCGGGGTCGTTCGTGTACGCACCCTCGACGATCGGGTAGAGGTACCGGCCGTCCGGTGAGGCTGCCATCGCCTCGAAGCCGCGGCTGGACCGGACCAGCGGTGCCTCGCCTGCCTGCAGGTACGGGCTCTGCGGCGACTTCAGGCCGCGCGGCAGCGGGACCGGCGGTTCCAGCAGCGTTCCGTCGGCAGCGAAGTGCAGGACGAACGGGCCGAACTCCTCGCCCACCCAGAACGTGCCGTCCTTCGCCAGCACGACCGACTCGATGTCGAAGTCCGCGCCGGTGAGCAGCCGGTCCGGCGTGTTCTCGTTGACGATCGGGAAGTCCAGCACGCGGTTGCGGTCGTTGTACGAGACGAACCGCTCCACCTCGATCTCGCCCGAGCCGCCGTCACCGGTGTTCCAGTCCGGCCGGACCAGGTAGTTGCGCAGCAGGAAGTCCGCCGAGTTGCCCTTCGAGCCGAACCCGTTGTCCGGCTGCGCCCAGAACGTGCCGTCGCCGTTGTCGACCATGGCCGAGAAGCCGGGGATGACCTGGCCGTCCCACGGGCCCTGGCGCCCGTTCGCCGGCGTCGCCAGGGCGCCCGACGGCGGCCCCTCGGCCAGGTAGTCCGCGGACAGCGTGGCCCGGCCCTCGAGCACGGGGTGGGTGACGGAGCCGTGGCTCCCTGTCGTGGCCGGTCGGCCGTCGTCTTCCCCGGCGGCAGCGGCGGCCGGCAGCAGCAGGGTCGCGGCGATGGCCGCCACGACCGAACGCGAGAGATGAGTCCTCATCCGCCGATCCCAACGGCGCGCCGCGACGCGGGCGCGACCTTCCCGTGAACGGGGCAGGGCGGTCGGCCGAAGAGCCCGCGAACTCCGCCCGGGAGTCGGGTGGTCCGGTGTGGGCGTGCGTCAGCGGTAGTTGGTGAACTGCACCGCGAAGTCGAAGTCCTGCTCGCGCAGCATGGCCATGACCGCCTGCAGGTCGTTCTTGCTCTTCGACGACACTCGCACCTCGTCGCCCTGGACCTGGGTGCGCACGCCCTTCGGCGCGTCGTCGCGGATCGCCTTCGTGATCTTCTTCACCTGGTCCTGGTCGAGACCGTCCTGCAGGGTGGCGGTGATCTTGTAGACGGTGCCGGACGCGCGTGGCTCGCCGGCGTCGAGCGCCTTGAGCGAGACCTTGCGCTTGACCAGCTTCTCCTTGAAGACGTCGAGCACGGCGTTGACGCGGTCCTCGGCGGAGGCCTCCATCTCGATGCCCAACTCGCCGAGCCAGCGGATCGAGGCGCCGGTGCCGCGGAAGTCGAAGCGCTGGGCGATCTCCTTGGCAGCCTGGTTGAGCGCGTTGTCCACCTCCTGCCGGTCGACCTTGCTCACCACGTCGAACGACGACTCGCTAGCCACGATGGCTCCTTCTGGATCTCTCGAGCCCGAACCGATTGTCCGGCGCCCTCCGCACTGATGTATTCTCTCACCGGTCCCAGCCGATGGCCGGGAACCGCGGCAGGTTGCCCGAGCGGCCAAAGGGAGCTGACTGTAAATCAGCCGGCACAGCCTACGCAGGTTCGAATCCTGCACCTGCCACGCCTCTCGAGGTCAGTGAGCGCACGTCCCGGCACCGGCCGGTTCGGGACGTGAACTCCACAGCCGACGGCCGATTTCGCACCGCGGCCGGAGGTTGTGTACCCTCGTCTGGCGCACGCCCCAATAGCTCAGTCGGCAGAGCGTCTCCATGGTAAGGAGAAGGTCTACGGTTCGATTCCGTATTGGGGCTCTGGTGAGGCTGCGCCGTTTGCGCGGCGCCGACTCCCCTCGGCGGGGTAGCTCAGGTGGTTAGAGCAAACGGCTCATAATCGTTGTGTCGCGGGTTCGAATCCCGCCCCCGCTACCAAAACCCCTGGTCAGCCAGGGGTTTTCATTCCGGGACGAAACGAGGCGATGCCGGACTCGGCGACGTCGCCGCCGCTCTCGCATGCGTCCGTGTGGACCGGTAGCTGGGCTTGCCGTCCTCAGCGATGCTTGCGCACCTGCCTGGCGTGAACGACGCTCCCACGGGCGCAGGTAGTCGACTGGGTCGCCGGTTCGGGGTGCACGAAGTGCAGGAACTGTTCGTCTGCCGGTTCGCCAGTGCTCAGCCGCCGGAACAGACCGCACGCGAGCAGGAACTCCTCGCCGGTCCAGCGGGTCGCGACCGTGTCGGGCACACCACCCGTGCCGCGCTCGTACTCCGGCAGTCCTTCGAGGAGTTGATCGTGGCGGCGAAAGATGAGCACGACGATCCGTTCGCCCGTTCCGCCATGGGTCTGGACAGCGACCCCATCAGCAGCCGCCCAGAGCCGACCACTCTCCGCGGCCGTCGTCTTGGCGACGTGCCTCGAGTGCGGGTCTGAGAGGTTCGACGCTCAGTCGCCGTTCTCACCAGCTGCCCCTGAGAGACCTGGTTTCCACGACATGTTTCGCTATCCGGTTCAGTTTGATGTTGTTGTCCCTGGAATGCCGGCGCAGGACGTCGAATGACTGCCGGGCGTCCAGGCCGAGCCTTTCCATGAGGATTCCCTGTGCCAGGCCGATCTGATGCCGGGATTGGATCGCCTCGCGCAACATGGATGACTGCCACGCGTTGGTGATCGCCACCGCGGCGTGCGGGGCGAACAGGGCAGCGGCAGCCACATTCTCTCTGGACGGCTGATCCGGACGATCCCAGTACACGCTCATGACGGCCCAGTGGTATGGGGAGAGATCCAGCGGCACCGCCACCATGCTTCGAAGTCCGAGTTCGCACGACGCCGATGCCCACCGACGCCACCGCTGTTCCACCGCCGTGTCCCGCACTGTGACCACCGTCGCCTGGCGCATGGCGGCGTAGGACGGCCCGTCCCCCGTCTCGAACTGACGCTCGTCGGCTTCACCAACGCGAGCCGTCGTTGCCGCCGACAGGTTGAGGCGCCAACGGCGTGAGCTGAAGAGCGCCGATGAACCGGCCACCCCACCGATGATCTCCACGGCGTTGCGGGCCACGGCTCCGATCGTTGCGCCGAGATCTGCTTGCATGCCCACGTCCATGGCCGCCTTCCCCAGGAGATATGCCAGCGAATCCCGGCCAGCGGCCTCTCGAGTCGTCACGGACATGCGCTCCGCGACGGCGGAACCAGGACCTTCGGTCCCCGTCGTGAGCCGCCACGTGCTCATGTGGCACCGCCGTGCAGGCGACACCGCGGGGCAACGTCCGCCTCCCGCGTTTGCCAAGCTCGACTCATGAAGAGACTGTAGAACTTCTGTGACAGAAGCACAACTAGTGCGTAGCTCTTGCGCAGCTTGCGTGCGACATGTGGACCGCTACGAGGGGCATAGCAGGGAAGCCTCGCTTAGGATACGGATATGAGGCGCGATAGCGTCGGCGTGTACAGCATCGGAGCCGTGGCGACCATGCTCGGCATCCGTGCTCAGACATTGCGCTCGTGGGAGGACCGGTACGGGCAGATCGTCCCTACCCGAAGCCCTGGTGGCCAGCGGCTCTACAGCCGGGACCAAGTGGATGAGCTGCGCTTCGTGTGCGAGCAGGTCGCCTCCGGCCTTCAACCGGCCGTGGCCCATCGGCTGCTCGCCGAGCGACGGCGCCCAGCGGAGCAGGCCGGCCCGCAGGCCTTGGCCGACAACGGTATGCTTGCGCCGTCAGCCGGTAGGGTGACACCCGATTCCCACGGGGTTTCGTTCATGATCCTGCTTGCCGAGCGCGACCCGTACGCGGCCGAGTACGCAGAGTACTTCCTGCGGACCGAAGGTTACGTCGCCCGCGTCGCAGTGGATGCAGGCGAGGCTCAGCGGATCTTGCACGATCACGCGCCGAACCTTGTCGTCATCGATTTGATGATCTCCGGCGGAGCCGGCCTGACCTTGTGCGCGACGACACGAAAGAACAGTTCGGTTCCCATCCTCGCGATCTCAGCGATCGACTCAGGCGACGTCGCGCTCGAGGCGGGCGCCGACGCGTTCCTCCAGAAGCCCTTCGATCCGCTGCAGTTCATCTCAACGGTGCGTGACCTTCTTGGCACGAGCGCCTACCTACGTCCTAGGAGCCGCATCCAATGACCGATCGCCTACCGAGCGGCTCTGAGCACCTGGATGCCGTCCTCGGCGGTGGCCTACCGCTCAATGGCATCACTCTGCTCATCGGGAAGCCGGGATCAGGAAAGACCATCCTCGCCCAGCAGTACGTGTTCCACAACGCAACTGTGGACCGGCCGGCGCTCTACCTTTCCACCGTGTCGGAACCGCTCGACAAGATTCTCCGCTACGGCCAGTCCCTGGAGTACTTCGACGCCTCGGCGCTCGGCTCCCGTGTGATCTACGAGAATGTCGGCCAGCAGTTGAACGACCACGGCCTTGCGGGCGTGCTCGACCGCATCAACGAGTTGCTCTTGCAGCGACGGCCCGCTCTGATGGTCATCGACAGTTTCAAGGCCTTGCAGGCCTTCGCGAGCGACGCCGGCGCCTTCCGCCGCTTCTTGCATGAGCTGGCCGGACGCTTGTCAGTCATGCCGGTCACTTCCTTCTGGGTCGGCGAGTACACCGGTGACGATAGTAGCGATGCTCCGGAGTTCGCGGTCTGTGACGCCATTCTCGCGCTCAGCACGCAGCGCGAGGCTGAACGCGAAATCCGCACTCTCCAGGTTCTGAAGATTCGTGGTAGCGACTTTCGCAGCGGCAAGCACAGTTATCGGTTGTCGCCCAGGGGCTTCGATATCTTTCCGCGACTGGCCGATCCGCTGGGTGTCTCGAATTACGACGAACACGTGGAGCGCATCTCGTCTGGAGTGGCGTCTATCGACGCGATGCTTGCCGACGGTTTTTGGCGGGGCGCGTCGACGCTGCTCGCCGGCCCATCGGGAATCGGTAAGACCCTCCTCGCATTGCATTTCATCTTCGCCGGGGCGGAGCGCGGCGAGACTGGTGTCATCGCGACTTTCCAGGAGAATCCTGTCCAGCTCGAGCGCTTCGTGCGGGGTTTCTCGTGGTCGCTCGAAGATTCCAAGGTCGAGCTCATGTACAGGCCTCCTGTCGACTTGTACCTCGATGAGTGGGTCTACGACCTGCTCGAGATCTTGGAGCGCACAGGAGCGCAGCGGGTGGCCCTCGACAGCCTTGGGGACCTCCGGGCGGCGTGTGGAGACGAGCTGAGGTTCCGCGAGTACGTCTACTCCCTTCTTCAGCGATGCGCACGCCGGGGAATCAGCGTCATCATGACCCAAGAGGTACCGGAATTGTTCGGCGTCCGGCAGCTGTCCGAGTACGGGGTGTCACATCTGTCCGACAACGTGCTTCTACTTCAGTTCCTTCGGGGGGACTCCGAACTCAAACGGGCGATCACGGTGCTCAAGACCCGCGGAAGCGGCCACACGCAGCAACTTCGTCAATTCGACATCACATCGCAAGGCGTTGTGGTCGGGAGTCGGTTCGGCCCAGATCAGAGCTTGCACTAGACATGTCTCCCAACTCTCGGCGGGTCTGCCGATCGAGGACGTGTGGGCGTGCATGCACTGTCTGCGGCGGGCCGCTAGCAAGTCCCTCCAGAGGCGTGGGGCGGCTCGCTCGAGGAGTGGCCGGCCAGTGACGAGCACATCTCGAGAGAGGATGATCTGTTCGTTGGCCGCCAGGGTGGATGACGCCAGGCCGTCACGGACCTCGACGACGAACTGTTGCCGCCCCTACCGGCCGGTCCGGTCATGGGCGGCGCCACCGTGACGACGTGAGCCCCATGACCGCGCCACCGCCGGATCGCCACCCACGGTCGGCGCGGGCCGAGATCATCCACGGTGACCGGGTGACCAACCACGTCCGATGTCCGGACACGGCCGGGAGTCCATGCCGGCACCGCAGGTCACGGCGCCGGAGAATCTCCGGCGCCGGCTCGACGGTCGATGGTGCACCGGCCCTGCGGGGCGGCACGAAGGGTAGGTGATCATCACGGCCGAGGCCGGCGCGATGGTCGCCGACACCGCGCCGAGCCGGGCGTCACCGCGACGATCGCGCACGGCGGCACAGCCGGGCCCCAGAGGCACGCACGGCCACGCCCACACCGTCATCCTCGATGGCGGCCGACAGATCTGCTTGCGATCGTCAACGCGCTGAACGAGGTCCTCCACGGCCCGAATGCCGTCGACGATTCGGAGTTCGAGACGCGGACGGGCGTCTCATGTGCGGTCGCTCTTCAGACGTTGCGGCGCGTCGCGTGCGCGTAAGGGCTTGTGCGCAGCCGAGTGATGGTCGCGGTCCGCGGACGTTGCGCTCGCGGATGCGACCGAGCTGCCGGCAGCGCGGGGCACTGAGATCGCTCCGACTGACGCCGCCCTCGACGTTTTGAGTCGGCAACCGCGGGTATGGCGCTGATCAATCGATTCTGGTGGGGGAGCATCATGGTTCGCAACACGGTTTTGCACGCAATGCACGACGTCGGCCTCGCCGCGTGGTTCGGTGGAACGCTGGCCAACGCAATCTCGTTGAACCAGGCGGCCGGCGCCGCAGGCGATTCCAGGAGCACCGGCGCGGTCGCGAACGTCGGCTGGAACCGCTGGACTCCGATCAACGCCGTGGCGATCGGCGTCCATCTCGTCGGCAGCGCGGGCTTGCTGGCGGCGAACACGCCCCGGATCAAGGCGCAGCAAGGCGTCCTCGCCATGTCGCTGACGAAGACGGTGCTGACGGCGGCGGCGTTGGGCGCCACCGCCTACGGCCGAGCACTGGGCGCGAAGGTGTCGAAGCGCGAAGACGTTCCGGCGGAGAGCGGCACCGAGCCCACGGCGTCGACGCCTGCTGACGCCGCCACCGCCCAGCGCCAGCTGTCCGTCCTCCAGTGGACGATCCCCGCGTTGACCGGCTCAATCGAAGTGATCAGCGCCTATGCGAGCGAGCAGCAACGAGCGACCGAGGTGCACAAGGGCATACTCAACCGCCTCATGCGCTGACGTCGTGAGCGAGCGAGAACGAGCTGAGCAGGAGCGCGCCGCGCTTGGGACGACAGCGGCCGGCTCACTGCTCGAGGCCGCGTTCGGGGCGCGTTGGAGTCCTACGCACACACCGGCGAAAGTCGGGCGGCGACCAGAGTGAGCGCACATACATGGGACGAGCCAGATGGCTCGAAGGGAGGGCCCACGCCATGCCAGACGACGTGAGAAGCAGCATGACCGCTACGCCGGTGCAGACGGCTGCCACGGCGGTCGCCGTGGTCTTCCTGGCGGTCGGCGTGATGGGATTCATCCCGGGAATCACCACCGACTTCAGCGAGATACAGTTCGCCAGTCATGAATCCGAGGCGATGCTTCTGGGAATTTTCCAGGTTTCGGTTCTGCACAATATTGTGCATCTTCTATTTGGTCTCGTCGGATTGTTCATGGGCCGCAGCTATGCCGGAGCGCGTAACTTCCTCATCTGGGGCGGCGCGGTCTATGCCGTGCTGTGGCTGTACGGACTGTTCGTCGACGAGGACAGTACGGCGAACTTCGTGCCGATGAACGCTGCCGACGATTGGCTCCATCTGGTACTCGCGATCGGCATGGTGTCGCTGGGCGTCCTTCTCGGCAGGACGCCGCGTAGGGCGCCGGGCGCCGGGCAGGACTAGCAAGCTCGGGATCGGTGAGTAGCGGTTGCTGCGGGACCAGTGTCGCGCGCCCGCATCTGCCGGCTCCTGGCCGATCTCAGTGAACCGCTCATCGTCGACGGCCCGCTCACCGAGGCCGACACGACCGAGTAAGAGACCGTGCCGTTGCGCTGACACAAGTACGGGCAGGCGATCACCCCAGGCATGCGCCGCAGCAACACCCGGTCGCCGCGTGGTCGGGGTCTCTCGCTGGGTTCTGTGGGGCTGCGCTGACCACAACCAGGGGCCAGCCGCAGCTCCCGGGACGGCCCGGGCCGCTCGGACGTCGCCGTCAACGCTCACACCAGCCCGGGTCGTCCGCCGCACCTCGACCACGACCGGCTCGAGTTGGCCGCACGTTGGGTAGGTCTACCGATGCGACGACAGGTCGCCGAGCGTGACGCTCGAAGCGACTGGCTCCATACGTCGTTGCAAGGAGGCCCACGATGGTGCCGACCAAGGCTGAGGGAAGGTCCGTCGTTGCCAATGGGGTACGCATTGGCTACTCGGTGAGCGGTCACGGTGTGATTCCACTGGTTCTCGTCCATGGCAGCTGGGGCTCGCGCCACAACTGGGATGCTGTCGTCCCCGGGCTGTCCCAGCTCTTCCGTGTGGTCGCATACGACCGGCGGGGGCACAGCGAGAGTTCCTGTCCACCAGGGCAGGGCAGTTTCGATGAGGACGTGGCTGATGTCGCCGCGTTGATCCAGCATCTCGACCTGGCGCCCGCATGGGTCGCGGGCAATTCGAGTGGGGCGGCGATCACGCTGAAGCTCGCGGCCGCGCGCCCCGGTCTTCTGCGCGGGATCGTCGTGCACGAGCCCCCGCTGGCGGCACTGCTGCCTGCCGGCAGCCCCGAGGCACAGGAGTGGGCCGCGATCGACGAGGGGCCGATGGGCGAGGTGCTGCGGCTTCTCGAAAGGGGCGACCACTCGGGTGGGGCGGAGTGCTTCGTCGAGAAGGTCGCTCTCGGGCCGGGCGCCTGGGCCGCCCTGCCCGAACCGATGCGCGCCATGATGACCCGCAACGCGCCGACCTATCTCGACGAGTTGCGCGACGGGTCCTGGAGAACGGTCGACGAGCGGGCGCTGGCCCGGTTCGCCCGCCCGGTGCTGTTGACGATCGGCGGCGACTCGGCGTCGCCGACGACGCGGATCACGGAGCCGATCTACGAGCGGCTGACGGTGTCGCTGCCGCAGGCCGAACGGCTCGCCTACGCGGACGCCGGCCACATTCCGCACGTCACGCACCCGGACGAGTACGTCGCAACGTTGGCCGGCTTCGTCTCGCGCCACGAGCGGCAGGGAGCGGGCAGATGAGTACGGTCTCTGCTGTGGATCGGTTCGACGTCGTCGCCGCGGATGCAGTCTCCTTGGCCGTCTGGGTCGACGGCGGCGGGCCTCCGTTGGTGGTCGTCCACGGCTCGATCCAGGACCACACCGTCTCCGCGCCGCTCGTCGCCGAGCTGCGGGCGGACTTCACCACCTTCGCGATGGACCGGCGCGGCTTCGGTGCCAGCGGCGACGGCGGGGAATACGTCATCGAGCGGGATTTCGAGGACGTCGCCGCGGTGGTCGACGCAGTCGCGACCCGCTCCGGTCCGGTTGTGCTGTGGGGCCACTCTTACGGCGCCGGTTGCGCGATGGGAGCCGCGGCGCGGACGGGGAATGTCAGCCACCTGGTGCTCTACGAACCGGGTCTGGGGTTGACCTACCCCGCGGGCTGGATCGAAGCGGTCGAACGGGTCGTCGCGGCCGGCGACTACGAGAACGCGGTCGTCATGCTGTTCCGTGACATCCTGGGGTTCTCCGAGGAGCAGATCGAGGCGCGGCGCGGCGACCCGGAATGGCCGGGCCGGGTGGCCACCGCGCCGACCATCGCACGCGAGGCGCGAGCCGAGCAGGAGTGGGTGTACCGCCCGGGAGCCTTCGCCAGCGTCAGCGCGCCCACGTTGCTGCTGTCAGGCTCGGAGAGCCCACCAGAGGTGAAGTCGGCGACCGACGCGGCCGCGGCCGCGATCCGTGGAGCGCGCGTGCATGTCCTGGAAGGCCACGCGCACATCGCCCACCGGGAGCATCCGGCAATGGTCGCCGACCTCATCCGGAGGTTCATCGCCCCATGAGAGCGACTCACCGGCGGAGCAGGTCATGTTCCATCGCGAAGAGCGCTGCACCTGCCCGGGTCGAGGTGCCGATCTTGTCGTAGACGTGCTGAACGTGGTGTTCGGCGGTGCGTGGGGAGATGACGAGTTCGCGTGCGATCTGACGGTTGGACAGGCCGCGTGCGACCAGCTGCAGCACTTCGATCTCGCGGTCGCTGAGCCCGGCGGGCGGGCTCACCCGCACGTGCCGAGGGACCTGTCCGGCGGCCTCTATGACAGCACGAACACAGTCAGGGTCGAGCCGACCACGCCCGGCCTCGGCGGCGACGAGGTCGGCGGCGCGCTCGGGTTCGACGGCGGCGCGGTGTGGCCGTTCCTGGGTCAGCGTCTGGTAGGCGTCGGCGGCGGCCAGGACCCGTGCGGACGTCGGGATCGCGGCTGCGGCCGCGGCACGGTGATAGCCGCTGCCGTCGAGGCGCTCGTGGTGCAGGCCGGCGATCCGCCCCAGGCGCTCCAACGGCACGGACCGGGTCAGGATCCGCTCGGTGTGGTACGGATGCAGCCGGATCTGCTCCCACTCGGCACGAGTCAGCGGGCGACGCTTCTCCCAGATCCCGCTCGACACCGCGATGCGACCGAGATCGTGCAGCAGCCCCGCGCGCCCGAGATCTCGTACCTCGCGCGACGGCAGTCCGAGCGCCTTCGCCGCCGCGGTCGCCAACGCGGACACCTGCGTCGAGTGGCTCAGCGTGTACGTGGATTTGAGGTCGGTCATCTCGGCGAAGGCCCGGGCGACCCGATCGACGCCGGTCTCGTCGACCACGGCTACCGGATCCGGTTCCGCCTCCAGCACCGCCACCCACGGGTCGGCGTCGCCGATCTCGCGGAGCAGCCGTCGACCATGGCGTCGGACGACGTCAGCGACCTTCGGGTCGAACCATCCTCCAGACCGTTCCGCCACCATGGCCAACGCGGCATCGACGCCCCCGACGCGGTGGAAGATCTCGACCTGGGTCGCGACGTCGGCGATCCGCGCCGGGAGCGTGATCTGGTCCCCGGCAAGCCCTACCGGGGTGCCTTTGCCGTCCCAGCGTTCGAAGACCTGACTGAGACTGTCCCGCACCGGGCGAGTCAGCCCGAGCCGCCCTGCCAGCGCAGCGCCGGCCTCGCAGACCCCGCGAAGGATCCTTTCGTCCTCCTTCGCGCCGACCAACGCCCGGGCGACCAGGAGGGGTCGAGCCCATCCAGCGCCGCGGCCTGTGCTGAGGGTGACGGCGAGCATCTCCCGCTTGTCGGCAAAGTCGGCAGGCTCGGCCGCCGGCCGCGAGACGAGTTCGTCGCCCCCGAACCAGAAGGCCTCCTCGGCCGCCGTCGCCGTGCACCCCAAGTGCCTCAGCAGCGTCGCCAGATAGACGTCCCGGACCTCTTCCTCGGGCAGAGCCATCGCCCTCGCAAGACCGGTCGCCACGAGACACGACCGGATCGCCTTCTCCGGCGGCTGGCCCATGCCCGAATCGGTCGCCACGGAGAGGGCCGCCAGCAGATCACACAGCCGCACCTGCTCACCCGCCATATGACCAGTACACACCCGACGCTTCACCGAAATGGCCCGAGCAGAGGCTGTCAGTCGCACTGATGCTGCTCGCCGCCCACGACATGGACAGCTCAACACGCCGTCCCGTACGTGCCGACCTGGGCCTGCCTGGCTGGGTGGTGTCAGCCATGGAACCTGCGTGCGGCTACGATGTGGCCGCGGAGCGGGGCATGCACTGCTCCTGCGGGTGTTTCGAACGTCCGCAGCGCGTCATGGGCGCTGCGGCTGATCCGATGGTAGGCCGCTTCGTCGAGCCGCCTGGCCAGGGGCGAACCCTTGACCTCGGTCGCCACCATGGCATCGATCGAACTGAATCGTGCGGTCCCGAGATGGGTCCGGGTGGCGGTGATCTGCAGCCCAGCGGATTCGAACAGGATGCGAAGCTCGTCGAGATCTCCGCACGACCAATAGGTGTCCATGAGGGACGCGGCCGCGGAACCTGCCACGTGGGCGATCACGGACGCCAATGGGCCATACGCGGGCTGGTCGGTGATACTCGCCGGAACGACGACCGCGACCACACCGTCATCACTCGTCACTCGCGCCATTTCCGCCAGAGCCCGCGCACGGTCGGGGAAGAACATCAGCGACCTCTGGCACAGCACCCTGTCGAACGCGTTGGCCGGGAACGGCAGGTTGCCGGCGTCGCCGTGCTGCCACTCCAGGTCGGGTCGCAGGCGACGGGCCACGGTGAGCATCTCCGGGTTGAGGGTGTGTGCGCCCTCGTGACCTGCCGGCCGAACTCGCGGACTCGGTTGGCCGGGTCGTTGTCGCGGGCAAGGATCTTCTCGGGGGCGTCCTCCGCCCCGCTACCACAGCGGCCCGGCCGTCACGTCGCTCGATTGGGTGGTAGGTGACCAGGTCGGGTACCCTTGCACGGTTCCGACGATCCAGACGTCTTCGAAAGAGGCACCCGTGGCCGCCAAGAGCGCTGACATCCGCCCCAAGATCACCATGGCCTGCACGGAGTGCAAGGAGCGCAATTACATCACCAAGAAGAACCGGCGCAACGACCCCGACCGGCTCGACTTGAAGAAGTTCTGCCCGCGCTGCCGCACGCACACCGTCCACCGCGAGACCCGCTGACGCGTTCGCGCACAGGCTCGTGGCCAGGGTCTCCCGTCGGAGCCCGGCCCTGGTGACGGTAACGTCAGCGCATGCCCATTGATCCCTCGATCGTCGGACGGGTCTACCCTCCTCAGATCTATGAAGTGAGCCGGGAGAAGATCCGCGAGTTCGCGGAAGCGATCGGCGACGCGAACCCGGCGTACGTCGACACCGCAGCGGCGCGCGGCTACGGGCACGCCGACGTCGTCGCCCCGCCCACGTTCGTGATGATCCCGGTGATGAACGGCTTCGACCTGCTGATGAAGGACCTGGGCATCGAGTTCGCCCGGGTCGTGCATGTCGACCAGCGGTTCACGTACTCGCAGCCGTTGCCGGTGGGCAGCCGCGTCGAGGCGACCACCCGGCTCGACGGCGTCCGCGCCGTCGCCGGCAACGACCTGCTGAAGATCCGCACCGAGGTCCGGGGCGAGGACGGCTCGGACATCTGCCTCTCCGAGGCGACCCTGCTGGTGCGACCCGAGGACTCCGACGGGGGAGACGCCAGTGACTGAGCGGGTGACCGAGCAGCTGGTGGTCGGCGACGTCGTCGCCGACCACATGTACTGGATCACCCGCGAGAACCTGGTCCGGTACGCCGGGGCCTCCGGCGACTTCAACCCGATCCACTGGAACGAGCGGGTCGCGAAGTCCGTCGGCCTGCCCGGCGTCATTGCGCACGGCATGCTCACCATGGCGCTGGCCGGCCGGCTGCTCACCGACTGGCTCGGCGACCCCGCCGCCGTCGTCGAGTACGGCGTCCGCTTCGCCCGCCCGGTGGTCGTCCCCGACGACGACGTCGGCGTCGCCGTCCGCGTGGCCGCCGCCGTCACCGACGTCCGCGACGACGGCCTGGTGGCGCTCGAGCTCACCGTCAAGGTCGACGAGCAGAAGGTGCTGACGCAGGCCCGGGCGCTGTGCCGGCTGCCGGCCGACCGGCCGTCGCAGCCATGAGCGCGGGGGTCCGGACGGTGCGCGAGACCTTCGACATCCCCCTCGCCGGGCTCACCACGCTGCGGCTCGGCGGCCCGGCCAAGCGCGTCGTCGAGGCCACCACCGAGGACGAGCTCATCGGCCTCGTCCGCGACTGCGACGAGCGCGGCGAGCCCGTGCTGGTGGTCGGCGGCGGCTCCAACCTCGTCATCGGCGACTCCGGCTTCGACGGGACGGTGGTGCGCGTCGCCACCCGCGGCATCGACGTCGACGCCAGCGCCTCCTGCGACAGTGACGCGCTCGCGGCCTGCGGCGGGGTGCTGCTGACGGCGGCCGCAGGTGAGCCGTGGGACGACCTCGTCGCGTACACCGTCGAGAACGAGTGGCCCGGCGTCGAGGCGCTCTCCGGCATCCCCGGCCTGGTCGGCGCCACGCCCATGCAGAACGTCGGCGCGTACGGCCAGGAGGTCGCGCAGACCGTGTGGACGGTGCGCACCTACGACCGACAGGACCGCCGCGTCCGCACGTTCGCCAACGCCGACTGCCGCTTCGCCTATCGCGACAGCCGCTTCAAGGGCTCCGAGCGCTACGTCGTCCTCACCGTCAGCTACCAGCTACGCGAGGGGAACCTCGGCCGGCCGGTCGCCTACGCCGAGCTGGCCCGCCGGCTCGGCATCGCCGTCGGCGAGCGGGCGCCGCTGACCGACGTCCGCGCCGCCGTGCTGGCGCTGCGCACCGGCAAGGGCATGGTGCTCGACGCCGCCGACCACGACACCTGGAGCGCCGGGTCGTTCTTCACCAACCCGCTGCTCACCGAGGCGGAGGCCGCCGCCCTGCCCGACGGCGCGCCGCGGTGGCCGGCCGGCGACGGCCTGGTGAAGTCCAGCGCGGCCTGGCTGATCGAGCACGCAGGCTTCGGCCGCGGCTACACCGGCGGCCGGCCCGACGTCTCGCTGTCGACCAAGCACACGCTGGCCCTGACCAACCGGGGCGAGGCCAGCACCGCCGACCTGCTCGGCCTCGCCCGCGAGGTGCGCGACGGCGTGCGCGCGGCGTTCGGTGTCGAGCTGACGCCGGAGCCCACGCTCGTCGGCTGTACCCTCTGACTACTCGGCGGGTCCGCCCACGGTGAGCGTGTAGAGGTTGCAGAGCTCGCCGTCCACCGGCGCCTGCTTCCAGAACGTGAAGCCGAGTTTGCGGCAGACGTTCTGCGAGGCGTGGTTCTCCGGGGCTATGATCGCCAGCAGCTCACCCGCATACGTTCGGCGGGCCTTGGCCAGCAGGGCCTGTCCGGCCTCGGTCGCGTACCCGAGACCCCTGCGCTCCGGCACCAGCCGGTAGCCCCATTCCAGCCAGGTCCTGCGTTCGAGGTCGATGTAGTCGACACCGGTGTAGCCCACGACGAGCCCGGTGGCCCGCTCGACCACCGGCTGCTTGCCGAACGGGACCGTCCGGCAGACGGCGACCATGTGGTCGAAGCGGGCCTCGGCCTCCTTCGCGGAGAGGACGGCCGGGTAGAACGCCATGAAGTCGTCGTCCTGGAAGAGCTCGACGAACCGGGCGCGGTCGGTCTCCTGGGGCGGGCGCACCAGAAGACGCTCGGTCGTCACGACATCTGGATCGGAGCCGGTCACGTGTCCTCCCGCCGCTCATCCTAGGTGTGTTCATGCGGAGACCTTCTCGGCAGCGGCATCGGCCTGGGGCGCTGCGGCGACCGCCGACCCACGCCGTCGGCGCAGCCCGGACCCGGTGACGAGGACGCCGATCGCCGCGCCGGCCAGCGGGACCAGCAGCGCCGTCCGGAACGTGTCAAGCCCGGCGCCGTCCGCGCCACTGCCGGCGACCACGACCGCCGTCACGACGGCCAGACCGAGCGCCGAGCCGAACTGGAACGACGTCGTCAGCACGCCGCTGGCCAGCCCCTGCTCCTCCTCGGCGACCCCGTCGGTGGCGGCGATGGTCAGCGGCCCGTAGGACAGCGCGAACGCCACGCTCAGGACGAGGAACGACGGCAGCATGGCTGCGTACGTCCAGTCCGCGCCCAGCCGCAGGAACAGTGCGTACGACACGACCGCCAGCGCCAGTCCGGTGACGATCACCGCCGGGTTCCCGAACCGGCGCACCAGCACCGGCGTCAGCGTCGGAGCCAGGATCGCGTCCAACCCGAGGACCATCAACGCCAGCCCGGTCTCCATCTCCGACCAGCCGCGGAACTCCTGCAGGTAGAGCACGGCGACGAACTGGAAGCCGACGAACCCGCCGACCAGCATCATCGCCCCGATGTTGGCCCGCACCAGCGGCGCGGACCGGAGCAGGCCGAGCCGCAGCAGCGGCGTGCGCGACCGGCGCTCGATCGTCACGAACAGCGCCAGGAGCGCGACCCCCGCGACCGCCGTCGCCGCCGTCGACGCCGGCGCCACCTCGGGCAGCATGACGACGGTGTAGACGAGCAGCAGCATCGCGGCGGTGAGGCTGAGCGTGCCGCCGATGTCGTAACCGGCGCCGGTCCGCTCCGGCGGGGTGTCGTGCGGGATCAGCCGCAGCGCCGCCGTCAGGATGGCCGCGGCAAGGATCACCGGGGCGAAGAACACCCACCGCCAGCCGATCGCCGTCAGCAGTCCGCCGGTGACCATGCCCAGTGAGAAGCCGCCGGCCGCGATGCCGGCGTAGACCAGCAGCGCCCGGTTGCGCTGCGGCCCTTCGGCGAACGTCGTGGTGATGATGGACAGGCCGGCCGGGGTCATGAACGCCGCGGCGACGCCGGTGACGAACCGCGCGACGATCAGCATCCAGCCGTCGGTCGCCAGGCCGCCGAGGCCGGAGAAGAGCAGGAAGACGGTGAGCCAGAGGACGAACATGCGACGCCGGCCCAGCAGGTCGGCGGCGCGCCCGCCGAGCAGGACGAACCCGCCGTAGCCGAGCACATATGCGCTGACCACCCACTGTAGGGACGACGTGGACATGCCGAGGTCGGCGCGGATCGAGGGCAGCGCCACGCCCATCATCGAGATGTCGATCCCCTCGAGGAAGATCGCGCTGCTCAGCACGAGCAGGACGGCCCAGCCGCGAGCGCTGAGCCGGTCGGACGGTGCCGGTGGGACGGGCACGTAGAGCTCCTTCACAGTTATCGAACCGAGGGTCAGTTCCTTCTTGTAACTGATCGCATCTTCCGGCACTATGGCTGACCATGGAAGAAGGCACTTCGAAGTCACCCGGGTACACGCCGGTAACCGATCCCGCGTACTGCCAGAAGTGGGACCCGCGCGAGGACTGCGACGTGCGGCAGATCCTCGACCGTGTCGCGGACAAATGGTCGCTGCTCGTCATCGCGCTGCTCGACGTCCGGAGCCTGCGCTTCACTGAGTTGAAGCGCGAGATCGACGGCATCAGTCAGCGCATGCTGACGGTCACCCTGCGGCAGTTGGAGCGCGACGGCCTCGTGCGCCGCACGGTCTACCCCGTCGTCCCGCCGCGGGTCGACTACGAGCTGACACCGCTCGGCGCCACGTTGCACGACACCATCGAGGCGCTGGTCAACTGGACCGAGGAGCACCGGCAGGAGATCGCGGCCGCGCGCGACGAGTACGACCGTCGCGCTGCGGCCGAGGCGGAGCTCGTCGACGCCTGAACGTGCGAATGGGGGTGCGCGGGCGCTCACGGATGTGGCAGACTCTCCGCTCGTGAGCGCCATGCCGATCCATATCGCCGTCGCGGCGATCCTCGGCATGCCCTGCTGTTGTCGCTGTCGCTGAATCCCACCCGCGACCCGACCACTCCGGGACCCGGCAGCGGCCGGTCCCGTCACGACAGCAGGCAGGAATGTATTCGAACCCCTCGCCCCTCCGCGGGCGCACGGTCCTCGTCCTCCACGCGCACCCCGACGACGAGGCGATCTTCACCGGCGTGACGATGCGCCGGCTGGCCGACGCCGGCGCTCGGGTCGTGCTGGTCACCGCCACGCTCGGCGAGCTCGGCGAGGTGCACGTGCCGCTCGCGCCCGGCGAGACGATGGCACGGCGCCGGGTCGCCGAGCTGGAGCGGGCGGCCGCCCTGCTCGGCGTCGAGCGGCTGGTGCTGCTCGGCGCACGCGACTCAGGGCTGCCCGGCGCCGCCGACAACGTCCACCCCGACGCCCTGGCCGCCGCCGACCCGGAGCGCGTCGCCCGCCGCGTCGCCGCGCTGATCGACGAGGAGTCCGCCGAGGCGATCGTCCACGACGACGGCCGCGGCATCTACGGGCACCCGGATCACCTGGCGGCGCATCGGATCGGCGCCGCGGCCGCCCGGCTCACCGGCGTCGCCGCCTACCAGTCCACCGTCGACCGCGACCACCTGCACGACCGCGTCACCCGGTCGCACCTCATCCACGCCGCGGCCGAGGCCACCGGGCTGCCGTTCGGCGTCCCCGCCTCCGACGTCGCACTGCGCCTCGGCGCGACGTCGTCGGAGCTGGCGGTCAAGCGGGCCGCTATCGCGGTGCACGCGAGCCAGGTCAGCTCCGACTCGCTCGGCCACGCCGGCTTCGACGAGGCCTACGGCTACGAGTGGTACCTGCGCTCCGGCGGCTCCGGCATCCTCGACGAGCTCGCCGCGCCGCTCGCCGCCACCGTCCCCGCCTGAGGTCCCAGCTCGGCCCTGAAATGATGCTCGCCGACCCGATCCGTTGGGCGGGCCAAGAACGGGCAGCAATCAGGGGGACGGGGCGAGTCTGGGCACACGATCGCCTACATCACCAGGATTCCTGGAGCCTCACCACGATTGCAGGCGTAATGATGCTCCAGAAAACGTCGTGACGTGCCCCGGATCGCGGCGTGCTCGCTCTACCAGGCATGCATGCAAGCCTGGGGAAGTGGGAAGACGCCTGGTGAAGTGCCCGCTCAGGACGCCAGCCAGGCGTCGATGCCCTCCAGCAGCTCCTTGCGGACGTCGGAGGGCGCCGCGGAGCCCTCGATCGAGCCACGGGCCAGCGCCGCCAGCTCGGCGTCGGAGAAGCCGTGCACGTGCCGGGCGGTTTCGTACTGGTCCAGCAGCCGCGACCCGAACAGCAGCGGATCGTCGGCGCCCAAAGCAACCCGCGCGCCCGCGTCGGCCAGCAGGCGCAGTGGCACGTCCTCCGGCATCGCGTAGACGCCGAGGCTGACGTTGGACGCCGGGCAGACCTCCAGGGTGATCTGCTCCTCGACGATGCGCGAGACCAGGGCCGGATCCTCGGCCGAGCGGATACCGTGCCCCAGCCGGTCGGCGTGGAGGTCGTTCAGGCAGGCGCGGGCGCTGTCCGGGCCGCGCAGCTCCCCGCCGTGCGGGACGGAGAGCAGGTCGGCCCGGCCGGCGATGGCGAACGCCGGCGCGAACTCCGCGATGACGCCGCGGCGCTCGTCGTTGGAGAGCCCGAACCCGACGACGCCGCGCCCGGCGTACTGCGCGGCCAGCCGGGCCAGCGTGCGCGCGTCGAGCGGGTGGCGGGTCCGGTTCGCCGCGATCACCACGGCGATCCCCACCCCCGTCGCCGCCGCGGCCTGGCGGGCGGCGTCGAGCACGAGGTCGGTGAACGCCGTGATGCCGCCGAATCGGCCGCCGTAGCCGGACGGGTCGACCTGGATCTCCAGCCAGCCCGAGCCCTCGGCCGCCTCGTCCTCGGCCGCCTCGGTCACGAGCCGCCGCACGTCGGACTCCGTCCGCAGCACCGACCGTGCGAGGTCGTACAGCCGCTGGAACCGGAACCAGCCCTTCTCGTCGGCCGCCGACAGCAGCGGCGGCCAGTCCTCGCGCAGCGAGTCGGGCAGCCGCACGCCGTGCTCGTCGGCCAGGTCGAGCAGCGTCGAGTGCCGCATCGAGCCGGTGAAGTGCAGGTGGAGGTGCGCCTTGGGCAGGACCCGGAGGTCGCGAGGAGCAGGTTCGGTCACCGCGGCGCGGTTCAGCCGAGCAGCCGCTGGATGCGGCCGACGCCCTCGGCGAGGTCGTCGTCGCCCAGCGCGTAGGACAGCCGCAGATACCCGCTCGGGCCGAACGCCTCGCCCGGCACCACCGCCACCTCGGCCTCCTCGAGGATCAGCTCGGCGAGCTCGGCGCTGGTCTTCGGCGTGCGCCCGGCGATGGTCCGGCCCAGCACGTCCTTCACCGACGGGTACGCGTAGAACGCCCCCTCGGGCTCCGGGCAGTAGACGCCGTCGATCTCGTTGAGCATCGACACGATGGTGCGCCGGCGGCGGTCGAACGCGGCGCGCATGTGCTCGACGGCGGACAGGTCGCCCGAGACGGCGGCCAGCGCGGCCCGCTGCGCCACGTTCGAGACGTTGGACGTGGCGTGCGACTGCAGGTTGCCCGCGGCCTTGATGACGTCCTTCGGGCCGATCATCCAGCCGACCCGCCAGCCGGTCATCGCGTACGTCTTGGCGACGCCGTTGACGACGACGCAGGTGGGGGCCAGCTCCGGCACCTCGACGACGATGGAGGAGAACCGGGCCTCGCCGTAGACGAGGTGCTCGTAGATCTCGTCGGTGACCACCCACAAGCCGTGCTCGTGGGCCCACCGGCCGATCTCGCGGACCGCCTCGGGGGAGTACACCGCGCCGGTCGGGTTCGACGGCGACACGAACAGCAGCACTTTGGTGCGCGACGTGCGGGCGGCCTCGAGCTGCTCGACCCTCACGCGGTAGCCGGTGGTCTCGTCGGCCAGCACCTCGACGGGGACGCCGCCGGCCAGCGCGATGGACTCCGGATAGGTGGTCCAGTACGGCGTCGGCATGAGGACCTCGTCGCCCGGGTCCAGCAGCGCCGCGAAGGTCTCGTACACGGCCTGCTTGCCGCCGTTGGTGATGAGCACCTGGCTCGGCTCGACCTGGTAACCGGAGTCGCGCGCCGTCTTCGCGGCGACGGCCTCCTTCAGCTCCGGCAGCCCGCCGGCGGGGGTGTAGCGGTGATTGCGCGGGTCGCGGCAAGCCTCGACGGCCGCCTCGACGATGTAGTCGGGCGTCGGGAAGTCGGGCTCGCCGGCCCCGAAGCCGATGACCGGGCGGCCCGCCGCCTTGAGCGCCTTCGCCTTCGCATCCACCGCGAGCGTGGCCGACTCGGCGATGGCGGAGATGCGGGCAGAGACACGTGGGTGGGCGCCGGCGGGCGCAGGCGAGGTCATGCGGTCCATCCTGGCATCACCTCGCCGCGCCGCGCCAAGGGGTTCTCCGATCTCCCCTCGGACGACCTCGGCAGTGCTGATCCGGCGCCAAGGGGTTGTGCGGATTGGGCGACGTCAGCGCCGCCGGCCGCTCATCGCGGCGTAGTAGGCGCTCGACTCCGGCCGGTACAGCAGGTACAGGATGTAGCCGGCCAGCGCGATCGTCAGCACGTTGATGATCACGTTGAGGCCGCCGCCCCCGCTCAGCGAGAACAGCGTGAACAGGATGTTCAGACCACCGAGCACGGTGGCGACCACACGGGCCCAGGACTTTCCGGCCTTGTTCATGGCCGCCATCCACAGCCAGAGCGCGGCGCCGATGAGGCCGACCACGACGCCCACTCCGACGGTGAGGTTCGCGGCGGCGTCGACGTCGTCGGCGCTGAGGCTGCTGTCGCTGTCGGCGATCGCGTCGCGGATGGCGTCACGGGCCAGGAACGTCAGCAGCACGCCCAGCACCGACAGGCCGGCGCCGACGTACATGAGCACGGCCGCGCGGCGCAGCGTCTGCGGCGGCTCCGATGGCGGGGCGGGGTCACCCCAGGCCGGGGCACCCCCGTCGACCGGTCCACTCCAAGCCGGCGGACCGCTGGGCGGCGGCGTGGACGCCCACGGCTGCTCCGGCGGCCGGTTCTGGCCCGACTGCGCGTATGGGTTCTCGTCCTCGCCCGGGCCGGTTCCCGGCGGAGGGTTGGTGCCACTCATGGTCGATCTCCATCGTCTCGTCGGGGTGCCTGTTGGCACGGCACCCTAGCTGGTCGGGGGTCGGGGGCGCGTGAACCAGCGCCGTGAATCGGGCCGGTACAGCAGCCAGATCACGGCGACGGCCACCACCGCGATGAGCACGCTCACGACGTTGTAGGCGTCGAACCGCGGCGTGCTGACGAGCGTTGCCGCCACGGCGGCCATGTACAGCACGGCGAAGAACGTCGCGCCCCGCCGGGCCCGCCGGCTGCCGCGGCCGCAGTACCGGGCCACCAGCAGCCAGATCAGTGCGACGACGAACAGGTAGGCGACGTACGAGCCGCGCGCGCTGGTGCCCGACGAGGTGTCGAGGGCGTCCTCGTAGGCGTCGGGGTCGATCAGCCGCAGCAGACCGAGCAGCGCCGTCAGCGCGGCGCCGGCATACATCAGGCGCACGGCCAGGAGGACGTCGCGGGGCGGGCGCAACTGCGCGGCGCTGCCGGGGCCGGCGCTGCCTGCGTCGGCGTTCGTGGGCGGGTCCGCCGTACCGCTCATGCCGTTCTCCGTCCGGTCGCGGGCCTCTCTTCCGACAGTAGAAGCCGCTGACCGGCGGCGCCAGCGATCAGCGGCCTCAGGGCCGGAACGGATCGAGGGCGATCTCCGTTGGGTGGTCTGTGGTGGTGATGAGCGCTCTCCGCAGCGAGTTCGACCAGGACGGCCCTCACCCCGTACACTCTCACTCTTGGGTGGTCGTCCGACCCCCGGCCGAAGCGTGCCCGCACATCTTTGGCTGGGACGGTCGCGTCCATTCGAAGGGCAGTAGCTCAATTGGTAGAGCACCGGTCTCCAAAACCGGCGGTTGGGGGTTCAAGTCCCTCCTGCCCTGCGAGGTCGCCACACCCAGCGGCCTGATCGACGACGGAGTCCGGCCCCGGGCGACGTTCCAGAGTCAGCGAGGTAGCACGTGACGGAGACCAGCGGCAAGACCGCTATACCCGAGCGTCCGCGTTCGCCCCGGCGCCGCGGGCCGTTCGCTCGACTGTCGCTCTGGACCCGCCAGGTCGTGGCCGAGCTGCGCAAGGTCGTCTACCCGACCCGCAAGCAGCTGCTGACGTACACGGCGGTCGTGCTCGTCTTCGTGGCGATCATGATCACCGTCGTCTCGCTGCTCGATCTGGGTCTGGGCTGGGCGATGTTCGAGATCTTCGGCTGATCGATCCGTGATCAGCCGCATCCAGGAGGAAGAAGCGCACACAGTGTCCGAGCACGAGTCGACCATCGAGGACGTCGAGACCGAGGAGACGCCTGCGGGCGAGCCCGGTCCGGCTGAGGCTGCCACCGAGGCGGAGTCCGCCGCGGACGAGGCCGCCGGCAGCGTCGAGTCCGAGGAGTCCGACCCGCTGGCGGAGTTCCGCCGGGTGCTGCGCGCGAAGCCGGGCGAGTGGTTCGTCGTCCAGACCTACTCCGGCATGGAGAACCGGGTCCGGGCCAACCTCGAGAACCGCATCGGCAGCCTCAACATGGAGGACTACATCTTCGAGATCGAGGTGCCCACCGAAGAGGTCGCCGAGATCAAGAACGGCCAGCGCCGCCTGGTGAAGCGCAACCGCTTCCCCGGCTACGTGCTGGTGCGCATGGACATGACCGACGAGTCGTGGTCCGCGGTCCGCAACACCCCGGCCGTCACCGGGTTCGTCGGACACGCGCACCAGCCGATCCCGCTGGGTCTCGACGAGGTCGAGCGGTGGCTCGCCCCGCAGGTGGCCGAGCAGGCCAAGCCGGCGGAGGAGAAGAAGCAGGTCGAGGTCGTAGACTTCGAGGTCGGCGACTCCGTCATGGTCGTCGACGGGCCGTTCGCCACCCTGCACGCGACCATCAACGAGATCAACGCCGACTCCCAGAAGATCAAGGGACTGGTCGAGATCTTCGGCCGCGAGACCCCCGTCGAGCTCTCGTTCAACCAGATCCAGAAGCTCTGACGGCCCCGCGCGCGCCGTCCGGTGCGCATGGGACAGCATCACCATCACGACAAGGACCCGAGGAATGCCAGCGAAGAAGAAGGTCGCAGGCCTGATCAAGCTCCAGATCCAGGCCGGCCAGGCGACCCCCGCACCGCCGGTCGGCCCTGCGCTGGGCCAGCACGGCGTCAACATCATGGAGTTCTGCAAGGCGTACAACGCGGCCACCGAGTCGCAGCGCGGCAACGTGATCCCGGTGGAGATCACGGTCTACGAGGACCGTTCCTTCACCTTCGTCACGAAGACGCCGCCGGCCGCCAAGCTGATCCTCAAGGCCGCGGGTGTGGAGAAGGGCTCCGGCGAGCCGCACCGCACCAAGGTCGCGTCGATCAGCCGCGAGCAGCTGCGGGCCATCGCCGAGCAGAAGATGCCCGACCTCAACGCCAACGACATCGAGGCCGCCGAGAAGATCATCGCGGGCACCGCCCGGCAGATGGGCGTCACGGTCGCCGACTGAAACCGCCGGCCGGGCTGACCGGCCGGCCAGTGGGAGGGTCCCAGCGCTGGGCCCGCACCACGACTCCAGGAACCACGAGGAGAAGACATGAAGCGCAGCAAGTCCTACCGCGCCGCGGCCGAGAAGATCGACCGCGACCGCCTGTACAACCCGCTCGAGGCCGTCAAGCTGGCCCGCGAGACGTCGACCACCAAGTACGACTCCACCGTCGAGGTGGCGCTGCGGCTGGGCGTCGACCCCCGCAAGGCGGACCAGATGGTGCGCGGCACCGTCAACCTCCCGCACGGCACCGGCAAGACCGCTCGGGTCCTGGTCTTCGCCGTCGGTCCGAAGGCTGAGGAGGCCAAGGCTGCGGGCGCCGACATCGTCGGCGGCGACGAGCTCGTCGAGGAGGTCCAGGGCGGCCGGCTCGACTTCGACGCCGTCGTCGCCACGCCGGACCTCATGGGCAAGGTCGGCCGGCTGGGCCGGGTGCTCGGCCCGCGCGGCCTGATGCCGAACCCGAAGACCGGCACCGTCACCATGGACGTCGAGAAGGCCGTCTCCGACATCAAGGGCGGCAAGATCGAGTTCCGGGTCGACCGGCACGCGAACCTCCACTTCATCATCGGCAAGACGTCGTTCACCGAGCAGGCGCTGGCCGAGAACTACGCGGCCGCCCTCGACGAGGTCAACCGCCTCAAGCCGTCGGCGTCGAAGGGTCGCTACATCCGCAAGGCGACGCTCACCACCACCATGGGCCCGAGCATCCCGCTCGACCCGTCCAAGGTGCGGGTGACGGAGACCGCCGACGCATGAGTTCGAACCGGTGAGCCGTTGCTGACGGCTCGCCGCCCGCCGACCGCCGCGATCCAGTCTGCTGGCTCGCGGCGGTCGTGTTCTCCTGCCCATGACGCCGTCGGGACGTGGTCGTGGTGACGCAGCTGCTGGACCGCGGCGCGTCCGTGCGCCGCGGGCTGCCGTCGGTGCGCGAGATCCCGGTGCTCGGCCGGTTCCTCAGCTGGCTGCGTCCCGACTACGGCGGGCTGATCGGCGCCGCCTGCTTCTTCTGCTGGTCGCTGACGCCGACCCTGCTGCCGCGCACCTGGATCTACCAGGCGCTGGTCAGTGGTCTGACGGCGACCATCGGCTACGCGCTCGGCGTGCTGATCGGCTGGGTCGTCCGGCTGTTCGTGCGCCGGATGCGGCCGGAACTGCTGGCGCCGTCGCGGCGGACCCAGCTGATCGCCTGGTGGGGCCTGGCGGGGATGACGGCTGCGGCGGTCGCCTGGTACCTGGCCGACAACGCCGCCTGGCAGACCGAGCTGCGCGCCCTGATGGACGTCGAGAGTCCGGGGCCCAACCACTACCTGCTGATCCTGCTGGTCGCGGGCGCCGTCTTCGTCGTCTTCCTGGCGCTGGCCCGGCTGGTGCGCGGTGCGTCGCGGCGGCTGCGGCGGTTCTTCGCCCGCTGGGTGCCGCCGGCCGTGGCGCTGGTCGCGTCGGTGCTGTGCGTGGGCGGGCTGACGTTCTGGTCGTGGACCGGCCTGCTCTATCCGACGCTGCTCGGCGTGGCCAACGATGCGTTCGCCGCGGTCAACATGGAGACCGAGGCCGGCAACAACGCGCCTGGCTCCGTGACCCACTCCGGCGGCCCCGGCTCGCTGGTGACCTGGGCCTCGCTGGGCCGCAAGGGCCGCGAGTTCGTGTCGTCCGGGCCGACCGTCGACGAGCTGACGGTGTTCAGCGGCCGGCCCGCGCTGGACCCCGTCCGCGCCTACGTCGGCATGGACTCCGCCGAGACGCCGGCCGGGCTGGCGTCGCTGGCCGTGCGGGAGCTGGAGCGGGCCGGGGGCTTCAACCGTCAGGTCCTCGTGGTCGTGACGACGACCGGCACCGGCTGGGTCGACGGCGCGGCCGCCGACGCGCTGGAGTACCTCTACAACGGCGACTCCGCAATCGTCGCTCTGCAGTACTCCTACCTGCCCAGCTGGATCTCGTTCGTCGCCGACCAGGAGCAGGTGCGCCTCGCCGGCCAGGCGCTGTTCGAGGCCGTCCACGAGGCCTGGCTGGAGCGGCTGCCGTCGCAGCGGCCGAAGCTCATCGTCTACGGTGAGAGCCTCGGCGCGATGGGCAGCGCGTCCGCCTTCGACTCGCTGGACGACCTGCGCTCGAAGGTCGACGGCGCGCTGTGGGTCGGCTCGCCCAGCCGACACTCGCTGCGCACCGAGCTGACCGCGCGGCGCGACCCCGGCTCGCCCGCCCGGCTGCCGGTGGTCGACGGCGGACGCGAGGTGAAGTTCTGGGGCGGCTGGCAGGAGCCGCTTGACCTCGAGTTCGACGAAGGACCGCCGGTGCTGTTCCTGCAGCACGCCTCCGACCCGGTGACGCTGTGGTCGTGGGACCTGATGTTCGAGCAGCCCGAGTGGATCGACGAGGAGCACGGTCCGGACGTCCTGCCGTCCCTCGACTGGTACCCGTTCGTCACGTTCTGGCAGGTCACCGCTGACATGGCGTTGTCGGCGACGGTGCCGGCTGGGCACGGGCACAACTACGGCGGCGAGCTGGTGGACGCCTGGTTGGCGGTCGCGCCGCCGGACGACTGGCCGGCCGAGCGCACTGAGGAGCTGCGCGACATGGTGCACTCGTTCCAGGACCAGAAGACCGGCCCGTTCGGCTGATTTGGCGACGGCGCCCCGCTGCCCGTACCATTGACGCTGCCAAAGACCGCCGGTCTCACGATCGCCCGCCGATCGTGACGAAGGTCCCGCAGCAATGTGGGCGGCCCGCGCAGGTGAGAGACGAATGTCGTGCCGTCGGCCGTTGCCGCCGGTGTGTTTTCGCCCCGCGCCTGCGCCGGGGCGTTCTTCATGTCTGAGGGTCTCCACCGGCACCACCATCTGGAGAAGGAGCCCCATGGCGAGGCCTGACAAGGCAGCCGCGGTCGCCGAGCTCGCGGACGAGTTCCGTGCCAGCAACGCGGTCGTGCTGACCGAGTACCGCGGCCTCACCGTCAAGCAGCTGACGGAACTGCGTCGGTCGCTCGGTGGGAACGCGTCCTACGCCGTGGTGAAGAACACGCTGACCAAGATCGCGGCGAAGGAAGCCGGGATCTCGGGGCTCGACGACTACCTGTCCGGCCCGTCGGCCATCGCCTTCGTCAAGGGCGACCCGGTCGAGGCCGCGAAGGGCCTGCGTGACTTCGCCAAGGCGAACCCCGTCCTCGTGGTGAAGGGTGGCCTGCTCGACGGGGCCCCGCTCACCGGCGAGGAGATCACCAAGCTCGCCGACCTCGAGTCGCGCGAGGTCCTGCTGGCCAAGCTGGCCGGTGCGATGAAGGCGTCGCTGCAGAACGCGGTGTCGCTGTTCAACGCCCCGCTGGCGCAGACCGCTCGCGTCGTCGAGGCGCTGCGGCAGAAGGCCGAAGAGGACCCGAGCATCCTCGCCGGTGGCGCCGGCACGCCGGCCGCCGTCGAGGCGCCGGCCGCCGTCGAGGCGCCGGCCGAGGAGGCGCCCGCTGCTGAGGCGGCCGCCGACGAGGCACCCGCTGCCGAGGCCGCCGACGCGGCCGAGGCGACGGAGCAGAACGAGGGCTGAACGCCCGGGGGTCGTCCAACGGCCCCGAGCCCGTACGACAACCCGGCAGTCAGCCGAACAGAGAAAGGAAACCCGCCACCATGGCGAAGCTCAACACCGAGGAGCTCCTCGACGCGTTCAAGGAGATGACCCTCATCGAGCTCTCCGAGTTCGTGAAGAAGTTCGAGGAGACCTTCGAGGTCACCGCGGCCGCCCCGGTCGCCGTCGCCGCCGCTCCGGGCGCCGCTGCCCCCGGTGGTGCCGCCCCGGCCGAGGAGGAGAAGGACGAGTTCGACGTCATCCTCGAGTCGGCCGGTGACAAGAAGATCCAGGTCATCAAGGAGGTCCGCGCCCTGACCTCGCTCGGCCTCAAGGAGGCCAAGGACCTGGTCGAGGCCGCGCCGAAGCCGCTGCTCGAGAAGGTCAACAAGGAGGCCGCGGACAAGGCCAAGGAGGCCCTCGAGGCCGCCGGCGCCACCGTCTCCGTCAAGTGAGTCACTGACCCACTGGCAGCACGGGCCCGGTACCCCATGTGGGGTGCCGGGCCCGTTCGCGTTCTGGGTGCCGCGGTGGGCTGGATCGGTGACAGGGACTGGCCGGTGACGTCTCTCGGCGCTGGCCGGCTGTCAGCCGCCGTTGTCGGTGACGAGGCTGGCGCACACGGCAACGACGACGACCGGGTACGGCTTGATCATGGAGAAGGTCGGCTCTGCAGTTGCGGGAAACCGACCCTTCTCCATGATCGACTCGGTGGCGGCGGTGTGAGCTGCCATGGGGTGCGTGACGACGCCGACGTCGCCGTGCCGATCACCCGGCCTCGCCCGTGACCGCCAGATCCTCATGATCAGTGACGCCATCATCGGCAGTTTCAATGGCGGCTCACAGCCGGTCGGTGACATCGCGATCGGTGACATCGCGATCGGTGACATTGCCTGGGCGGACGTGCGCCGGCATGATCGGGCTGCCGTGGGCCACCTCCCTGGGGGCAGCCGCCAGCTGATGATCACGGCTGTCGGGGCAGGACGAGGGCTCTGGCATGGGCTGGAGATCTTCCGGCTCAGCTCGGCCGACCGCGACGCCCGTCCGGCACACGGGAACGACGGCCGGTTCGTTCGCCCACAGCGAAATTCGGCCGCCTCCGACCACCTCTCACCCGCACCTCCGCAGTGCCGCACCCGTCCCCGGCCACCCCCCGGCGCACGACTGGATCGTACGTTCGGATGATTCGTCGATCAGCTTCTGAGCACGCCGAATGCGGCAATTGAGGGGAGAAATCGGCGAACTGGGGGGCGTCGGTGCTTGACGTGGGCGACCTCCTGACGAGATGCTGATCTGGCAGCGGGGTGGGGGATGCGAGACAGAAGGAAGCGCGGAGTGGCTGACCACTCGACAGCAGTGTGCCCATTGGGTTAGACTGCAGCTTTGCGCTGCCCTTCGCCGATGCTGCCCGCTTGGGTTGAGGACTGCGCGTGCATTCCGACCGTGTGCCCTCGGAAGGACCCCTGTTGGCCGTCACGCCCACCACCACTGCTGGCCCCAATGTCTCGCGCCGCATCTCTTTTGCCAAGATTCGCGAACCTCTTGACGTTCCGAACCTTCTCGCCCTTCAGATAGACAGCTTCGACTGGCTGCTCGGCAACGAGCGCTGGCAGGCGCGAGTCGCCGCCGCCGAGGCCGAGGGGCGCACCGACGTCAACACCACGTCGGGCCTGCAGGAGATCCTCGACGAGATCAGCCCCATCGAGGACTTCTCGGCGACCATGTCGCTGTCGTTCTCGAACCCTCGCTTCGAGGACCCCAAGAACAGCATCGACGAGTGCAAGATGCGCGACTTCACGTACTCCGCGCCGCTGTTCGTCACCGCCGAGTTCATCAACAACGAGACCGGCGAGATCAAGTCTCAGACGGTGTTCATGGGCGACTTCCCGCTCATGACCCCCAAGGGGACGTTCATCGTCAACGGCACCGAGCGCGTCGTCGTGTCGCAGCTGGTGCGGTCGCCGGGCCTGTACTTCGAGCGCTCGCTCGACAAGACCTCGGACAAGGACATCTACACCGCCAAGGTCATCCCGTCCCGGGGTGCCTGGCTGGAGTTCGAGATCGACAAGCGCGACATGGTCGGCGTCCGGCTCGACCGCAAGCGCAAGCAGAACGTCACCGTGCTGCTCAAGGCCATGGGCTGGACCAACGAGCAGATCCTCGAGGAGTTCGGCGACTACGAGTCGATGCGCGCCACCCTGGAGAAGGACCACACCACCACCCAGGACGAGGCGCTGCTCGACATCTACCGGAAGATGCGTCCGGGTGAGCCGCCGACGCGCGAGGCCGCGCAGCAGCTGCTCGAGAACGCGTACTTCAACCCGAAGCGCTACGACCTCGCCCGGGTCGGCCGCTACAAGCTGGGCAAGAAGCTCGGCCTGGACGTCGCGCTCGACCAGAGCACGCTGACCATCGACGACATCATCGGCACGCTGCGCTACCTCGTGCGGCTGCACGCCGGTGAGACGGAGCTGACGAACGGCGACCTCACGGTGCCGGTCGAGGTCGACGACATCGACCACTTCGGCAACCGCCGCATCCGCACCGTCGGCGAGCTCATCCAGAACCAGGTCCGCACGGGTCTGTCCCGCATGGAGCGCGTCGTCCGCGAGCGCATGACCACTCAGGACGTCGAGGCCATCACGCCGCAGACGCTGATCAACATCCGGCCGGTCGTGGCCGCGATCAAGGAGTTCTTCGGGACCTCCCAGCTATCGCAGTTCATGGACCAGACCAACCCGCTGGCCGGGCTGACGCACAAGCGCCGGCTCAACGCGCTGGGTCCGGGCGGTCTGTCCCGTGAGCGGGCCGGCATGGAGGTCCGCGACGTCCACCCGTCGCACTACGGCCGCATGTGTCCCATCGAGACGCCTGAGGGCCCGAACATCGGCCTGATCGGCTCGCTGGCCACCTACGGACGCATCAACCCGTTCGGCTTCATCGAGACGCCGTACCGGAAGGTCGTCGACGGCCAGGTCACCGACGACATCGAGTACCTCAGCGCCGACGAAGAGGACCGCAAGGTCATCGCGCAGGCCAACGCGCCGCTGGCCGACGACAGCCGGTTCGCCGAGGACAAGGTGCTGGTCCGCAAGCGCGGCGGTGAGATCGAGACCGTCCCGGGCGACCAGGTCGACTACATGGACGTGTCGCCGCGGCAGATGGTCTCCGTGGCCACCGCGATGATCCCGTTCCTCGAGCACGACGACGCCAACCGCGCACTCATGGGCTCGAACATGCAGCGGCAGGCCGTGCCGCTGCTCCGGTCCGAGTCGCCGCTGGTCGGCACCGGCATGGAGTCGCACGCGGCCGAGGACGCCGGCGACGTCATCCTGGCGGAGAAGAGCGGTGTGGTCACCGAGCTGTCGGCCGACTACATCACCGTCATGGCCGACGACGGCACCTACCAGACCTACCAGCTGGCCAAGTTCCGCCGCTCCAACGCCGGGTCGTGCATCAACCAGAAGCCGATCGTCGACGAGGGGCAGCGCATCGAGGCCGGCCAGGTCATCGCCGACGGCCCGTCCACCGAGCTCGGTGAGATGGCGCTGGGCAAGAACCTCTTGGTCGCGTTCATGTCGTGGGAGGGCCACAACTACGAGGACGCCATCGTCATCTCGCAGCGGCTCATCCAGGACGACGTCCTCACCTCGATCAAGATCGAGGAGCACGAGGTCGACGCCCGCGACACCAAGCTGGGCCCCGAGGAGATCACCCGCGACATCCCGAACGTGTCCGACGAAGTCCTCGCCGATCTCGACGAGCGGGGCATCATCCGTATCGGCGCCGAGGTCACCAACGGCGACATCCTGGTCGGCAAGGTCACCCCGAAGGGTGAGACCGAGCTGACCCCGGAGGAGCGGCTGCTCCGCGCGATCTTCGGTGAGAAGGCGCGCGAGGTCCGCGACACCTCGCTGAAGGTGCCGCACGGTGAGTCCGGCAAGGTCATCGGCGTCCGGGTGTTCGACCGCGACGAGGGCGACGAGCTCCCGCCGGGCGTCAACCAGCTGGTCCGCGTCTACATCGCCCAGATGCGCAAGATCCAGGACGGCGACAAGCTCGCCGGCCGGCACGGCAACAAGGGCGTCATCGCGAAGATCCTCCCGGTCGAGGACATGCCGTTCCTCGAGGACGGCACCCCGGTCGACATGGTGCTGAACCCACTGGGCGTCCCGAGCCGCATGAACCTCGGCCAGGTCATGGAGACCCACCTCGGTTGGGTGGCCAAGACCGGCTGGGAGGTCGACGGCGACGACGAGGAGTGGAAGACCCGCCTGCGGGCCATCGGCGCCGCCGAGGCGCCGGCCGACACCAAGGTCGCCACGCCGGTCTTCGACGGTGCGCGCGAGGACGAGATCGCCGGCCTGCTCGGATCGACGACCAAGACCCGCGACGGCGTCCGCCTGGTGGGCGGCGACGGCAAGGCGCAGCTGTTCGACGGCCGGTCCGGTGAGCCGTTCCCGAAGCCGGTGGCGGTGGGCTACATGTACATCCTGAAGCTCAACCACCACGTCGACGACAAGATCCACGCCCGGTCGACCGGTCCGTACTCGATGGTCACGCAGCAGCCGCTGGGTGGTAAGGCGCAGTTCGGCGGTCAGCGCTTCGGCGAGATGGAGGTCTGGGCGCTCCAGGCCTACGGCGCCGCCTACGCGCTGCAGGAGCTGCTCACCATCAAGTCCGACGACGTTCCCGGCCGGGTCAAGGTCTACGAGGCCATCGTCAAGGGCGAGAACATCCCCGAGTCGGGTATCCCTGAGTCGTTCAAGGTGCTCTTCAAGGAGATGCAGGCGTTGTGCCTCAACGTCGAAGTGCTCTCCAGCGACGGGTCGCAGATCGAGATGCGGGAGACCGACGAGGACGTCTTCCGCGCGGCAGAAGAACTCGGAATCGACCTGTCCCGGCGCGAGCCGAGCAGCGTCGAAGAGGTCTGACGGTGGTGGGAGGCCGGTCCGCTGAGCCGGCCTCCCATTTCCGCCGGCCACCACAGACCTGATACATCTGAGCGAGAGAAGGACACACGTGCTCGACGTCAATTTCTTCGACGAGCTACGCATCGGCCTCGCGACCGCCGACAACATTCGCGAGTGGTCGCACGGTGAGGTCAAGAAGCCTGAGACCATCAACTACCGCACCCTCAAGCCGGAGAAGGACGGGCTCTTCTGCGAGAAGATCTTCGGTCCCACCCGCGACTGGGAGTGCTATTGCGGCAAGTACAAGCGCGTCCGCTTCAAGGGCATCATCTGTGAGCGCTGTGGCGTCGAGGTCACCCGCGCCAAGGTGCGCCGCGAGCGGATGGGCCACATCGAGCTGGCCGCCCCCGTCACGCACATCTGGTACTTCAAGGGTGTGCCGTCGCGCCTGGGCTACCTGCTCGACCTCGCGCCGAAGGACCTCGAGAAGGTCATCTACTTCGCCGCCTACATGATCACCTGGGTCGACGAGGAGTCGCGGCACCGCGACCTCTCCTCGCTCGAGGGCCAGATCGACGTCGAGCGCAAGCAGATCGAGCAGCGCCGCGACGCCGACATCGAGACCCGGGCGAAGAAGCTGGAGGCCGACCTCGCCGAGCTCGAGGCCGAGGGCGCCAAGGGCGACGCTCGCCGCAAGGTCAAGGAGTCGGCCGAGCGCGAGATGAGCCAGCTGCGCAAGCGCGCCGAGGCCGAGATCGATCGCCTGAACGCGGTCTGGGACCGCTTCCGCAACCTCAAGGTCCAGGACCTCGAGGGCGACGAGCTGCTGTACCGCGAGATGCGCGACCGCTTCGGCCAGTACTTCCGCGGCGGCATGGGCGCGCAGGCCATCAAGGAGCGCATCGACGGCTTCGACCTCGAGGCCGAGGCCGAGAAGCTGCGCGACCTCATCCGCACCGGCAAGGGCCAGAAGAAGACCCGTGCGCTCAAGCGGCTCAAGGTCGTCTCGCCGTTCCTGACGACGAAGAACGACCCCCGCGGCATGGTGCTCGACGCCGTCCCGGTCATCCCGCCGGACCTGCGCCCGATGGTGCAGCTCGACGGTGGCCGGTTCGCGACCAGCGACCTCAACGACCTCTACCGCCGGGTCATCAACCGGAACAACCGCCTCAAGCGGCTGCTCGACCTCGGCGCGCCCGAGATCATCGTCAACAACGAGAAGCGGATGCTCCAGGAGTCCGTGGACGCGCTGTTCGACAACGGCCGCCGCGGGCGTCCCGTCACGGGTCCCGGCAACCGGCCGCTGAAGTCGATCTCCGACATGCTCAAGGGCAAGCAGGGCCGGTTCCGCCAGAACCTGCTGGGCAAGCGCGTGGACTACTCCGGCCGTTCGGTCATCGTCGTCGGCCCGCAGCTCAAGCTGCACCAGTGCGGCCTGCCGAAGGGCATGGCGATCGAGCTGTTCAAGCCGTTCGTCATGAAGCGGCTGGTCGACCTGTCGCACGCGCAGAACATCAAGAGCGCGAAGCGCATGGTCGAGCGCGCGCGCCCGGTCGTCTGGGACGTCCTCGAGGAGGTCATCGCCGAGCACCCGGTCCTGCTGAACCGGGCGCCCACGCTGCACCGCCTCGGCATCCAGGCGTTCGAGCCGCAGCTCATCGAGGGCAAGGCCATCCAGATCCATCCGCTCGTCTGCACGGCGTTCAACGCCGACTTCGACGGCGACCAGATGGCCGTGCACCTGCCGCTGTCGGCCGAGGCCCAGGCCGAGGCTCGCGTCCTGATGCTGTCCAGCAACAACATCCTCAAGCCGGCCGACGGCCGGCCGGTCACCATGCCGACGCAGGACATGGTGCTGGGCATCTACTTCCTGACCTCGGACCGCGGCGAGCAGACCGGCGAGGGCCGGGCGTTCTCGTCCGTCGCCGAGGGCATCGCCGCCTTCGACCGCGGTGAGCTGTCGCTGCAGGCGCCGATCACCCTGCGGGTGAACGACGTCGTGCCGCCGGCCGGCTACGAGACCCCGGAGGACTGGGAGTCGGGCCAGCCGCTGACGCTGCGCACCACCCTGGGCCGGGCGCTGTTCAACGAGGCGCTGCCGCTGGACTACCCGTTCGTCGACGCCGTCGTGGACAAGAAGCGCCTCGGCAGCATCGTCAACGACCTCGCCGAGCGGTACCCGAAGATTCAGGTGGCCGCGACGCTGGACGCGCTGAAGGAGATCGGCTTCCACTGGGCCACCCGGTCCGGCGTGACGGTCTCGTTCGACGACGTCGTGGCGCCGCCGACGAAGTCCGCCATCCTGGAGGAGTTCGAGTCCAAGGCCGAGAAGGTCGAGCGCAACTTCGCCCGCGGTGTCATCTCCGACGGCGAGCGGCGCGAGGAGCTCATCGACATCTGGACCGACGCCACCAACGCGGTCGACGAGGCCATGCGCGCGTCGTTCGCGTCGGAGAACGCCATCAACATCATGGTCACCTCCGGTGCCCGTGGTAACTGGATGCAGATCCGCCAGCTGGCGGGTATGCGCGGCCTGGTCGCCAACCCGAAGGGTGAGACCATCCCGCGGCCGATCAAGGCGAGCTTCCGCGAGGGTCTGTCCGTCGTCGAGTTCTTCATCTCGACGCACGGTGCCCGCAAGGGTCTGGCCGACACCGCGCTGCGGACCGCCGACTCCGGTTACCTGACCCGCCGGCTGGTCGACGTCTCCCAGGACGTCATCATCCGCGAGGTCGACTGCGGGACCGAGCGTGGTCTGTCGCTGCCGATCGCGACGACCGGCGCCGACGGCCGGCTCGTCGTCGACGAGCACGTCGAGACCTCGGTCTACGCGCGCTCGCTGTCCGAGGACGTCGTGGCGCCCGACGGCACGAAGGTGGCCTCGGCCGGCGACGACCTCGGCGACGTCGAGATCGGCCGGCTGGTGGCCGCGGGCGTCGAGAACGTCCGCGTCCGCAGCGTCCTGACCTGCGAGAGCAAGACCGGCGTCTGTGCCATGTGCTACGGCCGGTCGCTGGCCTCGGGCAAGCTCGTCGACGTCGGCGAGGCGGTCGGCATCATCGCCGCCCAGTCCATCGGCGAGCCCGGCACCCAGCTCACCATGCGGACGTTCCACACCGGCGGCGTCGCCGGTGAGGACATCACGCACGGTCTGCCGCGTGTGGTCGAGCTGTTCGAGGCGCGCGCCCCGAAGGGCAAGGCTCCGCTCGCGGAGACGGCCGGCCGGGTCCGCATCGAGGAGGACGCCAAGGGCGCCCACGCGGTCATCGTCCCCGACGATGGCGGCGAGGAGCAGTCGTTCCCGCTGTCGCGTCGCGTGTTCGAGTGGACCAACCGGCGCGCCCCGGGGATCGCCCAGTGGCGTGTCCAGGACGGCGACCGCGTCGAGGTCGGCGAGCTGCTGCACTCCGGTACGGCCGACCCGCACGACGTGCTGCGGGTCCAGGGCCAGCGGGCGGTCCAGGTCTTCCTGACCGACCAGGTCCAGGAGGTCTACCGGTCGCAGGGTGTGTCGATCCACGACAAGCACATCGAGATCATCGTGCGGCAGATGCTGCGCCGGATCACCGTGCTCGAGAGCGGCACCACCGACCTGCTCCCCGGCGAGCTGGTCGAGCGGTCGCGGTTCGAGGAGGAGAACCGGCGTGCGGTGGCCGAGGGCGGTCAGCCGGCCTCGGGTCGTCCGCAGCTGATGGGCATCACCAAGGCGTCGCTGGCCACCGACTCGTGGCTGTCGGCGGCGTCGTTCCAGGAGACCACGCGGGTGCTCACGGAGGCGGCCATCAACGCCAAGTCCGACCCGCTGATCGGCCTGAAGGAGAACGTCATCCTCGGAAAGCTCATCCCGGCCGGTACGGGCCTGCCCCGCTACCGCAACCTGCGGGTCGAGCCGACCGAGGAGGCCAAGGCGGCCATGTACTCCATGGTCGACTACGGCGCCGACTACTCCGACTACGAGTTCGGCCAGGGGTCGGGCGAGGCCGTGCGCCTGGAGGACTACGACTTCGGCTCGTACAACTGACGAGTCCGGCGTCCCTGAACGACGGCGCCGTCACCCCGCGTGGGTGGCGGCGCCGTCGTCATTCCCGGGCTCGTCAGTCCTCGTCGTCGTCGACGACCTCCAAGCCCTCCTGGCTCGCCCCCTTCTCGGGGGCGATCTCGCCCGGTGGCGGGACGTCCTGCTGGGCGTCGCGGACCGCCTGCAGATACAGGGACTTGTCCTCGTCGCTCAGCCCGTCGTAGGTGTCGCGGTCGAAGCGCATGGGTCCACCTCCTCGATCAGGAAGCTCCAGCACTCATGTCGATCGTCCCACGACCGGCCGATCACCCGGAAGCGCGTGCCGGGCGGATACAGCACCTCGGCCTCGTGCGCGAACGACGACAGCGCCCGGATGTCCGCGCAACTGCGGCCGACGACGGTGATGAAGGCGTTGCCGCCACCGCGGAACGCCTCGGCCACCGACACGCTGGCCGACGCGCTGACGAACCCCCGATCGGCGACGACGACGCCCGGCCGCCACCGCGGCAGCTGCGCGGCCGGCAGCGACGTGCCGCGATAGGCGACGCCGGTGAATCGCGGCAGCGCCGCCAGCCCCGCCACGGCGTCGTCGATCAGCCGGCGCAGCACGGGCCGCCGCCGCGCCGGCACCTCGGCCGGCCGGCGCAGGTAGGCGTTCATCTCCTCGACCCCCTCGATCGTCGTGTAGTGATGGAGTGCCCGGCGCTGCGACGGCGTGAGGCCGCGCCGCGGGCCGTGCGGGGTGGCATCCGCCGCGGCCGGGACCGGGCGGAGCAGGGCGCCGAGGTCGTCGGCCGCGGACTCGACGACGAGCGTCAGCGTCTCGGCGGCGGCCGCGAGCGCCTGTTGCATGGCGACGGCGGCGGCACGGACGGCGTTGTGCTGCGACGGTGACAGCGCCGGGCCCGCGCACCGGCCGGCGAGGCGAACGTGGGACAGAACCGACGCGGCGAGGGTGCCGGTGCCGTCGTGAACCAGGCCGGACAGCTCCGCCAGCCCGCGGGCGGCGGTCCGTACCGGTCGCGCGGAGGACGAGAGGACCACACTTCCTATGGGTCGTTCCCGGAACCCGAATGTGACAGCGCCTCGTTTCCCATTTCCGGCTCGTCGACATCACCAGGATTACCCGAGCCTCAACACGCCTGCAATCGTGTTGGGGCACCAAATAGCCTCATGATGACCCCTGAAACGCCGCCAAATCTCGCCACGTGGACACCAGCGAACCTTGTGGGACTCACTGCCGCCAGGGACCACACCGGCCGGCTTGGCGCCAGTTGGTTGGCGCCGCAGGCCACCGAAGCATCGGCGAGTGTCGGCGCCCGCCCGTAGGGTGGGACCCCACCCAAGCGGGCGGGGATCCGCCGCCACCGGGCGGGGTCCCGCCGCCGGCCGAGGAGGAGCCGATGACCGAGCCGACAGTCGGACTGCTCCGTGACGCCGGCCGGCTGCATGGCGAGCCGGACGAGTGGTACCGCGAGTGGGTGCGCTGGACGCTGGCGTCCGGGCTCACGCCGGAGCAGGTGGTCGACGTCGCGCGCGAGGAAGGCGTCACGGCGGCGACATTCGCTCCGCTGGCCGGGCGCACCGTCTGGCGCGGCCCGGACGGCCGGCCGTACGTGCTGGTGGACGACGCCCGGCGGGCACGCGAGCTGGCCCGGCTGACGGAGCTGGTCAACGGCGGACGGCCGAACCGCGCCGACGCGCGGCGCGACCGCAATCGCTGGTCGTACACCGGGCTGCTCGGCATGAACCGCGGCGACGCCGGCGTTGCGGTGAAGCGTGGCGCGCTGGTAGCCACCCCGGAGGGGACCATGCTGGCGGCCGCCGGCGGCCGCGCGCTGCGCGCCGTCCCCAACCCGGTCGACTGGTTCGCCGCCCGCGGCGGCACCACCTGGGGCGAGATCTACCTGGTGAACGGGTCGTTCGACGATCCGGCCGAGGTGCTGCGGACGACGGTGGAGGCCGGTCGGCGACCGCCCGGGTCCGGCGCGCCGAGCCTGGCCCGGTTGCTGCGGCACGAGCGGGTGCACTCCGAGCAGTGGGCGCGGTACGGGTACGCCCGGTTCATCTGGAAGTACGTCGTCCGGCACAACCCACGCAAGCCGTGCGAGCACCCGCTGGAGCGCGAGGCCGGGCTGGCCGACGCCGGCTACCGCTGCTGACCACGCCCGCCCCGCCGGGGACGGCGGACGTGACGCCTCCGGCGTGGGGTCGTGACGCGGGCGAGACCGGTGCGTTATCGTCAGCAGACGTCTTCCCGTCGAGCTGCGGCATCACTTTGACCTGGGTACCCTCGACCGGGTAACCTCAGTCTTCGTGCCTGGACTGCTCCGGGCAATCCGGCGCGCCCGGCTTCAGAGGCTGGCGCATACCGGACAGATCAACCGACCACATCGATCGGGAGCCTGATCGTGCGGCGTGGGACCGGGCCGACACGCCCGACCGCGGGGGTCGCCGAAAGGCACCCGCGACCTGCGCAGACGCCAGGCGAACGAGCGGTGTGATCCCCGGAAACCAGACCAGTCGAGGCAGTTCGACGAGCAGAGGACACGGAGACGTAGTGCCTACGATCCAGCAGTTGGTCCGCAAGGGCCGCCAGGACAAGGTCGCCAAGAACAAGACCCCGGCGCTCAAGGGCAGCCCGCAGCGTCGCGGCGTGTGCACGCGTGTGTACACCACCACGCCGAAGAAGCCGAACTCGGCTCTGCGCAAGGTTGCCCGTGTCAAGCTGACCAGCCAGATCGAGGTCACCGCGTACATCCCCGGTGTCGGCCACAACCTGCAGGAGCACTCGATGGTGCTCGTGCGCGGCGGCCGGGTGAAGGACCTCCCGGGTGTCCGGTACAAGATCATCCGCGGTTCGCTCGACACGCAGGGCGTCAAGAACCGCAAGCAGGCGCGCAGCCGTTACGGCGCGAAGAAGGAGAAGAGCTGATGCCCCGCAAGGGTCCTGCCCCGAAGCGGCCGGTCGTCGTCGACCCGGTCTACGGGTCGCCGCTGGTCACCCAGCTGGTCAACAAGGTGCTCGAGGACGGCAAGAAGTCGATCGCCGAGGGCATCGTGCACGGCGCCCTCGAGGGCTGCCGCGAGAAGACCGGCACCGACCCCGTCGTCACGCTGAAGCGCGCGCTCGACAACGTCAAGCCGACCCTCGAGGTCCGCAGCCGCCGCGTCGGTGGCGCGACCTACCAGGTGCCGATCGAGGTGCGCGCCGGCCGCAGCACCACGCTGGCCCTGCGCTGGCTGGTCAGCTACTCCCGCGCCCGTCGTGAGAAGACCATGACGGAGCGTCTGATGAACGAGATCCTCGACGCCTCCAACGGCCTCGGCGCCAGCGTGAAGCGGCGCGAGGACACCCACAAGATGGCCGAGTCGAACAAGGCCTTCGCGCACTACCGCTGGTAGTCGCTGGCGCCGAGTCGACGAGACCGCATATAAGGAAGCGAACGCACGCACATGGCGACCGACCTCCGCAAGCTCGATCTGGCCAAGGTCCGCAACATCGGCATCATGGCCCACATCGACGCGGGCAAGACCACTACCACCGAGCGGATCCTGTACTACACCGGTATCAACTACAAGATCGGTGAGGTCCACGATGGCGCAGCCACCATGGACTGGATGGAGCAGGAGCAGGAACGCGGCATCACGATCACCTCGGCCGCGACCACCTGTGAGTGGGACGGCCACACCATCAACATCATCGACACGCCCGGCCACGTCGACTTCACGGTCGAGGTCGAGCGGTCGCTGCGCGTCCTCGACGGTGCGGTGGCCGTGTTCGACGGCGTCGCCGGCGTCGAGCCGCAGTCGGAGACCGTCTGGCACCAGGCCAACAAGTACGGTGTTCCGCGCATCTGCTTCATCAACAAGCTCGACCGCACCGGTGCCGAGTTCCACCGCTGCGTCGACATGATCGTGACGCGGCTGAAGGCCACCCCGCTGGTCCTGCAGCTGCCGATCGGTGCCGAGGCGGACTTCCGCGGTCTCGTCGACCTCGTCGACATGAAGGCGCTGGTCTGGTCGGCCGAGACGCCGCTGGGCGAGATGTACGACACCGTCGACATCCCCGACACCCACATCGAGGCCGCCCAGGAGTGGCGCGACCGCCTGCTCGAGACCATCGCCGAGAACGACGAGGCGATGATGGAGCTGTACCTCGACGGCAAGGAGCCGGAGCGCGACGAGCTCATCGCCGCGATCCGCCGCGCCACCATCGCCGGCAATCTCACCCCGGTGCTCACCGGCTCGGCGTTCAAGAACAAGGGCGTTCAGCCCATGCTCGACGCCGTCGTGCGCTACCTGCCGTCGCCGGTCGACGTCGGCGCGGTCGAGGGCCACGCGGTCGACAGCGAGGAAGAGATCCTGTCGCGCGAGCCCGACGAGGACGCTCCGCTGTCGTCGCTGGCGTTCAAGATCATGGCCGACCCGCACCTCGGCAAGCTCACGTTCGTCCGGGTCTACTCGGGCACGCTGACCACGGGGACCATGGTGCTGAACAGCACCAAGGGCAACAAGGAGCGCATCGGCAAGATCTACCGGATGCACGCGAACAAGCGTGAGGAGATCGAGAAGGCCAGCGCCGGCCAGATCGTCGCCGTCATGGGGCTGAAGAACACCACGACCGGCGACACCCTGTCCGACTCGGCGCAGCCGGTGATCCTGGAGTCGATGAAGTTCCCGGCTCCGGTCATCTCGGTGGCCATCGAGCCGAAGACGAAGAGCGACCAGGAGAAGCTGGGCACCGCCATCCAGCGCCTCGCCGACGAGGACCCGACCTTCCAGGTCCGCACCGACGAGGACACCGGCCAGACCATCATCTCGGGCATGGGCGAGCTCCACCTCGAGATCCTGGTCGACCGCATGAAGCGCGAGTTCAAGGTCGAGGCCAACGTCGGCAAACCGCAGGTCGCCTACCGCGAGACCATCCGCCGCAAGGTCGAGAAGGTCGAGTACACCCACAAGAAGCAGACCGGCGGATCCGGCCAGTTCGCGAGGGTCATCATCGACATCGAGCCTACGGGCGGCGAGGGCGACGGCGGCTACGAGTTCGTGAACTCGGTCACCGGCGGCCGCGTCCCGCGCGAGTACATCCCCTCGGTCGACGCGGGCGCGCAGGAGGCGATGGAGTTCGGTGTCGTCGCCGGCTATCCGCTGGTCGACGTCAAGGTGACGCTGCGGGACGGTGCGTACCACGAGGTCGACTCCTCGGAGCTGGCCTTCAAGATCGCCGGTTCCATGGCGTTCAAGGAAGCTGCTCGGCGCGCCGACCCGGTGCTGCTCGAGCCGATGTTCGAGGTCGAGGTGTCCACGCCCGAGGACTACATGGGCGAGGTCATCGGCGACCTCAACTCCCGCCGTGGCCAGATTCAGGCCATGGAGGAGCGTGCCGGCCAGCGCATCGTCAAGGCGCTGGTCCCGCTGTCGGAGATGTTCGGCTACGTCGGTGACCTCCGCAGCAAGACCCAGGGCCGGGCGAGTTACTCCATGCAGTTCGACTCTTACGCCGAGGTTCCCCGGAATGTCGCGGAAGAGATCATCAAGAAGGTCCGGGGAGAGTAATCTCTCCGGGTCTTCTGCCCGGTCCATGCACCACGAGCAATCCCGACCAGAAACGCACAGCCGAACACACCGCACCGCGGGGGATCGGCAACGTACGAAGTCCACAGGAGGGCCCTACAGTGGCTAAGGCGAAGTTCGAGCGGACCAAGCCGCACGTCAACATCGGCACCATCGGTCACGTCGACCACGGCAAGACCACGCTCACGGCTGCCATCACCAAGGTGCTGCACGACAAGTATCCGGACCTGAACGAGACCTTCGCCTTCGACGACATCGACAAGGCGCCGGAGGAGAAGCAGCGCGGTATCACCATCAACATCGCGCACGTCGAGTACCAGACCGACAAGCGTCACTACGCGCACGTCGACGCTCCGGGCCACGCCGACTACATCAAGAACATGATCACCGGCGCGGCGCAGATGGACGGCGCGATCCTGGTGGTCGCGGCCACCGACGGCCCGATGCCGCAGACCAAGGAGCACGTGCTGCTGGCCCGTCAGGTCGGCGTGCCGTACATCCTGGTCGCGCTGAACAAGGCCGACATGGTCGACGACGAGGAGATCCTGGAGCTCGTCGAGCTCGAGGTGCGTGAGCTGCTCTCCGAGTACGAGTTCCCGGGCGACGACGTCCCGGTCGTCAAGGTCTCGGCGCTCAAGGCGCTCGAGGGCGACCCGGAGTGGGTCAAGACGGTCGAGGACCTCATGGAGGCCGTCGACGAGAACGTGCCGGACCCGGTGCGCGACATCGAGAAGCCCTTCCTCATGCCGATCGAGGACGTCTTCACCATCACCGGTCGTGGCACGGTCGTCACCGGCCGCGTCGAGCGCGGTGTGCTGAAGGCCAACGAGGAGGTCGAGCTCGTCGGCATCCGTCCCGGCCCGGCGCAGAAGACCACCGTCACCGCCGTCGAGATGTTCCGCAAGACCCTCGACGAGGCGCGCGCCGGCGAGAACGTCGGCCTGCTCCTCCGTGGCACCAAGCGTGAGGACGTCGAGCGCGGCATGGTGGCCGTGAAGCCCGGCAGCAACACGCCGCACACCGACTTCGAGGCGCAGGTCTACATCCTGTCCAAGGACGAGGGTGGCCGGCACACGCCGTTCTTCAACAACTACCGTCCGCAGTTCTACTTCCGGACCACGGACGTCACCGGCGTCGTCACGCTGCCCGAGGGCACCGAGATGGTCATGCCGGGTGACAACACCTCGATGACCGTCGAGCTGATCCAGCCGGTGGCCATGGAAGAGGGTCTGAAGTTCGCCATCCGTGAGGGTGGCCGGACCGTCGGTGCCGGCAACGTCACCAAGATCCTCAAGTAGTTCGACATTGCGAGGGGCGGCCGTCTCGGCCGCCCCTCGTACCGCGATTGGCCTCAGCCAATCTGATCTGGCATACTGTTCAGGTTGCTCGGCGGAGGGCGACGTCAGGCGCCTGTGCGTTCAGGCACGGTGAGACACCGGGGCCGATGACGAAGAACTCCGATAGGGCTGGCACTGCGCCGTCATGGCGTGGCCTGGTCCGGCCGCAAACCCCGATGACCAGCGTGTTCGTCGTGGCCGATATGTGCCGCGAGATGCGACACGCCCGACCGCGGGGGTCGGCGGAGCAGCAGCTCAGTGTTGGTTCAGATCGGGTCTTAGCAGTACGAAGAGTGAGGACGACAAGCAGCCATGGCGGGACAGAAGATCCGCATCCGGCTCAAGGCCTATGACCACGAGGTCATCGACACGTCGGCGCGGAAGATCGTCGACACGGTGACGCGCACGGGTGCGCAGGTCGCAGGCCCGGTGCCGCTGCCTACCGAGAAGAACGTGTACTGCGTCATCCGGTCGCCGCACAAGTACAAGGACAGCCGCGAGCACTTCGAGATGCGTACGCACAAGCGGCTCATCGACATCATCGACCCGACGCCGAAGACCGTCGACTCGCTCATGCGTCTCGACCTGCCGGCCGGCGTCGACATCGAAATCAAGCTCTGAGGGACCGCCGACGATGAGTATTCAGTCTTCCGAGGCCGTGACCACGGTGCGCAAGGGCCTGCTGGGCGAGAAGCTCGGCATGACCCAGGTGTGGGACGAGAACAACCGCATCGTGCCGGTCACCGTGATCAAGGCCGGGCCGTGCGTGGTCACGCAGGTCCGCACGCCCGAGAAGGACGGCTACGACGCGGTCCAGCTCGGCTTCGGCGCGCCGAACCCGCGCAAGGTCACCAAGCCCGCCCAGGGCCACTTCGAGAAGGCCGGCGTCACGCCGCGTCGGCACGTCGCCGAGCTGCGTACCGCCGACGCGTCCGAGTACACGCTCGGCCAGGAGGTCACGGTCGAGGTGTTCGAGGCCGGCCAGGAGGTCGACGTCACGGGCACGACCAAGGGCAAGGGCTTCGCCGGTGTCATGAAGCGCCACGGCTTCCACGGTCTTCGCGCCTCGCACGGTGTGCAGCGCAAGCACCGCTCGCCGGGCTCCATCGGAGGCTGCGCCACGCCGGGCCGCGTCTTCAAGGGCATGCGCATGGCCGGCCGCATGGGCGCCGAGCGCATGACCACCCAGAACATCGCCGTCCAGGCGGTCGACGCCGAGAAGGGGCTGCTGCTCCTCAAGGGTGCGGTCCCGGGCCCCAATGGCGGGCTCGTCTTCGTCCGCACGGCCGCGAAGGGAGTTGTGAAGTGAGCACCGTGACGGTTCTCGACCCCAAGGGCGGCACCGACAGCACTGTTGAGCTCCCCGCGTCGGTCTTCGAGGTCCAGGTCAACGTCCCGTTGATCCACCAGGTCGTGGTGGCGCAGCTGGCCGCGGCCCGGCAGGGCACGCACTCCACGAAGACCCGCGCCGAGGTCTCCGGCGGCGGCGCCAAGCCGTACCGCCAGAAGGGCACCGGCCGGGCCCGCCAGGGCTCGATCCGCGCGCCGCAGTTCACCGGCGGTGGCATCGTCCACGGCCCGCAGCCGCGCGACTACTCGCAGCGGACGCCGAAGAAGATGAAGGCCGCCGCGCTGCGCGGTGCGCTGTCCGACCGTGCGACCCACGGCCGCGTGCACGTGGTCACCGGCTTCGTCGACGGCGACGCGCCGAGCACCAAGGCCGCGTTGACGACTCTGCAGACCCTGACCGATCGCCGCAGCGTGCTGGTCGTGGTGGAGCGGGGTGACGAGGTGACGGTGAAGAGCCTGCGCAACGCGCCGCAGGTGCACCTGCTCGTGGCCGACCAGCTGAACACCTACGACGTGCTCTGCGCCGACGACATCGTCTTCACCAAGGGCGCGCTCGACGCGTTCCTGGGCGGCAGCGAATCGGACGCGGCCACCACGACCTCCACAGGGGAGGACACCAAGTGACCGTCAACCGCAGGGACCCGCGCGACATCCTCATCGTGCCGGTCGTGTCCGAGAAGAGCTACAGCCTTCTCGACGAGAACAAGTACACCTTCGTCGTCGCGCCCGACGCGAACAAGACCGAGATCAAGATCGCGGTCGAGAAGGTGTTCAACGTCAAGGTCACCGGTGTCAACACCCAGAACCGCCAGGGCAAGCGCCGCCGCACCCGCTTCGGCGTGGGCAAGCGCCCGGACACCAAGCGCGCGATCGTGACGGTCGCCGAAGGCCAGCGCATCGACATCTTCTCCGGCCCGGTCGGCTGAGCCGGCCAGGACACGAGCTACCGAGGTAACGACGAATGGGAATCCGTAAGTACAAGCCGACGACACCGGGCCGACGCGGCTCCAGCGTCGCCGACTTCGTCGAGGTCACCCGGTCCACGCCCGAGAAGTCGCTGGTGCGGCCGCTGCCCAAGAAGGGCGGGCGCAACAACTCCGGCAAGATCACCACCCGTCACCAGGGTGGCGGGCACAAGCGCCAGTACCGGGTCATCGACTTCCGGCGGGCCGACAAGGACGGCGTTCCGGCGAAGGTCGCGCACATCGAGTACGACCCGAACCGGACGTCGCGCATCGCGCTGCTGCACTACGCCGACGGCGAGAAGCGCTACATCCTGGCGCCGTTCCGCCTGGCGCAGGGCGCCACGGTCGAGGCCGGCCCGGGTGCTGACATCAAGCCCGGCAACAACCTGCCGCTGCGCAACATCCCGGTCGGTACGGTCGTCCACGCCATCGAGCTACGGCCCGGTGGCGGCGCGAAGATCGCCCGCTCCGCCGGCGCCAGCGTCCAGCTGGTCGCCAAGGAGGGCACCTGGGCGCAGCTGCGCATGCCGTCCGGCGAGATCCGCAACGTCGACGTGCGCTGCCGCGCCACCGTCGGCGAGGTCGGCAACGCCGAGCAGTCGAACATCAACTGGGGCAAGGCCGGCCGCATGCGCTGGAAGGGCAAGCGCCCGACGGTCCGCGGTGTCGCCATGAACCCGGTCGACCACCCGCACGGTGGTGGTGAGGGCAAGACCTCCGGTGGCCGTCACCCGGTCAACCCGAACGGCCGTCCCGAGGGGCGCACCCGCCGGAAGAACAAGCCCAGCGACCGTCAGATCGTCCGCCGTCGCAAGACCGGCAAGAAGCGCTGAGTCGGGAGTAGGAAAAGATGCCGCGCAGCCTGAAGAAGGGCCCCTTCGTCGACGAGCACCTGGCCAAGAAGGTCGATGTTCAGAACGAGAAGGGCACGAAGAACGTCATCAAGACCTGGTCCCGTCGCTCGATGATCGTGCCGGACATGATCGGCCACACCATCGCGGTGCACGACGGCCGCAAGCACGTCCCGGTGTTCGTCACTGAGGCGATGGTCGGGCACAAGCTCGGCGAGTTCGCGCCCACGCGCACGTTCAAGGGCCACGAGAAGGACGACCGCCGCGCCCGGCGCCGGTGACGTCCACCACGGAATGACTGAGGAGTAACGATGGAAGCCAGGGCTCAAGCGCGGTTCGTCCGCGTCACGCCCATGAAGGCGCGCCGTGTGGTGGACCTGATCCGTGGAATGGACGCGGACGAGGCCTCGGCGCTGCTGCGGTTCGCCCCGCAGGCGGCCGCCGAGCCGGTGCGCAAGGTGCTCGAGAGCGCCATCGCCAACGCCGACGACCTCGCCGGCACGCCGCGCGAGACGCTCGTCATCGCGCAGGCGTATGTCGACGACGGCCCGACGATGAAGCGGTTTCGTCCGCGCGCACACGGCCGCGCGAGCCGCATCAACAAGCGGACGTGCCACATCACGGTGATCGTCGACGACAAGGCGACAGTCACCGCGGCCTCGACGGGGAAACGTGCCTCGGCCGGTGCCGCAGCGAAGGGAGGGGCCCGCTAGTGGGTCAGAAGATCAACCCGCACGGGTTCCGGCTGGGTGTCTCCACCGATCACAAGAGCCGGTGGTTCGCCGACAGCACGACCCAGGGTCAGCGCTACCGCGACTACATCGCCGAAGACGTCGCCATCCGCAAGCTGATGACCGACGGCATGGAGCGCGCCGGCATCTCGCACGTCGACATCGAGCGCACTCGCGACCGCGTGCGCGTCGACATCCACACCGCCCGGCCGGGCATTGTCATCGGCCGCCGCGGGGTGGGCGCGGACCGCCTGCGCTCTGAGCTCGAGAAGCTCACCGGCAAGCAGGTCCAGATGAACGTCCTCGAGGTCAAGCAGCCCGAGATCGACGCTCAGCTGGTCGCCCAGGGCGTGGCCGAGCAGCTCTCGGCTCGTGTGGCGTTCCGCCGCGCGATGCGCAAGGCGCTGCAGACCACGATGCGTGCCGGTGCCAAGGGTGTCCGGATCCAGTGCTCGGGCCGTCTCGGCGGCGCCGAGATGAGCCGCTCGGAGTTCTACCGCGAGGGCCGGGTCCCGCTGCACACGCTGCGCGCCGACGTCGACTACGGCTTCTACGAGGCCCGCACCACCTTCGGCCGCATCGGCGTGAAGGTGTGGATCTACAAGGGTGACGTGAGCGGCTCCCGCGCCGAGCGCGCCGCTGAGCAGGCCGCGCAGGCCCGCGCTCAGCAGCAGCGCGGCGGCGGTGGCGGCCGTGGCCGTCCCGAGCGCCGCCGGCCGGGTGGCCGCGGCGACCGCGACAACGCTCCCGCCACCCAGGCCGCTCCGGCCGAGGCGACCGCGCCTGAGGCGCCGGCCGCCGACGCCGCCGCGACCACGACGGGCCAGGAGGGTTGAGACCATGCTGATCCCCCGCAAGGTCAAGCACCGCAAGCAGCACCACCCGAAGCGCCGCGGCATGGCCAAGGGCGGCACGTCGCTGGCCTTCGGTGAGTACGGCATCCAGGCGGTCGAGGGCCACTACGTGACCAACCGTCAGATCGAGGCCGCTCGTATCGCCATCACCCGGCACATCCGTCGTGGCGGCAAGGTGTGGATCAACATCTACCCCGACCGTCCGCTGACCAAGAAGCCGGCCGAGACCCGCATGGGTTCCGGTAAGGGTTCGCCGGAGTGGTGGATCGCCAACGTCAAGCCGGGCCGGGTCATGTTCGAGCTGTCGTACCCGAACGAGACCGTGGCTCGCGAGGCGCTCACGCGTGCGATCCACAAGCTCCCCATGAAGGCGCGCATCGTCAAGCGCGAGGCAGGTGAGTTCTGATGGCGATCGGTTCGAAGAACCTCGACGCCGTTTCGCTGCGCGACCGCTCGGACGACGAGCTGGTCGAGGAGCTGAAGAAGGCCAAGGAGTCGCTGTTCAACCTGCGGTTCCAGGGTGCGACCGGTCAGCTCGAGAGCCACGGCCGGCTGAAGGCCGTCCGGCGCGACATCGCGCGCATCTACACGGTGATGCGCGAGCGCGAGCTGGGCATCGTCACGGTCGTGGCCGCCCCGGCCGAGAAGAAGGCTGAGGCGAAGGCCGAGAAGGCGGAGGCCAAGGCCGAGCCGAAGAAGACGGCGGCCAAGAAGACCGCCGCCAAGGCCGAGCCCGAGGCCGATGACGCCGAGGCGCCGAAGAAGGCCGCTCCGCGCAAGCGGACGGCCAAGAAGGCAGCCCCCCAGGACACTGCGTCCTCGGCTGAGAAGCGTGCCTCGGACGAGGACGGTGCCGAGTGAGCCCCGCGAACAAGGAAGAGAACGTGACCGAGAGCCCGAAGACCGCCGGAAGTGCCCCGGGCGGCCGTGGCTACCGCAAGACCCGCCAGGGCGTGGTGGTCAGCGACAAGATGGACAAGACCGTCGTCGTCACCGTCGAGGACCGCTTCAAGCACCCGCTCTACGGCAAGGTCGTCCGTCGGTCGAGCAAGCTGAAGGCCCACGACGAGCAGAACACCGCCGGCATCGGCGACCGCGTCCTGCTCATGGAGACCCGTCCGCTGTCGGCCACGAAGCGCTGGCGCGTCGTGGAGATCCTCGAGAAGGCGAAGTAGGAGCGAGATGATTCAGCAGGAGTCGCGACTGCGGGTCGCCGACAACACCGGTGCCAAGGAGCTCTTGTGCATCCGTGTGCTCGGTGGCTCCGGTCGGCGATACGCCGGCATCGGTGATGTCATCGTGGCCACCGTCAAGGACGCCATTCCCGGCGGCGCGGTCAAGAAGGGCGACGTCGTCAAGGCCGTCGTCGTGCGGACCGTGAAGGAGCGACGCCGTCCGGACGGCTCCTACATCCGCTTCGACGAGAACGCGGCGGTCATCATCAGGGACGGCGGGGACCCGCGCGGGACGCGCATCTTCGGCCCCGTCGGTCGTGAGCTGCGGGACAAGCGTTTCATGCGCATCATCTCGCTCGCTCCGGAGGTGTTGTGAGATGAAGATCAAGAAGGGTGACAAGGTCATCGTCATCGCCGGCAAGGACAAGGGCCTGGTGGGCAAGGTCATCGCGGCCTACCCACGCCAGGAGCGTGTCCTCGTCGAGGGCGTCAACCGCATCACCAAGCACCAGAAGCCGACCCAGACGGCCCGCGGCACGCAGCAGTCCGGTGGGATCATCCACCAGGAGGCGCCGATCCACGTCTCGAACGTGATGATCGCCGTCGAGGCCGACGTGGAGGGCAAGAAGAAGACGGTGGGCACCCGGGTCGGGTACCGCATCGACGACAACGGCAACAAGGTCCGGTACGCCAAGCGCACCGGTGAGGACATCTGATGACCACCACCACTGAGACCCGCGCACTGCCGCGGCTCAAGCAGCGCTACCGCGACGAGATCATCGCGGCGCTGCGCGAGCAGTTCCAGATCGCGAACGTCATGCAGGTGCCGACGGTGACCAAGGTCGTCGTCAACATGGGTGTCGGCGAGGCCGCCCGCGACGCGAAGCTCATCGAGGGCGCGGTCGCCGACCTCGCGGCCATCACCGGCCAGCGGCCGGCGATCACCAAGGCGCGCAAGTCGATCGCGCAGTTCAAGCTGCGCGAGGGCATGCCCATCGGTGCGCACGCCACGCTGCGCGGCGACCGCATGTGGGAGTTCCTGGACCGCCTGGTGACCATCGCGCTGCCGCGCATCCGGGACTTCCGCGGCCTGTCGGGCAAGCAGTTCGACGGCAACGGGAACTACACCTTCGGCCTCAACGAGCAGTCGATGTTCCACGAGATCAACCAGGACAGGATCGACCGGGTCCGCGGCATGGACATCACGGTCGTCACGACCGCCACCAACGACGACCAGGGTCGGGCGCTGCTCAAGCTGCTCGGTTTCCCGTTCAAGGAGAACTGACGTGGCCAAGAAGGCTCTTGTCATCAAGGCTTCGCGCAAGCCGAAGTTCGCGGTACGCGCGTACACCCGGTGCCAGAAGTGCGGGCGTCCGCACTCGGTGTACCGGAAGTTCGGGCTGTGCCGGGTGTGCCTGCGCGAGATGGCGCACCGCGGCGAGCTGCCGGGCATCACCAAGTCCAGCTGGTAATCGGCCAATGCTGGTCACCCAGCAGCCAGACCCTTCGGATCGTCGCAGGTCCGCGAAGCGGAAACCACGACGGGAAAGCGGCAACCACACATGACCATGACCGACCCGATCGCAGACATGCTCACCCGTCTGCGCAACGCCAACACGGCGCACCACGACACCGTGGCGATGCCGCACAGCAAGATCAAGGTGCACATCGCCGAGATCCTCAAGCAGCAGGGCTACATCGCCGGGTTCTCCGTGCGTGAGCCGGCCGAGGGTCAGGTGGGCAAGACGCTCGAACTCACCCTGAAGTACGGCCCGTCCCGTGAGCGCTCGATCGCCGGCATCCGCCGCGTCAGCAAGCCGGGCCTGCGGGTCTACGCGAAGGCCACCAACATGCCGCGCGTGCTCGGTGGGCTGGGCATCGCCATCATCTCCACGTCGCAGGGCCTGCTCACCGGCCAGGCGGCAGCCAAGCAGGGCGTGGGCGGGGAAGTCCTCGCCTACGTCTGGTAACGGGAAAGGAGCGCAACACTCATGTCGCGTATCGGCAAGCTCCCGATCCCCGTTCCGTCGGGCGTCGAGGTCAACGTCGACGGCCGCGCGCTGACGGTCAAGGGGCCGAAGGGCACCCTGAACCACACGCTGCCCGAGATCATCGGCGTCGAGAAGGGTGACGACGGCGCGTTGCAGGTCGTCCGTCCCGACGACGAGCGCGAGAGCAGGGCGCTGCACGGGCTCACCCGCACGCTGGTCGCCAACATGGTCACCGGCGTCACCGAGGGCTACGTGAAGAAGCTCGAGATCGTCGGCGTCGGCTACCGCGTCACCGCCAAGGGCCAGAACCTCGAGTTCGCGCTCGGCTTCAGCCACCCGGTCGTCGTCGAGCCGCCCGAGGGCATCACGTTCGCCGTCGAGTCGCCGACCAAGTTCTCGGTGCAGGGCATCGACAAGCAGAAGGTCGGCGAGACCGCGGCGAACATCCGCAAGATCCGCAAGCCCGAGCCGTACAAGGGCAAGGGCGTGCGCTACGAGGGCGAGCACGTCCGGCGCAAGGTCGGAAAGGCTGGGAAGTAAGGCATGGGCATCGCGATCAATCGCCACATCAAGAAGGGCGACAAGCGGGTTGCCCGCGACCGCCGGCACCTGCGGGTCCGGAAGAAGGTCACCGGCACGGCCGAGCGTCCGCGCCTGGTCGTCACCCGGTCGCTGCGGCACATGGTGGTCCAGGTCGTCGACGACTCCACCGGCCGCACCCTGGCCTCGGCCACCAGCATGGAGGCCGACCTGCGCTCGCTCGACGGCGACAAGACCGCCAAGGCGCGCCGGGTCGGCGAGCTCGTCGCCGACCGCGCCAAGGCAATCGGAGTGGTCTCCGTTGTCTTTGATCGTGGCGGCAACCAGTACCACGGCCGTGTGGCCGCGGTGGCGGAGGGCGCCCGTGAGGGCGGCCTGAAGCTCTGACGACCGGCAAGATTCTCGAGAGGATAGAGGGACATCATGGCTGAACCCCAGCGCCGCGGTGGCGGTGCCGGTGGCGAGCGCCGCGATCGTCGTGACCGTCGCGATCGCGACAACCGTCGCGGCGACGGCGGTGCGGACAAGACCAACTACATCGAGACCGTGGTCGCCATCAACCGCGTCGCCAAGGTCGTGCAGGGTGGCCGTCGCTTCAGCTTCACCGCTCTGGTCGTCGTCGGCGACGGCGACGGCACCGTGGGCGTCGGCTACGGCAAGGCCAAGGAGGTGCCCTCGGCCATCGCCAAGGGCGTCGAGGAGGCCAAGAAGCAGTTCTTCAAGGTGCCGCGGATCCAGGGCACCATCCCGCACCCCGTGCAGGGTGAGAAGGCTGCCGGCGTCGTGCTGCTCCGTCCGGCCTCGCCCGGTACCGGCGTCATCGCCGGTGGCCCGGTGCGCGCCGTCCTGGAGGCCGCGGGCGTCCACGACGTCCTGAGCAAGTCGCTCGGCTCGTCCAACGCGATCAACATCGTGCATGCCACGGTGGAGGCGCTGAAGTCGCTCGAGCGTCCGGAGCAGGTGGCGGCCCGCCGCGGCCTGCCGCTGGAGGACGTCGCACCGGCCGCGCTGCTGCGCGCCCAGGCCGCGGGAGCGTCGGCATGAGCGGGCAGCTGAAGGTCCGTCAGGTCAAGAGCCCGATCGGCGGGACGTCGTCCCAGCGCAACACCCTGCGCTCGCTCGGCCTGAAGCGGATCGGACACGAGGTCGTCAAGGAGGACCGCCCTGAGATCCGGGGCATGGTCAAGACGGTGGCGCACCTCGTCACGGTCGAAGCAATCTCCGCCGCTGAGGCCGAAAATGTACAGCCGAGGAGGTCGAGAGACACATGAGCAACTCGCCGCTGAAGCCGCACCACCTGCGGCCGGCCCCCGGCGCCAAGACCCCGAAGACCCGTGTGGGTCGCGGAGAGGCGTCGAAGGGCAAGACCGCGGGTCGCGGCACCAAGGGCACCAAGGCCCGCTACCAGGTACCGGCCCGCTTCGAGGGCGGCCAGATGCCGCTGCACATGCGCCTGCCGAAGCTGAAGGGGTTCAAGAACCCGTTCCGCGTCGAGTTCCAGGTCGTGAACCTGGACAAGCTGGCGGCGCTGTTCCCGGAGGGCGGGGACGTCACCGTCGACGACCTCGTGGCCAAGGGCGCTGTGCGGGCCGGCAAGCCGGTCAAGGTTCTGGGCACCGGTGAGATCTCCGTTGCGCTGCGAGTGAACGCCAACGCGTTCTCCTCCAGCGCCAAGGAGAAGATCACCGCTGCTGGGGGCACCGTCACCGAGGTGTAGGCGCCCCGCACCGTGTGGCCGAACGGTTCCGAGAGCGTCCTGCCGTCTTACCAGGCGACAGGCGCTTTCGGTCGTTCGGACCCGGCGGTGTTACCGTCTTTTCCGTCCGTACCACCGCGCCGGCTTCGACTGCGCAGTCGTCTCCGCCGTCGGCCATGCAGGAGGCCCTGAAGTGCTCAGAGTGTTCGCACAGGCGTTCCGTACACCTGACCTGCGCCAGAAATTGCTGTTCACGCTGGGCATCATCGCGATCTTCCGAGTCGGGTCGGTCCTGCCCACGCCCGGCGTCGACGTCCCCGCGGTACGTACCTGCGTGGACCTCGCCGGGAACGAGGGCATCTACGGGATGCTCAACCTGTTCTCCGGCGGAGCGATGTTGCAGCTCGCGGTGTTCGCGCTGGGCATCATCCCGTACATCACCGCCAGCATCATCCTGCAGCTGCTGACGGTCGTGATCCCGCGCATCGAGGCGCTGCGCAAGGAAGGCGCGTCGGGACAGGCGCAGATCACGCAGTACACCCGGTACCTCACCATCGGCCTGGCGCTGCTGCAGGCGACCACCATCGTCACGCTGGCCCGCCGCGGGCAGTTCTTCCCGAACTGCCCGGAAGAGGTGCTGCAGGACGACTCGCTGACCACCGCCGCGATCATGATCATCGTGATGACGGCCGGCACCGGCCTGGTCATGTGGCTGGGCGAGCTGATCACCGACCGCGGCGTCGGCAACGGCATGTCGCTGCTGATCTTCACCCAGATCGTCGCCAGCGTGCCGGGCCTGTTCTGGGGCATCCAGACCAGCCGCGGCTGGGGCATTTTCGGCCTGGTGATCCTGGTCGCGCTGATCGTCGTCGCGCTCATCGTCTTCGTCGAGCAGGCACAGCGCCGCATCCCGGTCCAGTACGCCAAGCGGATGGTCGGCCGGCGCATGTACGGCGGCTCGGCCACGTACATCCCGCTGAAGATCAACCAGGCCGGCGTCATCCCGGTCATCTTCGCCTCGTCCCTGCTCTACATCCCGCTGCTGGCCGCACAGTTCAACCAGACGTCCGGCTGGGCGCTGTGGATCCAGGACAACTTCACCCGCGGCGACCACCCCGCGTACATCGTGGCGTACTTCTTGTTCATCGTCGGCTTCGCGTTCTTCTACGTGTCCATCACGTTCAACCCGAAGGACATCTCCGACAACATGAAGCGCTACGGCGGCTTCGTGCCGGGCATCCGTGCCGGCCGGGCCACCGAGGAATACCTGGCCTACGTGCTCAACCGCATCACGTCGGCCGGCGCCGTCTACCTGGCGCTCGTGGCCCTGTTGCCACTGCTGGCCTTCAACGTGCTGAACCCCGCCGACGGCGGCCAGTCGTTCAACAACATGTTCGGCGGCACCTCCATCCTGATCATGGTCGGTGTCGGCCTGCAGACCGTGCAGCAGATCGAGAGCCAGCTGCAGCAGCGCAACTACGAGGGGTTCTTGCGGTGACGCGACTGTTGATCATGGGCCCGCCGGGCGCGGGTAAGGGCACCCAGGCCGAGCTGGTGGCCAAGCGCTTCGCGGTGCCGGCCATCTCAACCGGTGACATCTTCCGGTCGAACATCGCGAACGAGACCGACCTCGGCCGCCGGGTGAAGCCCTACCTCGGCCCAGGCCTCTACGTGCCGGACGAGCTGACCAACGAGGTGGTCCGCGACCGCCTCTCGCAGGCCGACGTCGCCGACGGCTTCCTGCTCGACGGCTACCCGCGCACGCTGGCGCAGGTCGACTTCCTCGACAAGGTGCTGGCCGAGCAGGGCCACGAGCTCGACCACGTCATCGTCCTGAAAGTCGACGTCGACGAGGTCGTCAAGCGGCTGCACCAACGGGCGCTCAAGGAGGGTCGCGAGGACGACACCCCCGAGACCATCCGCAAGCGGCAGGAGGTCTACCTCGAGCAGACCGATCCGCTGATCGCGGTCTACCGCGAGCGCGGCCTCGTCTTCGAGGTCGACGGCCTGGGCTCGGTCGAGGAGGTCCAGCGGCGGGTGGCCGACGCGATCGAGCAGCCGCCGCAGCCGCCGAACTGAGCCACCCAGGAGCGATCATCGAGATCAAGTCGCCGGAGCAGCTGGCCGGCATGCGGGCGGCCGGGCTGGTCGTGGCCGAGATCCACGAGCTGATGCGCGCGGCCATCGTGCCCGGCGCCACTCCGCTCGACCTCGACGCGATCGCCCGGCGCGAGCTGAAGGTTCGCGGCGCCACGTCGAACTTCCTCGGCTACGGCGGCTTCCCGGCGACGGTCTGCGTCTCCGTCAACGACGTCGTCGTCCATGGCATCCCCGACGACACCCCGTTCCGCGACGGCGACATCGTCTCGCTCGACTTCGGCGCCGTCCTGAACGGCTGGCACGGCGACGCCGCCGTGACCGTGCCGGTGGGCGACGGCGAGCTGCCGGACGAGGTGGCCCGGCTCCTCGTCGACTGCGAGGACGCGCTGTGGTCCGGCATCGCCGCGATGAAGGCCGGCCGCCGGGTGCGCGACATCGGCACCGCCATCGAGCAGACCATCGAGGCCCGCGGCGACTACGGCATCGTCGAGGAGTACGGCGGCCACGGCATCGGCACCGCGATGCACATGGACCCGCACGTGATGAACTACCGCACCCGCCAGCGCGGCCCCAAGCTGGTGCCGGGCCTGTGCCTCGCGGTCGAGCCGATGATCACCCTCGGCGGCCCCGAGACTCACGTCCTCGACGACGACTGGACCGTCAAGACCGACGACGGCTCCTGGGCGGCACACTTCGAGCACAGCATCGCAGTCACCCCCGACGGCCCGTGGGTGCTCACCGCCCTCGACGGCGGCGCCGTGCGGCTGGAGGCGCTCGGCGTGCCGGCCGCCGCTGCCCACCGCGCCTGACGTCTGTCGGGGTTGCCGCGTTTGGCCAGCCCCCTGCTCGACTCCGCTCTGGCTGGGCGCCGCTGGCCTCCTCCGGCCGCGAAAAGATCACGTTCACTACGAACTCTCGTGTCGCACTACGTCTGTAATCGTGTTGATGCTCGAGAAATCCTGGTGATGGCCCGGCCCGGCCGCCGGAAACTGATCAACGCCGGTCGGGCCTGCTGAACGTGGTCATTTCGGGGGTGGTCCCGGGGGCGAACTGGGGGGTTACCCCGATAGGCGGACCCCGTGCACCGGCGGATACTGGAACGCATGGGAGCCGAGCGATTCGAGATGCGCGCCAGCGACGCCGATCGCGATCGCGTGGCGGAGATCCTGCGCGACGCGCACGGAGAGGGCCGGCTGAACCAGGACGAGCTGCTCTCCCGGGTCGAATCGACGTATGCCGCCAAGACGTACCAGGACCTCGACCGGATCATCGCCGACTTGCCGGTGCGCCGCCAACCGGCCGGCATCATGCCGCGGCCGCTGTCCGCGCCGCGCCCGGTGCCGCGGCGCACCGGACGGCGCATCGCACGCGGCATGCTCACCGCGGCGTGGTGGTTCTACGGCATCTGCGTGGCCATCAACCTGATGGTGTGGCTGCTGGTCAGCATCGGTGGCGGCGGCCCGGAGTACTTCTGGCCGATCTGGGTGGCCGGGCCCTGGGGCGTGCTGCTCGGCGGCCTCGAGATGGCGTACCGTTCGGGGGAGACTCCCGCGCAGCGCTGACCGCCGGTCGGCTTGCCAACCGCGATTGGCCTCTGGTAGGCCGAGTGCCGTACAATTCTTGGTCGGCCCACTGTGGTCTGTTTCGTTGCGCCCTGCGGCTGGTTCCGGTCGTTCTCGACCGGGACGGGGTGCTCGTGACAGCTCGCCGCCCGTCCCTCTCAGGACTCCTGGTGGCGTGGTGTGCCGAGGCGGAAGACGACCGACAGAAGAAGTGCGGAGGACATGCCGAAGAAGGACGGGGTCATCGAGATCGAGGGCACCGTGACCGAGGCTCTCCCGAACGCGATGTTCCGGGTAGAGCTCTCGAACGGTCACAAGGTGCTCGCCCACATTTCCGGCAAGATGCGCCAGCACTACATCCGGATCCTCCCCGAGGACCGCGTGGTGGTGGAGCTGAGCCCGTACGACTTGACCCGCGGTCGCATCGTCTACCGCTACAAGTAGCAAACCACCCACGACACTGCCGGCGGCTTCGGCCCACGCTCCGAACTCTCGGCACACGTCAACGAAAGAGTCCCCGATGAAGGTCAAGCCGAGCGTCAAGCCGATCTGCGACAAGTGCAAGGTGATCCGCCGTCACGGCCGGGTCATGGTGATCTGCGAGAACCTGCGCCACAAGCAGCGCCAGGGCTGATCACCCGCACCGCTCGCCCGGACACAACTGAATACTCCAGGACAACGCACCTGCACCCCTGCCTCGCACGGCAGGGACTACCCCCGGGCGGAGGCCGGGGCTCGGCGGCACAGGGCCACCGAGACGCGGTGCGCCAGACACCTCCGCGAAAATGAAGTGAGGAACACCGCATGGCACGCCTCGTCGGCGTCGACCTCCCGCGCGACAAGCGCCTGGAGGTAGCACTCACCTACATCTTCGGCATCGGGCGTACCCGAGCGCTGGAGACTCTGAAGAACACGGGCGTCAGCCCGGACATCCGCGTCAAGGACCTCGGCGACGAGGAGCTGGTCAAGCTCCGCGACTGGATCGAGGCGAACTACCAGATCGAGGGTGACCTGCGCCGCGAGGTGCAGAGCGACATCCGCCGCAAGATCGAGATCGGTAGCTATCAGGGCATCCGGCACCGCCGCGGGCTCCCCGTCCGTGGTCAGCGCACTCACACGAATGCCCGTACCCGCAAGGGTCGGAAGAAGACCGTCGCCGGCAAGAAGAAGGCCGGCAAGTGAGTGCCGCGACGGCGTCTCTCACGCCGTCGCGAGCAGCGAACCGCTGACCTCAGAAGCTTTCGGACAGGAGTACCGCACACATGCCACCCGCAAAGGGCCGCCAGACCAAGGTGCGCCGCAAGGAGAAGAAGAACGTCGCTCACGGTGTCGCGCACATCAAGAGCACGTTCAACAACACGATCGTCTCGATCACCGACCCCCAGGGCAACGTGATCGCATGGGCCAGTGCCGGCCAGGTCGGCTTCAAGGGCTCGCGTAAGTCGACGCCGTTCGCCGCGCAGATGGCTGCCGAGGCCGCCGCCCGCCGTGCTCAGGAGCACGGCATGCGTAAGGTCGACGTGTTCGTCAAGGGCCCGGGCTCGGGCCGGGAGACCGCGATCCGCTCGCTGCAGGCCGTCGGCCTCGAGGTCGGTTCCATTTCGGACGTGACCCCGCAGGCCCACAACGGTTGCCGGCCGCCGAAGCGCCGCCGCGTCTGACGCCACCGAGACGAACGAGGAGACCTGAACCACCATGGCCCGTTACACCGGTCCACTCACGAAGAAGTCGCGCCGGCTCGGCGTCGACCTGATCGGCGAGGACAAGGCGTACGAACGCCGTCCGTACCCGCCCGGCCAGCACGGCCGCGGCCGGCAGAAGGAGAGCGAGTACCGCCTCCAGCTGCACGAGAAGCAGAAGGCGCGCTACACCTACGGCGTCCTGGAGAAGCAGTTCCGCCGCTACTACGAGGAGGCCAACCGTCGCCAGGGTCGCACCGGTGACGTCCTCCTCCAGCTGCTGGAGTCGCGCCTGGACAACGTCGTCTACCGCGCCGGCCTGGCCCGTACCCGCCGGCACGCCCGCCAGCTGGTCGTCCACGGCCACTTCCTGGTCAACGGCCGCAAGGTGAACGTGCCGTCGTACCAGGTGGCGCTGCACGACGTCATCGACGTGCGGGACAAGTCCAAGGAGACGACACCGTTCATCATCGCCCGCGAGACCCACGGCGACCGCCCGGTCCCCGCGTGGCTCGAGGTGATCCCGAACCAGCTGCGCGTGCTGGTCCACCAGCTCCCGTCCCGGCAGCAGATCGACACGCCGGTGCAGGAGCAGCTCATCGTCGAGTTCTACTCGAAGTAGTCCGCACCACCGCCGCGGCCGGCAATCCGGCCGGCCACGGCAGCCTGATCGCGACAGTCATATAGCGGGCGTCGCGGAGAGGAAGTCAGAAGTGCTCATCACCCAGCGTCCCAGTCTCAGCGAAGAGTCGCTGAACGACTACCGCGCCCGGTTCACCATCGAGCCGCTGGAGCCGGGCTTCGGCTACACGCTCGGCAACTCGCTGCGCCGGACCCTGCTCTCGTCCATCCCCGGCGCGGCCATCACGTCGATCCGCATCGACGGTGTGCTGCACGAGTTCACCACCATCCCCGGGGTGAAGGAGGACGTCACCGACGTCATCCTGAACCTCAAGGGCCTCGTCGTCTCGTCCGAGCACGACGAGCCGGTCGTGATGTACCTGCGCAAGCAGGGCCCCGGCGCCGTCACCGCCGCCGACATCGCGCCGCCCGCCGGGGTCGAGGTGCACAACCCCGACCTGCACATCGCCACGCTGAACGGCAAGGGCAAGCTGGAGATGGAGCTGACGGTCGAGCGCGGCCGCGGCTACGTGTCGGCCGTGCAGAACAAGCGCGCCGACGCCGAGATCGGCCGCATCCCGGTCGACTCCATCTACTCGCCGGTGCTGAAGGTCACCTACAAGGTCGAGGCGACCCGCGTCGAGGGCCGTACCGACTTCGACCGCCTCATCGTCGACGTCGAGACCAAGCCGTCGATCCGGCCGCGCGACGCGCTCGCGTCGGCCGGCAGCACGCTGGTCGAGCTGTTCGGTCTCGCTCGCGAGCTGAACATCGAGGCCGAGGGCATCGAGATCGGCCCGTCGCCGGTCGACGCCCAGCTGGCCGCGGACCTCGCGCTGCCGATCGAGGACCTGCAGCTCACCGTCCGCTCGTACAACTGCCTCAAGCGTGAGGGCATCCACTCCGTGGGTGAGCTCGTCTCCCGCAGCGAGGCCGACCTCCTCGACATCCGCAACTTCGGCCAGAAGTCGATCGACGAGGTCAAGGCGAAGCTGGCCACCATGGGCCTCGGCCTGAAGGACAGCGCGCCGGGCTTCGACCCGGCCGCGGCCGTCGACAGCTACGGCGACGACGACCAGTCCTACGCCGAAGACGAGCAGTACTGACCGAGCGCGGCCGGTAGCGGTCGCCACCACACAGGAGAACGATCACCATGCCCACCCCAACCAAGGGTGCTCGCCTGGGAGGCTCGCCGGCTCACCAGCGCGCGATCCTCGCCAACCTGGCGACCGCGCTGTTCGAGCACGGCCGCATCACTACTACCGAGGCCAAGGCCCGCCGGTTGCGTCCGGTCGCCGAGCGGCTGATCAGCAAGGCCAAGCGCGGCGACCTGCACGCGCGGCGCCAGGTGCTCAGCACGATCCGCGACAAGGACGTCGTGCACGCGCTGTTCGCCGAGATCGGCCCGCGCTACGAGAACCGCAACGGCGGCTACACCCGGATCGTGAAGATCGGTCCGCGGAAGGGTGACAACGCTCCGATGGCGGTCATCGAGCTGGTCGAGCCGCTGGCCGAGCAGGTGGTGACCGAGGCGACGAACGCCGCCCGGCGCGCGGCGACGGCGGCTCCGGCTGCCGCTGCCGCGTCGGCGGCCGAGGTCACCGACGCTCCGGCGGACGAATCGACCACCGAGACAACGCCCTCTCAGGCTGCCGTCGACGAGGCGGCCGGTGCCGAGGAGTCCGCGTCCGACACCGCTGAGGAGGCCGCGGCCGACGCCGCCGAGGGCCCGGCCGAGAAGGCCTGACCCTCCCTCACCGCGTCAGCAGCATCATGCAGCCCGCCGATCTCGTGTCCGGGGTCGGCGGGCTGCTGCGCGTCCGGCTCGACCTCGCCTACGACGGGTCGGGCTTCTCCGGCTGGGCCGCGCAGCCCGGCCGGCGCACCGTCCAGGGCGTCCTCGAGGAGGCGCTGGGCCGGGTGCTGCGCATCGACCCGCCGCGGGTCACCGTCGCCGGGCGGACCGACGCCGGGGTGCACGCCCGCGGCCAGGTCTGCCACGTCGACGTACCGGCGACGGCGTGGGCGGCGGCGCCCGGCCGCTCGGACCGGCCGCCGGCGGTCGCGCTCCTGCGGCGACTGGCCGGGGTGCTGCCGGCCGACGTCCGGGTGCACGGCGTCGCAGAGGCGCCGCCCGGCTTCGACGCCCGGTTCTCCGCCGTCTGGCGCCGCTACCGCTACCGCGTCGCCGACACCCCGTACGGCGCCGACCCGCTGCTGCGCTCGTTCGTACTGTGGCACGACCGCCCGCTCGACGTCGACGCGATGAACGCCGCGGCCGCCGGGCTGCTCGGCGAGCACGACTTCGCGGCGTACTGCCGGCCACGCGAGGGTGCCACGACGATCCGCGAGCTGCGGGTGCTGACCTGGGAGCGGACGGCCGACGGCCTGGCCGTCGCGACCATCGAGGCAGACGCGTTCTGCCACAACCAGGTGCGAGCGATGATCGGCGCACTGCTGCTGGTCGGCGACGGCCGGCGGCCGGTCGAGTGGCCGGCGACGGTGCTCGCGGCGGGCCGGCGTGACCCCGCCGTCGTCGTCATCCCGCCGCACGGGCTGACGCTGGAGTCCGTCGGCTACCCGCCCGACGCCGAGCTGGCCGCCCGCGCCCGCGCCGCCCGCAACGTCCGCACGCTGCGCTGACCTCCATCTCGCGGAGGGTGGAAAGCTCGGGGAGATCCCTGAGGGCAAACGCGGCCGGGACGCGTAGCCTGGAGGAGTGTTCACCGACGCGATCGAGATTGCCGTAGCCATTCTGGGCCTCGGCCTTGTCGTGCTGTCCGTGCGACAGGCACGGGCCAAGGGCTGGGCGGCCTCGCTGCAGATGGCGGCGGGCGGGTTCCTGCTCATGGGCGCCTCCGCCATCGGCATCGTCGGCTTCATCGCCGGGCTCGTGCTTTCGCCGGTCGCCTGGGCGGGTGTCATCATGCTCGGCATCGCGGGCCTGCTGTTCTCGGTTGGCCAGAAGCTCGAGGTCCCCAAGGGCTCGGCCAAGCCCGACGCCGTCGGCGAGTCGGGGCCGGCCCCGAAGGGCGCGGTCGACGCCGGCCCGAAGCGCGGTAAGAAGCAGCAGCAGTCGTCGACGGGCGACCCGGAGCTCGACGACATCGAGGCCATCCTGCGCCGCCACGGCATCCAGTAGCTCACAGCTCCAGTACACCGCTCTGTGGTAGCGTTTGAGGCCGTAAAACGGTAGCGTTTGAAACCGTAAAACGGTAGCGTTTGAGCGCGAAGAACGGTTGTGGCTGGGTGCGATACATCCCGCGGATCGTGGATGTCGAACTCGATGACATGCTGGCCGGACTTCCCGCGCTCAGCATCGAGGGTCCGAAGGCCGTAGGCAAGACGGCCACCGCGTCGCGTCGAGCCACCTCACTGATCGCTCTCGACGATGACGACGAGATGGCGCTCCTCGACGCCGATCGTGGCCGGCTCGATCGGCTGCCGCCCCCAGTGCTGGTCGACGAATGGCAGCGGTACCCCCGGGTGTGGGACCTGGTCAGGCGAAGTGTCGACCGCAACCCGTCAGCCGGCCGGTTCGTTCTGACCGGGAGCGCCAGCCCGGTGGACGCGCCGACCCATTCCGGCGCTGGTCGCATCGTGCGGCTCCGCATGCGGCCCATGTCATTGTGCGAGCGCCAAGTGACAACACCGACGGTCAGCCTGGCCGCCCTCCTGACCGGCCGTCGCCCCGAGATCGCTGGGGAGAGCCGGCTGGACCTGGCCGCCTACACCGACGAGGTCGTCCGATCCGGGTTCCCCGCGATCCGTACCCTGGATGAACCGCACCGCAGGGACGCCCTCGACGGCTACCTGGCGGAGATCGTCAGGCGGGACTTCCCCGAGCAGGGACACGTCGTTCGTCGCCCGGCCACCTTGCGAGCCTGGCTCCAGGCGTATGCGGCCGCGACAGCGAGCACGGCCTCCTACAACGTCATCCTCCAAGCGGCCACCGCCGGCGACGGTGAGCAACCCGCCAAGACGACCACGATCGCCTACCGAGACGTTCTCGCCCAGCTCTGGCTCCTCGAGCCGGTCCCGGGCTGGCTGCCGACGCGTAACCATTTCACTCGGCTGAGCCAGGCGCCCAAGCACCACCTTGCCGATCCGGCGCTGGCTGCGCGTCTACTGGGCGTCGGCGCATCGGCGCTGCTCGATCAGCCGTCGGCGGGTCCGCCGGTCCGCCGCGACGGGCCGCTTCTCGGTGCGCTCTTCGAATCACTCGTGACGTTGAGCGTTCGGGTCTATGCGCAGAGATCGCGGGCGGACGTCCATCACCTGCGCACCGCACGTGGCGACCGTGAGGTCGATCTGATCGTCGCTCGAGACGACGGACGCGTCGTGGCATTCGAGGTCAAACTCTCACCGTCCGTCGACGACAAGGACATCACGCACCTGCGCTGGTTGCGTGAGCAGCTGCAGGACGATCTACTCGACGCCGGTGTCATCACCACGGGGAAGGCGGCGTATCGGCGCCCGGACGGCATCGCCGTCATCCCCGCGGCTCTGCTCGGTCCGTGACCGACAGCAGCTCACAGCTCCAGCACGTCGCCCTCGCGGCCGACGGTGACGGGGAGCGGGGCGGCCGCGGCGTGCTTCGCGGCCAGCTCGTCCACGTCGTCGTCCGAACGCGTGGGGGCGTGGTGGATGAGCACCAGCCGGCCCACCCGCGCCCGCGCGGCCAGCGCGATCGCGTCGCCGATGGTCGAGTGGCCGTACGCCTCGGCCCAGTAGCGCTCGGCGTCGGAGAACTGCGCGTCGTGCAGCAGGAGGTCGACGCCGCGGACGAGGTCGGCGGCGGGGCCGTCGCCGGCGCCGGCGGCGTGGTCGGGCAGGTAGGCGAACGAGGCGCCGTCGGCCGTCACCCTGATGCCGAACGTGCGGCCGCCCTTGTGCGGGATGTCGGCCAGCTGGACCCGCGCCCCACCCGCCTCCGCCCAGCCGGCGTCGCGGGCCTCGAACCGCCACCGCCCGGCCAGCCCGTCGGGTCCGATCGGGAAGTGCGGCGGCGACATCGCCCGGCGCAGCAGCGCGGCTGCCGACCCCGGTACGTCCGGCGCGGCGCCGTCCTGCGCAGGCAGCCACAGCCGCACCTCCGCGCCGTCGACGTCGCCGGAACGGAAGAACGGCAGCCCCTGCACGTGGTCCCAGTGCAGGTGGCTCAGCACCAGGTCGCCGCGGTACGGCGCGCCGCCCAGCATCGTCGTCAGGTTCGTGAGCCCGGTGCCGGCGTCGAGCACCAGCCGCGGGTCCGGCTCACCCCGCACGGTGACCGTGACGCACGACGTGTGCCCGCCGGTGCGCACGAACGCGGCACCGGGCGCGGGCGTCGAGCCCCGGACACCGTGCAGGGTGATCCTCACGCCGGCACGTCCTCCGCACGGTGCCGCTCGGCGAGCTCGGCCAGCTTGCCCCGGTCGATCGCGGCGCCGGAGCAGACCGCGACGCGGATCGGCGTGACGGCCATGAGCGTCGAGGTGCGTCGTCCGCCCTCCAGGACGGCGCGCTCGCCCAGCACCGCGCCGGGCCCGATCTCAGCCAGCCGGCGCCCGTCCACCTCGACTCGCAGCACCCCGTCGAGCAGCAGGTAGAGATCGTCGCCGGGCTCGCCCTGCAGCGTCAGCATCTCGTCGGCGGCCAGCGTGCGGATGACCGGCTTCTGCTCCCCGCTCATCAGCATGCGCGACAGCACGCGCTCGGTCGCGCTCTCCACCTCGACGGTCAGCGCCGGCGAGTCCTCGTCGCCCCACGGCGTGCGGGCGCCGAACGAGTGCGCCGCCCAGGCCGAGTAGTCGGTCAGGCCGGACTTCAGCACCAGCGCGCCGGCGTCGTCGTAGACCCAGTGGCGCGGGAACGTGCTGGCGCCCGGCAGGCCCGGCTCGGAGCGGCCGTCCGGGTACAGCGTCAGAGTGAGCGTCGTCCACACCAGCGGCGCCTGCAGCTTGACGTACGGCGGGTGCGGGACGGCGCGCGGTGCCGGCAGCGCGGTCCGGCCGCCGCAGGTCTGCGTCAGCCGCACGCTGCCGTCGGGCCGGAACTCCGGCTCGTGGCGCAGCACCGGCAGCGCGACCGCGGCGAACGTGGCGCCCAGCCGGCCGACGCGCACCGTCGTCGACCCCATCAGCACGCCGGACGCGTCGCCGTAGCCGGCCCGGACGATCCGCCCGTCCTCGACCTCGGCCCAGCCGGTCAGCAGGTTCGCGTACCGGAACCGGTCGTCGGCACGCAGCTGGTCGAGGTCCCCGACGACGTCGGGCGGCGGCGGGTCGTAGTGGGTGAAGCCGGTCTCGAAGGCGGCCTTGGTGAGTCCCGTGACGGCCTCGGACGGGATCCACGACAGCGTGGTGGCGGTGGCCTCGATTCGGGTGGTCATGGTGTGCCCCCTCGGACGGACGTGTCGAGCCTGGTCACCACGGTAGGAAGCGCCCGAGGCGCGGGGCAGGGTGCAGGCAGGCCGGTCCGGAGGGGTGCTGGCACGCCCGGTGTGACCGTGATCGCGCGGGGTATTCCTCCCGATATGGGAGTCTTGACGCGGTATCGGGCGACGACCGCCGCCGGCGTGATCGCGGCGCTCGTTCTGGTCCTCGTGTTCGGCAGTCCGCCGTATGGCGACTGGGCCCGTGACAACGCGAACGGGACAGGTGCCCTCGACTGGTTCCTCACCCTCCTCACCTGGCCGTCATGGGACTTCGACGCCGACCTTCCGGTCCGGGACATCGTCGCTATCGCACTGCGCGCGATTCTCGTGATCGTCCTGACCGCGGTGTTCCTGGCCCTGCTCACGGGCCCGCGCCTCTCGCGAGAGCGCAGTGGCGCCGCCCAGCTGCTCACCGGCTGGTCTGCGTACATCTTCGCCGGCGCCGGCGCCGGTCTGCTGGCGGCGATCTTCATGAGCGACCCGTCGACGCTGGGCGCGTTCCAGGCGGCCGCGGCGGGTGCTGCCTACGGGTTGTTCACCGGCTGGGTCGTCGGCCTGGCCACCTTCGGCGGTCCCGGCCGCATGACGTAGCGGCGGCGGCCGGGGTCCGTGAGCTGTGATCATCAACGATCGCGTACATCACCAGGATCACCCGAGCCTCGACACGATTGCAGTCGTCGGTGAGGCTCCAGAAAACGTCGTGATGTGCCCCGGATGGGGATGCTGGCACCCCGCGCATTCGGGTGGCTGCAGCACTGGTGCAAATGCGCCGGTAGGAGTGTCATATCCGCATGACCTCGACCGGCGCGCGCATCACAGTGCTCCTCGCAGACGACAACCTGCTCGTCCGCGAGGGCGTTCGGGCGTTGCTGCGCGTCGCCGGTGACATCGACGTCGTCGCGATGGCCGAGGACTACGACAGCCTCGTGGCTCGAGCCGACGAGCACCGGCCGCAGGTCGTCGTCACCGACATCCGGATGCCGCCGCGGTTCGCCGACGAGGGGATCGAGGGGGCCAAGGAGGTCCGCAAGCGCCTGCCCGGGACGGGGATCGTCGTGCTCTCGCAGTACGACGACCCGGAGTACGCGGTCGCACTGCTGGCCCAGGGGGCGGCCGGGTACGCATACCTGCTCAAGGAGCGGGTGGCGGACGGCGACCGGCTCGCCCGGGCGGTCCGCGAGGTCGCGGCGGGGGGTTCCATGCTCGACCCTGAGATCGTCCAGGCCCTCGTGACACCGGCGCGGAGTGGCGCCGGGCTGTCCGCCGACGAGGAACGGCTGCTCACCATGGTGGCCGAGGGGCGGGCCGTCAAGGCCATCGCCGCCACACTGCAGAGCACGCCCGAAGCGGTCGACCACGCCGTCGAGGAGCTGTTCCTGCATCTCGCCCGCGACGCCAGCTCCGGCGTGCGCGGGGCGTTGGAGCGGCTGCGCAAGCTGCACACCGCGATCCTGGAGCGCGAGGAGCAGGGCGAGACGCTCACCCGGCTGCTGCCGTCCGGGCTGGCGAACAAGCTGCGCGACGACCCCGGCGCGGTCGCGCGCACCGAGCGGCTGATCGTCACCGTGCTGATGTCTGACGTGCGCGGCTACTCCGGCATCGCCGAGCGGTCCGACCCGTCGACGCTGGCGCGTCAGCTGAATGCCCACCGCCGGGCCATGAACGGTGCCATCCTCGACCAAGGGGGCACCGTGATGCAGTATGTGGGCGACGCCGTGATGGCGGTCTTCGGAGCACCGTTCCCGCAGCCGGACCACGCCGAGCGGGCGCTGCGGGCCGCCCTCGACATGCACCGGCGGCAGGCCGTCGTCGACGCCGAGTGGGCGGCCGAGGGGCTGGAACCGTTCGGCATGGGCATCGGCCTGTCCACCGGCGAGGTGGCCGCCGCGCTGCTCGGCAGCGACGAGCGGCTGGAGTACACGCTGGTCGGCGACACCGTGAACCTGGCGCAACGCCTGCAGGACCTCGCCCGCCCGGCCGGCACGACGGTGGCCAGCGAGGCCACCGCGGGGGCCGCGCCGGCGTGGACGTTCCAGCGGCTGGACCCCGTGCGGGTCAAGGGCCGCGACGCTGCCGTGACGGCGTGCCGGGTGGTCGCGCCCGCGGCCGCGCACGACGAGGTGAAGGAGTACAGCCGATGACCGCACTGCTGGCTCAGGGGGTCCGCCGGACGTTCGAGGCGGAGCTGGCGCCCGTCCGTGCACTGCGCGGCGTCGACCTGCGGGTGGACCGCGGCGAGTTCGTCGCGCTGATGGGACCGTCCGGCTGTGGCAAGTCGACCCTGCTGAACATCTTCGCCGGGCTCGACCAGGCCGACGAGGGCGAGGTGGTCGTCGACGACCTCGTGGTGAGCGGCCGCGACGAGAACTGGCTGGCCCGGTTCCGCCGGCACCACGTGGGCATAGTGTTCCAGTTCTTCAACCTGCTCGAGGGCGTCTCTGCGCTGGACAACATCGCGCTGCCGGCGATCCTGGGCGGGCTGCGCCGCCGGGCCGCCGAGTCGCGCGCCCGCGACCTGCTCGACCTGCTGGGCCTCGGCGACCGCACCGAGCAGCTGCCGTCGGTGCTCTCCGGCGGGCAGCGGCAGCGGCTGGCGATCGCCCGCGCGCTGGTCAACGAGCCGGCCGTGCTGCTGGCCGACGAGCCGACCGGCGCTCTGGACAGCGAGGGCGGCGCGGAGATCCTGGAGCTGTTCCGCCGGCTGCACGGCGACGGCCAGACCATCCTCATGGTCACCCACTCCGCCGACGTCGCCGCCGGCGCGTCGCGCGTGGTGCGGATGCGTGATGGTCGCATCGACGGCGACGACGGCGTCCGGATCGGCCCGGCGGCCACCACAGCGGTGGCGGAGGAGCGCGCTCCGTGACCGCTGTCCGCGCCTGGCTGCTCCTGGACACCCGGCGCCGGTGGCGCTCGCTGCTGGTGATGGCGCTGCTGGTGGCGCTGGCCGCCGGCACCGTCATGACGGCGCTGGCCGGCGCCCGCCGCGGCGCCACCGCCGTCGACCGGCTCATGGACCGGACGCTCCCGGCCGACATCGCCGTCCTGCCGAACCAGCCGGGCTTCGACTGGGACGCCGTCCGCGCGCTGCCCGAGGTCGAGGCACTGACGACCTTCGTGCTCACCGCCTCGTACGTGGTCGACGGCGTGCCGCCGGACTCCTTCGCCCTGGCGTTCCCACCGGGCGACGACGAGGTGTTCCGCACCATCGAGCGCCCCGTGGTACTGGAGGGCCGGCTCCCGGATCCCACTCGCGCCGACGAGGTCGCGATCAGCCCGAACTTCGAGGAGACCCGCGGCCTCGGCGTCGGAGACAGCGTCACGCTGCGGCTGTTCGCTCCGGAGACCCAGGACCTTCTCGCCAGCGGCGCCATGTCGCCGCCAGAGCCCGACGGCCCGGTCGTCGACGCCCGGATCGTGGGTGTGATCCGCTCGCCGTGGTTCAGTGACAAGCTCGGCGACGCCGAGGGCGGGCTGTCCCCGTCGCCAGGCCTGGCCGCGCGGTACGGGCCGAACCTGTTCGGCGCCTCGGGACAGGGCATCGCCAACGCGCTGGTCCGGCTGCGCGGCGGCGAGGCGGACCTCCCGGCGTTCAAGGCCGGCCTGGAGGAGGTCAGCGGGCGCAGCGACATCGACTTCATGGACCTGGCCGGGGAGGGCCGGCACGCAGCCGACGTGGCCGACTTCGAGGCCGAGGCGCTGACGGTGTTCGCCGTCGCCGCGGGCGCGGCGGCGGTCTTCCTTGTCGGCCAGGCGGTGGCTCGGTACGCGGCGTCGTCGGCCGCGGACCTGCAGGTGCTGCGTGCGGTCGGTATGACGGTGGGACAGTCCGCCCTGGCCGCGGCCGCCGCACCGGTGGCCGCGGCCGTCGCCGGGGCGATGGCCGGGGCCGCGGCGTCCGTCGTGGCGTCGCGCTGGTTCCCGATCGGCACGGCCGCGCTGTTCGAGCCGGCGCCGGGGTTCGACGTCGACCTGCCAGTCGTCCTGGTGGTCGGCGTGCTCACGTCCGTGCTCGCGGCGCTGGGCGCCGTCACCGCGGCCCGGCTTGCGCTGCGGTCTGCGCGGTCGGCACGCAGCCGGCCGTCGGCGCTGGCCGCGGTGGCGCGGCGGCTGGGCGCGCCGGTGCCGGTGGTGGTCGGCACCCGGTTCGCGCTCGAGCCGGGGCGCGGCCGGCAGGCCGTCCCCGTGCGGCCGGCACTGGTGGGTGCGGTCGTGGGCGTCCTGGGCGTGGTCGCGACGTTCACGTTCTCCGACGGTGTCGACGACGCCGTCGCGAACCCGTCGCGCTTCGGGCAGGTGCATCAGATCGAGGGCTACCTCGGCCTGGAGGGCGAGGACATGGTCCCGGCGCCCGACGTGCTGCGCGTGCTGGCCGCCGAGCCGGACGTCGTCGCCGTGAACGACACCCGTGTCGCGGTGGCCGAGCTGGACCACCGGCCGGTGACCCTGTTCACGCTGGACCCGGTCGGCGCGCCCCTGCAGCCGGTGCTGACGGAGGGGCGGCCACCGGAGGATCCAGCCGAGGTGGCGCTGGCTCCGGACAGCGCCGCGGCGATGGGCGTGTCGGTGGGCGACGTCGTGTCCGTCACCGGCACGGCCGGCGTCCGTGAGATGACGGTCACCGGCCTGGCGTTCGTGCCGGAGGGCGCGCACAACAACTATGTCTCCGGCGGGTGGGTCACTGCGGACGGCTACGACACGCTGTTCGACGCCGACAGCCCGGTCTCGCCGGCGTTCAAGTACCACATGGTGATGGTCGCGCTGCGGCCCGGAAGCGATCCGGCCGAGGTGACCGGCCGGCTCGTCACCGCCGTGACGCCGGTCGTCGCGGCCGCCGCCGAGGCGGCCGGGATGGACCCGGCAGAGCTCGACCCGGCGAACATGCTCTACCCGGCACCGGAGCCCAGCCGGCTGGCGGAGATCCGGCAGGTGCGCACGCTGCCGGTGCTCCTGGCCGGGTTCCTGGCCGTGCTGGCGCTCGGCGCCGTTGGCCACGCGCTGGCCACCGCCGTCCGCCGGCGCCGGCACGAGGTGGCGGTGCTACGGGCGCTCGGGATGACCCGCTGGCAGTCCCGCGGCCTCGTGGTGACGCAGGCGAGCCTGCTGGCGCTGATCGGGCTGGCGGCCGGCGTGCCGCTGGGCCTGGCGCTGGGCCGCACTGTGTGGCGCTACGTCGCGGAGACGACGCCGCTGCTCTACGTCGCGCCGATCGCCGCGCTCGCGCTGCTCCTGGTGGTGCCGCTGGCGCTCGTCGCCGCGAACCTGCTGGCCGCCTGGCCGTCGCACCGGGCCGCGTCGATGCGGGTCGGTTCCGTGCTGAGGGCCGAATGATGACCGCGGCCTGGCTGCGGCTGGACCTCCGCCGCCGCTGGCGCTCGCTGCTCGTACTGGCGTTGCTGGTGGCTCTGGCGACGGCGACGGTGCTGACGGCGGTGGCCGGCGCCAGACGCGGCGCCAGTGCCATGGACCGGCTGCAGGACGCCACCGCGCCGGCCACGCTGCTGGTCGCGCCGGTCACGCCCGGCTTCGACTGGACGCCGGTCCGTGAGCTCCCCGAGGTCGAGGCCCTTGGGCTGGTCGCCCACACCGGCTATGAGATCGACGGCCGGCCCGCACCCGGCTCGTTCATGCTGCCGCCGGCCGACACCGGCACCATGCGCGCGCTGGAGCGTCCGGTCGTACTCGAGGGCCGGTTGGCCGACCCGGCCCGAGCCGACCAGGTGGTGGTGACCCCGGCGTTCACCCGCACCTATGACAAGGGTGTCGGCGACACCGTCGCGCTCGGGCTCTATTCGCCGGAGCAGGTGGACACCGGGCAGGTGCCGGGCGGCGTGCGGATCGGCCTGCTGGGCGGCGACGTGTGGCTGCTGACGTACCCGCAGCAGGCGGCCGCGGTCGAGGCCGGTCTGGAGCCGGACTCCGGCGCGCCGGCGGCCGGCCCGGTCGTCAGCGCCACGATCGTCGGTGTCGTCCGGTCGCCGCTGTTCGGCGACGAGCTCGACAGCCCCGGCGTCCTGGTGCCCTCGGCCGGCCTGTACGCGGCGTACCGGCCGAACCTCCTCGGCACGCGGGGCCTCGCGGCCGTCAGCGCCCTGGTCCGGCTGGCCGGCGGCGAGGACGCGATTCCGGCCTTCCGGGCCGGCCTGGCACGGGTCACCGGGCGGGCCGACATCACGGTGCACGACCTGGCCGGCCCGGCCCGCGCCGTCGGCGACACCCTCAGGTTCGAAGCCACCGCGTTGTACGTCCTCGCCGGCACGGCGACGGTGGCCGCCGCCTTCCTGATCGGCGGGGCGATCAGCCGTCACGTCATCGCGGCACGAGCCGGCCTGCGCGTGCTCTCGGCCGTCGGCATGACCCCCGGCCAAGTCGCCCGCGCCGCGGCGGCCGGCCCGGCGATCGCGGCGGCGGCGGGGACCGTGCTCGGCGTCGCCGGCGCCGTGGTGGCATCGCGATGGTTCCCGGTCGGCTCCGCCTTGTTCCACGAGCCGGCGCCGGGGTTCGACGTCGACGCGGTGGTGCTGCTCCCCGGACTGCTCGGGTTCCCGCTGCTGGTCACCATCGCGGCGGCTGGTGTGGTCGCGGCGGGATGGTCGGCGCGGCGTCCGGCGCGGACGCGCACCTCCGGCGTCACCCGCGCCGCCTCGCGTGCGGGGCTGCCGATGGCGCTGGTCCTGGGCACCCGGTTCGCTCTGGAGCCCGGCACGGCGAGGACCGCCGGCCCGGTCCGGCCGGCGCTCGTCGGGGCCGTGGTCGGGGTGACCGGCGTGCTGGCGGCGCTGACGTTCGCCGCAGCCGCCCGGGATGCGGCGGAGAACCCGGCCCGGTTCGGCGTCGTCCACCAGGTGGAGGCTTGGGTCGGCTTCGACCGCGGCGCCTTCGCGCCGGCGGACGACGTGTTCCCGGCGCTCGCCGAGGTGCCGGGCGTCCGCGGGGTCAACGGCATCCGCGGCCAGCTGGGCGAGGCCGGCGGTGCCCAGCTCACCGTGCTCTCGTTCAGCCCGGTCGGTGAGCCGTTGGGATACCTCGTCGCCGCCGGCCGCATGCCGGCCGGCGCGGACGAGGTCCTGATCTCGCGCAGCGCGGCCGATGCCTTGAGCCTGCGCATGGGCGACGCCCTCCCGCTCGCCGGGACCGCGGGCGAGGCCGACCTGACCGTCGTCGGCATCGGCGTCCTCGGTCCCGGATTCGGGCGGGCGGCGCTCGTCTCGGCCGCGGCATACGAGGCCCTGTTCGATGGCGCGTTCCTGTACGAGTACGCCGAGATCGGCCTGGAGCCCGGCGTCGAGCCGGAGACGATCATTCCTCGGCTGGCCGAGGCGGCCCCTGACCAGTCCTACGGAGTCCGTCCATTCGAGTTCGACAGCCCCGCGGAGCTGCGGCTCATGCGTTCGGTACCCATCGCCCTCGGCGGTTTCGTGGCTGCGCTGGCCGCCGGAGCCGTCGGCCACGCGGTGGTGACGGCGGTCCGGCGCCGTCGGCGGGAAGTGGCGGTGCTGCGCGCGCTGGGCATGACGCCCAGGCAGTCCCGGGTCGCGGTGACGACGCAGTCAGTCGTCCTGGCGCTCGTCGGGCTGGCCTTCGGCGTTCCGCTCGGCATCGCCCTGGGACGCACCGTCTGGCGTTCGGTCGCGCACGCCATGCAAGCGCACTACCTGCCGCCGGCGGTGTGGCGTGAGGTGGCCCTCGTGGCGCTGCTCTCGCTGCTCACGGCCGGGCTGCTCGCACTCTGGCCGTCGCGGCGTGCGGCCACCATGCGGGTCGGACACGTGCTGAGGGCCGAGTGATGACGGCGGCGTGGCTGCGGGTGGACCTGCGCCGGCGGTGGCGCTCGCTGCTGGTGCTGGCGCTGCTGGTGGCCGTGGCCGCGGCGACCGTGATGACGGCGCTCGCGGGCGCCCGCCGCGGGGAGACCGCCGTCGACCGCCTGGTGCAACGGACGCTGCCGGCGACGGCCGTGGTGCTGCCGAACAGCGCCGGCTTCGACTGGGACCCGGTGCGCCGGCTGCCCTCGGTCGAGGCGCTGGCGGTGTGGCCGCTCGGACAGGTCGAGGTCGCCGGCTCCACCGGCGACCCGGACACATGGGTCATGGACGAGGCCGCGTTGCGCGACATCGAGCGGCCGGTCGTGCTCGACGGCCGGCTGCCCGATCCCGATCGCCTCGACGAGGCGGTCGTCACCGCGGCCTGGCCGGACGCCCAGGGCAGCGGCGTCGGCGACTCCATCGATGTGCGGCTGCTCTCGCCGGAGGCCGTCGACCTCTACCACCTCGAGCAGGCCGAGCCCGAAGTGGCGACCGGGCCGCGGCTGGACGTGACGATCGTCGGCGTGGTCCGCTCGCCGTGGTTCAGCGATGCTCCCGACGGCGCGGGCGGAGTGGTGCTGTCGCCGGCCGTGCTGGCCGCGTACCCGGAGAGCTTCTACGGCGCCCAGAACACCGCCCGCAGCAACGCGCTGGTGCGGCTGGCGCCCGGACCGGGAGCGACCGAGCGGTTCGCCGGCGAGCTCGCCGCCGCCACCGGCCGGTCCGACATCGACGTCTGGGACCTGGGCGAGGTCATCCACGCCCGCCAGCGCGACCTCACCGCGTTCGAGGCGGCCGGGTTGCGGGTGTTCGCCCTGGTCGCGGCCGCCGCGGCGGTGGTCCTGGTGGGCCAGGCGGTGGCCCGGAACACCGCCGCGACGGTGAACGACCTGCGGGTGCTCCAGGCGCTCGGGCTGACCCCTGGCCAGGCGCTGCGCGTCGCGGTGACCGGTCCCGCGCTGGCCGCGACCGCCGGTGCGCTGCTCGCGGTCGCCGGCGCCGTCGTGGCGTCGCGCTGGTTCCCCATCGGCGCGGCGGCACCGGCCGAGCCGGATCCCGGGTTCGACGCCGACTCGGTCGTGCTCGGTGCCGGGCTGGTCCTCACCCCGGCGCTGGTGACGCTGGGCGCCGTCCTGTCCGCCGCGGCGGCGTTGCGCGCCGCCGACAGCGCCGCTCCGGGCCGCCGATCCGTCGTCGCCACCGCCGCGGCGCGGGCCGGGCTGCCGGTCGCCGCGGTCGTAGGCGCCCGGTTCGCGCTGGAGCCCGGCCGCGGCCGGCGCGCCCTGCCGGTACGGCCGGCGCTGGCCGGCGCGGTGTTCGGCGTGCTCGGCGTCATCGCGGCGTTCACGTTCTCCGACGGCGTCGACGACGTCGCCGCCCATCCGGAGCGGCTCGGCGTCGTCCACGACCTCACCCTGTACGTCGGCCTCGACGGCCAGGACGGCGAGGACGTCCTGCCGGCAGCGCGGGAGCTGTTCACGGCGGTGGCCGGCGTCGACGGGGTTCGTGGCGTCAACGACACCCGATCCGCCGTGGCCGAGACCGGCGCCCGGCCGCTCGCCGTCCTCACCTCCGACCCTGTCGGCGAGCCTCTGGACGTCGTCGTCACCGAGGGCCGGCGGCCGGAGGCGGCCGGCGAGATCATGCTCGGCCCGGACTCCGCACGTCAGCTCGACGCCGGCGTCGGCGACACGATCGAGCTCACGGGGACCGCGGGCCAGGACGGCCTGACCGTGGTCGGCGTCGGGCTGATGCCGGAGCTTTCGCACAACCGCTACACCGACGGCGGACTCGTCACGGCGGCGACCTACGACGGGCTGTTCGACGGCTTCCGCTTCCACGCCGGCTTCGTCGACCTGGAACCCGGGGTGACGCTCGACGACATCGGTCAGGAGCTCGCCGAGGCGGCGGCCACGGTACCGGGCGGCGAGAACGTCGCGCCGGAGCCGGTGGAGCCGCCGTCGCCGGTGGCCGAGCTGGCGTCCATACGTGAGCTGCCGGTCATCCTCGCCGCTTTCCTCGCGGTGCTCGCGCTGGGCGCCGTCGGGCACGCGCTGGCGACCGCGGTGCGGCGGCGCCGGCACGAGATGGCCGTGCTGCGGGCCGTCGGGATGACCCGGCCGCAATCACGGGCCGTCGTGGCGACGCAGGCGTCGGTCCTGGCCCTGGCCGGTCTGGTGGCCGGCGTCCCGCTGGGCGTCGCGCTCGGGCGCGTGGTGTGGCGGTACGTCGCCGAGACCACGCCGCTGTTCTACGTGCCGCCGGTGGCCGCCACCGCGCTCGCGCTGGTCGTGCCGGCGGCGCTGGTGGCGGCGAACCTGCTGGCGGCGTGGCCGTCGCACCGGGCCGCGTCGATGCGGGTCGGTTCCGTCCTGAGGGCTGAGTGATGACGGGGGCGTGGCTGCGGCTGGAGTTGCGGCGGCGGTGGCGTTCACTGCTGGTGCTGGCGCTGCTGGTGGCGTTCGCGACCGCGGCCGTGCTGACGGCGGTGGCCGGCGCCCGGCGCGGCGAGAGCGCCGTCGAGCGTCTGGAGCACAGCACGCTGCCGGCCACGGCGGAGGTGTTGCCCGGCGACCCGGGGTTCGACTGGGACGCGGTCCGCGCGCTGCCGGGCGTCGCGGCCGTCGGCGAGGTGGCGTTCGCCAGTTACGAGCTGGACGGCGTGCCGGTGGAGGGTCCAGTACCGGCCGACCTGGACGTCCTGAGGACGGTGGAACGCCCGGTGGTCTTCGAGGGCCGGCTCGCCGACCCTGGGCGGCTCGACGAGGCGATCGTGACGCCGCGGTTCGTCCGGACGTACGGCCGCGGCGTCGGCGACACCGTCACGGTGCGCCTCTACCGACCCGAAACGCTGGCCGCCGCGATAGTCGACTGGCGTGGCGGTAGCTCGGCGGACGGGGCCGGCCTCCCACCGGCGGACGGGCCATCGGTGCGGATCCGCATCGTCGGTGTGGTGCGCTCGGCGCTGCTCACCGATACGGAGGGCGCGCCGGGCTGGCTGGTCCCCGCGGCCGCCTTCTTCACGGCGTACGCGCCGAACCTGCTGCGCGATCCGGGCGACACGAGAGGGCTGGTCCGGCTGGACGACGGCGGCAGCGGCTACGCGGCCTTCAAGGACGCGCTGGCCGAGTACACCGGCCGGACCGACCTCACGATGTGGAACCATGCCGCGGCGTCCGTCTTCGTCCAGGGAATCATCGACATCGAGACGACGGCCGTCAACGGCTTCGCCGTCGCCGCCACGGCCGCCGCCGTGTTCCTGGTGGGCCAGGCGATCGCCCGCTACGCCGCGGCGTCCGTGACCGAGCTGCGGGTGCTCGGCGCGCTGGGGCTCACGCCGCGGCAGCAGGTGGCAGCGGCGGCGACGGGCCCGGTGCTCGCCGGCGTGGCCGGGGTCACGGCCGGAGCCGGCGCGGCCGTGCTCGCGTCGGCGTGGTTCCCGGTCGGGACGGCGGCGCACCGCGAGCCGACGCCCGGCATCGAAGCGGACTGGCCGGTGCTCGCTGGCGGGTGGTGCGCCGTGGTGGCCTCGGTGGCGGCGGGTGCGGCGCTCGCAGCCGTCGCCACGTTGCGAGCGGACCGGGTGGCCGGCTCGCCACGCCGCTCGCCGGTCGCGGACGCGGTCAACCGCACCATGCCGTCGCTGGCCGTGGTGCTCGGCACGCGGCTGGCACTGGAGCCGGGACGCGGCCGGCGGGCCGTGCCCGTCCGGCCGGCGCTGACCGGCGCCGTCGCCGGGGTCGCGGGCACGGTGGCCGCACTCACCCTGGCGGCCGGCGTCAACGACGCCCAGACCACCCCCGCCCGGTACGGCCAGGTGCACGCGCTGGAGGCTCCGCTGGACGCCGCCGGCGACGGCACGGCCGCGCGGGTCCTGTCGTTGCTCGCGGCCGACCCGGAGGTCGCCGCCGTCAACGACAGCCGGTCGGCGGTGGCGCAGGCCGGCGCGACCAACCCGATGGTCTACTCCTTCCAGCCGGTGGCCACGCCGCTGCCGGTCATCGTGGACGAGGGGCGGATGCCGGCCGCCGCCGACGAGGTCGCGCTGGGCCCGTACGTGGCCGAGCTGCTGTCGGTCCGCGTGGGTGACACTGTCGAGCTGACCGGGACCCGGGCGTCACATCGATTCACGGTCACCGGGCTTGCCTTCCTGCCGGAGGGGCCGGAGAACTACAACGTCGACGGTGCCTGGGTCAGCGCGGCCGGGTTCGACGCGCTGTTCGACGCCCCCGCCTTCCACGTCGCCCACATCGCGCTGCGCGACGGCGCCGACCCGGCGGCCGTGGCCGAGCGGCTGGACCGGGCCGTGTCGACGGTCGCAGCGGACCAGGCGGTGACGCCGGCGCTGCAGCGCGACCACTCGGTGGAGCTACGCGTGATACGCGCGATCCCGCTCTACCTTTCAGTGTTCCTCGCCGTGCTCGCCCTGGCCGCCGTCGGGCACGCGCTGGCCGTGGCGGTCCGCCGGCGGCGGCACGACCTCGCTGTGCTGCGCGCCGCCGGGCTGACCGGCCGGCAGTGCCGTGCCGCGGTCGTCACCCAGGCGGTGGTCATCGTGCTGGCCGGGCTGGCGATCGGCGCGCCGCTCGGCGTCGCGGCCGGCCGCTGGCTGTGGCGCTACGTCACCGACGCGACGGTGACGCACTACGTGCCGCCACCGGTGCTGCCGGCGCTGGTCGTCGTGGTCCCCGTGGCGCTGCTGGCCGCCGTCGCGCTGGCAGTGTGGCCGGCCCGGCGGGCGGGGTCGTTCCCCGTTTGGCAGGCCTTGAGAGCGGAATGAGGAGGTGGCCGGCATGAACGCGACACTCGCCGCGGCCCGGGCTCGGAACCGGCGCGACGTGGCGCTGTGGGCCGGATGGGCGTCCCTGGTCGCGGGCACTGTCGCCCTCACGGTGTGGGCGCTGCGCACGCTGATCGACGTGCCGGGGGAGCTGCTGCCGTGGGCGCTGCTCGGGCTGGCCGCGGTCCCGGTCGCCGTGACGGCGGCCGCCGTGCCCCGGCTGCGTCGCCGCGCGGGCGCCGTCGCCGGCCCGTCGTTCGTGTTCTGCGGGCTGGTGCTCACGGTGCTGGCCGTCTACCTGGTCGTGGTGATCGGGCTGGGCAGCGAGGTCGACGAGGACGGGCAGGGCGTGTTGGCGTTCTCGATGCTGGCCGCGCTGACGGCGGTCCTGCTGGCCGAGCCGGTGCGCGTCCGGCTGCGCGAGCTGGCCGAGCAGTGGGCCGGCCGGCCGCAGCGGCCGGCGTCCTCGGCGCTGGAGACGTTCGGGTCGCGGATGACCCGCGCCGTCCCGATGGACGAGCTGCTGCTGCAGCTGGCCGAGACGCTCCGCTCGACCCTCGGACCGCTCGGCGCGGAGGTGTGGACAGGCGAGGACGGCGTACTGGAACGGACGGTCTCGGTGCCGGAGCGCGGCCGCGGCCGGCTGGCCCTCGCCGGGGCCGAGCTGGCCGCCGTCAGCCGGGCGCGGGTCTCCGGCAACGCGTGGGCGGCGATGTGGTTGCCGTCGGTTCTGGCCGGCGCCGGCGAGCCGGGACGGCGGTCGGTACGGGTCGCGTCGGTGACGCACCTGGGCCGGCTGCTCGGGCTGCTCGTGGTGGTGCGCTCCACGGAAGACCGTCCGTTCAGCGACGACGATGACCGCGTGCTGACCGACCTCGCCCGGCAGGTCGGCCTGGCGCTGCACAACGTCCGTCTCGACTCCGCGCTGCAGGCCTCGCTGGAGGAGCTGCGCCGCCGCAACGCCGAGCTGCAGGCGTCGCGGGCCCGCATCGTCTCCGCGGCCGACGCGTCGCGGCGGCAGATCGAGCGGAACCTGCACGACGGCGCGCAGCAGCGGCTCGTCGCGCTTGCGGTGAAGCTCGGGCTGGCCCGCAGGCTGGCGACCGGCGACGCGGCGGCCCTGCTGGACGAGCTGCGCACCGACGTCCAGGAGACGCTGACGGAACTGCGCGAGCTGGCGCACGGCATCTACCCGCCGCTGCTGCGCGAGCACGGCCTCGGCGAGGCGCTGCGCAATGCCGCGAACCGGGCCGCCGTGCCCACCCGCGTGGAGCCGGCGACCGACCTGCGGTATCCGCCGGAGGCCGAGGCGGCGGTGTACTTCTGCTGCCTCGAAGCGATGCAGAACGCCGCCAAGCACGCCGGCCCGGGCGCGTCGGTGACGGTCCGGGTGAACGGCTCTGCGGCCGGCGGCCTGGAGTTCGAGGTCGCAGATGACGGCGCCGGCTTCGACCCCACGACCACCGGCGAGAGCCACGGCTTCGTCAACATGCGCGACCGCCTCGGCGCGTTCGGCGGCGAGCTGACGGTCGACAGCGCGCCCGGCGCGGGCGCCTCCGTCCGAGGGACGCTGCCGACGGCCGCTCTGGCACCGCGCGAACGGGCCGCGGAGGCGGGCCGGCCATGAGCGGGCGGCTGACTCGGCCGCGGCTGGACCCGATCACGTCCCGCCGATTCATCGGCGCGGCCGTCGCGACGGTGTGGCTGCTGGTGCTGGCCTGCATCGCGCTGGTGCTGGTCACCGACGAACTGGTGAGCGACGCCGGCCGCCCGGACCTGACCCAGGGCCTGACCGAAGGCTTCATGTACGTCCTGGCGATGCTCAGCGCACTGGTGGTCGGGTCCGCCCTGACGATCCGCCGGCCTCGGCACCCGGTCGGATGGCTCTTCCTCCTCCTTGGCGCGCTTCAGGCCGTCGGCCCGGCCATGACCGGCTATGCCGCCTATGGCGCGGTCGCCCGGCCGGGAAGCCTGCCGTTCGCGGCAGTGGTCGCAGTGGTGGCCGACTCCGCGTACCTGCTGTGGTTCGTCGCCATCGCGCTGGTGTTCCACCTGACGCCGGACGGCCGGCCGCTCTCGCCGGCGTGGGGCCGGCTGGCGTGGGCGACGGTGATCAGCGGAGTGGTCGCCATCGGCTCCGCGTTCGTCACGAAGGCGAACCTCGACCCGCCCCTGGCCGAGATCGAGACCCCGGTGCCGCTGACCGGCGTGGCTGACGAGCTCGACGCGGTCCGTGTCGCCGCGGGGATCGCCACCGGTCTCGGCGTGCTGGTCGGTGCGCTGTCGCTGCTGGTGCGCTTCCGCCGGGCCGCCGGCCGGGAGCGCCGGCAGCTGCTCTGGCTGGCGCCGGCCGCTGTGCTGATCCCGGTGCTGGTGGCGGCGGCGTTCGTGACGTCCTACCTGGACTACCAGGCCGTCCTCGACGTGGTCGGTGGGCTCTTCCTCATCCTGCTGCCGGTGGCGACGGGGCTGGCGATCACGCGGTACCACCTGTTCGACGTCGACCGGATCCTCAGCCGCGCACTGACATACGCGCTGCTCAGCGCCGTCCTGGCCGCCGTCTACGTCGTCGTGGTGGTCGCCGCCGGAGCCGCGGTGGGCGAGTCGCAGCTGTCCGCCGTCGTCGCCACCCTCGCCGCGGTGAGCGTGGCCGGTGCGGCGCGCCGCCGGCTGCAGGACGCCGTCGACCGCCGATTCAACCGGCGCCGGTTCGAGGCCGTGCGCATGGTCCGCGAGCACGTCCACGACCCGGCGCCGGACGTGACCATCGACGACGTGCTCCGCCGTGCGCTCGGCGACCCGGACCTGCGAGTGGCCTACTGGGTGGAGGGTCGCGGCGAGTGGGTCACGGGCGACGGGCGGCCAACGGTCGCGGGCGACGACGACGTCCGGCTGTCCGGACCGGACCAGCCGATCGCCAGCATCGGCGGAGCGCCCGGCACGCCGCGGGAGCTGCTGCACGCCGTCGTCGCCGCGGCCCGCCCCGAGCTGGACAACGCCGGGCTGCGGGCCGCCGTCGCGCTGCAGCTGGTCGAGGTGCGCGAGTCGCGTGCGCGCATCGTCTCCGCGGCCGACGCGTCGCGCCGGGAGATCGAGCGCAACCTGCACGACGGCGCGCAGCAGCGCCTGGTGGCGCTGGAGGTGAAGCTGGGCCTGGCCCGCCGGCTGGCGTCCGGAGGCACCGCCGTGCTGCTGGACGAGCTGCGCACCGACGTGCATGAGACGCTGACCGAGCTTCGCGACCTGGCGCACGGCATCTACCCGCCGCTGCTGCGCGAGCACGGGCTGGGCGAGGCGCTGCGCTCGGCCGCCGGGCGCGCCGCCCGCCCGACCACCGTCGACGTCGCCACCGAGCGCCGGTTCGAGCCCGGCGCCGAGGCAGCCGTCTACTTCTGCTGCCTCGAGGCCATGCAGAACGCCGGGAAGCACGCGGGCGTGGGGGCGTCGGTGACGGTGCGCGTCGCAGAGGCGGCGGACGGCGGGCTGGAGTTCGAGGTGTGCGACGACGGTGCCGGCTTCGACCCCGCGGCCACGGGCGAGAGCCACGGGTTCGTGAACATGCGCGACCGCCTCGGCGCGCTCGGTGGCCGGCTGACCGTCGAGAGCGGACCGGGCCGGGGCACCGTCGTGCACGGGACGCTGCCGGTATGACCCCGTCCTCGGTGGCCGCAACCGGTACGCTCCCACCCGTGACCACAGGCACCCGGGTCCGCGTCGTCGTCGCCGACGACGCCCTGCTGGTGCGCGAGGGCGTCCAGCGCGTGCTCGGCCTGTTCCCCGACATCGAGGTCGTCGGCGTGGCCGGCGACCTCGACGGCCTGCTCGCCGCCGTCGACGAACACCGGCCCGACGTCGTCGTCACCGACATCCGGATGCCGCCCACGTCCAGCGACGAGGGCATCCGCGCCGCCACCCGGCTGCGGCAGACCGCGCCCGAGACCGGCGTCGTCGTGCTGTCGCAGTACGCCGCGCCCGCGTACGCGCTGGAGCTGCTCTCCGGCGGCTCGCAGCGGCGCGCCTACCTGCTCAAGGAGCGGGTCAGCGAGCCCGACCAGCTGGCCGCCGCGGTCCGCGAGGTGGCCCGCGGCGGCAGCGTCGTCGACCCGCGCGTCGTCGAGGTTCTGGTCGCCGGCACCCGTCCGGCCGGCGACCCGCTCGCCGGGCTGACGAAGCGCGAGCTGGAGGTGCTCGAGCAGATCGCGCAGGGCAAGAGCAACGCCGGGGTGGCCGCAGCCCTGGTGCTGACCGAACGCGCCGTCGAGAAACACATCAACGCGCTGTTCGCCAAGCTCGGCCTCACCGCCGAGCCCGACGTGCACCGCAGGGTCACCGCCGTCCTGCTGTACCTCGCCTCGCTGCGCTGACGGGCTGGGGGTGCTGGCACCCCTCCGGGACTGGTGGTGTCCGGGTGGCCGCGGAGATCGTGGGAGGGCGATGCTGGTTGCATGGCCGGTAGTGCGCACACCCCCCACGCCGAGGCTCCGCCCGCCGTCGTCGACGTCCTCGTGGTCGACGACCAGGAGACCTACCTGTCCGTCGCGCGGTTCGTGGTCGGCGCCACGCCCGGGTTCCGGGTGGCCGGCGAAGCCACCAGCGGCGAAAACGCGGTCACGCAGGCGGCGGCGCTGCGGCCCGGGCTCGTCCTGATGGACATCAACCTGCCCGGCATCTCCGGCCTCGAGGCGACGCGCCGGCTCGTCGCGGCCGCGCCTGACACCGTCGTGCTGCTGATGTCGACGTACCCGGCGTCGGACCTGCCGCAGGACGCCCGGACCAGCGGCGCGCGGGCGTACGTCCACAAGGAGGACCTCGCGCCTGACGTGCTGGTCGCCGTCATGGCGGGGGAGCAGCCGCCCGGCTTCTGACCCGGTGAAAACCTCTCGACCGGCGCGGCCGGCGCGGGCGAGACTGAGCGCATGGGCCACGTCGACCTCAACGCCGTCTCGTTCACGCTGCCCGACGGGCGGGTGCTGCTCGACGACATCTCGTTCCGGGTCGGCGACGGCGCCAAGGTCGCGCTGGTCGGTGCGAACGGGTCGGGCAAGACGACGCTGCTGCGCATCGTCGCCGGCGACCTCGCCCCGCACGGCGGCGCGGTGACACGCAGCGGCGGGGTCGGCGTCATGCGGCAGTTCGTGGCCCGCGGCGCGCAGGACGTCCGCGACCTGCTGCTGTCGGTGGCGCCGCCGCGGGTGCGGGCCGCCGCTGCCGCCGTCGACGCCGCCGAGCTGGCCATGATGGACCGCGACGACGAGCCCACCCAGATGAAGTACGCCGCCGCGCTGGGCGAGTGGGCCGACGCGGGCGGGTACGAGACCGAGGTGCTGTGGGACGTGTGCACCACGGCCGCGCTGGGCATCCCGTTCGAGCGGTGCCGCTGGCGCGAAGTGTCGTCGCTGTCCGGCGGCGAGCAGAAGCGGCTGGTGCTCGAGGCGCTGCTGCGTGGTCCCGACGAGGTGCTGCTGCTGGACGAGCCCGACAACTTCCTCGACGTCCCGGCCAAGCGCTGGCTCGAGGACCGCATCGTGGAGTCGCCGAAGACGGTCCTCTATGTCAGCCACGACCGCGAGCTGCTCGATCGCACCGCCACCCGCGTCGTCACCGTCGAGCTGGGCGCGGCCGGCAACACCGCCTGGGTGCATCCAGGTGGGTTCGCCAGCTATCACGAGGCACGGCGCGAGCGGTTCGCCAAGCTCGAGGAGCTGCGCCGGCGCTGGGACGAGGAGCACGCCAAGCTCAAGGCGCTGGTGCTCATGTACAAGCAAAAGGCCGCCTACAACGACGGCCTGGCCTCGCGGTACCAGGCCGCGCAGACCCGGCTGCAGAAGTTCGAGGACGCCGGCCCGCCCCAGGCCATCCCGCGCGAGCAGAACGTCCGCATGCGGCTGCGCGGCGGGCGCACCGGCAAGCGCGCCGTCATCTGTGAGTCGCTGGAGATGACCGGGTTGATGAAGCCGTTCGACCTGGAGGTCTGGTACGGCGAGCGGGTCGCCGTGCTCGGTTCGAACGGCTCCGGCAAGTCGCACTTCCTGCGGCTGCTGGCCGCCGGCGGGTCCGACCCGGAGCCCGAGCACCAGCCCGTCGACGACGTGCCGATCGCGCCGGTGCTACACACGGGGCTCGCGCGGCTGGGCGCGCGGGTGCGGCCCGGCTGGTTCGCGCAGACGCACGACCACCCGGAGCTCATCGGCCGCAGTCTGCTGGAGATCCTGCATCGCGGCGACGGCCGCCGGGCCGGGATGCCCCGCGAGGAGGCCAGCCGGGCGCTGGACCGTTACGAGCTCGCCCACGCCGGCGAGCAGAGGTTCGAGTCGCTGTCCGGCGGACAGCAGGCGCGGCTGCAGATCCTGCTGCTGGAGCTGTCCGGCGCCACGTTGCTGCTACTCGACGAGCCCACCGACAACCTCGACCTCGTGTCGGCCGAGGCCCTCCAGGACGGGCTGGCGGCCTTCGACGGGACGGTGCTCGCGGTCACCCACGACCGCTGGTTCGCCCGCGACTTCGACCGCTTTCTGGTCTTCGGCGCCAACGGCTCGGTCTACGAGTCACCGGAGCCGGTCTGGGACGAGGGCCGCGTCACCCGGGTGCGCTGACGGTGCGGGTCGACGTCACCGCCGACGCGGGACGAGTTCCGGCAGCGGGCACACGCCTGGCGGGAGCGCGAGCCGGCTGCACTCGGTGCTGCTCACAGCCGTCGACCGGGTCCGCGGTGACAGGTCCGGCGGCACCTTCGCGACCGCGGCCGACGACGGTTCGAGCGGTGGCATCGCTACACGGACCTGGCCGACCCCACCTCGAACCACGTCTACGGACGTCACGGCGTATTCGCTCACCCGGTGAAGGTCGGCTACGGGGTCGGATAGAGCTCGATCTCGGCGTGGTGGGCACCCAGCAGCTTGGCGTCGCCGGTGAGCAGCGGACAGGCGAGGAGTTCGGCTAGCGCGATGTAGGCGGCGTCGTAGGCGGTGTAGTTGTGGCGGAGCTCCCACATTCGTCCGGACAAGATCGCGCCCGGGAAGCGCTCGATGCGCAACTCGACGAAGTCGGCCCTGATGCCGTCGGCCTGAGCCACGGTCAGTTTGCCGCCCAGTGTGAGGCCGCGCAGAGCGTTGCTGATCTCGAAGTCGATGAGGTGCGGCGCGTGCAGGACCCGTGGGGCCGACAACCGCTTGCGCAGCACGTCGTCATGCTGCGCCTCGCTCAAGGCGTAGAGGACCAGCGAGGTGTCGACGACGAGCGCGCTCACTCACCTCTCCCGGCGCGGGTCGCCGCAACGATGTCAGCCATCGTCAACCCCGCGGCCGGGCGCTGGGCCGCACGTGCAAGCACCTCGGCGACGGTGGGTTGCGCGGCCGCCTCGATGACCATGCGCCGGAGGTATGCGGCGAGGCTCATCCCTTCGGCGGCGGCGCGCATGCGCATGACGTCGAGGGCGTCGACGGGAACATCCCGGATCTGAATGGGCTTCGTCTCCATGCATGCAATGCTACCAACATGCATGCACCCCGTCGAGGCTCCGGCCCGCCCGCGGCGGGCGGGCCGGAGCGATTGCGTCAGGCGGCCGGTTGGACGTTGAACAGGTCGTCGTATGCCTCCATGAGCATCGCCTTGCCCTTGACCTGCGAGATCACCTCGGGTCCGGCAACGCCGTCGACGCCGGGGAGCTGGCCGGCGCCGCCCTCGGGGCCGAGCGGGATGGCGACCAGCGGCGGCAGCTTCTGGTAGTCGGCCACCTCGCCGTTGTCCGTGATCCGCGCGGTCAGGTTGGCCGCGACGAGCTCCGCCTGCAGCCGGGCGGTCGCCGCCATGTTGCGGTCGGCGTCGGCGATGTCGCCGATCGCATACACGTTCTCGTGCCCGACGACCCGCAGCTGGTCGTCGACGCGCAGGTAACCCTGGGCGTCGCGGGCCGCGGCCAGCGAGCCGGTGACGAACCCCGTCGCCGGGGTGACGCCGAACGCGCGGAACCAGATGTCGGCGGTCAGCTCCTCGCCGGCCTCCGTGGTGACGGTGACCGGAGCCGCCGTCGCGGCCGGGGCGTCCGGCAGGGCCCGCAGCGGGCTGCCGAGGACCAGGCGGACGCCGAGCTTGTCGAGCTGGCGGCGCAGCTCCTCGCGCAGCTCCTGGTCGTACGGGCCGGGCAGGATGTCGTCGGCCAGGTCGACCAGCGTGACGTCCTTCTCCGGGTAGGCGGTCTTGATCTCGCCGGCCAGCTCCAGGCCGGCCGCTCCCGCGCCGATCACCAGAGCGCGGGCCGACCCGCGAAGCGCGTGGTGCGCCTCCAGGAACCGTCCGCGCGCGACGGCGACGTCGGGCTCGTCGGTCTTGGCCGGGAAGGGGTACGAGGAGCCGGTCGCGAGGATGACGTAGTCGGCGGCCAGCCGTTCGCCGGAGGCCAGCGTGACGCCGGTGCCGTCGGCGTCGACGGCCCGGTCGCGGACGAACCGGCCGTGGGCGAGCAGCCGGTCGTACGGCAGGAAGATGCGGTCCAGCCACTCCGGCTCGACCAGCGCGCGCCAGGACGCGAGGTTGTGCAGGAACGTGTCGGACGGGTCGACCAGGGTCACATCGGCCACCTCGTCGAGCGCCTTGGCGGCGTTGATGCCGCCGAACCCGCCGCCGACGATGACGACGGAGGGGCGCGAGCCGTGGGTCTCGGTCACGGAATTCTCCTCGGAGAGTCGAAGCTACGAGCTGTCTCGTAGCAGCTTCGAAATTCGAAGCAACATCGCTCGCGCTAGTATTCCTCCTATGGCCGCGAACGTCCGCACCAGTCACGACCTGGACACCTGTGTGCGGGCCGACGAAGCGCTCACCCGGGCGTTCGTCATCCTCGGCAAGCGCTGGAACGCGCTGGTCCTGGGCAGTCTGAGGTTCGGCCCGGCCGGGTTCCGCGAACTGTCCCGCGCAATCGACGGGCTCAGTGACTCCGTCCTCGCCGACCGGCTGGCAGAGCTGACGCGGCATCAGCTTGTGCACCGGCGGGTCGACGCGGGGCCGCCGGTCTCCGTCACCTACGAGCTCACCGAGCGCGGCCGCGCGCTGCTGCCGGCGCTCGACCAGATCTCCGCCTGGGCCGTCGAGCACCTCCCGCCGGAGCCGTCAGCGCAGTGACGGCGGCGGGACCGGCGGTGGCGGTCCCTCGTAGCGCCCCGTGACCCGCACCCGCAGCGCCCGCTCCTCGTACTCCTCGAGCGCGTGCGCGATCCAGCCCGCGGTCCGGGCCACCGCGAAGATCGTCTCACCGGCCTCCGGCGGCATCTCCGTCGCGACGGACAGTGTCGCGAGCGCGAGGTCGACGTTCGCCGGCAGTGGCAGGTGGGTCGCGGCGGTCTCGGTGACGGCGTGCGCGGCGGCCAGGACGGGCGCGGCCTCGGGGACCGCCGCGAGCCGCTCGAACAGCACCTGCGCCCGCGGGTCGGTGGTCCGGTAGAGCCGGTGCCCCAGTCCGGGCAGCCGCCGCCCGGCCCGCAGGTGCTCGGCGACGACCGGCCCGGCGCCGCGCTCGAGCACATCGGCGAGCATCCGGTGCGCCAGCCCGCTCGCCGCGCCGTGCAGCGGCCCTTCGACGGCGCCCAGCGCCGCCGAGACGACGGCGTACGGATGCGCCCGCGCCGACGCGGCCGCCCGTGCGGTGACGGTGGACGCGGCCAGCCCGTGGTCGATGAGCAGGACCAGCGCGGTGTCGAGGGCGGTGACGGTGTGTGGGTCGGCCGGGCGCGCGGTCAGCCGCGGCCACAGGCGGGCCGCGATCGAGCCCTCGACGGCGCCGGACTGGGTGCTGGGCGGGGCGCCGTCGCGGCGGGGGAGTGCGTCGACGAAGGTGGCGATGAGGCCGCGGGCCGTCGCCGCCACGGTGCGGGGGCGCAGGTCGAACCGGACCGGGTCGGCCGCCGCCGCGGCGACCGCGGCCACCCGGAGCCGGTCGACCAGTCCGGCCTGGGCCGGCAGCGCGTCTCCGACCGCCCGGGCCGCGGACAGCCCGTCGGGCGGGGCGGCGAACGGCGGCCCCGGCCGCTGGTCGGCGGTCCACAGCCACCAGGCGACCTCCTCGAACGAGGCCCGCCGCGCCAGCTCGATCGGGTCGACGCCGCGGTAGTAGTAGCGGTCGTCCTCGATCAGCGTGACGCCGCTGTACACCGGGCCGGCGGCGTCCTGCTCGCGGGCCGCGGCCGGTCCGCCGCCGGGGCGGCCGCGGCGCCGGTGGGCGAGCCGCTCCACCTCGTCGGGGTCGAACGTGCTGGCCCGGCCGCCGGGGCCTCGGCGGCTGCCGAGCAGCCCACGGCTCACGTAGGCGTACACCGTCTCGGGCTTGACGCCGAGCCTGGCCGCGACCTGTCGCGTCGTGAGACGCCGCTGGTCAGCCATCGTCCCGCCTCCTCGACTCCGATCTTGACCGAAATCAATATATCTACGATGGTCGTCAACCATTGAGCATGCTGGGCTGGAGGGATCATGACTGCACAGGTGCCGCGCGGGCTGGCGGGGGTCGTCGTCACCGAGACCGTCCTCGGCGACGTCCGTGGCAGCGAGGGCTTCTACCACTACCGCGAGTACTCCGCCGTCGAGCTGGCCACGACCCGGACGTTCGAGGACGTCTGGCACCTGATGCTGGCCGGCGCGCTGCCGTCCGCGGCGGAGGGTGCGGCGTTCGCCCGCCGGGTCGCCGGGCTGCGGGCGCTGCCGGACGACGTGCGGGCGGCGCTGCCTGCGATCGCCCGCGCGAGCGCGGCGTCGGGGCCGATGGCCGGGCTGCGTACGGCGCTGTCGCTGACCGGCGCCGCCGCCGGGTTCCGTCCGGTCTACGACCTCACCGCCGACGAGCGGCGCGACGATGCGCTGCTGGCCGGCGCCGTGGTGCCGACGCTGCTGGCGGCGCTGTACCGGCTCGGGCAGGGGCTGGACCCGGTCGAGCCGCGCGCCGACCTCGGGCACACGGCCAACTACCTCTACATGCTGTCCGGCCGGGAGCCGGCGCCCGAGCACGCCCGCGCCGTCGAGCGGTACCTCATCTCGACCATCGACCACGGCTTCAACGCGTCGACGTTCACCGGCCGGGTCATCGCGTCGACCGGTGCCGACGTCGCCGCCTGCCTGGTCGGCGGCATCGCGGCGCTGTCCGGCCCACTGCACGGCGGCGCGCCGAGCCGGGCACTGGACACACTGGACGCCATCGGGACGCCGGACCGGATCCAGTCATGGGTGCGCGAGCGGGTGCTGGCCGGCGACCGGATCATGGGCTTCGGCCACCCGGTCTACCGCACCGAGGACCCGCGGTCGCGGATGCTGCGCGAGATCGCGGTCGGCTTCGGTGGCCCGCTGGTCGAGTTCGCCGTCGAGGTGGAGCGGCAGGTCGAGGCGATCCTGGCCGAGCTCAAGCCCGGCCGCGAGCTGCACACCAACGTCGAGTTCTACGCCGGCGTCGTCATGGAGCAGTGCGGGCTGCCGCGCGCGATGTTCACCCCGACGTTCGCCGTCGCCCGGGTGGTCGGCTGGACGGCGAACATCCTCGAGCAGGCCGCCGACAGCAAGATCATCCGGCCGGCGGCCCGCTACGTCGGCCCGCCGCCGCCCGTGCCCGTTCCCGCCGCGTGACGCGACGGCGAGCGGCCTGACTCGAGGATCGGGCGAGCCGAGCGATCAGGGGGCTTCTCGCACGTCACCAAATCCTTGTTGATCATGGAGAAGGTCGGGTCCCGGGGCGCTGGAAACTCGACCTTCTCCATGATCAACATGAGGCGACGGCGGCCCAGGGCGCTATGCAGGGGGCGGGGCGAGTCTGGGCACACCTCCAGGTGCACTGGCGTGGTCCCGGTTCCACGGGTCGGGGCGTTCCCAGCGTCCCGGAACCCGCGTTTCTCCGTGATCATCAACCCTTTGTGCTGCCCTGCCCATGGCTCATCGCGCTGACATGCAAGGCGCCCCCACCTCGGTCGGTGAGAACCGGTCGCGTGCACTTCCGGCGCCGCGTGACGGGGACCGGCGGCGGGGCTCACTCGACGACGATCGACTGGGCCTCGGCGACCGGGAGCGGGCCGTCCACCCAGGGGCTCTCCAGCGTGGTGGGTAGTCCATCCAGCTCCAGCGGATCGCCGTTGTTGGTGAACGAGATGTCGTAGACCAGCCGCATGCGGGCCGGGTAGCCGTCGGGATGGTCGACGGACGCCTCGGCGTAGACGTGGCTGCAGGCGTCGCTCTCTGCCACGGTGAACGGGCACTGCAGCACGCCGCTGCCGTCGCCGGGGTCGACCTCGATGCGGTCGGGCGTCGCGATGGCGTTGACCGCGCCCGTGGACTCGCCGATGATCTCGCCGTCGCTCGGGCCCTCGGCCCAGTACCAGGTGTCGAGGTTGACGAAGGACCGGTCCGGCGGCGAGAACGCCAGCGTGAAGTCGGGCGTGGCGATGTTGCCGAACGCCTGCCAGGCGAGGTCCCACAGGCTCGGGCCCTGCTCCTCCGGCGGGAGGATCCACTGCCAGGTGCCGCCGGGGTTGCTCGGGTAGCAGACCACGAACGTGACGATGTAGCCCTCGCCCGGCGACGGCTCGCCGGCCAGCTGCTCCCAGTCCTCCGGCGGGTTCAGCGAGGGGATGTTGCCCCAGCAGGCCTCGGTGCCCATGCACCACTGCACCGCGGTGGGCGGGCCCTCGCCCTCGACCTGGCTCAGGTCGCACGTGGGCTCCTGCTCGCCGCCGTCACCGTTGTCGCCACCGGTGTCCTCGCCGTCGTCGCCGCCGGAGTCGCTGCACTCCTCGACCCAGCCCATCTCGCCGTTCGGCAGCTCCGACCACACCAGCTCGCACTCGGCCGACGCGGTGGGCAGCATGACCAGCAGGCCGGTGGCGGCCACCGCCGTGGCCAGCAGCAGCCGCAGCGACGTGATCGTTCGCCTCAGCATGTGATGGTCGCCTCGCTCTGATCCACTCGTTCGCTGACCAACCATTGCCCGTCGACCCGCTCGAGGTCGAAGACCCGGGGCCGCGGGCCCAGCAGCTCGCGCTCCAGCGGCTCGCCGTTCTGGTACACGTTCCAGCCGTCCTCGTCGACGCAGCTCTCGACCCGGGCGGTGTCGCCGTCGACGGTGACCTGCGGCGGGCCGAGGACCGGCGCGCCGTCGCGGGTGACGCCGGTGTCGACCAGGCCGCGGACGTCGGCCACCTGAGTCTGGGCGATCAGCTCCGTCGCCACGGTCTTGAGCTCTTCGTAGGACTCGTCGAGCTCGTTCTCGGACGCGATGACAATGTCCCAGTAGCGCTGGTACTGCGCCTCGATCTCGGCGACGGCGGCGGCGTCGGGGTCTTCAGTGGTCGTGGGCGCGGCCGTCGCGGCAGACGTCTCGAGGCCGGTGGGCTCCTCGGACTCACCAGAGCACGCGGCAGCGGCCAGCACCAATCCCGCCGCGGCGAGAGTGGACACGACGACGCGAGCGGGTGTCATGACACCGGATCATTCCATACGTCACCACAAGGCACGCGTCGAACCCCGGCCTTGAAAGCTTGCTGCAAGTCTTGCAACGGTCGCCGGGGGTGGCTAGCGTCTCGGACACCGTGACACCGCCGTCCGCCCCGGGAGTGCTCGATGCCGACCCTGCCGACCGCCCGCCGCCTCCTCGTTCTGACGGCCTCCCTGGGGCTCGTCGCCGCCACCGCAGCGACGGCCGCCACTCCCGCCGTCGCCGACCACACGCCGCAGCCCGACACCGTCACGCTGGTGGGCAGTCTGCAGAGCGAACTGGGATGTGCCGGTGACTGGGACCCCGCCTGCGACGCCACCGAGCTGACCCGCACGAGCACGGGGACCTACGAGAGCGCCGTCACCCTCGAGCCGGGCAGCTACGAGTTCAAGGTCGCGCTGAACGGCGGCTGGGACGAGAACTATGGCGCGGGCGGCGTCGCGAACGGCCCGAACCTCCCGCTGGTCCTCGAGGCCGACGCCGAGGTGACGTTCTCCTACGACCACGCGTCGCACCGGATCGCCGTCGCGCCGACGCACCCGCAGCCCGGCCTCACCGAGGAGGACGAACAGCTGGCCGGCGACAGCCTGCGCGCCGGGCTCACCGATGAGCGGTTCTACTTCGTCATGGCCGACCGGTTCGACAACGGCGACCCGGCGAACGACACCGGGGGTCACGGGGTACCGCCCGGGGCGGAGGAACCGCGGCTGGTCCATGGGCACGACCCCGCGGACAAGGGCTTCTACCACGGCGGCGACCTCGCCGGGATCCTGCGCCGGCTGGACTACATCGAGGACCTCGGCACGACGGCGATCTGGCTGACGCCGTCGTTCATGAACCGCCCGGTGCAGGGCAGCGGCGCCGACGTCAGCGCCGGCTACCACGGCTACTGGATCACCGACTTCACCCGGATCGACCCGCACCTGGGCACCAACGACGAACTGCGCCGGCTCATCGACGAGGCGCACGCACGGGGCATCAAGGTGTTCTTCGACATCATCACCAACCACACCGCCGACGTCATCGACTACGAGCAGGGGCAGTACACGTACGTCCCGAAGAGCGACGTCCCGTACCGCGACGCCGTCGGCAACGTCTTCGACGACAGCCAGTACGCCGCCGGCGACACGTTCCCGCCGCTGGACACGGAGACCTCGTTCCCGTACACGCCGTTCTTCCGCACGCCCGAGGATGCGACGGTCAAGGTCCCGGCCTGGCTGAACGACCCGACGCTCTACCACAACCGCGGCAACGCGGCCTTCGACGGCAGCGAGGGCGACCTGTACGGCGACTTCGTCGGGTTGGACGACCTGTTCACCGAGCAGCCCGCCGTCCGCGACGGGATGATCGACATCTACCGGTACTGGGCCGCGTTCGGCGTCGACGGGTTCCGCATCGACACCGTCAAGCACGTCAACATGGAGTTCTGGCAGAAGTTCGCGCCCGAGGTGCTCGACGCCGCGCACGACTCCGGAGCCGACGACTTCTTCATGTTCGGCGAGGTGTACGACGCGAACCCGGCCGCGATGTCGCGGTACACGACCGAGGGCGGGCTGCAGGCCACCATCGACTTCGGCTTCCAGGCCCGGGCGCAGGGCTTCGCGACCGGCCGCCCGACGACGGAGCTGCGTGACCTGTTCGCCGGCGACGACCACTACACCGACGCCGACTCCAACGCGTACTCGCTGCCGACCTTCCTCGGCAACCACGACATGGGCCGCATCGGGATGTTCGTCCAGGACACCGGGGTAGCGCCGGACGAGCAGCTGGACCGCTCCCTGCTCGCGCACGACCTCATGTACCTGACCCGCGGCCAGCCGGTCGTCTACTACGGCGACGAGCAGGGCTTCACCGGCGACGGCGGCGACAAGGACGCCCGGCAGGACATGTTCGAGAGCCAGGTCGCCAGCTACAACGACGACGACCTCATCGGCACCGACGCCACGACGGCGGAGGAGAACTTCGATTCGGAGCACCCGATCTACCGGCGCCTGGCCGAGCTGTCCGCACTGCGCGACGAGCACCCGGCGCTCGCCGACGGCGCGCAGATCCACCGCTACGCCAGCGACGACGCCGGCGTGTACGCGTTCAGCCGCATCGACGCCGACGAGCAGGTCGAGTACGTCGTCGCCACCAACAACTCGACGCAACCGCAGACGGTCGGCTTCGACACGTTCAACGCCCGCACCTCGTTCAAGGGCGTCTGGCCGGCCGGCGCCGCCGACCTCCGCTCCGACGCCGACGGCCGCGTCACCGTCACCGTGCCGCCGCTGTCGGCGACGGTCTGGCGGGCGCCGAAGCCGCTGAAGGCGGCCAAGGACGCGCCGGCGCTGCACTTCCGCACGCCCGGCGCCGGCGGGACCGTCGGCGGCCGCGCCGAGGTCGGGGTCTCCGTGCCGGCCGGCGGCTTCAACCAGGTGACGCTGGCCTGGCGGCCGCTCGGCACGTCCGCGTGGCAGGTGCTCGGTACCGACGACAACGCCCCGTACCGCGTCTTCCACGACGTCACGGACCTCGCGCACGGGACGCTGGTGGAGTACCGCGCGGTGCTGAAGGACCATTCCGGCAACCTCTCGGTGACCTCGACGTACGGCGTGGTGGGCGAGCCGCAGGACGAGGGCGAGGAGCCGGGCGGCGGCGGGCCGGTCGAGCAGCCGGACCGGGTCACCGTCCCCGGCAGCCTGAACACCGAGATGGGCTGCGGCGGCGACTGGGACCCGGCGTGCGTGCAGGCCGGCCTGACGCTGGACGCGAACGACGACGTCTGGAAGGGCACGTTCGCACTGCCCGCGGGTGACTTCGAGTACAAGGTCGCGATCGACGGCTCGTGGGCGGAGAACTATGGCCTGGGCGCCCGCCGCGACGGCCCGAACATCCCACTGCCGCTGCCCGCGGCCGGCGACGTCACGTTCTACTACGACCATGCCACGCACTGGATCACCAGCGACGCGCAGGACCCGATCGTCACCGTGCCGGGGTCGTTCCAGTCCGAGCTGGGCTGCCCGGGCGACTGGGACCCGGCCTGCATGCGATCGTGGTTGAAGGATCCCGACGGCGACGGCATCTACACACTCTCGACGACGGGCATCGCCGCCGGGACGTACGAGGCGAAGGTGACGCACGGGCTGAGCTGGGACGAGAACTACGGCGCGGGTGGTGCGCCGGACGGGTCCAACATCGCTTTCACCGTGCCGGCCGGCGCCCGCGCCACGTTGAGCTATGACGTCGCCACCCACGTGCTGACGGTGACGGCGTCGGCCGCGGAGTCGCAGGCCGACCTCACCCAGCAGAAGGCGCACTGGCTGGAGCGTGGGCTGCTGGCCTGGGACCTGCCGGCGGCCGCGGCGGACTGGAGCTTCCGGCTGCACGCGGCGCCGTCGGGCGGCCTCGGGCTGGACGCCGAGGCCGTCACCGGCGGGACGTCGTACCCGCTCACCCTGGGTGAGCTGCCGGAGGAGATTCGGGAGCAGTACCCGCACCTGGCCGGGTACGACGCGCTCATTCTGGCCGCCACGAAGGACGTCGAGGAGCTGCTCACCGGGCAGCTCGCCGTCGCCGCGTACGACGACCTCGGCCGGCTGGTCGACGCCACCGGGGTCCAGCTGCCCGGCGTCCTGGACGACGTCCACGTGCGCGCCGCGGACCGTGAGCTGGGCGTCGTCTGGCACGGCCGCCGCCCGGACATCGCGGTCTGGGCGCCGACGGCGAAGCAGGTCGACCTGCTGCTCACGCCGCCCGGGTCGAGCACCGAGCAGACGGTGCCGATGCGCCGCGACGGCGACGGCGTCTGGACCGCCCGCGGAAACCCGCGCTGGGCCGGCGCTGCGTACGCGTTCGCCGTGCAGGTGTACGTGCCGGAGACCGGCGCCGTCGAGACCAACGTCGTCACCGATCCGTACAGCATGGCGCTGACGACGAACTCGCAGCGGTCGCTGGTCGTGGACCTGGACGACCCCGCGCTGGCGCCGCCGGCGTGGGCCGGTCTCGTCAAGCCGGAGCTGGCGCAGCCGGAGGACTCCACCATCTACGAGCTGCACGTCCGCGACTTCTCCATCGGCGACGAGTCCGTGCCGGAGGCGCACCGCGGCACGTACCTGGCCTTCGCTGACGCCGACGGGGCCGGGATGCGGCACCTGTCCGCGCTCGCCGACGCCGGGCTCAACACCGTCCACCTGCTGCCGGTGTTCGACATCGCTACGGTGCCGGAGGACCGCGCCGCACAGGCCACCCCCGACTGCGATCTCGAAGCGCTGACAGAGGCGGACCCCGCGGGCGAGGCACAGCAGGCGTGCACCGCGGCGGTCGCCGGGCAGGACGGGTTCAACTGGGGCTACGACCCCCTGCACTACACCGTCCCGGAGGGCTCCTACGCGACGAACCCGGACGGCCCCGGCCGGACGCGGGAGTTCCGCGAGATGGTGGCAGCGCTCAACGGCGCCGGGCTGCGGGTCGTCATGGACGTCGTCTACAACCACACCCACGCCGCCGGCCAGGACGACCAGTCGGTGCTGGACCGGATCGTGCCCGGCTACTACCAGCGGCTCTCCGCCACCGGCACCGTCGAGACGTCCACCTGCTGCGCGAACACGGCGTCGGAGCACGCGATGATGGAGAAGCTGATCGTCGACTCCGTCGTCACCTGGGCGCGCGACTACAAGGTCGACGGGTTCCGGTTCGACCTCATGGGCCACCACAGCCGGGCGACGATGGAGCGCGTCCGCGCCGCCCTGGACGAGCTGACGGTGGAGCGCGACGGCGTCGACGGCGCGTCCGTCTACGTGTACGGCGAGGGCTGGAACTTCGGCGAGGTCGCGAACAACGCCCGGTTCCGGCAGGCCACGCAGCTGGAGCTGTACGGCGCTGGCATCGGGACCTTCAACGACCGGCTGCGCGACGGCGTCCGCGGCGGCGGCCCGTTCGACGAGGACCCGCGGCAGCAGGGCTTCGGCAGCGGCCTGTTCACCGACCCGAACGGCGCGGCCGTCAACGGGACGCCGGGCGAGCAGCGCGAACGGCTGCTGCACCTGCAGGACCTGATCAAGGTCGGGCTGACCGGCAACCTGCGCGACTACCCGTTCACCGACAGCACCGGCGCGGCCGTGACCGGCGCCGACGTCGACTACAACGGCTCGCCGGCCGGCTACACCGCCGACCCGGCCGAGGTCATCACCTACGTCGACGCGCACGACAACGAGACGCTCTACGACGCGCTCGCGTACAAGCTGCCGGCGGACACGCCGATGGCCGACCGCGTGCGGATGAACGTGCTGTCGCTGGCCACGACGGCGCTCGCCCAGGGCCCGTCGTTCTGGCACGCGGGCGCGGACCTGCTGCGGTCGAAGTCGCTGGACCGCAACTCCTACGACTCCGGCGACTGGTTCAACCGGATCGACTGGACAGGGCAGGAGAGCACGTTCGGATCCGGCCTGCCGCCCGCGACCGACAACTCCGCGAAGTGGGACTTCATGCGCCCGCTGCTCGCGTCGCCGTCGCTGAAGCCGGGCCCGGCCGACCTCGCGACGTCGACGGCGATGGCGCAGGACCTGCTGCGGCTGCGGTTCTCGTCGCCGCTGTTCCGGCTCGGGTCGGCCGAGCTGGTGCGGGAGCGGGTGTCGTTCGGCGACGGCGGACCGTCGCAGCCCGCCGGCGCCATCGTCATGCAGCTCGACGACCGGGCAGGTGAGGACCTCGACCCGGACCGCGAGCGGCTGGTCGTGGTCTTCAACGCGACGCCGTCCGCGGTGACGGTGCCGGTCGACGACGGCGCGAGCCTGCGGCTGCACCCCGTCCAGGCCGCCGGCGCCGACCCCGTCGTCCGGTCCGCCACCGCGGGCGCGGACGGCCTCACCGTCCCGGCGCGGACGGTCGCGGTGTTCGAGCAGCGCTGACGGGGGGTGCCGGCCGGCTACGCGGCGACGGCCGCGGGCCGGCCGGCGCGCGGCCGGCGGGCGATGTGCCGCGCCACGTACTCGGCGTCCCGCCCTGCGCCGCCGACCAGCATGGAGCTGAATGCGCTCTGGAAGGCCAGGCCGGTGAAGTAGAGGCCGGGCGACGACGGCACGACGCCGCGCTCCTCCAGGGGCCAGCCGTCGTCGCCCAGGACCGGCAACCGGATCCAGGTGAAGTCTTGCCGGAACCCGGTGCACCAGACCACCGTCCCAATGTCCAGCACCCGGCCGCCGTCGAGCACCGGGTTCCCCTCCCGCACGCCGGTGACCCGCTCGGGGATCCACTCGACGCCGGCCGCGGCGAGGTCGTCCGCCTGGACCCGCAGCAGCGGGCCGCCGTGAGTGCGGATCTCCGGGCGCATCTTGCGTCCGATCGGCGTGCGCAGCGTGAACACGTGCCGGGCCAGGAACCAGAGCACCGGGAACGCCGCCTGCGCGCGCCGCGACTCCAGCGGGACCGGGAGCTGGCCTCTCGAGTGGCCGCACAGGATCGTATGGTGCTCGCGGGCGGTTTCGACCGCGATGTCCGCCCCCGAGTGCGACGCCCCGACGACCAGGACGGGGCCAGGTGCGAGCTGGTCCGGCCGCCGGTACTGGCTGGAGTGCAGTTGCGCGATGGCCGGGTCCAGCTCGGCCGCGAACGGCGGCGCGTACGCGCGCGTCCCGAACGTCCCCGTCGCCACGACGACGTTGTCCGCCGTGAGCCGCCGGTCCCCGCAGTCGAGGACGTATCCGGCGCCGTCGTCGCTCTCCGTCAGGGTCTCGACGCGGACGCCGTGCTCGACCGGCAGCTCGAAGCGGGCCGCGTAGGCCTCCAGGTAGTCGGCGACCTCGTCCTTCGTCGGGAACGCCCGGCCGGGGCCGGGGAAGCGCATCCCCGGCAGCCCGTCGTAGCGCGCCGGGCTGTAGAGCCGCAGCGAGTCCCAGTGGCGGCGCCAGTTGTCGCCCGTGCGGCGCTGCTCGTCCAGGATGAGGAACGGCCGACGCCGCTTGGCGAGGTGGTAGCCGACGCTCAACCCCGCCTGTCCACCCCCGACGACGATCGTCTCGATGTGCTGATCCATGACGCCCTCCCCGTACGTTCCGGCAGGTCAGGCCTCGACGGTAGGAGCGGCGCCGCGGCGGGCGCGTCGGGCTAACCATGCATCTTCGCGGCCGGCCGGGGATGGGTAGTTCTGTGTAGATGGCGGGCGCCCGCGTCAGGTGGGAGTTGGGTCGGCGTCGGGTCCGCGGGGTTCACGTGCGCCTGTGCTGCAACGTTGGCCGTCCCCCTGCTGCCCATTCTCTTGGCCGCACAACCGCGCCTCAAGTCCGCCATGGGGTCGCTTCGCGACGACGGGGCGGACTTGACCCGCGGCTCCGCGGCCAAGAACGGGCAGCTATCAGGGGGACGGGGCGAGTCTGGGCACGACTCGGGGTCCGCAGCCGACGTTCGGGTCCGCTGTGGGCCTGTCGACCGACATGATCATCAAGGATCGCCTACATCACGAGGATTACCCGAGCATCAACACGATTGCAGCCGTGTCGATGCTCGGGTAATCCTCGTGATGGCCCCCGAAACGCCGGCATATCTCACCAGGTGGACGCCGAACGACATCAACGCCACACCGAAGCGGGCCCCACGCCCCGGCGCCGTCGCCACACTCCCCCCGTCCCCCTGATAGCTGCCCGTTCTTAGCCGCGTGCGCGCGGGTCAAGTCCAAGGCCCCTAACCACTGAGAACAGCACACAGTCAGAGGCCGCGGACTTGAGGCGCACGCACGCGGCCAAGACAATCGGGCAGCAGGGGGACGGCCCAACGTGCACTTCCGTGGCCACCTCACACGAGGTCGTGCTCGTAGGCGAACGCGGTCGCCGCGGCGCGCGACGAGACGCCGATCTTGGTGAAGATGTTGCTCACGTGCCGCGCGACCGTCTTGTCGCTGAGCACCAGCGCGTCCGCGATCGCCCGGTTGCTCCGCCCGGCGGCGACCAGCCGCAGGACCTCCAGCTCCCGGGGCGTCAGCCCGCCGCCCCCCGCCGGGCCGCCGTCCGTCAGCGTCCGCAGCCGGTCGAGGTCGGGTCCGGCGGAGAGCCGCCGGAACGTCCGCGCCGCCGCGTCGAACTCCACCGCGGCGGCGTCGGCGTCGCCGAGCTCGCGGCAGGCCAGCCCGACCAGGACCCGGGCACGGGCGGCCTCGTACGGCGTCGCCACGTCATGGAAGCCGGCCCATGACCGCCGCGCCGCGGCCAGCGCGCCGGCCGGGTCACCACGCGAGAGCCGCACCGACGCCGTCGCGTACGCGGACATCGCGGCCAGCATCGGCACCTGGGCGGCGCCGGCCAGCTCGGCCAGCTCGGCCGCGGCCGTATCGGCACCGTCGGCGTCGCCGGCCGCCAGCAGCGCCTCGACCAGCGCCGCGAGCAGGGCCGGGCGCTCGATCGGGCTCGGGATCTCGTCGAGCGCACGGCGCAGCCCGGCGACCGAGGCCGCCACCCGGCCCTGGTCCAGCCGGAGCAGGGCCAGACCGGGCTGCGGGTCTCGCCCGCTCAGGCCGGCCAGCCGGTAGGCGTCCTCCGCGGCCGCCACCTCGCCGCGCAGCCGGTGCAGTTCGGCCCGTTCGTAGTGGGCGTCGCCCACGGCCGGCTGGCCCGGCGGGTCGGACAGCCGGCGGCAGGCGTCTCCGGCCACGGCCAACGCGTCCTGCCAGGCCCCCTGGTCGCGCAGCACGTGAGCGCGGTGCACCTGGCACTCGCCGCGGTACGGCACGAGGTCCGGCTGAGCCTCGCACCAGCGGCTGAGCGCCGTCGTCCACTCGCGAGCCCGGCGCAGGTCGAACGTCGCCCGGCAGGCGTCGAGGACGGTGCAGTAGACGATGCCGGTGAGCACCGGCCCGACCTCGCCGGAAGTGACCGCGACCATCACCTCGTCGAGCAGCGCGATACCCTCCGTGACCTTGCCCAGCCCGACCAGCGCCCGGCCCTGGCCCATCCGGCCGAGGACCACCAGGTCGACGTCGCGGTGGCGCTGGCCGATGGCGCCGACCTCGGCGAACATCTCCGCAGCCACCGCTTCGTCACCGACGGCCAGCATCTGCCGGGCTCGGGCCACGAGCAGGTAGCCGCTCTCGGCGCAGTCGCGCCCGACCTCGTCGAGGAGGCGGTCGGCCCGGGCCAGCCAGCCACCGGCCTGCGCCTGCTCACCGCGGTTGAACAGGAGGAACGCCAGCCAGACGGCGCACCGGGCGGCCGAGTGCGCCCGGCCCGCGCGCAGCAGCTCACCGTAGAGCCGTTCCTGCAGGGCCGCGCTCTCGTCGTCGTGACCGGCCAGGTACGCCGAGACGGCCAGCAGCTCCAGATCGGCGGTGGACAACGGCGACGCGGCGTCGGCGCCCGCGAGCTGCGCATGCGCCTCGGCCCAGGCCCGCCGCTCGAAGGCGGCGCGGCCCCGGTCCAGCGCCTCGGTTGTGGTCATGCGCCCCCCCAGCGCCCGCACACCGTCCTGCCGCCACGCTACTCCTGGGGCCGGGGGACAATCGTGCTGTGGTCGATGCCGCTGCTGACGAGATCCCCACCGCGGCCGGCGGGCTGACGGCGCGCCCGGTCGCCGCGCTGACGTCGGAGCGGGCCGCCGAGGCGATGACGCGGGCGTTCGAGGGCTACGTCGTGCCGGTGTCGGTCGACGGGCCGGGGTTCGAGCGGCGGTTCGGCGCCGAGCACCTCGACCGCTACCTCAGCGAGGTGTACGCCGCGGGCGACGACCTCGCGGGCATCTGCCTGATCGCCCGGCGTGGCACGACGGCGCGGATCGGCGGGTTCGCCTGCACGCCGGCCTACCGTGGCGTCGGCGTGGGCCGGGCGCTGATGGAGCGGGCGGTCGCCCGCTGCACAGAGGCCGGCGCGACCAGGATCACGCTCGAGGTCATCACCAGCAACGCCGCGGCCGTGCGGCTGTACGAGCGGCTCGGCTTCCGGACCACGCGGACGCTCGTCGGCTACCGCTGGGAGCGGCCGGAGGCGGCCGGGCCGGTGCCGCCGTCCGTGCCGGCGCCGATCGACCCGGCGCGGTTCGCCCGCGGGGTGGCCGCCGGACTGAGCGGGTCGGACGAGCCGCCCTGGCAGCTAGCGCCGGAGACGCTGGCCGCCTCCGTGCCGCCGCGTCGGGCGTACGCGCTGGGCCCGGCCGCGGCGCTGGTGAGCGTCACCGAGACCACCGCGGTGCTGGGCGCCGTGCACACCGAGCCGGCCGCCCGCCGGCGGGGTCACGGGCGGGCGCTGCTGGCCGCGCTGCGCGAGTCGTTCCCGGGACGGCGGTGGACGGTGCCGCCTCTGGTGCCGGAGGAAGACGGGGCCGAGTTCTTCCGTGCGACCGGCTGGGTTCGCGAGGAGCTGGCCCAGTATGAGATGGTGCACGCGAACGTGTGACCGGCGTCCGGTGGGGGATTCCCGACCGTTTTGACCATGCGGCGCCTGCACAGGTATTCTGTCGTGTCGTTGTGCGTACCGGAGCGCGGCACGCCAGCCACCGACCAGATCCATCCTCTCGACCAAAGCGAAGGCCTACGACCGTGCGCACGTACAGCCCCAAGCCCGGCGATGTCCAGCGCCAGTGGCACGTCATCGACGCCACCGACATCGTCCTCGGCAGGCTCGCCAGCCAGACCGCGACCCTGCTGCGCGGCAAGCACAAGCCCGTCTACGCGCCGCACGTCGACACCGGCGACTTCGTCATCGTCGTGAACGCCGAGAAGGTCGCGCTCACCGGCAGCAAGCTGGTGCAGAAGCTCGACCACCGGCACTCCGGCCGGCCGGGCGGTCTGCGCTCCACCAACTACCGCGACCTCCTCGAGAAGAACCCCCGCCGGGCCATCGAGAAGGCCGTCAAGGGGATGCTCCCGCACAACAGCCTGGGCCGGCAGATGCTGTCCAAGCTGAAGGTGTACGCGGGCCCGGAGCACCCGCACCAGGCCCAGCAGCCCGTGCCGTACGAGATCGGCCAGGTCGCGCAGTGAGTGAGGACATGACTGAGACCACCGTCGACGAGATCGACACCGACGACGCTCCCATCGAGAGCTACACCTCCGAGTCGGCGCCGTCGCGCTTCTCGAACATCGAGGCCGCCGCGGCCACTGGCCGACGCAAGCAGGCCATCGCTCGCGTCCGCATCACGCCGGGCACCGGGCAGTGGACCATCAACGGCCGCACGCTCGACACCTACTTCCCGAACAAGGTGCACCAGCAGCTGGTCAGCTCGCCGCTGGTCGAGCTCGAGCTCACCGACCGCTACGACATCGTCGCCCGCATCGACGGCGGTGGCGTCACCGGTCAGGCCGGCGCGCTCCGGCTGGGCATCGCCCGTGCGCTGAACGCCGCCGACACCGAGAACAACCGGCCGGCGCTGAAGAAGGCCGGCTTCCTCACCCGCGACGCCCGCGTCACGGAGCGGAAGAAGGCCGGTCTCAAGAAGGCCCGCAAGGCTCCGCAGTACAGCAAGCGCTGATTTCGCGCACCTGCGCGAATTCCGCGAACGGCCCCGGGGGTGCACCAACTCCGGGGCCGTTCGCGTTACGACTCCTCCCGGCCTCACTAGGAGCACCTTCAGTGGCTCGTCTCTTCGGCACCGATGGCGTTCGCGGCCTGGCGAACTCCGATCTCACGGCCGAGCTCGCTCTCGACCTCTCCGTCGCCGCCGCCCACGTGCTGGGCGAGATCGGCGCGTTCGGCTCCGGTCGTCGCCCGGTCGCCGTCGTCGGCCGCGACCCGCGGGCGTCCGGTGAGTTCCTCGAGGCCGCCGTCGTGGCCGGCCTCGCCAGCGCCGGCGCCGACGTCCTCAAGGTCGGCGTGCTGCCCACGCCTGCCGTCGCGTTCCTCACCGGCATGCTCGACGCCGACCTCGGCGTCATGCTGTCGGCCAGCCACAACCCGATGCCCGACAACGGCATCAAGTTCTTCGCCAAGGGCGGCCAGAAGCTCGAGGACGCCATCGAGGACGCCATCGAGGCCCGGCTGCGCGAGCCGTGGAACCGGCCCACCGGCGCCGAGGTCGGCCGCGTGCACGAGCACCCGCAGGGCCTCGAGACCTACATCTCGCACATCGTGGGCACCGCGCCGGCCCGCCTCGACGGCCTGCGGGTCGTCGTCGACTGCGCGCACGGCGCCGCCTATCGCGCCGCCCCCGAGGCGCTGCGCCGCCTGGGCGCCGACGTCGTCACCGTCTGCGCCGAGCCCGACGGCCTGAATATCAACCACAACTGCGGCTCCACCCACCTCGACGTCGTCGCGGCCCAGGTGATCGCGTCCGGCGCCGACCTCGGCATCGCCCACGACGGCGATGCCGACCGGTGCCTGGCGGTCGACGCCACCGGCGAGATCGTCGACGGTGACCAGATCCTGGCCATCCTCGCGCTGGCCATGCGCGCCCAGGGGACGCTGCGCCGCGATTCCGTCGTCGCCACCGTCATGTCCAACGAGGGCTTCCGGCTGGCCATGCGCTCGGCCGGCGTCAACGTCATCGACACCGCCGTCGGCGACCGCTATGTCCTCGAAGCCATGAAGGCCGGCGGCTACAACCTCGGCGGCGAGCAGTCCGGCCACGTGGTCATGCTCGACCACGGCACTACCGGCGACGGCGTGCTCACCGCCGTCCACCTGCTCGCGCAAGTGGCCTCCACCGGCACCTCGCTGGCGGAGCTGGCCGGCGTCGTGCAGCGGCTGCCGCAGGTCCTGGTCAATGTCAAGGGCGTCGACAAGAGCCGGGTCACCGTCGACGAAGGCGTCAAGACCGCCGTCGCCGAGGCCGAGGCCGAGCTCGGCGACACCGGCCGCGTCCTCCTCCGCCCGTCGGGCACCGAGCCGCTGGTCCGGGTCATGGTCGAGGCCGCCACCCCCGAGCAGGCCGAGACCGTCGCCCGCCGTCTGGCCGCCACCGTCCAGGCCGAGCTCGCGCTCTGACGAAAACGGCTCTCCGCCCCCGATCCGTGGGTCGGGCCGTGGGGTCCGGGGGCGGGCCGAGTCTGGGCACGCCTCGATGTGCCGTGGCATGCACGTGTGGTCTGTGGATAGCCGTGATCATCAAGGATCGCCTACATCACCAGGATTTGCCGAGCCTCAATACGATTGCAGGCGTGGTGATGCTCCAGAAAACGTGGCGAGATGGAGCCACGGATCGGGTCGGAGGGCCCGAAAACCCGTTGCGGCGCCCGGGCGGCGCGAGCGAGGCTCGACGTGTGCAGATCCGACAGATGTCCGCCTCCGATGCCGACTTCGCCGCCTGGTACGAGGTGCACATCAGCGCGCGCCTTGCCGACCACCCCACCGGCCCGCAGTGGCTCGAACCCGAGCTGAAGGTCGTATACGAGGGCACCGAGCACCACGCCGCCCAGCTGTGGCTGGCCGAGGACGGCGGCAAGGCCGTCGGCGCGGCCGTGCTGGGGCTTCCGCTGCGCGACAACCTCACGCTGGCCGAGCCTGAGGTGTTCGTCCGGCCCGAGGAGTCGCGCCGGGGCATCGGCAGCGCGCTGCTGGCCACCCTCGATGAGGCGTCGAAGGCCGCGGGCCGCACCAGCCAGCTGCTCTACATCGAGGGTCCCACCGGCACCGGCCACACCTCGGGCACGGTGTTCGCCGAGAAGTACGGCTTCACCCGCCGCATGACCGAGATCAGCCGGGTGCAGCGGCCGCCGTTCGACCTCGACGGCATCGCGCGCGCCGAGGAGGAGGCCCGGCCGCACGCCGCGGGCTACCGCATCGTCACCTGGCGTGACCGCGCACCGGACGAGTACGTCGACGAGTACGCCCGGCTCGAGGGCCGCATGAGCACCGACGCGCCGCTCGGCGAGCTCGACTACGAGCCCGAGACGTGGGACGCCGCCCGCATCCGCACCGGTGAGCAACGACGCGAGCGGATGCGCCGCGCGACGTGGGTCGCCGCGGCCCTCGCGCCCGACGGCACCATGGCCGGCGTCACCGTGATCTCCGTCTCCCGCGACAGTGACGACACCGGCTTACAGGACGCCACCATCGTCGACCCTCGGCACCGCGGCCACCGGCTCGGCCTGCTGCTCAAGGCCGCGAACCTGCGCCAGCTGCTGGCCGACCGGCCCGGCGTGCAGACGGTGTGGACGTGGAACGCCGACTCCAACACGCACATGATCGCGATCAACGAGACGCTCGGCTACCAGGTCGCCGGCTGGTCGGCCGCCTACCAGCGCAGCCTCTGAGGATCGGCCGAGCACCGGCGGTGACGGGGGCCGGAGGCCCCCCCGAGCCACCGGTCCAGACCGTGACGCTGCTGGAGAGCGCGAGATCATCTCGGCCGATCCGAAATCGAGAGGGCCTGAGTGCCGGGCGGCGGCCCGGCCGCCGTCAGATCTTGCGCAGCTTGATCCGCTGCACCGAGTGGTCCGGGCCCTTCGCCAGCGTCAGTGTGGCCCGGCCGCGGGTCGGCAGGATGTTCTGCGCGAGGTTGGGGCCGTTGATGGTGTCCCAGAGCTGCTCGGCCTGCATGACGGCGGCCTCGTGGGTGAGGTCGCCGTAGCGGCGGAAGTACGACTCCGGCCGCTGGAACGCCGTCTCACGCAGCCGCAGGAACCGCTCGACGTACCAGCGGCGGATGTCCTTCGGCGAGGCGTCGACGTACAACGAGAAGTCGAAGAAGTCGCTGACCGTCAGGCCGGAGACGCCGTCTGGGCGCGGGCGGGCCGGCTGCAGCACGTTCAGGCCCTCGATCAGCAGGATGTCGGGCTGCTCGACGGTGATGTGCTCACCTTCGACGATGTCGTAGGTCAGGTGCGAGTACACCGGCGCCGTCACCACCGGCTCACCGGACTTCACCGCCGACACGAACCGCAGCAGCGCCCGCCGGTCGTAGGACTCCGGGAAGCCCTTGCGCTGCATGAGGCCCCGTCGCTGCAGCTCGGCGTTGGGCAGCAGGAAGCCATCTGTCGTGACCAACGACACCCGCGGATGTTCGGACCACCGGGCCAGCAGCACCCGCAGCAGCCGCGCCGTCGTCGACTTCCCGACCGCGACGGAGCCGGCGATGCCGATGACGAACGGGGTGCGCGCGGCGAACCCGCCGAGGAACGTCGTCGTCGCCTCGTGCAGCCGCGCTGTGGCCCGGAACCGCAGATTGAGCAGGCGCGACAGCGGCAGGTAGACGTCGCGCACCTCGTCCAGGTCGACGGCGTCGCCGAGGCCGCGCAGCTCGTCGAGCTCGGCCGCCGTCAGCGACAACGGCGTCTCGTCGCGCAGCCGCGCCCAGTCCGCGCGGGACAGGTCGACGAACGGTGAGGAGTCGCGGACAACAGTCATGATGGCCCTCATTCTGGCCGACTCGTCCTGGCGATGCGCGATCCGGGGCCGACTGCGGTTACAGTGACCGCCGTGTGCGGGATCGTGGGATACACAGGACATCGCGCAGCGCTCGACGTCGTCGTCGGGGGGCTGCGCCGGCTCGAGTACCGCGGGTACGACTCCGCGGGTGTGGCGGTCGTCGCCGACGGCGCCCTGGCCTCGGCCAAGCGGGCCGGGAAGCTGGTGAACCTCGAGAAGGCGCTCGAGGAGTTGCCGCTGCCGGTGTCGAGCACCGGGCTCGGCCACACGCGCTGGGCGACGCACGGCTCGCCGACCGACCGCAACGCGCACCCGCACCTGGACGAGTCCGGGCGGGTGGCGGTCATCCACAACGGCATCATCGAGAACTTCGCGCGACTGCGCGCCGAGCTGGAGGACGGCGGCGTCCGGTTCGCGTCTGAGACCGACACCGAGGTCGTCGCGCACCTGCTGGCCGCCGAGGTCGCCGCGGGCTCGGAGCTGGCCGACGCCATGCGCGCGGTCTGCCGCCGCCTCGACGGCGCCTTCACGCTGCTCGCCGTGCACGCCGACACTCCAGACCGCGTCGTCGCCGCCCGCCGCAACTCGCCGCTGGTCATCGGCGTCGGTGAGGGCGAGAACTTCCTCGCCTCAGACGTCTCCGCGTTCATCGCGTACACCCGCGAGGCGCTCGAGATCGGCGACGGCCAGGTCGTCGAGATCACGCCCGATGACGTCACGCTCACCGACTTCCACGGCAACGCCGTCGAGGAGAAGCGCTTCCACGTCGACTGGGACGCCTCGGCCGCCGAGAAGGACGGCTACGACTACTTCATGCTCAAGGAGATCGCCGAGCAGCCGAAGGCGGTCGCCAACACCCTGCTCGGGCGCATCGGCAAGGACGGCCTGCTGTCGCTGGACGAGATGCGGCTGTCCGACGACGAGCTGCGCGAGGTCGACAAGGTCGTCGTCGTGGCCTGCGGCACCGCCTACCACGCGGGCATGGTCGCCAAGTACGCCATCGAGCACTGGACCCGGCTGCCCTGCGAGGTCGAGCTGGCCAGCGAGTTCCGCTACCGCGACCCCGTCGTCGACCGGCAGACGCTGGTGATCGCGATCAGCCAGTCCGGCGAGACGATGGACACCCTGATGGCGCTGCGGTACGCCCGCGAGCAGGGCGCCCGGGTGCTGGCCATCTGCAACACCAACGGCGCCACCATCCCGCGCGAGTCCGACGCCGTCCTGTACACCCACGCCGGCCCCGAGGTCGCCGTCGCGTCGACGAAGGCGTTCCTCACCCAGATGATCGCCTGCTTCCTGGTCGGGCTCTACCTCGGCCAGGTCCGCGGCACCAAGTGGGGCGACGAGATCCGCTCCGTCGTCCGCGACCTCTCCGACCTGCCGGCCAAGGTCGATCTCGTCCTCGAGACGATGGAGCCGGTCCGCGAGCTCGCCCGGCTGCTGTCGAACTCGACGTCGGTGCTGTTCCTCGGCCGCCACGTCGGCTACCCGGTGGCGCTGGAGGGCGCGCTCAAGCTCAAGGAGCTCGCCTACATGCACGCCGAGGGGTTCGCCGCCGGCGAGCTGAAGCACGGCCCCATCGCGCTGGTCGAGGAGGGCGTGCCGATCATCGTCGTCGTGCCGTCGCCCAAGGGCCGCTCGGTGCTGCACGACAAGATCGTCAGCAACATCCAGGAGGTCCGCGCCCGCGGCGCCCGCACCATCGTCATCGCCGAGGAGGGCGACGAGGACGTCGTGCCGTACGCCGACCACCTCATCCGGGTGCCGGAGTGCCCGGTGCTGCTGCAGCCGGTCGTCTCGACGGTGCCGCTGCAGGTGTTCGCCTGCGAGATGGCCAGTGCCCGCGGCTTCGACGTCGACCAGCCGCGGAACCTGGCGAAGAGCGTCACGGTCGAGTAGCTCGCCTGCCGGCCGCCCGGCTCGTTCAGGACTCGCGGTCACCGTCGTCGCGGGCGGACTCGCCGATGTCGGGCGGGCCGAGGGCCTCCGTCAGTGGCCCGGCCTCGGCCGGCTTGCCCTCCGCCGTCGCAGCGATCTCGGGGTACTTGAGGTCGAACGCGGGCCGCTCACTGCGCACCCGCGGCAGTGACGTGAAGTTGTGCCGCGGCGGCGGGCACGAGGTGGCCCACTCCAGTGAGTTCGCGAAGCCCCACGGGTCGTCGGCCTGGACCTTCGGTGCGAGGCGGCTCTGCCAGACGTTCCACAGGAACGGCAGCGTCGACGCGGCCAGCACGAAGGCGAACACCGACGAGAACTGATTGAGGAAGGTGAACCCGTCGTCGGCCTCGTAGTCGGAGTAGCGACGCGGGAAGCCCTCGACGCCCAGCCAGTGGTGCACCATGAAGGTGCCGTGGAAGCCGATGAACAGCAGCCAGAAGTGCACCCTACCGAGGCCTTCGTGCAGCATCCGGCCGGTGAACTTGGGCCACCAGAAGTAGAACCCGGAGAACATCGCGAACACGACCGTGCCGAAGACCACGTAGTGGAAGTGCGCCACCACGAAGTAGCTGTCGTGCACGTGGAAGTCCAGCGGCGGCGAGGCCAGGATGATGCCGGTCAGGCCGCCGAACAGGAACGTCACGAGGAAGCCGATGGCGAACAGCATCGGTGTCTCGAACGTGATCGATCCGCGCCACATGGTGCCGATCCAGGCGAAGAACTTCAGCCCGGTCGGGATGGCGATGAGCATGGTCATGGCCGAGAAGAACGGCAGGTTCACGGCGCCGGTGGGGAACATGTGGTGCGCCCACACCGCCACCGAGAGTCCGACGATCGCGAGGGTGGCGAAGATCAGGCCCTTGTAGCCGAACAGCGGTTTGCGGCTGAACACCGGGATGACCTCGGTGATGATGCCGAAGAACGGCAACGCGATGATGTAGACCTCGGGATGGCCGAAGAACCAGAACAGGTGCTGCCAGAGGATCGGTCCGGCGGCGGTCGGGTCGAAGATGTGGGTGTCGAGGTTCCGGTCGGCGAACAGCGCGAACAGCGCGGCGGCCAGCAGCGGGAACGCGATCAGCACCAGGATGCTCGTCGCGAGGATGTTCCACGTGAAGATCGGCATCCGGAACATCGTCATCCCGGGTGCCCGCATGCCGACGATGGTCGTGATGAAGTTGACGGCGCCGAAGATGGTGCCGAAACCGCTCATCGCCAGGCCGGCGACCCAGAGGTCGCCACCCGCCGTCGGGCTGTAGACGGTGTTGTGCAGCGGCGCGTAGGCGGTCCAGCCGAAGTCGGCCGCGCCGCTCGGTGTGATGAAGCCGGCGCAGACGATCAGCCCGCCGAACACGAACAGGTAGAAGCTGAACATGTTCAGCCGCGGGAACGCGACGTCGGGCGCGCCGATCTGCAGCGGCACGATGACGTTGCCGAAGCCGATGAACAGCGGCGTCGCGAACAGCAGCAGCATGATCGTGCCGTGCATGGTGAACAGCTGGCTGTACATCTCGTCGCTGACCACCTGGCGGCCGGGAGAGAACAGCTCGGCCCGGATGAACAGCGCCAGCACGCCGCCGAACAGGAAGAACCCGAACGACGCGATCAGGTACATATAGCCGATGATCTTGTGGTCGGTCGACGTGGCCCAGCGGACGACCGCGTTGCCCTTCCGCTTCGGCCGCGTCACACCGGCGCGCGCGGCCGCGGTCCGCTCCAGGAAGGTGGTCATCGGTCGCCTCCGGGGTCGTCCGGGTCCAGCGGCTCGTCGTCGTAGGCGCCCCGGATCGGCGGATCCACCAGCCCCGTCTGGCCCGCCTCCCGGAGGGCGTCCATCTTCGCGTCGAACTCCTGCTCGGGCACCACCTCGACGTTGAACCGCATCGACTGATGGAACGGGCCGCAGAACTCCGCGCACCGCCCTTCGAAGGTGCCCTCGCGGTCGGGCGTGACCTGGTAGGCGTTCGGCTGACCTGGGAACACGTCCTGCTTCATGTAGAACTCCGGGATCCAGAACGAGTGGATGACGTCCGGTGAGCCCAGGTTGAACCGGACCATCTGACCGACGGGCAGGTACAGCGTCGGCCGGTCGTTGATGGTGCCGATCTCGTGCACGTCCTCGTCCACGTAGTTGAACGTCCACGACCACTGGTAGCCGACGACGTCGACGGTGAGATCCGGTTCGGTGCGTATGTCGGTGATCTTGTCCTGGTTGTCGATGGTGTGCCAGAACAGCGGCACGATGACGAACAGCGGTGCGAGCGTGTAGAGGAACTCGATCGGGATGTTGAACCGCGTCTGCTTCGGCAGTTCGTCGCCGCGGCGGCGGTAGGCGATGACCGCCCAGATGATCAGGCCCCACACCAGCACGCCGACCGCCAACGCGGCGATCCAGGCGCCGACCCACAAGTCACCGATCAGCGGCGCCTCCTCCGTGGCCGGCTCGGGCAGCGCCAGGCGCGACCAGTCGTCGCGCTGCTCGGCCGAGCACCCCGCCGGTGCCGCCAGCGCACCCATGAGTACGGCCGTGATGCGTACCGGTATCAGAGACCGGCCGCGTGCACGGGTCGGATGTGCCATGTCTCGAACCCCCCGGGGACTGCTACTGATGCCACACCCGCGAACGCTCCCGCGGCCTGGCGGGCTCGATACCCACCGGCGTTGCCTTCACTCCTCCGGGCCGGCCGGAATGTCGGCGGGCCGGGTCAGGCGGCGTCCGCCGGCCGGTCGAACACCGGGTGGCGGCTGCCGACCTTGCGAGCGATGACAAGGTGACCGCCCAGGAAGCCGCCGGCGCCGGCGGCAGCGGCCCCGCCCAGGCCGAGCAGCACGCCGAGCCGGTGGCGCCCCGCACGTCGTGCGGCGAACGAGCTGGAGTAGAGGGCCAGCGCGGCCGTGTTGCTCGCGGCGTGGAGCACGCCGACCCGGCGGGCGGCCCCTTCCGTCCGGCCCCACTCGGCGAGGCCGGTCACAGCGGTGGGCACCGCCGCGACGAGTCCGGCCCCGACGAGGAACCGCGCGGCCGGACGCAGCTCGCGCCGTCCCGAGAGGTCGAGCAGGGCCGCCGACGTCCACGCGCCGACGGGCACGTCGGTGAGCAACGGATGAACGGCGTGGCCCAGCCAGTGGCCGTGAAGGAGGCGCCGGCTCATGGGGGAGGAGATCAGCGCGCCGGCGACGGCTCGCAATGGCCCGTCGTACCGGTCGGCGACGGGGCTGTCCTCGAGGCGCTGGGCGATCCGGACCGCCCACGGGGACGATCCACCACGGACCGCATCGTCGGGCTGGGGAGTGAGAGCAGTGTCGGTCATCGTGGTCGCGTACCCGTTTCCGTGATCGTCACCGGTCGTCGCGACACCGCGCTCGTGCTGCCGCGGCGCCGGCGTGCGTGCCGGCCTGCGGGCTGGGTAGAGCGACGCCATGAGCCCAGCCGACGCGACGCAGCGCGCACCGCGCCGATCGCTGGTCGTCGGCGCCATCATCGGCGCGGCCGTGATGGCGGCGGTGGACGAGATCGTCTTCCACCAGCTGCTCGGCTGGCATCACTTCTACGACCGGTCGTCGAGCGACGTCGCGCTGCTGTCCGACGGTGTGCTCCATGCCGCCGAGCTCGTGCTGCTCGTGGCCGGCTTCACCCTCCTGGCCGACCTCCGGCACCGGCGCGAGCTCGTCCGCGGCCCGGCCTGGGCCGGTGTGCTGCTGGGGTCCGGGCTCTTCCAGCTGTGGGACGGACTGGTCGATCACAAGGTCATGCGGGTGCACCAGGTGCGGTACGGCGTCGATCTGCTGCCGTACGACCTGGCCTGGAACGCCGCCGGGGCGGTGCTGGTCGTGGCCGGGGCGGTGCTGGCCTGGCGTCATCGCCGCGATGCGGCACGTGGCGGCGACAGAAGCCGGGCGCAGTGATCGGCGTACTCGCCCACGGTGGGCACGACCCCGACGTCGCCTTGGTCGGCTGGTTGCCCGGCCTTCTGCTCGCCTGCGTCCTGGTCATGAGCTACCTGGTCGCCGTCGGCCGGTTCACGCGGCGCACGCTGCGGGCCTGGCCGGCAGCGAGGACGGCCGCCTTCGCCAGCGGCTCGGCGCTGATCGCGCTGGGCATCGCTCCGCCGGTCCACGCCCTCGCGGCGGCGGACCCGCGCGGCCACGTGCTCCAGCACCTGCTCCTGGGGATGTACGCGCCAGTGGCGCTCGTCCTCGCCGCCCCGATGACGCCGCTGCTCGCGGCGCTGCCGGCGCGGGCCGCCCGCGGTGTGACCTCCGTACTGCGCAGCCGCCCGGCGCGGGTCCTGACCCATCCGGTCACCGCCGGCCTGGTGACCGTCGCCGGCATGTACGCCCTGTACTTCACCCCGCTGTACGCAGCGAGTGTGCACGACCCGGTCGTCGGTTCCGCGCTGCACCTCCACGTGCTGATGACCGGCTGCGTCCTCGCCTGGTCGGTCGCCGGCCCGGATCCAGCGCCGGCCCGCCCGGGCCTGCGACTGCGTATCGGCGTCCTCGTCGGGGTGGCCGGGGCACACGCCTACCTCGCCAAGACGCTGTACGCCCGGGCCGCCACCTGGCCGACGGTGGCAGGGCACGATCGGGAGGAGATCCGGCAGGCCGCACAGCTGATGTACTACGGCGGGGACGGGGCCGAACTGCTCCTCGCCATCGCGCTGTTCACCGTCAGGCGAGCCCGCCGGGGCGGCCACAGCAGTCAGCCGAAGTCGCTGGAGAGCAGGTCCATGACGAAGCCGTCGCGGCCGGTGAGAATGCCGACCGGGCGGAAGCCCACTGCGGCGTAGCAGCGGATCGCCACCTCGTTCGTCGCGGCGGTCTCGACGACGATGCGGTGGTGGTCGCAGGCGTCGAACAGGTGCCGGGCCAGCGTGCCGACGGCGTCGCGGCCCAGGCCGCGGCCGTGGAGGTCGGGGTCGAGCAGGATCTCGATGCCGGCGTGGCGGTCGCGCGGGTTGTCGACCTCCCAGTACTGGATCAGCCCGGCGATGCGCCGCCCGGCCAGGATCGTGTACCGCGTCGTCGAGCTGTCCTCGAGCAGCCAGCCATCGCCGAGGCCGTCCGGATCCCACCACTGCTTGACCTCGGGGGTGCTGATGATGTGCAGCAGCATGGGCACGTCATCGGCGGCGACAGGGCGCAGGACGACGTGCTCGCCGGCCAATCCGCCCACGAGTGCCAATTCGCCCATAGCCGCGAGTGTAGGTCGAGCACGGCGTATCGGCATGCGGAACGCCCGGCGCCGGGGGCGTCTAGCCATATGCCGACCGCGAGGTCGCAGGCGGCAGCGAGTCCCACGAGGGAAAGGAAACTAGGGTGGTGCAGGTGATCGTGGGCGTGGGAATCGACGTCGTCGACGTGCGGCGGTTCGCCGAGACGCTGGAGCGGACGCCGGCGCTGGCGGTACGCGTGTTCACCCCCGCCGAGCGGGCCCGCTCCATCGCGTCGCAGGCCGCCCGGTTCGCCGCCAAGGAGGCGCTGGCCAAGGCGCTCGGCGCACCGGAAGGCCTGCTCTGGCACGACGCCGAGGTGGTCAGCGACGACGACGGCCGGCCCTGGTTCGAGGTGCGCGGGTCGGTCAAGGACCGCTGCGAGCTGCTGCACGTCGAGACGGTGCACCTGTCGCTGTCGCACGACGCCGGGGTCGCCTCGGCCATCGTGATCCTGGAAGGTGCCACCCGGTGATCGCCGTCCACACGGTCGAGGAGATCCGCGCCGCAGAGAAGGCGCTGATGGCCCAGCTGCCCGCCGGCGCGCTCATGCAGCGGGCCGTCGCGGGGCTGGTGACGGTGTGCGCCCGGCTGCTCGACGGGGTGTACGGGGCGCGGGTGGTCGTCCTGGCCGGCGCCGGCAGCAACGGCGGCGACGCGCTCTGGGCCGCCGCCCGGCTTGCCCGGCGCGGCGCGCACGCGCAGGCCTTCCTGCTCGCGCCAGAGAAGGCACATGCGGAGGGACTGGCGGCGTTCCGTGCGGCCGGCGGACGGCTGGTGGAGCCGGCCGGTGCCGCCGATGCGCTGGCCGAGGCCGACCTGGTGCTCGACGGCATCCTCGGCATCGGCGGGCGCGGCGGCCTGCGCGGCGACGCGGCCTTGTTGGCGGGGTTGCTGCGTGCGGGCCGCACTGCGGGCGCCGTCGTCGCCGTCGACCTGCCCAGCGGCGTCGACCCGGACACCGGCGAGACCCCTGGCGCCCACGTCATCGCCGACCACACCGTCACGTTCGGCACCGGCAAGGCCGCGCTGGTCGTCGACCCCGCGGCCGCCGCCGCCGGCGTCCTGCACCCGGTCGACATCGGACTCGAGCCGTACCTGCCGGAGCCGCGGCTGACGGTGCTCGACGACGCCGACGTCGCCGTGCTGCTGCCCGATCCCGGGCGCGAGTCGGACAAGTACTCCCGCGGCGTCGTCGGAGTGCTGGCCGGCTCCGGGCAGTTCCCCGGCGCCGCGGTGCTGGCGGTCGGCGGCGCGCTGCACGGCGGCGCCGGCATGGTCCGCTACGCCGGGCCCGAGTCCGTCGCCACCGAGGTGCGGGCGCGCTGGCCCGAGGCGATCGCCGGGCTGTCGCCTGACGCCGTCGGGCGGGTGCAGGCGTGGACCGTCGGGTCCGGGCTGGGCGACGGGCGCGGCGACGACGTCCACGCGGCCCTGGGCGCCGGGCTGCCGGTGCTGGTCGACGCCGACGGGCTGCGCTGGCTGCCGGAGCGGTTCACCGGCCCCGCGGTGTTGACGCCGCACGCCGGCGAGCTCGCCCGGCTGCTCGGCGTCGAACGGGCCGAGGTCGAGGCGCGCCGGTTGCACCACGCGCGCCAGGCGGCGCAGCGGTGGAACGCCGTCGTCCTGCTCAAGGGGTCGACGACGGTCGTGGCGGCGCCGGACGGCAGGGTCCGGGTCAACCCGACCGGGACGTCGGCGCTGGCCTCCGCCGGGACCGGCGACGTGCTGGCGGGGCTGGCCGGCTCGCTGCTGGCCGGCGGGCTGTCGCCGTTCGACGCGGGAAGCGTCGGCGCGTACCTGCACGGGCTGGCCGGGCGGCGGGCGGCAGCCTCGTCCGGGTATCCGAGCGCCGGCGACGCGCTGGCCGAACTGCCCGGCGTGGTGCGGTCCCTGCGCGGCGTTGTCGGCGGCGGCTGACACAATCGGGGACGTGGTGACCGACCAGTACCCCCACTGTCGGCGGCTGCTGACACAATCGGGGACGTGGTGACCGAGCTGAACAGCTACGGCCCCGGGCCCGTGCCGCACGCGGAGGTGCGGGTCGACCTGGCCGCCATCCGCGACAACGTCGCCGAGCTCGCCGTGCGTGCCGCTCCCGCGCAGGTCATGGCTGTGGTCAAGGGCGATGCGTACGGTCACGGGCTGGTCCCGTCGGCGCGCGCGGCGCAGGCCGGGGGCGCCGCCTGGCTGGGCACCGCCACGCTGGCCGAGGCGCTGGCGCTGCGGGCCGCCGGGGTCGGCGGGCGCGTCATGGCCTGGCTGTCCGCGCCCGGCGAGCGGTGGGCCGACGCGCTGGCCGCCGACGTCGACGTGTCCGCCTCGGCGCCGTGGGTGGTCGCCGAGATCGCCGCTGCGGCGCGCGAGACCGGCCGCACCGCGCGGTTGCACCTCAAGGCCGACACCGGCATGGGCCGGTCCGGCTCGCCGCTGGCCGACTGGCCCACGCTGGTCGACGACGCGCTGAAGGCCCGGGCCGAGGGGCTGGTCGAGGTCGTGGGCCTGTGGTCGCACCTGGCCTGCGCCGACGAGCCCGGGCACGCGGCCAACGCCCAGCAGCTGGCCGCGTTCCGCGACGCCGCCGCGCTGGCCGAGTCGCGCGGCGTCCGGCCCGAGGTCCGGCACCTCGCCAATTCCGCCGCCACGCTGACCATGCGCGACGCGCACTTCGACCTCGTCCGGCCGGGCCTGGCCACGTACGGGCTCTCGCCGGTGCCGCAGCAGGCCGCACCGGGCGACGTCGGGCTCCGTCCGGCCATGTCGGTGCGGGCCCGGTTGGCGCTGGTCAAGCGGGTGCCGGCCGGCCATGGCGTGTCGTACGGGCACCTCTACGTCACCGACCGCGAGTCCACTCTGGGGCTGGTCCCGCTCGGCTACGCCGACGGCGTCCCGCGGCACGCGTCCGGCGGCTCCGCGGGGCCGGGCGCGCCGGTGCTGATCGGCGGCGTTACCCGGCGTATCGCCGGCCGGGTCTGTATGGACCAGTTCGTCGTCGACCTGCGCGACGACGACGCCCGGGCGGGCGACGAGGTGGTGCTGTTCGGCGACGCCGCGGCCGGCGAGCCGACGGCGCAGGACTGGGCCGACGCCTGCGGCACCATCTCGTATGAGATCGTCGCCCGGTTCGCCCCACGGCTGCCCCGCGTCTATGTCAACGGAGAGCTGTGAGCAGGCTGGTCGCTGCCGGACGTACGGCCGGCCTGATCGGCGCCTGGGTCGGCGTGGCCACCGCGGGCGCCGCGGTCGGGTTCGCCGCCGAGCGCTACGCCATGGGCCGGTCGCTGAAGAAGGACGACCCGTACGCGGACGAGCCGTTCGGCTCGCTGCGCGGCGCCGCGCGCACTGTCACCACCGACGACGGCGTTGCTCTGCACGTGGAGATCGATGCGGCTGCCGACGGGTCCGATTCCCCGACGCTGGTGTTCTGCCACGGCTTCGCCCTCACCGTGGACGCCTGGCACTTCCAGCGTCGCGACCTGCGCGGCAGCGCCCGCCTCGTGTTCTGGGACCAGCGCGGGCACGGCCGGTCCGGTCCGCTGCCCGACGACGGCGAGCTGTCGTTCCGGCGGCTCGGCACCGACCTCGGCCAGGTGCTCGACGAGGTGGTGCCGAAGGGGCCGATCGTGCTGGTCGGGCACTCGATGGGCGGCATGACGGTGCAGGCGCTGGCCGAGGTCCGGCCGGAGCTGTTCGGCAAGCGGGTGGTCGGCACGGCGCTGATCGCGACCAGCGGGCAGAAGCTCGACGTCTCCGGGCTCGGTCTGCCCGGTTACGTCGGCAAGCTGGCCGGGCGCGCCGCACCGGTCGCCGTCTCGATCCTGGCCCGCAAACCCGAGCTGGTCGAGCGCGGCCGCAAGATGGGCAGCGACCTCGCCTACGTGCTGACCCGGCGCTATGCGTTCGCCGAGGGCGGCTCGCCGAAGCTGGTCGAGTTCACCGCCATCATGAACGCCGCCGTCCCCATCGACGTCGTCGCGAAGTTCTTCCCGCTCTTCGGCGAGCTCGACGCCGCCGGGGCGATCCCCGTCCTGGCGAAGCTCCCGGTGCTCGTCGTCGGCGGTGAGCACGACCAGATGACGCCGGTCCAGCACAGCCGCGACCTCGCGGACGCGCTGGTCGATGTCGAGTACATCGAGGCCACCGACGCCGGTCACATGGTGCTGCTGGAACGGCACGAGGTGGTCACCGACGCGCTGCGCACACTGATCGACCGGACCCACCGCCGCGGCCGCCCGCGGCGGCTGAGCAGCCGCATCGCGTCCGTCCGCCGGCGGCGCACGGTCGGACCGAGCGCCGACCGCGAGGTCCCAGGCGGCGATGGGTCCGACAAGGGAAGAGGGGAGCAGGACAAGCGGTGATCGATTTCGACGTCCCCGACGCCGAGTCCATGACGGCGCTGGGGGAACGGCTCGCGGGGGTGCTGCGGGCCGGCGACCTCGTGCTGCTCGGCGGCGACCTGGGGGCCGGCAAGACGACGCTCGTGCAGGGGGTCGGCGCCGGTCTCGGCGTGCGCGGCCCCGTCACGTCGCCGACGTTCGTCATCGCGCGTGTGCACCCGTCGCTGGTCGAGGGCCCGCCGCTGGTGCACGTCGACGCCTTCCGGCTGGGTGGCTGGAACGAGCTCGAGGACATCGACCTCGAGGCGACCCTCGACGAAGCCGTCACGCTGGTGGAGTGGGGTGAGGGCGTCGCCGAGGGCCTGGCCGGTGACCGGCTGGAGATTCACATCGACCGCTCGCACGGAGGCGACGGACCGGATCCGGCGGGTCCGGAGGTCCGGCACGTCCACGTCCGCGCCGTCGGCGGCCGCTGGGACGAGGATGCGCTGGCCGCGGTGGTGCTGCCGTGACGGAGCGCCGGCCGCTGTCGGACCACGAGCTGGCCGCGCTGCTCGCCGGCGGCGCCGATGTCGAGGACGCCGACCTCGCCGGGCGCGACCTCACCGAGCTGCTGGAGCTGCCCGGTCCGGCTCCGCGCGTGTTCCGCCGCTGCGATCTCACCGAGGCGCGGCTGGCCCGGGCCGCGCTGATCGGGGCGACGTTCGAGTCCTGCACCGTGGAGGGCGCCGGGTTCGGCCGCGCCGACCTCGACGGCTCGGTGTGGAAGGGCGGCTCGGCGCCGAAGGCGGACTTCTCCCGGGCCGACGTCTCCGATGCCGACTTCGACGGCGTCGACCTCGCCAACACCGTCTGGCGCGACACCCTGATCGCCGGCGCGTCTTTCGTCGGCTGCCGCATGGTCGGCGCCCGACTGGACGAGTCCCGCGGCCTCGGCGCGACGTTCCGGCGCTGCAACCTCATGCTGGCCGGGATGTCCGGCATCAGCCTGCGTGGCCAGGAGCTCGACGGCCTGCGCATGGACGACGCCGTGCTGGCCGGCGCCGACCTGCGCGACACCGTTTGGACCGATTCGCGGCTGCGCGGTGCCGTGCTTCGTGCGGCCGAACTGGACGGCGCCGACCTGCGCGGCGCCGATCTCGGCGACTTCTCCTGGCAGGAGGCGCACCTGCTGTCCGGCGCGACCATCTCCGGCGAGCAGGCGTCGAAGCTGCTCGGTCAGCTCGGCATCGTCGTCGACTGACGGTGGTCAGCGCGGCGGCCGGGCACCCACCTTCGTCAGGTCGATCTCGATGTCGTACGGCACCTTGTCCTGTAGCTGGTCGCGATGGATCCCGGTGAGCCGGTACTCCTGGATGCTCGCGACGAGCGCGTAGGTGTACACGACAGGCTGGCCGCCGTCGTCCTCGATGCGCCAGAAGTGCTCGATGCCGGCCAGCGCGTACTTGTGCGGCTTGGTGTCGCGGTCGCGCTCGACCGAGTCGGGCGACACGACCTCGACCGCGAGGACGACGTCGTCACCGAAGAAGTGGGTGGCCTTGCGGTTGCGCTCATACGCCTCGGCCGTGATGACCGCGACGTCGGGCTCGGGCACCTGCCGGTCACCGAGCCGAACCGCCATCTCGCGGACTGCGCGCAGGTGCTCAGGCGCCTGCCGGTCCAGCTCGCGAACGAGCAGTTCGATGACCTTGCTGTGCCAGAGTTGCTGCGGGCTCACGAAGACGAGGCTCCCGTCGATCAACTGGGTGTGCTTCGGCAGCCCCTTCAGCTTCAGGAACTTCTCCGCGGTGAACCCGCCGGGTGGGTACACCCAGGACGGCACCGGCTCCGCGACCGGCGCGGACAGCGTCTCGGCGACCATCGGCAACACCTCCTTCCGACTGGCCCCTCGCCGCTTCGAGCGTATCAACGGGACGCGACGCCTGTCGCGTCATGGCACGTCAGGCGGGATCGAACGGGTTGACCACGCGAAGGCCGTCGAAGTCCGCACCGCTGTGCAGGTCCTCCGTCAGCAGCGGTCATAGAGGTCGTCGCGGCGCCACGCGCGCCCCTCAGGGCCACTGCCGGTCCGGGTTTCGCCGGCCAGGTCGAGGAAGCGGCGCAGGCCCTGGTCGCGCGGATCGCCGCCGGTGAACTCCTCGAGGTGGCGGCGGACGACGGCGTTGACCGACGTGCCCTGCTCGAGAGCCCGGATGCGGGCCCGCCGGAGCAGCTCGTCGTCGATCTTCAGGGTCAGGTTCACCATCGCGCCTCCTCCGCACAGAAGACGTGCTGCACAGGATCCGTGCCGACTTCGCCGGAAGCGGACGCGGACGTAGGGTGGGCGGGTGCTGTTGCTAGCCCTGGACACGTCGACGCCCGCGGTGACCGTCGCTCTCCATGACGGCGAGCGGGTGCTGGCCGAGGCGACCAACGTCGACCCGCGCCGCCACACCGAGCTGCTGATGCCGCTGGTCACCGACGTTCTCGCGCGGGCCGGTGCCGGCCGCCGCGACCTCACCGAGCTGGCCGTCGGCGTCGGGCCGGGGCCGTTCACCGGCCTGCGGGTCGGTCTGGCCGCGGCGCGCACCATGGGCGCCGTCCTCGACCTGCCGGTCCGCGGCGTCTGCAGCCTCGACGTGCTCGCGTACGGCGTGCTCGCGGCCGACCCGCCGGGCGAGCCGTTCGCCGTCGCCACCGATGCGCGCCGCCGCGAGGTGTATTGGGCCAGGTACGACTCTGATGGCGCCCGCGCCGGCGGCCCCGACGTCGGCCCGGCCGGCGACATCGGCGCGCACGGCCGTCCGGCCGCCGGCGCCGGAGCCCGCCTCTACCCCGACGCGTTCGCCCGCGCGCTCGACCCCGAGTACCCGTCGGCCGCGCACCTCGCCGCCGCCGTCGTCGCGCAGGCGGTCGAGATCCTCTCGCCCGACCCGCTCTACCTGCGCCGCCCCGACGCCACGCCGCCGAGCGCGCGTAAGAGCGTCCTCACGCGGTGACGGTCGCGCTGCGGCCGATGAGCACGGCGGACCTCGACGCCGTCGTGCCGCTGGAGCAGGAGCTGTTCGCCGGCGACCCTCCGTGGTCGGCCGATCAGTTCCGCTCCGAGCTGGCCGGTGTGCCGGACACCCGCTGGTACGTCGTCGCGGAGGCCGGCGGTGTGGTCGTCGGGTACGCGGGCCTGCAGGCGCCGGCCCTCCCCGGCGACCCCGCGGACGTCATGACCATCGCCGTCGCCCCCGCTCACCAGCGCGGCGGCGTCGGCACGCTGCTGATGACGGCGCTCGAGGCGGAGGCGCGCCGCCGCGGCGCCGGCGAGCTGCTGCTGGAGGTGCGGGCCGACAACGTGCCGGCGAAGACGTTCTACAAGCGGCACGGCTTCGAGCGCATCGCCGTGCGGCGCAGGTACTACGGCGGCGGACGAGACGGACTGGTCCTGCGGAAGTGGCTGCGGACCGCGGCGGAGGCGGAGCGATAATCATCAGCGTGAGTGACCAGCCCCTGATCCTCGGCATCGAGACGTCGTGCGACGAGACCGGCGTCGGCCTGGTGCGCGGCACCACGCTGCTCGCCAACGCCGTCGCCAGCTCCGTCGACGAGCACGTCCGCTTCGGCGGCGTCGTCCCCGAGGTGGCCAGCCGTGCCCACCTCGAGGCGATCGTGCCGACGTTGCGTCGGGCGCTCGACGAGGCCGGCGTGGGACTGGCCGACGTCGACGCCGTCGCCGTCACCGCGGGCCCGGGCCTGGCCGGCGCGCTGATGGTCGGTGTGTCCGCCGGCAAGGCTCTCGCCGTCGCGCTGGACAAGCCCCTCTACGGCGTCAACCATCTGGTCGGACACGTGGCGGCCGAGCAACTGGAGAACGGCCCGCTCACCGAGCCCGTCGTCGCGTTGCTGGTGTCCGGCGGGCACACCGAGATCCTCCTGGTCGAGGACATCGCGACGTCGGCGACACTGCTCGGCCAGACCCTCGACGACGCCGCCGGTGAGGCGTTCGACAAGGTCGCCCGGCTCATCGGGCTGAAGTACCCGGGCGGACCGAACATCCAGCGCGCCGCGGCCGACGGCGACCCGGCGGCGATCCGGTTCCCGCGCGGCCTCACCAGCCAGCGAGACCTGGAACGGCATCGCTACGACTTCTCCTTCTCCGGCCTGAAGACCGCCGTCGCGCGCTGGGTCGAGACCGCCGAACGAGCCGGTGAGGCCGTCCCGGTGGCCGACGTCGCAGCCGGTTTCCAGGAGGCGGTCGCCGACGTGCTCACCCGCAAGGCGGTCCTGGCCTGCCAGGAGCGGGGCGTCTCGACCATGGTGCTGGCCGGCGGCGTGGCGGCGAACGCCCGGCTGCGCGACCTGACCCGTGAGCGCTGTGCCGCGGCCGGCATCGAACTGCGCCAGCCGCGCTTCTCGCTGTGTACCGACAACGGCGCCATGATCGCGGCACTGGGCGCCGCCGTGGTGGAGCGCGGCCTGCCCCCGTCGTCGCTCGATTTCGCCTCCGACTCCTCGCTCCCCGTCACCCAGGTGCTGGTCGGCTGAAGGGGTGGATCTCCATGATCATCAAGGATTCGGCCCCCTATGGTGTGGTGGATCCTGGATGATCATCGGACTGGCGTCGGCAACTGCTTGTCCGGCCCGGCTGCGGTGCCCACAGGCTAGAGCCGCTCGAGGGTCGCCGGGAGGGTGGCGATGTCGTCGAGCACGGCGCTGGCGGTCGCGGCCAGGACGGCCGGGTCGGGCGGGAAGTGCGGGTTCGGCACGGCGACGACCGTCATTCCCGCTGCGTGGGCCGAGCGCAGCCCGTTGGTGGAGTCTTCGACGGCGGCGCTGCGGCGCGGATCGACGTCCAGGCGGCGGGCGGCCTCGAGGTAGACGTCCGGGGCCGGCTTGCCGGCGGCGACCTCCTCGCTGGACACGACGACCGGCACCAGGTCGGTCAGTCCGGCGAACGACAGGAACGACGAGATCAGCACCGGCGGCGACGAACTGGCGATAGCGACGGGCAGGCGCGCGGCGACGGCGCGGACGGCGTCGACGGCGCCGTCGATGACCGGCGGCGCGTCGGCGTAGCGGCGGGCCATCTCGTCGACGACGGTCCGGGCGGCCTCGTTGGGCGTGAGCGCCGCGCCCAACTCGCCGACCAGGTAGGCGGCCCACTCCGGCGTGCTCATTCCCTGCATCGCCCGGGTCGCCGCATCCGTCCACTCGCCCCCGTGCTCGGCGACGACCGCCCGGCGCACCTCGTCCCACGCCCGCTCGGAGTCGACCAGCACGCCGTCGAGGTCGAAGACCACCGCATCCATGCCCGCCACGTTATCGGGGCTCGGGGATGAGCCAGAGGCCACCGCGGGGGCGGAGGGTGATCAGCGGGTCCAGCCGCAGCGGCCGGCCGGGGACGGGGCGGAGCCGCCAGCGCCGCACGACGGTGGCCAGGCCCAGCACGGCCTCGGTCCAGGCGAAGCTCTCGCCGATGCAGCGGCGCAGCCCGGCGCCGAACGGGAAGAACGCCCACCGCGGCCGGTCCCGGCCGGCGGCACCGCCGCCGTCCAGCCAGCGCGACGGGTCGAACGAGAACGGCTGCGGCCACCAGCGCGGATCGTGGTGGACGACCCACTGCGGCAGGACGACGAGGTCGCCCGGCTCGATGAGGTGGTCGCCGACGGGGTGCTCCACCAGCGCCTGGCGGCCCATCATCCACGACGGCGGGTAGAGGCGCAGCGCCTCGGACACGACGGCGCGGCACAGCGGCAGCCGGTCGACGTCAGAAGGGCCTGGGACGCCGACCGCGTCGACCTCGTCCTGCACGGACGCCTGCACCGACGGGTGCACGGCCAGCAGGTGCAGGGCGAACGCGAGCGTGTTGGCCGTCGTCTCGTGGCCGGCCAGCAGCAGCGTCGTCGCCTCGTCGCGCAGCTCCTCGTCCGAGAGCCGCTCAATTCCCAGGACCAGCGCGGACAGCAGGTCGCCGCCGTCGTGCCCGGAGGTCGCGCGCTCCACCACGACCGAGTCGACCAGGCCGTGCAGCTGCCGCCGACCCCGCTGCAGCCGCCGCATCGGCCCGACCGGCAGCCCCTGCAGCCGCTCGCTGAACGGCAGGAACGCCAGCTTGTACGCGCTCAGCAGGTCGGCCAGCGCGCCCTCGACGGCCCCGACGTCGACGGACGTGCCGAGCAGCGTCGTACCGGCCGTCTCCAGCGTCATCCGGACCGTCGCGGCGTGCACGTCCAGCGGCTCCCGCGCCGGCCACGACGACGACACCCCCGACGCGCGGTCGATCATCACGGACGCATAGCCGGCGATCCGGCGCGAGTGGAACGCCGGCTGCACGAGGTCGCGGTGGTGGCGGTGCACGTCGCCCTCGGCGGTGAGCAGGCCGTCGCCCAGCACGACGCGGGCGCGCTGCAGCACCATGCCCTTGCGGAACCCGGCCGCGTCGGTCACCAGCACCTGCCGGACGAGGTCGGGGTGCGCCAGCTGCCACACCGGGAACGGGCCGAGCCGGAACCGGGCGACGTCGCCCTGGTCGCGGTGCATCGAGGTGACGAAGCGGAGCCGATCGGACTGGAACGCGAGCAGATCGCCGACGACCGGCAGCGGGCGGCGCATACTCCCGACGCTACGGGCGCGCCGCCGCGCCCGCCACCCGTTCGCTCACGGGCCGGACGGCCGGCGTGGCAGACTGGCGGAAATGCGGCGACTGCTCTTCCTCCTCGCCGGCGCGCTGATGCTGGCCTCCTGCGGATCCGGCGGCGACGGCGAGGCCGGCGGCATCGGCGACGGCGACTCCCCGGCGACGCCCTCAGGCGTACCGACCACCAGCCCGACGCCGACCCCGTCGCCCACTCCCACCACCGCGCCGCTGGCCTGGGGACCCACGCAGGACGAGTACGACCGGGCCGCCGCGCTGGTCGCCGACATGCCGGTGGAGCGGCAGGCCGGCCAGGTCATCGTCGCCCGGTACGCCGGCCTGGAACCGCCGGTCGGCCAGATCGAGGAACTCGGGCTCGGCGGCGTCATCCTCATGGGCGACAACGTCGAGTCGCCGGAGCAGGTCACCCACGCGACCGCGGCGATCCAGCAGGCCGGCGGCGACCGCGGCTACCCCGTCATCATCGGCATCGACCAGGAGGGCGGGACGGTCGCGCGGATCAAGGAGCCGGCGACGGAGTTCCCCGCCTACATGACGCTGGGCGCGTCCCGCGACACCGAGATGGCCGCCGACGTCGCGCAGGCCAGCGGCGAGGAGCTGCGGGCCATGGGGCTGACCATGGTGTTCGCGCCCGACGCCGACGTCACCACCGGTCCGGACGACCCCACCATCGGCACCCGGTCGGCGTCGTCCGACCCGCAGGTCGTCGCCGAGACCGTCCAGGCGTCGCTGCGGGGCTACGCGGAGTCCGGCATCGTCGCGGTGTCCAAGCATTTCCCCGGGCACGGGTCGGTGCCGGCCGACAGCCACGAGGAGCTGCCGGTCCAGGTGGCGAGCCTCGACGAATTGCGCGCCCGCGACTTCGTCCCGTTCCGGGCGGCGGTCGAGGCCGGCGCCGAGGCGATCATGGTCGCACACATAGAAGTAGATGCCGTCGAGTCAGGTTTGCCGGCGTCGCTGTCGCCTGAAGTCATCGGGCTGCTGCGGAACGAGCTCGGGTTCGAGGGCGCCGTCATCACCGACGCGCTGGACATGGCCGCGATCAGCCAGGGCTACGGCTCTGGCACGGCAGCGGTGCGGGCGCTGGCCGCCGGCGCGGACATCGTCCTGATGCCGGCCGACGTCGAGGCGGCGCACACGGCCATCGTCGACGCCGTCGCGAGCGGCGAGCTGCCCCCCGAGCGACTGGCCGAGGCGGCCACCCGCGGTGTCGCGCTGATGCTGCACGAGGCGTCCGGCCCGGCGCCCGACCCCGCCGCCGTAGGCTCGCACGAGGACCTGTCCTACGCGGAGTCGCTGGGCGGGGTGACGGTCGTCGCGGGCGCCTGCGAGGGGCCGCTGGTCGAGGGCGTCATCCGGGTCGTCGGCGGCGAGGAGGCCGACCGGGTCCGGTTCGACGAGGCTGCCGCGGCCGCCGGGCTCACGACCGACGTGAACGCGCCGACCACGGTGCGGCTGCTGGGCGGGACGGAGCCCAGCGCCGGCGACGTCGTGGTGGCGCTGGACCGTCCGTACCCGCTGGGCGCCAGCGACGCACCGGTGAAGATCGCGCTGTACGGGCGGACGCCGGGGGCGTTCCGCGCGCTGGCCGAGGTGCTGGCCGGCACGTTGCCGGCCCGCGGCACCCTGCCGGTGCCGGTCGATGGCGTCGAGCGGCAGGGCTGCCCGGCCGGCTGACGCGCGAGCGGCGTCAGCGCGACGCCGTGAGCGCCGCCAGCGCCGTGCTGACGAACACCCGGACGCCGTAGGCCAGCGCCTTCTCGTCGATGTCGAAGTCTCCCTGATGGAGGTCGCCCATCTTCGGCAGTGCGCTGCCGTGCACCCCGATGCGGGCCAGCGCGAGCGGCACGTGCTCGCCGTACCAGGCGAAGTCCTCGCCGCCCATGCTGGTCGAGGTACCGGTGACGGCGTGCAGGCCGAGCTCGGCGGCGACGGCCTGGCGCATCAACGTGACGCTGGCTTCGTCGTTCACCACCGGCGGCACACCGCGCTCGTAGTCGATCTCGACCCGGGCACCGCTGGGGTGGGCGATGTCGCGGACGACGGCGCGGACGTACTTCTCCGCGTCGGCCCAGGCCGCGTGGTCGAGCACCCGGACGGTGCCGCGCAGCACCCCTACGGACGGGATGGCGTTGGGCGGGCCGCCGGCCTGGACCGAACCCCACACCAGCGAGAACCCGGCGCGGATGTCGATCTGCCGGGCCAGGATGGCCGGGGCGTCGGTGGCGATGCGCGAGATGGCGTCGACGAGGTCGACCGTCAGCTGCGGCCGGGCGGTGTGGCCGCCGGGACCGGAGACCCGCACCTCGACGAGGTCGCAGGCCGCCGTGATGGGCCCGGGCCGTATGCCGACCTGGCCGACCGGCAGCCGCGGGTCGCAATGCAGTGCGAACGCCCGCTCGACGCCCTCGAGCACGCCGGCGGCGACGACCTCGCGGGCGCCGGCCATGATCTCCTCGCCGGGCTGGAAGATGACCCGCACCCGGCCGGGCAGCTGCGGCACCTTCGCCAGCGCCATGGCCGCGCCGAGCGCCATGACGGTGTGCGCGTCGTGGCCGCAGGCATGGCAGACGCCGTCGACGGTGGAGCGGTAGGGGACGTCCTTGAGGTCTGGGAGTGGCAGGGCGTCGATGTCGGCGCGCAGCGCGATGGTGCGCGAGCCGGTGCCGATGTCGACGACCACGCCGGTGCCGCGCGGGAGCACCCGCGGCTCGAGACCGGACATTCTCAGCTGCCGGACGAGGAGATCGGTGGTCTGGTACTCCTTCAGGCCGAGCTCGGGCCGCGCGTGAACCATGCGGCGCAGCGCGGTGAGTTCGTCGGTATGAAGATCGAGCCAGCTCGCAAGCCAGTCGTAGGTCACTCGGTCACAACCCCGTAGCCATCTCTTCCAAGAGGCTGTCGACGACCTTGGTCAAATCACCGCCGTTCGCCTCTGCAATTGTCCGTTGCCGCTGATAGCTCGCACCCTGCGCGACAATGCGTTCGATGCCGGCGAGCTCGGCGGTGCAGGACAGTCTACGGGCAATGGGCATGAGTTCGTCGGCCAAATCGAGCAATGCCCTGCGCACGGGCACGACGGTGTCCTGGTCGTCCACGATGATCTCGGCGTCCAGGCCGAACCGGGCCGCGCGCCACTTGTTCTCGCGGACCACCCAGTTCTTCGGCGACGGCAGCCGGTAGCCGCGGTCGATCTCACGGTCCAGCCGCTCGACGAGGCACTGGGCCAGAGCGGCGATGGTGCACACCTCGTCCAGCGTGGGCAGGCCGTCGCAGATGCGCAGCTCGACGGTGCCGAAGTCGGGGTGCGGGCGGATGTCCCACCACACCTCGCGGACGGAGTCGATGGTGCGGGTGGAGATCAGCGTCCCCATGTAGCTCTCGAACTGGTCCCAGCCGGACAGCTGGTACGGCAACCCGGCCGTCGGCAGCGCCTCGAACACCTTGCTGCGCGCCGAGGCCAGGCCGGTGTCGTGGCCCACCCAGTACGGCGACGACGCGGACAGCGCCAGGAAGTGCGGAACGTACGACGTCAGGGCGTTGACAATGGGGATGACTTTCTCCGGCGACCGCACGCCGACGTGGACGTGGACGCCGAAGATCTGCAGCCGGCGGGCCAGCCACTGCAGGTTCTCGACGAGTTGCTCGTAGCGCGGTTTCGGGCTGATCTTCTGGCTGTTCCAGTTGGTGATCGGGTGGGTGCCGGCGCACATGAGCGCCAGCCCGCGGCGGTCAGCGGCCTTGGCCACCGTCCGCACCGTCTCGGCGAGGTCGGCGCGGGCCTCGCCGACCGTCTGGCACACCCCGGTGACCACCTCGATGGTCGACTGCAGCAACTCGTGCTTGGCCTTGGGATGCTCCGCGGCGCCGGCCGGGCGGATCTCGTCGAGGATCTCGACGGCGCCGGAGGTCAGCTCGCGGGTCTCTGGGTCGACCAGTTGCAGTTCCCATTCCACGCCCAGGCTGCTGAGGTCGGACGGCGCGAATGGGATCTGCATGTCCGGAAGTGTTACACGCCTTCCGGTAATTACGGAATGCCCAGTCTCACGCCTTTTGTGCCGTGAAACCGCTGGACTGATTGACAAGAGGCATCGCTTCGCCGACGAGTGCGAGTCACGGGCGTTTCGCCCGGCTGGGACGACTCGCACCCGGCGCGGCCAGCGTCGGGCGTGGACAAGCGGTGAGCGGGCTGGCTCAAGATCCAATTTTCGCAGCCCACCGGCGCCGTCGCAAGATGTCGTCCACCTTCGGCCGGCGGCCGGCCTTGCCGCCGCGGATCGGTTGCGCGACGATCGCACCGGCGGGAAGGGGGACTCGATGATGCGGACTCCGTTGTGTGACGTGCTCGGGATCGAGGTCCCGATCATCTGCGCGCCGTTCGGGCCGTGGGAGCAGGTCGAGCTGGCCGCCGCGGTGTGCGAGGCCGGCGGGCTGGGCAGCGTCGGGACGGCGGTGACTCCGCTGCCGGAGGCGCGCGCCCAGTGGGCCCGGCTGCGCCGGCTCACCGACCGTCCGTTCGCCGTCAACCACACGATGCGCCCGTTCGACCCCGAGGCCTTCGAAGCGACGCTGGCGGAACGCCCGGCCGTCATCTCGTTCCACATCGGCGACCCGGGCGATCTGGTCGCGCGAGCGCACGAGGCCGGCATCCGGTGGGTCCAGCAGGTGTTCGACCTCGATCAGGCCCGCCGTGCCGTGGAGCTCGGCGTCGACGTGATCGTGGCGCAGGGCGGTGAGGCCGGCGGCAACGGCGGGCAGATCTCCACGATGGTGATGGTGCCGGCCGTCGTCGACATCGCCGGGGACATCCCGGTGGCCGCGGCGGGTGGCATCGCCGACGGCCGCGGGCTCGCGGCCGCGCTGGCCCTCGGCGCTCAGGGCGTCGTGCTCGGGACCCGGTTCCTCGCCAGCACGGAGGCGGCCGTCGCCCCCGGCTGGAAGCAGGCGATCGTCGACGCCGCGCCGCAGGACACCGTCAAGATCGCCTTCGTCGACGCGGTGCTGCCGCCGCTGTCGCCCGGCGGGCACCCGGCGACGCCGCGAGTGCTGCGCACCCCGTTCGTCGACCGCTGGAACGCCGACCCCGGCGGTGCCGCCGCCGAGTCCGTCCGGCTCCGGGCCGAGATCGTCGACGCCATCGCGGCTGGCCGGCTGCACGAGTACCTGCCGTTCACCGGCCAGTCCGCCGCCCTGGTCCACGACGTCCTGCCGGCGCGTGAGATCGTCGAGCGGATCATGGCGGAGGCCGGCGAGGCTCTGGAGGGCGCTTTGCGGCGGCTGCCGCGATGAGGACGCCGCCCGTCACGTTCGCGCACCGCGGCGCCATGGCGCGGGAGCGCGAGAACACGCTGCCGGCGTTCGAACTGGCGCTGCGCATGGGCGCGACCGGCCTCGAGAGCGACGCCTGGGTGACCGCCGACGGCGTCGTCGTGCTCGATCACGACGGCGTCGTGGGGCCACGGTTCCGGCGCCAGCCGCTGTCGTCGCTGCGGCGGTCGGAGCTGCCGGCGCACGTGCCGTCGCTGGAAGAGCTGTACGCCGCCTGCGGAACCGACTTCGAGCTGTCGTTGGACGTCAAGGACCCGGCCGCGTTCGAGCCGGTGGTCGCGGCGGTCCGGGCGGCCGGCGTGCCGGAGCGGACCTGGTTGTGCCACCCGTCGCTGGACGTCGTGACCGGCTGGCGGGCGCTCGCGTCCGACGTCCGGCTGGTCGACTCCACCCGGGTGAGCCGCCTGCAGGACGGCGTCCGCGGCCGGGCCCGCATGCTCGCGGCGCGCGGCATCGACGCGGTGAACCTGCACCGGCTGGACTGGACCCCGATCTACGTCGACCTGTTCCACCAGGCCGGCGTGCACGCGTTCGGCTGGGACGCGCAAAGCCGCTCGGCCATCGACCGCCTCCTCGCCACCGGCGTCGACGCCGTCTACGGCAACCACGTCGACCGCCTCGTCGCCGCAGTCGCCCACCGCGATCCCGCCCTGGAATGAGCGCACATCTCGATGTCCGCAGCCGTCCTCCCGGGTCCACCCGGGTCACGTGGCGTGGTTCGGTGTGCCGTTGCTGCTCGTGGACAGCGATGATCATCAACGATCGCCTACATCACCAGGATCTTCGTAGCATCACTACGACCGCAGGCCTGGTGACGCACCAGAACACCTCATGATGGCCCCCGCAACGCCGGCAGATCTCACACCCTGGACCCGCGGGACGGGTCGAGGAGCCTCCTTCAAAGCGCGTCGGGCAGGCGGTCGAGGAAGGCGGCCTGCGCCTTGACGATCTTCTCGCGGGCAGCGTCGAGCGGGAACCACTCGACCCGGTCGACCTCGGGGAACTCCTGGATCCGGCCGGACCGCGGCGGCCACTCCAGCTCGAACGTGCCGGGGACGACGGCGGACGGGTCGAGGTCGCCGCGCAGCGCCCACGCCGTCACCGTCTTGCCGCCGGACTGCTTCACCGTCCCCAGCTCGACCAGCTCGCCGTCGGGCACCGGGAGGCCCAGCTCTTCGGTGAACTCGCGCCGGGCCGCGGCCTCCGGCAGCTCGTCCGGTTCGTACTCGCCCTTCGGCAGCGACCACGCGCCGGCGTCCTTCTTCGCCCAGAACGGCCCGCCCATGTGCCCGAGCAGCACCTCGACGCCGTCCGGCCCGCTCCGGTGGAGCAGGATTCCCGCGCTCTGCTTGCCCGCCATGACGCCCGAGTGTGCCAGCCCGAAGCCGACCGCGAGGTCCCAGGCCGCGGCGAGTCCCACAAGGGAGAGGCGACCCAGCGGCGTCAGAGCGGGTCGGCGACGAGCACGGTCGCCGCGCCGGCCACCCGGGTGACGACGAACGTCGCCGCCCGGTCGCCACGCGGCCGGACCGCCGCCCGCAGTTTCTCCGGCTCGACGCCGACGCCGCGCTTCTTCACCGTCAGCACGCCGATGTCCTGCTCGCGCACGTACCGGCGCAGCGCCTTCACGTCGTACGGCAGCCTGTCGAGGACGCGGTAGCCGCGGGCGAACGGGGTGTCGACGGCGGTGTCGACGGTCACGTAGGCGATGGACGGGTCCAGCAGGCCGCCGCCGACCCGCGCGGCCGCGGCCGTCACCAGGCCGGCCCGGATCACGGCGCCGTCCGGCTCGTAGAGGAACCCGCCCAGCGGGCGGACGGCCGGTCCGGGGTCGTCGCGGTCGGTGAGCGTCGCGCCCGACGGCAGCAGCGTCGCCCGCCGCCGGACGCCGTCCGCCGCCAGCGCGCCGGACCACAGCGCCGCCTCCTTCACCTCGCCGCGCTCGGACACCCACTCCGCCTCGACGCTGCCGGGGATCCGCTCGTGCGGCAGGCCGGGCGCGACCTTGACGCACGCCGTCGCGGCCAGCAGGTCCAGCACGAACGACCACGGCGGCCGGTATGCGTCCGGGTCGAACACCCGGCCGCGGCCGCCGCGGCGGGCCGGGTCGCAGACGACCGCCGCGAACGCCGTCCGGTCCACCGTCGTCGCGTCGGCGCACTCGACCCGCGCGGTCCCGGACAGCCCGAGCGCATCGACGTTGGCCGCCGCGACGGCCGCGGTCAGTGGGTCCGCCTCGACGCCGGTCACCGTCAGGCCGGCCCGGGCCAGCTCGACGAGGTCGCCACCGATGCCGCAGCACAGGTCCGCGGCGGCCGCGCCCGGCCCGAGCGTCGCGGCCAGCCGCTCGGCCCGGTGCCGGGCGACGGCGACCCGGGTCGCCTGCTCGTAGCCGTCCACTGTGAAGAACATCCGTTCCGCGTCGGCCGGCTCGAACTTGTCGACGGCGCGCGCCCGCAGCCGCGCCTGCGTCAGCGCGGCGGCGACCAGGTCCGGGTCGTGCGATCGCCGCAGCCGGGTGCCCAGCGCGAACTCGTCCTCGCGCCCGTACGCCGCCGTGGCCTGCGCCAGCAGCGCGGCGCCGGCGGCGCTCCGGAGCTCGTCGAACGTGGTCGGCTGCACGGCGGTCAGCCTCTCACCCCGAGCGGACTAGCACTCATCTCGACCGAGTGCTAACTTGAGGACTGGCACCCTCACCATGAGAGTGCCAACGGTCGAGGTCGCCGGCACCCGCGACGACGGCGGCATGCGGCCGGTCCACCAGCAAGCATTCGTGACATCCCGCGAAAGGGGAGGTCAGACAAGTGTCGGTCTCCATCAAGCCACTCGAGGACCGTATCGTGGTCAAGCCGCTGGAAGCGGAGCAGACCACGGCGTCCGGGCTCGTCATCCCTGACACCGCCAAGGAGAAGCCCCAGGAGGGCGAGGTCGTCGCCGTCGGTGAGGGCCGTTGGGACGACGAGGGCGAGAAGCGCATCCCGCTCGACGTCAAGGTCGGCGACGTGGTGCTCTACTCGAAGTACGGCGGCACCGAGGTGAAGTACGGCGGCGACGAGCTGCTCATCCTCTCCGGCCGCGACGTGCTGGCGATCGTCCAGAAGTGACGCGCTGACGTCCTGACGCCCCGACCCGACCCGGCTGCCGGTTCGGGCCGGGGCGTTCCCACGTTCCGCACAGCAAGACATCGAAAGGGACCGGTTCCCCATGCCCAAGATCCTCGAGTTCGACGAGGACGCCCGCCGGCGCCTGGAGCGCGGTGTCGACGCCCTCGCGAACACCGTCAAGGTGACGCTCGGCCCCAGGGGCCGCAACGTCGTCCTCGACAAGAAGTTCGGTTCTCCCACCATCACCAACGACGGCGTCACCATCGCCCGCGAGGTGGAGCTGGAGGACCCGTACGAGAACCTCGGCGCTCAGCTCGCCAAGGAAGTCGCCACCAAGACCAACGACGTCGCCGGTGACGGCACCACCACGGCGACGGTGCTCGCGCAGGCCATGGTGCACCGCGGCCTGAAGTCCGTCGCCGCAGGTGCCAACCCGATGGGCATCAAGCGCGGCATCGACGCGGCCGTCGAGGCGGTCCGCGCCCGGCTGGTCGAGTCCGCGCGCCCCGTCGACGAGAAGTCCGATATCGCTTCGGTCGCCGCCATCTCCGCACAGGATCCCTCCATCGGCGAGGTCATCGCCGACGCGTTCGACAAGGTCGGCAAGGACGGCGTCATCACGGTCGACGAGTCGCAGACCTTCGGTACCGAGCTCGAGTTCACCGAGGGCATGCAGTTCGACAAGGGCTACCTCAGCCCGTACTTCGTCACCGACGTGGAGCGTCAGGAGGCCGTCCTCGAGGACGCCTACATCCTGATCCACCAGAACAAGATCTCGTCGGTCAGCGACCTGCTGCCGCTGCTGGAGAAGGTCGTCCAGGCCGGCAAGCCGCTGCTGATCGTCGCCGAGGACGTCGACGGCGAGGCGCTGTCGACCCTCGTCGTCAACAAGATCCGCGGCACGTTCACCTCGGTCGCCGTCAAGGCGCCGGGCTTCGGCGACCGCCGCAAGGCGATTCTGCAGGACCTCGCCGTCCTCACCGGCGGCCAGGTCGTCGCCGAGGAGGTGGGTCTCAAGCTCGACCAGGTCGGGCTGGACGTACTCGGCTCGGCACGCCGCATCGTCGTCACCAAGGACGACACGACGGTGGTCGACGGCGGCGGCTCGCAGGCCGACATCGACGGCCGGGTCGGCCAGATCCGCGCGGAGATCGAGAACACCGACTCCGACTGGGACCGCGAGAAGCTGCAGGAGCGGCTGGCCAAGCTGGCCGGCGGCGTCGGCGTCATCAAGGTCGGCGCGGCCACCGAGGTCGAGCTGAAGGAGCGCAAGCACCGCATCGAGGACGCCGTGTCGGCGACGCGCGCGGCCATCGAGGAGGGCATCGTCTCCGGCGGCGGCGCAGCCCTGGTGCACGCCCGGTCGGCGATCGACGAGCTCGACCTCACCGGCGACGAGGCCACCGGTGCCGCCATCGTGCGCGGCGCGCTGGTCGAGCCGCTGCGGTGGATCGCCGAGAACGCCGGCGAGAACGGCTACGTCATCGTGGCCAACGTCGAGAACGGCACGCCGGGCCACGGCTACAACGCCGCCACCGGCGAGTACGGCGACCTCATCGCCCAGGGCGTCCTCGACCCCGTCAAGGTGACCCGCTCCGCGGTCGCCAACGCGGCGTCGATCGCCAGCCTGCTGCTCACCACCGAGGTCCTCGTGGTCGACAAGCCCGAGGAGCCGGAGCCCGTGGGTGGCCACGGCCACGGTCACGGCCACTGAGGCTCATCGACCGGACGACGGCCCGGGTCCCCTGCGCGGGGTCCCGGGCCGTCGCTTTGAGACGATGTGCGGCGTGAAGCCGTCGCGCCGCTGGGTCCTCGTGCTGCTGCTCCCGCCGGCGGTGTCGCTGGCCGCGTGCGCGTCCGGGCCCGCCGACGCGGACGAGCTGGCCGACCGGGCCGCGTCCGTCGGCGTCGACCCCGAGGTCGTCTACGCGGTCTCGCTGGACGGGTTCGAGCCGGTCTCGCAGTCCGTCGGGGTGTACGGCGAGGCCGGGTTCGGCGTCGCGTACGCCTCGTCCGACGGTGGCATGGCGATGCTCACCACCGACCCGCGCGGCATGACCGACGCCGACTGCCGGGCCGCCGACGGGTGCACCCCGGACGGCGACGGCTGGTACCGCGTCAGCGGCGACCAGCACGAGTACGTAGCCCTCCATGACGGCGTCGCGGTCGCGCTGGAAGCGCCCGTGGAAGCGGTCGACGAGGACACGCTGCGCTCGGCGGTGGCCGGTGCACACCCGCCGTCGGCGGACGAGCTGGCCGCGCTGTTCGAGCAGGTCCCGGACGGCGGCGGCGCGCCGGTCGAGCGTGGCGACCTGCCGCCGGCGGGCGACGGCGCACCGGTCGACAGTGGCGGGTCCGGGGCGGCCGGATAGCGACCGCTCGGCCCGGACGTTGATCATGGAGCAACGCCCCTTTCCCGCCGCTCCGAAGGGGGAGTTCTCCATGATCAACAAGCGTTCGGGGCGTCCTGCGTGATCTCAGAAGCTCGCCTGCCAGACGCGCGGCGTGCGGATGCCGGGGCCGACCTCGCCGCTGGCGACGACCAGGTCGCCGTCCCAGTTCACGGCCGGCGTGGTGGCCGGTGGCGGGCCGGGAAACCAGCCGTCGACGGTCCAGCGGTCGCGTCGCGTGTCGTAGCGCAGCAGTTCGCCGTTGAACCCGGTGTGGTGGTCGTAGATCCAGGTGACGACGTCGTTGTGCCGCTGCCACTCGGCTGATCCTGGCGGGGCGGCGTTGCGCAGCGCGACGTGGTGCTCGATGAGGTTCCAGCGGTCGATGTCCTTGTCGCCGCCGGCGACGACCAGCCCGGTCCGGCCGACGGCGTGGGCGAGGCCGGCGGTGACGCACCAGGGCAGGTCGGCGATCCGCTCCCAGGCCCGATGGCGCGGGCTGTACGCGTACGCGTCCCGATAGAACGTCCACGACTTGTCCGCGTGCTGCGCCCGGCCGCTGAGCAGGAAGAACCGGCCGTCCTGAGCAGCGCCGACGGCGACGGTGCGCGGGTCGCCCGGCCAGCGCGGCAGCGCCGTCCAGCCGCGGTCCGGGCGGTCCAGGTCGAGCGCGACGAAGTCCGCGCCCTCGGCGACGTACACGACCCCGTCGACGATGCCCGCGACGGCGTACGACATCGGGCGGGGGAGCGGCGGCAGGTCGGTGCGGTCCAGGCGCTCGCGGCGGGCGTCCCAGCGCAAGTGGTAGACGTCGGCGAACTTCTCGGCCGGGCGCTGCAGCGTGCCGCTGGGACCGCCGCGGTAGCCCTCTCCGCCGATCACCAGCACGCCGTCGCCGGTGCTCAGTGTCGCTGTATAGCCGACGGCGTCGGGCAGCCGCCCGGCGTCGCGCCAGCGCTGCGTGCGGCGGTCGTAGACGAAGGCGTCGTTCCAGTACACCTTGCCGAGCGTGTTCGCCCTGGTGGCGGTCAGCGCCGGCTCCGGGAAGTTGGCCCCGCCGGCGACGATCAGGTGGTCGACGTGTGCGCCGGCGATCGGCCCGGCCAGCCCGAGCTGGGTCCAGAAGGGCTCGCCGACCGGGATCGCGTCGTGCCAGTCGGTCGTGTTCGCCGGGACGTCGGGCAGCCGGCGCCAGGTCGCCCCGCTGTCCGCCGTCGACCCGGCCGCTGTCGTCGTCGCTGAGCTCGCCGTCCAGGCGACCGGGCCGGCCGCCGCTGCCAGGGCGAGCGCCGCTCGCCGCGTGAGGTCCGTCATGTCGGATATGGAACAAGTCGATCGACCGCTCGTCAATGGTTTCGACACCTTCTTGACACATATCCGATATGTGATGTGGGATGGATCTTCCCCGACGAAGGAGGACCGTATGCGCCCGCCCGTCGTCCTCGCCCTCGCACTCGCTCTGCCTGCCGGCGTCCTGGCTGCTCACGAGCCCGCGCAGGCCGCAACGCCGGCCGCCGTCCAGCAGACGGTCGTCTTCGAGTCCGGCACCGAGGGCTACGACACGTTCCGCATCCCCGCGATCGTCCGCTCCGAGGCCGGGACGCTGCTGGCGTTCGCCGAGGGCCGGGTCGGCGGCGGTGGCGACACCGGCGACATCGACCTGGTGCTGCGCCGCTCGCACGACGACGGCCGCACCTGGGGCCCGTTGCAGGTGGTCGGCGACAACGGACTGAACGTCTTCGGCAACCCTACGCCCGTGGTCGACCCCGCGACCGGCGACATCGTCCTGCTCAGCACCCACAACGCCGGCGACGCCACCGAGGCGGAGATCATGCGCGGCGAGGTCACGCCCGAGCAGAGCCGCCGGGTGTTCGTCCAGCGCAGCACCGACGACGGCGCCACCTGGTCGGCCGCGCGGGACATCACCGCGGCCACCAAGCTGCCGCAGTGGCGCTGGTACGCGACCGGTCCGGTGCACGCGATCGCGCTCGAGCACGGCGAGCACCGCGGCCGGCTGGTCGCGCCGGCCAACCACTCGACCAGCCCGCCGCCCGGATCGTCCGACACCGGGCAGGAGGCGAAGTACTACGGCGCGCACTCCCTCTACAGCGACGACGGCGGCCTGACCTGGCAGCTCGGCGATGTCGACACGCCGCTGACCGGCGTCGTGAACCCGAACGAGAACACCGTCACCGAGCTGGCCGACGGCACGCTGTACTTCAACGCCCGCGACCAGAACGGCACCGGCATGGGGACCCGTGCGTCGACCACGAGCAGCGACGGCGGCGAGACGTTCGATGCACCGTTCGAGTTGCAGCCGGCGATCGTCACGCCGGTGGTGCAGGGGTCGGTGCTGCGGCTGCCGCGCGCCGGCGACCGGCTCGTCTACGCCGGACCGTCGAACCCGGCGGCGCGGCGGACGCTGCAGCTGCGGTACAGCTTCGACGCAGGGGCGACGTGGACCGGCGGCCTGGTCCTGCACGAGGGGCCGGCCGCGTACTCCGACCTCGTCCAGGCCGGCGGCCGGACGCTCGGCGTGCTGTACGAGAACGGCGACACCGGCACCTACGAGCGGATCACCTTCGCCCGGGTTCCGCAGGCGCTGCTCGACCACGGGCTGCCGCCGGTCGTGACGACGCCCGACGTGTCGGGTGGCGGCCAGGACGGCGTGGTCGGGGGCGCGCCGGTCGTGGTGCCGGACGGCGCCGTCGGCGGCGCGTTGCGGTTCGCGGCCGCGGGCGATCACGTCGCGGTGCCCCGGAGCACGCGGCTCGACGTCGGCGACGGCCCGTTCACCGCGGCCGGCTGGTTCCGCAGCGGCGTTGCCGCCGACCAGGCGCTGCTGTGGGCGTACAACTCCGGCAGCGGGCGGTCGCAGTGGTGGATCCGGCTGGAACCCGGCAGCGACCGGATCCGCGCCTTCGTCGACACCGACCTGGGCGCGGGCACGCTGGTCGCGGCGGGCTCGTTCGCCGACGGCGCGTGGCACCACGTCGCGCTGACTCGCGGCGCGGACGGCATCGCCCTCTACGTCGACGGCGTGCCGGCCGCGTCGGGCGGGCCGGTGGCCGGGTCCGTCACCACTGACGCGACCATCGGCCTGCACCTCGGCCAGCGGCCGGACGCCGCCAACCAGCTACTGGGCGACCTCGACGACGTCTGGCTGCTCGGCCGCGCGGCGTCGGCGGCCGAGATCGCCGCGCTGGCCGCCGGTGACCCCGTCGGCGACCCGCTCGTGCACCTGCCGCTGGAGGAACTGCGCGGCTGACCTCTTACGCTGAGTGTCCCTGACGCCGAGGAGGATGGGACACCATGCGAGAGGCGAGGCGATGAGCCGTGCGCGGGTCGGTTACGCGGCCATGCTGGAGCGGTTCGCGCCGTCCGAGGTGGTGCAACTGGCGGTGGCGGCCGAGGCGGCCGGGTTCGACGGCGTCATGGCCGACGACCACTTCCAGCCATGGACGCCGCAGCAGGGGCAGGCCGGGTTCGTCTGGAACGTCATGACGGCGATGGCCGAGCGCACCCGCGGCTCGGTCGGCGTCGGCGCGACCTGCCCGTCGTTCCGCTGGCACCCGGCCGTCGTCGCGCAGGCGGCGGCGACGCTGGAGCAGCTGTACCCGGGCCGGCACTGGCTGGGCATCGGGTCCGGCGAGGCGATCAGCGAGCACGTCGTCGGCGGGTACTGGCCCGAGGCGCCGCAGCGGATCGCCCGCATGTTCGAGGCGGTCGAGATCATCCAGAAGCTCTTCACCGGCCGCGACGTCCGCCACGACGGCCGGTTCTTCACGCTCGAACGGACCCGGCTGTGGACCATGCCTGAAACGCCGCCGCCGGTCTACATCGCGACGTCCGGGCCGATCACCGCCCGCCGGGCCGGCGGCTCCTGCGACGGGATGATCACCGTCGCCAGCACGCCGGACAAGGTCGCCGCCCTGTTCGGCCGGTTCGACGAGGGTGCCCGCGCGGCAGGCAAGGACCCGTCGACGCTGGCCAAGATCGTGCAGGTGCACCTGTCGTGGGCGCCGGACCCCGCCGAGGCCGCCGCCCAGGCGCTGCGTGAGTGGCCGAACGGCGCCATGCGGTTCTCGAAGGCCGACATCCGCTCGCCGTACGACTTCGACCAGATCGCCCGCATGGTCCGGGTGGAGGACTTCGAGGGCCGGGTCACCATCTCCGACGAGCTCGACGTGCATCGGCAGGAGATCCAGCGCTACCTGGACGTCGGCGCCACCCACGTGTACCTGCACGACGCCGGCCCCGACCAGCGCACCTGGATCGACGTGTTCGGCCGCGAGGTCCTGCCCAAGCTCACCGCCTGAGCGCGCCGTCGATGCTGTACCGGCCGGCGCCGGTGCCGACCAGGGCGAGCGAGGCGGCGAGCATGATGAACGCGAAGCCGGAACCGGAGCCGTCCTGGCCCATGACCAGCGGCTCGCCCCGGTGGACCCAGATGAGCGCGCCGGCCATGACGGAGACGAGACCCAGCCCGACCAGCCGGGTCAGGCCACCCAGAATCAGCACGGCGCCGCCGATGAGCTGCAGGTAGGCGCCGTACCAGGCGCTCAGCTCCGGGAGCGGGATGCCCGCGCCGCGGTAGTTCTCGACGTTCGCGCCGGCCCCACCCGGTTGCGTCGCGTCGCCCCAGCCGTGGGTGACGAATACTGTCCCGACCGCGACCCGCAGGACGAGCAGGCCGAGGTCGGTACCGGTGCGTCGGGTGTCCTCGTCGAGCGTGAACCGGCTCAGCCGGTTGGTCATGGTGTCCTTCGTCATGCCTTCACCGCATCATCGTCGGGCGTGCTGCGAGAAGGACCGATGCGATCCGGACTCATACTCTGGGGGTATGGATTCGCTGGACGTTCGGGACCTGCGTTACTTCGTCGCGGTGGCGGAAGAGCTGAACTTCTCCAGGGCGGCCGGTCGCCTCGGCATCGCCCAGCCGCCGCTGTCGCGGGCCATCCGCCAGCTGGAGCGTCGCCTGGGTGCGCCGCTTTTCCATCGCGACACCCGGACGGTCGCGCTGACGGAGCTCGGAGCGAGCGTGCTGGACGACGCGCGTCACGCGCTCGACGTGCTCGCCGGCGTCTCCCGCCGCGCCCACCGCGCGGCCCAGGCCGTGCCGACGCTGGTGGTCACCGCCAAGCCGGGCATCGCGACCGGCATGGCGCGCCGCATCGTCGACGCGTACGCCGCACTGCCTGGCGCGATCCGGGTGACCACCGTCGTCAGCGGCTACCGGGAGCAGGCCGCCATGGTCCGGGACGGACGGGCCGACGTCGCGCTGCTCAGCTCGTTCTTCGACGCTCGCGGCCTGGACAGCGAGCCGCTCACCGTCGAACGACGCGTGGCCGCGCTGCCGGCCGGGCACCGACTGGCCGCCCAGGCGCAGCTGACCTGCGCCGACCTGCGGGGCGAGCCGATACCCCGGTGGCCGGGCGCCTCCGTCGCCGAACGCGCCTACTGGACCGGCCAGGATCAGGCCGGCGCGTTCCGTCGCGGCGACGAGCTTGCGCCGGCCGGTCCGGAGGTCCACGATCCGGCCCAGCTGATCGAGGTGGTCGCGCTCGGCCAGGCGGTCGCGCTGATCCCTCGGTCGCTCGCCGAACAGCACCCGCGCGCCGACGTCGCCTACCGTCCGGTCGCGGATGCGACCCCCTACACCATCGCCGCCGTCTGGCCGGAGAACTCCCGCTCGCCGCACATCGCCCGGCTCGTCCGCACGGCCACCGACCTCTACGGCAGCGGCTCCGACGCGGTGGTCGCCGCACACCACCTGGCCTCATGACGGTCGTCGTGGGGCGACGCCGTCACTCCCTGTCCGATCAGAGCGGCGAGAACGTCAGAACCGGCCGGCCGGTGCGCGGGTTGACGTGGATGTCGGCGTCGACGCCGAAGACGGAGCGGACGACGTCGGGCACCAGCACCTCGGAGGGCGCCCCGGCGGCGGCCACCCGGCCGCCCGCGAGCACCACCACCTGGTCGCAGTAGGCGGCGGCGAGGTTGAGGTCGTGCAGCGCGGCCAGCGTCGTCACGCCCAGCGACCGCACGAACGTCAGCAGCGCCAGCTGGTAGTGGATGTCCAGGTGGTTGGTCGGCTCGTCGAGCAGCAGCAGCTCCGGCTGCTGGGTGATCGCCCGCGCCAGGTGCACCCGCTGCCGCTCGCCACCGGAGAGCGTGTGCCAGTCGCGGCCGGCGAGGTCGCGCATGCCGACCGTCTCGAGGCCGGCCAGTGCCAGCGCCTCGTCGGCGGCGGAGGCGCGGTGCGGGGTGCGGCCGAGCAGCACGACGTCGAGGACCTGCAGCGGGACGTCCGTCGTCGACTCCTGTTCGACGACGGCGACGCGGCGGGCGCGGTCGCGGCGGCGCATGGCGCCGAGATCGTCCCCGCCCAGGAGCACCCGGCCGCCGTCGGGACGGTACGTGCCGGCCACCGTGCGCAGCAGGCTCGACTTGCCGGAGCCGTTCGGCCCGAGCAGCCCGGTCATCGTCCCCGGCGGTACGGACAGCCCGACACCGTCGACGATGAGCCGGCCGTCGGCGGACCACGAGACGTCGGCGACCTCCAGCGGCGGCGCGTCGGACGCCACCGACGGGCGGACGACGGGAGTGTCGAGAACGGTCATCGGCCTACCCTCCGGCGGCGCAACAGGACGGCGAACGCGGGCGCGCCGAGGAAGGCGGTCACGACGCCCACCGGCAGCTCGCGCGGATCGAACAGGGTACGGGCCAGCGTGTCGGCCCAGATCATGAAGCTCGCCCCGGCCAGCGCGGCCAGCGGCAGCACCCGCCGGTGCCCGGAGCCGACGACGAACCGGACGGCGTGCGGCAGCATCAGCCCGACGAACCCGATGGCGCCACTGACGGCGACGGCGGCGCCGGTGAGCAGCGCGACCAGCGTGAGCAGCGTCCACCGGGTCGCGTTGACGTTGATGCCCAGCGTCGACGCGGTGCTGTCGCCGAACGCGAACGCGTCGAGCGTCCGGGCCCGCGACACCAGCACCGCCCCGACCACGACGACGGCGGACGACGCGATGCCCGCGTCGGTCCACGACGCCGCGCCGAGCGAGCCGAGCAGCCAGCTGAGGATCTCGCGGTACGAGTCGCCGGTCGCGGACCAGAAGATGATGAAGGACGTCGCCGCGGAGCACAGGTACGACACCGCCAGCCCGGCCAGCACGGTCCGCGTCGGCGCCAGTTCGCCGCGCCGGTTGGCCAGTGCGAACGTCACGACCAGCGCGAGCAGTGCGCCGGCGAACGCCGCCACCGGCAGCCCCAGCCGGCCGATGCCCAGGATCAGCACCGCCACCGCACCGACCGACGCGCCCGACGACAGCCCGAGCAGGTAGGGGTCGGCCAGCGGGTTGCGCGTCAGCGTCTGCATGACGGCGCCGCAGAGGGCCAGCGCGGCGCCCACCGCGGCCGCCGTCAGCACCCGCGGCAGCCGCAGCTCCCACACGATGCCGTCGCGCAGCTGCGACAGCGACGACGAGGACAGCCCCAGGTGGTCGCCGATCGAGCGCCACACGTCCAGCGGGTGCAGGTCGGCCGAGCCGATCGTCACCGCCAGGGTCACCGACGCGGCCAGCACGACCGCCATGACGGCGATCCAGGCGGAGGTGCGCGCCCCGGACCGCCGCACCGCCGGCGCCGGAGCACCGGCCGGCGCGGGTGCGGTCGACGCCGCGGTCGCGGTCATAGGCCCAGCTCCTCCAGCTGGGCGGCGAGGTCGACGACGGCCGGGGCGTTGCGGACGCCGGCTTCGGCCGCGGGGAACGGGAGCCGCAGGTACCGCTGCTCGGCGACGGCGGGCAGCGCGGCGGTCGCCGGGTTGCCCTCCAGCCGTTCGATCTTGCTGTCGGCGGTGTTCCAGGCCGCGTCGACCAGGACGATCACGTCCGGGTTGCGGTCGATGACCTGCTCCCAGCTGACGTTGGACCAGGTGGCGTGGACGTCGGCGAAGATGTTCTCCAGGCCGAGCTCGCGCATCATCATCGCCGGCGCGCCGATGTCGCCGCCGACGAACGGTGCGTCCTCGCCGGAGGAGTACCAGAGCGCCGTCAGCCCGTCGCCGGGCGCCTCGACCTGGTCGAGCAGCGCCTGCTGCTCCGCGATCAGCGCGTCGGCGCGGTCGGTGACGCCGAAGAACGAGGCGAGCTCGCGGATCTCGGCGAATAGCTCGTCGAACGTCATCGGATCGGGCTGGTACTCCGGCTCCTGGCAGGCCGCCGGCGACACGTACGTCGCGATGCCGAAGTCGGCCAGCGACGGCCGCTCGCCGGCGGTGTCGGCGCCGAAGTTGCTCTCCCAGCCGCCGTAGACGAAGTCTGGCTCCACGTCGAGCAGCGCCTCCTGGCCGGGCACGTTGTCGGACAGCACGGGGACGTCGTCGAGGTCGCCGGCGTACTCGTCGGGCACCGGGCCGTCGGCGAACGCCGTGCCGACGAGGCGGTCGGCGAGGCTGAGGGCGAGCATCATCTCCGTCGACGTCGACTTGATCGTGACGACGCGTTCTGGCGGGCTGTCGATGGTCACCTCGAAGCCGCAGTTGTCGACGGTGACCGGCGTGAAGTCGCCGGAGCCGGCCGTCGACGCCGCCTCGGCCGCGTCGCCGTCGTCGCCGGACGAGCCGCAGCCGGTCAGTGCGACCGCGCCGGCCGCCGCGACGATCAGGGCAGCACGAAGGGATCGGGAAAGGGTCAGCGCCACTGGGTCTCCGCACGGGGGCAGGGTCGTTGGAGACGGTGCAAGGCGACCGCCGAACCAGCTGCCCACTGACCGGGCAGACGCTACAGAGCACAAGCGGTGCTCCGGGGCTCTGCCATCTTAAGCAGGCGAACCCGCGGAAATCATCCCTCCGAGCCGAATTTTATCCAAAATCCATGGCGAGCCCGTCGAGGAGGTCCGCAAGGAAGGCCGCCCGGTCCACGTCGGTCACGACGGTCGCCGGACCGGTCCTTCTGGCGATGATCCAGTCCGGCCGCAGCAGCAGCGCCGCGGCGAGCGCGTCATGCACCGGCGCGACCCGGCGCCCCCGCACCTGCTGCTGACGCTCGGCGTACCGCTCGACGAGCGCGGCGGCGAACTCGGCCCGCGGGGTCCCGGAGGCGCGCAACCGCCGCACGCCGTCCTCGTCGACGACGACGGTCGCGGTGACGTCGACCCCGACGCTGACCAGCCGGTTCCGTGGCGCGTGCAGGACCCGGCCGGCCGCCACGGGGTCGCGCCGGACGTTGGTGTCGCCCGGCTCGAGGACGCCGGTCAGCCCGCCCATGACCATCACCGACCGGAACAGCGTCAGCAGCGACGGCTCCAGTTCCAGCGCCAGCGCGACGTTGGTCAGCGGGCCGAGCGTCAGCAGGTCGTAGTGCCCGGGCCGCTCGCGGGCGAGTGCGGCCAGGTACTCGGCGGCCGATAGGTCGACGACGGTCCGCGGCGGGGTCTTCACTGCGACCAGGTCGCCCAGGCCGTCGGAGCCGTGCGTGCCAGACGCCGCCCGCACCGGCGCGCCGTCGAGCGGCCCCGCCGCGCCGACAGCGACGGGCACGTCCGCCGGCCACTCCGGTCGCGCGGCCAGTCCCAGCACATGCCCGACGTTCGCCACGACGGCGCCGACCGGCGCGTTGCCGTGCACCGTCGTGACGGCGGCCAGCTCGCACTCCGGGCGCCGTCCGGCCAGGTAGAGCAGGGCCAACGCATCATCGATGCCGCAGTCGGTGTCGACGACGACGTGCCGGGTCTCGCCCTGTGGCCGGGCCGCGATCGGCCGGTCGGCGCGCGAGTACGGTGAACTCGTGCCTGCACGCCGACCCGCGCTCGTCGAGCGGATGCGCCCGTTCACGTCGACCATCTTCGCCGAGATCACGGCGCTCGCGACCCGCACCGGCGCGATCAACCTCGGGCAGGGCTTCCCTGACACCGACGGCCCGGCCGCCATCCTCGACGCGGCCGGCGCGGCCATTCACGGTGGGCTGAACCAGTACCCGCCCGGCCCCGGGATGCCGGTGCTGCGCGAGGCGATCGCCCAGCACCAGCGGCGGTTCTACGGCCTCGACGTCGACCCCGACACCGAGGTGCTGGTCACCGCCGGCGCCACCGAGGCGATCGCGGCGACGATCCTGGCGCTGTGCGAGCCGGGCGACGAGGTGATCACGTTCGACCCGGTGTACGACTCCTACGCGGCCTCCATCGCGCTGGCCGGTGCCGTCAAGCGCACCGTCACGCTGCGCTGGCCGGACTTCGGGCTCGACGAGGCGGACCTGCGGGCGGCGTTCACGGCGCGCACCCGCGTCGTGCTGGTCAACACGCCTCACAACCCGACCGGCAAGGTGTTCGACCGGGCCGAGCTGGAGCTGATCGGCTCGCTGGCCCTCGACCACGACGCGGTCGTCGTCACCGACGAGGTCTACGAGCACCAGGTCTACGACGACGCCGTCCATGTCCCGGTCGCGACGCTGACGGGCCTGGCCGACCAGACCGTCACCGTCTCGTCGGCCGGCAAGACGTTCTCCGTCACCGGCTGGAAGGTCGGTTGGCTGCACGGGCCGGCCGAGCTGGTGGCCGCAGCGCGCGCCGTCAAGCAGTTCCTCACGTTCGTCAGCGCCGGGCCGCTGCAGCCCGCCGTCGCGACCGGCCTCGGCCTCGGCGACGACTTCTACGCCGGGCTCGCGAGCGGGCTCCAGGCCAAGCGCGACCTGCTGGTCGACGGCCTGCGTGCGGCCGGGTTCGCGGTGTCGGTGCCGCGCGGGACCTACTTCGTCGTAGCGGACGCCGCGCGGCTCGGGTTCGCCGACGGCGTGGAGCTCTGCCAGCGGCTGCCTGAGCTGGTCGGCGTCGCAGCCGTCCCGGTGTCGGTGTTCTACGACGACCCGAAGGCGGCGCCGTCGCTGGTCCGGTTCGCGTTCTGCAAGCGCGAGGAGGTGCTGCACGACGCCGTCGAGCGGCTGAGCCGGCTGTCATCGCTGGTCTGACGGCGTCGGCTCACGCCAGCACGAACTCCAGCGCCGACCGTACGCCGGCGGCTGGCGCGCCGTCGGCGACCTCGAGCAGCGCCGCCCGCCAGGCCGCGACCAGCGGCACCGCGGCGACGCGCACGTCGGCGGGCAGCAGCGCCGCCAGCGTGTCGCGCACCGGGTCGGCCGCGGGGTCCGGTGCGGTCTCGCCGAGCAGCCGGCACACGCCGAACCGCACCGTCGCGTCGAACGCCACCAGCAACGCCGCCCGGGCGGCCGCCCGGCCCGGCCCGCCCACCGCCTCGGCCGCTCCTTCCATGCGGTCGGTGATGCGCTTCTCGAGGTCGTCGCGGACGACGGTGTAGAGGCCGAGCTTCGAGCCGAAGTGGTGGTAGAGCGAGCCGGTGGTGACGCCGGCCTTCGACGCCAGCTCGGTGACGGCGGCCGCCTCGAAGCCCGCCTGCTCGAAGTGGTGCATGGCGGCCTCGATCAGCCGGGCCTTCGCCGACCCGGGAACGGGGATCGACTCCTGCATACGCGTCACCGTAACACGTTGACGGGTCGGCATAACGCCGTTACGGTCTGTCGCATGAAGCTCTCCTACATCTACGTGTCAGTGCCGGACCTGAAGGAGGCGCTCGCCTTCTACCGGGACGAACTCGGTCTCGACGAAGCGTGGCGCGAGGGTGAGTCGACCGTCGCCTTCCAGCTCCCGAACTCGCCGATCCAGCTGATGGTCGACGTGCCGCCGGACTCCGGGGAGAACTGGTCCACCGGCCCGTTCTACGAGGTGGACGACCTCGCGGCGTTCATGGCGCAGCACAGCGGCTTCGCCTGGGTCGGTGAGCCGATCGAGATCCCCGGTGGCCGGTCGGCCTCGTTCCGCGACCCCGGCGGCAACATCATGCACGTCTTCGACCAATCCGCGCCGGAGTGATCAGCGGCGGATCCGGCGGCGGACCCGGCCCCAGGGCTTGTAGACCGACAGGAGGAACGCGACCAACAGCAGGCTGGTCGACACGATCGGCGGGAAGACCAGGTCGCCGGGCGCCGGCAGCGCGTCAAGGCCGTCGCCGAGGAGCCGGCCCTGCTCGGCCAGGTCGCGGACGCCCGGCCGGAGTGACAGCAGCACCAGGGTGGACAGCAGCACGTTGAGGAACAGCTTCACCGCGACCCACCAGTACCGCACCAAGCCGTACTTGCTGCCCAGGCCCAGGAGCACGCCGCTGGCCAGGCAGACCAGCCCGGCCGTCGCCATCGGCCAGACCGCGAACAGCTCCAGCGCCTGGTAGGTGACCGCCCGCGTCTCGTCGGAGTCCGTGCCGAGCGCGGCGAAGACGAGCACGCCCATGACGATGTCCATGCCGAACCAGGTGCCGGCGGACAGGATGTGGGTGACCAGTACGGCCTTGCGGGTACGGCCGGACAGCCGCCACGGCGTCGTCGTCCGGGTCTCGGCGGTCGTCGTGATCGTCATGCCGTTCAGCTTCGCGAGCCGAGGCCGTCACCGTCGTCGGCCCTGCTGCGTATCCGCGGCTACGTCCGGCTGCGTAGCGCCTGGCACGTCATGACGTTTGCTGGAGCATCACCACGCCTGCAATCGTGTCGAGGGTGCAGGAATCCTGGTGATGTACACGGAAGCAGCAGGTCGCACCATTCGTAAAGGTTTCTGTGCCGGCAACCCGGCTGCCCGGCCGCGCGTCATGACGGTCATCACCATCGGGCACCAAGGGGGATCGTCATGAGACGCACCATCGCCGTTCTGATCGCACTGCTGGCCGCCGTGCTGGCCTACACGGTCGCGCCGACCGCATCGGCCGCACCGTATTGCGGCATCCGCTGGGGGTCGCTGCCCGAACGGGCGGCCGCCACCGACACCGCGCCGCTCGTCGACGTCCGGGCGGGCCGGCACACCTGCTTCGACCGTCTGGTCCTCGACTTCGCCGGCGACGCGGACGGGTACTCCGTCCGCTACGTCTCGGCGGTCCGGATGGACGGGTCGGGGCAACTGGTGCCGCTGCGTGGCGGCGCCTACCTGGAGGTGGTTGCGATCGCGCCGGCCTACGACGACGCCGGCAGGTCCACCTACCGTCCCGCCAACCCGCGCGAGCTGGTCAGCGTGTCCGGCTGGCGGACCTTCCGACAGGTCGCCTGGGCCGGGAGCTTCGAGGGTCAGACGACCATCGGGCTCGGCGTGCGGGCGAGGCTGCCGTTCCGGGCGTTCACGCTGGACGGTCCCGGCGACGGGTCCCGTCTGGTGATCGACGTCGCCCACCGGTGGTGACGGCCGGCCCGCGGTGCCCGGACAGGCGAGAGTCCGGGCACCGCGGGCACCGGTCGCGGGCCGTTCTAAGGGATCAGCCGCCCAGCGGGCTGGTGTGCAGCGCGTACCGCACCTGCGTGACCTCGACCGTCACCCGCACGGGTGCGACCGGGCCGGCGACGGTCAGGGTCAGCAGGTACGGCGTGGCGGTCCAGCGCTCGAAACCGCCGTGGGCCTGGTCGAACAGCCGCGTGGTGCGGCCGAGCGGTGTGAGGGTCGCCGTGGCCGCTGCCTCGCCGACCGTCTCGCCGCTCTCGTCCATCATCCGCATCGTGCCCTCCCAGCTGCCGTCGGCCACGTCGATCCCAGCGGCGGCGTGGATCGGCGCATCGGCGTAGGCGAACGTGACGCCGAGATCGTCCAGCGTGCCGTCGAGGAAGAAGTCCGTGGCGTTCTCGGTCTTCGGCTCGCCGAAGGCGACGAACTCCTCGCGGCCGACGTACGTCGCCGGGTCGGCGACGAACAGGTGGCCGAGCTCGTGGTAGCCGTCGGCGAACCGCAGCTCCCACGGCACGCCGTCGAGCGCCACCGTGACATCGGCGATCGCCAGAGCGGTCGTCGTGTGGTCCATGTGGACGCGGACGTTGCCGTCGTTGAACTTCTGCACGTCCTGCTGCGGGTCACCGGCCGGCGTGTAGCTGCCGGCGACGGTGACCGTGCCGGCGGGCGCGCCGGCGTCGTCGAACAGCTCGATCGTCGCCCGGAACGTCGAGTCGGTCCAATCGCTCGTGGCGCTGCCCTCCGCGAGGTGCTCGCCCTCCGGGCCGCCCCAGAGCCGGGCCCGTGACTCGGTGCCGGCGATGGCCGACCGGGCCAGCGAGATGTCCAGGCCGCGGTCGCCGTCGGCCGCCTCGAGGTAGGCGAACGTGACCTCGTCGTCGACCCGCGTCGGCTCGCCCGCCGCGGCCGGGCCCGCCGTCAGCACCGCAGACGTGACGGCCGCCACGGCACCCAGCGCACCGAGTGCCCCCCGGATCCTGCTCATGTGGTTCTCCTGTCTGTATACGGGGCACGTGTGTGCCGCCGAACCCCAGACGCCGCGCCGGGGCGTGGGGTTGCATTCTGGAGCGACGGAGTCGGTGGATCCGTGGTCGCGGTCGGCCATGCGCCGTATCCGCGCCATTGACTTCCGGCCTCTCGGTCCGGTTGCATGCCAATGAGCGATCTCGCGACCACAGCGGCACGTCGGTCGCGGATCGTCGCCAAGGGGGGCGGTCGATGGAGGGGCTGAACCCCGACTCACCAGGGGGGACTCCATGACTTCCGACTCGACCCTACCCAAGCTCGCCGACGCGTCGGCACTGCGCGACTCGTGCGGAGCCGTCCATCTGCCCGACGACCCCGGCTACGACGTGGCCCGCATGCCATGGAACGTCGCCTTCGACCAGCGGCCCGCGGCTGTGGCGTACCCGGCCGACGCGTCCGAGGTGGCGTCCGTCATCCGGTCCGCGGCCGCCGCCGGCCTGCGCGTCGCGCCCCAGGGCACCGGCCACAACGCCGGTGCGCTCGCCGATGACCTCGACGACGTCGTCCTGCTGCGCACGGCTGCAATGACCGGCGTGACGGTCGACGCCGACGCCCGGACCGTCCGGGTAGGTGCGGGCGCGTTGTGGCTCGATGCCGTCGATGCCACAGCCCCGTACGGTTTGGCGACGCTGCACGGTTCCTCGCCCGATGTCGGCATCGTCGGGTACTCCCTCGGTGGTGGGCTCGGCTGGTACGCACGCGCACTGGGTCTGCAGGCCAACAGCATCACGGCGGTCGAGCTGGTGACGGCGGACGGGTCACAGGTACGCGCCGACGCCGACCACGAGACCGAGCTGTTCTGGGCGCTTCGCGGCGGCGGCGGGAACTTCGGCGTCGTCACCGCGCTGGAGTTCCGGCTCTATCCCATCCCCACCGCGTACGCGGGCATGCTCGTGTTCGACTGGACGCATGCCGCGCGTGTGCTGCCCCGGTGGGCGGAGTGGGCCGTCGCGGCGCCCGACGCCGTCACGACGTCGTTCCGCATTCTGCAGTTGCCGCCGTTCCCCGAGATCCCGGAGCCGGTGAGGGGCAGGCAGCTCGTCGTGATCAACGGGGCCGTGCTCGCGGACGAAGCGCGCGCGGTCGCGATCCTCGAGCCGCTGCGCGATCTCGGACCGGAACTCGACACGTTCGCGACCGTGCCGTCCGCGTCACTGGTGCGACTGCACATGGACCCGGAAGGGCCCACCCCGGCGGTGTCGGACAGCTCGCTGCTGGCCGACCTGCCCGCCGCGGGCGTCGACGCCTTCCTCGCCGCCGCGGGGCCGGACTCCGGCTCGTCGCTGCTCATGGCCGAGCTCCGGCAACTGGGCGGCGCCCTGTCTCGACCACAGCCGGACGCGGGTGCCCTGCCGATGCTCGTCGGCCAGTTCCTCCAGTTCGGGGTGACCATCGCGGCGACACCCGAGCAGGAGGCGCAGGGCACGCTGGAGGCGCGCAATCTGGCGACCGCGATGTCGCCGTATGCGACCAGAACGAAGTACCTCAACTTCACCGAGACCCCGACCGACACTCGCACGGGATATGACGAGGCGGCATGGCCGCGACTGCGAGCGGTCCGGTCGGCCGTCGATCCGGAGGGCTTGTTCGTGGCCAACCACCCGATTCCGCCGGCGTAGCGATCGCGGGAGCGAACGAGTCGGTGGATCCGCGGTCGCGGTCGGCCATACGATGGAAGGCACCGCCACCGCCGACTCAGGAATGTGTGATGGACCCCATGCAGTCCGCCCTGTCCGACTCGTTCGCGCCTCTCGCCCTGACCTTCGACGACGTCCTGCTGCTGCCGAGTGAGTCCGACGTCATCCCGAGCGAGGTCGACACCACCTCGCGGGTCTCGCGGAACGTCTCCGTCAGCATCCCGTTGCTGTCAAGCGCCATGGACACCGTCACCGAGTCGCGCATGGCCATCGCCATGGCCCGGCAGGGCGGCCTGGGCGTGCTGCACCGCAGCCTGTCCATCGAGGATCAGGCGCACCAGGTCGACCTCGTCAAGCGGTCCGAGTCGGGCATGGTCACCGACCCCGTCACCATCGGCCCCGAGGCGACGCTGGCCGAGATGGACCGCATGTGCGGGCAGTACCGCATCTCCGGGCTGCCGGTCACCGACGACGACGGCGTCCTGCTCGGCATCATCACCAACCGCGACATCCGGTTCATCCCGTCGGCGGAGTTCGAGGAGCGCCGGGTCAGCGAGGTCATGACGCGGATGCCGCTGGTCACCGGCCCGGTGGGCATCAAGTCCGACGACGCGTTCGCGCTGCTGGCCAAGCACAAGATCGAGAAGCTGCCGCTGGTCGACGACGCCGGCCGGCTCAAGGGGCTCATCACCGTCAAGGACTTCGTGAAGTCCGAGGAGTTCCCCAACGCCACCAAGGACGCCGAGGGCCGGCTGGTCGCGGCCGCCGCCGTCGGCTTCTTCGGCGACGCGTGGGAGCGGGCCATGACGCTGGTCGAGGCCGGCGTCGACGTGCTCGTCGTCGACACCGCGCACGGGCACACCAGCCTGCTTCTCGACGTCGTCCGCCGGCTCAAGGCCGACCCCGCCGCCCGCGGCGTCGACGTCATCGGCGGCAACGTCGCCACGCGGGCGGGTGCGCAGGCGCTGGTCGACGCCGGCGCCGACGGCATCAAGGTCGGCATCGGGCCCGGCTCCATCTGCACCACGCGGGTCGTCGCCGGCGTCGGCGTCCCGCAGGTCACCGCCATCCACGAGGCGTCGCTGGCGGCCAAGCCGGCCGGCATCCCGGTCATCGGCGACGGCGGCCTGCAGTATTCCGGCGACATCGCGAAGGCGCTGGTGGCCGGCGCCGACACGGTCATGCTCGGCTCGCTGCTGGCCGGCGTCGCCGAGAGCCCGGGCGAGCTGATCTTCATCAACGGCAAGCAGTTCAAGTCCTACCGCGGCATGGGCTCGCTCGGCGCGCTGCGCAAGCGTGGCGCCGAGACCACCGGCTCGCGCGACCGGTACTTCCAGGCCGACGTCGCCAGCGACGACCAGCTCATCCCCGAGGGCGTCGAGGGTCAGGTTCCGTTCCGCGGGCCGCTGGGCAGCGTCACCCACCAGCTGGTCGGCGGGCTGCGGCAGTCGATGTTCTACACCGGCGCGCGCACCATCACGGAGCTGCAGGAGCGCGGCCGGTTCGTCCGCATCACGTCGGCCGGGCTCAAGGAGTCGCACCCGCACGACATCCAGATGACGGTCGAGGCGCCGAACTACTCGTCGCGGCGGTAGGTCGCCGGCACGGCGGGCCTACCGGCTCCGATATCCTCTGCGGGTGGCGGAGATCGAGATCGGCCGCGGCAAGCGCGGCCGCCAAGCATATGCCTTCGACGACGTGGCGATCGTGCCCTCGCGGCGCACTCGCGACCCCGAAGAGGTGTCCACCCACTGGCAGATCGACGCCTACCGGTTCGAGATCCCGCTGCTCGCCGCGCCGATGGACTCCGTCATGTCGCCGGCCACGGCCATCGCGCTCGGGCGGGCCGGCGGGCTGGGCGTGCTCGACCTCGAGGGCCTGTGGACGCGGTACGACGACCCCGAGCCGCTGCTCGAGGAGATCGCCGGGCTCGAGGAGGGCAAGGCGCTCAACCGGCTGCAGGAGATCTACGCCGCCCCGGTGCGTGAGGACCTCGTCGCCGACCGCCTGCGCGAGATCCGCGACGCCGGCGTGACGGTGGCCGGCGCGCTGTCGCCGCCCCGGGTGAAGCGCCATCACCGGGCCGTCATCGACGCAGGAGTCGACATCATGGTCATCCGCGGCACGACGGTGTCCGCCGAGCACGTCTCCGGCCGGGCCGAGCCGCTGAACCTCAAGCAGTTCATCTACGAGCTCGACGTCCCGGTCATCGTCGGCGGCTGCGCCACGTACCAGGCGGCGCTGCACCTCATGCGCACCGGCGCGGCCGGCGTGCTGGTGGGCTTCGGCGGCGGTTCGTCGCACACCACCCGCTCGGTCCTGGGCGTCACCGTGCCCATGGCGACGGCGGTGGCCGACGTCGCGGCCGCCCGGCGCGACTACCTCGACGAGTCCGGCGGCCGGTACGTGCACGTCATCGCCGACGGCTCCATCGGCCGGTCCGGCGACATCGCCAAGGCCATCGCCTGCGGCGCCGACGCCGTCATGGTCGGCTCGCCGCTGGCCCGGGCCACCGAGGCGCCCGGCCGCGGCTGGCACTGGGGCTCCGAGGCGCACCACGCCGACCTCCCGCGCGGCGAGCGGGTGCACGTCGGCACCATCGGGCCGCTGGCCGAGATCCTGGGCGGCCCGTCGTACCTCGCCGACGGCTCCATGAACATCGTCGGCGCCCTGCGGCGCGCCATGGCGACCACCGGCTACACCGAGGTCAAGGAGTTCCAGCGGGTCGAGGTCACCGTCCTGCGTTGATGGACTCCGCGCTGGTGTAGTGGTTGCCACTACAGTTGGGTTGGGAGGTGGCGCCATGACGGTGACAGCAGATCGCGAGGTCAGCTGGGACGAGTTGCTGCACGCCTGGCTGTCGATCGATACTCCCGAAGGCTGGCGAGCGGAGATCGTCGACGGTGAGATGGTTGTGGCACCACGACCAGGTGTACCGCACAACGTCATCCTGGACGTGGTGAACAAGGCCTTGATCCGCCGTTGCCCCGACACATTCGGTGTCTTCCAGACGCTGGGTGTCACGGTGCCGACGGCGCGAGGAGCGTACGTCCCGGACCTCTGCGTCATCCTCCTCGACAGGCTGCCACGCGATGCCGAGTACGTTCCGGCTGAGCTCCTGTTGCTGGCCGTCGAAGTCACGTCGATGCGCAACGCCGACCACGATCGCAAGGCCAAGAAGTGGGGCTATGCCCATGCAGGTGTGCCGCTCTACCTGCTGATCGATCGGTTCGACGACGACGGCCCGACGGTGTCGCTGTTCTCCTCCCCGGTCGATGGTGCGTACAGCGAGACGAGTACGGTCCGATTCGGCAAGGCGATCACGCTGCCGGAGCCGTTCGGGCTCGAGATCTCTACCAGCGCGTTCTGATCACCGCGGTGTCTGGGGCGACGCCGTAGGCTGGCCTCGATGAGCAGCACAGTCAGCGTCGACGCCGTCGTCGACCGCGCCCTCCTGGACCGCCTGACCGACCGCGTCGTCGCCCGGCCGCGGGCCGAGCGGGTCGCCACCGTCGCGCCGTTCAGCGGCACCCCGCTGGCCGAGGTGCCGCTGTCCACCACCGACGACGTCGCGGCGGCGTTCGCCGCGTCCCGCGACGCCGCGCACTGGTGGGCGGCCCGGCCGATCGCCGAGCGGGCCCGCATCATCGGCCACATCCACGACCTCGTGCTCGACCGCCGCGCCGAGATCGCCGATCTCGTCCAGGCCGAGGCCGGCAAAGCCCGGCGCGACGCGTTCGAGGAGGTCGCCGACGTCGCGCTCGCCGCCCGGTACGTGTCCGTCCGCGGCCCGCGGGTGCTGCGCGAACGCCGCCGGCTCGGCCTGGCGCCCGGGCTGACCCGCGCCATCGAGGGCCACCGCCCCAAGGGCGTCGTCGGGGTCATCTCGCCGTGGAACTACCCGCTGACGTTGGCCATCTCCGACTGCCTGCCCGCGTTCGTCGCCGGCAACGCCGTCGTGCACAAGCCCGACTCGCAGGCCATGCTGACGGCGCTGCTGGCGCGGTCGATCGCGATCGAGGCGGGGCTGCCGGAGGCGCTGTGGCAGATCGTCTCCGGTGACGGGCCGGTCATCGGCGGCGCGATCGTCGAGCACGCCGACTACGTGTCGTTCACCGGCTCCACCGCGACCGGCCGCGTCATCGCGGCGCGGCTGGGCGAGCGGCTGGTCGGCGCGTCGCTGGAGCTGGGCGGCAAGAACCCGATGCTGGTCCTCGACGACGCCGACCTCGACCGCGCCGCCGAGGCCGCCGTCCGGGCCTGCTTCTCCAACGCCGGCCAGCTCTGCATGTCGATGGAGCGGCTGTACGTCGCGGCGTCGGTGCGCGAGCCGTTCCTCGAACGGTTCCTCGGGCGGGTCGAGTCGATGCGGGTCGGCGCGGCGTTCGACTACTCCTGCGACATGGGCTCGCTGATGTCGCAGGCACAGCTCGACAAGGTCCGCGCCCACATCGACGACGCCGTCGCGAAGGGTGCCCGGGTGCTCACCGGCGGGCAGGCCCGGCCCGACCTCGGTCCCTGGTTCCACGAGCCGACGGTGCTCGACAGCGTCCGGCCGGGCATGCTCGCGGCCGACCTAGAGACGTTCGGCCCGGTCGTGTCCGTCTACCCCGTCGGCTCCGACGACGAGGCGGTCGAGCTGGCCAACGACACCCCGTTCGGGCTCAACGCCAGCGTCTGGACGTCGAACCTGCGCCGTGGCGTCGACGTCGCCCGCCGGCTGCGCTCCGGCATCGTCAACGTCAACGAGGGCTACACCGCGGCCTGGGGCAGCCACGACCTCCCGATCGGCGGCATGGGCGCCTCCGGCCTCGGCCGCCGGCACGGGCGCGAGGGCATCCTGCGCTACACCGAGCCGCAGGCCATCGCCGTCCAGCGGGCGCACAACCTCGCCCCGCTGAACGGCATGTCCTACGACACGTTCACGGACCTGTTCACGAAGTCGCTGCGCGTCCTGCGCCGCACAGGCCGCGCCTGACCATGATCATGTTCGCTGGCGGCGTGTCAGCGACCGCGAGGGAACATGATCATGGGGACCGGGGTCGTGTTGTCCACAGATCGCCGCGTGCCCCTCGCGGCCGGGTGCTCGCCGGCGGACGATCGTGCTCATGGACGTGCCGCCGCAGTACGACACCCCGGGCCTGCGTGAGCTGCTCGATCGGCAGCTGGGTCTAGTCTGTGCCGCGCAGCTCCGCAGCCTGGGCCTCGATTACCGCGTCGCTCGGCGCTGGGTCGCGGCCGGCCGCTGGCAGCGGCCGTACCCGGGCGTCTACGCCACCTTCAGCGGACCGCTGGACCGGGCCGCACACATCTGGGCCGCCATCCTCTGGGTGACGCCGGAGGCGGTGGCGAGCCACGCGACCGCGGCGGAGCTCGACGGACTGACCGGCCGCATCGACGATCGCATCCATGTCACCGCACCAGTCAGCAGGCGGGTGCGTGCACATGCCGACGGCGTCGTCGTGCACTACGCGCACCGGCTCCCGCTCACCCGGCATCCGACAGCGAATCCGCCGCGTACGCGGCTCGAGGACACCGTCCTCGACCTGGTCGACGTCGCGGTTCGCGCCCGCGACGTCGAGTCCGTGGTGACGATGGCGGTCCAGAAGCGGCTGACCACGTCGCCGCGGCTCGCGGCTGCCTTGATGCGGCGAAAGAAGATCCGCTGGCGGGCGATGGCCGAGTCGATGCTGCTCGACGTCGCCGAGGGCGCCCAGTCGCCCCTTGAACTGCAGCACCTGCGCGCCGTCGAGCGGGCGCATCACCTGCCGCGAGGGTGCCGTCAACGCCGTCATGCCGGCGACCGCGTCATCTGGATCGACGTGGACTACGGGCCGTATCACACCAGGGTGGAGCTGGACGGCCGGCTGGGTCACGACGGCGAGGGCCGGTTCCGGGACCGCCGGCGCGACAACGCCGCCACGGTGAGCGGGGCGTGGACCCTGCGCTACGGGCACAGCGAGATCTTCGGCGAGCCGTGCCGGGTTGCTCAGGAGCAGGCACGCGTCCTGCACGACCGCGGCTGGGCCGGCCAGCCCCGGCGCTGCGGATCCGACTGCCCGATCCCGTGATCATGTTCCCTCGCGGTCGCTGACACGCCGGGAGGGAACATGATCACGGGCACTAACGGCTGGCGTCTGCGGAGGTGGCGGGGGCGCCGTGCCAGGACTCCCAGAGCGCGGCGTAGGCGCCGCCCTCGGCGACGAGCTCGTCGTGGGAGCCGAGCTCGGCGATCTGGCCGCCCTCGACGACGGCGACCCGGTCGGCGTCGTGGGCGGTGTGCAGGCGGTGGGCGATCGCGATGACCGTCCGGCCGTGCAGCACCGCCGACAGTGACCGCTCCAGGTGCCGGGCCGCCCGGGGGTCCAGCAGCGACGTCGCCTCGTCGAGCACCAGCGTGTGCGGGTCGGCGAGGACGATGCGGGCCAGCGCGATCTGCTGCGCGAACGCCGGGCCCACCGGATGACCGCCGGACCCGACGACGGTGTCGAGGCCGTCGGGAAGCGCGTCGGCCGCCTCCAGGGCGTCGACGGCGGCCAGCGCGCGGCGCAGCTCGTCGTCGGACGCGGACGGCGCCGCCAGCGCGAGGTTGTCGCGCAGCGTGCCGACGAACACGTGGTGCTCCTGGGTGACCAGCACGACCTCGCGGCGCAGCCGGTCGACGTCGAGGTCGACCAGAGGCACGCCGCCGACGTCGACCCGGCCGGTGCGTGGCGGGTGGATGCCGGCCAGCAGCCGCCCGAGCGTCGACTTGCCCGCGCCCGACGGGCCGACTATGGCCAGCCGCTCGCCGTGCGCCAGCTCCAGCGACACCCCGTGCAGGACGTCCTGCCCCTCGACGTAGGCGTAGCGGATGTCGTCGGCCTGGATGTCCTCGCCCGCGGGCAGCGCACCACTCGGCGACCGGTCCGGCGGCACGTTGGCGATGCCGACCACCCGGGCGAACGATGTCAGCCCGACCTGTAGCTCGTCGAGCCACGACACCAGACGGTCGACGGGGTCGACGATCTGCACCATGTAAAGGACGACGGCGGTCACCTGGCCGGCCGTCGCGTGGCCGCCCGACGCCAGCCAGGCGCCCCAGGCCAGCGTCGCCACCACTGGCAGCACGTAGGCCATCTCCGCCGTCGGGAACCACACGCTGCGCAGGAACAGCGTCCGCTTCTCGGCCGCGAACGCCTCGCGCAGGTCGTCGTCGGAGCGCGTGACCCGGACGTCGCCGAGACCGAGCGCCTCGATGGTCCGGGCGCCGTCGACGGTCTCGGTGATGGTGCCGTTGATGGTCGCGTACGCCGCCCGCTCCCACAGGTAGCCCGCTCGTGCGCGCTTGAGGTACCAGCGGGTGCCCGCGATCAGCAGCGGCGCGCCGACGATGGCTCCCACCGCCACCAGCGGCCCGGCCAGTACGGCCGCCGCCAACGTCAGCACCGTCGTGACCAAAGCGACCAGGATCTCCGGCACCGCGAACCGCACCGTCCGAGACAGCGCGTCGATGTCGCCGGTGGTGCGGGCGACGAGGTCGCCGGTGCCGGCCCGCTCGACGGTGGACAGCGGCAGGCTGAGCACCCGCGTGATGAACGTCTCGCGCAGTTCGGCGAAGACCCGCTCGCCCAGCACCAGCGACCGCCGGATGGCGACCCGGGTCAGCAGCGCCTGGACGACGATGCAGCCGGCCAGCACGGCCGCCAGGACGTCGACCCGGGTCTGCGAGCCGTCGCCGGTGACGGCGTCGACCATGCGGCCGAGCAGGAACGGCCCGGCCAGTCCGGCGGCGGCCGCCAGCACGTGCACGACCAGCGCGACGGTCAGCGTGGTGCGGTGCCGGCGGAACAGCCGGCCGGCCTCCTGGCGGACCTCGGCGGGGGTCGCGACGGGGAGTGCGCCCGCGGGCGCCGGCCCGGTCGGGGGCGTCGTCGTGCTCATTCCGGGTCCTCCTCTCGGGTGACGGTGCGGCGGTAGGCGGGGGTGGTGCTCATCAGCTCGTCGTGGCTGCCGGTGGCGACCAGCGCGCCGTCGTCGAACCAGGCGACGGTGTCGGCCTTGGCCAGCAGGAGCGGGCTGGCGGTGACGACGACGGTGGTGCTCCCGGCGCGGGCGTCGCGCAGCCGGCCGGCGATGGCCGCCTCGGTGTGCGCGTCGACGGCGCTGGTCGGCTCGACCAGCACTAGCACCTCGGGCTCGCGCACCAGCACGCGGGCCAGCGCGACCCGCTGCCGCTGCCCGCCGGACAGCGACCGGCCGCGCTCCTCGACCGTGGCGTCCAGCCCTTCGCGCAGCGTCTCGAGCACGTCGCCGGCCGACGCCGTCTCCATGGCCGCGATCAGCTCGGCGTCGTCGTGCCGGCCGTACGGGTCCAGCCCGCCGCGCAGCGAGCCGGTGAACAGCGTCGGCTCGGGGTCGCTCACCACGATGCGGCGGCGGACTTCGGCGACCGGCAGCTGGTCGAGCGGCACGTCGCCGAGTCGCACGCCGTTGCCGGGGGCAAGCCGGCCCAGCCGGTCGGCCAGCGCCGCGGTGAACGCCGGCTCGTCGGACACCAGCATGGTCAGCGTCCCCGGCTCGACCCGGAGCCCGGTGACCTCGTCAACCAGCACGCCCGATGGCACTGGCACCGGCGCCTCGGCGGCCGCGGCGGGTGCGGCGTCGGACACCTCGCGCTCGATGGCCAGCACCGCGAGCACGCGACGCGCGGCCACCCAGGCCCGGGTGGCGACGAACGCCATCTCACCGGCCGTGCGGACCGGCATGAGCAGGAAGAACGCGTAGCCGTACAGGGCGACCAGCGCGCCCGGTTCGACGTCGCCGCGCAGCACCAGCCGCGCACCCACCCACGTCAGCAGCACCAGGAACACGCCCGGCAGCAGCACGAGGACGGCGTCGAGCAGCGCCTGCGTGCCGGCCAGCCGGACGCCGGCCGCGCGTACGGTCTCGGACCGCTCGGCGTAGCGGCGGATGAACACCTTCTCGCCGCCGATGCCGCGCAACACCCGCAGGCCGGCCACGGTGTCGGCACCCAGCGCGGTGAGGTCGCCGAGCGCCTCGCGCTGGCGCCGCTGTCGTTCCTGCAGCGGGCGGATCAGCGGGCCCATCGCGACGACAAGCAGCGGCACGCCGATGAGCACCATGAGCCCGAGCGGGACCGACGTGTCCAGCACGATGAGCGCGACGAGGACGTAGGACACGAGCGCGCCGGCGAACCGGGGCGAGACCTCCATCATGTGGCCGATGTGCATGGAGTCGCTGGAGACCGTGGCCACGACCTCGCCGGTGGACATGGTCTTCGGCACCGCCGGACCGGTGCGGGCCGTGTGCCGCGAGACCAGCTGGATGACCCGGAACGCGGCGTACAGCCAGTTGGCCACCGACGCCCGGTGCCGCATGACGCCGGCCAGCGCCTGCAGCAGCCCCAGCCCGGCGACGAGCGTCGCCCACCGTGCCGTGCTGCCGGAGTCGTCGTCGACGATGCCGTCGATGCCGTGACCGATGGCCCACGGGATCAGTGCCTGCGCGACCATCCAGGCGATGCCGAAGAACGCGCCGACCACGAGGGTGCGCCGCTGCGCCCGCCCGAGCCAGGCCAGGAACCTGGTACGGGAGCGGGTGTCCGGAGTGCCGGGATCGGCGTAGGGAAGATCGCGCACGACCAACCACAGTACGAACTGTGAAGGTCGTGTCGCACCTGGTTTTCCCGCAGGCTGAGATCGTTCCCAGGGCGTCGGTCAGCCGCCGAAGACCGGCCGCGCCACCAGGTGCTCGGTCACAGTCGTCGCGTTGCCGGCACGGTCGACGGCCCGGATCTCGACGGTGTGCCGCCCGGGCCGCAGCCGGACCGGCTCGGAGTATGTGGTCCACGGCCCGCCGTCGAGCCGGTAGGCGATCTCGTGCACCCCGATGCCGGCGCCGTCGTCGGCGGTCAGCTCGAGGTACGGCCGCCAGTCGCCGTCCACGTAGCCGATGCCGGCGGTGACGGCCGGCGGCGCGGCGTCGGGCGCGGGTGGCGTCCACCGGAACAGCTCCGCCCCGGACGCCATCGCGAGGTCGCCGCCGTCGACCACGGTGAACGGCGAGTACCCGAACGTGCCCAGGTCCTCGGCGGCGCCCGTGGCGCCGTACACCCGGTGCAGCCGCTGACCGGCCGACACATACAGGGCGTCGGCGCCGGGCACCGGCTCGACGATGCCGGCCTGGTGCGGCCAGGTCTTGCGCCCCGGCGGCAGCGGCGCGCCGAGCTGGACGGTGCGCATCGTGGCGCCCGTGGCCGGGTCGAGCTCGACGAGGGCGGACCCGGCCAGCGTCCACAGCCGCCCGGCCGCATCGAATGTCGTCGCCACGTAGCTCGGCGCGCCCGGCACCGGCGAGACCTGCCAGCTCACCTCGCCGCTCGCCGGGTCGAACGCCAGCACCGTCCCCTCGGACTGCACCGGCTCCGGGCTGCCGGTGCCGCCGTAGACCCAGGTGCCGGCGTACAGCGTCCGGCCGTCGGACGACGCCGCCAGCGAGGTCAGCGCCCGGTCCGGCGAGAGGTCGTCGAGGAAGCGGGTCTGCCCGGTCGTGCGGTCGGCCACCGCGACCGAGCCGCCGAACGTCGAGCCCTTCGGCCCGGTCGCGGCCACCACGAGGTCGCCCACCGGGAGCATCGCGAAGATCCGGTCCTGCGGGTTCTGCGTGTGCTGCTTGAAGTCCCACAGCTTGACGGGGTTGACCGGCGTGCCGGGAGGGCCGGGGGCGTAGTCGGGGTCGTTGAGCGGAGCGTCCGGGTCGTAGCGGTAGCCGCGCGCGTCCGGGTACCCGCCGATCCAGACGTTCTCGCCGTCGTCGTAGATCTGCTCCGTCTGTGCGAACCGGCGGAACCGGGACGCCCCGGTCTCGGCGTCGACGTGGGCGAACCCGTTGAGGAACCCGCCGGCCCACACGCCGCCGCCGGTGGCCGCCTCGAGCGAGAGGATCTCGATCGGCTCGCCCGGGACCGCCGTCGGCACCACCTCGCCGCGGCCGGTCGCCGGGTTGTACCGCCACAGCTCGCCGCGCCAGAAGAAGCCGGTCAGCGTCAACCCGGGCCACTCCGGGTCGCCGAGGTCCACCCAGCCCACGCCGCGGTAGTTGTAGACCCGGCCCTCGTAGCGCAGCGACGTCGGGGCGGCGGCGCCGGTGGCCGGGTCCCACGCGGTCAGCGTATTGGATCGCATGACGTACAGCTCGCCGTCCGGGCCGGCCGCCGGCAGCTCCAGGCCGGCGACGGTGTCCAGCGACGCGCCCCAGGTCCCGGTGGCCGGGTCCAGTTCGTAGAGCGGCGCGTACTTGATGTCGGTACCGATGCGCACGTAGATCCGGTCGCCGACGACGTTGACGTCGAACACCGAGGTCAGTTCGTTCCCCGGGTCCGAGGCGGGCGGCAGCGCGATCTCCCGCTTCGCGCCGGTCGCCGGGTCCACCTCGACCAGGTGCGCGCGGGTCATGGTGCCGACGTAGAGCTTGCCGCCGTACGACGCCACGGTCCGGGCCTGCTGGGTGTCCGCGGCGACGGCGCCGTAGTCATGGAACGCGCCGGTGTCCGGGTCGTACGCGTAGAGCCGCGCACCGGGGAAGGTCACGCCGTAGATGCGGCCGTCGGGGCCCTCGACGATGTCCCACCCGAACGTCTGGCCCGCGGCGACCTGCCCGAGGTCCTCGACGGCGTCCGCGCCCCACGGCAGGCGGTAGAGGCGCCCGTTGGGATTGGTGCTGACATAGACGTCGCCGCTCTCGAGCGCGACGACGCCGGTCGCGGAGTTGGCGCCGGGCAGCGGCGTCGTCAGCAGGATCTCGCCGGTGCGCGCGTCGGCGGCGGACAGCCGGACCGGCTGGCCGACGGTGACGCCGTAGACGGTGGGCACGCCGTCCGGGGTGGTCGCCACGGCGCCGCCGACGAGGGTGACGTCGTTCAGCGGGGCGCCCAGCGAGACCGGCGCGGCGACGGCGGACGACTCGGCGTCCGCGGGTGCCGCCGTGCTGGTCAGGGCGGTGACGAGGACGGCGGAGAGGGTGGCGGCGAGCGGGACGGCGAGGAGCGGGCGGCGCATCGGTGAACCTCCGGGACGTCGGAAGTTACGGGCTAGGCCGTAAATACCGAGACGTGACCCTACTGGACGTGCGGCGTCCTGCCAAGGTCTGCATTACGCTCGGTCAGGTGGCCGAGACCTCCCATGACACCGTTCTCGTCGTCGACTTCGGCGCCCAGTACGCCCAGCTGATCGCCCGGCGCGTCCGTGAGGCGCGGGTCTACTCCGAGATCGTCCCGCACACCATGCCGGTCGCGGACATGCTGGCGAAGAACCCCAAGGCGATCATCCTGTCCGGCGGGCCGTCCAGCGTGTACGCCGAGGGCGCGCCGTCCGTCGACCCGGCGCTGTTCCAGGCGCGCACGCCGGTGTTCGGCATCTGCTACGGCTTCCAGGCCATGGCCCGGGCACTCGGCGGTACCGTCGCGCACACCGGGAAGTCCGAGTTCGGCCGCACCGACCTCGCCGTCCGGGTTCCCGGCGTGCTGCTGCAGGGCGTCGAGACCGGCGCGAAGGTCTGGATGAGCCACGGCGACTCCGTCACCGAGGCGCCGGCCGGCTTCGAGGTGCTGGCCGGCACGCCCGACACCCCGGTCGCGGCGTTCGAGGACACCGCGCGCGGCCTGGCCGGCGTGCAGTGGCACCCGGAGGTGCTGCACTCCGAGCACGGGCAGGCGGTCCTGCAGCACTTCCTCTACGAGATCGCCGGCGCCCGGCCCACCTGGACCATGGTCAACATCGTCGAGGAGACGGTCGCGGCGGTGCGCGAGCAGGTCGGTGACAAGCGGGTCATCTGCGGGCTGTCCGGCGGCGTCGACTCCGCGGTGGCCGCCGCGCTCGTCCAGCGGGCCGTGGGCAACCAGCTGACCTGCGTCTACGTCGATCACGGGCTCATGCGCGAGGGCGAGTCCGAGCAGGTCGAGCGCGACTACGTGGCCGCCACGGGCGTCGACCTCCACGTCGTCGACGCCGCCGACCGCTTCCTCACCCAGCTCAAGGGCGTCGAGGACCCGGAAGAGAAGCGCAAGATCATCGGCCGCGAGTTCATCCGGGTCTTCGAGCATGCCGCGCGCGACATCGTCGCCCAGGCCGGCCTTGATGGTGCGGCCGGCACCGTCGAATTCTTGGTCCAGGGCACGCTGTACCCCGACGTCGTCGAGTCCGGCGGCGGCGAGGGCACGGCCAACATCAAGAGCCACCACAACGTCGGCGGCCTGCCCGACGACCTGCAGTTCACCCTCATCGAGCCGCTGCGCACGCTGTTCAAGGACGAGGTCCGGGCGGTCGGCGAGCAGCTCGGCCTGCCGGCGGAGATCGTCTGGCGGCAGCCGTTCCCGGGTCCGGGCCTGGGCATCCGCATCGTCGGCGCCGTCGACGCCGAGCGGCTGGCCATCCTGCGCCGGGCCGACGCCATCGCCCGCGCGGAGCTGACCGCGGCCGGCCTCGACCGCGACGTCTGGCAGTTCCCGGTCGTGCTGCTGGCCGACGTCCGATCGGTCGGCGTCCAGGGCGACGGCCGCACGTACGGCCACCCCATCGTGCTGCGGCCGGTGTCCAGCGAGGACGCGATGACGGCGGACTGGTCGCGGCTGCCGTACGACGTGATCGAGCGCATCTCCACCCGCATCACCAACGAGGTGCGCGAAGTGAACCGCGTCGTGCTCGACGTCACCAGCAAGCCACCGGGCACCATCGAGTGGGAGTGATCCGCGCCGAATGAGGTGCGAGGCCCGATTGTGCGTGTGCGTTGGGCAGCGCGTCACGCCCAGTTCGAATCGGCGTGGTCGGCCTGACATGGTCGGTCCCTAGCCTGACCACATGTCGGACACGTTCGCGCTCCACCGGCCCCTCGTCGTCGCGCACCGTGGCGCGTGTGGCTATCGCCCGGAGCACACGCTGGCCAGCTACCAGCTCGCCATCGACCTCGGTGCCGACTTCCTCGAGATCGATCTGCAGCTCACCCGCGACGGCGTGCTGGTCGCCCGGCACGAGGCCGAGTTGTCCGCGTCCACCGACGTCGCCGAACGGCCGGAGTTCGCGCACCGGCGCCGCCGCGGGCTGGTCGACGGCCGCGAGCTGACCGGCTGGTTCGTCGACGACTTCACGCTCGACGAGGTCAAGTCGCTGTACGCGCGCGAGCGGATCCCGCAACTGCGCCCGGCCAACCAGGCCTTCGACGGGCGGCTGCGGGTGCCGACGTTCGACGAGATCATCACGCTGGCGGTGGTGGGCGGCCGGCGCCGGGGCCGTCCGGTCGGTCTCTATCCGGAGCTCAAGCACCCGACCTACTTCGCCGAGCGCGGGCTGTCGGCCGAGGACGCGCTGATGGCGGCGCTGCGCGGGTTCCGGCTGGAGCGCTCCGGGATCGCCGTCGTCGTCCAGTGCTACGAGCCGTCGGTGCTGCGCCGGCTGGCCGCCCGGACCTCGGTGCCGCTGGTGCAACTGGTCGACATCACCGGCCGGCCGTTCGACTGGGAGCGGGCCGAGGACGGGCGCCGGTTCGTCGACATGCTCACCCCGACCGGGCTGCGCGAGGTGGCGTCGTACGCGACGGTGCTCGGGGCGCACAAGTCGCTGGTGGTGCCGCGCGACCCCGAGGGCCGGCTGGGGCACCCCGGCCGGCTGATCTCCGACGCGCACGACCTCGGGATGGCGGTGCACGCCTGGACGTTCCGGAACGAGAACTCGTTCCTGCCGGCCGACCGGCGCCGCGGCCGGGAGGCGGCCGGCCACGGCGACGCGCTGGGGGAGCTCGGGGTCTTCTTCGGTGCCGGGGTGGACGGCGTGTTCACCGACCACCCCGACACCGCGGTCGCGGCCAGAAATCAGGCCTTCGGGTCGCGCTCCCGGCGGAGTTTGCTGAGCGACGCCATGAGCCCGGCCAGCCCGATCGACACCAGCAGCACGGGAATGGCGACCTCCAGGCCGGACAGGCCCAGCACGTCGTAGTGCACGAACGGCCACATGGCGCTCACTCCAAGGAAGAGAAGTCCGAAGACGAGGGAGACGACGTCGGTGTCGTGTCGCTTCATCGGGTCACCGCCAGGTCACCCGCGCCGAGTTCGACGTCGATGACGATCGTGCCGCCGCCCGGGCCGTCGGCGCCGTTGTTCGCGACACCGATGAACTCCAGCCCAGCGCCGTCGCGCGACTCCTCGAAGACGGTGAGATCGCCGGCGCCGACGGTGGCCCGCTCGACCGTGACGTCGGCGTCCGGCGGCACGATGACGGTCAGCTCGCCGACCCCCTGCGAGACGTCCAGGTGCACCGTCTGGTCGTCGGTGAGGGTCAGCGTGGACAGGTCGTAGGTGATGGACCCGGCGCCGTGCTCCTGCATCCTGGTCGGCACCTGGGTCGCCGTGGTGTAGCGGTAGGTGGCGTCGCCGACGTCGCTCCAGTTCCACTGCGACAGCCAGGTGGCCGGGATCAGCGCGATCGAGAGCAGGAAGCCCAACACGATGAGGCCGCGCGACCGCCCGTACCAGGCGCCGACGAGCAGGCCGACCGCGACGATGCCCAGCGGGACCGCGACGTACATCCCCGGCGGGTAGGTCGCCCAGGTCGCGTCGTTGACGGCGAGCACGCCGACGGAGACCAGCGCGAGGCAGAACGTGATCAGGCCGAGCGCCGAGCGCTGCTTGGCCGGCCGCGCTGGCGGCGACTCGGGCGCCGGGGGCGGCGGCGGGGGTGCCGGACCCCAGTCCGGGCCCTCCGGCCAGCCGCTGGTCGGGCCGGACGGACCGGCGACCGTGGCGCTGGAGCCGGTGGGGCCGGCGGCGCTCGCGTCGCCGGTCGTGCCGGGGCTCGTGGCGGCGCTGGTGGCCGTCCCGCCCGGGGCCGCCGGCGCGACGCTGGGATCGTAGACGTAGGAGTCGAACCCGGCCTCCTGCGGCGCGTCGGCGCGGGTCAGGTCGTCATCGTCGGCGCGCCGGCGCAGCAGCAGGTACACGCCCATGACGGCCAGGAGCAGCAGTACGCCGCCGTCCCACGTGCCGGCGATGATGCCGATGCCGGCGATGAGGCCGACGCCGGCGAGCAGCAGCGCCAGCGGGACGGTGCCTGTGCGGCGGTTCTCACCACGGCCGAGCGCCTGGTCGAGGATCGAGCGGTCCTCGTCCTCGGCCGGCACCACCAGCCAGCCGATCGCGTACAGCAGGACGCCCACGCCGCCGAAGATCGACAGGACGACGGTGGCGATGCGGAGCACGACGGGGTCGATGCCGAGCCGCCGGCCCAGCCCGCCGAGCACACCGGCGACGACCCGGTCCGACCGGCTGCGGCGCAGCGACCGGAACTCGTCCGAGACGCTGGGCCCGGCGCCCGTGGCGGGGGAGGCAGGAGGCAGATCACTCATGCCATCGATGATGCCGAGGTAGCGGCCCCGAATGCATCGGGGATGACCCGGAACGGCCCCCGAGCCCGGATCTCCGGGACGTCCCTCATGGCGGCGCGCGCTCGCGCGTGTGACCATCGATGTCATGAGCACTGTGCCGACGCCACGTGCTGCCGGCCCGGCAGCGCGTGGTTCGGCGCGCCCCGGTGAGACCGGCGACCCCGTCGACGACACGACCGCGGCGCCCGCCGACCCCGTCGACGCCGATCCCGAGCCGGAGACGGACGCCGCGGCGGCCACCGAGCGCGGGCCGCGCGAGCTGCCGCCCGGCGAGCCGCCGCCGGCCGGTCGGGGCGGCCGCACACCCGACCCCGCCGTCGATCCCGGCGCGCCGCCGCGGTTCGTCCGGTACTCCGACGGCCGCATGGTCGGCGGTGTCGCCGTCGCGCTGGCCGCCCAGTTCAAGGTGCAGCCGCTCGCCGTCCGCATCGCGTTCAGCCTGCTCAGCGCGGTATCCGGGTTCGGCGTCGTGCTCTACCTCGCGCTGTGGATCTTCACCCCGCTGGACCAGACGATCGCGCGCGAGGCCGAGGAGGCGCGCACACCGGCCGGCCTGGCCGCCGCTACCCGCACCGGCAAGCGCCGCCGCCGGTCGCTGTCGCAGCGCACGGGCGACCTCGGCCAGCTTGCCGCGCTGGTGGTGCTCGGCGCCGGGGTCTGGCTGCTGGTCCAACAGACCCCGCTCGGTGTCAGCCCAGCCGTGTTCTTCCCGCTGCTGCTGGCCGCCGCCGGCCTGACGCTGGTGTGGCGGGCCGCCGACGAGCAGGAGCGCAGCCGGCTGTCGGCCATTTCGCCGCGGCTGCCGTGGCTGGCCGCGCTGACCGGCAAGGGCGGCTGGATCGCCGGCATGCGGGTGGTGGCCGGCGCGGGCGTCGTCGTGGCCGGTGTGGTCGTGTTCCTCGTGGGCCAGGGCCAGTTCGACGCGACGATGGACGCGCTGGGCGGCGTGCTGGTCATCCTCGTCGGCGTCGGGCTGATCGCCGGCCCGTGGCTGTGGAAGCTGTGGCGCAACCTGGAGAGCGAGCGGCGCGCCCGCATCGTGTCGCAGGAGCGCGCCGACATGGCCTCGCACCTGCACGACTCCGTGCTGCAGACGCTGGCGCTGATCCAGAAGCAGGCACACGACCCGCGCGCCGTCGTCCGGCTGGCCCGCAGCCAGGAGCGCGACCTACGCGCCTGGCTCTACAGCGACCTCGTCGACGACGGGTCCTCGCTGGCCGCCGCGCTGACGAAGATGGCCGCCGAGGTCGAGGACGCGTTCGGCACGCCGGTCGAGGTGGTCACCGTCGGCGACGCCGAGATCGACGACGTCGCCCGGGCCGTCCTCAAGGCCGCCCGCGAGGCCACCGTCAACGCCGCCAAGCACTCGGGCGCTGACAAGATCGACATCTTCGTCGAGGCCGGCGACGACGGCGTCGAGGTGTTCGTCCGCGACCGGGGCGCCGGGTTCGACCCGGACTCCGTCCCCGAGGACCGGCTCGGTGTGCGACGCTCGGTCATCGGGCGCATGGAGCGGCACGGCGGCGAGGCCACCATCCGGTCCGCGCCCGGCGAAGGCACGGAAGTCCGACTGTCGACGAGGAGAAGCTCGTGAGCGAGACCAAAGCAGACGAGACCAGGCCCGCCGACGCCGGCCCGGTGACGGTCGTCCTCGTCGACGATCACGCCATGTTCCGCACCGGCGTCCGCGCCGAGCTCGCGCAGGCCCCGTCCGTCGACGTCGTCGGCGAGGCGGCCGACACCGCCGAGGCGGTCGCGGTCGTGCTCCGGACCAAGCCCGAGGTCGTGCTGCTCGACGTGCACCTTCCCGGCGGCGGTGGCGCCGAGGTGATCCGCCAGGTGCACCCGAAGGAGCCCAGTGTGCGGTTCCTGGCGCTGTCGGTGTCCGACGCCGCCGAGGACGTCATCGGCACCATCCGCGCCGGCGCCCGCGGCTACGTCACCAAGTCCATCACCGGCGACGACCTCGTCTCCGCCATCGGCCGGGTGGCCGACGGCGACGCCGTCTTCTCGCCCCGGCTGGCCGGGTTCGTGCTCGACGCCTTCGCCGGCACCGAGGCGCCGTCCGTCGACGACGACCTCGACCGCCTCACCCAGCGCGAGCGCGAGGTGCTGCGGCTGATCGCCCGCGGCTACGCGTACAAAGAGATCGCCAAGGAGCTGTTCATCTCGGTCAAGACGGTCGAGACGCACGTGTCGGCGGTGCTGCGCAAGCTGCAGCTGTCCAACCGGTACGAGCTGACCCGGTGGGCGACCGACCGCCGCCTGGTCTGATCGACGACGATCGCCTGGCCACACTCGCCCGGGGAGCACCTCACTCGCTCCGATGACCGCACCGGGACCGGATTTGCATGGTGTACGGCTCTGCGACGGTCGAGGTGTGCGCCAGACGCGTGACGATGTGACTTCTCCAGGAGCAGCACGAGCCCGCGTGCCGCCGGACTCCCGGCACACATGCTGCAGATCCCCGGCCCGCGGTCGGCCCGTTCACGGCGTTCGACCGTTCTCGCGTCACTTCACTAGGCGTCTTCCCGCTCCACCAGGAATGCATGGCTGGTAGGGCGGGAGAACGCCTAGCGAGGTGGACGAGGCCTGCGATCGTGGTGACGCTGGGGTGATCCTGATCGTGGCCCTGCTGCACCGGAGTACGACACGGCGTAGTAGGCTGCTTCCCGCCTCGACGCAGGAAGGGTGATCATGGAGTTCGTCTACGACCTGGTGCTCGTGCTGCACTTCTTCGGCCTGGCCAGCCTGCTCGGCGGGATCATGGTCCAGCTGAGCGCCCGGGACGGCCGCGTCGTGAACATGGCGATGCTGCACGGCGCGCTGACGCAGCTCGTCACCGGCGTGGCGATGGTCGGCATGGCCTCCGGGATCGATTCTCTCGACAAGGATGTCAACAACGCGAAGATCGGCGTGAAACTGGTCATCGTGCTGATCATCACCGCGCTTGCCTTCGCGAACCGGAAACGCACGACCATCGCCGACGGATTGTTCTTCGCCCTGTTCGGGTTGTCCGCGGCGAATGTCGTGATCGCCGTCTTCTGGAACTGATCCCGGCGGCCCGGAGGGGGCGGTTCACGGATGCGTCGCCGTCGGTTAGGGTGACGGCAGCCGAGCCTGACTGGGAGGTCCGCGAGTGACGCCGATCCGGCGCCTGGCCGCCGCCGCGGCCGCGACGATTCTGACGAGTGTGCTGGTCGCGGGCGCGTCCCCGACGGCGTCCGCTGCCGAGCACGACGGCGCGTGCCAAGGCTTGGAGCTGTGCCTCTACTACAACTCCGGGCAGGCCGGCGCGCTGCACGACTTCCGCTACCGGGTGAGCGACTTCGCGCCGTACCGCTTCCTCGGCACTGGCACGGGCGCCGGTAGCCCGGTGAAGAACAATGCCGCGTCGGCGGCGAATCGCGATGGCTATTTCACCGCGCGCGTCTACTTCAATTCCGGTTATGCTGGCCCGGCTGACGACGTGCCGCCGTTGTCCGCGCGGAATCTCGGCGACACGTACAACGACAACGCATCGTTCAACTGGTGCCACCAGCAGCCCCTGGTGTGCGGCTGACCGGTGGCCGCGAAAGGCCGTGGCATGACCGCCCGTGTGCTCGTCCGTACCGCCGTCCTGCTCGCCCTGCCTGGAGCCGGGTGCGCGGCCGCGCCCGCCGACGTCGCCGTCGAGTCGCCGGGCGGGGGAGCCGCGGTGGCCGGGGCCGTGCCGGCGCGGGCTGCCGGGCCGGCGCAGGCGGCGGGGCTGACGCTGCCGCTCGACGCGTACGCGTTCAGCGCCGCCGAGGACCAGCTGCTCGGCCGGGCCGCTGCGGCGCACGTACGCGACTGCGCCGCGAGGCTGGGCCTCGACGCCGCGGCCGTCGACCCGCTGCCGTTCGGCACCGCCGCCGAGTCGGCATCGGCCGCGGCCGGCCGCCACGACCGCCGGTACGCCGTCGCCGACCCCGAGATCGCCGCCACGCACGGCTACCACCCGCCGTCCACCGTCGACGTGCGGCGCGAGTTCTACGAGGCGCACACCGACGCCGAGCTGGCGGTCCTGGTCGGCGTGACGGCCGGCGGCGCCCCGGCCGCGCGCGACGGCGTCCCCGAGGGCGGCTGCATCGGCGCGGCGGCACGCGCCACGGCGGTCGCCGACGAGGCTGCGCTGCGGGCCGGCCAGGACCTGGTCTCCGCCGTCCAGTCCGAGGCCTGGCACGCCGCACTCGCCGATCCTCGGGTGCTCGACGCGTTCGCGGCCTGGTCGGCGTGCATGGCCGACGCGGGGTATCGGTACGCCGCGCCCATGGACGCCAACGACGACCCGCGCTGGTGGACGTCCGAGACGGCCGGCCCCGAAGAGATCGCCACCGCCGTCGCCGACGTCGCCTGCAAGGAGTCCACCGGCCTGATCCCCGCCTGGTCCGCCGTCGAGGCCGACTACCAGGCCCGGTTCATTGCGGCCAACCAAGCGGAGCTGGACGCCTACCGCGCGCTGCTCGACCAGCAGGTGTCCGCCGTGTCCACGGCCAGGTGATCAGGGCCCACACCGCGGCGATGAGCACCGTCTCGACCACCACGTACCAGGGCCAAGGACCGAACAGGTCGAGCACCGACGCCGAGTCCGGCTTGGCGTTGAGGAAGCCGTAGTTCGTGTCGGCCGCCACGTTGAACGTGAACACCGTCACCGCCCACACCGCCGTCGCCGTCACCGCCACTCGGTACGAGTCCCAGCCGGGCCGGATCCCCAGCCCCCACGTCAGGAAGATCGCCGCGACGACGGTCATGCCGTGCATCGACCAGTAGAGGATGAACGCGGGGTCGGGGAACTCAGCGTCGAGATCCGGGGTGAGGATCGGCTGGATGCTGAGGGTGATGCCCCAGTAGAACGTCAGCGCGGCCGACCACCGCCGGCGCGTCAGGAGCGCGTGGATCGCCGCCAGCCAGGCCAAGTCGCACAGCTGTATCGGCAACGAGAGGCCCACGTCGAAGCGGCCGGGCAGGTTGAAGTACACCTGCAGCGGCAGCGTCAGTGCCAGGAAGACGAGCGCGAACCCGGCGCTGAGCCGGTCCGCCCCGCGGGTGCCGCGGGCCGCGCGTCCCCGCCGCACCAGCCACCAGGCCAGAGCGGCCAGGACCACCAGTACGGCCACGTGGGAGGGGCCATACGGCGTGAAGGTGTCGCCCGGCATCGATACCGCTCCCACCCTGTACGGTTCCCGTCCGGCGCGAGGTCATGCGCGTGGGCAGCCGATCGCAGCCGCGTTCGTAAGCGTGTTCGGGCGGAGTGTGTCGGCGGTCGGGCATAGGCTGGGTGCGCCAGCGCCAAGCGAGTGAGAAGGCGAGTGTGACCCGCCGGCAATGAGTGCCCTGTTCGACGACCTCACCCTGACCGAGGCGGCCCAGCCGAACAAGCCGGTCAAGCGGCGGTCTCGCGACCCCGAAGCGCTGCTCGGCGGCCTCAATGGGCCGCAGCGCGAGGCCGTGACCCACAAGGGGTCGCCGCTGCTCATCGTCGCCGGGGCGGGGTCGGGCAAGACGCGGGTGCTGACACGGCGCATCGCCTACCTGCTGGGTGAGCGCAACGCGCACCCGGGCTCCATTCTCGCCATCACGTTCACCAACAAGGCCGCCGGCGAGATGAAGGAGCGCGTCGCCGACCTCGTCGGGAAGCGCTCCGACATCATGTGGGTGTCCACGTTCCACTCCGCGTGCGTGCGCATCCTGCGGCGCGAGGCCAAGCACTTCGGCTACACCTCGTCGTTCTCCATCTACGACCAGGCCGACTCCCAGCGGCTGATGGCCATGGTGTGCCGCGAGCTCGACCTCGACCCGCGTCGCTACCAGCCGCGCCAGTTCAGCTACGCCATCAGCAACTTCAAGAACGAGCTGATCGACTACGAGACCGCGCTGGCCAGGGCCGACACCCACCACGAGAAGATGGTGGCCGAGGCGTACGAGCTGTACCAGCGCCGGCTCGCCGAGGCCAACGCGTTCGACTTCGACGACCTCATCATGACGACGGTGCACCTGCTGCAGGCGTTCCCCGACGTCGCGGAGAACTACCGGCGGCGGTTCCGGCACATCCTGGTCGACGAGTACCAGGACACCAACCATGCCCAGTACGTGCTGGTGCGCGAGCTGGTCGGCACCGGCGTCATCTCCGGAGAGGACGAGCCCGCGGTGCCGCCGGCCGAGCTGTGCGTGGTGGGCGACGCCGACCAGTCCATCTACGCGTTCCGCGGCGCCACCATCCGCAACATCCTCCAGTTCGAGGAGGACTACCCCGACACCCGGGTGATCCTGCTGGAGCAGAACTACCGCTCGACGCAGACCATCCTGTCCGCCGCCAACGCCGTCATCGCGCGCAACCCCGGCCGCAAGCCGAAGCGGCTGTGGAGCGACAGCGGGGACGGCGCCAAGATCGTCGGATACGTGGCCGACGACGAGCACGCCGAGGCGCAGTTCGTCGCCGACGAGATCGACCGGCTCACCGACGAGGGGCTGGTCAGGACCGGCGACGTCGCGGTGTTCTACCGCACCAACGCCCAGTCCCGCGTGCTGGAGGAGATCTTCGTCCGGGTCGGCCTGCCCTACCGCGTCGTCGGCGGCACCCGGTTCTACGAGCGGCGCGAGATCCGCGACGCGCTGGCGTACCTGCGGTTCCTGGCCAACCCCGAAGACTCCGTGTCGCTGCGGCGCATCCTCAACGTCCCGAAGCGCGGCATCGGCGACCGCGCCGAGGCCATGGTCGAGGCGCTGGCCCAGCGCGACCGGACGACGTTCTTCCAGGCGCTGCGCCGCGCGGCCGACGCGCCCGGCATCGCCACCCGCTCGGTCAACGCCATCGAGGGGTTCGTCGAACTGACCGACGAGCTGCGGGCGCTGGTCGACGACGGCGTCGGGCCGGCCGCCGTCCTCGAGGCGACGCTCGACCGCACCGGGTACGTCGCGGAGCTGTCCGAGTCCGACGACCCGCAAGACGAGACCCGCCTCGACAACCTCCGCGAGCTGGTCGCCGTCGCCGGAGAGTACGAGGCGAGCGAAGACTCCGACGGCTCGCTGTCCGGGTTCCTCGAGCAGGTCAGCCTGGTCGCCGACGCCGACGAGATCCCCGAGGGCGACGACCACGACGGCATGGTCACGCTGATGACGCTGCACACCGCCAAGGGCCTGGAATTCCCGGTGGTGTTCCTCACCGGCCTCGAGGACGGCGTCTTCCCGCACCAGCGCTCGCTCGGCGGCAACTCCCAAGAGCTCGAGGAGGAGCGCCGGCTCGCCTACGTGGGCATCACCCGGGCGCGCGAGCGGCTGTACCTGTCGCGGGCGTTGCTGCGCAGCGCGTGGGGATCGCCGGCGCACAACCCGGCATCGCGGTTCCTCGCCGAGATCCCCGACGAGCTGATCGACTGGCGCCGCACCGAGGCCGACCAGGTCAAGTGGAACACGCCGCCGCCACCGCGCCGGCAGCCGGTCAGTGGCCGGTCCAGCGGCGCCGGCAACCGGCCGGTCATCTCGCTGTCGCCCGGCGACCGCGTCACCCACGACGCGTTCGGCCTCGGCACTGTCGTCGCGACCAACGGCCAGGGTGAGCACGCGCAGGCCACCGTCGACTTCGGCGAGTCCGGGCTGAAGACGCTGCTGCTGCGCTACGCCCCGGTCGAGAAGCTCTGAGCCGGCTCCGCCACCCGCCGCCGCCCGTTCCGATACAGGACGACGGCGGCGGTGATGCTCGCGGCGGCCGGCGCGATGACGAGGGGCCAGACGATCACGGGTGACAGCACGTCGCCGAGCTGCTCGAACTGGTCAACCACGTCGCCAACGCCCGCGCCGCCGGCGACCGGGATTTCGAGGATCTCGGCCGTGCGCGCCTCGCCGACCTCACCGTCCACGTTGATCTTGGAGTAACCGGGGAGTTGCCGGGCGATTCGTCCGATTGATTCCCCGATTACTCCAAGATCAACGCGGACGTAGCGGCAGGAAAGGCGGCGCTGCGCGAAAGGCGGTGGGATCAGGCAGAGCGGCGGCGCTGGCGGTCGAGGGAGCGACGGACGCGGGCGCACAGCTGCGACGGACGGGCGAGATCGTCGGCCGTCACGCGGATGACCTCCCAGCCGTTGTCGCGCAGCACCTCGTCGCGAGCGATGTCGGTTCGCCAGCGTTTCCTGTTCGTCCGGTGGACGTCGCCCTCGTATTGGATGGCGACCTTGGCCTCCTCATACGCGAGGTCCGGCCGGCCGATCCAGCCGCCGTGATCGTCGAGCAGGTCGGGGTTGACCGCGGGCTCGGGCAGGCTCCCGTGGTCGACGAGGGTGAGCCGCAGCCGCGTCTCCTGCGGCGAGTCGACTCGGTTCCGGATCAGCCGGGCCAGCGACCGTGCCCGGACGATCCCGCGTCGCCGCCGAGCCGCGTCGGCAGTCTCGATGAGTCGTTCGGGCGTCGTCAGCCCGCGGCCCACCATCGCGTCGCCGACAACCACGAGGTCGACGTCGCCGAGCGTCAGGGACAGATCCAGCCACGTGCGCTCCGGCGTCGTGACTCGCAGGCCGCGGTGGATCGCGGCATCGTCCGGGCCGAGGCCCTCGTGTGGTTCCAGGCCCGGCCGCCGTCGCGGAACAGTCCCCGGCGGCACGATCACCTGCACCGACGATGGCGGCTCCACCGGCAGTCCGTACCACGCCGCAGCCGTCGCGCCGTACAGCGCCGCATCGGCCGGCAATGCCAGCATCCACGCCCGCACGGCCCGCTCGCCATCCAGCGGCGACCCGCGCTCGGCGTAGACGCAGCGGTGCACCCGGACGTAGGTGCGCCGGCGCAGCTGCTCTGGCGTGACGTCGCAGGCCCGGCCCGCCGCCAGCGTGAACGCCGTCCCACGCAATGGCGCGGGTACCGGAGTCGGCGTGGGCCCGGGCGGTCGACGTAGCGGCGGCATGCGTTCACCGTCGCCGTACGCACGGCCCGCCGCCAGGCCGGAACGGCGAAATGTGGACAACTCCGCCGGCCGGCCGCCCCTGTGGGTGGTCGGCACGCCGCCAGCCGGGTTGATCTTGGAGTAACCGGGGGATCAATCGGACGAATCCCCCGGCAACTCCCCGGTTACTCCAAGATCAACGGGGAATCGGTGGGAGAATTCAGACGCGGCGGAAGAGGAGGGCGCGCTTGACCTCCTGGATCGCCTTGGTCACTTCGATCCCTCGAGGACAAGCATCTGTGCAGTTGAACGTCGTGCGGCAGCGCCACACGCCGTCGCGGTCGTTGAGGATCTCGAGGCGCTGCTCGGCGCCCTCGTCACGCGAGTCGAAGATGAACCGGTGCGCTCCCACGATCGCCTGCGGGCCGAAGTACTGGCCGTCCGACCAGTACACGGGGCACGACGTGGTGCACGCGGCGCACATGATGCACTTCGTGGTGTCGTCGTAGCGGGCGCGGTCCTCGGGCGACTGACGCCGCTCGCGCGACGGCTCATTTCCGCTCGTGATCAGAAAGGGAAGAACAGACTTGTAGGCCTCGAAGAACGGGTCCATGTCGACCACGAGGTCCTTGAGCACCGCGAGGCCCTTGATCGGCTCGACGGTGATCGGCTTGTGGAGTTCCAAATCCTTGAGGAGAGTCTTACACGCCAGCCGGTTGCGGCCGTTGATGCGCATCGCGTCAGAGCCGCAGATGCCGTGCGCGCACGACCGCCGGAACGTCAGCGACCCGTCGATCTCCCACTTGATCTTGTGCAGCGCGTCGAGCACCCGGTCGGTGCCGTGCATGGTGACCGTGTGGTCCTCCCAGCGCGGCTCGGTGTCAGTCTCCGGGTTGAACCGGCGCAGCCGCAGCGTGACCTGGAAGGACGGGATTGCGCCGGCGACCGGCGCCTCGGCAACTGCAGTCATCAGAACTTGCGCTCCATCGGCTGGTATCGGGTGACGACGACGGGCTTGAAGTCCAGCCGGACTACGTCGCCCTCATCGGAGCGGTACGCCATGGTGTGGCGCATGTAGTTGACGTCGTCCCGGTTCTGGTAGTCCTCGCGGAAGTGGCCGCCGCGCGACTCCTTGCGCTCCAGGGCGCCGACGACGATGACCTCGGCGAGGTCGAGCAGGAAGCCGAGCTCGACCGCCTCGAGCAGGTCGGTGTTGAACCGGCGGCCCTTGTCCTGCACGGACACGTTCGCGTAGCGGGCCTTCAGCGCGTGGATGTCAGAGAGCGCCTGCTTCAGCGTCGCCTCCGAACGGAACACCTGGGCATTCGCGTCCATCGTCTCCTGCAGCTCGCGGCGCAGGACGGCGACCCGCTCGCCGTCGGCGCGGTCACGGATCCCCTCCAGCAGCGCCTCGGTGTCCGCCGACGGCGCGTCCGGCAGCTCGACCAGCGGCGCCTTCGCGGCGAACTCCGCCGCCGCGATGCCGGCCCGCCGGCCGAAGACGTTGATGTCCAGCAGCGAGTTCGTGCCCAGCCGGTTCGCACCGTGGACGCTCACGCAGGCCACCTCGCCGGCGGCGTACAGGCCGGGGACGACGTGGGTGTTGTCGGCAAGCACCTCGGCGTCGATGGTCGTCGGCATGCCGCCCATCGCGTAGTGCGCCGTCGGGAAGACCGGCACCGGCTCGGTGTACGGCTCGACGCCCAGGTAGGTGCGGGCGAACTCGGTGATGTCGGGCAGCTTGGCATCGATGTGCGACGGCTCGAGGTGGGTGAGGTCGAGCAGCACGTAGTCCTTGTTCGGGCCGGCGCCGCGGCCCTCGCGGACCTCGTTGGCCATCGCCCGGGCGACGACGTCGCGCGGCGCGAGGTCCTTCAGCGTCGGGGCGTAGCGCTCCATGAACCGCTCGCCCTCGCTGTTGCGCAGGATCGCACCCTCGCCGCGGGCCGCCTCGGACAGCAGAATGCCCAGGCCGGCGAGGCCCGTCGGGTGGAACTGGAAGAACTCCATGTCTTCCAGCGGCAGCCCGCGCCGGAGCGCGATGGCCATGCCGTCGCCGGTCAGCGTGTGCGCGTTCGACGTGGTCTTGTACACCTTGCCGGCGCCGCCGGTCGCGAACACGACCGCCTTCGCGCGGAACACGTGGATCTCGCCGGTGGCCAGCTCGTACGCCACCACGCCGGCCGTGCGCCGGACGCCGTCGACCTCGGTGAACAGCAGATCCAGCACGTAGAACTCGTTGAAGAACTCGACCTCGCGCTTGATGCACTGCTGGTAGAGCGTCTGCAGGATCATGTGGCCGGTGCGGTCGGCGGCGTAGCAGGACCGGCGGACGGCGGCCTCGCCGTGCTTGCGGGTGTGCCCGCCGAAGCGGCGCTGGTCGATCAGGCCGTCGGGCGTGCGGTTGAACGGCAGTCCCATCTTCTCCAGGTCGAGGACGGCGTCGATGGCCTCCTTCGCCATCACCTCGGCGGCGTCCTGGTCGACCAGGAAGTCACCGCCCTTGACGGTGTCGAAGGTGTGCCACTCCCAGTTGTCCTCCTCGACGTTGGCCAGCGCGGCGCACATGCCGCCCTGGGCCGCGCCGGTGTGCGACCGGGTCGGATAGAGCTTGGTCAGCACGGCGGTGCGGACCCGCTGGCCGGCCTCGAGCGCCGCGCGCATCCCGGCGCCGCCGGCACCGACGATCACCACGTCGTACTGATGGGTCTGCATGGAAACTCGCCTCTCTACGGCTGAGCGCTACGGCACCGGGCAGAACGACGGCAACAGGTCGGCAGCCGCGTCCGGCGGGCACGGGTCGAACGTGAAGATCACCAGCGTCCCGAGCACGATGGTGATGGTGGTGGCCGTGTACAGCCCGACCTTCAGCCACAGCCGCACCTGGTCGCGCTCGGCGTAGTCGTTGATGATCGTGCGCAGCCCGTTGGTGCCGTGCAGCATCGCCAGCCACAGCATCATCAGGTCCCACACCTGCCAGACCGGGTCGGCCCACTTGCCGGCCACGAAGCCGAAGTCGAGCGCGTTGATGCCGTCGCCGGTCATCAGGTTCACGAACAGGTGCGTGAAGATCAGGATGACCAGCAGCACGCCGGACGCGCGCATGAACATCCACGCGTACAGCTCGGTGTTGGTGCGGCCGCGCAGCCGGCGCGGTGTCCGCGGGGCGGGAATCGTCGTCGTCATCGCGTCAGCCCCCGAACACGTGGGAGAGGTGGCGGATCGTGAACGGCACCATCAGCACCACCCAGAGGACCAGGACGGTGGCGAACATGTGCTTCTGGTAGCGCGGCCCCTTCGACCAGAAGTCCACGAGGACGATGCGCAGGCCGTTGAACGCGTGGAACACCACGGCGGCCACCAGCCCGACCTCCAGGAGCCCGACGATCGGGTTCTTGTAGGTGTCGATCACCTCGTTGTACGCCTCCGGCGACACCCGGACGAGCGCGGTGTCGAGGATGTGCGCGAAGAGGAAGAAGAAGATGCCGATTCCGGTGACCCGGTGGGCCACCCACGACCACATGCCTTCACGGCCGCGATAGAGCGTGCCAGCAGGCGCCTTGGGCACGAACGTGCTGCCTTCCGATTGCGACGGGGGACGGCCGGGCGTCCGCGCTCGGCCGCCGCTCATGCTAGCTCCGCCGCAAGGGTCAGGTCCGTGGTCAATCTCACGTCTGACCTGTTCAGGGCATTGTTCGGGCCGTGACATCCCTCACTGAGGGTCTCCTAACAAACCGAAGATCTTGCTGTTCGGTGCAATGCTGGTGCAGTCCGGTTCGTCCTGTCGGTGAAGGGAGTACGGCCGGCGACGGGAGGAGAGCGATGGTGCTCACCGCGAGCGACACGGCGGCGCTCCAGCAGCTCGCCCGCGACGAGCTGCCGGGACTGTACGCGCTCGCCCGGCGGCTCGCGGGGCGCAACGATGCCGAGGACGTCGTGCAGGAGGCCCTGCTGCGGGCCTGCCAGGCGTTCGGTTCGCTCCGGGATCACCAGGCCGGCGCCCGATGGCTGCGGGTCATTCTCGCCAATGTCTGGCGTGACCGTGTCCGCAAGGACCTCCGCGCGCCTCGCGAGCTCCCGGTCGACGACGTCGAGCGGTTCTCGCTCTACCGGACGCTCGTCGAGGAGGACCCGTTCCCTTACTCGGACAGTCTTCACCTGGACTTCCTGAGTGCGTTCACCGATGACGACGTGGACACGGTTCTCGATCGGCTGCCACCTCGCTACCGTGCGCCGCTCGTCCTTCGTTACGTCGAGGGCTTCGCGACAGCGCAGATCGCCCGGATGCTCGAGCTGCCGCTCGGGACGGTCCTGTCGCAACTTCATCGCGGCCGGAGGCTGTTCGAGCGGGAGATGTGGAACTACGCCGCCGAGTGCGGCCTCCTCCCTGATCAGGGCGGCGCCCGGGCCGGGGAACGCGAGGGAGGGGGTCCGAGGTGGAGCGCATGATCAGCTGCGGTGAGGCCGTCCGGCACCTCTGGGAGTTCCTCGATCGGGGACTGTCTGACGAGAACCAGCGCGCGGTCGAAGAGCATCTGGCCTGGTGCGTTCGGTGCTGCGGTGAGCTGGAGTTCGCCCGGAGCCTGCGGCAGCTGCTGCGGACGACGGCCGAGGGCGGGGTCCCCGACGATGTCCGGAACCGGCTGTCGCGGTTCATCGACGACCTCGATCACATCGACTGAGCCGTGGGGCCCATGGAGAGATGAACGGCGACCTGATGTTCCAGGAGGAGATCCGGGCCAAGGTCCGCGACGCCTACGGTGCCATCCCCGCCGGGGCCGGACGGGCCATGGCCCAGCGGTTCTATTCGGATGAGGAGTTGTCCTCGATCCCCGAGCGTGCGGTCGACTGGGCGCTCGGCGTCGGGAACCCCGTCCGGTACGCCGGACTGTCGCCGGGTGACGTCGTGCTCGACGTGGGGTGCGGCGGAGGCATCGACACAGTCCTCGCGGCCCGTCGCGTCGGTCCGGCCGGCCGGGTCATCGGGTTGGACATGCTCGCGGAGATGTGCGACCGGGCCCGCGAAACGGCGGAGGAGGCGGGCGTCGGAGCGTCGTGTGAGTTCACGACCGGTCTGATGGAAGACATGCCGCTGCCCGACGCCTCGGTGGACGTCGTCGTGTCGAACGGGGTCATCAACCTCTCGCCCCGCAAGAGCCGCGTCCTCGCGGAGATCGTCCGCGTGCTGGTCCCGGGTGGACGTCTCTGCGTCGCCGACCTGACGGTCGAGGACGACCTGCCGGCCGAGGTGCTCACCAGTGACGCCGCGTGGGCCGGGTGCATCTCCGGCGCCCTGTCCGAGCGCGTGTTCGCGAAGAAGCTGGATCACGCCGGACTGGTCGGCGTCGAGATGAACGAGCAGGTCCCGTTCGGCCTCGCCGACGTAGCGCTGTATCCGTTGTTCACTCCGGCGGTGCTGGAGCTCATGGCGCGCGTCATCCCCGAGGGACGACGCGACCGCGTGGCCGTCGGGCTGATCGTCCGCGCCGCCAAGCCGGAGTCCTGAACCGCGCGGGACGGGCACGCAATATCCGCGCCGTCCGAACGTCCTCCCCAGCGAAGGATCAGTACGAAGGGGGAGGTCGTCATGGCGACGGAAACGATGCGGACGGGAGTTCACCGCCAGGCACGAGTCGGGTCGGGGCTGATGGCGCTGGCGGGGCTCGGGTTCATCGGATACGGGGTGATCTTCTTCATCCTCAACTTCTCCGACCAGTTCCTCGAACTCGGCATCTCCACCGACGAGGTTCCGGTCACGCGTGACCAGATCAAGGAGTTCAGCCCGGAGCTGTTCGAGTACATCTCGCACCTGCACATCGCGATCGCCGGCTTCCTGATCGCGCTGGGCGTGGCGGTGGCAGCACTGTCATGGGTGGGTGTGGGAAGCGGGCAGCGCTGGGCGTGGTGGACCGCTGTGGCGTCAGCGGTGCTGGCCGTCGGCATCGCCCTTCCCGCGCACTACCCCAACGACTTCGACACGATCGAGCACCTCGGCCTCATCTACCTGGCGGTCGCGATCTTCGTCGTCGGCGCCGTGCTCACCCTGCGGGTCGCGGTGCCACGTCCGGGCGCACACTGACAGGGAAGGGGACCAGCCGTGAGCACGATGCTCACCGTCGATCCAGGACAGCTCCGGGCCTCGGTCACGGAGAAGTACGCCGAGTTGGCGCGGCACCCGGCGGGCGGGTTCCACTTCCACACGGGCCGGCGGCTCGCCAGGCTCCTGGACTACGACGCCGCACTGGTCGAGTCGCTGCCCGACCGCGCGGTCGAGTCCTTCGCCGGTGTGGCCAACCCGTTCTCGCTCGGGCCGCTCGGTCAGGGCGAGCACGTCGTCGACATCGGTTCAGGCGGCGGCTTCGACACCTTCGTCGCCGCCTGTCTCGTCGGCGCCGACGGCCACGTGGTGGGCGTGGACATGACGCCCGCCATGCTGGCCAAGTCGCGCGAGACCGCGCGCCTCATGGCGTTCGGCCAGGTCGAGTTCCGCGAGGGGCTCGCCGAAGGATTGCCGGTCGCCGACGGCTGGGCGGACGTCGTCATCTCCAACGGCGTGTTCAATCTCGTCGCCGACAAGACGCTGGCCCTGGCGGAGGCCTTCCGGATTCTGCGGCCGGGCGGCCGGTTGCGGATCGCCGACATCGCTCTCGGGCGGCCAGTACCAGCGGCGGCGGCCTGCTCGATCGACCTCTGGACCGACTGCATCGCGGGCGGGTTGTCCGTCGACGACTGGCGGGGCCTGCTGACGACCGCCGGCTTCGCCGACATCCGAGTCGGGCCGGCGGTCGACACCTTCGGTGGTGCACCGGGGGAGCGCAACGCCCGCCGGTACGAGGTCTTCGGCTATCCGTTCGCCGCGCGCAAGCCGGGCTGAGCGGTGCGGCGGTCCGCTACGCCGCGGGAGCCGCCAGCCGCTTGCGTGCGATCGCCGTCGCGTAGTGCTCGAGGAGCTGGTCGCAGATCGCCTCCCACGACCGCCCGTACACCGACTCGCGGGCGGCGGCGGCCATCCGGACCCGGCGGACCGGGTCGGCGGCGATCCGCCCCACCGCGTGCCGCAGCTGGTCGCCGTCGCCGGTGTCGACGAGGTAGCCGGACCAGCCGTGATCGACGAGGTCGGTCGGGCCGCCGGCGTTCGGCGCCACGACGGGGACGCCGGAGGCCAGCGCCTCCTGGACAGCCTGGCAGAACGTCTCGGCCGGGCCCGTGTGCACGAACACGTCGAGGCTGGCGTAGGCCTTGGAGAGCGCCTGGCCGGTGCGAAAGCCGAGGAACGCGGCGTCGGGCAGCGCGGCCCGCAGCGACTGCTCGCTCGGCCCGCCGCCGACGATGGCCAGCTGGACGCCCGGCAGCCCGGCCAGCGCGGTGAGCGAGGCGACGTGCTTCTCCGGCGCCAGCCGCCCGACGTAGCCGACGATGACCTCGCCGTTCGGTGCCAGCTCGCGGCGCAGCTCGTCGTCGCGGTGGGCCGGGTGGAAGCGGACGAGGTCGACCCCGCGGCCCCAGCGGGCCAGCCGCGGGAAGCCGTGCGCGGCCAGCTGCCGCAGGCTCGCCGTCGACGGCGCAAGCGTGAGGTCGGCCTGCTCGTGGATGCGGCGCATCCAGGACCAGATGGCGTCGTCGCCGATGGTGCGCCAGAGCCGGTAGCCGCGGGCGAACCCGGCGAGGTCTGTCTGGTAGACGGCGACCGTCGGCAGCCCCAGCCGGGTGGCCGCGTTCATGCCGGCCTTGCCCAGCCACACCGGTGCCGCCAGGTGCACCACGTCGGGCTCGAAGTCGCGCAGGATCCGGCTGATGCGCCGCCGGGTGGAGATCCCGACGATGCTGTCGTCGTTGCCCGGGAGTGCGAACGACGGCACCCGTCGCACCTGGTGGCCGTCGTACTCCGACACGCCCTCGCCGGGGGCGATCACGAGGCCGGTGTGGCCACGTCGCGTGAGATGCTCCGCGACGCGGCATACCGAGTTCGTGACGCCGTTGATCTGGGGGAGGAACGACTCAGCGACGATCGCTACCCTCATGCCCGCAACCATGCGGGCGCCCGGTGGCGCGACGGGGATGGCCGCATGAACGGCGGTTGACGCTATGGCGTCGGCTGATCCGTGTCCGACCCTTCGAGACGCAAGGTTCTCACTATGAGAGACGCATGGTGACGCTGAGTGATGACAGCCAGCAAGATCGATACTACGGGTGCGCCCACGGGTCTGACGGGGCTCGGGTGTCTCGGTACTGCCAGGCGACTGGGGAGTAGCGAGTGACGGTTGACATCGGAACACCTGCACGCGTGTTGCTGGTCGGGAAGCGGGTACGCGTCCTCGACGAACTGGGCCGGGCGTTACGCGAGGCGGGCATGGTGGTCCGCGAGGAGACCGATGCCGAACGGGTGCGCTACGGCGTCGACGGCGCCAGCATCGACATCCTGGCGCTGGGCCGGGCGGTCACCGGCCCGAAGCGCGACCGGATGATCTCGTCGCTGAAGGCGCAGAACCCCATGCTGCGGGTCGTCGACGGCCTCGCGCCGATCCCGTCGATCATCGTGGCGCAGATCCGCGAGGTCGTGACGGCGCCCAACCGCGACACCCGCATCGTCGGCGCGGCCGCCTACGAGTCCGGCGACAACAGCATCGTGCTGGTGCTGCGCCGGCCCGCCCACCTGGACGTCACATTGCACCGGCTGGACCCGCTCTACCGGGTGCACGAGACAGACGTCTACACCGGCCCGCTCGACCGCGGCCGGCAGCGGCTGCCGCTGGGCCGCCGGGTCGGCCGGGGCGAGCGGTTCCTCGTGGTCGAGGCCGACGACGAGACGACGGTGCATCCGCTCGGCTGAGCGCCGAGGTTGTGCAGAAAGTCACCACCCACACTCGTCGCCGGGTCACTACCGTGGACAGCACCATGAGCACCACGGAGTCCGGGCTGCCCATCGAGCCCGTCTACGGTCCGGATGCGCTGGACGGATGGCCGGCGGCGCAGCGGCTCGGTGCGCCCGGCGAGTACCCGTTCACCCGCGGCGTCTACCCGACCATGTACACCGGCCGGCCGTGGACGATGCGGCAGTACGCCGGGTTCGGCACGGCCGCCGAGTCGAACCGCCGTTATCACCAGCTGGTCGAGGCCGGCACCGGCGGGCTGTCCGTCGCCTTCGACCTGCCCACGCAGATGGGGTACGACTCCGACGCGCCGGTCGCGGCGGGCGAGGTCGGCAAGGTCGGCGTGGCGATCGACTCGATCGAGGACATGCGCGTGCTGTTCGACGGGATCCCGCTTGCCGAGGTGTCGACGTCGATGACGATCAACGCGCCGGCGGCGCTGTTGTTGCTGCTCTACCAGCTGGTGGGGCGCGAGCAGGGCGTGGACGGCGACCGGCTGACCGGCACCATCCAGAACGACGTGCTCAAGGAGTACATCGCCCGCGGCACCTACATCTACCCGCCGGCGGCGTCATTGCGGCTGACCAGCGACATCTTCGGCTACTGCCGGCGCGAGCTGCCGCGCTGGAACAGCATCTCGATCTCCGGCTACCACATGGCCGAGGCCGGCGCGACGCCCGTGCAGGAGGTCGCGTTCACGCTGGCCAACGCGCGCGAGTATGTGCGCGCGGCGCTGTCGGCCGGGCTGGGCGTCGACGAGTTCGCGCCACGGCTGTCCTTCTTCTTCGTGTCGCGGACGACGATCCTCGAGGAGGTCGCGAAGTTCCGTGCCGCCCGGCGCATCTGGGCCCGGGTCATGCGCGACGAGTTCGGTGCGACGAACCCGAAGTCGCAGATGCTGCGGTTCCACACCCAGACGGCCGGCGTGCAGCTGACGGCGCAGCAGCCCGAGGTCAACCTGGTCCGGGTGGCGGTGCAGGCGCTGGCCGCGGTGCTCGGCGGCACCCAGTCGCTGCACACGAACTCCTACGACGAGGCCATCGCGCTGCCGACGGAGAAGGCGGCTCGGCTGGCGCTGCGCACGCAGCAGGTGCTGGCCTACGAGACCGACGTCACCCGCACTGTCGACCCGTTCGCCGGCTCGTACGCCGTCGAGTCCCTCACCGACGAGCTCGAGGCGGCCACCGTCGCGCTGATGACGCAGGTCGAGGACATGGGCGGCGCCGTCGCGGCGATCGAGCGCGGCTTCCAGAAGAACCAGATCGAGCACTCCGCGTACGACGTCGCCAAGCAGATCGACGCCGGCGAGCGCACGATCGTCGGCGTCAACCGGTTCCTCAGCAACGACGAGGAGCCGTACGAGCCGCTGCGGGTCGACCCCGCGATCGAGCAGGCGCAGGCGGAGCGGCTCGCGCGGTTGCGCGAGGAGCGCGACGGCGACGCCGTGGCTCGCGCGCTGGACGCCCTGCGCACGGCCGCCGCGGGGACGGACAACGTGCTGGTCCCGATGCGCGAGGCGCTGGCCGCCCGGGCCACCGTCGGTGAGGTCTGCGACGCGCTGCGCGAGGTCTGGGGGACGTACGAGCCGCCCACCGGCATTTGAGCCCTCTGTCAGGGGCGGAACATACGATGTGGCCGTCCGCACGTCGACGGAGGTCCTCATGAGCCGACGCACGCTGGTGCCGGGCGCCACCGTGCTCGCGTTCCTGCTCTCCGCGTCCTGCTCATCGGCCGGCGACGAGCCGGAGAGCCTCACCGACGAGCCGTCCACGGGCGCCGTGACGACGTCCGCGTCCGCCCCGCCGCCGGGTGGGGGCGATTCGCCCGACGGTGGCCCTTCCGGCCCCGCCCCGGAGCCCGGCGCCACGTTCACCCCGCCGTACCTGCCGCCCGACGAGGAACGCGTCATCGAGCTCCCCAGCGAGCTGCCGATCGAGCCGCCCGACGGCGCCACCGACGAGGAGCGCGCGGTGCTGCAGGCCGCCGGACGGTTCATGGCCAGCTGGGACGCCATCCTGTTCGGCGCCGGCGACGAAGAGTCCGGCATTCTGCGTACCGCTGTCGACCCGCAGCTGGGCCGGCTGCTCAACTATCTCGTCGAGTCGGTCTCGAAGCAGCGGGTCATCGTCGGCGAGCCGACGGAGATCGAGCTGCGCGACGTCACGGTCGGCGACAGCACCGCCGAGGTCGACATCTGCACGATCATGCGCGACTGGGTCCAGTACACCGGCGGCACGCCCGAACCGCAGCCTGAAGTCGAGCGGCTGCTGCTGACGATGACGCTGGTCGACGGCGCCTGGCTGGCCTCCGACACCGAGCAGGCCGACCCCGAACCCTGCGAGTGAGACGGACTCCTGACGGCGTCCGTCGCCGATGGTCAAGCCCAGGTCCGCCCGATATGACCGAAACCATCCGCGCCGACGTCGTGGGCACAGACGTCTGGGCCGAGGTGATCGCCACCGACGGGCTGTCGATCGCGTCGCCAAACGCGTCGGCTGGAGCGACGTTCCGGGCGCCTTCGCTGTGCGGCGGTTCGACAGCGACTTGGTCACGGATGTATCTCGGCTGCTCAGCGCGCGTTCAATCGGCGAGATCGGCGGTTAGCCTACGGCTTGGATCCGTAGCGATTTCGGCACCACCGGATACGAGTGGCACGGCCGATCGACCATCTGGGGCCTGGAGGGGCAGATGAACAAGAGGTTTCGGCTCGCCGCTGCGGTGAGCGCGGTCGCGCTCGCGGTGGCGGCCTGTGGTGAGGCTCCGGACGAAGAGGGCGGCGACGGCACGGCGACCGGCGACGGCGGCGGCGACTTCACCGCGTGCATGGTCTCCGACCAGGGCGGCATCAACGACAAGTCGTTCAACGAGACCTCGTACAACGGCCTCGTGCTGGCCCAGGAAGAGGGCATCATCCCGGAGCCGAAATTCGCCGAGTCGCAGTCCGACGCCGACTACGGCCCCAACGTCGACGCGATGGTGCAGGACGACTGCGGGCTCATCGTCACCGTCGGCTTCCTGCTGGCCGACGCCACCCGCGAGGCGGCCGAGGCCAACCCCGAGGAGCAGTTCGCGATCGTCGACTTCCAGTACGTCGACGAAACCGGCGCGCCGGCCCCGATCGACAACGTCAAGCCGCTGGTGTTCAACACGCATGAGGCGGCGTTCCTCGCCGGCTACGCGTCGGCCTCCTACTCCAAGACCGGCATCGTCGGCACCTGGGGCGGCGCGAAGATCCCGACCGTCACCATCTTCATGGACGGCTTCTACGACGGCGTCCAGTACCACAACGAGCAGAAGGGCACCCAGGTCCAGGTGCTCGGCTGGGACAAGGCAACCCAGGAGGGCCAGTTCGTCGGCGACTTCGCCAACACCGGCCTCGCCCGGCAGATCAGCGACAACCTGATCAGCCAGGGCGCCGACGTCCTGCACCCGGTCGCCGGCCCGCTGGCCGAGAGCGCGGCCATCGCGGCGCAGGCGGCCGGCGACGTCGCGGTCGTGTGGGCCGACTCCGACGGCTTCGAGTCCGCGCCCGACTACGGCGACGTCATCCTGACCTCGGTCCTCAAGGGCATGGACCAGGCCGTCCTCGCGGCGACGCAGGAGGCGGCGGACGACGCGTTCACCAACGAGCCGTTCGTCGGCACGCTGGAGAACGGCGGCGTCGGCATCGCGCCGTTCCACGACTTCGACGCCGAGATCTCCCAGGAGACGAAGGACGAGCTGGCGCAGATCCAGGAGCAGATCATCTCCGGCGAGCTCGTCGTCGAGTCGGACGCGGCGTTCTCCTGACAGCTCGGCACGGCCACCCCGAACGGCCAACTCACTTTTCCCTCGTCGGACTCGCCACCGCCTGGGACCTCGCGGTCGGCGTCGGTCCGTCCCCGGGGCCGTTCGGGGTACCGTCGTGCTCACATCGCTCGTACCACGAGGAGGGTGGTCCGGCCGTTGAAGCTCGAACTGCACGGCATCACCAAGCGCTTCGGCAGCCTGGTGGCCAACGATTCCATCGACCTGGTGGTCGAGCCGGGTGAGATCCACTGCCTGCTCGGAGAGAACGGCGCCGGCAAGAGCACGCTGATGAACGTGCTGTACGGCCTGTACCAACCCGACGACGGCCAGATCGTCGTCGACGACCAGAAGGTCGCCTTCTCCGGCCCCGGCGACGCCATGGCCGCCGGCATCGGCATGGTCCACCAGCACTTCATGCTGGTCCCCGTGTTCACCGTCGCCGAGAACGTCATGCTGGGCCAGGAGCACGTCGGCGCCGGCGGGCTGCTCGACATGGACGCCGCCCGGCGCGACGTCCGCGAGATCTCCGAGCGGTACGGCTTCAACGTCGACCCCGACGCCTACGTCGAGGACCTCCCCGTCGGCGTCCAGCAGCGGGTCGAGATCATCAAGGCGCTGGTCCGCAAGGCTGACGTGCTCATCCTCGACGAGCCGACCGCGGTGCTGACGCCGCAGGAGACCGACGAGCTGATCGCGATCATGCGCCAGCTCAAGGCCGACGGCACGTCGATCGTGTTCATTACGCACAAGCTGCGCGAGGTCAAGGCCATCGCCGACCGCATCACCGTCATCCGCCGCGGCACCGTCGTCGGCGAGGCGTCGCCGGACGCGTCGGAGAACGAGCTGGCCTCGATGATGGTCGGCCGCGCCGTCAGCCTCACCGTCGACAAGGCGCCGGCCGAGCCCGGCGACGTCGTGTTCTCCGTCACCGACCTCAGCGTGGTCGACGATCGCGGCGCCGCCGTCGTCGATCACGTCTCCTTCGACGTGCGCGGCGGCGAGATCCTCGCCGTCGGCGGCGTCCAGGGCAACGGCCAGACCGAGCTGGTCGAGGCGATCCTCGGCGTGCAGGAGCACGTCACCGGGTCGATCCGGCTCGGCGGCAAGGAGCTGCTCGGCCGCGGCGTCGACGACGTGCTGGAGGCCGGGGTCGGGTTCGTGCCCGAGGACCGCACCGTCGACGGCATCGTCTCCAGTTTCTCCGTCGCCGAGAACCTCGTCCTCGACCTCTACAAGCGGGCGCCGTTCGCCCGCGGGCTGTCGCTGCGCGGCCCGGAGCTGGCCCGCAACGCCCAGCGGCGGGTCGAGGAGTTCGACATCCGCACCAGCAGCATCGACGCCCCGGCAGGGACGCTGTCCGGCGGCAACCAGCAGAAGGTCGTCGTCGCGCGCGAGCTCTCCCGGCCGCTGAAGCTGTTCATCGCCGCCCAGCCGACCCGCGGCCTCGACGTCGGCTCCATCGAGTTCGTGCACAAGCGCATCGTGGGCGAGCGCGACCAGGGCACGCCGGTCATCATCGTCTCCACCGAGCTCGACGAGATCAGCGCGCTGGCCGACCGCATCGCCGTCATGTACCGCGGCCGCGTCGTCGGCATCGTTCCCGGCGACACCGACCGCGACGTGCTCGGCCTGATGATGGCCGGTATCGCGCCGGACGAGGCGCAGGCCGAGGCCGAGGCGCACCCGACGGAGGTCGAGCACGCCGGCGAGGACATCGCCGGCGACCCGAAGGACGGACAGCCGTGACCGACACCAAGCCCCCGGCGGCCGCGCCCGAGGAGCAGCCGAAGCCGCCCGCCGAGGAGACGTTCTTCCAGCGGTTCATGCGGGAGCTGACCAGCGGCAGCATCCTGGTGACGATCCTGTCGGTGGTGCTGGCGCTGCTCATCGGCGCCGTGCTGATCGCGGCGTCCGACCCCGACGTGCAGGACCGCGCGGGTTACTTCTTCTCCCGTCCCGGCGACACGTTCGAGGCCGCCTGGAACTCGGTGAGCAACGCCTACAGCGCGCTGTTCACCGGGTCGATCATCGACATCAACGAGTACACCGTCGGCCGGGCACTGCGCCCGCTGGCGGAGACCGCGACCAACGCCGCGCCGCTCATCGCCGCCGGCCTGGGCGTGGCGCTGGCCTTCCGGGCCGGCCTGTTCAACATCGGCGCCGAGGGCCAGATCATCCTGGGCGCCATCCTGGCCGGCTATGTCGGCTTCGGCTGGCAGCTGCCGACCGGCCTGCACCTGATCGTCGGCGTGCTGGCCGGCATCGTGGGCGGCGCCGTCTGGGGCGGGGTCGTCGGCCTGCTGAAGGCGCGCACCGGCGCCCACGAGGTCATCGTCACGATCATGCTCAACTACGTGGCGCGGTTCCTCATCGCCTACCTGCTGACGACGGCGGCGTTCCAGCGGCCCGGCGCGGCCAACCCCGTCAGCCCGATCGTCGACGAGTCCGCGCAGCTGCCGCGGTTCTTCGACGACTCCCGGCTGCACCTGGGGTTCGTGTTGGTCATCCTGGCCGCCTTCGGCGTGTGGTGGCTGCTCGAGCGCAGCACGATGGGCTTCGAGTTCCGCGCCGTCGGCGCCAACCCGACCGCCGCGCGCACCGCCGGCATGTCCGTCAGCCGCACGTACATCTGGGTCATGCTGCTGGCCGGCGGGCTGGCCGGGCTCGCGGGCGTCATGCAGGTGCTCGGCACCGAGCGGTACCTCACGACCGGCATCTCCGGCGGCCTCGGCTTCGACGCGATCACCGTCGCGCTGCTCGGCCGGGCCAGCCCGTGGGGGACGGTGGCCGCCGGCCTGCTGTTCGGCGCGCTGCGCGCCGGAGGTGTGCCGATGCAGGCGGGCACCGGGACCCCGATCGACATCATCCTGGTCATCCAGTCGCTGATCGTGCTGTTCATCGCGGCGCCGCCGCTGGTCCGGGCGATCTTCCGGGTGAAGGTGCGCGCGGCCGGGCAGCCGGTCGCCGGGCTGCAGAGGGGGTGGGGCGCGTGAGCGCGCAGACGATGACCGCGCCGCCGACGGCCGGCGCCGAACTCGCCGTCCGGCCGAGCTGGAAGGCGCCCATCGCGTTCGCCGTCCTGGCGCTGGTCGCGCTGATCACCTTCGGCATCCTCGGCGAGTCCGGCCAGACCAGCACGTTCGGCATCTCGACCGGCTCGGACGCCTGGCAGATCGACCCGCTGGCGCTGTCGTCGCGGCCGGTCGCGCTCGGCCTGTCGCTGGTGTGCGTCGTCATCGCGGCGTACGCGGCCTGGCTGGTGCGCGCCGGTCAGGCGGTGCCGGTCTGGCTGACGGTGTTGTTCGCTGTCGCGTTCGTGCTGGCGTTCCTCGTCTGGGCGGTGGCCGGCGAGCAGATCTCGTTCACGTCGCTGCTGCAGGGCGCGCTGGCGCTGTCGGTGCCGCTGGTGTTCGGCGCGCTGTCGGGTGTGCTGTGCGAGCGGGCCGGCGTCATCAACATCGCCATCGAGGGCCAGCTGCTGGCCGGCGCATTCCTGTCCGCCGTCGTCGCGACGCTGACCGGCAACCTCTACGTCGGGCTGATCGCTGCCGTCGTGGCCGGACTGCTGGTGGCGTTCGTGCTGGCGGTGTTCGCGATCAAGTACATCGTCAACCAGATCATCGTCGGCGTCGTGCTGAACGTGTTGGTGCTGGGCGTGACGAACTTCCTGTACGGCCAGCTGCTGGCGCCCGAGGCGGGCACCTGGAACAGCCCGGGCACGCTGCCGCGGGTGGAGATCCCGCTGCTCAACGAGATCCCGGTGATCGGGCCGGTGGTGTTCGAGCAGACGATCATCGTCTACGCCATGTACGTCACGGTGATCCTGGTGCACATCGCGCTGTTCCGCACCCGCTGGGGGCTGCGCGTCCGCGCCGTCGGCGAGCACCCGAAGGCCGCCGACACGCTGGGCATCCGCGTCAACACGGTGCGGTTCCGCAACGTCCTGCTGGGCGGGGCGGTGGCTGGGCTCGGCGGCGCGTTCTTCACGCTCGGCAACGTCGGCGCGTTCAGCCGGGAGATGTCGGCCGGCCAGGGCTTCATCGCGCTGGCCGCGATGATCTTCGGCCGGTGGAGTCCGCTGGGCGCGCTCGGGGCGGCGCTGCTGTTCGGGTTCGCGAACAACCTGCAGAGCGTGCTCGGCATCATCGGCACGCCGATCCCCAGCGAGTTCATGCTGATGCTGCCGTACATCCTGACGATCTTCGCGGTCGCCGGGCTGGTCGGCCGGGTCCGGGCGCCGGCCGCCGACGGCGAGCCGTACGTGAAGTCGTGACCGGGTCGGGCGGCGGGCCGGACGGCGGCGCGGGCGGCGGCCCGGACGTCGACTGGGCCGCGTTGCGCGCGGCCGCCGTCGAGGTGGCCGCGCGCGCCTATGCGCCGTACTCCGGGTTCCCGGTCGGCGCGGCGGCGTTGGTCGACGACGGCCGCGTCGTCACCGGCTGCAACGTCGAGAACGCCGCGTACGGCGTCACGCTGTGCGCGGAGTGCGGGCTGGTGTCGTCGCTGGTCGCCGGCGGTGGCGGCCGGCTGGTCGCGTTCACCTGCGTCGGCGGGACGGACCAGCGGCTGACCATGCCTTGCGGCCGCTGCCGCCAGCTGTTGTGGGAGCACGGCGGCGCGGCGCTGTTGGTCGAGACGCCGCTCGGGCTCCAGACGATGGACCAGGTGCTGCCGCAGGCGTTCGGGCCGGAGGAGCTGCCGTCGCGTCCTTAGGGCGGCGGTGTGTCGGTCCCCGCCCGTAGGGTGGGATCCCCGCCCAGCCGGGCGGGGTCCGCCCGCGACCGTCCCCGGGAGTCGCCCATGGAGCTGCAGACCGCGCGTGAAATCAAGGCCCAACTCCGCCGCCGGACGGCGGCGCTCGCCGCCCCGCCCCGTCCGCACACCCCCACCGGCGGCGTGGCCGTCGGCGTCTGCGTCGTCGGCCCCGCCACCTACGGGGTCGCCGTCCGCACTTTCGGCTCCTCCGAGCTGGCCGACGCCGTCGTCCAGGCCGGCCGCGAACTGGCCGGCGACGAGTGCGACGTCCGCGACGTCGGCGTCGTCCGCGCTTACCAGTGGGACGCCGCGGAGCTGCAGCAACGGCAGCGGCCGCTGCGGCCGGGGCTGTCGGTCTCGCACCTCGACGTGACGGCGGGGACCATCGGCGCGTTCGTCGTGGACGGCTCCGGCGCCAGGCTCGTGCTGTCGAACAACCACGTGCTTGCCGACTCCGATCGCGGCGCGCTGGGCGATGTCGTCGTCCAGCCCGGGGTGGCCGACGGCGGCACGGCGGCCGGCGACCGCATCGGCGTCCTCAACGGCGTCGTCGCGCTCGACCCGGTGGCGCCCAACCTCGTCGACGCCGCGACGGCCCGGCTCGACGACGGCGTCGAGGTGTCGGCCGAGTATCCCGCCGGGGCGCTGGCCGGCTGGGCCGCCGTCACCGACGACATCGAGGTCGAGAAGGCCGGCCGCACCACTGGAGTGACGCGGGGCCGGGTCAGCGCCATCGAGGTCGACGGCATCAGCGTCCAGTACCCGTCCGGCGTCCTCGACTTCGACGACCAGATCGAGGTCACCGGCGGCGGCTCGGCCGGCTTCTCCTCCGGCGGCGACAGCGGCTCGCTGGTCTACCGGCCGGACACCCGCGAGGCGGTCGGCCTGCTGTTCGCCGGCAGCGACACAGGTGGTCCCAACGGGCAAGGGCTCACCTACTGCAACCCGATCGGCACGGTCTTGGAGCGGCTGGGCGTCCGGCTCGCGTGAGATCGGACGGCGGCAGTTCGCCGTGGGGGTCGACCGCTGGCCGTCCCCTCCTCCCCATTCTCTTGGCCGCGAACCCGCGCCTCACGTCCGCTTCACGAGGATTTCTCGAGCGTCACCACGATTGCAGGCGTAGTGCGACACGAGTTCTCGTGGTGAACGTGATCATTTCCGGCCGGGGCGCGGTCGGCGCGGCACGTCAGATCGCGGTGATGTCCGACGGCGCGCGTTCGGCCCGGGACAGGGCCCGCAGCACAGCCTGTGCGCCGTGCTTGCGCACCGACAGCGTCGTCAGCAGGGCGAACACCGGGTTCAGGACGGCGTCGGGCAATGGCGGGGTGTCGACGCCGACGCTGACGGCGAGGTCGTCGTCGTGGACGGCGATCTCCAGCAGCCGGGTCGTCAGGTAGTCGTCGAGGGTCAGTGACCAGCGGCCGGTCAGGTGCACGAGCCGGCCGGCGGGCTCCGCGGACAGCGTGGCGCGGAGATCGGCCAGTGTGTCCGCCGTCCGCGCCACCAGGGCGGCCGGGCCGGCGGCGGCCGCGGCGTCGCCGCGCTCACGGATCGCGACGTTGGTCTCCGCGTCGAGGCCCGCATCGATCCACGTGGACCGGGTGTAGTGATCGAGCAGCGCGGCCGGCGGCTCGTCGGGCAGCGGCGTGGCGAGCACGTCGGGCACCGCGAGCACCTGACCGGCGAGGTGCCCGGCCAGCCCGCTGACGGTGAACGCCTCGAGCGCGCTGGGCTCGTCCCAGCGCGCCGCGACCGCGGGGTCACCGAGGAGCGCGAGCGCCGTCGCGGCCGCGTCGAGATAGGCCTGCCGCACCATCATGCCCACCAGCCTACGGTCGCACCGGAGGTGCGATGATCCCAACATGGCAGCACCCGAACCCTTCGACGCCGTCGACGTCATCCGGACCAAGCGCGACCACGGCGAGCTGTCCGACGGGCAGATCGACTGGGTCGTCGACGCGTACACGCGTGGCGTCGTCGCCGACGAGCAGATGTCGGCGCTGGCGATGGCGATCCTGCTCAACGGCATGACGCGGCGCGAGATCGCCCGCTGGACCGATGCGATGATCCGCACCGGCCGGCGCATGGACTGGTCCGCCGTCGACCGTCCCACCACCGACAAGCACTCCACGGGCGGCGTCGGCGACAAGATCACGCTGCCGCTCGCGCCGACGGTCGCCGCCTGCGGTGCCGCCGTGCCGCAGCTGTCCGGGCGTGGCCTCGGCCACACCGGCGGCACGCTGGACAAGCTCGAGTCGATCCCGGGCTGGCGGGCGTCGCTGTCGGCCGACGAGATGCTCGGCGTGCTGCGCGACACCGGCGCCGTCGTCTGCGCGGCCGGCGACGACCTCGCCCCGGCGGACAAGAAGCTGTACGCGCTGCGCGACGTCACGGGCACCGTCGAGGCGATCCCGCTCATCGCGTCGTCGATCATGAGCAAGAAGATCGCCGAAGGCACCGGCGCGCTGGTCCTCGACGTCAAGGTCGGGTCGGGCGCGTTCATGAAGGACGTCGGCTCCGCGCGCGAGCTGGCCGAGACGATGGTCGCGCTCGGCACCGACGCCGGCGTGCGCACCGTCGCGCTGCTCACGAACATGGAGACGCCGCTCGGGCTCACTGCCGGCAACGCGCTGGAGGTGCGCGAGTCGGTCGAGGTGCTCGACGGCGGCGGGCCGGACGACGTCGTCGAGCTCACCGTCACGCTGGCGCGGGAGATGCTGGCCGCGGCGGGCATCAGCGCCGGGAAGGACCCGGCCGACGCGCTGAAGGACGGGTCGGCGATGGACGTGTGGCGGCGGATGATCGCGGCGCAGGGCGGCGACCCGTCCGCGCCGTTGCCGGCCGCACGCGAGACGCACACCGTCCTCGCCCCGGCCGACGGCCTGCTGGCGTGGCTCGACGCCTACCAGGTCGGCGTCGCGGCCTGGCGGCTCGGCGCCGGCCGGGCCCGCAAGGACGAGGACGTCCAGGCCGCCGCCGGGGTCGAGCTGCACGCCAAGCCTGGCGCCGTCGTGCGAGCCGGTCAGCCGCTGCTGACGCTGCACACGGACGAGCCGGCCCGGTTCGACCGCGCGCTCGAGGCCCTCGACGGCGGCTACGTCGTCGCGCCGGCGGGCAGCCGGCCGGACCTGCCGCCGCTGGTCATCGACCGCATCGGCTGACGCGTCTACCTCGGTCCGAGCGATGCGAACGGCTGGGGCACGTGGCCGCCGTGCGTGGCCTGGAACGAAAGGACTGTCATGGTGAGACTGATCGACGCGCCGGCCCGGATCCCGGTTCCCGGCGGCAAGGTCATCGACGAGTACGTCGGCCGCGTCGCGACGCAGAACGGCGCGGTCTCGGTGGCGCGGATGCAGGCGCCGCCCGGCTGGGACGAGCCGGCCCAGGAACCGGAGTTCGACGAGATCACCCTTGTGCTGAGCTGCAGCGTCGTTGTCGAGCACGACGGCGGCAGCACCACGGTGGCCGCGGGGCAGGCGCTGTTCACGGCGGCCGGCGAGCGGGTCCGGTACACCGCCGGACCGGACGGTGCGGAGTACGTCGCCGTCTGCCTGCCGGCGTTCGCGCCCGATCTGGCGCACCGCGAGGAGTGACGGTTCGCCGCAAGAAGGGCCGCAGCCGTACCAGTACAGTTGCGACATGGCAGCCGAGCAGGTGATCGCCGGCCGCACGTCGCGGGCCATCGCGGACAGCGTCGAGGCGGCCATCGAGGCCGGCCGGCTGGCCGAGTCCGAGCCGCTCCCGTCGGTCCGCGGCCTCGCGGCGCGCCTCGGCGTCAGCCCGACGACGGTGTCCGCCGCCTACCGCGACCTGCGGCTACGCGGCGTCGTCACGAGTGAGGCGGGCCGGGTGACGCGGGTCGGCGTCCGGCCGGTCAGCCGTGCGCAGCAGTACGGCCCGGTCGGGCCCGGCGTCCGCGACCTCAGCGACGGCAACCCGGACCCCGAGCTGCTGCCCGACATCCGCGCGGCGCTGCGCCGGCTGGAGCTGCCGCCGTTCCTGTACGGCGCGCCCGCGGTGCTGCCGGAGCTGGCGGAGATCGCGACGGAGCAGTTCGGCGACCTCCCGGGCTGGCTGCGCACCAACTCCGGGCCGGTCGCCGTCGTCGGCGGGGCGATGGACGGCGTCGAGCGGGTGCTGGCCAGCCGGGCCCGGCCCAACGACCGCGTCGCCGTCGAGGACCCCGGCTACCCTGGCGTGCTCGAGCTCGTCAGGTCGATGGGCATGGTGCCGGTCGGCGTCGCCGTCGACGACGGCGGGCCGGTGCCGTCGTCGCTCGCCGCCGCGCTGGCGACCGGGCCGGTCGCGTTCGTCGTCACCCCGCGGGCGCAGAACCCCACCGGTGCCGCCGTCGACGCCGCCCGTGCGCGCGAGCTGCGCGCCGTTCTCGACGACTACCCGGACGTCCTCGTGGTCGAGGACGACCACGCGTCGCTCATCGCCGGCGCCCGGTACGTCTCCGTCTGCATCGGCCGCCGGTCGTGGGCGATCGTGCGGACGACCAGCAAGGTGCTCGGGCCGGACCTGCGCACCGGCTTCCTACTCGCCGACCCGCGCACCGCCCGCCGCGTCGCCGAACGGCAGCTGGTCGGGGCCGGCTGGGTCAGCCACCTGCTGCAGCGCCTGGTCGTCCAGCTCTGGTCCGACGACGACGTCCGCACCGGGATGCGCCTCGCGGGCGACGTCTACCGCGCCCGCCGCGAGGCGTTGCTGAGCCGCCTCGCCGAGCGGAGGATCGCGGCCCGCGGCCGGTCCGGGCTGAACGTCTGCGTGCCGGTGCCGCACGAGGTCGCCGTCGTGCAGGCGCTGCAGAGTCGCGGCTGGGCGGTACGGGCCGGCGAGCCGCACCGCACGCACGGTGAGCCGTTCGTCCGCATCACGACCGCGACGCTCACGGCCGACGAGGCGGACCGGCTGGCCGCCGATCTCGCCGCCGTGCTGGGCCGGTCGCGGCGGACGCGGCTGGCGTGAGCGCTCGCCGCACCGCCAGCGGGCGGCTCAGCCGGCGGCGCCGAGGTCGAGGACGTCGGCCATGAGAGCGGCCACCTCGCGGTCCCGGCCGTGCGTGCTGGCGGCGAGCGTCGCCTGCACCCGGCTCTGCGTGTCGACCGGCTTGTTCTGGCTGAGCTTGAACGTGCTCCGGACGTCCGCGGCGGTGAGCTCGAACGCGACGATGCCGGCCAGCAGCCGGTCGACGTAGCCGAGCGACGGCGTGGGGTCCCAGCCGGTGCCGGCGTACGCCTCGGTCGCGTCGACGCTGGCCAGGATGATCGCCAGCGCCTCATCGGGGTCGTCGACGACGCGGACCGGCCCGCTCACGTGCACCGCGGCGTAGTTCCACGTCGGGACGTTCGGCCGGTCGCCGTCGTACCAGGTGGGCGAGACGTAGCCGTCCGGGCCGAGGAACACCGCCAGCGCCGATCCCGCCGTCCGCAGCGCGGCGCTCTGCGGGTTGACCTTCGCCAGGTGCCCGACGATCGCGGTGCCGGGCAGCGGCTCGCCGTCGGCCGGCGCACGGCCGTCCGGGCCGGGGCGGCGCAGCATCGGCACATGCGTGGCGATGGGGGCAGCGCCGGCGTCGCCGCAGATGATCAGGCCGAACGGGTTCTCGCGGACCAGCCGTCCCTCGCGGTCCGGCGAGTCGGCGCGGAAGTGCCGGGGGGTGTGCATCGCGGCTCCAAAGCGGTGTCAGCCGACCGCAGGGTCTGACGTCAGTCGGCGAAACTGTACTGGTACGGATGCTGTGACCGTAACGCAACAGTCGGCGAACTGCCAGACTGTGCCCGCGACGACGGACGACGTGGAGGTGCGGTGGAGCTCGACCTGCTGGTGACCGGCGCCCGGATCCTGACCATGGACCCCACCCGGCCGACGGCCTCGCGGCTCGGCGTCTGGCGCGGCCGCGTCGTCGGGCTGGACGAGGAGGTCGACGGGCTGCGGGCGCGGCGCACGGCCGACCTCGGCGGCGCCACCGTGCTACCGGGATTCGTCGACGCGCATGGCCATCTGGCATGGACGGGCATGGCCGCCGGCCTGGTCGACCTGTCGGAGTGCCGCACCCGCGACGCCGTTCTCGACGCCGTCCGCCGAGCCGCCGCGGTCGTCCCCGGTGACGGCTGGGTCGACCTCGCCGGCTACGACCAGCGCCCGCTCGGCGGCCACTTGACCCGCGACGATCTCGAGTCGGCTGTGCCCGGCCGCCGGCTCTACATCCGGCACACCTCCGGGCACGCCTGCCTGGTCTCCGACGCCGTGCTGGCCACTGTCACCGACGACGAGCTGGCCGCGGCCGGGCCGGGCGTCGTCCGCGACGCGACCGGCCGGCCGACCGGGCTGCTGGAGGAGGGCGCGATGGCGATCGCCCGCGCCCGCCGGCTGCCGCACTCGCTGGACGAGATCGTCACCGCCGTCGAGATCGCCGGTCGCGAGTGCCTGGCGCAGGGCATCACGACCGTCGCCGAGGCCGGCATCGTCACCGACCTCGCCGGGTCGTCGCCGGTCGAGCTGGCCGCGTACCAGGTCGCCCGCGAGCAGGACCGGCTGCCGATCCGGGTCCAGGCGATGGTGCCGGCGGCGATGCTGCGGCCCTCTGGCGCGGCGGCCGGCGACGGCATCGCGCGCGCCATCGACCTCGGCCTGCGCACCGGCCTCGGTGACGACATGCTGTCGATCGGTGCGCTGAAGCTGTGGCTCGACGGCGGCATGATGGCGCGCACGGCGGCGCTCACCTCGCCGTATGTGACGCCGGACGGCTCCGACGGCGGCAACGGCCAGCTCGCCTTCGGCGACGACGAGCTGGCGGCGCTGATCCTGGACGCGCACCGGGCCGGCTGGCAGCTGGCCATCCACGCCATCGGCGACGCCGCGGTCGACCAGGCCATCGCGGTCGTCGCCGCGGCCCAGGCGGCGCACCCTCGGCCCGGCGCCCGGCACCGGGTCGAGCACTGCGGGCTGGTCCGGCCCGAGCAGCTGCCGCGGCTGGCGGCGGCCGGGTTGACCGCCGTCGTGCAGCCGACCTTCCTGCACGCCTTCGGCGACGACTACTCGTCGATCGTGGGGCCGGAGCGCAGCGGCTGGATGTACCGGGGCCGGTCGTTCCTCGACCACGGCATCCCGCTCGCCGGCAGCTCCGACCGCCCGGTGGCCGACGGTGCGCCGCTGCGGGCCATCCAGTTCATGGTCGAGCGGACCAGCTCCGGCGGCGCCCCCGTCGGACCGGACGAGGCGGTCGCCGTCGACGAGGCGCTGGCCGCCTACACCACCGGCAGCTCCTACGCCTGCCGCGTCGAGGACGTCGCCGGCAGCCTCGCCGCGGGGAAGCTCGCCGACCTGGTGGTGCTCGGCGCCGACCCGCGCTCCGTCGAGCCGTCGGCCATCGCGGCCATCCCGGTCGTGGCGACGGTTCTCGGCGGCGAGGTCGTCCACGGGGCGATCTAGCTCGAAGCCGACCGCGAGGTCCCAGGCCGCGGCAAGTCCCACAAGGGCGATGCGACTCTGAGTCCGCTCCGGGTCCCCCTTACGGGAGAGCCCCTACGTCCTGGGACGTAGGCGACGGCTCGGCTCCAGGACCGATGTGCGGGCGTCCCCCGGCTGGGACCGTAGAGCCATGGTGTTCAGGATGCTGGCGACGGGCGCGTTCCTCGTCGGCACGTCGGCGCCGGCCGGCCCCGACCCCGGCGCCGAGCCGGCGGAGTCGCCGTCGTCGCCGGGAGCGGCCGACGGCGAGCGCGAGCCGGACGCCGTCGCGGGGAAGTGACCCACCGGCGGGGGTGAACGGGGCAGCGAGAGCGCCGGGCTCGCGGGGGTCGAGCCCGGCGCTCTCGCCGGTCGTGGGGGGTGACGGTGGTCAGCGTGCGCTCGGCTCCAGCCGTGCACCGAGCGCCTTGGCGCCGATCACCAGGACGGCCGCGGCCAGGATGATGTCCTTGAACACGTACTGTGCCTCGAGCGTCGGCGTGCCGTCCGGGAACATGTCGCCGAAGAAGAGGACCAGCGGCGACATCATCCCGACCAGCGCGCCGGCCAGCACCACCAGGCCGGTGCGCAGGAACACGCCGGTGACCAGCGTGAGCCCGATGAACGTCTCGATGACGGCGGTCAGCGTCACCGCTGCCTGCCCGCTCACGAGGCCCATCGTCAGCGTGTCGACGGTCCGCATGACCAGCGGCTCCGCCGGGCTCGCGCCGGGGAAGAACTTCAGTGCGCCGAACGCCAGGACCACGATGCCGAGGCTGACCTGAAGCGCCTGGATCCCGTGCGCCGCGAGCCACCCAGCGGCGACGGCGACCGGGTCGCGGCGGGCGGATGCGCCGGTGCTCGGACGGGCGGGGGCTGTGGTGGACATGATCTACCATCCTTCGTTGAGAGGGGTCCGCGGCTTGGACTGTCCTTCTCGGCGGACCGCCGGAGTTGCCGCTCCGGCGGTCCTTCACCGACTCCGGTTCGGAGTGGCTTCACGCTACGAAGGCCTGGCGTGCCCGGGCGTCGGCTTGCGGGCGTATCTTGCGCCTACGATCGGCGACGTACGGGGTGCACGGGATCTCCCGGGGGAGTGCGGCCCGGCGCTGGAGTTGATCAGTTCACGTAGGGGTGTGTGAACACGCCGAGGGCGGAGCGCCGGGTCCGCTCACGAACGCAGAGACCGGGGGACCCGGGCGCTGCCTTCGCCCGGATCCCCCGGCCATTCCCCGTGATCCCCCGTCGTGCGGGTCGGGATCATTCCGCCGAACTCCGGCAGCACACCCGAACGCCCTATTGCTGCATCAGCCGAACGGCCGACTGGACCATCGGGCCATTCCCAGCTTCCCGAAGAATTTCACCCATGTGATTGTTCCGGGCCTCGCCGGCCCGCGCTCGAACTGGAGGAACAATTCGGACGAATCATCCCGCGCCCGGATATCGCCGGAGCCGTCATTCAGTCCGCAGTCGCGTCGGGGAAGACCGTCGGGAGCCGTCCGGCCGAGCCGTCGGGAGCGAGCGGCACGATGCGCCGGCCCTCGCGCCGGATCGGGCGCGCTTCCCAGGCGTGGTCGGCGGCGTTCCAGGTCAGGACGTACTCCGTGTCGCGGTGCAGCATCGGCCTCAACCTTCCGAATCCCCTGCGTCCCCCGGAAGTCGCGGCGGGTTGCCGGGTTCGGGGTGGTCTGCCCGGCAACCCGCCTCAAGTCACGGCATCCATGATCGGTGTCGAATCGGGAGAAAGGCACCGGCCATGACTCGTGTTTCGATCATTTCGCCGGAATTGGGTGATCAGTAGGGTATCGAGGTGGGATCATCGGGGGAGGCGAGTGGGGATGGTTCGGGATTCTCCGGAGCACCTGACAGCAATACGCCGAGAATGCGATTATGTTCCTCCCCACGTACGTGGAGACATCGTGCGCGAACCGAACGAGCACCTGCGACTGGCCCGCGAGAGCACGCCGTCGGCCGACGTGCCGGATGCGGCGATGTCCCGCCAGGAGCTGGCGGACCGCGTCAACGCCTACCTCTTCGACCACACCGGCCGGCTGCACGAGCTGGACGACAACTACATCGGCAAGCTCGAGCGCGGCATCATCCGCTGGCCCCAGGCCGCTTACCGCGAGGCCCTGCGCTCCGTCCTCGGAGCGGCGACCGACCGCGACCTCGGCTTCGTCAACACCCGCCGGCTGCAGTCCGCACCGGTCGTGCGGCTCGCCGCGCCCCAGCCGGGTCTCGCCGACGCGCACCCACCGCATCCCACGACCGCCCTCGAGCCGATGGGCGGTGAGCCGGACGTGAAGCGGCACGAGTTCCTCCGCGCGGCCTTCGTAGGAGTCGGAGGCCTGCTGGCGTCGCCGTCCACGCTGCTCGACCTGCTGGCGCCGCTGCGGCCCACCGACGCGCCGAAGCGGGTCGGCCGCAGCGAGATCGAGCAGGTCCGTGGCGCCGCCGACCTGCTGGTCAGCTGGGGGCACAGCCACGGTGGCGCAGGGGTGCGCGAGGCGGCGAACGCCCAGCTGCGCTGGTTCGGCCAGTTGCTCAACGCCCAGGCGACGCCCGAAGTGCGGGTCGAGCTGCACGAGGCGGTCGGGCTGCTCGGCCACGCCACGGCGCACATGGCCTTCGACGCGTGCGCGTACGACGACGCGCGGCAGATCTTCAAGTTCGCGCTGGCCTGCTCCGAGGAGGTCGGCAGCTGGCACCTGCGCGCCAAGGTGCTGTCGTCGCTGGCCCGGCAGGAGATCTGGCGTGGCGAGCCCGACCTCGGCCTGACGTACACGGAGCTGGCGCTGGTCCGGTCCGACCGGCTGACGGCCACCGAGCAGGCCATGCTGCACACCGCCCGGGCCCGCGCGCTGGCCAAGCTCGGCCGCTACCAGGACACCCTGCGCGCCGTTGGCCAGGCCGACGAGGCGTTCGCGCACACCGCCCCGGCCGGCGACCCGCCGTGGATGGCGTACTACGACGCCGCCCAGCACGCCGGCGACACCGGGCACGCGCTGTTCGACCTGACGGTGCAGGGTCACCGCACCGAGGCCGCGGACCGCCTGCAGGCCGCCGTCGACGGCCACACCGCCGACTACGTCCGCTCCCGCGCCATGTCGCAGACCAAGCTCGCGTCGCTGACCATGGCCGTCGGCGACCCCCACGAGGCCGCCCGCCTCGGCCTGGCCGCCGTCACCGACGCCGGGCGGCTGCACTCGCGGCGGGCCGCGATGGACCTCGCCGAACTGCGCACCTACGCCGGCCGGCACGCCGGTGTCCCCGAGGTGGCCGAGCTGCGGCATCGGCTCACCACCGCACTGGCGTCGTGACGGTCGACCACGCCCACCGCGTTCTGCACCACGCCTGCCGCCGCGCCGGACTCGATCCGGCACCGGCCGAGCTGATCCGCCGCGCCGAGAACTCCGTCTACCGCCTCCCGGGCGAGGTGATCGCCCGGGTCGGCCGGTCCGGTCAGACGGCCGCGGCCGGCAACGAGGTGCGCGTCGCCCACTGGCTGGAGCGGGCCGGGCTGCCCGCCGTCCGCGCGCTTCCTGGAGTCGAGCAGCCGGTCGACGTCGACGGCGTCCCGGTCACGTTCTGGCGGGCGCTGCCGCCGCACCAGGAGGCCGCCGACCGGCAGGTGGCTGACGTGCTGCGGCGGCTGCACGTGTTGGACCCGCCGGGCGAGTTCGCGTTGCCGGAGCTGGCGCCGTTCGTGCGCGTGCGCGACCGGATCGCGGCGGCGCCGACGGTGTCCGCGGCGGATCGCGCGTGGCTGCTCGGGTACCTCGCCGAGCTCGAGGCCCGGCACGCCGAGCTGCCGGGCGGCCTGGCCGCCGGCGTCGTGCACGGCGACGCGTGGGCGGGCAACGTGGTGGCCGACGGCGGCGGCACCGTCTGGCTGCTGGACCTCGAGCGGTTCTCCTTCGGCCCGCCGGAGTGGGACCTGGTGTCCACGGCGGTGCGCATGACATCGTTCGGGACGCTCGACGCCGCCGAGTACGCCGACTTCTGCGCCGCCTACGGCCACGACGTCACCGGCTGGGCCGGCTACGAGACGCTGCGCGACATCCGCGAGCTGCGCGCCTGCTCGTACATGCTGCAGCACGCCGGCCGCAGCGACGCGGCGCGGGCCGAGGCTCACTGGCGGCTGGCCTGCCTGCGCGGAGGGTCCGGCGACCGGCCGTGGCACTGGCGGCGCGTGTTCTGATCCTCGGTCAGAGCAGCCGGGTCAGCAGGCCGTGGGCGAAGGCGTCTTCGGCCGACAGCACCCGCCCGGCGCGCAGGTCCGCGCGGACGGCGTCGGCGTCGCGCCCGGTCGTGCCGGCGACCAGCTCGCACACCCGGTCGACCTGGCGTTCGTGCTGGTCGGCCTCGACGGCGAGCTGTGCGGCCGTGCCCGCCGCCTCGGTGCGCGGCAGCGACAGCACCAGCGTGGCGCCGCGGTGTGCGGCGCGGTCCTGGGCGGCGCAGAGGACCGCGATGGCGGGCCCGCGCAGCGTCCCGTGGACGACCACGTGCACCGGCGCGGCGAGCACGCTCACGGTGCCGGCCAGCGCGAGCGACGCGTCGAGCTCGCTGTCGCGGCAGGACAGGTGCAGCTCGACCGGCCGGGGGTCGTGCCGTCCGAGCAGCAACAGCTGCGCGGTCGTCCGGTTGGCGAGCGTCGTGTCCAGCCGTCCACCGGCGTGCACGATGCGCTCGTCGAGCAGCCGGTCCGCGATGTCGCGGTCGGACGGGGTCAGATGCCGCTCCTCCCAGCCGGGGAGGATGGGCGGCGACGGTGCCGGCCCCGTGGGCTGCCACGGCGTGCCGGGGCGGAACGGCGGCGGCACCTCGGGCGGGCCGGGCGGCCAGCTGGCGGCAGGATCGGTGCGGGGCATGGGGAACTCCTCCCACGAGGTGGTGCTCCTGCCAGCATGCACCTTTTCCGGACGCGCATCGTCCGGAACCGGCGCTACGGTTTCCGGGATGCCTGAGTTCGAGGACGAGAACCTGAGCGGCTCCCGGTTCCACCGGGTCGACCTGTCCGGGGCGCACTTCCGCGACGTCAACCTGTACCGGGTGGTGATGCGGGGCGTGGAGCTGGGCGACGCCGACATCAGCGGCGACATCACCGGTCTCACGCTCAACGGCGTCGACGTCGCGCCGCTGGTCGATGCCGAGCTGGACCGCCGCGACCCGGACCGCGCCCAGATGCGCCCGGCCGACGCCACCGGCTTCCGCGCCGCCTACGACCTGCTGGAACGGCGCTGGGACGAGACCGTCGCGCGGGCCCGCCGGCTGGACCCTGCGCTGCTGCACGAGTCGGTGGACGACGAGTGGTCGTTCGTCGAGACGCTGCGGCACCTGGTGTTCGTGACCGACTCGTGGGTGCGGCGGGCGATCCTCGGCGAGCCGGCGCCGTGGCACCCACTGGCGCTGCCCTGGGACACGATGCCCGAGTATCCCGGCGTCCCCTGGGATCGCGACGCCCGACCGTCCCTCGACGCCGTGCTCGACCTGGTGCGGGACCGGCGGGCCACCGTCCGGACGGTGCTCGGCGGCCTGACGGAGGAGTCGCTGGCGGCCGACACCGCGGCGCCCGACGGCCCCGGCTGGCCGCCGCCGCGCAGCTTCCCCGTCCGCGAGTGCCTGCTGATCCTGCTCAACGAGGAGTACCAGCACCGCCTCTACGCCGAGCGCGACCTCGCCGTCCTGGAAACGCGCTGACTCCTCCCGCCGCCCGCCGGTACCGGCGGCGGAAGGAGCCCAGGCGGCGGTCAGGACTCGTCGCTGAACGTGCCTCCGAAGATGTCGGAGTTGCCGAACGTCGGCGGGCACTGGGTGTTCGGGCCCGGCCGCAACGCGCCGGAATGGGCGTTGGGCAGCTCCGCGGCCGACGCCCGGTCCGCCGGCCGGTCGCCGACGATGGGCTCGGCCGTACCGGCCAGGACGTCCTCCACGAATGCCTGCCGGTAGGCGTTGATGGCTGGGCAGACCGTGCCGTTGCGCATGTCGTTCCAGACCAGCGAGCCGTAGTCGCGGGTCGCCACGGCGTAGTTGTAGTCGCCGAGGAACTCCGACGTCAGCCCGTTGGCCGACGAGGCTCGCCCGTCACCGATGGCGCCGCGCAACTCCGTCGTCCACGCCCCGATCGCGCCGGTGACAGGGTTGACGTCGGCGTGCCGCACGACACCGAGCATCCGCCGCGGCGACGTCGTGTCGGTGCGCCACGGGTCGAGCCAGGCGTTGTAGACCAGCCAGGCGTCCGTGCCGTCCGGCGAGATCGCGACGGCGGGGAAGTTCGCCCGGTCTGCGCCGTCGTTCGCGTTCATCGGCGCCGAGTAGGTGTCGCCGCCGTTCGTGCTGCTGACGACGAAGGCGCGTTCCTGATTGACGCCGGCGCGGTCGTCGGACCAGGTGATGAGGATCTGGTCGGTGGCGTCGGCACCGGACGGAGCGCCGTTGGCGATGTCGATGCTCGGGAAGGAGTTGGTCCGCGCGCCGGCGATGCCGTCGATGGTGAACCGGCCCTGGGCGGGGTCGAACTGGCCGATGCCGGCGATCGGTCGCACGATCACCCGCGGCCGCTCGAAGTTCGCGCCGCCGTCGAACGAGCGGGCCTGGAAGAACACGCCCTCGCGAGTGCGGACGTCGGTGCCGATCCAGACGACGTAGACCACGCCGGTGCTGTCGGTGCGGATCGCGCAGCCCTGGCGGCCACCGGTCTGCGGGTTGTTCGTGGCCGGGGTCAGCTGGCGGGTGCGCCAGGTGTCGCCGCCGTCAGTGGACCGGGCAAACAGTACCGGTTCGGCGCCGCCGGCCCCGCGGAAGCCGACATTGCAGACGTAGGCGTTGCCGAAGTGCGGGCTCGATTCCGCGTTGTCCGCCCAGACCTGCTCCTTGTCGCTGAACAGCGCCGAGCTCTGCCGGGTGACGACGACCGGGTCCATCCAGGCGTCGTTGTCACCGGCGATCGCGCCGGCGATGTCGTCGGTGCGCGAGATGGCGATCGCGGCGGCGCCACGGAAGCCCGGGTTGCCGGGGAACGGGGTAGCGATGTTCGTGTAGTACAGCCGCTGGCCGTTCGCCCAGGAGAAGTCGCCGTCGGCGTCGGGCACCGGCCCGAACGCCAGCTCCGGGTCACCGTTGGAGACCATGCCGTTCTCGAAGTAGTTCGGCAGCGTGCCGATCGGGCCGTCCGGGTCCGGTACGCACCCGGTGTCGGTGGGCGGCGGCTGGCCGGGAGCGAGGTCGGGCTGACCCAGGCAGCTCGGCGTCACTCGCGCGGAGTAGCCGGTGTACGTCGGCTGGACCCAGGTCCGCCCGGCATCGGTGGAGAACTGCACCCCGGACAGGCCCACGCCCGGCGTGAACGGACAAGTGCGGTCGTCGCCGGCGTTGCACGCCTCGAGGTCGATGTTGTCGTTCGCCCCGGCCGCCAGGATGTTCGGCTGGACGGGGTTCACGGCGAGACCCGGTTCGTTCTGCTTGTTCTGCGAGAACAGCTGGTCGTTGCTCCCCACGGTGACCTCGGTGGATCCACCGGGGGTCAGCGGGGCCGCTGCGGCGATCCCGGCGACGAGGACGGTGCTGAGGGCCGCGGTGATCACCACGGTGGGTCGCCCGATGCGCATGACATCTCCTGTCTGTGGCGGAAAGGTCTGCGCGGCGCGCCGCATCAGGTGACCAAGCCCCCCGAGGCGCCCGGTGCCCGGACGCGGTGGTCGCAGCCAGCAGCCTTCACCCGGGGTGCGGTGGTCGCAAGCGGTGGTCGGAACCGGCCGGTGACCGCGTCACGACCACGGCGAGACGGGGCGCGGCCGGGGCTTGCCGTCGACCGTGACGTCGACCTTCTCGTCGAAGAACGTCATGCGGTCCTTCACCTCGACCCCGTCGGACAGCGGCTGCTCGTAGCTCCACGCGAGGTTGCGGCGCACCTGGCTGTTCACCTGCGCGGACCAGTACCGCGCCTGCCCCTTGTACGCGCACCAGCTGCGGGTGTCGCTGGGGACGAGCAGGTCCATGCGCACGTCCTCGCGCGGGAGATAGGTGCGCACGGGCAGGTGCGTCTCGAACAGCAGCTTCGCCCGCGTCGACTCGGCGAGCACGACGCCGTCGACGGAGATGACGAGGTGCCGGCTGGTGGAGCGCACGTCGATGCGCTTGAACGGGTCGCGCGCATGGGCGAAGTTCTGGTCGTCCTCCTCGAGCCACTGGTCGAAGGCCGCGTAGTCGAGGAGGACGTAGCCGGCGAGGTCGCGGTCGTCAGCCCGGAAGCCGGCCGCCTCCAGCGTCGTGCCGCCCCGCCGCAGCGACAACGGCTCACCGGGGGTCGAGCGGACGGAGAACGGCGTGCGCGGATCGAGCACCGGCGGCCCGTCGGCGTCCATGCGGACGGGGTGCGCCTCGGCCTCCGGCGATGGGTCGGCGGGCAGCAGCTCGGCGTCGAGGTCGGCCTCGGGGACGGCGTAGCCCGGCACGATGCGGCGCGGTTCCCACACCACCATGGCGGTGGTGGTGTCGGCCCAGGTCTGGCCGCCGACGAGGGCGCGGACCCGCTTCGGGGACGGCTCGAACCGCAGCTCCGGCAGCGCCCCCATGATGAGGGCACTCATCCTGATGGCCATGGCCCACTATCCGCGCGCGAGAATGGCCGCGTCAACGACGGAGGGCGGGAGACGTGGCGGGGAAAGCTGACAATGGGCCGCCGGCCGACGGCACGGGCAGGAAACACGACAATGGGCCGCCGGCCGACGGCACGGGCAGGAAAAAGGTCGAGCAGGTGTCGACGGCGTCGGTGCTGGGCGCGCTGGCGGGCGTGGCCCTGGGCGCCGGACGGGGGAGGCGTGCGGCGGCGCTCGGGGCACTGGTCGGCGCCGCCGTCCTTGGGGCGTCGGAGTACGTGGCCCGGAGGCGGCAGCGGCCGGACGAGATCCCCGCGCTGCCGCACCGGATCCTGGCCAGCGGCGCCGTCGCCGCGCCGCTGGGCTGGGCGGCCGGCGCGCTGACCCGCCAGCCGGCGGCGCGGGTCGCGCTGGCGGCCGGCGGCGTGGCCGGCGGGCTCGGCGTCCGGCCGCAGAAGGTGCTGCTCGGCCCGGCGATCGGACTCGCGGTGCGCCCGGCCGTCGCGGGGAGCACCCCGGCGCGGGCCGCCGCTGTCGCCGTCGTCGCCTACCGGATCGCCGCGGCCGCGCTGTTCCGCGACCCGCAGGTGTCACTGCTGGCCGAGCGGGCCGCGCCGGCTGACCTGCCATTCGTGGTGCCGCTCGCGGCGCGCGGCCGGTACGTCGGGACGGAGTTCGTGCGCCACCTCGCCGCCCAGCTCGACGGCACGTACACCCGCGACGCCCCCGACATCGGCATCGTCGCGTCGCTGGACGAGCTGGTCGGCGGCGACTTCTACCCGGCCGCCGTCGACCCGCTGGTGCGCGAGTTCTACGAGCACACGACCCGGTTCGCGCTCGACATCGTGCCGGAGTGGCGGGCCTGGGTGCGGCCGGGCTACCTGCTGTACCGGACGGCGCTGGCCCGGCCGCTCGGCCAGGCCAACGTGCCGATGAACCAGCGCCAGGCGCAGCGAGGCGTCGTCAGCCGCATCGACACCGTCGACCAGCCCGACGGTGCCCGGGTGCGCGGCTGGATCCGCTCCTACGCCGACGACGACGAGCCGATCTACGTCGGCGTCTACACCACGTACCGCCGCGACGGCCGCGGCTACGTCAGCGTCGGCTTCCCGGTGCCCGGCGGCAGCTTCACCGCGACCCTGGAGCCGCGGCTGCGCCCGGGCGGCGGGCTGACGCTGACCAGCCACGGCACCCGCGTTGACGCCGGCCACTATCTCACCGTCGTCGACCCCGACACCGGTGAGCTGACGACGCTCACGGTGCCCGGCTTCGGCGAACAGCTCCAGGTCTGGGCCGACGGCGGCGAGCTACGTGCCGACCACGCGTTCTCGCTGTTCGGGCTGCCGTTCCTGGTGCTGCGCTATGGCATCAGCCGCAAGCCCACGCCCTGACCGACATCCGGCCGCACCGAGGAGACCGATGGAACTCGTCCCGCACAACCCTGCCGAGGGCGTCTACCCCGCCACCGACGACTACGTGCACGCCATGGAGGTCCGCGGCGCCGGCCGGCTGCTGTTCGTCGCCGGCACCATGGGTCTCGACTCGTCCGGCCGCCCGGGCGCCGGCCTGGAGGAGCAGCTTGAGCTGATCTGGGCCAACATCCGCGCGATCCTCGCGTCCGCGGGCATGACGGTCGACAACATCGTGCGGCTGACCAGCTACCTGCGCGATCCTGCCTACGCCGAGGCCAACGCCGCCGCCCGGACCGCCGCCCTCGGCGACCACCGGGTGCCGACGACGGCCGTCGTCGCGACCACCCTCGACCCGGCCTGGCTGGTCGAGATCGAGGTGGTGGCCGCGGGCTGAGCGAGCGGCCGCGTCACGTGGTGTCACTACGTTTTCTGGAGCGTCACCACGATTGCAATCGTGTCGAGGCTCCAGGAATCCTGGTGATGCGGATGATCATGGTCCGGTGCGATCAGGCCCGCGCGACCAGCCCGGTCGCCTGGCGGGCGATCTCCAGCTCCTCGTCGGTGGGAACGACGAGGACGGTGACGTCGGCGTCGTCGGGCGAGATGACCTGGGCGCGGCTGCTGGTGAAGGAGTTGCGGACGTGATCGACCTCGACGCCGAGGTGACGGAGTCCGCCCAGCGCGTGCGAGCGCACCCACGAGTCGTTCTCGCCGACGCCGGCGGTGAAGACGATGGCATGCGCCCGGCCGAGCACCGCGAGGTAGGCGCCCACGTAGTGCCGGATCCGGTAGCAGTACAGCTCCCGCGCCAGCTGCGCAGCGGCGTCGCCGGCCCTGGCCCGCCGGTGCACCTCGCGCAGATCGTTCGCGCCGGCCAGGCCGAGCAGCCCGCTGGATCGGTTGACCAGCCGGTCGAGGTCGTCGACGGACAGCCCGGCCTCGCGGTGCAGGTAGAACAGTGCGCCGGGGTCGACGTCGCCGCTGCGGGTGCCCATGACCAGGCCCTCCAGCGGCGTCAGCCCCATCGACGTGTCGACGGAGCGGCCGCCGCGCACCGCCGTCGCCGACGCGCCGTTGCCCAGGTGCAGGACGACGAGGTTGGTGTCGGCAGGGTCGCGGTCCAGCAGCCGGGCCGCCTCGCGGCTCACGTACGACACCGACGTGCCGTGGAAGCCGTAGCGGCGCACACCGTATCGGGCGGCGACCTCGCGGTCGAGGGCGTACGTGTACGCGACCTCCGGCAGCGTCTGGTGGAACGCGGTGTCGAAGACGGCGACGTGCGGGACGTCCGGCAGCTCGCGCCGGGCCAGCCGCAGCGCCGTCAGCCCCGGCGGGTTGTGCAGCGGCGCCAGCGGTGCGAGCTCCTCGATGGCCCGCTCGACGTCGTCGTCGACCAGCGTCGGCTCGGCGAAGCGGTCGCCGCCGTGCACGATGCGGTGCCCGACGGCGGCCAGCCCCAGCTCGTCGAGCGGGCCGCACTCGCGTTCCAGCTCGGCGACGACCTGACGGAGCGCGGCGGCGTGGTCGGCGACGCCGTCGTCCTCGCCGATCCGCTCCACGATGCCCTTGGCCAGGCGGGCCGGGCCGGCCGGGTCGATCAGCTGGTATTTGATGGACGACGATCCGCAGTTGAGCACGAGGACGGTCATCGAGGGGGTCCGTTCCTGTCGGAGGGTGCCGTTACTGTGCCGCCATGCCTACCAACCGCCTGCAGGTCGGATTGTGCTTCGACCGATCGTTCCCGCCCACCTTCGTCACCGAGGTGGCCCGCTCGCTCGAAGCCGGCGGCGCACAGCAGCTCTGGGTCATCGAGGACTGCTTCTTCACCACCGGCCCGAGCCTCGCGGCGGCGGCGCTGACGGTCACCGAGCAGCTCACGGTCGGTGTGGGCATCCTGCCGGCGGTCGCCCGCACCGCGCCCGTCACGGCCATGGAGATCGCGACGCTGTGCGGGCTCGCGCCCGGCCGGGTGCTGCCCGGCGTCGGGCACGGCGTGCAGGAGTGGATGGCGCAGATGGGCGTGCGGCCGGTGTCGCCGCTCACCGCGCTCGAAGAGGTCATGGTCGCGGTGACGCGCCTGCTGGCGGGCGAGCAGGTCACCAGCCGCGGCCACTACGTCAACCTCGACGCCGTCCGGCTCGACCAGCCGCCGGCCGACCCGCCGCCGGTGCTGGCCGGCGTGTTCGGGCCGAAGTCGCTGGCTCTGGCCGGCCGGGTCGCCGGCGGCGTGGTGCTGGCCGAGCCGGCGAGTCCGTCCTACGTGCGCTGGGCGCTGGAGCAGGCCGGCCGTCGTCCCGGTGACCCCGATTTCCACGTCGCCGTCTTCGGCGTCGTGTGCGTGAAGAAGGACCGCGCCGAGGCGTACCGCACCATGGCGCCGTGGCTGGGCCGTCAGCTCGACCAGCCACGGACGACGCTCACCACGCTGCCGTTCTTCGACGATCTCGCCGCCCGCTACGCAGACAAGGGCCTCGACGGCCTGGCCACCATGCCGGCGGAATGGTGGACGGAGCTCGCGCCGGTCGGCACGCTCGACGACGCCGCCGCGCACCTGCAGGGCCTCGAGGACGCCGGCGTGCGCAGCATCGGCATGTACCCCATTCCCGACGTCGAGGTCGCCCGGACCCAGCTGGCCGACGTGGTGGAGCTGGCCCGGGGCTAGCCGCAGAGCGGTCACGGCGCCTCCGCCCCGGGCTGCGCGGCCGGAGGCGGCGGAGCCGCGGCGGCCGGCTCGGCCGACTGCGCCTGGATCGCGGTGATCGCGATCGTGTTGACGATGTCGCGGACCAGCGCGCCGCGGGACAGGTCGTTCACCGGCTCACGCAGGCCCTGCAGGACCGGGCCCACCGCGACGGCACCGGCGCTGCGCTGCACCGCCTTGTACGTGTTGTTGCCGGTGTTGAGGTCCGGGAAAACGAACACCGTCGCGCGGCCGGCCACCTCGCTGCCGGGCAGCTTGGCCCGGGCCACGCTGGCGTCGACCGCGGCGTCGTACTGGATCGGGCCCTCGACCTCGAGATCCGGCCGGCGTTCGCGGACCAGCGACGTCGCGGTCCGCACCTTGTCGACGTCGGAGCCGGTGCCCGACTCGCCGGTCGAGTACGACAGCATCGCGACCCGCGGCGCCACGCCGAACCGCGCCGCCGTCTCGGCCGACGAGATCGCGATGTCGGCCAGCTGCTCGGCCGTCGGGTCGGGATTGACGGCGCAGTCGCCGTAGACCAGCACGCGGTCGCGCAGGCACATGAAGAACACGCTGGACACGATCGACACCCCGGGAAGCGTCTTGATCACCTCGAACGCCGGCCGGATGGTGTGCGCCGTCGTGTGCACGGCACCGGACACCATGCCGTCGGCAAGTCCGAGCTGCACCATCATCGTGCCGAAGTAGGAGACGTCGGCGACCTGGTCCCACGCCATCTCCTGGGTGACGCCGCGGTGCTCGCGCAGCCGGGCGTACTCGTGCGCGAACCGGCCGCGCAGCTCGCTCTCCCGCGGGTCGACGACCTCGGCGGCGCCGATGTCGACGCCGATGCGGTCGGCGGCGGCCGCGACGTCGGCCGGCGGCCCGAGCAGGGTGAGGTCGGCGATGCCGCGGCGCAGGACGGTGTCGGCGGCGCGCAGGATCCGCACCTCGGTGCCCTCGGGCAGCACGATGCGCCGGCGAGCGGATCGAGCGCGGTCGACGAGATCGTGCTCGAACATCAGCGGCGTGACGACGCCGCTGCGGGTGACGTCGAGGCGGTCGAGCAGGTCGCCGCCGTCGACGTGCCGGTCGAACAGGGCCAGCGCGGTCTGCACCTTGCGAGTCGCGTCGTAGGTCAGCCGGCCGCGGACGGCGGCCAGTGCGGTCGCCGTGCCGAACGTGTCGCCGGGTGCCGTCACGATCGGCAGGCCGACGTCGAGGCCGTCCATCAGCCGGACGATCTGCGCCGGCAGCTCGAACCCGCCGTTCAACACCACGCCGGCCAGGGTCGGGAACGTCTTCGACCCGTGCGCGGCCAGCACGCCGAGCAGCACGTCGCTGCGGTCGGCCGGGGTGATGACGACGGCGTCGTCGAACAGCCGGTCCAGCACGTGCGGCAGCGTCATGCCGGCGACGACCAGCCCGCCGACCTCGCGGCCCAGCCGGGACGGGTCGCCGCGGAACAGCTCGCCCCCGGCCGCTGTGACGAGGTCGCCCATGGTCGGCGCGGACAGCAGCGGCTCCTCCGGCAGCGCGTACGCCGGGCCGAGCCCGCTCAGCGCCGTCCGCGCCTCGTCCAGCGCCGCTGGGGGCACTCTGTTGGCGACCAGCGCGGCCAGCGTGCCGTAGTTGGCGGCCAGCTCCGCGGTGGCCAGCTCGGCGACGGCGCGCAGGTCGGCGGGCGACCGGGCGTGGCCGTTGAGCACCAGCACCACCGGCGCGCCGAGGTTCGCCGCCACCCGCGCGTTGAAGGAGAACTCCGTCGGGCTGTCGACGTCGGTGTAGTCGCTGCCGACCACCACGACCGCCTCGCACTGCGCGGCCACGGCGCGGTACCGGCCGAGGATGGTGCTCATCGCGGCGTCGGGGTCGGCGTGCACGTCCTCGTAGGTGACGCCGGCGCACACGTCATACGGCAGGTCGACGCCGTCGTGCTCCAGCAGCAGTTCCAGCACGTAGTCGGGCTGGGTGCCGGCCCGGACCACCGGACGGAACACGCCGACCCGGCCCAGCCGGCGGGTGAGCGCCTCCAGCGCACCGAGCGCGACCGTCGACTTCCCGGTCTCGCCCGTGACGGATGCCACGTAGACGCTGCGAGCCACCCCGAGAGGCTATATCGCCTTGGTGCACGTCGTGCGGCGCCCTGCCCGGCGAGTCACATCGCCTCCGCGCCCCGTTTCGGCGGCTCCTCGCTCCCACGCGAGTTGGACCGGGCGAAGACGGAGAACGTGCCGTCGGGCTCCAGCACCATGAGGTCGACGTCACCCAGGTCGCGGATGCCGTGCTCGCGTGCGGCTTCGAGGACGTCGTCGATCGGCAGCCGCTCGTAGCGCAGTACCTCGTCGTCGACCTTGCCGTCCTTGATGATGACCGTCGGCTCGCCTTGAAACAGCTTCCGCGGACGCTTGAACCGCCAGCTCAGCCAGGACAGCAGAACCGACAGAAGGGCGAAGGTGGCGACGGCGAGCGTGCCGCCGGTCAGCGAGAGGTCCTCCTGCAGGACGGTCTGGCTGATCAGGTCGCCCAGCGTGACCAGCAGGATGAGGTCGAACGCGGACAGCTGCGTGACCTGCCGCTTCCCGGACATCCGCAGCACCAGCCACAGGATCACGAAGACGACGGCGGCGCGGACGACGATGTCCATCAGGGCAGCACCGTCATCCGGAAGTCCGCCTCGACCATCACGACGTCCTGGTCGACGACGGCGACGGTGTACCGCCCTGAGCTGGGCAGCTGCCCCGGCGCCGTCCGTGCGTCGAGCATGATGTGCAGGACCTCGCCGGCGGGCGGGCTGAACTCGTACTCCAGGCGGTCGGGCCCGGACGTCTCGCCGTCGGGGTTGGGGTACCAGTCGTTGAAATCGGCCCGGTCCAGCAGGTCCTTGTCGATCGACAGGGTGACCGGTCCATCGAATCCGCCGTCGCGCCGGACACTGATCTCCAGCGGAATGGGGATGCTCGGGCGCGTGATCTGCGCGTGCCGGACGGTCAGCTCGTAGCCGCCACCGGACGCCGCGGTCGTCGCCGCCCGCGGCCCGAGCAGGCCGGCGAGCGCCGCCACCACGAGCACAGACAGCGCGACGATGCCCACCCGGCGCAGGTTCCGGCCGCGGCGCGACGCGGCGGCGTCCCGGCTGGTCGGCAGCGTCGCCAGGTGCTGGGTCACCTCCCCGTTCTACCGGGGACCGCGCGGACGCCGCGGGTGGCGCGCCGGAGTAGCGTCGAAGCATGCGACCGACCGACGCCGAGATCCTGTCCGCGCCGAAGGTGCTGCTGCACGACCACCTCGACGGCGGACTGCGGCCGGCGACCATCCTGGAGCTGGCCGCGGAGATCGGGCACGAGCTGCCGGCCGCCGACGAGCCCGGTCTGCGGCAGTGGTTCGTCGAGGCCGCCGACTCCGGGTCGCTGGAGCGGTACCTGACGACGTTCGAGCACACGGTCGCGGTCATGCAGACGCACGACGCGCTGGTCCGGGTGGCCGCCGAGTGCGCCGAGGACCTCGCCGACGACGGTGTCGTCTACGCCGAGGTGCGTTACGCCCCGGAGCAGCACCTGAACGGCGGCCTCTCGCTCGACGAGGTCGTCGCGGCGGTGGAGCAGGGGTTCCGGCTGGGTGAGACGCGGGCAGCCGAGGCGGGCCGGCCGATCCGCGTCGCGACACTGCTCACGGCCATGCGGCACGCCGCCCGGTCCCGCGAGATCGCCGAGCTGGCGGTGCAGAACCGCGAGGCCGGCGTCGTCGGCTTCGACATCGCCGGCGCCGAGGCCGGTTTCCCGCCCACCCGCCACCTCGACGCGTTCGAGTACCTGCGCCGCGAGAACGCGCACTTCACCATCCACGCCGGCGAGGCGTTCGGGCTGCCGTCCATCTGGGAGGCGCTGCAGTGGTGCGGCGCGGACCGCCTCGGCCACGGCGTGCGCATCATCGACGACGTCGAGGTGCGGCCCGACGGTGAGGTGCACCTCGGCCGCCTGGCGGCGTACGTCCGCGACAAGCGGATCCCGCTGGAGCTGTGCCCGTCGTCGAACATCCAGACCGGTGCCGCCGGCTCGATCGCCGAGCACCCGATCGGCCTGCTTGCGCGGCTGCGGTTCCGGGTCACCGTCAACACCGACAACCGGCTGATGAGCGGGACGTCGATGTCCCGCGAGTTCGCCCTGCTGGCCGACGCGTTCGGCTACGACCTGCCTGACCTCGAGTGGTTCACGGTCAATGCGCTGAAGAGCGCGTTCATCCCGTTCGACCAGCGGCTCGCGCTGATCAACGACGTCGTCAAGCCCGGCTACGCCGCGCTGGGCGCCCAGCGGGCGTTCGACCGCGTCCGGGCCGCCGGGACGACGGAACGGCTCAGTCCTCGGTCGGCATGATGATCCAGAGCGCCAGGTAAACCAAGATCTGCGGACCGGGCAGCAGGCAGGACAGCAGGAAGAGGAGCCGCACGGTGCGCGTCTTCATGCCGAACCGCCGGGCCAGGCCGGCGCAGACGCCGGCGATCATGCGGTTGCCGGTCGGGCGGACCAGGCCGCCGCGGGCCTCGGGGTAGTAGCTGCTTGTGCTCATACCTCAACGGTAGGTCCGCGCGACTGCCCGGGACGTCCGTCTCGCGGATGGTCCGACCCGGAGCCTGCAGGTCAGGGCTTCCCGGAGGGCGCGTCGGCGGCACCCCTGATGGCTTTGCGGGCGTCCTCCGCATTGGCCGGCCGGGCGCCCAGTCCGCGCTGCCGGTCGACGATCGCCCGCTCGGTGCGCATCAGCGCGCGACCGCGGCGCAGCAGGGTCAGCGGCGGCTTGCGGTGCTCGGCGAGGTCGCGGGTGAGCCGGCGCAGGAAGTTCTTCCACGGCTTGCGGTGCAGCACGATGGCGTCGGCCAGGATGCCCCGTGCCCGGCAGGCGTCGACGATGTCCGCCGCGAACAGGCCCTCGGCGACGAACACAGGCGCGGTGCCGACGGTGAACAGCTCTGTGCCGACGGTGCGGTCGTGCGCGATGTCGTAGACCGGGATCTGCGCACTGCCGGTGCGGCACAGCTGGACCAGCGTGTCGACGGCGCGCTCGGCGTCCCAGGCCCGCGGATCGTCCCAGTCGACGATGCCCAGCTCCGGATGGCGCGGCATGTCCGGGTCGTCGCCGTCGCGGTAGAAGTGGTCGAGGTTGAGCACTGGCAGGCCGCTCTCGCGGGCCAGCCGGGACTTGCCGCTGCCCGACGGGCCGGCGAGGAGGACGACATGGTGCACGGACGCACAGTCTGTCACGCTGCGTGGCAGGTGGGGGACGTGTGCCTGGTCACGGAGCCGTTCGCACCACCCGTGGGCGGATGCGGGAAACGGCTCGGTCGCGGCACACGGTGACTCGTGCCCACCGCGCTGGAGTACGCGATCGACGCACTGTCGGATCCCGAGGTTGGTGACCTCGATGGACTCCTGGCGGCCGCCGCCGAGGCGCTCCGTGCCGACGCGGGAGCTGCGGGCGCCGTCAGGCGGGACTTTCACCCGCTATAGCGAGGAAGACCCCCTCCTGGCCTTTCCGTCGTCGCCTGATGTGCGGATTGCTGCTGCTCTGGCCGTAGTGGAGCGCACATCACGACAACCGCCGGCACTGAGACCGCTAGACATACCCTAGGGGGGTAGTGTACGAATGGATGCAGACGCCGATACCGCACCTGGGTACCGTGTAAGGGAACGGATCGGCGTCGACGCGAGGAGGACACATGACCGAGACACCGGGTGCCGAGCACGGCCACCACGGCTACATCCACCGCAAGGACGACTACCTCAAGCGGCTCACCCGCATCGAGGGTCAGGCGCGGGGGCTGCAGCGCATGGTCGCCGAGGAGAAGTACTGCATCGACATCCTCACGCAGGTCTCGGCCATGACCAAGGCACTGGAGTCGGTCGCCCTCGGGCTGCTCGAGGAGCACCTGGCCCACTGCGTCGTCGAGGCCGCTCGCCAGGGCGGTCCCGAGGCCGACGTCAAGGTCAAGGAGGCGTCCGACGCCATCGCCCGGCTGGTCCGGTCCTGACTCGCGACGTCCACGCACCACCGTCCTAGGCACTAGGAAAGGCATCGCATGACCACCTCCACCTACACCGTCGTCGGCATGACCTGCGACCACTGCGCCGGCTCGGTCCGCGAGGAGCTCGGCCGCCTCGACGGCGTCAGCCAGGTCGACGTCGACCTCGCCAGCGGCAACGTCGACGTCACCAGCGCCGCGCCGCTGAGCGCCGACGACGTCAAGGCCGCGGTCGAAGAGGCCGGCTACCAGCTCGCCGGCTCCTGATCCCACCCACGGAGGTAGTGCCATGAACGCGCCGGCCAAGCTCGCCGTATACGCGCTGTGCCTTGCCGGCGCGTTCGGCCTGGCGGCCGGGGCCGGCCGCATCGTCGGCCCGATCGGCGAGGACGACGCCCCGGTCGCGTCCGAACCGGAGGTTCCGGCCGAAGGTGGGCACGGCGACGACGGCGACAGCGGCGGTCACGGGGAATCGCCGGATGAGAACGCCGAGGACGCTCCCGCCGCCGACCTGCCGGGCGGGCTGATGGTCTCCGACCACGGCTACACGTTCGCGCTGACGGCGGACACCCTGCCGGCCGGCCCGGCGCAGCCCGTGTCGTTCGTCATCGACGGCCCCGACGGCGTCGTCACCGAGTTCGACGTCGAGCACGAGCAGGAGCTGCACCTCATCGCCGTCCGCCGCGACCTCACCGGCTACCAGCACGTCCACCCGGTCCGGGCCGTCGACGGCACCTGGTCCGTCCCGCTGGACCTCACCCCCGGCGAGTGGAAGCTGTTCGCCGACTTCTCCACCCACGGCGAGGCGCTGACGCTCGGCACGGACCTGTCCGTCCCGGGCGACTATCAGCCGGCGCCGCTGCCCGCGCCCGGCACGACCGCGGAGGTCGACGGCTACGCCGTCACGCTCGGCGGCGAGCTGCACCCGGGTGAGGAGTCCAAGCTCACGCTGTCCGTCAGCCGCGACGGCGTCCCGGTGACCGACCTGGAGCCGTATCTCGGCGCCTACGGCCACCTGGTCGCGTTGCGCGACGGCGACCTCGCCTACCTGCACGTCCACCCCGAGGGCGAGCCCGGCGACGGCGTCACGGCGCCCGGCCCGGACGTCTCGTTCTTCGCCACCGCCGCGTCCGCGGCCGACTACCGGCTGTTCTTCGACTTCGAGCACGACGGCGTCGTGCGGACCGCGGAGTTCACCGTCACCGCCGAGGAGGACCGATGAGCACCGTCGACCTCGAGATCGGCGGCATGACCTGCGCCTCGTGCGCCACGCGGGTCGAGAAGAAGCTGAACAAGCTCGACGGCGTCACCGCCACCGTCAACTACGCCACGGAGAAGGCGCGGGTCACCTTCGCCGACGACGTGAGTACCGCCCAGCTGGTCGAGGCGGTCGAGTCCGCCGGCTACACGGCGCGGGTGCCGCAGCCGGAACCGCCGGCGGAGGCGGCCGCCGACCCCGTCCGTACGCTGCGCGACCGGCTGATCCTGTCCGCCGTGCTCAGCGTGCCGGTCATCCTGCTGGCCATGGTGCCGGCCTGGCAGTTCGACTACTGGCAGTGGCTGTCGCTGACACTGGCCGCGCCGGTCGTGCTGGGCGCCGGGTTCACGTTCCACAAGGCGGCCTGGACCAATCTGCGGCACGGCACCGCCACCATGGACACGCTCATCTCGATGGGCACGCTGGCCGCCCTCGGCTGGTCGGTGTACGCGCTGTTCTGGGGCACCGCGGGCATGCCGGGCATGACGCACCCGTTCGAGCTGACCATCGCTCGGGGCGGCGGCGACGGCGAGATCTACCTCGAGGTGGCCGCCGGCGTCACGACGTTCATCCTGGCCGGACGGTACTTCGAGGCCCGGTCGAAGCGGCGGGCCGGTGCGGCGCTGCGGGCGCTGCTCGAGCTGGGCGCCAAGGAGGTCTCCGTCCTGCGCGACGGCGTCGAGCGGCGCATTCCGGCCGATGAGCTCGCGGTCGGCGACCTGTTCGTGGTCCGCCCGGGGGAGAAGATCGCCACCGACGGCGTCGTCACCGAGGGTGCGTCCGCAATCGACCGGTCGATGCTCACCGGCGAGTCCGTCCCGGTCGAGGTGGCTGCGGGCGACGAGGTGACCGGCGCGACCGTCAACGCGCACGGCCGGCTGGTCGTGCGGGCGACCCGGATCGGCGCCGACACCCAGCTCGCGCAGCTGGCCAAGTTGGTCGAGGACGCGCAGAGCGGCAAGGCCGAGGTCCAGCGGCTGGCCGACCGCGTCTCCGGCATCTTCGTGCCGATCGTCATCGGGCTTGCGGTCGCCACGCTGGGCTTCTGGCTGGGCACCGGCGGCGGGGCCGCGGCGGCGTTCGCGGCCGGGGTCGCCGTGCTGATCATCGCCTGCCCGTGCGCGCTCGGCCTGGCCACGCCGACGGCGCTGCTGGTCGGCACCGGCCGCGGTGCGCAGCTGGGCATCATCATCAAGGGACCGCAGGTGCTGGAGTCGACCCGCCGCGTCGACACCGTCGTGCTGGACAAGACCGGCACGGTCACCACCGGCACGATGACGCTGGTCGAGGTGGTCACCGCCGACGGCGAGTCCGAGGAGGACGTGCTGCGGCTGGCCGGCGCGCTGGAGGACGCGTCGGAGCACCCGATCGCCCGGGCCGTCGCCGACGGCGCCCGGACGCGGGTGGGCGCGCTGCCCGCCGTCGAGGACTTCCGCAACGTCGAGGGCCTCGGCGTGCAGGGCGTCGTCGACGGGCACGGAGTGCTGGCCGGCCGGCCGCGGCTACTCGCGGAGTGGTCGGTGTCGCTGCCGCCGTCGCTGACGGTGGCGATGGAGCGGGCCGAGGCCGCGGGCCGCACCGCCGTCGCCGTCGCGTGGGACGGCGTCGCACGCGGCGTGCTGGTGGTCGCCGACGCCGTGAAGCCGACGTCCGCGGCCGCGATCGAGCGGCTGCGCGGGCTGGGGCTGACGCCGATCCTGCTCACCGGCGACAACGAGGCGACCGCCCGCTCGGTGGCCCGCGAGGTGGGCATCGAGGACGTCATCGCCGAGGTGCTGCCGGCCGACAAGGTCGACGTCGTGAAGCGGCTGCAGAGCGAGGGCAACGTCGTCGCGATGGTCGGCGACGGGGTCAACGACGCCGCGGCGCTGGCTCAGGCCGACCTCGGCCTGGCGATGGGCACCGGCACCGACGTCGCGATCGAGGCGTCCGACCTCACGCTGGTCCGCGGCGACCTGAACGCGGCGGCCGACGCGATCCGGCTGGCCCGGCGCACGCTCTCGACCATCAAGGGCAATCTGTTCTGGGCGTTCGGCTACAACGTCGCGGCGCTGCCGCTGGCCGCGGCCGGGCTGCTCAACCCGATGCTCGCGGGCGCGGCGATGGCGTTCTCGTCGGTGTTCGTGGTGTCGAACAGCCTGCGGCTGCGCCGGTTCAGGGCAGCGGCCTGAGGTCGGTGCACTCGCGAAGGGCGGCGCGGCCGGCGATCATCGCCCCGGCCGCGTCGCCCGTCGCGAACACCGGGAGGCCGTCGGCGCCGATCCGCGCGGGCGCCCAGCTCTCCGCCGTCACCGCCCCGTTCTCCACTGCCAGGGTGAGCACACCGGTCGTCGACGTCGCCTCGGAGGCCTGCGTGTACCAGGCGAAGTTGCCCAGCCCGTACGCCACGTAGGCGTCACCGGCCGGGGCCAGGCCGGCGCCCTGCAGCTGGTGTGTGTGGCTGCCGACGACGACGTCGGCGGTGGTCGCGAGCGCCGTTGCGAGGGAGAGCTGCGACGGGCTCGGGCAGCTCTCGCCCTGCACGCCCCAGTGCAGGTACACCACGACGACGTCGGCGCTCCGCCGGGCCTGGGCGACGGCGTCCAGGAGCGGCGCCGGGTCGAGCGCTGTCGCGACCCCGGCGGTGGCGGCGGTGGCGGCCCAGTGAGCGGTCGGGTCGGCGCCGGGGTCGTCCGGCACGTTCGCCCCGATGACGGCGACCGTCGTGCCCCGGACGTCCCGGATCGCCGGGGCGAACGCCTCCGTGACGTTCGCGCCGACGCCGACGACGTCGAGGCCCGGTCGCGCGGCCGCGCTGCCCGCCAGCGTGTCGGTCAGCCCGTCCGGGCCGAAGTCCATCGCGTGGTTGTTCGCCATCGTGACGACGTCGACGCCGGCCGCCGCGAGCGCCGCGAACGCCGTCGTCGGGGCCTGGAACGTGAACCGCTTGCCCGGCTCCGGCGCGCCGCTGGTCCCGACCGCCGTCTCCAGGTTGACGACCGTGAGGTCGGCGGCGCCCAGCTGCGCGGCGATCGGGGCGAACGCGGTGGCGGGGTCGTCAAGGCGGGCGCGCAGGGCGCCCTCGAAGTGGATGTCGCCGGCGAACGCCAGCGTGACCGCCGCCGGCTCCGGCGTGGGCGTCGGCGTGGGCGTCGGCGCGGGGCTGGCGCTGGGCGTCGGGGTCGGTGTCGCGGACGGTGCGCCGACCCCGTCGCTGCCGGCACAGCTCGCGAGCAGCGCCGCGGCCAGCAGCAGAATCGCGCGCCCACGCATGTCGTGACCCTACGCCCGCCCCTCCGCCCCATGATCATCAAGGATCGACCACGTCATGATGTGGTCGATCCTTGATGATCATGGGCTCTCCGGCGTGTCGCGCCTTCCGTGGTAGTGCGCAGTGCATAATAGTGCGCCATGGACACCAGTCAGCTCCTCAAGGGAGTGCTCGACCTCGCGGTGCTCGCGGTGCTGCGCGAGGAGGACGGCTACGGCTACGACGTCGTGCGGCGGCTGCGCGCGGCCGGCCTGACGGAGGTCGGCGACGCGTCGGTGTACGGGACGCTGCGGCGGCTGTACCATGCCGGCGCGCTGACCACGTACGTCGTGCCGTCCGAGGAGGGCCCGCACCGCAAGTACTACAGCCTCAACGGAACCGGCCGCGACCTGCTGCGACGCTCGGCCAAGACGTGGCGCGAGTTCGCCGGGGTGCTGACGGAGCTGGTCGACCACTCCACGAAGGAGGCAGCGTGAGCACCACCCGGGCCACCGCCCACCCGGCCGTCGCGACGTACGTCGCCGCGGTGCGCGAGGAGCTCCGTGACCTGCCGGCGGACGAGCTGGCCGAGATCGCCGAGGACGTCCGTGACCACCTCGACCACGTCGCCGCCGAGTACGGCGACGACGTCACCGCCGGCGTGCTGATCGACCGGCTGGGCGCGCCGGCGGCGTACGCGGCCGAGCTGCGCGCCGCGGCCGGGCTGCCGCAGCCGGCCCCGGAGACCGCGCCGGTACGGGACGGGTTCGTGCGGCGGCTGCTGCGGTTCATGGTCGCGTTCTTCGGCTGGGCCGCGGTCGGGCTGGGTGCGGTCGCGTTCGTCGACACGCTGTTCGGGCTGAGCGGCGCCCCGGCGATGTTCGCGGTGCCGGCACTGGTGGCCGCCATCGTCGCCGTCGGGGCGGCGCTGCTGCTGGTGACCGGCCGCGAGGACCCGGTCGCCGAGCTGCGCCGGGTCCCGACCGCGCCGCTGCTGGCGCAGGTCGAGGAGTGGGTGCGCAGCGTGCCGTGGGGACGGCCGGCCATCGAGCTGGTGGCGTCGCTGCGGCCGGCCTGGTGGATCGCCCGGGCCGGCGCGCTGGCGCTGATCGCCGCGTACGTGGCCGAAAGCATCCCGTTCGGCCTGGCGGTGTTCCTCGGCGCGGTGGTCGCGTCGGTGTGGCTCGGCCGGCGGACGGCGGCGGACGAGATCCGCGGGCGGCGCCTGGTCGCGGTCCAGGCGGCCAACGCCGCGCTGGCCATCGGCGGACTGGTGGTGGCCGGTGTGGCGGTCGACTACGCCGCCCGCGACCGTGTGCAGTACGTCGACGGCGGCTACGACTACACTGGCCCGGCCGCATACGGCGGGCCGGGCTTCTACGACGAGAACGGCACGCAAGTCACCAACATCTTTCCATACGGTCCTGATGGCACGCTGCTGGAGAACGTCCGGCTCTACGACCAGAACGGCAACCCGATCGACCTCGGCTGGTTCGAAGAGTGCTACGACGGCGCCTACGACGAGCAGTCGTTCACCGCCGCCAACCCCTGGGGCGACCACGTCTTCCCGCGGCTGACGGTCGACGTGGATCGGGACGGTCAGTGCGGGCAGCCGGCGCTCGACGCGCCGTTCGGGACGCTGCTCCCAGGCGCGACGGCGCCGACGCCGACCGGGACGCCCTCGCCGAAATGACGGGTCAGACGCCGACCGGGTGCCAGACGGTCTTGATCTCCAGGTAGGCGGTGATGCGCTCGAGGCCGGGCTCGGCGATCCAGTCGGGCTCGGCCTCCGGCGCGCGCACGACCCGCTTGAGGTTGTCGGCGGCCGCCAGCTCCAGCTCGCGCGCTTGCTCGGCGTCGCCGGCAGCACCGGTCAGGTCGACGGCGTTGACGTCCATGTGCGCGGCCAGGATCGGCGCGGTGTCGGCCAGCGTCCCGGTGAGGATGTTCACCACGCCGCCAGGCACGTCGGACGTCGCCAGCACCTCGGACAGCGTGATGGCCGGCAGCGGCCGGTCCGCCGACGCCAGGAGCACCGCCGTGTTGCCGCCGACGATGACTGGCGCCAGCACCGACACCAGGCCGAGCAACGACGACCGCTGGGGCGCGAGTACGGCGACCACGCCGGTCGGCTCGGGCACGGAGAAGTCGAAGTAGGGCCCGGCGACCGGGTTGCTCGACCCGACCACCTGGGCGATCTTGTCCGCCCACCCGGCGTACCAGACCCAGCGGTCGATGGCCTCGTCGACCAGCGCCGACGCCTTGCCGCGGGCCAGGCCCTCGCCGGCGGCGACCTCGTTGACGAACTGGGCGTGCCGGCCCTCCATGACCTCGGCGACGCGGTAGAGCACCTGGCCGCGGTTGTACGCCGTCGCGCCGGACCAGCCGGGCAGCGCCTTGCGGGCGGCGACGACGGCGTCGCGGGCGTCCTTGCGCGAGGCCCAGGCGGCGTTGGCCAGCAACCCGCCCTTGGCGTCGGTGACCTCGTAGGACCGGCCGGACTCCGAGCGGGGGAACTTGCCGCCGACGTACAGCTTGTAAGTCTTCTTCACAGCCAGTCGCTCGGCCATCAGTGCTCCGCCTTCAGGTATGCCAGTAGACCGTGCCGGCCGCCCTCGCGGCCGTAGCCGGACTCCTTGTAGCCGCCGAACGGCGACGTCGGGTCGAACCGGTTGAACGTGTTGGCCCAGACGACGCCGGCCCGCAGCTGCTGCGCCATCGACAGGATGCGCGAGCCCTTCTCCGTCCACACACCGGCGGACAGCCCGTACGGTGTGTTGTTGGCCTTCTCGACCGCCTCGGCCGGGGTGCGGAACGTCAGCACCGACAGCACCGGGCCGAAGATCTCCTCGCGGGCGATGCGGTGCGCCTGGCTGACGCCGGTGAACACCGTCGGCGGGAACCAGAAGCCGCGCTCGGGCAGCTCGCACTCCGGCGACCAGCGCTCGGCGCCCTCGGCCTCGCCCACCTCGGACAGCTCGCGGATGCGGGCCAGCTGGTCGGCGGAGTTGATGGCGCCGATGTCGGTGTTCTTGTCCAGCGGGTCGCCGACTCGCAGCGTGCCGAGCCGCCGCTTCAGCCGGCCCAGGACCTCGTCGTACACCGACTCCTGCACCAGCAGCCGCGAGCCCGCGCAGCACACGTGCCCCTGGTTGAAGAAGATGCCGTTGACGATGCCCTCGACCGCCTGGTCGATCGGCGCGTCGTCGAACACGATGTTCGCGGCCTTGCCACCCAGCTCGAGCGTCGCCTTCTTCACGCTGCCGGCGACGCTACGGGCGATCTGCTTGCCGACCTCGGTGGACCCGGTGAACGCGACCTTGTCGACGCCCGGGTGCTCGACCAGGGCCCGGCCGGTGTCGCCGGCGCCGGTGACGATGTTGACGACGCCCGGCGGGAGGTCGGCCTGCTGGCAGATCTCGGCGAACAGCAGCGCTGTCAGAGGTGTGGTCTCGGCCGGCTTGAGCACGACGGTGTTCCCGGCGGCCAGCGCCGGCGCGATCTTCCACGCCAGCATGAGCAGCGGGAAGTTCCACGGGATGACCTGGCCTGCGACGCCATATGGCTGCGGTGGTCGGGACGGTGTACTCGGACCGCCGGCCCACGCCAGCTTGTCGGCCCAACCGGCGTAGTAGAAGAAGTGCGCCGCGACCAGCGGGATGTCGACGTCGCGCGACTCGCGGATCGGCTTGCCGTTGTCGATCGACTCGAGGACGGCCAGCTCGCGGGCGCGCTCCTGGATGATCCGCGCGATGCGGAACAGGTACTTGCCGCGGTCGCGGCCGGACAGCTCCGACCAGGTGCGCTCGTAGGCCCGGCGGGCCGCCTGGACGGCCTTGTCGACGTCGTCGACGCCGGCCGCCGCGATCTCGGCCAGCACCTCCTCGGTGGCCGGGTTGACCGACTTGAACATCGACCCGTCGACGGGATCGACGAACTCGCCGTTCACGAACAGGCCGTACGAGCTCTTGATGTCGACGATGGCCCGCGACTCAGGCGCGGGGGCGTACTCGAACTTCGTCATGGGGATCAGTCCACGGTCACTCGGTCGGCCTGCACGGTACCCAGCGTAGGCGCTCCGGCCCGCCGCCGTTTGTCCGTACCGGTGCTTGCGCGGGCGGGGCCGCGGTGCCAGCGTCGGGGACCGTGTGAATCGACCTCGGGGGGCGACTTCTATGCCTAGTCGGCGAGCTGTCACGTTCATCGCGGGCTCCGCAGTCATCGTGGCCGGCGCGATCCCGGCGATCGCCGCGCCGTTCACGACCGGGCCGCTGGTCCAGGTCTCCGGCACCAGCCCGTTCCTGGGCTGCACCGCGGACGCCGTCGAGGACCAGTCCGGGACGGTGTTCCTCAACAGCGAGGTCGAACCGTGGATCGACGTGAACCCGACCGACACGGACAACGTGGTCGGGATCTGGCAGGCCGACCGCTGGTCCAACGGCGGCGCCCGCGGCCTGGTGGCCGGTGTCAGCCAGGACGGGGGCAGCACCTGGCAGCAGGTGGTCATCCCGGGCATCTCGCTGTGCTCGGGTGGCACGTACGACCGGTCGACCGACCCCTGGGTGTCGTTCGGACCCGACGGCCGGCTGCACCAGCTGGCGCTGTCGTTCAACGACGTCGCGCCGCCGTTCGAGCCGCGCGACTTCGACCACGCGCTGCTGGCCAGCTACTCCGACGACGGCGGCCTGACCTGGACCGACCCGGTCGAGGTGATCCGTGACCTGGACGCCAACGTGTTCAACGACAAGCAGTCCATCACCGCCGACCCCACCGATCCGGACCTCGTCTACGCGGTCTGGGACCGGCTGGTCTTCCCCGGCAGTGAGCGGGCCAGCGTGATCGCCGGCTTCGTCACCGCTGCCTTCAGCGGGCCGGCCTGGTTCGCCCGCAGCACCGACGGCGGCGAGACCTGGGAGGCGCCGAAGGAGATCTACGACCCCGGCATGCGGGACCAGACCATCGGCAACCAGATCGTCGTGCAGCCGGACGGCACGCTCGTGAACGTCTTCAACGAGATCCGCAACGACAACCGCGGCGGCCGGCGCGGCAACAACGTGGCCGTCATGATCTCGGAGGACCAGGGCGTCACCTGGTCCGAGCGGATCTTCGTCAGCCGGCTCGGCACCATCGAGATCACCGACCCCGACACCGGCGACCCCGTCCGCACAGGCGACATCATCCCGGAGGTCGCCGTGGACCGCGAGACCGGCGCCCTGTACGTCGTCTGGCAGGACGCGCGCTTCAGCGGCGGCCGGTTCGACAGCATCGCGTTCTCACAGTCGCTGGACGGCGGGCTGACCTGGTCGCAGCCGATCAAGATCAACGCCACACCGGGGACGGTGCCGCCCGGCAACCAGCAGGCGTTCACGCCGTCGGTGCACGTGGCCGACGACGGGACCGGGGGGGTCACGTACTACGACTTCCGCAACAACACACCGTCGCCCACGACGCTGCCCACCGACTACTGGATGGTGCACTGCCACCCGACGACGCCGACGGCCTGCGCCAGCGCGGCGAACTGGGGCAACGAGGTCCGGCTCACGAACACGCCGTTCGACATGCGGCTGGCGCCGTTCGCGCGGGGGTTCTTCACCGGCGACTACGAGGGCCTGTCGAACATCGGGACGGACTTCGCGGCGTTCTTCTCACAGTCGAACGGTACCGACCCGGCGAGCACGTTCTTCCGCACGGCCGGGTGATAGTGGGCCGTCAGTCGAGGGTGAAGTAGTCGGGACCCGCGTACCGGCCGGTGGCGATCTTCTGCCGCTGCATGAGCAGGTCGTTCAGCAGGCTGGAGGCGCCCAGGCGGAACCAGTCGGGGTCGAGCCAGTCGTCGCCGACGGTCTCGTTGACCAGAACCAGGTATTTGATGGCGTCCTTGCTGGTCCGGATGCCGCCGGCGGGCTTCACGCCGATCTGGCGGCCGGTGGCCTCGCGGAAGTCGCGGACCGCCTCGAGCATGACCAGCGTGACAGGCAGGGTCGCGGCCGGCGCGACCTTGCCGGTGCTGGTCTTGATGAAGTCGCCGCCGGCCAGCATGGCCAGCCAGGACGCCCGCCGGACGTTGTCGTACGTGGCCAGCTCGCCGGTCTCGAGGATCACCTTGAGGTGGGCGTCGCCGGCGGCCTGCTTGACCGCGACGATCTCGTCGAACACCTCGCCGTAGCGGCCGGCGAGGAACGCACCGCGGTCGATGACCATGTCGACCTCGTCGGCGCCGGCCGCGACCGCCTCACGCGTGTCGGCCTCCTTGACCGCCAGGCTCGTGCGCCCCGACGGGAACCCGGTGGCGACGCTGGCGACCTTGACCGGGCTGTTCGGGCCGAGGGCCTCCTTCGCCGTCGCGACCAGGTCGGGGTAGACGCAGACCGCCGCGACCCGCGGGACGGTGCGGTCGGACGGGTCGGGGCGCAGCGCCTTCGCGCACAGTGCCCGCACCTTGCCGGGGGTGTCCTGGCCCTCCAGCGTGGTGAGGTCGATCATCGAGATGGCGAGGTCGATGGCGTACTGCTTGGCCGTGGTCTTGATGGACCGCGTGGCCAGCGCGGCCGCCCGGGCCTCGGCACCGGTCTGGTCGACCCCCGGCAGGCCGTGCAGGAAGCGGCGCAGCGACGCCTCGGAGGAGGCGATGTCGGACAGGCGCGCGTCGTCGAGCATGGTCACGCGTCGAGTCTAGGCGCTCGTCCGCCAGTCCAGATCTCGCCGGAGCTCCCGCCGCAGCACCCCATCGAGGTGACCCGCCGATGGCTGAGGGATCTGTGCGGCCCTGGCTACCCGAATCCCTCGACCACGCGCGCCGTGTGACCGACCGCGGACCCGACGCACCCACGGATCGGGTCCGGGAGCCTCAATCCCCGGAGCCGATTCCCACGTACACCAGGCGACGCCGATCGATCGAGGAGGTTCGACATGCACGTACGCAGGCGTTTCGTCGCACTCGCTGCGGGGTTGACCACGGCGCTGTCACTGGGCCTGGCCGGGCCGGCGACGGCGACCGCGGGGACCGCGCCGCCGACCCCGTTCAACTTCTACGTCAACAACGTCACCGACACACTGGTCTCGATGCAGTGGTCGCCCGGGGCCCTCACCGAGCCGACCAGGTGGCGCGTCTACCAGAACGACGTGCTGGTCACCACGAGCCTCGGCAGCGCCTACGTCGCCCGGAACCTGGTACCGGGACAGACGTACGGCTACCGGATCGTCGCCGTGGACGCGTCCGGCGATGTCGCCGCGCCCACTCGGACGATCACCGTCACCACCCGCGGTCCCGGTGTCCAGCCGGGCGCGCCGTCCGGCCTGAGGGCCACCGAGGTCTCACCTGCGCGCGTGAGCCTGGAGTTCGACCGCCCGGGCGACGAGTTCGACGTCTGGGCCTACCAGGTCTTCGACGGGCCGACGCTGGTCGGCACGGCGGCCGCGCGGTTCGCGCAGCCGACGGCGACGGTGACGATCCGGCGGCTGGCGCCGGGCAGCGCGCACTCGTACACCGTACGAGCCCTCCGGAGCGGCGGCCTGTCGGCGCCGTCGAACGCGCTGGCCGTCACGACGCCGGCCACCACCGACGTCACGCCGCCGGGCACGCCGTCCGGGCTGACGGGCCGGATCGCCCGCTACACCTGCGACAACGCGGCCCTCACGTGGACGCCCTCGGCCGACGACCGCGATGCCGCGGCGGACATCGATTACGAGGTGTTCGGCAACGGCCGGCTCATCGGCGTCGCACGCGGCACCGGCGCCGCGACCGTGTGGCTGCCCGACCCCGGCGGCAACACGATCACGGTGCGAGCCGTGGACAGCTCGGGCAACGCCTCCGCCGCCGGCAACGCGATCACGTTGACGGTCGACCCCGCCTGCGAGCCCTAGGTCGTTTCTCCATGATGGCCGTCGGACTAGGCGTGTTCACGGTTCACCAGGAATGCATGCCTGTCAGAGCGAACACACCCTACTCAACGTGATCATTTCCATCGGTGCCCGACAACCCTAGACGCCGAGGCCTAGCGCGGCGGCGACGTCGGCGCGGACGGCGGCCAGCCGGTCGGCGGCAACGGTCCGCGCGGCGGCGACGTCGCCGCCGGCGACCGCGACCACGACCTCGAGGTAGCACTTGAGCTTCGGCTCGGTGCCGCTGGGCCGGACGACGACGCGGGTGGCGTCGGCGGTCAGGTAGCGCAGGCCGTCCGCGGGCGGCAGGCCGCCGTCGCCTGCCAGCAGGTCGTCCGTCGTCACGACGGCGGACCCGCCCAGCGAGGCCGGCGGCGCCGAGCGCAGCCGGGCCATCGCGTCCGCGATCAGCGACAGGTCGTCGACGCGGACGGAGAGCTGGTCGGTGGCGTGCAAGCCGTGTGCCACGGCGAGGTCGTCGAGCACGTCCCAGAGCGTCCGGCCGGCCGCCTTGGTCTGCGCGGCCAGCTCGGCCACCAGCACGGCCGCCGAGATGCCGTCCTTGTCGCGCACCGACTCCGGGTCGGCGCAGTAGCCCAGCGCCTCCTCGTAGCCGTACGCCAGGCCCGGCACCCGGGAGATCCACTTGAATCCGGTCAGCGTCTCCGCGTGCTGCAGGCCGTGCGCGGCGGCGATGCGCCCGAGCAGCCGCGACGACACGATCGAGTTGGCCAGCACGCCGGTGCGGCCGCGCCGGGCCAGGTGCTCGCCGAGCAGCGCGCCCACCTCGTCCCCGTGCAGCATCCGCCAGCCGTTGCCGTCGCGCGCCGGGAGCGCGACCGCGCACCGGTCCGCGTCCGGGTCGTTGGCGATGACGACGTCCGCGCCGACCCGCCGCGCCAGCGCGAGCGCGAGATCGATGGCGCCGGGCTCCTCCGGGTTCGGGAACGCGACGGTGGGGAAGTCCGGATCCGGCTCGGCCTGCTCGGCGACGGTGTGCAGGTCGGTGAAGCCGGCACGGAGCAGCGCCTCGCCCGCGGTGACGCCGCCGACACCGTGCAGCGACGTGTGCACGATGCGGACGTCGCGCGGCCCGCCGCGCTCGGCCACCCCGGCGGCGGCCGCCAGATACGCCGTCACGACGTCCTCGCCGATCTCCGTCCAGCCCGACTCCGCGCGCGGGACCGACGCGACAGACGGGACGGCGTCGATGCGCGCGGCGATCTCGGCGTCGGCAGGCGACACGATCTGCGAGCCGCCGTCCGGGCCGCCGAGGTACACCTTGTAGCCGTTGTCCTGCGGCGGGTTGTGGCTGGCCGTCACCATGACGCCGGCGTCGGCGGACAGGTGCCGTACCGAGAACGCGAGCACCGGTGTCGGCAGCAGCCGCGGCATGACCAGCGCCTCCATGCCGGCCGCGATCAGGACGGCGGCGGTGTCGGTGGCGAAGTCCGACGACCGGTACCGGGCGTCGTAGCCGATGACGACGCGGTGCCGCGAGCCGTTGACCGGGGCGCGGGCCTCGCGCAGGTAGGCTGCGAGGCCGGCGGCGGCACGGATGACGACGGCGCGGTTCATCCGGTTCGGGCCGGCGCCGATGGCGCCGCGCAGGCCCGCGGTGCCGAACTGCAGGAAGCCGGCGAACCGGTCGGCGAGGTCCGCGGACGCGGCGGCGTCGCCGGCCCCGGCGGCGTCGAGCACCGCCTGCAGGTCCGCCCGGGTGGCCGGGTCGGGGTCGTCGGCCAGCCAGGCGCGGGCCTGCTCGAGCACGTCGGTCATCGCGGAACTTCTCCTTCCCGCGAGGCGGACGTGGCGCCGTCCCGCGTTCAGGAGATCCTAGGAGCATGCAGGTCTCGATCCTCGGACCGGTGCGCGTGGGTGCTGCCGGTGAGATCCCGGGCGCGGGCGTACGCGCGCTGCTCGCCCGGCTGGCGCTGGCGCCGGGCCGCGTCGTCGGAGTCGAGACGATCGTCGACGACGTGTGGGCGGGCCGCCCGGCCAACCCCGCCAACGCCGTGCAGGCGGCCGCGTCGCGACTGCGCAAGGCGCTGAACGGCCATGCGGTGACGGTCGAGGCGGCGGCCGGCGGGTACCGGCTCGCGGTCGCCCGCGACGACGTCGACGCCGCCGTGGCCGACGCGCTGCTGGCGTCGGCGACGGCGGCTGTGCGCGACGGCGACCCCGCGACGGCCGCCGCCGCGGCCGGCCGGGCGCTGGAGCTGTGGCGGGGCGAGCCGCTGACCGACGTCGGCGACGCGCCGTTCGCGCCGGTCGAGGCGGCCCGGCTCGGCACCCTGCGGCTGGACCTGCGCCGCACCCGCATCGAGGCCGACCTGCGCCGCGGCGCCCACGCCGACCTGCCGGCCGAGCTGGCCGCGCTGGTCGACGACCACCCGCTCGACGAGGCGCTGCTCGGCCAGCTGATGCGGGCGCTGGTGGCGACCGGGCGGCCGGCCGAGGCGCTGGCCGCCTACGAGGACGGACGGGAGCGGCTCGCGGAGGCGCTCGGCGCCGACCCCGGGCCGCAGCTGCGCGACGTCCACCTTGCGGTGCTGACGCACGACCGGGTGGCGCTGCGCCTGGGCCCGGTGCCGGCCACGACGACCGCCGCCGGCCCGTCCGCCGCCGCGGCGCCCGAGGCGGCCGCCTCGGGCCGGGGGCCCCGGCTGCGCCGGTCCGCGACCCCGCTGCTGGGCCGCGACGACGAGCTGGCGCAGGTCGAGCGGCTGCTGGACGACGCGCGGCTGGTCACACTGCTGGGCCCCGGCGGCGTCGGCAAGACCCGGTTCGCCACCGAGCTCGCGCTGCGCCGGCTGGACCGCACCGGCCGCCCGGTGCACCTCGTCGAGCTGGCCGGCCTGCGCGACGACGCTGACGTGCTGCCGGCCGTGCTGGCCGGCCTGGGCGGCCGCGAGGTCGGCCTGATGGACCTCGCCACGTCACCGGTCGCCCGGCCGCCGCTCGAGCGGCTGCGCGACCTGCTGGCCGACAGCGACGCGCTGATCGTCGTCGACAACTGCGAGCACCTGGTCGACACCGTCGCGCTGGTCGTGCACGAGATCGTCACGGCGTCGGCGCAGGTGCGGGTGCTCGCGACCAGCCGGACCCCGCTGGCCGTCGACGGCGAGGTCGTGCACCCGCTGCCCGCCCTGGCGCTGCCGCCCGCCGGTGCCGACGACGGCCCGCTCGACTACCCGGCCGTGCGGCTGTTCTACGACCGCGCCCGCGCCGCCCGGCCGGCGGCACACCTCGACCCGGCGGTCGTCGCGGACGTCTGCCGGCACCTCGACGGCCTGCCGCTGGCCATCGAGCTGGCCGCGGCGAAGGTGCGGTCGATGTCGGTGGAGCAGCTCGCCGCCCGGCTCGACGACCGGTTCGGGCTGCTGGTTGGCGGGCCGCGCTCGGCGCCGGAGCGGCACCGCACGCTGCTGGCCGTCGTCCGGTGGAGCTGGGAGCTGCTTGACGAGACCGAGCAGGCGGTGCTGCGCCGGCTCGGCGTGCTCCCCGGCGGTGCGGACGCGGCGACCGCGGCCGCCGTCTGCGCGTTCGGCTCGGTCGACGCGGCCGCCGTCGACGCCGCGCTGGCCGGCCTGGCCGACCAGTCCCTGCTGGTCGTCGACGAGTCCGGCGGCACCGTCCGGTTCCGGCTGCTGGAGACCGTCCGCGAGTTCGCCGACGCCGAGCTGGACGCCGCGGGCGAGCGGGCGGCGGCGACGGCCGCGCTGGTCGCCTGGGCGGTCGACCTCGCCGTCCGGGCCGAGCCGAACCTTCGCGGCCACGGTCAGGTCGCGTGGTTCGGTGCGCTGGCCGGCGAGCACGACAACCTGGTGGCCGGGCTGCGCGCCGCCATCGACTCCGGCGACACCCGGTCCGCGTACGCCGTCGCGCTGACGATGTGCTGGTACTGGGCCGCCCTCGGCCTGCACTTCGAGGTCGCCGGCTGGGGCGAGCAGCTGATCCGGATGGACGGACCCGCCGACCCGAGCACCTCCGCCGTGCTCTACGCGGTGATCGTCCCCAACTCCCTGGTCGCCGGCCCCACCCGGATGGGGGCGACGACCATGCGGCGGCTGCGCCGGCTGGTGCGCGGCGACGCCGAGCTGACCCCGCTGGCCCGGGCCTTCGGCGAGCTGGTGCTCGCCGCCATGAACGGCCGGCCGGCCCAGCTGGAGCGGGCTCGCGCGATCGCCGAGGCGTCCGGCGACCCGTGGATGCGTGCCATGGCCGCGCTGTTCTTCAGCCTCATGGCCGACAACGAGGGTGATCGTGAGCGGTCGCGCCGGCTGGCCCAGGAGGCGCGCGCGGGGTTCGCCGCGCTCAGCGACCGGTGGGGCCTGGCGATGACGTCGATGACCCTCGGCATGACGGAGGCGGCCGACGGCGACGGCGCCGCGGCCGTCGAGCTGCTGGACGAGGCGGTGCGCAGTTTCGACGTGCTCGGCGCCGGCGACGACGGCCGCCAGGTGCAGCTGCTGCGGGCGATCATGCGGGTCCGCGCCGGCGACGTCGCGCGCGGGGTCGCCGAGCTGACCGCGCTCATGGAGCGCTATCCGAACGACCCGGAGGTCGCCACCCTGGCGCAGGCCGGGCTGGCCGAGGCCGCCGCGCAGCTGGGCGACGTCGTGTCCATGCTGGCGCACTACGACGTCGCGGTCGCGGCGGCGCGGTCGGAGGAGATCGACGGACCGCCGCAGCTGCGGGTGATGGCGCTGGCCGGCGCGGCCGTCGCCCGGCTGCGGGTCGGCCGCGACGACGTCGACGACCTGCTGGCCGAGGCCTACGGCCTGGCGGTCGCCGATGGCGACCGGCCGGTCGTAGGCATGGTCGCCATCGCCTACGGCCGGCTGGCCCAGGCCCGCGGCGACGGCGCCCGCGCAGCCCGGCTGGTCGCGCTCGGCCGCCGGGTCGGGGCGGTCGAGCTGCTCGGCGACGTCCGCCATCCGGCGCTCGTCGACCTCCCCGAGCCGGACGAACGGCTGCTGGCGGCCGAGCGGGACCGCATCCGCGACCTCCCCGCCGTCGCCGTCGTGCGGGAGATCGGGACGCTGGTCCGGCCCTGAGGCGTCAGGCCTTGCGGCGGTACGCCCGCATGGTGAGCGGCCCGAAGACGGCGACCAGCACCGCGCAGCCGAACAGCGACCACCCGATCGCGCCGGCGTCGGGTGCGCCCGCCATCAGCCCGCGAACCGCGGTGACCAGCTGCGACACCGGGTTGACGTCGACCCACGAGCGTAGCCAGCCGGGCATCGTCGACGGGTCGACGAACACGTTGCTGGCGAACGTCAGCGGGAACATCGCCAGCATGCTGACGCCCTGCACCGCACCGGCCGAGCGCATGACCAGCCCGAGGAAGGCGAAGATCCAGCTCAGCGAGAACGCGAACACCAGCACCAGCAGGCAAGCTGCGAGCACCTCGAGCATGTTGCCGTCCGGCCGGAAGCCCATCGCCATGCCGACGCCGAGGCAGACGACGCCCGCCACGACGTAGCGGATGCCGTCGGCCAGCAGTGCGCCGAGCAGCGCCGCCGGCCGCCAGATCGGCAGCGAGCGGAACCGGTCGAAGATGCCCTTGCCGATGTCGGTGTTCAGCGAGATGCCGGTGTACAGCGACGCCATCACGACGGTCTGCACCAGGATGCCCGGCAGCACGAACTGCAGGTACTCCGTCGTGCTGCCGGAGACGGCGCCGCCGAACAGGTAGACGAACATCACGATGAAGATCACCGGTTGGAGTGTCACGTCGAACAGCTGCTCCGGGATCCGCCGGATCTTCAGCACGCTGCGCCAGCCCAGCGTCAGGCTGGCCGAGAGCGGGCTCGGCGGCTGCGGCCGGTCGACCCGGGCGGCGGCGATGCTGCGCACCGGCCGCTCGACGGCGGGCACTTCGGTGGTGGCGGTCATGCGGCGGTCCTCTCGGTGTCGTCGTCCTCGGCGGCGTGACCGGTCAGGGCGAGGAAGACCTCGTCCAGGCTGGGGCGCTGCACGCCGATCTCGTCGATGCCGACGCCCTCGGCGCGCAGCCGGATCATCAGGTCGGCGACGAGGTCGGGGTCGGCGACCGGCGCCGTGATGACGCCGGCCTCCGGGGTGCGGTGCGGCATCGTGTCCAGCGTCTGCGCGACCAGCCGCTCCGCGAGGTCGCGCTGCGCCTCGTCGGCCAGCCGCAGGTGCAGCGAGCTGCGACCCACGGACGCCTTGAGGTCGGCGCTGGTCCCCTCGGCGATGACGGTGCCGCGGTCGATGACGGCGATCCGGTCGGCCAGCTGGTCGGCCTCGTCGAGGTACTGGGTGGTGAGCAGCACGGTGGTGCCGCCGGCGACGAGGCCGCGGACGATGTCCCACACCTGCCCGCGGCTGCGTGGGTCCAGGCCGGTCGTCGGCTCGTCCAGGAACAGCACGTCCGGCGTGACGACGATGCTCGCCGCGAGGTCGATGCGCCGTCGCATGCCGCCGGAGAAGTGCTTGACCGGCCGGTTCGCGGCCTCGGTCAGGTCGAAGCTCTCCAGCAGCTCGGCGGCGCGTCGCTTCGACTGGGACCGGCTCAGCCCGACCAGCCGCGACTGCAGCACGAGGTTCTCGGTGCCGGTGAGGTCCTCGTCGACCGACGCGTACTGGCCGGTCAGCCCGATCAGCCGGCGCACCTGGTCGGCGTCGTCGACGACGTCGTGGCCCAGCACCCGCGCGCTGCCACCGTCGGGCCGCAGCAGGGTGGTGAGCATGCGGACGGTCGTGGTCTTCCCGGCACCGTTCGGCCCGAGGACCCCGTACACGGTCCCGGCACGGACGGCGAGGTCGACGCCGTCGACGGCGCGGTTCTCGCCGAACGTCTTGACCAGGCCGTGCGCCTCGATGGCCAGTGTGGTCATGCGTCCTCCTGTGGTTCTCGGGCACGTTCTGTGCTCGAGAACCAGCGTCGGGGGAGCGCCTGACCAGCCGCTGACAGAGCGCTGACGGCGTCGCGCCGGCGGGTGGTCGTCAGAGCTCGGCGACGACCGCCGCGAGCAGGCCGCTGATGCGCGGCCCGGCGGCCTGACCCGCCTCGATGACTTCCGCGTGGCTGAGCGGCGTCGCGCTGATGCCGGCGGCGAGGTTGGTGACCAGCGACACGCCGAGCACCTCGAGACCCGCCTCGCGCGCGGCGATCGCCTCCAGCGCCGTCGACATGCCGACGAGGTCGCCGCCGAGGCGCTGCGCCATGCGAACCTCGGCCGGCGTCTCGTAGTGCGGGCCGCGGAACTGGACGTAGACGCCCTCGGGCAGGCTCGGGTCGATCTCGCGGGCGACGGCGCGCAGCCGGGCGGAGTAGAGGTCGGTGAGGTCGACGAAGTTCGCGCCCTCGACCGGCGACGTGGCCGTGAGGTTGATGTGGTCGCTGATCAGCACCGGCGTACCGGCCGGCCACTCCTCGCGCAACCCGCCGCAGCCGTTCGTCAGCACCACCGTCCGCACGCCCGCCGCGGCCGCCGTCCGCACCCCGTGCACGACGGCGCGCGCGCCGCGCCCCTCGTAGAGGTGGGTGCGGGCGCCGAGAACGAGCGCGAGCGTCCCGGTGCCTCTGACCCGGACGGAGCGCAGCGTGCCGACGTGGCCTTCGACGGCCGGCTTGGCGAATCCGGGCACCTCGCTGCTGGGCAGCTCCGCGACGGTCTCGCCGATGAGATCGGCCGCGCCGCCCCAGCCCGACCCCAGGACCAGCGCGATGTCGTGCCGCTCGACCCCGGTGGCGGCGGCGACGTGCTCGGCCGCGGCCAGCGCGGCGGCCTGCGGATCGTCCAGCAGCTCGGTCACCGGCCGACCATACCGCGCGGGCGGGTGCCCGCTCTCAGCCCTTCACGCTGCCTGCCGTGAGCCCGGCGACGATCCGCCGCTGGAACGCCAGGGCCACGATGATCATCGGGATCACCACGACGACGCAGGCCGCCGTGATGGTGCCGATCGGGCGCTGGAACTCGACCTGGCCGGTGAAAGCCGCGATCGCCACCGGCACCGTCTGGGCCACCTCCGGGTTGCGTGGCGCGAACGTGCTGGCGAGCAGGAACTCGTTCCATGCCGTGACGAAGATGATGATCGCGGCGGCGAACACACCCGGAGCCGCGAGCGGGAAGATGACCTTGTAGAAAGCCTGGAACGGTGTCGCGCCGTCGACTCGCGCCGCCTCCTCGAGCTCCTTGGGGATGGCCGCGTAGAACGTCGTCAGGATGAAGATCGTCAACGGCAGCGTGAACGCCGTGTACGGGATGTACAGGCCCTCCCAGGTGTTCAGCAGACCGAGGTTGCGCCACAACTCATACAGCGGCGGCACCAGTGCGACCGGCGGGAACAACGACACCGCCAGAACGCCGGTCAGCAGCAGGATCTTCCGCTTCAGTGGCAGCCGGGCCAGCGCGTAGCCGGCGAGCGAACCGATCACAATGCAGATGATGGTCGTCATGCCGGCGATGGCGAACGAGTTGCGCAGGTTCAGCTGGAAGTCCTGCTCGAACACGTTGCGGTAATTGTCCAGGCCGAACGGCCCTTGGAAGATGTCGGGACTGTTCAGTGCCCGGTCGCCCAGCTTCAGGCTGGTCATGATGAGCCAGAAGAACGGGAACAGACACCACAGCAGGATGATCCCGAGCAGCCCGGTCTTTCCCCACAGCCGCGCGCCCTCGCGGCGCGGTGTCGCCTCGATCTCGCGGCCCGGAGCCGTCGCCACGTCGCTCATCGCTCTGCCCCTCTGCCGACCATGATGTCCCGGCCGAGCATCCGCACGAAGATCAACCCGATACCGAGGATGAGCACGAACGTGATCGTGGACAACGCCGAGCCGAAGCCCGGGTCGGGTGTGCGCACGACGAATTGCTGGACGAGCACCGACAACGACTCCGTGTCGAACGCACCGCCCGTCATGACCACGACCAGGTCGTACACCCGCAGCGCGTCGACCGTGCGGAACAGCAGCGCCACCAGGATCGCCGGGCGCAGCAGCGGCAAGGTGATGTACCAGAGCCGCTGGAACGCGTTGGCACCGTCGACCAGACCGCTCTCACCCATCTCGGCAGGGATCGTCTGCAGCCCGGCGAGCAGCAGCAAGGCGACGAACGGTGCCGTCTTCCAGACGTCGGCGAACACGATGGCGAACGTCGCCCACCCGGGTTGCCCGATCCAGCTGAAGTCGCCCAGCCCGAAGATGGTGTTGATGAACCCCGGCGTCACGTTGAACATGAAGAACCACATCTGGGCGGCGATGACGGTCGGGATCACCCAGGGAACGAGGATGGCTGCCCTAGTGATCCCACGACCGCGGAACGTCCGGTTCATCAGGAGCGCGAACCCGAGACCGATCAGGAACTCCGCCGCCACAGATGTGACCGTGAAGGTCAGCGTGAACTGCAAGGCCGACCAGAAGCGGCCATCGGTGAGGGCGTCGACGTAGTTGTCGAGCCCGCCGAAGCCGGTGCGCTGCCGGCGGGTGTACGAGTAGAGGCTCAGGACCATCGCGTAGATGACCGGGAACAGCGCCACCAGCCCCATCACCAGCAGTGACGGTGCGATGAACAGTCGCGCGAGCGCGCGCTCGGAGAGCCCCTTCCGCCTGGCGCGCGGACCGCCTCGGCCAGTAGGAGCACGATTTCTCTCTGGCGGGGCGGTCCGTGTCTCGGCCATGGTGAATCCCTGCTCGCTCTCGGCCTACTCGATGGTGCCTTCGAGGAAGTCACGCACGCTCTCGACGGCACTCTGGATGTCGCCCTGGCCGTTCACCGCGGGATGCAGCGCGCGCTGCATCTCCACGCTGATCTCGTTCCACTGTGGTGCGGGCGGCCGCGGCTTGGCGTCCGGGAGTACCTCGCCCAGCAGCGCCATCACCGGGTCGTCGCTGAGATCCTCGTAGACCGACTCCATGGTGGGCGGCACCGACGCCTCGGTGGCCAGCAGCGTCTGCGGCTCCGGGTCCGTCGCCGCCCAGGTGACGAAGTCGATCGCCGCGTCCTTGTTGTCGGAGAACGCGCTCACCGCGTTGTTGAACCCGCCGAGGGCCGAGATGGTCCCCTCACCGGTGACCGTGGGCAGCGGCGCGATGTCGAAGTTGCCGTTGGCCGGGCTGCCCGTGTCCTCGTTGACCAACCCGTACACGTACGGCCAGTTACGCATGAAGACGACGTTGCCCTGCTGGAACTCGTTGCGCGCCGGCTCCTCCTGAGCAGTGTTGAAGCCGGGTGCATAGCAGCCCTGAGCGATCGCATCGGCCATGAACTGGGTGACCTGGGCCGCGAGCTCGGTGTCGAACAGGACTTCGGTCTGGTCCTCGTTGTACAGCTCACCGCCGGCGCTCCAGTAGTACTCCAGCCAGTTCACGACGAAGCCTTCGTACTGCGCGCCCTGCCCGATGAACGGTTGGATGCCGGCCGCCTCGGCGGCGGCCACACCGACCTGGCACAGGTCCGCCCACGTCGTCGGAGGCTCCTCGACGAGGTCGGTCCGGTAGTAGAGGAACCCGGCGTTGGTGTTGTACGGGGCCGCCCAGAGCTCACCGCCCCACGTGGCGGACTCGAACGCTCCGGGAAGTGACGCCTCTTCGATCTCGGCGCGTACGTCCTCCAGGCTCTCGACCCAGCCGTTCTCCGAGTACTCGCCGGTCCAGATCACGTCCACACCGAGGACGTCGAACCCGCTGCCCTCGGCTTGCAGCTCGAGCGCCTGCTGCTCGCGCTGCTGATCGGCTTCCTCCGGCAACAGCTCGATGCGGATCGGGTTGTCCGGGTTCTGCTCACTCCAGAGCTCGGCGACCTGCTGATGGACACCGCCCGGCTGGGCTTCGGCGCCGCCGATGGCCCAGACCAGCTCGCCGCCGGCCTCGCCGTCGCCGTCGTCGCCGTTGTCGTCACCACCAGGCGTACACGCCGCCATGACGAGCACGAAGGCACCGCCAGCGGCCAGCCACGTCATTGCCTTTCTCATCGATCCGCCTCCTCACGGCCACGGATGTCGTGACCATGACGTTCCCCGGCTCGGCTTGTGCAAACGTGGCGAAGGGGGACGGCCGCTGGAGGCCGGGCGATCGACGTCAGGCGTCGTCGGATGGGGCAGGCGTGGCTCCGTCGGGGGAGGCGGCGCGGCGGGCGCCGTCGATGCTCACGCCACGCCAGGTGAGGATCGCGATCAGGACGGCCGCGGCGGTGATGGCGATGTCGGCGACGTTGCCCACGAACAGGCCGCCGTAGTCGATGAAGTCGACGACGTGCCCCTCGGGGAAGCCCGGGTCGCGGAACAGCCGGTCGATGAGGTTGCCGAACGCGCCGCCGAGCAGCAGCCCGAGCGCGATCGTCCAGGGCGTCGAGCCCAGCTTCGCCGACGCCCGGATCACCGCCGCGATCACCACGACCACGAGCAGCGTCAGGAGCCAGGTCAGGCCGGTCGCGATCGAGAACGCCGCGCCGGAGTTGTAGAGCAGCCGCAGCTGCAGCAGGTCGCCGACCAGCTGGATCGGCTCGCGGCCGGCCAGTTCGCGCTCGGCCCACCACTTCGTCAGCTGGTCGATCGCCGTCAGCACGACGGTGATGGCGGCGAGCCGGCCGAGCAGCCGCCAGTTGGTCGGCGCGGGAGCCTGAGGGACGGACGCGCCGGGCGTGGGCTGGTCGGGCGTGGTCGGCACGGTGTAAGGGTGCCATGCCCGTCGGGCACGCCCGGTCACCGGGCGGGCGACGCGATGTGTGAGCGTACGGGACAATGGCGGGGTGACACGTGTGGCGATTGTCGGTGGCGGACCCGGTGGCTACGAGGCGGCGCTGGTGGCGGCGCAGCTCGGAGCGGAGGTCACGCTGGTCGATCGCGACGGCGTCGGCGGCTCGGCCGTCCTCACTGACTGCGTGCCCAGCAAGACCCTCATCGCGACCGCCGAGGTGGTCAGCGACGCCGCTGAATCCGCTGAACTGGGCGTCGAGCTGGGCCACGACTCCGTCGGCGTCGATCTGCGACGCGTCAACCAGCGGGTGCTCGCGCTGGCCAAGGCGCAGTCGGCCGACACCACGGCGGCGGTCGAGAAGGCCGGCGTGCAGATCCTGCGCGGCTCCGGCCGGCTGGCGCCCGGCGACCGCGTCGTCGTCGACGAGGGATCCCACGAGTTCGTCGCCGACGTCGCGCTGCTGGCCACCGGCGCGCGGCCGCGCATCCTGCCCGAGGCCGAGCCCGACGGCGAGCGCATCCTCACCTGGGAGCAGGTCTACGACCTCGACGAGCTGCCCGAGCACCTGGTCGTCGTCGGGTCCGGCGTCACCGGCGCGGAGTTCGCCAGCGCCTACAACGCGCTCGGCTCCGACGTCACGCTGGTGTCGTCGCGCGACCGCGTCCTGCCGGGCGAGGACGCCGACGCCGCGTACGTCCTGGAAGAGGTGTTCGCGCGGCGCGGGCTGAACGTGCTGTCGAAGTCGCGGGCGGCGTCGGTGCGGCGCGAGGGCTCCGGCGTCGTCGTCAGCCTCACCGATGGGCGGACGGTGCGCGGCTCGCACTGCCTCATGGCGGTCGGCTCGGTGCCGAACACCGAGGGGCTCGGGCTGTCCGAGTGCGGCGTCGCCCTCGACGACCGCGGTTTCGTCAAGGTCGACCGCGTCTCCCGCACGTCCGCCCGTGGCGTCTACGCGGCCGGCGACGTCACCGGCGTCAACATGCTCGCGTCGGTGGCGGCCATGCAGGGCCGGACGGCGATGTGGCACGCCCTGGGCGACGCCGTGTCGCCGTTGAACCTCAAGACGGTCGCCGCGAACGTCTTCACCGACCCCGAGATCGCGACCGTCGGCTGGAGCCAGGCCGCCGTCGACGCCGGTGACATCGACGCCGTCGCCGTCAAGCTGCCGCTGGCCACCAACGCTCGAGCGAAGATGCTGGGCATCCGCGACGGCTTCGTGAAGCTGTTCTGCCGGCCGGGCACCGGCATCATCGTCGGCGGCGTGGTGGTGGCACCGCGGGCGAGCGAACTGATCCACCCGATCTCCCTGGGCGTCGAGGCGTCCCTCACCGTCGACCAGATGGCGCGCGCCTTCACCGTCTACCCGTCGCTGTCCGGCTCGGTGGCCGAGGCGGCGCGCCAGCTGCACCGCCGCGACTGAACTGGCGCATCTCGCCGGCTCCGACCTTGTCGGTGGGGGTCGGTAAGATCAGTTGCATGTTCGAAGAAGCGCTACCGACTGCTCCGTCGCCGGGAGTCGACCCGGTGACGGGGCAGCTGGTGGCGTGGCATCCCGAGCGGGGTGCGTGGGTGCGGTTGGAGCCGTGCGATGCGGTCGATGCCGAGCTCGACGCCCTGTTGGATCGGGTGGCGCGCGAATACGCCGATGTGCCGGCCGCCGGGGTGTTGCCGTTCGACCTCGACGAGGTGCCGGCGGGTCCGGAGCTGGCCGCCCGGCTGGGCGGCTTCGATCCGACGGTCGCCGGCGGGCACGATCTGGTGGAGGCCGCCGTCGGGCTGGAACGTCTCGAGGCCTGGGTGGCGGCCAGGAAGGCCGCCGTACACGCGGCGCTCGCATCACGAGCAGAGATGCGCCCGGACCACACCGGGTACCGGTCGGTGAACCCGGTGACGAACACCGCGACCGCGGTCGCCGGGCGCTGCCAGCTCACCACCCCGCAGGCGGAGAACATGGTCGGCCACGCCCTGCAACTGGTGCTCGACTTCCCCGACACCCACGCCGCCCTCGAGGCCGGGATGATCGATCTGCGGCGGGCGCGGGTGATCACCGACGAACTGGGTGGGCAGGAGCTGCACGTTCGGGAGCGGGTGGAGGCGGCGGTGCTGCCGAAGGCGCCGTTCCTGGACTCGGTCGCGTTGCGGAAGCTGATCAAGCAGCTCCTGCATGAGCTGGCACCGGTGGAGACCGCGGAACGGCACGAGCTCGCCCGCGACCGCCGCTACGTCGCGGTGACGCCCGCCAGCGATGGGATGGCGTTCTTGGAGGCATTTCTGCCGGCCGAGGATGCCACCGCGTTCGACACGGCGCTGAACGCCGCGGCGGCGGATGCCAAGCGTGCCGACGCCGTCGCCGGGCGTCCGGCGCGGACGAAGGACCAGCGCCGCGCAGACGCCCTCGCCGAGCTGGGCTGGGCCGCCCTCACAGCCTGCGCCGACGGTGCCACCGCTGGCACGACGACGAGCGACGTGGCCGACCAGACCACCACCCCCTCCGCCACCGGCGATCCCACACACGGGGTGGCCGCTGTCGCCGGTCGCGCTGCCGGCACGACCCCGCGGCGGCGGCCGATCAGCGTCCACGTCACGGTTCCGTTCGCCACGCTCATCGGGCTGAGCGACGGGCCGGGCGAGCTGGAGGGCTACGGACCCATCCCTGCCCACGTTGCCCGTAAGCTCGCCGCCGAGGGCGTGTGGACGTGGCTACGCACCGACCCCGGCACCAGACAGGTCCTCGACCTCGGGCGCACGACGTACCGCCCCACGAAGGCGTTGGCGGACTTCATCGTCGCCCGCGACCGCACCTGTCGCGCCCCCGGCTGCCACCGACCAGCCAGAGCCGCCGACGTCGACCACATCGAGCCCTTCGATCGAGGCGGCACCACCTCGGCAGGCAATCTCCAGAGCCTGTGCGAGACCCATCATCTGATCAAACATCACTGTCACTGGACCGTCGAACGACAACGCGACGGCGCCACACTCTGGACCGGCCCCACGGGCCATCGCTACCTGAAGCCGTCGGCGCGGGCAGGCTAGGGCTGGACGAAGTACGGTGCCGGCTCGTCCTTCAGCGCGTGCGCCAGCCGCTCGCGCATGTGCTCGGCCAGCGGAGGCAGGTCATCCGGCGCGAACCACGCGACCGCCAGCGACTCGTCGTCGTTCACCCGCGCCTCGCCGCCGACCGGCCGGCAGCGGAACGCGATGTCGAGGTACTGGACGCGGTCGCCGTTCGGGTAGGTCGCCGGCGGGTCGGTGATGACGCTGCTGATCCGCTCGACCTCGACCCGCACGCCGGTCTCCTCGAACGCCTCCCGCACGACGGCGACGGCGGGCTGCTCGCCGGGCTCGAGGATGCCGGAGATGAGCGCCCACTGCCCGGTGTCGGAGCGCTGGTGCAACAGCACCCGTCCCTCCCCGTCGACGACGACCGCGGTCACGCCGGTCAGCCACAGCAGGTCGTGGCCCACATGCTCGCGCAGGGTCAGGATGAACTCAGGAGTCGGCACGGGTCAGGACGCTACCGGGTCAGTCTCCGCCGAACCCACCGCCGAAGTCGCCCCCGCCGAAGC